>JBGRQA010000010.1:0-187434 GCA_041725895.1 Marinifilaceae bacterium
GGCTTTTAGAAATTGAGTCTGAAAAATAAAGTTATAAACAAGTAAACCAACCGTGACACAGAATATTGAACATACCCCTTTGTCCTAAATCCGCACCCCCCCCATAGTAAACAGCATAAAAAAAGGAGTGGAAAACCACTCCTTCCTTCAATATTTTACAATTGTGATCAATTGATGTTGGGCAAAAAGGAGTACTTCTCGCCATACTCCAGCATTTGCTCTGTGAAATCCATGGGATAGGAAACTTTCACATCTACAATTTCTCCATCCTCCACCACAGGCTCATAATCCGGATTGATAAAACCAGCGTAAGCTGCAATTTTAAGCTTCTCGAAACGCTCCTTCACTTCCTTATGCAACTCGGAATCAACTTTCACTCCATACTCCTCAACCAATTGCTTGCCAGCTTCAAAGTCTCCTTCCGACTTGATACGCTGAACCTCTGCCAACAACTCTCCGAACATATCACGAAGTAGCTCATAATCTTTCACCACAAAGTAGGTTTTGCCATCCTTAGAAAGCTTTTCAACAACCTTACGCTCTGCATCTTTTTCGTACACCCACCTGGCAATCAACTGACGATTACGCATATGAGATTCTTCAATATCTTTCCCCAACTCTATTCGAGTCAATTGGGTCATAAGTCCATTGCGAATGTACCCATCGTATTCTGCTTTCGCAACCTCCAGACTTGGCATTAGTCCTACTTCTACCATTCGCGGATCCATAATATAATACAGGGCGAAAAGATCGGCACGCGCTTCCTCCAGAGTTGAATGATAGTTTTTCAAAGCATCCATTCCCACTCCTGGCAACAATTGACCGGAACCATGACCAAGACATTCGTGCAAATCAGTATGCAGACTTCCCCCAAGGTAACCATGGTCTTTTGCTCTCTTCACCTCTTCCTCGCTATAGGCGAACTCCTCTACCATTCCACTCTTAAGTGAGGACTGATAGTAAGCAAAGGTAATGTTATCGATAGTTACGGATTTACTCCCGTGCTCCTTACGAATCCATTCGGCATTGGGTAGGTTAATTCCAATTGGAGTGGCAGGATGACAATCACCTCCCAACATAGCAACTGTAATCACCTTGGCACTGACACCTTTTACCTCTTTCTTTTTGAATCGATCATCCACAGGAGAATGATCCTCGAACCACTGGGCATTGGCCGAAATGATTTCTGTTCGCCGGGTAGCTTCAATATCTTTGAAATTGACAACCGACTCCCAACTGGCTTTGGTAGCCAAAGGATCCCCATACACCTCAATAAATCCGTTTACAACGTCCACCCTGGATTGCAAATCTTCTACCCAAAGAATAGAATACTCATCAAAAGTTTTTAGGTCTCCGGTTTTGTAAAATTCAATCAGCTTTATCAGAGAATCCTTCTGCTTCTCCGTCTCAGCAACTTCTACTGCTTTCTCCAGCCAAACCAAAATATTTTCGATAGCAGGCGAGTACATTCCACCCAACTTCCACACCTTCTCAGAAATCTCCCCATTCTCCTTTACCAACTTGGAATTCAATCCAACGGAAAGCGGACGTTCGGGATCTCCCTTATCTATCCCGGAATAAAAACCTTCTACTTCCTTCTGAGTTAAACCTTCGTAGTAATTGTTGGCAGAGGTAGCGATCAGATCTTTATCTGCATCCAACACCACTCTTTTGGCTGCAAAACCAGGATCAAAAATTACCGGCACCAATTTATTCAGAAGGCTCATAACATCCTCCCCTTCCTCCAAGGGTAATAATTCGTAGTTGCAATCAGCCAGTAGCTTCCCAAAAAATCCTTCGGAAAACTCCGGAAGAAATTTATCCATGGAGTAATGATGGTGAATTCCATTGGAGAACCACACTCTCTTGGTGTAAACCAGGAACTGCTTGAATTCCTCCTCTTCCCGGTCCCCATCGTAACTTTTCACAATAGCTTCAAGGGTACGACGAAGCAGTAGGTTGAACTTATTGTTCTGGTCCCATAGAATATCTCTCCCACAACGGGCAGCCTCACTTAGAAAATAAATTAGTTTTTTTTGTTTCAGAGTCAATTCCTCAAAACCGGGAACCTGGTATCGAAGAATTTTAACATCAGCAAACTGCTCGGTTTGAAATACAAAATCCTTTTCTACCTTCTGATTCAATTTATCTTGTGTCATAACATCTGTTGCTTTATTTCTTTTTTATTTCTGCATTCCTGGCATCCACATTTTCAATCAATTTCCAAATCCCTTTTTCGAGAATAAGGGCATCTTGAGAAAAATCCGGCCCGTAGTATTCAAATTGCCCCCTATATCTTGGTGAGGAGGGCGACAAATGATCAAACACCACTCGTTTTTCTCTTTCACTATAGCGAAGCGTCATTCGAGCCTGCTTTGCATACTCAAACACAACGCGATGAAGTCGCTTCCCATGCCACTGAATTAATGGACCGCCAAATTGCACCATCCCTTTTTTGTTGATATGTAAAACCTCAATCACCTTTCTGGTCGTGCTATGATCATTTCCATCCCACCCCAACAGCAAATAGTAATTAGCCCCTTTAGACTTAAAGGGTACAATCTGATAATAGAGGGCACCTAACCATGATCTGGAACGGGATAGATGAGTTACATCCCCTTTGTACTTCCCATTCCCATCCAACAATTCAAAAATTTCAACCTTGTTCTTTCCCTTCTTTCGCTGCAAAAAACCGAAATATTGATTCGTACCATCCTCCCGAACAAAATTCCAATTGTACAATCGAAGATTTCCATCAGGAGAGGCAATTTTACCCATTCTCCGAAGTTCATCAAAAGAATAGTAAAAAGAGGAATCATTAGACAATACTTTCCTCATCCCCTGGCAAACCTTTTCATTCAAATGGAATCGGAGAGAATCAGTAGAAGCCTGACCCAAATTTTCAAACAAATTTTTCAGCTCCAATTCCTGGGCATAAATTGATTTCTGGGCAAAACCAGCATTCTCAACTCCTATGAACAGCAAGAAGAAACATAAAACCTTTGAAAGAATTTTAATCTCAAAATGTAAGGTAAAGAAATGCATCAACAATTCGTTTTTTTATTGCATAAGTGCCATATCCATTGCCTTCTTCAAGAGATCACAAGCCTCCCTTATTTCCTCATCAGAAATAACCAACGGAGGAGCAATCCTAAAGGCTCCCTCATAGTAAAGGAAAGGATCCATAAGAACCCCCAATTCAATAGCATTCTTCATAATCTCCAACATTAGCTCCTGACTACCAACTTCAACAGCTGTAAAAAGTCCCAGATTACGAAATCCCTTCACTGCAGGATGATCTCCCAGCAAAGACATAAACAGATCCCCCTTACGCTGAACATCATCAATAATATTCTCCTCCATCAAAACTTCCAACGAAGCACATGCAGCTGCACAACAAACCGGATGACCTCCAAAAGTTGTGATATGCCCAAGCATTGGATTGGTCTTTAAAGTATCCATGATTTCCTTAGAAGAGATAAATGCACCCACGGGCATTCCTCCCCCCATGGCCTTGGCCAGAGTCAGAATATCAGGCACAACATCATAGTGTTCAAAGGCAAAAAACTTACCTGTACGGCCAAACCCCATCTGCACTTCATCAAATACCAAAAGGGCACCTACCTCGTCACAACGGTTCCGGAGTTTTTGAAGAAAATTATTCTCAGGCAGGATGAATCCCGCTTCAGCCTGAATTGGCTCTACCACAACACAGGCGGTACGATCGGTTATCTTTTGCAAATCGGCTTCGTTATTGAATTCTAACAAACGAGTATCTGGCAGCAAGGGGCGGAAAGCATTCTTCATCTCCTCATCTCCTAAAATACTAAGAGCTCCATGAGTACTTCCGTGATAGGCATTTTTAAAAGAAATAATTTCACTCCGTCCAGTGAAGCGTTTGGCCAGTTTCATTGCCCCTTCATTGGCTTCACTCCCAGAGTTTACAAAATAAGTTGCACTCAATGAAGCAGGCAACAATTCTGCAATCATTTGGGCAAATCGCACTTGAGGACTTTCAACAATCTCCCCATAAACCATTAAATGCATGTATTTATCAACCTGATCTTTCACCGCTTGCTTAACACGTGGATGCCCATGTCCCAAATTACTAACTGAAACTCCGGAAATCAGATCCAGGTACTTTTTACCTTCCGGACTATACATGTAAACTCCTTCAGCTCTTTCGATTTCAATAGCCAATGGAAAATCGGAACACTGTCCAACATGTTGCAAAAAAAGTTGTCGATTCGTAAGCATATTATGATTATTTCTAGTATGTATATAAAAAAATATTTTCAACCCCTCAAAGATGGATTGAAAATAATTTTTGTAATTCTACCACGAGTAAAAAACTCTTTACAGACAATTAAACCCGCGATGTGTTCATTTATTCCCGCAACCCTCTATCGGGTCATCAAATTAATGTCACCCATCAATTTGTCACGATAAGATTTTCCAATTGGTATCGATTTAGGACCTCCATCGGTATTAATTACCACCGAATTATCCTCAATTAATTCAATCTTACTCAGATTCACAATATAGGATCGGTGAATTCGTGAAAAACGAGCGGCAGGCATCTTCTCTTCGATGGCCTTCATGGTAAAATGAATGGTATACTTCTCCTGAAAAGTATTAACAACCACATAATTCTCAAGAGCTTCAATCCAGAGGATATCCTCGTAATGCAAACGAATAAGAGAGGAATTGCTCTTGATAAAAATTTCGTTCTTCTCCTGCATAAAGCTTTCGCTACTCTTGTACCGCTTATTAGCTTTACTTACCGCTTTAAAAAAGCGACTGTAGCTAATGGGCTTCAAAAGATAATCGGTTACATCATATTCAAAAGCTTCCAGAGCGTATTGCTCCTTCGAGGAAATAATTATAATCTGTGGATTGGAATGCAAATTATTTAAAAACTCCATCCCAGTCATTTCCGGCATTTCAACATCCAAAAAAATCAGGTCGATCGGCTCCTTCTTTTTCAGGTAATTTATTGCATCCACTGCACTGGAATAGGAATGAGACAGGGTTAGAAAGTCTGTCCTATCAATATAACTCTCCACTACTTTTCTGGAAAGTTTATCGTCATCAATGATCACACAATTCATATATCAACATTTAGTTCAGATATTCAATTTAGGGAATTCTAAGGTATTTATCAACACAATATCTATCTTCATCAAAAATAACAATCTTTTTACCAAAATAGAAAAAAAATCACAAAATATTGGTCATAAATAATAATCAAAACAACAATTAATTTAACTAAAAACAAAGGAATCCCCTCAGTAACATAAGTTAAATATCACATCAGCTAGTATCCGATTTTTTTCAGATATTGCTGCACCATAGCCTCCCCATTACGTGCAGATTTCTTCAACCACTCCAACTTCAGATCCAAATACTCTTCTCTGCCCAGATGCCAATCAACATCGGACTTCCGAAGCTCATTTGCAAGATGGCTCAAAATTAGAGCAGCAGAAACAGAAATATTAAAACTCTCCGTAAAACCATACATTGGTATCTTAACAAATTCGTCGGCATTTTGCAATACGGTTTCAGAAATACCAGTCAATTCAGTTCCAAAAACAAAGGCAGCCTTCCCTTTGGAAAGATCAAAATCGGGAAGTAAAGTATCATTTGTATGAGGTGTTGTTGCCACAATCCTATAGCCTTCAGCCTTCAGCTTCTGAATGGCATTCAAAGAATTGTTCTCCTCCTGATTGTAACGGTACAAATCAACCCATTTGGATGCCCCCATTACCACCTTGGGATTAAGCGTATATTTGTTTGTGTTTTCAATTACATGAAGGTCTTGAACCCCAAAACAGTCACACGATCGAATAACCGCACTAGCATTCTGCGGTTGAAAGATATCCTCCAACACAACGGTAACATATTTGGTACGGTTCTTCAGATTTTTGTCAATTAACCCGATTCGCTTTTCTGTGACAAACCCCTCTAGATAAGCTATTAGCTTTTCCTTTAGTTCCAATTCCATTTTACTTCACTTATATATAAAAAGAAAAGGGAGTATGTTGAACACCCCCTTCTATACTTTATAGACAAACTAATGTTATTGCACAGAGTCCGCTAATTCAGAACCAGCCTTAAATTTGATCACTTTCTTAGCTGGAATATTGATAGGCTTACCTGTTTGTGGATTTCTACCAGTTCTAGCATTACGCTTTGAAACAGAGAAAGAACCAAAACCTACCAATGCTACTCTGTCATCGCTTTTTAAAGCTTCAGTAGTAGTTTCGATAAAAGCATCCAATGCTTTTTTTGAATCAGCTTTAGTCAAACCAGCCTTGCTAGCAATCGCATCAATTAATTGAGCTTTGTTCATAATTTATAAATTTTAGGGTTAAAAAAATATTTTTAAATCTGAATCATATACAAATATAAAGGATTTCTGAAGTTTTGCAAATTTCCCTAATGAAAAAATAACATTTTGTGCAAAATCTAATGTTATAACATAATAATAACCTCATCCAATCTGAAAACCTTATGTTATAATAGTTATACCAATTCTTATCAAATCATAAAGAAAATTACACCTTTTTTTTATTTAACTCAAAACTTTTTTCAAAAAACCGACCGTTTCAATCATTTTTTGGAGAGATTGTATTTTTAATGTACCTTTGCATTTTTCAAAAAAGGATTAAAACAGAACTTCTTCAATCCTAAGAAAGAACACGTTGTAAAACAATCCTTTCTTTTCGATATCGTAAATATCCATTTCTTCATCCGATTTGAATAATGCCCAAACGTTCACATTTAGCCGGGAAACCTCCTTGTTCCCCACTACCAAACATTATATCAAAATCTTTTTAATATCAAGAACAGCGATCTAATAACGACCAAATAATCCAATAAAGGAATCTTCAAGAAATAATATTATGAAATCTAGTATTTCATCTTTTGGATTGATGTATAGCGTTGCAAACTAATTATAGCAAAAATCACCACAATTCTACATCCCTTTCCCTTTGCGCTTCACCTAAGACTAAACAGAAAAATATTTTTCAAAAAAAAATCAACATTTAAAATATTAACAACGAACGGCTTGCTTAAAAAGAGTGAAATATTTTCAAAAAAGGTTTTTGAAATCGATAATTTTATCCTACTTTTGCATCGCACAAGTCAAAAGAGACAGTGCTTTTGAGAGACTGGAGAGGTGACAGAGTGGCCGATTGTGCACGCCTGGAAAGCGTGTGTACGAGTGATCGTACCGGGGGTTCGAATCCCCCCCTCTCCGCAAGACAAAAGCAGCATTTTTTAATGCTGCTTTTTTTGTATCCCCCCTCTACAGCCCCTACCAAACAAGGGAAACAGACAACTACGGTTTGTTTTCATGAAAAATCAAAACGACTACACTTAAGGTGTTTTAAACAGAACAAAAAAGGAAAAATCACACTCCAGCAAATTCCGGTTGCAACATAGTTGCAACAAATTTTTCATCTCAATGCACTAAAAAACAAAAAACTGCTGCAAAAATGGCAGCAGTTTTAAGCAAAGATATTTTCAGATCCTAGGTCAAGGTAACCGATCCGTACTGATCGGTGGAGTACTGGCTGCCCTCATCGTCCCCAAAGAAGGCGTAGACCTGGATCTCACCCGGGGCCACCGGCAGGGTGACCTCCACGGTTTGATCGGAACGAATGGCCGAGGGATGCACCACCTGCACCTGATCCCCCTTGATGACCAGCAGATGCAGCTTGTCGTCCGCATGGCCGATGCCATTAGCGCTTTCATCGTTCCAGGAGAGCTCAATGCCGGAAACCACGTCCGTGTCGTCCTGAACGGAAAGCTCCGATGGCAATGGCAGGCTGCCCACGGAGGCATGGAACTCACTGTAGTTCACCAGCTGCCCCTCCGAATCGAAGGCGGGCATGTTGGTCTTGACAAAAAGGTTGTAGCCGGTCATCTGACCCGAAGCCAGGTTCCAGACGGGACGGATCAGTGCGCCCATCAAAGAGGAGGCCAGGCCGGTGATGGCCTTGAAGCGTTGGCGTTGCTGCTGCTGCTTCTCGCTGTTGGAGGTGTTGGGGCCGGGCAAGGACTTGAGGTAGTTGACGCCTTTACAGGAAATACAGTACAAGGGGAACCAGGATTCCGCCAATCATTAGCCAAACCCCACGTTTTCTAAACCCCATTCTTCCCTTCACCAAGAACAAACCTGATACAGCAAAAAAGACCAGACTAATTGCAAAGAAATTAGCTAACCAGGAAAAACGTTTCCCCTGATTGTAATGTATGGTGTTTATAAACTTCACCAATTTTTTCTCCTTAAAAACGGTTAGGTTAAGTAATCCTGTTTCAGGATAGTAATCTCCCAACCCTCCTTTCACATAAAGCCTTAAAATATTATTGTACGGAATGATGCGAGTTAGTTCGGGAGCCTGCGGAATCAAACTTTGCCAGCTACTTTTTAGTTCTTTAGCCGTAAGATTCGATTGAATATCACATTTAATTACATTTTCACTGTATGCCGGATCCTCACCTTCCTTTTTCATATTTAGATACAAACCGGAAACCGCATAAATACATGTTAACCCTACGAAGAAATACCCCAGGTCGCGATGAAGCGACCTGAGTGATATTCTCCATTTTATATTAATCCAAGATTTCATAATCGTTACCATTTACAAAATATATTGAGTAATAATTTTTATGATGTTTTTGCATCCAATCACGCATATTTGCAATATTCGCAAGTTCGGATGAACAATGCTCTCCCCCCTCTTCTATATCAGCTTCTTTCGCTTTGGTTTTCTTTTCCCATTCATCTATAAAATCCGTTGACAAGCGTTTTTCCTGCAGGGTTCCCTTAATGGCTATTTTCATTCCAACCAATTCCCGGTTAAAACCATTTATCTTTCCACCGGCTTCCACACGAATTGAAAGATTTCCTGTAGAATCAATCAATATGCATCTGCGTCCGGAGTGCGAACAAACATGATTTACAGTCCCTTGAAAATACACTTCTTTACCGATATTTTTATCAGCGATTTCCAGAACATTTGAAATCGTAACAGCTTTAATTGCATCTGTTTTTGCCTCTTTTTGTGTTTGTTGATTGCCGTTACATGCGAATAATAGTGTCGCTACAGTCAATAGTAATAATAACTTTTTCATATGTCTATAATTTGTTTTTAAAGATTATTTAGAAAACTATCCGAAAGCCCCAATTTTAACATTCTCTTCTGTAATAAAATTAAGGTTTCTCTCATCTCGTCTCAACTGATTTTTTCACCTATACCTCAGGCTTTTGCCTCAACTTAGACTATTGATTATTATGATATTCGTCATTTATTCAGAATCAAACAAGGGATAAACCCGAATATCCCTGTGCATGCAATCCAAAGCGAAGAAATTATCTCAACTCTACGGTTGCGATAGCGATTAATGCCCAAAAAAAGAATCACGAACAAAAGATTGAAGAACAAACCGTAACAAGAGCCTATGTGAATTACAGATTCTACAAATTTTGAGTTGGAGGATTCAAATTTCAGGGAAAAGGGTATCAGCAAACTCAGGAGATTGCTTCTACGGGGCTCATTTTTTACCACGAAGCTGTCAACCATATTCTTTGATTTTGCATCCAAAGCGTAGCTCTCTTTTCCTGATGCGGATATTACATTCACAATCCAATAGAGAGGATTGGCCATAATCATTATCCTATCCTTGTCTACATCAAATTTCGGCGAAGGTATTTCCACCAACTGGTAGTTATCGGTAGAAATCATATACATTTTGTTGGCATCGTCAAACATAAAGGCATAAAAACTCCGGTCGGAAGGCTCCATGGTTGCAATATACCGAGTCTTAAAATTGTTGGGCAACTTGATATTTTTTACAAAAGGTTTTCCATTCACCATTTTAAGGTGGTACAGTTTATCATTCCTGTCAACAACAAAATAACCTTCATCGTATGACTTTCTGGTAGTTGGATTCCCCGCTACTACTTTTGCCGGGAATTGGAACCCTCTTTGAGTCAGTGCCCGGGTAAAACGTTCACTCTTCTCAATATTAACAGTATTGGTCTCAGGAGCGATAAATTCAATTCTATCGGTTATCCGAAATACATCACCTGGCATCTCCAGATCTACCCTTCCGGAAAATGACTCAAAAAGGGTATACAGGGGGATGTGAGGTTTGTTTTTATCACTGGGGTTATGACGAAAATAAAAAGTCTCACGACTGATCTGTTTCGCCGATACGGGCATACCATGAATCGAATCGGGCATCCTACCATCCGATAGGAGTTGCCGGTAATAAAACATTGGCAAAATACTATCAAATTCGTTCTCGGTGTATTCTCTGTTCGTTTTTACATTCTTACGGATTAATTTGCTCTCCTTATCATCAAAATCAATAGTACAGAAACTTTTTTCTACCGAACTATAATACGAAAAGATCGATCCGGAAGCCTCATCCGTAGCCATATGATAGAGTGAGGGCAGTATCCAGGCCAATAGGAAAGTTGCCAGAATTATTATCAAATAGTTTATTATTTTCATGTGTTTCAATTTGTTTTCATTGGTCACATGGAACTCGCCTAAATTAATCCCTCGATAGCTATCGGGACTTTTGTGTAAGAAGTATTTTTATGGCTCGTTTCATGTGTTTCAATTTGTTTTCATTGGACATTCCAATAATTATCGGGCCCATTGTGAGAAGTATTTCTCATGGCTCGTTTAAATTGGAATATGAGCTATTCAGTCATTTGTTAAATAACAATAATTTGAAGTTGTAAATTATAAGTTATCAATTTGCACAAATCCGTAATTTTGAGTTATTGACATATCACAAAGTCACTCTTTTCGAATTAACTAACTTATTAAATTAATCCTGCTGTCCCTCTTTAAAACGGAAGACAGACAAAAACAGGAAAGGCAGAACATATATTGGAATCATTATCAACAAGTACAGAACCAAAATGTACGCTGATGGAAAATCAGAAATAAAGAACAGCTTCAAGGTACCAACCATTAACAGTATATTAAAAACCCTCCGCTTCCATGTTGGTTCAAGACAAATCATAGCTACAAACGAATGGGCTGTCAACCCTGCCAAATACCATGGAGCCAATGTACCAAGCATACTTATGATGAACTCATAAGGAAAATGAATTCCGGCAAAAAGAAGTACCGCCATTATATGCAGTATAAAGAATCCAAGCAGTACAACCTGACCATATCCAAGCATAATAAAGATGGTCTCCCGTTCCGGCAAAGGAAGGTGTAGGCTTAGTTTGATTCTCTTTTTTATCGTCTCGGGTACAAACTGGGCTAACCCCAAAAATATCCCTGCAGCAACAGGGAAATATTTTAAATCCCTCAGTAAAAACTGATCCCTGTTAATAATAACATCCCACAAATGCTCCATACCTGCAAAGCGAAACGATCGCCCTAGTTTCATAAATATATATCCCAGCAATAAACTTCCTATGGATAGAATCGCAATGTTTAACCATTTGGTTTTTTTCCACTCTTTATAAATTAATGCTTTCCTCATAGTTTTAATATTTTCCGGTTAATCCAATAAACGCCTCTTCCAAACTCAGTTTCTCTTCCCTTATTTTGGTAATAGTAATATGTTTTTGTGCCAGAATCGATTCGAGGTTATTCCGATCAAGCATAGAGTAGGCTTCGGTATTCCCTTTAATTGTTGCAGGGTGAAACACTTGAGATATCTCTGATAATCTTTCGGGCGAATCACATTGAAAACGATATCTTCGAAATGTATCCAATAACTCAGGAACGGGTTTCTGCAGCACAATGCGGCCATAATCCATGATAAGACAATCGTCGATAAGCCGTTCCATATCCTGAATGATATGAGAGGTAACAAAAACGGTTTTATTTTCAGCCCTGGCATATTCACTTAAATAATCGACAAAAAGCATTCTATACCCCGGGTCGAGGCCCATTGAGAAATCATCCAGAATCAGCAACTCTGGATCCTGAGCAAGAATCAGTCCTAAAGCCACTTGTGATTTCTGCCCGCAGGACATGCGCGACAATTTCTGTTCAGGTGCTATCTTGAGCAACTTCATCAATTCATAGTAGGCCTCCCTCTTCCAATTGGGGTAAAATGCCGAGTAGAATTTCTCTATCTCTTCAATATTCATAAATGAATACTGTACATGGCCCTCGATTAGTAAACCAACTTTCTGTTTGGTTTCAGGTGAAAGATTGTTGGAATTCTCCCCAAACATTAAACATTCACCACTACGAGGTTTTAAATAACCATTCAGAATATTTATGGTAGTGGTTTTTCCCGTTCCGTTTTTTCCAAGCAATCCCAGTATTCTTCCTTTGGGGATCTGAAAATTCAGATCCTCATAGATACAGCGTTTCCCATAATAGTGGGTTAAATTTCGACATTCAACTATTGGTTGCATATATTATTATTGATGTAATAAAAAAACATTCTCATTTCCATTAACCTTTACCTCAAAAAGCAATTCCACTTTCTATGCAAAAACTTCCCGAGTAATTGACCCTCTCAAACTTTTTCATCTCCATACTAATTCCTAAAAAAACATTTGCCTTATCGGACAAACGGTAATCGTATCGGCTTTCAACACCAAACTGAACAAAGCTTGCAGACATATAGTCATAATTCGACCGAAACATTGTGTTGCCAACTGCATTATTCAGGTTGCTTGTATCCACATACTTATTCATTGAGGCTGAATAGGCAACTTTCATCTTAGAACTCAACACTGATTCCTTAAATGGTATTCGTAAACCGTAGCTAATGCTAGGGATTAACTTGCTGATATTTTGTTCCGCTTGGGGTAAAGTATATTCCGAATTATCGATTTTGTAATCTGCAGCCAACACTAACAAAGTAGAAACTCGCTCTCGATTAACATTCTTCAAAAAAGCGAAACCACCTACGAACCATTTTTGATTGTATTTATTGACCTTATTTAACAAAGCCATATTTTCAGCATAATTATATTCCATCCCCTTCCTTTCATTTAGTTGAGCATGAATTTTCAAACAACTCGTTTTGTTGTTCTTACCTTTACTATACCCAAACTCAACTTTTACACAATTACTGGTCATATCGGAAATCGTTCCCAGGGTATTACCATAAACAAAATCGAAATAGGAATTCCGATATTCCGACAATAGATAAACACCATTACCATTTATTGGCTTATAATCAAATTGCAAGCGATACTCCTTTAAATCGTAGTAATTACTTTCGGATTTACAGACACTGGAAAACTTTTTTTCACTTACTCCAAATCCTCTCATGTAAAACATTTTATAAAAAGAATCTTTCCGATAGCTTTTCACTTTATTAGATTGCTTGTATTGCCTAAAAGCCAGTTTAAAACCAATATTTTGATTTTGTCTTATTGAAAAAAGAAATCCTCCAGACAGACGAAAATCTGAAGTCGTATTTTGAGGCCGGGGATCAACATTACGATACTCTAAAGAGGCTTTGTAAAAACCATCTATCCCCAAAAGAAACCTACCTGCTTTAGTAGCATACCCTCCCTTAAACATGTAGGTTTCCTTTTTGGATTCACCTCCTACGGTATCTGCCATTACGTAAGGAGCAAAAAGATTATAGTCACTGGCAGTATTCCAATTCACATTTTCCTTCGTTGAAAAATCATACAGTGCGGCTCCATAATAAACATCCTTACTATTTTTCACATAAGACTTAGCCTTAAAGAACCTACTGCTGAGACAATTCCCTTCTTGAACCAGGTAAAGGTCGTTGTCTATTCTTTGAACCAACCCCAGGTAGACATCTGTAAATGAAGACGAAGGATAGTAATACATAGAAGCTGGATTATTCCAGTTCAAGACAAAAAAGTTGGTTACCTCTTTCTTGAAAAAAAGAGAATTCCCTACAAATTGTTGCGAACTCACCCGCATTGTAAGGACCAAAACGATTATTATCGTATAGATGTACTTATTCTTGAACAATTTGTTAAACATTGTAGCAATGATAAAATGCCAGCTTACAACCAGATGCAAGCTGGCACGAACATTTATTCAGGATTTCCGGGAGTAGGTTCAGCTGTCGCTGTAAAATCCAGCGCTGAATTATTTGTATCAATCAAAACAATTCTACCATTGGTCTCTTTATGGGACACTTTACGGCGAACACTGTGTCTCCATCTTTTTTCATCCGAATCACCACTATGTGTCCAGGATAGATCCAAAGATGGATCCAACACATTCCACAAAAAAGACGAAGGGGTAGCACAGCCTACTGCATCAATTATCGATTCGTTTGGAATATCGTAGGCATTCTGATTCATTGTTTTCGAAAACGAATTGTATTGGAACAGATAGCTGTAATCGTAATCATTCTCTTCCAAAAACTGTTTGGCAGTTTTATCCAGTTTAAACAACAGAAACGATTTTTCGCCTCGGGAATGAAGACCAAAAATAGTTGCAGAACTACTATAAACTTTTTCCAGGTTAGGCACCTCTGCCACATCGATGTCTTTTGAATCATCATCATACCATTCGAAATCCGCTCCCGACAAATCAAAGGAATTGGCATTATCTGTTTTGTGATTTTTGGCTATATCGCAAAGCAAAATTGTTTGCCCCGGTAATACAGGATGATCCTTTCCATTGCCAGGAATACGATAAACAGCATCAATAACCGTACGCGTGCTTATTAAGTTGGGACTTAACTCACTGTTTGTTCGCACCCAATTGCAGCCAAATTCAGTTTCTCCAATACATAGACCATCAGCATAAAGCGTTTTATCACTGTTATTGTAAATTTCAATGTACTGATCTCTCAGATACTGTTCCTTTTCTGGGGTTTGAGTCCCCGCAAAAAAGACTTCAGAAATTACAAAACCAGTTCCTTCCTTAAAAAGGAACAAATCTATTTTTACTGCAGTCTGTCCACCCGTAATACTCACATTTTGATTAATTCCTCTAATCTTCGATTCTGTATCTATGGTTTCTGTTTTTTCAATTGACTTTTCAACTTTCTTTCCGTTCTCCTCAACAATTTCTTTTACCGTATAAGTATTTGTCAATGTATATTTAACATCCCCTGTAATTAGCACATCATAAATTCCATCCTCAATATTGAAATTTTCATTATCCAGGGAAGCCAAATCCTGCTTCGTTTCCAGCCCAGTATTTTTATTTGTCAATACAAGCGAGGCATTCATATTTGTTATGCAAACATCTTTTCCTTTCAACGATTCCGGAAGATTGTATTGCATATTAACATCCGATGTGTCTATTTTGTCATCATCTGAACAGGCAGTAACAAATAATGATCCCGTAGCAACCAACAGGGCTAACAACTTTGTTTTCATGTCTATTATATTTTAAGGTTTACAAATTCAAATTCAACTCCATTCCAAATTGAGGGGAAACTCTCCGCCTTACCAAAAAACCATCCTTTCGGTGAAAATCAGGTCGATAATCCAAAAGGCTATTTACGTAAAAGGATAAGCTGGCTTTAGCTCCTATTGTTTTCTTAACTTTCAGATTAAGATCCACCGCTATGGCATCTCTAAATTCGTCGAAAGCATTGGGTGATGGTTTCTTGTACAAATACCTGAGGACATAATCTTGGGTATGTTCTGGCAAATACCTTTTTCTCTGTCCATTTATATCTTCAAAGTAAGCGGGCATTCCGTTGTTGTAATTGTTCTTGCGAGATGTAAACCACACCAACTGAATTGCAGTGGTAAATATTAATCCCAACCTACTCACTTGTGTATTTACCCGTAAGGTAGAATTAAACTGCTGATAGGTTTTCCCTTCATCCCATAGATATAATCCGATGTATGGGTATTTCTCGCCGTTGAGAATCACCGAAGAAGTTCGGTAATCAGGTAAGCTTACATCGTATTTCGTTTTGTACCACGCTCCATTAATGGATACTCTTGACAAAAGGCTTTTTATTAAGCCCAAATCCATTTGGTACTCAATGCCTTTTTTCTCCGTTAAACAAGCATTCTCATTGTAACTATAAACATGAAAATCCTTTTGCTCTTTCCATTTAAAATCAAACAATTGAGGAGGTTCGGTTAAACCATTCACAGCAACCGAAGATGCATCATATTTCCGATACTCAATAATATCATATCGATGAGAACTCCGAAATCCGGAAGTCATTTTCTCCTGAAAATAATTTACTTGAAGATTAGCTTTTGCTATTCTTAAGTTGACACCAATCTCAAATTTTCGGTTCACCGAAGGTTTAAGATGATAATTGGTAGGATCCATAACAACAGTTTTGAAATTAACTCTCGACAACTTTTCATTCTGCGAATAAAAATTCAACTGCTGCTTGTGTATGTATTCCAATTCAGGATAGAGATATGACAAACCCGGGAATTTGGTTTGCATTCCATAAGCAAAATTTAAACTAATGCGGGTATCTGATCCCCAAACTTTAAACTTTGGCATCTGCCAAACAGCGTTCATTCTAGGGTCGGGATAGAACCGATTGTTCAGGTAATACTTTTTCCCTACATGCAAAGCTCCACTTGTTCTAATTCCCATATAAACATCCAGGGAGCTTTCCCCCATTGGAATAGTAAATCGATCATCCACAAAAAATGAAAGTTTATTGGAAGCCGGAACATCTTTATATCTCCGGGGAATACTACTGTTAATGGCAGGATAAGCTGGACGGTTAATATCGTACTGTTGGCCCTCGCCCAAATTTTTATTGTAACTCCATTCATTCCCCAGAGAAAATTCATGCTTTAGGCCAGCTATATTAAACGACAGCAGAGCCTTTATCTTCGAAGATATTCCCAGTGGCTTGCCATCAACCTCAAGATGGGACCTATAGGATGATGGCAAATAAATTCCATCTCGAACGCCTACGCTAAAACCAACTGGCATTGCTACAGCCCCTCCATTCGAAGTATATTTATCAACAATGGTCTTTTCTTTTGTATAAGAAGCATTTATAACGCATGATAATTTATGGAACCAGGTTGTCGTATTCACAAACCAGTCCGCCGACACACCAAACCGAAACTGATTATAGGAATTCTTAAAAATATCACCAGCCAAATCCTGTTCTGCGTCTTTCTTTTCATCATCAAAAGATCCCGTATAATCAAAAGTATTTTTTATTACCAGGGGATTTGTTTTCTCGTTATTGGAGTATTTATGCCTAACAGAAATTGTATATCTTGAATACTCTTCTTTTCTATTCCGGGGATCGGGAACATGTCTTAAAAAACTAAAATTGGTGTTTAAAGTATTGGTTTTATTCAGCAAAACTCCTTTCCCAAGCGAAAACAGTTTTCCCTTTGGATTCGCTTTTACTCTTACACTCAGAGGTGATTTGCCAAACAACCGCTTCACCTTCACCAAGGTGTTGGTTACTTCACCATATTCCACAGGGGCAATACCCGAAATCACCTCTACCGACTCTATGTCATCAGTAGATATCATTCGCATATCAATACCTTTGCCCTTTGTGTTCTTTTCTGTAATTACCGCATCACTGGCACCCACAACCTCTTGCAATTGGGCGTCATTTGACATTTGAAAACCATCAATTACGAAAGCAGTACCCAAGGATGAATTTGCAGTACCCTGCGAAGCCTCGCGAAAGGAAGCTAAATTGGCATCAACCAAACTATTGGTTTGTGAAATCCCGCCGGGTAACAACTCAAGTATATCGGTAAAACTTGATGGCTGAACATGGTCTATTGCATCCTTTTCAATTTTCGATGAAGAGGGATTATTTTTTACCCTTTGAGCAATAACAATCAATTCATCAAGATGTGTTTTCACTCGTTTTAAATCAATTCGAACAATTGTGTCCTTCTGTAGATCTATTTCGATCTTATGATTTAAATACCCCAGATAGGACACGAAAATTTGCTGTTTCCCTGAACGTATGCCTGCAATTGTAAAAAAGCCTTTTGCATTGGTCATACATCCCCTTCCATATTGCTCAATTACTACAGTCGCAAATTCAAGGGGCTGCTGTGTTTCCATATCACGAACTGTACCCCTCAAATCAAAAACGTTTTGAGCCACCAATTCAGAGACAGAACCACCAAACAAAAGGAAGCATCCGATTACGATGCCTGAAAAATATCTCATTTTACTTCTTTAGATCAAATTGGAAACAGTGTACACATAAATTAGGCTTCAAAATCCCAATAGAATCAATCATCAGACACGATCAATTCATCAGAAAAAGAGAAATAAAACGATTAACCTAATTAGTATAAGTACAATCACAAAACGAATACAATACTCATGACTACACATTTATTATAGTTAGTAACCAGTTATTGTAACAATTCATATTTGCTTCGTTGGCAAAAGTCCATAAACCAATAAACACAGCCAATACCAATATGTTGGTATTTTTATTTAGAATAGATTAATAGAAAATTATTAGATATAGTTGTTCTTAAAGAGATTAAATAAAAAACACATTCTATAGAACATAAAAGGAGTTTATTCTCTTGAAAGCAATTGAAGTAGTTTCTTTACAGTTGATAGAATATTCCTGCCTGAAAACACTCACATCAGAACAACGAAGAAGAGAACAGCATTATACCATTTCATTCGGGATGAAATACCTTGTTTAATCTACCCACACCCCTTTTTGAGCATTGTTTAGGGGATAACTCATAGTTATGAGTCTTCTCAAAAACAAGCCAACCGACTCTGATTCTCCCTGAAGGAGATATTTTTTTGTTGGTCAAAAAAGAAATGAGGTATTTATATGAATACTCCCGGGGTATCGGGATCATCCGGAAGGAATCGCTACACGATAAAAGAGGCAGCCAATGGTGGAAGTTCCATTGATAATGGAGAGAAAAGATAGAGCAAAAAAAACGCCCCGCATTTTGCGGGGCGTCTCTGTTTAATGATTAACGATCATTAGTCGTTTGGTTGTAACGAATTGATCGGTTTGAATAGTAATAAAGTAGTAGCCTGAGGGTAGATTTTGAACATTAAGCTTCAGCTTCTCATAAGTTTCAAAAGATTTGAGAACCTGACCATGAGCATTGAGCAGCTTAATTTGCTTAACCTCACTCCCGGGCAGCTCTAGATTGACATAAGTGGTAGCAGGATTGGGATACATCTTCAATTGTTCCTCAAAGATTTCCTTTATCCCCGTTGCCTGTTGTACACTAAAAGTTTGGAAAGACTCGGCAGAATTGTAATTCTCCGAACCTTCACTAAAGGCTCTGATCTTGAATTCACCGGCAGTTGAAAGTGTAAGGATACTACCTTCTATTTTACCCTCTCCCAACAGAATCTCGAACTCAACCTGCAATCCGGAAGTAGAACTTGCTACCAACTGAATTGGAGCCTCTCCCATGATCTGATCCGCAATTGAATCAAAGCTGATGGTTTGATCTGCTTTTTCAACCTCGAAAGAACGCGTAACTTCTTCAGCTGCAAGGTAGCTTTCGTTTCCTTCCTGAATGGCTTTCACGGTAACTACACCAACACCTGTAACGGATAAAATATTGCCATCAAGAGCAGCTGGACCGCTTACTACTTCGAAGTTTACAGCCAGATCAGATGAAGCAGTAGCAGTTAATGCAAATGACTCATCTCCGAAGGTTTTATCCGCTAACTCAGCAAATTTTATGGTTTGAGTGAATTTCCCCTTTTCAAAAGAGCGGGTAACAACTTCAGCAGCAAGGTAATTTTTATTTCCTTCCTGAATGGCCTTTACGGTAACTACACCCACTCCTGTCACGGACAAGATATTGCCCTCAAGAGTAGCAGGACCACTTACCAATTGGAAACTTACCTCCAAACCTGAAGATGCAGATGCTGTTAAAACAATTGGCTCATCACCAAGGATTTTATCAGATAGCTCAGCGAAAGTTATGGTTTGCGTTGCTTTACTTACCTCAAAACTGCGAGTTACAGCTTCAGCGGCCAGGTAGTTTTTATTTCCTTCCTGAATGGCCTTTACCTTAACCGTTCCCGCACCGGTTACGGACAAGCTATTACCATCAACAGTAGCAGGACCGCTTACAACTTCAAAACCTACGGTTAAGCCGGAAGTTGCAGTTGCAGATAAATCAAATGCCTCGTCACCGAAGGTTTTATCCGCCAGCTCGGCAAAAGTTATGGTTTGCGATGCCTTACTTACCTCAAAAGAACGGGTTACTTCCTCTGCGGCCAGATAGGTTTCATTTCCTTCCTGGATAGCTTTTACTGTAACAGTTCCCAATCCGGTAATCGAAAGAGTATTTCCTTCAAGTTTGGCTGGACCACTTACCAACTTGAAGCTTACTTCAAGACCGGAAGAAGCAGTCGCTTTTAGATCAAATGCTTCCGCACCGTAAGTTTTGTCAGAAAGCTTTTCAAAAGTTATTGTCTGTGCTTGCTTTTGAACTTTGTTCCAATTTTCATTCGTTTTAGCTCCATAAATATATTGAACCAGCTCAGGACAATCTACAAATGGATTACGGTTCTTCTGATATTTGTACACCACATTGTTGCGACGCACCTCGTAAGGGTCAACCGGGTCAATCTCGTTCCATTCCAGGAACATTCCCAAACTACCTACCTTAGAAATATCCAATCCGTAACGTACATTCAAATAGAAAATAATACGAGCTACATCCCCTTTAGCAGACAATGGAGGTTCGTATTTACTTCCTGAAGTAGAGGTAGCAAAAGGATAATTGCTACGCTTGTTGTTCTCCATCTTATCGGAGCTTCTCAAGTGGTGTGCATCCGACTGGGCAAGAGCCAGATTATTTCCTGCATTCTCTATAATACTTCCATTGGCATAAGAACCGGAACCCCATGGAGCGCGAGCATTCTTAAACCCACCTAATGATTGTGGATACACATGTTCACGATTCCATTTTTCCTGAGATCCGGTTCGCCCAATATGTTTGGCAGCCGCATCATAAGTACACTCTTTGTAAATCATGTACACCTGGGTTGGATTGTTTGGATCACGATCCGCCTCATCCATTATATCGTATACGTCTACAGGAGTGGTTCCCATTACAAATCGTCTGGTTGCAGGATCTACATCTCCTCGACCGGGCTCTTCGTAAGGATAGGAAACAAAGTTCTCATTGATAATCTCAGCGATTTTATCTTTCAATTCTTCGCCTTTGCTTCCCTTAGCCTTCAGATAGTAATTCGCAGGAATATTCGAAGAATCGAAATGTTGTCCCCTTGTTACCGTGGTCACATACTCATAGGGCAACAGAATATGCTGTGAAGTTTTTACCTCCAACTTTACAGCACTCTCCATGGTATTGGCCATTGGCTCATTATCATCCTCTGCCACTATGTAAACATCGTAATGAGTATTGGGCGATAATTTTTCCACTCGTTTGACAACTTCGGCCAAATCAATATCAAAAGAACCAGCCACGATAGCATCCGTTCCCTCTTTTACTGCCTGAACAGTTGGAACAGCTGCCTCATCAGAGAATACTGCATAGTATATTTTTCCAGCCTCATTCAACTTCACCTTCAACTCGAAAGAAGAGGAGTCAAAATTTCCAATTTGAGGATAACCATTGGCAAATTCCGGAGCATCATGATCTGGTTTACCATAGGCTTTTACGGGGATCAAAAGTGTTTTTGCTCCTTCCGATTGATGACGAATACTTCCGTTGATCGTTTCTACATAGGCTGTCTCAGGATTCAGACGAATCTTAACTTCCTGAGAAGCTGCAGCAACCTTTTCAATCGTAATTGAAGTACTCCAGTTATTTCCATCCAAAGACAACTGGAAGGGCTGGGTAACATTTACTAAAACATCTCCGGTTAAGTCCTCTCCCTTAACAGTGTAAGTTTTGGCAGCCGAAGCACCTCCCCCATTGTTCACATCTATATAGTCAAAATTCAATTCCTCAGCATCCTCCGCAACAATAGAAGACTTATAGGAATGAAGTTTCAATCGCAGCATAATCGGTTTGTGATCCGATACGCTCACATTGGTTTCACTTGTGCTATTCAACAACAAACCGTATTCGTCATACAATTCATTGGAAATGGTAATGTGATCAATTTTGGTACTTGAAGTCAACACATGATCAAAATGATCCTTGTTGGTGAACCAGGATGCATAAGGAGATTCCATTCCACTACTCATACTTCCCGAAATGAAATCATTGTAGTCACCCAATATAACCAGGTTGTCTTCAGCATAAATTGTATTCAATTCATTGAGCAAGAACTTGGCATCAGCCAGTTTCCGGGCATGACTATTAGAACAACACTTTCCATGTATGTTCACAAATTTGATATTTTCGGTTACACCATCAATGGTTACATCAGCATCCAACATGTATGGCAAACGACCCGATGCCCAGAACTTTGACGCATCTCCGGTATACCCTTCAATACTGCTTGTGGTACTTCCCTGGTACAAATCATTGAACATGGAGAAATCCACAAGGTTTTTCACCGTATTCTTGTTGTAGATGTAACATACCCGTTGTGCAGGGAATTCAGCACTTGGAGGATTGGAGTCATGCGAATAGCGAGGACCAACTACACCGACATATTTCTCCTGTCCTGCCAACTCGTTCAATTTAGCAACCAATGGAGCCATATAATCACCATTCAAATCATCGCTCACCAATTCCTGCAAAGCATATACATCCGCATCCAGTTCGATGATCTTGGAGGATACAGAAGACAATTGCTGATCAAAAGAACTTGCGTGCTTAGATTTAGATGGAGCTCCAAACCACTCCACATTCCAGGAAACAATATCCAGGGTTTGATCCTTTCCCAAAGAATTGGCATCGGCCAAATCGGGAGACATAGCAGAAGACAGACTCATCTTCACACTTGCAGCCCCTTTAGCCTTATGCGAAATAGCTCCCTGGGAACCTTGCAAGGCTGAAATTTGAGGAGAATACCTTACTTGGATACTTTGTGGCGAAGTTGCGGACTTAGCAATATTCAATTCAGATTCCCAACTCATTCCATCCAACGACAGTTGGTAATTCTCAGAAGCCGCTACTGTAATATCGCCCTCCAATTTCTCAAAGCTCAATTCATAGGTTTGAGATGTACTATAATTACCTTCTTCGGTATAATCAAACTCCAGATTTTGCTTACTGCAACTCAATGTTCCATTCAAAGGAACAGCAATTCCTGTCAACTGAAAATCATCAATAGCCAGAGCTGAAGATCCACCCTTGCCTTTTCCTGAAATATGCTTAAAGGCAATGTAAATATTCTCTGATACAGAAGACAAATTGATGGTTTTTTCGGTCCACTCCCTTGGCAAAGAGCTCATCTTTTCAACCGAAGTCCATTGAGCAGAACGTGGATCTCCACTGCCACTATAGTTGTTAGAGTACAACACCTCAATGCTGGATCCTGAGTACAAAGAATTCAACCAATAAACAACATTTGCATTCTGAATAGAAGAAAGCTCAAGTTCGGGGCTAATCAACCAATCCTCGCTGTCGGTATCTCCACTGTAGTTATTCATCGCCATCCCGACAGAAGAATTTTTTCCCTGCATCCGGTCGTTGGATGTGGAATAATGCCAATCCTGGTTACTGCTTGCCGAATACATGATCCAGTCGCTGGCTGAAGAATTGTAATCTTCCTGGTAGATCACCACAGGAATCATAGAAGGATCACCTTCGGTTCCGGAAACAGAAATACTTTTAGTCTCTTCTCTACTTTGGATCTCAATTTTTCCGGTAAGTTCCGCACCAACTGCAGACTCCGGAATAAACTTAACGAAGATTGTTGTTTCAGCCAATTTCCCTTCGACAATCTCAAGATTCAATGAGGAAGAGAAAGTTACTCCATCTTTAGCCAATTGAAAATGCTGAGGTGCTGATAGGGTTACATTCTCGCTTAAATCCGAACCGGAAATCGTAAAATTCTGTACGTTCGAGCCTTTTCCATACATTACAACACCAAAATCAGACAGAGAACCCGCGATCTTAATTTTGGAAGGAGTTGTTCCAACTCCACCATCCCAGACTTTATCTTTGGCCTCACCAAAAATATACTGTACCAATTCCGGGTGGTCGATAAATGGGTTTCGGTTGTGCTGATAGCCAAAGATCACATTGTTCCGTCGAACCTCGTAGGGATCAACAGGGTCCTCTTCATGCCATTTCAACAAATCATCCAATTTTCCATGACGAGGATTGGATTCCTTAGATTTTACCTGGTTGTCTACAGTCATCTCCCATCGGGTGGCCATATAAAAAATCATACGGGCCACATCTCCACGAGCCGATTTTGGAGGGGTATAACCGGGTGTCGTATTGGCAAAATCCCTGCTGCCTCGGGTACTGTTCTCACGGGCATCGGTAGCACGAAGGTGGTGTCCATCGGTACCGGCTCCTGCAGAAACTCCAAAATCACCATGCGACTTGGCCCAGGTATGTTCCCGGTTCCAACCCGTACTCCCTGAAACATGAGAAGATTTTCCAATTCCTTCCTCTACATACATCTGCCAAACCTGGCTGTGGTTCTTTGGATTCTCATCGGCATTCTCACACATGGTCCATACCATATCGTAGGAATGGCGCTTGGCTCCGGTGCTAATTATTGTATGAATCTGATCACGTAAGGCTGTACCTGTTAAACCAACAGCATCACTATAGTACTCCTCCGGTATCCGAACGCTATTCATGTGCTGACTTTCGGTTACGGTCTGAACATACTCCTTAGGAGTCATATTCACGATAATCTTCCCTTCTGCATTGGTCTCAGGTTGCAGGTATTGGTAGTTTGCCAAAATACCGGTTGCAGGAGTTCCATCGTTATCGGTAATGCTTAAGGTAAAACTAGTGTTGTCCCCAAGTTTTGCATTGTAACCCCCACTTACCGAACTCAATGTAAATACGAATTGCTCCCTTGCCTCTTTCAACTCATCATCATTGATCTCAATCGTCATATTGGCAGAGGTTGCATTGGCCTCAAAGGTTACACTTTGAGAATAGGACGTGATGTCGTTAGTTGCTGGCAAAGTAATATTCACTACTGTGGGAGTAGAAGAAGGATTCACAAGATTCAGAACCACATCAAAGGTTCCCGCATCTTCAGTTTTAGTGATGCTGGTAGATTGAAACTCTACGGTAGTACTGGTATTGTCATTGTCGACAATTCGAAGCGTTCTGCTTGCCTGTTCCCCCAGCTCAATGCCTTCTGATGGATTGGACAACGCCAGCATCATGGTTTCAGTTCCCTCATCCTCGCTGTCGTCTTTAACCGTAAGAGTTACACTTGCTGATTTCTCTCCGGCAGGAATTGTAAACTGAGTGGCTGATAAGCTAAAATCATCCGCAGAGATTCCTTCTCCGGATACAACTAATTCAACAGTTACATCTTCCTCCTGTACTTGCGAAAGACTGGCTGTCACATCTATACTTTCAGCACTTCCCTCTTCTGTTTCAGACTTGGATACAGATAGAGACAGTTCTGGATTTTGAGGCGTTGAACCACCAAAAGCTGTCCATTCGATATCATCAATAGCAGTACGTTGTGTGGTTACCAGTTTTATTGAAAACGTACCCTCCACATTAACATCTTTGCTATAGGTGGCAGCATCACTATTGGTAACATCAATTGTCTCAATTAATTGATCATTAATAAAAACAGATAATTTTGAATTACTTGAATAAGCCTTCTTATATTGAAAACTTAGTTTTCCAACTCCATTAGGAATACCTTTTGCTTCAAGAGGACAGGTAGTCTTTCCTGAACAAAAGGCCTTTCCATTCAAGAGCACATCCCCCCGGGCTTTTCCATAATTCCAGGTTATGGAATTGTTTCCTACAAAACTTCCGCTATTGTAGGCCCTGATATTGGGTAATTGTGAAAAATCTTCAAGTCCCTGAGCCCAACTGAGCTGTAGGGACGCAACAAATAAAGCGAGCAATGTCAATAGACACCGCCACTTTCTCGAGTAAAATTTAGACATAGGTTTAGTAGTAATGAAATAAAATAATACTATTTCACTTCAAGAAGAATTGAACTATAAATTTGGTTGTTTAGGGCGCAAATGTAAACAAAAAGCTGCCAGACAAATTCAATTATAAATTAAGTTTATGTAAATTTTTGCGCCGTTGGTCAAATACAGAACACCCGCTTTTACTAGCATTTCGGCCCCAAAAACAGAAACCCCCTTCAAAACAGCAATATCGTATTATGTACATGTATACAAATATTAACCCCACCATTATTTACTACACATAAATCGGTCCTGCAACCATACCATATAAAATTTCAAAACCTCCACAATCTTACTGCGATTCAACTTCATTTTTTTCGTACCTTAACAATCTCCAAAAACGGACAAGTAATCGGTTGAAAAAGGAAGAAGAAACATGCGAATTATTCATCCTGGTGAAGTCTTATGGAGGAAATTGAGGGTAATCCAGGGAGAGATAAGCCATCCGTGACACAGAATATTGAACATTCCCGAATCTGATTCCCTACTATTGGAATTTGATTCTCGACCATGGGTAAATCATTCCCGACCATGGGAATTTGATTCTCAACCACGGGAAAATGATATTTCACCTCCGGAAAATCATTCCCGACCACGGGAAAATGATATTTCACCTCCGGAAAATGATTCCCGACCACGGGAAAATGATATTTTACCTCCGGAAAATCATTCCCGACCATGGGAAAATGATATTTCACCTCCGGAAAATGATGTACCACCAGTGTTTTAGGGTTTTCCAGAAGTTCTACAAAAAAAACGACCAGAAAGTTATTACTATTCCCACAGCAAAAGCCATTAGCTAGCCAATCCCCCGCGAGCTTCCCTTTTGCCCCATCGAAATTATCAAGTAACAATCACATGGTTCTAAACTATTCCATACATCATTAAATAACGCTAGCCTGTATCTTTTAATCGGAAGTGAATTCTCATTGTTTAAAACTTATATCCCGTATTCCATCAGGGCAGCACCGACTGCTTCTGAAATAGCTGCAGAGCCGGATAAATTCCTGCCAAAACTATGGGGAGCAGGAGCAAATAAAAGTTTGCATGAACATCCGGATTAAAAAAGATCGGCTCTTTAGACATCTCCTCAATCATAAAAAGCATAAGTATAAATATTTCGAAAAGGATCATTAGCACCACCACAATCGCCCCAACCGTATATTTCCGAACAACCGCCTGAAACCTGCACATCAGGAAATAGGCCAAAGGAGTTAATAGCAAAACGAGAATCAAAAGAAGGATTAGCAAAAAGTAGTATTCCCAAATGTTCTCAGGATCGCCCCGTTCTATTATGGACGCAATGGAATTTCCAGCTTTTTCTTGATTGTATTTATTTAAAGAGAATCGATACATCAGAAACTGATTGTAAATTCTCTGGAGAATAGCAGTAGTGTCGGTTGCAGAAGAAAAAACATTAACACCAGCTGTATCAATTCCAAACTGATCGTAATCGGAAAAATAGATGCTATCGGCATATTGCAGCAAACAGGACAGAAAGGGGGTCTCCTTTTTGGCTTTAGCGGGAAAAGTGAGATACAGGTGGGCTTTTTCCACCGTACTTTCCTCTCTTACAGGCAAACTATCGTTTACCAATGCTATTGATTTGACAAATTGCACCAATTCCCGCTTTTTTTGGAAGGAGTAATCGGGAAAATAGATGTTGATTCCCTCCGGATTTCTCAGCTTTACATTCCGGTTCAAGTACTTTTCGTTCCGGTTTCGGTTCAAACTTTCGAACAGGGTCTGGATACAATGCAAACGGGAAGAGTCCGATTCCAGGAAAATATCGGTAGCGGCACTTCCCCGGCAAAACAGAAGCAGATCGGCAGGAATATTCCGGAATTTACTATCATCCAAAACATTGTAGTTCTCCCAGGAATTGGTCAGATCCGGGTAGCCGGTCAACGGATTTAATACATACCCCATATATCCCATACGTTCAATGTTCTCCACGGTCTGCGCTGAAAAATCCGCATAGGCCAGTCCCATCCAGTAGGGATAGATCATATACTTATGCTCTCCTTCACTCACTCGAAAGCGATAATTCGCCATCTCGTTTTCTTTACCGCAAAATTGACCTCTTATCATGCTCCACATCAACGGAGAGCGATAATGAAAGGGACGATAGCGGTCGTAAGCCTTTTCAAAAGAGAGGGATTCCACCAGGCTATCCGAACGGATCTCAATCTTTTGAGCATCCAGGCCAAACCGATTGAAATCTGCATAGTAGACCCCATCCACATCTGACAGAAGATCTGAAAGCTGATCGGAAATCCTGCTACAAGATTTGGGTAAAGTAACAAACAGCTTGTACTTTTTGGCTTCCATTTCATCGAATATCCCACTGTAACGTGAAACTTTGTCGACAAAGAGTTTGAACTGCTCAATCTGTTGAAAAGAAAAATCGGGAAAATAGATGTTCAGGCCTTCCGGGTTTCTTAGATTATCCTTCTTGCGATCGAGTTTGTCGAATGCGAACTGAATGCATCGCAGTTGAGCGGAATCGGATTGCAAAAAACTCTCCGTTTCCTCCCTTCCCCGACAGAACAGAATCAAATCGGCAGGGATATCCTTAAAATCGGGATCATCCAATACATTTTCCGCCAGCCAGGAATAGGTTGTTTTTGCATAACCAGTGGTAGGATCGATAATGTAGCCCAAATACCCCATACGTTCGATACCACTTAAGTTGGTCCATCCGGCAATCTCTTTGTACTCGTAGCCCAGCCAGAAGGGATACACCATATATTTATGAGATCCCTGCTCCAATTGATCATGGTAATGCCCCGCTTCATCAGTCAGATCCCGCGATTGCCCGCGGATGCTATCCCACTGCAATTGGGTTCGAAACCCAAGGGGACTATACAAATCAAAGGTCTCAACAAGTGAAGATGTCTGATCCTGGGCAAACAAACTCCATGCACCCCAAAAGATCAACAGAATAACGAGTAATGGTCGTTTCCAAATTTTAGCTGACATATACTTTATTTTTTAGATAGCTGCCTACTGCAATACCTGGCATTTTTAAATCATTTTACCCTCCTTATACAACTCCTTGCGCACTCCTTCCAGCAAAAGGTTCCTACTGATCAACGTTTGCTCTCTGGCCAAAAGCTTTAAGGCACAAAAACGGACCACATTGGTCATAGCACCTCCCGAGAGCTCAAACTCACTGGCCAACTGTCCCAGGTCAACCTGAGCATTGGGCATCCACTTTGATGGGAGCATCTTGCTCCATAGCTTGTAGCGCAATTCAGAATCGGGCAAAGGGAAATAGATCACGGACTGAAATCTTCGGGCAAAAGCTTCATCGATGTTCGATTTCAAATTGGTTGCCAGAATCACAATTCCGGGAAAATCCTCTATCCGTTGCAAGAGGTAAGCCACCTCCTGGTTGGCATGCCGGTCGTTGGAGTTACCCGTTTGCGTTCGTTTTCCGAACAAGGCATCGGCCTCATCAAAAAAGAGAATCCAGTTCTTGTTCTCGGCCTGATCGAACACATTGGCCAGGTTCTTCTCGGTCTCTCCAATGTATTTGGATACCACCATGGACAAATCGATACGATACACATCCATGTTGTTACGCTTACCCAGAAGGGTTGCGGTAAGGGTTTTTCCAGTTCCGGGAGGACCATAGAACAAACAACGGTACCCCGGTTTAATGATGCGTTTGAGGCCCCACTTCTCCATAATCTGACCGTGTCCGCGAATCCAGGTGTTAATGTCCTCAATGTCCTCCAGCACCTCGTGGGGAAGCACCAAATTCTCCCAATCCAATGGGGTGGTAACTCTTTTGGCCGGAAAACGGATGCTGTAATCAGGTTTGTGCTCCTCTCCCGAACTTAGCCGTGTCAGAAACTCCCCGGACACCCGTAAGGCACCGCTCAGAATCGGTTCCCCCTCCCCCGGAGTTTCAATTTTTAGTATGTTGTTTCGGGCAAACCAATGCTCGGGTCTGAAATTTTTTTGCAATTCAAATCTTTTGGCAAGATCGGTTCCGGCCAGGATAAAGGCTGCCGTTTCACCGGTAGGCAGAAAGCCTCCGTGTGTATTCCCCTTCCAACCTCCAAACTCGGTAAAGGGCCGGTCGAAGTTTTTGTTGTGAATAAAAAAGGTATCTAAAATCTGGGGTCGAACATGTGGCATTAGAGCCAAAAGCAATACGATCATCTCATCAAAGGAGAGGGAGCAACCAGGAATCAGGTCGTCCCAAGTGGCTCCCCCTTGTGGAGGAACCACCTCATAGATAGAATTCACCTTACATTCCTGGTTAAAATACAACTGGATGGCCACTTCCAACACCCGGGAAAACCATTCAATCTCCGACTCCAAAAGTTGATATTTTACTACAATCTGATTCATTCCTATTGACCATTTACAATGCGTTCCCATTCGAAACCAGGACCAATATCCCATTTATCGGAGGGTCTGAAATTGATGTGCGAAACAATTCCCTTAAAGCCGGCGTTCTCCTCATTGGTTTCGAAACGCACATTCTCAGGTAGAAGCTCAAAAGGAATCTGGTAACGGGCCGTCAGAAATTTCAACAGAATGTCCAGACTCTGGTATTGCTCCTCGGTAAAAGTTGCGAAATAGGAATAGCCTCTAAAGGGTTCCTCAATTTTTGTATAGTACTGCTCCTCCTCTATTGAACAATACTCATCCCCATAAACCGTTAACAATTTGTTTCCGGAAAGTTTTAGGGGACCAATGTTAGACAATTCGATACCTACGGAATCCTTACTGTTCCTCTGGTTGCCACCCATTGCCCCTTTGCCCAAATGATAGGACCACTTCATGGAAGGGAACAAACTAAAAATGGTTCCGTCCCGACCAATTAAGAAAGGTACGGAAACATGGTAATCCTTCTTCGTCAGTGCATTTACATCACCTTTAAGGTAACCGGCCGTAAAATGAAGGACAATTTTTTGTTTTGCCACGGTTTCGTTGTAGAAAAAAGAACGATCCCCATCAGTGGGCGTGCATAAAACGTAATGCATGGATTGATCGCTGCCGGGAATGGCGATCGACTTGTTCTCCAAAGAATAGGATCTCCCGTTACTGGCAACTCCTTTTTGCCTGAAATCCGCTTCGTGGGCGGGAATTGATTTTGCTAACATAGATTTGAAATTTTAGTTTTAAATACTTCTATTAATTACTACTATCGTATCCATTGTGTACTTATCACACCATAATCGTAATCCTTCCCTCGTAACCTCCAGCACATTACTGTAAAAACATTAGTCTTTGTACATAAACACTGTAAAATCATCCTCCAAATACCCCTCCCTACACTCCACCTTTCCGCATATTGTTCTGCAGAATGTCAAAACAGCTTCCTTATCATGCCCCCGAAGCAAGGGATGATCGGGAAATTTAGCCACATCCAGCATGTTGAAAGCAAGCCCTTTTGTGGAAGCCCTGTAGAAGCGATCAATGCTTCGGTAGTAATAGGTCATATCCCCGGTTTTGTAGCCAAAGGCTCCTGAGGCCAAAACATAATCCACCCGGGGAAGTTCCATCCGCGAAAAATCGCCCAGGTAGAAATGGCAATCGCCTCTTTGGGCAAACCTTCGGGCAGCCTCCTCCAAAAACTCAGGCATCAACTCCAGACCGGTATAGTCCACATCCCGAAATCGTTCATCCAGAAAGGCAAGAAGGTCGCCATAGCCACAGCCGGGATCAAGTACCGAACAGCCATTCAGGTCACCAACTCCAGCCAGCACCTCATAACGCATCTGCTGGCTATAATCATTTTTCCAGCCCAGGGCCCGCGTGGTTCCCCTATCGAAGCTTTCCTGCCGATGACGATGATAGTGAAGGATAGTGGCTTTTTCTTTCAGGTTCATCTGTTTAAAATTTAGATTCAAGTATCAGATTGTTTTTCAACACCAGGAACTGTAGCACTTTCAAATCATGCTTTCGCCCCGGATTGGAAGCGAAATCATGAAAATCAGAATGTGTCAGAATCCTCGGATTGTATTATGATTTCTTTACTTCTTCTTCTTCCGTTTCTTTCCCAGCCTTTTCATGTACTCGATAAAGAGAATGTCCACTCCTACATTGATAAAGGCATAATCAAAATTATCAGAGAAGGAATTATCATCCATTATGGGTACCCCATAGGAAATATTCAAATCCAGGTCGTTGAAAAAAGTAATCCCCAAACCGGCCCCAACCAAGGGTTTGTTAAAATCCTTAGTAGATCCCGTATTGATCAGACTATACATTATCCCGGATCCGTACAATATGGCATGGATATTACTGACCATAGGTTTGGATGCAGGTCTGTTGCGCAAGTATTTCTTCCCGTAGTACGAATAGGTTTCCCCTCTGTTAAAAGAATTGGTATAGCCCCAATCCCATATTTTGTATTTCAAACCTATTTTTTCGCCCAGGTAGGAATAGGTTTTAATGGCATCTTCCTTCACCTTTATCTCCTTTCGAAAAGAGGTATTGTTAGCCCCCACAACGAAATAGAATTCCAGAGGCCGGGACTTATTGTAGGACAAATCAGCCAAATTGGATAGTATGCTCTCCGCATCCACCTGGATTCCTTTTTTGCCGTTTTCATCGGTATAGAACACGGTATAATTTTTCAGGAAGGAAGTTACGGTTCCCAAAGCGTATTCTATTCGATCGTTGGCGAATATGGTACCGATTTCGGGCAAAAGGTTCATGTAACCCGAATAGGTGGAATGCTGATCAAATTCGTACAGGTTGCTGATTATTGTCGTGAATGGAGTCACCGAAGAGGAGAACAGGGCTAAAGTCTCTTCGTTGAGCATTTCCCTGGCAAGCGCTCCGGCGACACCCTCCAGGTTCCCAATAAGATCAATTACTTTGGGAGACAGGTAAACCATGGATTGCAAATCGGGAATTACAACATTATTCAAGTGATACAAGAGCTCCGATTTCTTCAGGTATTTCCCCGAGGTTTCAACTCCCCTTTTCATCTCATTGATAAAACTTAGCAAACGGGCTATTTTAGGATTATCCTCCTTTTTGAGGATTCCGGAAGCAACCAATTGATCGATGGTATTGTTTACCCCATCGAATAGAGCAGATAATTTGGCTTTATCGCCTGCTCCTGCGGCAACCGATTGAACCAATTCCTGAATCTTGTCACTGGCAGTTTCACCAGCTTCCAGCTTCCAGCCACTGAAATTTTTCAGGTGATCAATCAAACCAACGTTGGCAGTGAGCAATTGCAGGGTGGATTCCATACCGGAATAGATTTGTTGGGCATACAACTTTTTGAATTGCCCCAATTGTGAGATTTCCTCCTTCAGCTTCTGGTTCTTCTCCTCCAGATCCTCCTTTTGTGCATCAATTTGTTTTTGAAAATTTCTGATTCTATCGGTATTCTGTTCCCTATTACCGGATTCTAAAACCAGCTTTTCCTTCTCCAATTCCTGAATGTTCTGATGAACTTTCGTCATCTCCTTTATTCCATTTTGGGCATTCACATATTTCCTCAAAAAGGTAAATTCTTTGAGTTGCTCTGCGCCTCCGCTACAATTCAGATAGCCATTCATACTAGAGTATACCCCAGATGTATTCGAACGCATCAATCCCAGGCGGAACAGGGTTTCGTTGTTTCTCACCACCTCGGCCGCGATATCCAGGTACAGGGCCACCAGGGCGGTTAGTTCTTCCGCCTCATCGGCACGGGAACTCCTACTGTCTGTTTCAGCCAACCGGGTGTAGGTAGATTTTAATTTTCGCAGACTGTTGGGGAAAGACCTGGTTTTGTAATCCCCGGGCAAGGCATAACCGCATGCTATAGCTAATTTATTAAAGGAGATCTTCTGCTCCTTACTCAGCACCGAAAGGTAGTAATCGGCAAAGGCGTAAACGAAGGCCACATTTACAGTGTTTTCAACGATGGAACGTGTTATTACATCGGGTGAATTATCGGCAACCAAAACGCTGAAAACATTGTCCATGTATCCGTAAAGCAGACCGCCGGCATCCTCAACCCGGTGCAGCATCATGTTGCGAATCAGCTGAACTTTTACCTCCTGCTGCTTCTCAGCAATCATCTGGGAAATTAATTCGGCATCCAGGGCCCCTTTCATAAAATCCATTCCCCCCAGACCAATCTGAAGACTCGGGACCTGATGTTGGTAGGTTTCCTGGCAGAATAGGGAACCAGTGCTAAGCATTAGAATAATTGCAATTAGTAGTCTTTTCATCTGTTTTGTTTATTGTCTATTATTATCTATGAATTAAATAAGTCGATCCACGTCTTCATTTCTATTTCTACCAGCTGTATGTATCTTTCCCTGGCCAACAATCAAAGAACCAATATCCCACCAATTTGCTGTTAACCTCCGGATTTCTGCAATCCCCGCTTCTGTCACCCGCTTCCTTGTTGGATTTCCATTGGTAAAGAGCCCATAGTGCTTACTTATGGCCTCCTTCATCTTTTGAATCTCATTCTGTATAGCAACAAATGCTTCTTCGACCTCCTTTTCCGTCCCACCTAACTCTTCGATGTTCCCCATTGCTTTCTCCGGATACCGGGCTTTCCATCCGGGAAAACTTGTTATAAACATTCCATGCCAGGTAGTAACCTGAATCTCGATATCTTCTATATTCTCAAGTATTTTTCCTTTATATATAGCAGTATTGGCATCCTCAATAACACTATTAATTTCCTCTATGTCCCGATTCATATACATCAAAATCGGATCCAGATTGTATGCATTACTATCTAGCCAATCCGTATTCCTAAATTCATCGGTCCCGTATGTTCCATAACTATATCCAGTTGTTCCCTTAATTGTTAAGTCGTCGATACCTAGTGCTATCTTCAATGCCTTATTGTAAGTATCCTTCTTGGCTACACTGTAAGCACTCACACAAGACAAGTTCCAGATTTCCTTAACATTTCTTATATGAGTATTAATAAATTTTGCTAAATCTTTCGGTGCACCAGATCCCGCTTGAGTTGCCGAATATTTCCCTAGAGCTGGAGTCCCGTGATCAATAACGATCAATTGCTCCCCCGCCTTGAGTTCGTAATTCCCTGCCTTTTCCAGATCATCTGACTTTAGAACTGTTTCATCAAGTTCTCTCAAGTCTGCTAACTTCTGCGCCTCCGTGTCCATATCTTTGTGGAAACTTATTATCATCATTTGTAGCGGATTATCTGCAGACTTACTGGTGGCTTGCTGCATGCAATTGTAGTTACCATTTATTTGGTTGACACCATCCTTTGGAACTCCTAACAAACCAAGACCTTTCTTTCCTCTTCCTTTCTTCTGTGCAACAGAATTAGCAACAGCCCGGCTTTTATTTTCCTCTGATTTATCTACTTTCGCATACATATCTCAAAGCTTTTACTTTAAATAATCTTATAAACACTCGTGATCTGTAACAATTGGGCTAAAGCCCGTTTTAGTGGGCTTTAGGTTTTGTTATGGGCTTTTTTGCTATTGGTTGTGACATCAAGGGCATTAATCATATACAGAATAGAATTTATTGTGCAACAAATAGAGCACAATTGCGAACCACTCTCACCGCACTTAAATCCTCTTCATTAACGATTGCTCTTAATGTTGTTCGTTGAAGGGTTAAATTATCATTTGGTGTATTCCATAGGCTCAATAAATTTTCTCCTCCTAAAGACATAGCAACATGATCGCCTGGCCATCCTGTAGTTAAAATAACATCACCACGTTGCAATCCGCCTCCATCTATTATGTCAAACAATGCAATTTGAGGACTTAACACATTATTAATAGCATAGAGTAAATTATCGCCCACTTCATTTACGTCTTCATACAATTCAACAATTCGCTCTCTAGTCATTAAATTTGCTGTATACGCACTATAGAAAATAGCTTCCCAACAATTCATGGAAGAGTCATTTCCTATTTCAACTTGTTCGTCAGCGACCCATTGTCGAAACACATTCCCCTCATCGTCACCATTCACCCAATTCAAATGACCTACTCTTTCATCGGAATTCATTGCATTAGCAACATTGCCAGCAGCATTATCTTCGGCAACATCAGGTACCAATGATTCATCTAAGCCCGCTACTATTATCTCTTGTCGCTTCACTTTAAAAGTAAAGCTATCTTCATCTATTTGAATATTATCACCTTCGACTGCATTAATAGCATCTACAAAATCCCACTTTGCTTCATAAATATTACCTTGCACCCCTCCAAACCTATCATCGTTATACATATTATTAAGATCAACAAAAATAACTTCAATTATTCTCCAATTTTCATTTATGTAGTCCTCAGCTAGTGCAGCGGTTGCCATTTCTATTCTTGTTGTTATGTTGTGATATTCAGTTGCCACCTCAATTGCTGACTCAAGGGTCTCAAAATCATGGTTTCCATTTTCTCTCCATTGGTTTAGTATTGCTCTGATTTCAGTATTAGCTACTTGACCTACTGTTAATTCATCTTGTTCGACTTCACCAATCGTTAATACAGTTTGAATTACAGGATCTCCAGAAGCAAAAGTGCTTTTGTTTTGTATACATTTAGACACCAAATTTCTGTTTATCTGGTTTTGCATTCTTCTTTGAACCACAGCCTCTGGCCGATTAGCTACAAACCCAAAACCTTGCTTCCCTCTACCTTTCTTCTGGGCAACAGAATTAGCAACCGCCCGGCTTTCCTGCCTATCCCTCGGAAAGCTATTCTCTTTTGATTTCGCTCTTTTTGCATACATATCTCAAAGCTTTTTACTTTATTTAATGTTATAAACACTCATGATTTGTAACAATTGGGCTAAAAGACGTTTTCAATGGCTTTTAAGTTTTGTTGTGGGCTTTAATTTATTTACTGATGCTCCTTCTTATTTATATGTTTTTAGTTATCACACTAAATAGTCCCCTTCTCTTAAAAAAGAATTTTGTTTTGACTCCCTTTTTTAAAGCCAAAGTTATCCCATTATTAGTCGCAGTGGGTTGATAATTTTTTTGCACTATTCCTATGATATCTTTTAGTGATGTTGGTGCACCATAAGCATTAATGGCTTTCACTATATTCTTTTGGAGAGGAGTTAGTTTTTTTGTTGTTGGCACAACTGGGTATGGCGGTACATTAGATACTATATAATTCGTTAAATCATTCGCTCCACCTATTTCCTCCGGCCATTGTGATTCAACTTTTGTGATTTTATGAATTCGGATGGGATCTATAGTAATATTCAAACCCGCACCTATAAGTTGCTCACTCCTCGAAAATGGTTGTTTTCCTGCTGGGGTTGGATTTAACACCTGTACACTATATCGAGCTCCATGATCATAGTTAGGATCGCCTAAGACATTATTACCTTGGTTGATTAAATCTGCCCTAGTAGCTAAATCTTTTACTTTGCTTTCTATTCCTCTGTGTAACTTATTTGCATTCGAACTTAAAACAGTTAGGTTGTCGTTAACGCCCTGCCCTCCCATGTTATCATTTAGAAGGTGTCCAGCGATATATCGCTGTGTCCCTTGAATATAATGACCAACTTTGGTCAGTAGGTTAGGAACTCGACCTGGGGGTATGCTACCGTACTGCCATTCACTGGCTGCTCCCACTTTGGCAGTCATATTGGTTCCACCTCGTGTTTTATGTACCACTCCTCTATTTTCGACAACCACTGGAAATCTTTGAATCGTACTTTGTGTAATTAATTTCTGCTGTAAAGATTGGCAGTTTCCAGCACCGTAATCCTGAAGTATTGTTTGCGTAACAGCTTCCGCTCGATTATCCACAAACCCAAAACCTTGCTTCACATTACTCTTCTTTTGAGCAACAGAATTAGCAACTGCCCTACTTCTAGTTTCTTTCGACTTCTCTACTTGTGCATACATACCTCTATCTTTTTAAATTGTAAACCACTCGTATCTCTCCCTACAACTTTTGTTGATCCCTAAAGGGATCTTCCTTTTCCCCTTGGAGCGAAAGGCAATCCCCCCAAGGATTCTTTGCATCCCTTTGTGTTTTGTCGTGCGCCCCTTGGGAATAAATTTGCGCCAGAGGAGGATGGACTTGTGCCCCCAAGGGATATCTCTTCTTCCTATGGGGATTATTCATTTCCCCACGGGGAGAAGGTCCCGCCCCTTGGGGAGATGTATGGTCCCTCGGAATCCAAAGCTTTGCCCCTTTGGGAACCTTCTCCGAATGGGTCTGATTCCGTTTCAATTGTACCTTTTCCATTCTCGCTCCCCTACTTTTCCCCTGCAATAGACCTGAGCAATACCTCCTGCAGAGAATGGTTTGCTAGGTTTATAAATTCGCCGCTCTGTTCCCCATCACATCCGCCTCTTTCTCCAGTGCCGGGCTATCGTTTACGGGCACTCCTGCAACTTCGGTAGTAGCTTGCACCCGTCCCTGCTTCTGCTGGGCCACATGCCAGGCCTCGTGCGCCAAATGCTGCTCCTGTCCCGGTGCCACATGGATGTTGGTGCCCTGGGTGTAGGCATGGGCCTGCACCTGGGCCGGTTTCGAAGAGTTGTAATGCACCCGTACATCGCCCATATTCAAACCGGAGAGCTGCTCCACCCCTGCCTTTAGGTTGTCGGGCATACCGGTTTTATTCTCGACGCGTTGCGCGGTAAACTTGCCCTGTACCAGCTCTTCCTCTTCGGACGCCCTTTGTGCAGCAAATTTTCCTTGCTTCAATTCCTCCTCCTCATCCTGGCGCTGGATGGCCTCGGTCAGCTTGCGCTGGGCAATGGCTTCGGGACGATTGTCAACCATCTGCAAACTGCCTCTGTTCACATGGTTTTGGATCGTTTTCGAGGCAGATTCGTTTTGCTTTTTCTGTACATGTTCCATGGCTTTCCAATTTTTTTACTTCTACAATAACAATAGTTATGGCCTTATTGATTGTACCTATTTCTAAACAAGCTTTTGTCTTAAAACCAGACGGGCTCGTACTATTTTGACTATATCATTGATTCTTCTCTAGTGCAAGCTGACAGTCAAATGCTTCGCAATTCATGAAAAAAAGTAACAACCGAGCGAAGCGAGCTCATGAACACCTTAATAAAATTATATCGTGAATAAAAATTCAAGGCTACGGCACTCAGTGACCCGTAACGGCTCACAGGCTAAACAGAATGAACTCGCTCGTTCCTCTCTCAAACAGCATTCTGTTCCTATGCCTACTCACCTACGGGGCCCCACCTCCATTGCCGATGCCGGTCCGCCGCTATAATATGCAAGAGTGCCTTATTTCATTAATTCCTAAATACTTCATAATCCCAGTAATCTCTAATTCTCCTAATTAGAAAAGCATTAAAATTCAATTGTTATAATCATACTATTAATCATTAATTCATAAGAATTTTATCAATGGTATTCTTCAGTTTCTCGTTGGCCTTGGCTTCTTTCACCTCTGTTTTAAGGGAAAGGAGGGAGTCTACAATTTTTTTCCTTTCCATTTCCTGCTCGCGTTGCTGCTTCAGGAGGCGCTCCTCGGCCTTGTTTTCAGCTCCTTTGTCCGATTTCCCCGTCAACATGGTCTCAATGGTAGTTACTGCCCTGTTCAATACCCTATAGAAGAGGGAGGCCGAAAATCCCCCCAACATGGCCAGCAAAGGAACTGTGATAAAACTGATTCCCGATGACTGATTCACTTCGGCTTCCACCGAGGAAGGAATCAGCACCGCCATCATCAAACCGGCAATCAATCCCAGAACGAAGCGGATCCAGTAGGAGCTTTCGTACTTGGGATCGAAAGTACTTCGTACAATATATTTGTTGGCTTCGAATAGATTACTGAAACAGGCGCCCAACCCGGCTGCAGAGAGAAAAAACATCAGGTTGAGGAAAAGTTCAATCCCATGATCATCCAGGATTCCTTTGGAAACCGAATCGGAATTTACGTGGGAAGAAAGTCCGATCAGAATAAAACAAGCCAAAGACACCAGAGTGGTAACCATGAGCCGTCGTACCAAACTTACCGGTCCCAAAAAGCCAAACCATTTTCCTTTCTGCTCCTCTTTGTAAAGCAACCAGATGGTTTTGGGCCGAGCCGGAGCAACTTTTCCGGAAAGACATTTGTGCAGATCCAGTAATTCCGCACTGGTCCATTCCGTATGCTTTCCCTCCCCCTGACTCCTGTCAATTAGCTTTCGGGCCTCTGAAGGAATTGCGGAACCTTCCGCTGCAAGGTATTTCACCATTGCAGTGCACTCCTCTACTAAATATTGTCGTATATCTGCACTACTACTACATTCCATATCTATTCGTTTAGGGATTAATCTGTTCGTAATTACCGACTATCTCTTTTGCACCAATCATTCAGCATTTTAACACCAACAATCCTATCGCCATTTAGTATACAATACATCATCCATCCATAAATTCTTTATGGTGGTATAGTTCCATGGCAGGTAATCGATAAGAATATCGTAGGCTTTTTGTTCCACAACCAAATGCCAGTTGTTTTCTTTTTTGGTTAGGCTACCTCCACGAACCAGAAAGGTTTCCTGTAATGCCTGAACAGAAGTATTCTGTAATTTCCGCCAATTCTCAATTATTCCCTGCACCAGTGAATCGATAGTTTTCTTCTCCTGATCGGTTAACTCAATACTTGTATCCACCGGATCACTAGGGTGCAAACCAACCAACACCTTGTTTAGTACCAGTTCATGCTCCGGAAAGGAGGTCCTGTTGTAAGCCATGTACTGCAAGCAAATTGCAGCCCGTTCCTTTGCCGAACGATTCCTGAACATTCGGCCCTCCAGCAGATTCAGTCTGTCGAACAGAACGGGCAGAAAGGCTCCGGCAATTACCAATCCGGCATTCTTAATGTAGATTACCTCCCCCTCCTCCACATTTTCGGTAACTGATACGGGTTGGGGGGGTACCGATATATCTTTTTCTCTTGCAGTTATTCCGTTTGCTTGTCGGACCTTCTGCACCTGCTCCAAAAGATTGGCAAAGGTTCCATCACTCTTCTCAGCACATTTCTTTAGATTGTCCATAATCGTCTTTTGTTTCTCTGGTCTTGTATTTTTTAATAATTCTTGAAATAGCGTTTGTAAAAATTGTTGCCGATTCAAATTCCGGTATTTTCCTACTGAGAATTCCAACAACTGATCCATCAGAATTTGGGCAGGAAAACTGCCCAGATGTTGTTCCCTGTAGATCTGCTCCATCCAACTCTGCATGCGAAGAATCTGCTCTACAAAAGTGCGCACATAGGTATCCGACATCACCCGGATCCATTCCCATTTCAGGCTAACCGGAGCATCCTTCAACCATTGCATTAATCTTACTCCATCAAGAATTCCTTTTGCCCACTGCTCCTTCATTCGTTCCGGATGAGTCCGAAGCAATTGTTCCAAGGCCCGGAACAGAGTTGCATCTACCATTCTGTTTCCGGAGGGAGAAGACTTCTGAATCCCTGATGCAGGAACAGAACTTCCAAATCGCTCCACCAGTAGATCAAGAATCACCTCCTCGTTCTTGATTTCTTTAACTTCCCCCCTGGAGGTAGGCTGAATTGAATCGCCCATTTCCCTAAGGACCAGATGTATCAAACCCGTTAAGTTGCTATTATCTGAAAGAGACTCAGTTCCTGCAATCAATTCCTGAGCCATTTGAATACGTTCCTCATCATTGCCAATCCTTTTCAAGCAAGCTGAAAGAAATTGTTTTGTCGCCTCCATTTCGGAATACCACTGAAGATCCATCAGGTAATTGAAAAGCAAGCTTACAAAGATTTCTCTTCCCAATTTCTCATCAAGTTTTGCGGCAATTGCCATTTCCCGGATCAGGGCAACCGGCACCTTCCCATAACCCAGGCAAGGCAGCTTCTCTACCAAAAGTTGTAAGATATTTTGATCCATTACCGAGAAAAGGAAATCCCGGCTCTCTCGATTAATCCGTAGCTTTTGAATCAAGACCTGGAAAGATTGTGAGGAGGAAAACAATCGGTCAAAGATTTCCTTTTGATGTCGTTTCACCCAGTCTGGAGAATACTTCCTGTTGAACAAATCCGGCAGGAATTCATCCGGTAAAAAGGAGAGCACTCCGGTTTGACTTCCACCATTTTTCTCTTCCGAATCGGTTAATACATTCCAGGCAGTCTCAAACAAAAAAAACTCATTACGCAAACAGGCGGCCAACATCATCTTAAAAGCCTTTACAGGAACCCCGGCAAATCGATCCTCCTCAATGTTTTCAAACAAACTTTTCACCCGTCGTCCCCCGGGAAGATTGAGACTGTAAGTGGCAACCAGGTGCACAATTAGCTCACGGTATAACTTTTTATGGGAGGAAGAGGATATCCTATCCTCCAAAACAAATCCTCCCTTCAAATCCTCCAAAATAGTGAGCAACAAATCGGGTCGGTAGTTTTTCAAATAGGCAAACACCTCGTACATCCGATTGTCAAAATACTTGTCAACAATCAAACCTGTAGTGATAAAATCTTTCAAAGCATTTGCATACCATACTTCCTTTGCAATTCTCTCCAACTGCTTTCCTCCAGATTCCCGGCTTCGTTGCTCCTTCCATTCGAAGTAGGTTTCCTTTAGAAGGGAGGCTAATTCCCCCTCCAAACCGATCTTCTGCTCAATGATGGCCCGGTACAAATGCTCCAGAACCTGGGTCAGGTTCAAGTTGTAATGAGCCGAAATCATAAACAGCACCGAACGAATAAAGGATTTTCGATTGAAACGACTGCCCCTTTCTTCCAGCAGAGCCATAAATATGAAGTCCCACTTGAGTAATCGAAACTCGCTTCCAGCTCTACCTTCCAAAGCCCCCCGTTCCTTTTCCTCATCCAAAGCCTTCGCATAGGAGATAACAAAGGGAGCCTCTCTGGCTTCCACCAAATCGGCAAGCCGGTAGATTTCCTCTTCCCGCATGTCGGCCAGAAATTCTTTTCGGGATAAGGGTTGCAAGAGCAGTTCTATGAGTTTGGTCCGCAACCCCGTCAGGGTATTTTTAGGCATGTAATCTCCGTTCAACCAGCCGTAAAACTGCACCCGAAGGTTCTTTCCTTTTGATTCCAAAACCTCAGATTCCAGAGGGCTTTCGCTCCTTTCATCTTCCCTGCTACAAAGCTCTTTTTCCTCCTCTCTACTCAGATGATAATGGGACGCTATTTGAGAAAGTACCCTGCGCATAAATGCTCCCCGATTGAAAGATCTTCCCCGCCCTTCAAGCAGAGTGGTAATCAGGAATTCCCATTTTAACAGCTGGAATTCACCTCCCGCTCGCCCTGGCAAATCTTTTCCACAAAGGGAATCTGCCCAGGAATGGACAAACCGGGCCTCGGAAGGTTCTAACAGTTCAACTAGTGAAAACATCTCCTCATCACGAAAATTTGCCAGGAATTCTTTCCTCGATTGGGGATTTTGGAGCAGTGATATCAACTCCAGACGTATGTTCTCAAGGGGTTTTCCCTTTCCATTCACTTCCGAAAGTCTGGACCGAAATCTTCTCACAATCGATTCCCTCTCTTCCGTAGTATTCTGCTGTTTCTCCTCCTTCTTCGGCAAACTTCCACCTTGCGGATTCACATTTCCTGTGTCTTCCCTACTCAACTCGTTCAGAATCCGGAACAAATCGGGTATTCCACTGTGTTGCTGCTTAAAAAGAGGAATATGCACAACCAGGTAATTCAGAAGATTAGAGATGGACATGTTGTACCGACCGGCCAATCCGGCAATGGTATTGTTCACGAAACTCTTTCGGTTGAAGTAGGATCCCCGGCTCTCCAGAAGATAGGTGACAATCAGGTACCACACAGCGTTTCGATACTCATTCTCACGGATATCCGGTTGCTTTATGCTATTGTAATTCTCCTGCAAGAATCTGAAATAACCAATAATGAAAGAGCTTTCCGATGGTTCTGTAAGTTCCACCAGCTTTTCGAGCTCTGAATCATTCAATTGCTGCACCAATCGTGTACGCAAAGCCGTATTATGTCCGTTTGTAAACAGAAACTTTCGAAAAGCCTGGCTATTGGTCTTCAGAATGGTTTGCAACAACAACTGCGGATCCTTGTACTTTTCGTCGACATGCCATGGGAAATAACCATGGAGCAAGTACCAGGTAAAGGCTTCGAACAATACCTCCTCCCCTGCAATCTCCCGGATGCAGCTCCTGTTGGAACTATCCGACAGATATTGCAGCATCACTTCCTCCAGCTTCTCTTCCAGAAGCAATGGGAATTTCTCAAAAAAATCAGCCTCCTCAATCACGCCCAGATCCAACTCCATCCGATCGATTTGAAGATGATGGGATGACTTGTCGAATCGGTTGAGTACCCTCTCCACAATCCTCACAAAGCCCGATTGGAAAAATGAAGTCCATCGGGAATTCAATTCAAAAGCCAGTTCTTCCTTCTCCATGGAAAAATCGAATTGAACCTTCTTTATTTTGATTGGATCAGGCATTATATTTTATCTTCACGTTTACGATACAAAAAACGACTTAAAGCAATTGAGGTTCTTTCTGTTTCCTCACCATTCCGATTAGCCAAAGCTTCGCGCCACTGGAAATAGAGCAGCTCAAATTCCCTCATATCGGGCACGTCCAGCCAATAGTTTTGCATTCTAAGATGTGCGGGCAAACGTTCGGCCAGCACCTCCTCGCACCAATCTCTGAACTTTACATTGTGGAATCGGGCCGACCAGGCCGGAAAAACCAGGCTTACTTCAAAATCCATAAAATCATGGGGTAGCATTAGCTCATTATCTCTTTGGTAACACACTTGAGTATACTTTTCAGCATCGGCCCCATACCCATCAGCAAACTCTGCCAGGTAGGACCTGGCTTTTTCCTCATCCGAAAACTCCTGGATACAGTAAAGGATACTGTCCCCACTCAACTGAAGAAGAAGGATATAGTTTTCACGCTCGGTTCTCTCAATGCGGAAAGAGGACAAATCGGTTAAGGCTTTCTGAGCCTCCCCTTTCAATTGATGTACACTTGTCCACCCAACCGGGCTCAACAAGCTGAATGCCACATTCCCCACCGGGTCTTTTATCTGCAGGGAGTAGCCATCCGCCTGGTAAACCGATCGCAGCAAAAGGTGCTCAACCAGGTAGAAGCTTTCGCTTTGTCGATTCAACAGAATCAGAAACTGCCGGAACTGATTGGCTATCCTCACCGCTTCTGCTTTGCTCCTGAACCTTCCCAGGTTGATCCACTCCCTTCTTTCCTCCGATCTGTAAATCAGAAGGTACTCTCCCTCCTCTTTGATTGTTATAATTCGATATCGCTTCAGATTGATTCCCTCCCGAAGCAAACTTTCAAAAAGAATATTATGACGCAGCAAATAAATTTTTTCCTGAAAGGATGTATAATCTTCCGTCGGATCCTCCACCTCCATTTCCGGAACATCGAAACTATCCCTTTGCTTAAACTCTTCCAGGGGATCATCCAGGATAAAATCAATGTTTAGCATTCCCCGCATGTCGTCATAAAATTCACTGTCACTGATCAACTTTAGGGAGTAACGCGCGAAAATATTCGTTACCGGCATCTCATTTTCCTGTTCAAACCCCATCTTAGCTGACACCCATTTTTTTATGCCTGCAACATTTTCCGGATCAATGGTAAGAAGATTTACCCCATTGGATTTCTCAACTCCCATTTTGGGCAGCATCCTTATAAAATGAGCCCGTCTGCGAAGATCATCCATTGGATTCTGTGAATAGAAGTCAAAATCTTTCAGGATCTCAGGATTGCTGTTCTCTCCATACAAGGCATCCAGAACCCCATAGAGTTTTTGTTTCTCCTCCACCCGGAAACCGACTGAATACTCCCTGGCACCGTTAAACGAATCCTCATCCACCAGATGACTCCATAAGTAGACCGGCTCCTTCAAACGAGGCAAGCTATTTCGAGGAATCTCAGGCGAAAGTTTCAGTAGCTGATGAGCATTCTCCAACTCACTCATGGAACCGGCCAGCAGCAAATCATAAAGCAGTAGGTATGCTTTCAACTGCCAGGCCTCCGCCTTTCTTTCCTCCGAAAAATATTTGGGCACCCCCATCTCATTGATGCCATAGAACTCAGGAAAATCATTCTGGATGCTGTAATATTCCTTCAGCTTCCGATATTTTCCCCGATGATAATCGAACTGGTTCTCAATGGTTGTAAGTAGATTCTGTTTCCCATGAAGCAATGCCCTCTGCTCCTTAAAGCTTTTCAGAGCCTGCCGAAAATCGAAGGAAAGGGAATTGGAATCTTTGAATAGCCTGAGATGAACCTCCCCTGAATTTTGGGGCAGCTTCACTGTATAGGAATATTGAGGATCGGGCACCGAAATTTCTTCCGTAAAAAGAGAATCCTCGTTTCGCAGAGAAATATTCATTACCGATTTTACTCCCTTGATTTTCCTTATCCGGTGATGTAAATCGGATACATAGTATTTGTCTTTTAGGGGCTTTAGAGATGCATTATCGATCACCCCCCTTGTTATTAGCGGTCCTTTAAATATTTCGTCCCACTCTACTCCCTGTGAAATAAGGTCCTGAAGTTGCCGGTAACGAATCCCCGCTGCAAAATAGCTACTGCAAGCCATGTAAATCTTTCCAAGAATATCAGAAGCATCGGCCGCCTCATCCAAAAGAATTTCACCGTACAATTCCAATTCTTCCCGGTGAATCCAATCAATTGTGTTCAAATCTTCCCCCAGGTTTCGATGCTGATGAAATACCTGGTAAACATCTTCCTTAATCTTTGCTTTTTCAGTTTCTGAAGTTCCCGGCTGAAGTTCCAGCAGGATATCATACAAACCAGGAAACGGTTCCACTTTCTCCAACAGCCAAAGATCCAGGACACCAGAAACACGGTCGAAGATCAACTTTCGGTAATCATCTTTGGTTACCGGGCCGGAGGGATAAACCTGCATTGGGTTGTAAAGGCCGAAATCCTCTGCAACGAAACCTTTTGCCGAACAATTCAAATAATCTTCCAAAGGAAACTTTCCCTTGTAATCCAATTCGGTAAGGGCATAATTCAATACATCTAGAATGGTGACCCCCGGATCGTGTTCATTGAAGTCGGTCCAGATATTCCCGGACATTTGCTGAACAGCCTCCAGGGCATTCTTCTGCAGGGTAGCAAAACTGGTTGCGCTTTGCTTGTCGTCCTTTCGCTTTATGTAGATTTCCTTACTCATTGGCAACAATATCCGGGTTGGATTGCAACATCAGGGGATCCTCCCAAAGATTTGATATATTGTATTGAATCATGACACCCTCGCCATAATCACATCTTGTTTTGATCTGAAGCACACAGCCTTCCACACCACCTCTCCACCTCAGCTTAATCTTCTTGCATCGTGTTCCATACCACGACTGTCGGTTGTAAATCTTCTTTTTAGCACCAAAGCAATGCATAGCAGTTGCCTGGGTCAAAGCATAACTCCCGCTTTTGGGCTTCCCGCATCCGGCAATCACTTCCAGAGCCCAGCATCCTTTCAGCTCCTCTGTGATAGTATGCCATTCTCCGTCAGCCCTAACCATTCCACGGGCAAATGTTCCTGCCCTACCATAAAAACCCGCCATACCCGAGGTTTCCAATTGGTAGTGCGGTTCCTTCTGACCAATTCCAACCCGCCCATGCTGATCGAGGGTCAGTGTATCTTTGTTCTCGAATTGCTTAAAAGAAATATTCCCTGTTTTCTCCTCCACATCCAAGCCCCACAAAGCATCCTCTTCCGTAATATCCCGGTAGATTCCGGCAACTCTTCCCTTCTCATTCAAAGGAGCAAGAGCGACACCCTTTTCGGCCGATTTATCAAAACCTTCATCCACAATATTCAGCATGGAGTCGACCAAGTCACCAAAATGTTCCTCGGTGGGCATTTTCCCCCTACTGAAATAGTTCTTTAATGTTTTCCTGTTTCTCCTGCCCATACTCTTTACCCAATTACAAATGTGTTACCCACTTCCAAATCATCAATTCCCGCATTGTCATTCTGCTTCTCGTGCTCCGAAACGATTAAATGCCGATTGGCCGGAACGAGAATGGCCCATGGTTGTGAGGGACTGATTTGTTGCAGCTCTCTTTTACTATCTTCCTCTGCATTCAGGAATCGTCTCACCTGATCTCCCTCCGTACTATCATTTAATTGCTCTACTTTATATTCTTCCAACTCATCCAATTGATACACCTTCTCCCCCGTTTCCTGCAGATGCAACACCGAGAAATTGGACAGATGCTCCACATATTCCTCTCCCCTGATCAGATTGGCCAGATCCGTTAATGAAAAGCTATGACCAAACACAGGTACATCATCCTGCTTCTGCCAAAAGGCAAGGTGTTCATTTAGTAATCTGTTTAGTTTTCGGATATAGTAACCATCGGAACGCATTTCCCTCAATTTCACTTTACATCTCACCTGCAACTCCTCATAAACCGGATTGATGGCATCAACAACCACAAAAGGACTGGAGTAGCGCTTCAGGTATTCCTCAATATCGAGCAAAAGCTTACTATTGGCTTTGGGATAGGCCTGCTTTGCCATGGATACTTGCTTCTGAATTACGGCAACCGTAACCACTCCCCTGCGGTGGCCTTTGCTGTCCAAACCGGGAAAACATTTTGCCTTTTGCACCAGGGGGAAAACTTCCAATACCATCTTCTCGTAATCTCCGGGCGTTACGGCACGATGCCTGTGTGAAATCCGTTCGGATAAACGGATTCGCATTTCTTTCTGATTTTCCTTGATTTTTCCTCCGGAAGAAGGGACAATCTGAACAATTTCGGACAGTCCTGCTATTTTTCGGGTCGCCCGGGAAATGGATCCGGCCGGCAGCCCTTTTGCCAGTATACTATTATCCACACCTTCGGCTACATTCAATTGGACTTTCCCCACATTCAAATAGAACCCCAAAACATCGGATACATTCTCAACATGTGTATCAATTCCAGCCCTCAACCAATACAAACCATCTATGGATTCCTCTGTGTCGGGCAAATCCCTGGGCAAACGAAGCTCTATTAAACCACTCTCCAGAAAATTCCGTGTAGTATCAGAGAGAATCTGATGGTCAGACAGAGGCGTCCATTCAAAACCATCTCCCCAAAACCATTTCACCTTTGGAAAATTCAGTTTGTCAATCTCTTTTTCGCGGGGAAGAAAATCAATAAAGAGCCGAAGGGTTTCCCCCCCTTTCACATTCTTCAATCCAAACAAAATATTGCCTGTACTTCCCAAATCAGGGAGGAATTTCAACTTCTTCCCCATTAATTTTGGATATTCCAATCGCTCCCCCTGTGGAAAAAGATGATAGATTCTACTTTTAGGAGTCGATTCCGATGCCTGCAAGTTAATTTCATCTTCAGAATGATAATTCAACTCTATTCTTTCCAACTGTGGAGAGAAAGCAGGATTGGGCATGGGAAGCATTTTTTTGGAACGAACCTTCTGGATTAAAGTATCGGAGAGAAGCATCTGGTACTCCAGGTGGCCAAAACCCATCTCAGGATCGGCTAAAGACAAGCGCACAAAACCTCCTTTGGCAAACATATTGTACCTAAACAGCTCTTCGTCCACGGGCGCAATACCAAATTCGGAAAAAGGTACTCCTTTAATAACACTTTCTTCTGACAGAGTTCCCTGAGGTAAAGTGGTTATCTCATCCTTCGAATCGATGGTGTTAAAAAGGAAATAAGATTTTGCCCCGGCAACATCCACCCATTTGCGATCCTTCAAAGCTTGAGCCTTTATCCTAAAAGAACAATTATCAATCTCCTTCCCGTAAGCCTGGTAGTAATCATAGAAACCATAGTCGCTTCCCGGCAATTGCAACCACTTAAGATGCAAATCGAGTGATTTCACCTTCTTCAGGGCCATTTCATAATTTCCCAGTACAAACCATGATCCTTTCCTTGGCATAACGCCAAAGGGATAAAATGGCATACTACTATCCAGCTGCCCCAACTCATTGTATATTTGAAGATGGCGAACTCCGAACACATCTGCTTCGATGCGAATCTTTTCCATCTCGAAATTCTTTAACCAGGAGAAAGGAAACAGCCAAGTGTCGCGATTCATCAACAATTTCAAGGCAGGGGCTGTACAAAATTCCGCACCGGAATGAATTTCCGCACAAGCAGTTGTAGGTGGAAAATTCTCGGGAAGAGAAAATTTCAACTGTAAATAACTCCCCTCTTCACCAGTTTCGTAGTCTACAGAATAATTGGCTACAGAACTCCATCCCTCCCCGGTACTTATCTCCAGATAGAATATATCATTCAGAATCTTAAACCTTGTTTCCTTCTCTGAAGTAGCCCATTGATCAGAAACATCCCGAATCATCCTCTCAAAAGCTGTTGTTGTAGCAGATGTTGTCAGAAATTTTACAGTTACATTTCGCACCCCTTCCCTAAGCAGCAGAGCCCAGGATTCAATCATAAGTCCCACTGAAGTATAATGGATTTCCTCACCAGTTTCATTTATAGACTTTTTCCCCTTGTTTTCAAATAGGGATTGGGGTTGTGATTTAAGAAACTCTCCAGGCTTGGCATCAATATACCGGCTAACATCCGATTTTCGAATGGCAGTAACAAACTTAAGATCTCCGGCAGGAGCTATCTCCCTGTCCTGTTCCAAATAAAGACTGTATACTTTTTCGAGACTTACATCGGTTAACTCCATTTCTTCCAGGGAACGATACAGAATTTCTCTCCCCTGCTGATCCTTTCCTCCAATAAATTGGGTTCCCTCATCCAGCAAAACCTCTTGCGAGGTGGCAGACTTTTTAAACTTTAAAAAAGTGGTATCGGGAACAATTTCCTGAGGATTTGCTTTTAAAATACTGGAAAGGTAAAAATCGGGATACTCCTGCCAACGGCGGTTAAAAGCTTGCGTAACGGAAACATAGTTTTTTAAGAAAGCCACCAAAACACTAAGAGAAGGATCGAGATTGCCACCATTGGTTATCTCCTGGTAGTACTTTTCACTCTCCTCCTGAAGTACTTTGAGGGAACTTATCAAGCGGTAAAAGGTGGATTTCAAAAAACTCACAGGAGCGCCGATAAGCTCAGGCAACTCTCCCACCACTTTCCATATTCCCCGGAGAACAGGGGTTTTATATTGCGGATAATCTTTTTCAATAAACATTATCAAACGCGCCACCGGAATCCTTAGGTTAACAGCAACCTGGTTCCGCAGATCTTCATGCAGACTCAATTGCTGATCCTCCAATTCAGAGGAAGCAAGATATCCGAGCCACATATCAAAAGAGCGAATCAAGCCCAACAGTCTGCCTATTACCTCCCCGATCTTCTCTTTTGGGGAGTTATAATCATGATCAACAATAGCCAGAAAGGATTGCTCCTCCCTTAGCACGTCAAAGAGATTGATTTGGGTCAAAACAACAAAGGCATTCTTTTCCAACACCTCTTTGAAATTGCCATCAGGTTGATTCTGTAAATTGTAATAACGGAGAAAACGAGCGATTTGCATAGCTCTCCCTGTCAGAATATGAACATCATTTTCAAATATTCTGAAGGACTCGGAAATTTCAGCGTTCTCAAGTCTTGTTTTCCGGCTTATCCCGTCTTTCTGCCAAAGTCTACTCATTCACTCCCCAATTCGATTCTTTCGCTCATTTTTGTATATATCTGCTGGTTCCATAGATTCGATTAACGAACTATTTCCCCTAATTCAATACCTCTATCCTACCTTCCAGTCGCACCAACTGTTTCTATCCAAAATCCTGTGACTGACTCAGGTTCGTCCCCTCCCTGAAATAAAAAGGATAAACCATATTGCTCCGGGTATTGGTAAGTCGTACCGTGTATTCAAGCCGGATCAAAACTTTTCCCTCCTTCTCCTGACCAAAATCGAACTTCACATTGTTCAGGGTAATCCTGGGTTCAAATAACAAAATGGCTTTTTCAATGGTATGTTCAATCAAAGTCAATGTACTTGTATTCATATTTTCACAAACCATTTTATGAATCCCGCAGCCATAGCGAGGCCTGTGAACCCTTTCTCCCGGCTTGGTAGAAAGCAGAATCATCAGACTTTGGTGAATATCCTCCTCCTCACTTACCATTTTGGCGGTAATCCCTTTCTTCCCAAAAGAGGGAGGAAAATTCCAGCCGGTTCCTAAAAATGACTTTTTCACCATCACTTATCCTCCAATCATTACTGTAGGACATCCAATTGCTATGGTCCCTCCGTGGGCGGTACTATCACCCATCCTGGCCGCCGGCTTTCCTCCGATCATGACCGTAGCAGAACCTTTTACAATACTATCGGGCGGCCCCACGCACACACACATATCCCCCATCACGGCAGCAGGCATTTTGCCTATCAAAACCGTTGGAACTCCCGGACCGGTGACCGGCCCCCCTACATGGGGAATAGGCGAAGGAACTGCCGGTGTTTGCATGGGACAAGTATGCATATCTGTTAGTCTTGCAGCTGGTGGCATATCTCTAGTTTTTTAATTTATCATTACCATTGCTCCCTTTACTGTTGTCTGACCCGAAGCGGACAATTCAGCCGTTGCATTGCCCTTCATGGTTAGGCCGGTATCCGCCGAAGCCTGCACATTCAAACCTTTTACATCCACATTGGCACTGCTCTTCATTTGTATATCCGCCGTTGCATTCAATACTATCTTCGAATCGGCCTTCAAGGTTATGTCCTTGGCCGATGTAATACTCACTCCTTTGTCGTTCATTTCGATAACATTGCTATTCTGATCCTCCAGTTTAATCCCTTTGGCATCATCACTGATTACAATCTTATTCTCCCCCGGAGTTACAATCGTAACCACCTTCTTCTCCTCGTCAAATTCAATCTTCATCTTTTCCTTTGTGACAATAGCCTTCGTATTGTTCTCCGCCTCCAACTGATAAGGAGGAGCATTTTTACTACTATACAAACTACCCAGAATCACAGGAAAACGGGGATCGTTATTGAAAAAACCCAGAATCACCTCATCATCCACTTCCGGAATAAAAAACGAGCCGGATTTGTTGGTCCCGTATAGATTTGACAAGCGAGCCCAAACCGTATTGGTATCGCCATTCAGGATGGGTATTTCGACCTGAATTCTGTTTTCGTCCTCCGGATCCCCGTCCAGCTTACTCACCTTTCCTATCTGCAAGCCCTCAATTCCCGGCAATAAACCGGATGCTGAAGGACAATTCACATTCTCTCGCTCGGTGATAAATTCCGGATTGATTCCCAGACCAACTTCCGTCTTCCAATCACCTCCGGCAATACGGTGGTTTACTGATCCCACATACACTTTGCCATTGAATCGCTCTCCCAGCCCATCCACCTCAATAATGCATCCAGGTTTCGCTTTTGCATTCCCCTGAAAACTGAGTTGTCCCCGAAAACGGGACAATCCAAATTTCAAAAGCAAGGCATCGGCCCAACTTTTCAGCACTCCTTCCTCCAGGGGAATCCCAGCCTGAAGAATGAATTTGTCTACATCCAGAACCCCTGAGAGATCGGATTGCGAGAGATTGCCCTGTTCGTTCAAGCCGGGAGCGGAACCATCAGCAGTAACCACTTTCTGCGTTGCGGGATCCCAGCTTACAGCCTGTACGGCATCGTACTGATCCCTTGCATCCACTTCTCCCGAAAAATCAATCAGGTCCTCCCCAAATGTGATTTTCAATACAGCTCCGGCGCTCACTTTGGGCGCCTTAACCGAAATATTCTTCCCATCGCAAATAACCACCAATCCATTACTATCAGCACGCGACAGAATAAAATCCCAGTCGGTAGAGTAGTATTGAATCAGCTCTTTGTGAGTGTAGGAAGTAGAACCCACATCAGGCGTTAAATCACTGTAATTTCCCAATATCGTTGAAATAACAGCGCTATCCTTCACGTTCTCATACACCGCATTCTTTCGGCCTGAGGTGGTTTTTACACCATAATCCCGACACTCCACCACAAGCAAGGTATCGCCTACAGAAGGGACTCGTAGTCCATGAGAAATAATCAGCCCTTCGAATATGGTTTCCTCTTCAGACTCATAGCCCACATCAATTTTTATAGATTTTCCGGGCTTAAAAGTATCCTCATTACTCAGAGGAAAATCTTTTCCAGGCATATCCCCCGCCAGAAACTCCAGGGTAGCACTACCAATCCGATTGATCTCCGCAAGAATAGATATTGAAAGAAGTTCGAAATCATCACTGATCTTACTTCCCTCACTGTAAATGGTAAAACTTACCAGTCTTCCTGCATTTTTTCCTGGTGAATCAGCCATTTTTTCTCAATGGTGGGAACAACAACTGTGTTCCCGGTTTAACTCTTCTAAATCCTGACAGACCGTTTATTTGGGCTATCTCTGTACAATATGCGGTATCCTTGTATATCTCGTAGCAAAGCTTCTGCAAAGTATCGCCGGCTTTCACAGTAATCAAATGGCTTAGGTCGGGAGAACTCTTATTGGCCATTTTGGATTCCAATTCCTTACTGGTAAAACCTTTAAAATCCAAATCAACATTGGCGCGTAAGGGCATACCATCCGGCCGGAATAGATTGTACTCAACACTCAAACTGGTCAATCGTCCATTGAATAGCATACTTCCCCACAACAACTGAACGTAATTGGGTTCGTGGATTGTACCATTGTAATTGTAGGCTGTCTCTTTCAACTTTTTCAATTGCTGATATACACCCTTGGCTTTATCGCTTCCAGGTACTACTCCGGTTCCATCCAGCACAATTTTAAAACTGGCACTCTCCCCCCCGAATTTTTCAAATTTCGGAGCACCTGCAGTATCTCCCATACTTTCATTCTCTTTGTACCTGATACCATAACTGTGCTTGTAACTTGAAGGGTTAATCAACACCTCAAATTCATTTCCGGCCTTTTCAGAAAAACCCTCATCCTTATAGGCCACCATTTTTAGTTTTACCAACTCTCCTCCATCTGCCATTATCGTTCCCTCCTACGTTTTTCTTTCTGTGCGATATAAAACTTTACCTCCTCCAAAACCTCCCGCTTCAATTTCCTTATGAGTTCGGGAGGTACAACTACCTTTTGCTGTCTATCGCTTATGGTTGTTTTGACTACTATTTCCTTTATTTCGATGGGCATTACTTCATCCTTTTTAGCGCATTGTATGCAAACTCAATGGTCTCAATTACGATTTCATTCTTCTCCGAATCAAAGCCCTGAATTTCCCATTTCACAGGCATCGCATTATCAAAAAGCCAGGTATGAAGAGGTTCTCCCGAAGGATTGAACAAATCAACCTGGATGGATTTGGTTTCAAATGAGGCGGAGAAATCGCTTTCCAAGGTCTTCTTCACCCATTTCACCAGCTTGCTGGAAGTATGGGCAACCCCCCGTTTCATCACCAAATTTCCATGCTTTATCCGTTTGGGCAATTGATGGGCAAAACGATTTTCACCACCCTCTTCTACAGACTCCATGTCCATTTCCGTGCTGATACCAGACACTTCCTTAAAACTTGTGTCGTCGATATCAGCACTGCCCGGAAATGAAACACTGAAATAAAAAGCAACCGGAGGATACCCATCCTCGTTGCCGTATATGGAATTATAATTCGCCACAATTAACTATTTGCAATAACAACTCCTTCGTGGGCAATCTCCAAAGTTTCCACGGCTACCTCGTTGCCATCTGCCTTAAGATCCGTACCGGTAATCTTGGTCGGCCACGCATTTTTCAAGGTCCAGGTCATGGTGGGGTTTCCTCCCTCATCCAACAACTTTATGGTTACGGTTTTCCGCTTAATCGTGTTCATCTTGATTTCATTGAACCAATCCCAGAACTTATTGTCCGATTTGAAAACCCCCTTCTTCATGGTAACATTACCTGATTTCTTAATTCCCGGCATTTTAATCGTGGAAAATTCGGGACTGTCCCCATGCCGGTATTCAATAGGTTGTGCTTCAATATCGAGTCCTGAAACTTCCTGAAAGGACACCTTGTCCGAATCCCATTCTACCTGGAAATAGAACTTTGGCAAGGGCCATACACTGGTTGATTGGGCTGATCCATCATCTGCCATAGCTATAAAATTTTATTGTTAATATTCTAAATTGCTCCTATTATGATTTTTGCATTTGCTGCTGGAAAGTAATTTCGATGAATTCCGCTGGTCTGGTTATTGCCACCATCACCGTAACTCTCAGAATTCCCTCTAATATATCCTCCGAAGTCATGGTTTCACCCAAACCAACATGCACACTAAAGGCATCATCAGGTGAAGCTCCTGCAAGACCGCCACGCTTCCATATTCCTGTCAGGAAATTGCTAATCATACTCTTGATGGTAACCCAGGTATTGGCCACATTGGGTTCAAAAACGTAGGCTTTACAAGCAATTTTAACCGATTCTTCCAGCATAATCATCGTCCGACGGACATTGATGTAACGCCAATCCAGAGAATTTCCGTCTAAGGTTCTGGCGCCCCACACCAGAGTTCCCTCCCCTACGAAAGGACGAATCGCATTGATCGATTTTCCGTTCAAAGGAACATTCAACTCCTCCTGGTCATCATGCGTGATATTTACAGCCGGAGAAACTACGGAATTCATACTTACATTGGCAGGAGCTTTCCAAACCCCGCGCGTATTGTCAACCATAGTATAAATACCAGCCATTGCAGCACTTGGCGGCAAAAGATTCAGTCGATCCTTGATCTCAGTCAAAATTGTATTGAACAAAGGACTGATCTGAACCATAATTTTATTCAACAACTCCTTGTTGGTCGAATCAAGGCTTTCGTTGGTGATATCGTTAATTTTCTCTTCAATCTCAGCCTTTTTCGTCTCATCAATCTCTTTCCCTTCGGGGATGAGCTCCTCCTTCAGAATCCCCTGCAAAACATCCTTATTGGTTATGTTTCCATATCCCAAATCTTTGTCCTGAATTATGGATGTATTTACCCAGGGATAATAAGCCGCTCCAAAATCAAGGAAATTGGTTCCAATGCGATTTCTGAAATCCAAAACCATATCTCCTGCCGGATCTTTACGATCGAGATAGCCCTGCCAAATATCAAGAATGGCAAAACGATTCTTCATTTTATAACCGCAATGGGAAAGCATTGCCTGTTGAACAGCCTGGCTATTGTCTGCATCCAGGAGAGTCGTTTCCGGAATCACAACCATGGTAGGTTCCTGTTCCTTAATCAACTGATCAATTCCTCCGGTCAATTTTCCCGGATCCAGATCTGCCTTATAGTCACCAACAGAAACGATATAACAAGGACCACCACCATTGGCATAAAACATTAAGATACTGTAGTATAAAAGATACTTTCCTGCATCCTGATCCAGCTTGTATTTTTTATCTCCCAATACAAAATCTGGTTTTCCTTCCTCTCCTTCTCCCAACTCACTTATTGTGAAACCAGGATCAGGTGCTCCTCCAAAATAGGAGTGGAATTCCGCCATGGAAGTAATCCGCCAAGGCTTATTCTCAAGAGACTTGTTTCCATTCACTGCTCTTTCTGTATAACCGATAAAAGCAGGAACGGCAGTAGCCACTTCGACCACCGAATTCGGAAAGGCGCTCTTCTCAACGACATAAACGCCCGGAGTTTTCATTGTTCCCATGAATTAAATTTTACAATTAGAAATAAAAATATTTTGAAACTATTTGGGGATTCTCTTTGGTTGCCTTTATCGAAAACTCACCAACCCGAGGCAAAGGTATTTCTGATGAAATCAACCTTTTACCGGTTTGCTTCAATTCCCATAGCTGCACCCGATAATCATAACATTCCTTCAATTGAATTAAGGATGAACTTACACCTCTGTAAGCCATGAGTCCTTGTGTTAGCTCAAATTTTTCCAGAGTTTCTAATTCCATTTTCCCCGTTGCATCCTTCAGTAGTAAGTTCTGATCTACCGAAGAGTCCCTTGGGATCAAAATAAACTCCCAAACCACCTTCAAGGCATGAAACCCAATTGTGATTTCCTTGCATTGTGACACTTCTGTTTGCCCCCAATTCTCCACCATTTTGTCAGAGAAACCTAACTTCAGGAATCCAAGGACTCGATTGCTTTGTTTCTGCAATGTTTTATCCCGCCTGCATACAATTATTTTCTCCTCTGGTACCACTCCGTAATGCAATTCTCCCTCCGAATCCAATAACTCCTTCTCCTTATCACCTATCTCAAACACATAGCATTCCTTTGGTGAATATCCGGGCCAATCGGTATACAAAAAAAAATCATTTTGGCTCACCTCCACTTGAAACTCTAAAGCGGATGTTTCTTCCTCCATCCATAACTGCAATTTGTCTCTTTGCAACTCATCATCCTTTGCATAAAGCCCCCATTCATTGTAATTATTCTGTCGGAATAGAAGTCCCAGATTCCCCATCTGATTCATACATTCCGGAACAGGAACCAAATTGACACCCCGACAACGATTTCCTTCAAAAAAATCGTGTAGCACCACCACCCGATAGATTTGAACATAGCTACTCATCTTTCAAAAAATCAAATTGGGTCTCCGTACTAATTCTCTTCACTGACTCAATCTCTTGTGCATCCACTGTTACCATGCGGATTTTCCCCACCATTGAGGGATAATATTTCCCTCCCAACACACTCCAGAGATTTGTTAGTTCCTGGTAATTTAAATTCACAGGCTCAACCGTAATTTTCCATTCTTTCTTCACATTACTTTCCCATGAGGTAAAAAAGAACACATTCTGAGCCTGGAAAAACTCCAACACACTTGATAGCACTCTTAGAGATTGCAAATACTGCTTATCATTGAATACCGAGGCAGCAACAAAAACCAGATTCAAATGCCAGGGAGGCCTGGATACTTTAACCATATCTGAAGGCATTCGACTATAAACGGCACCAATTCCCATGGCTGTCTCCCTTTCCAAATTTACCAGAGATAAAACCATCTTGTTTTGAATCTCATCCATTTCGGCCCCGGAAGCTGAACTCATGGCTGATACCGTCACCATTTCCTCCGGGCTATTGTATCTTCCCTTCAGGTGCTCGTTCAATTTCTCCGAAAGAAATTTAAACACATCATAGATCATCCTGCAATTTCCTCCTCTTTACTCTTCGTCAAATGCTCCATCGCAAAACCCGAAATAAATTCTTCTATTGAAATCAACTCAAACCCTTCTACATCCTGCCTAAACCGCTCATCATCCTCACCATATTTCAGCTTCGCTTTAGAATACTTTTCCCACACAACAGTAGCATCCATTCCATTGGATAAAAAACAGTGAAGTAATCTTTCAACAAACAAGTATCTGGGGGTAACAAGGGTTTTACTTCGCATTACAGCTTGACGGAAGGACTCCAGTTTGTATGAACACAACTTTTTCGAGCCACACGCCATCAAAGCATACAATTCTAGAATGCGAGCATTCAACCCAACATTATTTGGCAGAGAGAACAAAACAGTTTCCTTCGAAAGAAGTCTACTTAACTTCTGACTCTTTCCCTCTTTATAAAGCAACAATGCATTAAAAAAGACGAGCGTGGAATTTTCACGAGACTCATTATTCAATTCTACTCTACTTTGCTCTATCAATGCCTTACATTTAGCCAAGTCATTCTTCAAAAAGTGAGTCATAAACTGAACCTGGAAAAATTCCTTTTCATATTTCTTCGATAGATCAAATTCCTTTCTTATAACATCAAAAATTATTGGATTTCGATCTAATGCCCCGGAGAATACGTTCAAAATTGCCATGTGAAGCAAAGATTCTAATCGAAACTCATCCCACCTGGTCCCCTCATCTTTTAAGGAAAGATATTGTGCTTCGGCCAATTCCCCGGCTTTCGAATAATTTCTTTTCTCCCACTCTTTCAACATCCTCTTACGAATGGCTACGATATTCTTCTCCTGCCATGTCAAATTTTCGGTTTCAACCATTTTTAAAGCCGCATCCTGCGTTTCCCCATCAATTGAGTTTGAGTTTCTAAAACCGTTCAACTCCGTCTCACTCAGCAATCTCAATTCAATTGCTTTCAATGTGGATAAGGCATCTTCCAGAAAACCATTCCGACAGGATTCATTGGACAATCGTATCAAGCGATGATATAGTTCATTGTACACCAAACGTTCATACAACAATCCCTTGCGCTGAATTATTTTTAAAGCCTGCTTTAATTTCTTTTGGCTTTCCTCAATCATATTATTTTCAAGGTAATAATCTGCCAGGAGTAAAAACCTATTGCATAAAAAGCGGTTGGATAACAAACCTTCCTTTGCGCCACTTAAAATCCTAAAAAGAAGAATGGATTCAACATCAAACCGAAGTCGCCTTTTTAACTGAGAATAAGCCCCTTTGTTTTTCGCCAATGCAAGATTCTCATCTGATTCCGAATCTGGTTCTTTCTTACCAACTTCTTTTTCTTTTCTCTTCAATAATTGAAACAAATCCCATCTTTGAGATTTTTTTGAAAATTTCAATTGATAGTACAACTCCAGAAACGATTTATCAAAAGAGTTTAAATTATTATAAATTCGTTTCAATTTATGCATAGGTCAGATTTTCCATTCAACTGCTAATTTCATTATTAATTTCGCAAATATTATGACTAATTAAAATTTATTCAATGTACAATTATTATTTGTTTTGACACCCCAACAAAATCAAAACACCACTGAAATAACATTCTTCATCATTATTTTTTGTCTCCTTGTCAACAACCACCAAAAATCTACGAAGAAAGACATGAACTCGATTTATAATCGAATTTCGAAACAAATCAATCGGGAAAGATAGGCATACCCTTACCTCCAGGAATTAGAGAATTTGGAAACCATATTATTGAAGCAACTTTGAATGTAGGACTTTTGTAATTATGAAAGGAATTGAATAAAAACAACTACTACTGAACTTAGGAGGGGATTAAACATCGTAGTTTCTCCTTACCATGTCTATATTAACTCCGTATCATCTCCGTATAAATACGGAGTTGATTCGAACCAGTTTACCACGAGAACAGAAAAAAACAGTAGGGAAAATAAGGCTATTGATATGCTGTAGAATAAACATATGGGATCCGAATTATTTTTCCGGACCAATAAACACCTCATTAGAAAGAAGTTCCTCTTCAAATATATTCCCAAAATTCAGGATAGGCAAGTAATACGATGGAAGTAGCTATAGGCTATCGGGACGAAGTTACAAAGCCACCTCCCAATAGCCTTCCAAATACAACACAAAAGTAATTGCAAAAAAATTATTGAAATTTCAGTCGATATACAATTCGAGAATACACCCGGATTTTTTTTGTAACAGGATTCAACTGAACGGGCCTGATTTGAACCCGAACAAAACGGTTCCCACTGGCCATCTGATCGGAGACGATTGCAACCAAATTTTCAGGAAAGAATTGATTCTTCTGGTAAATTCTTTTGTCCTTATAGAATGCTGGAGGTTTCGCTCCATAAACGTCGGAGATGGGCTCTGACGCCGGATAAATGGTAATCTCATCGTAAACAACATAATCGCTCTCTACAATTTCCAATACGGGTTTACTGTCTTGAGGAACTTTCAACAAATCGTTGCGCATGGGAAGTGCAGGAGCTCCGGGTTGTCCCATTTTCCCAAAATTCTGAATGTGCACAAAAAAATACTCCTCTCCTTCGTGTACTTTCCGGGCCAATTTAACGCCCTTAAATTCATATTTGACCTGTACATACTCACCCTCGATAATGGTAATCTCCCGATTGGGGGGAGTAAACTGTTGATCGGTTTGCAGATTATTTTTCGTAAAAATCAAGTTATCCCCTGTACTTGGTTTAGTAACAGAACAACTTAGAAGAAAGAAAAACATAAAATAAGCAAATAGACTTTTCATCATAACCAGGGAAATTAAAATCTTAACTACAACTAGTTCAACTGCACATTTAACATTCTAACTACAAATTTACATAAATTAATATTAACACTATTTTTCCAAAAATAAAAGGCTGTCATTTTTGACAGCCTTTTATTTTTATAGAATTTAATGCTTAATTCACAATTAACTTCTTAACGACACAATCCTTGTTTACATGGATGCGAACGAAATAAAGTCCTGAAGCAAATGAAACAGGAATTAGTGTTTCTTTTTCAAATAATTTGCCTTGAGAAACAACTTTTCCTATCGCATTACAAACTTCATAAGTGACCGCATCAACAGGTCGCTCTGCCAAGCGAATTCTGAATTCCCGTACGCAAGGGTTAGGATACAGATCAATGCTCTTGATTGAAGTATCTACATCAGTAATTCCGGTAATTGTAGCTTTCACAGTAATCACAACCGTAGTCTCTGCAACGTCTGTTCCGTCTGAAACCTTCAAATGAATTCCGAAATCAGTATCGGTATCCACCTCGGGAGCAACAAAGCTTGCATGAGCCGCAGTATGGTTTTCAATACTAATTCCATCCGGAGAAGTCCATTCATAAACCAATTGGTCCTCATCCTCATCAGAAGAAGCACTGGCATCTAGATCGACTACGTCACCTGGATTCACGGTTTGGGCTTCACCAGCATCAGCAACCGGAGCATGATTTTCTGGTTCCACGTTATTAACTGTAATCACAACTTTGGCGGTAGCTTCCGAATTACCATTACTAACAGTCACTACGAAATGATAATCAGTAGCAGCATCAACTTCAGGAGCAGTAAAGCTAGGTTTTGCAGTATTAGCATCAGTCAACTCAATGCCTTCCTCGCAAATCCATGAGAAAGTCAAGCTTGCTTCCGGATCATCATCAGTCGAAGCGCTTGCATCTAGGCTTACAACATCACCTTCATTCACCGTTTGAGCTTCACCTGCATTAGCCACAAGATTGTGCTGAATCGGATCAACATTGTTTACAGTCACCACAACTTTCGCTGTAGATTCCAAATCGCCATCGCTTACGGTTACAACAAAATGGTAATCGGTAGCAGCATCCACCTCAGGAGCAGTAAAGTTTGGAGTAGCAGTATTGGCATTAGTCAATTCAACTCCCTCTTCACAAGTCCATGAGAAGGTCAAGGTCTGGCCATCTGCATCAGACGAAGCACTTGCATCAAGGCGAACTACCGTTCCCTCTTTTACAACCTGCGCTTTGCCTGCATCAGCAACCGGTGCTTTATTTACATTGTTTACAGTTACCACAACGGTGGTTTTATCCTCCAATTCACCATCACTTACAGTCAACTCGAAAGTATAAGTTTTATTTGTCTCTACCTCAGGAGCTGTAAAACTTGGGGTAGCGGTTCCGGCTCCGGTCAAAGCAAGACCTTCAACGGATGTCCAACTGTAAGTCAAGGTAGTGTTGGCATCAGGATCGCTGGAAGCACTTGCATCAAGATTTACAACATCACCTTCGTTAACAGTCTGCGCTTTGCCTGCATTTGCAACCGGTGCTTCATTTTCATTTTCAATCTGAATAGCAAAAACTTTCTTGTTTACACCATTTCTAACATCAGTAGCTAGAACCTCGATGGAATACTCTGCCTTCTCCTCGAAATCAAAAATGCCATTGGTATACAGCTCATTTTCTTCGATCACAAACTTCGCATTCTCTGCTGATTCAGAAAGATTAAAACTAAAGTCATCTCCATCCTCATCACTTGCACTAATGGTACCAATCAGGATTTTCGATTTACTATTTTCTTTTACCGTATTTGATGAAAGGGCTAGATTTCCGGGAACATCATTCACATCCTGCACCTTTACAGTAAAAGTATCTTCATCGAACAAACCGGCCTTATCGGTCACTTTTGCACGAATAGTATACTCGGCTTTTTCTTCGAAATTAAATGATTTAGTGGTGTAAATGGTTCCATCATCAATTCTGAAAGCACCCCCTGCATCATCCAATAGTTCAAATGTAACCTCATCACCTCTATCAGGATCATAGAAAACAAGCATTCCAACTTCAGTATCAGCAGGAAGGTTTTCATTTATAGTTAACTCAACACCATACATAGAGAAGCTTGGGGCCTCATTTACATCAATTACAGTAAAAGTAAGTGTTTGTTCAAAAGAATATCCGCTTTCAACTTCAGTTACCTTTACGACAAGATCATAATCGTTGGAGCTGTAACTAGAAACATAAGGATAACCATTCAAAACAACCTTATTTCCATCAAGAACAAGCATATCCTTGCGGCAAGAAACAAGCTCGTATTTAAAGGTATTTGCATTATCTCCCTGATCTTCATCTTCAACACTCAAAATAGATACTTGATCTCCAGATGTTAAATCATCGGGAATTTCCAGGGAAGAAGTCTTCAACAAAGTAGGCAAATCATTCGCATCGGTTACAGTAATTCCTAATTCATTAACAACAGACAAATCTCCCTTGTCGGTGGATTGAATTTTTACCGAATAGGAATCTTTCACCTCATAATTCGGACTGGCTTTCAAGTATAGGTTGTTGCCGATAATGGTAAACAGATTGTTATCCACCCCATCTTCAACTAGAGAATAAGTAAATTTCTCTTTTTGTGCATTATCCGGATCTGTGGTTGTAAGACTGGCCACTTTTTCGTCAATGTTGCAATTCTCAGCTATATTATTTGTAGAAAGTTGAATTGACAAAGGCGCCTCGTTGATATCAATAACCGAAACAGTAAACTCTTTGGTCCAATTATAAGGAGCTGACTCTACCTCTACCTTAATTATGTACTCACTCTTCTCCTCAAAGTCAATAGCCGCCTTTGTTATCAGTTTGTTACCAATAAGTTCAAAAACATCTTGATTTGGAGAGTCGGCAGCCATTTTAGATCCATATGGGTTCGCAGGTCCACCGCCAAGAAGAACAACTTCAGCCATTTCCGTTCCTATAGCAGTATTCTCTGCAACCTCATAGGAAGACAAAATAGGATCCATGTAGAGTGTATTGTCGCCATCCAGATCTCCCGTTTGAACAGACTCTATTGCATTCTCGTTGGCCATGTAACGCACAAACAAATCGTGCGGACCATTAAGATAGATCTTTTCATCGGCATGAATTGGCTTCCACTCTTTATCATCCAGCTTGCACTCCATCTGATCTGTAGCACCCACAAAAGTAGCAGGTCTACCCGATTGATCATCAACAGTCACCGCCGGAGCTGCTCCCTTAGCCATTGCAGTAATGGTAGTTGCAGGACTTTCCAGTGAAACAGTAAGATTTTGCGAATCATCAACAGCTGAAATGGTATTCCATACATTCTCTTTGTAGGCCCAGAAATAACTTTCTGCACTTAAGTCAATACCACTTAAGGAACAGTTTACGACAACAGGAATTGTCTTCATGATATCGTCCCCATCGAACTTCCAATGAGCATTCAGTGCTTTCTCTGCAGTCACTCCCTCTGCTTTACTATCAACAAACGAGAAGAACAAAGAAGCATCTTTCATAGGTGCAGCTTTTAGACTCGCCTTTACCAGGGAACCTACACTCCCTTTTCCAATTGGGAAGGTAAAGCTTTGATCCGCAACAGCTGCTGAAAACTGTCTCTCAAGCTGACCTCCGTTTATAGTTTCAAAATGTTTTTCTGCATCGTAAACAAACTCACAATCCTTCAGAAGCTGTAATTTACAGTTGTCCAAAATCAGATGATTCCCTCGGAGATTAAGATGTCCAGATACAGAAATATCATTTTTCAACTGAACATCAGCACTCCCTTCACAGGCAAAATAGGAAAGCTCAGCATTCAAATCAAAGATTTGATTCTGGGTAGATTTTAAGCATAAACTACCTTCTTTCTGAACCCAGGCACCTTTACCAGTGGCATTGCCTGTAATAATACCTCCAACATTATTAAGCACCAAGGTTGCACCTTCCGCAATCTCCAGCTCATTAATACGAAGTGAGCCCAAAGGAGCATCTTCATTTTTACCCATCACCGTTCCGGCCACAATTTTCAATTTACCGCTTACCGTAATGTCCTTTTCTCCTTTCTGATCCTTTTTAAGCAAATATACCGTCTCACCAGGTGTATTTACCGTAAGGTTCTTAAACATCATATCCGGATTGGAAGCAGAAGTCAGAACAGTGTGGACTTCATTCCCGGAAAGAATGGAAATATCCCCAAGAATTCGATCCTCCCAACCGTCATAATTAAATGCCAAATCTCCGGTAACATTCATCACAAAGCCTTCTGCCATGGAACCCGTCACATTACTATTCGAGAACTTGACATTTTCGGCATTGACTACACCAGCATTTAAATTGATCGTACCCTTTGCATAAGTACTGGAAGCATCACGCCCCCAATAAGCCATATCCAAAGTACCACCATTGATATCTACCTGGCTACCCAAAACGGAATTAAAAGCCCCGCTAATATCAATATCACCTCCGTTCACAACAATAGCACCGGCAATGTCAACATTATTGTCAACCTGGAAGGTAGCCCCATCAGCGATGGTAAAGGTAGCCTCTGCTCCAAGGGTTACCGATTTAACGTGAGAATCGGAATTCAATACAGGATAATTTGGAGATCCTTTCTGAATAACAACATCAGTAGTTTCAGATGGTATTTTCTTTTCATCCCAGTTGTTTACATCATCCCATGAGGTAGAAACACCTCCGGTCCATAAACCGGGAACCACGGCATTCACATCCACATTAACACTGTAATCTTCTGCAGAGAAATAACTTACTTTCCCCCATGAGCTGGGCATAGTTTTCGTATAAACATAAGCATAACGTAGGGTTGTTTGCCCCAGCTGTGCATCAGCAGGTACCGTGAAAGATTTGGTTATGGAACCAGGTCCAACGTAGGCCCCCAAATCAATCGACTCGGTATCTTTATCAAACCAACCATCATGATTCCAATCTACCCAGGCAACCGAGTAGTAGTTATATTTGCCTCCCGGATCGAACGAAACGGTCAATTTATAGGATTGCCCCGGCTTTAAATCCGTAGACATACTGGTGAAATCGTTGTATCCAAATTCCGGACGTTCCGCGGTATTGGTTATGGTATTCAATGCAAACCCCTTAATACTCTTCTCCGGATTTTCACTTGTGTATGGAAGATACTCTCCAAATGGAAGGGTAGAAGCATCAATAACCGGAACATCACCAGCCGTATAGTAATCAATACTCGTACCTTCGTTGGTATAGGGATAGATTTTATAAAAATAATGGGTTTCATAATCCAAGCCTTCGGCAACGGCAAATTCTTCACCCGGCTCGACATAAAGACAATTTGCCTCTTCCACCACTCCGTCAACAGGTGCCTGGATATTATCGGCATTGTCCTTGGCCCACTTAATCAGGTACCCCCAAGGCTTGATGGTACTTTTTGAATCCATCCATGACATGGCTTGCCAGGTACTCAAGGACAACTCAGCAGCAAATTTTGTCACATGGGCATCAGGTTCTCCAAAATAGGTTTCGAATCCCTTCTCATCGCCATAGGAAACGCCATATTCGTTAATCACATAAGCTCTGTAAGAGTAGGAAGTCCCCATTTCCAAGCTCTCTGCTCGCAATTCATACTCCTCACCAACACCACTGCCATCAACTAATTTCGTGTCTTCCAATGTAGGAAGGGTATGATTGGCAACAACAATCCCTCTTTCGCTAACCGTTCCACGTCCGTCTGAAATTTGCTTCGCCTTTAAAACAGCAAAATCAAACCCCCGATCCGCTATTTCCAGAGTCTTAACGGTTGCCAAACCTGGCTTAACCAGTACGGCATAATCTTCTGTCTGTCCGTTTTCGGATGCATAGCAGGCATCTGTAATGGTATTACCGGCATAATCGGAAATCACACGCAAAAGAAGCATTTTATCCAACACCACATCATAGGGCACTTTCAATTCAAACTGCTTCTCTCCCTTAAAATTCTCAAGACTGACAATCTCTTCTCCTTCTCCAAAGGAACCATCATGATTTGCATCCAGGTAAACCTTTACACTCTCCGGATTGGTACCACCAACCGTTACAGAAGCATTATAGATCTTCCCTGGTACCAAGGTAGTGAAATGGATATAAGAGAAATCCTGGTAACCTCCATCTTTTACGGCATCTCCTGAACTGGAATGGAGTGTATTCAACGAAAAGGCTTTAATCCCAATACCGTAATTACTTGACAAATCACGGGTTTGTCCAAAACAGGAAGCCGCTATTGCACGCTCATAGGTACTAACAGCTTTTTCCTTTATACATTCCGAACCTCCATTCTCGTTGGTTGCCGTCAACTTCACTGTAAAAATCCCCTTGGCTAAGAATTTCACAACCGGGTTCTGAGAGGTCGCATCGGTACCATCCACAAATTCAATATTTGTTGTACCAAAATCCCACTGCCAGGAAGTAGGGCTATAGGTAGACAAGTCAGTAAATTTTATGGCCTGGTTGTGCTCTCCCAAAATGGTCATGGACTTCGAAACAGAGAAGCTGGCTACAGGCTTGCTATTACAGCCCTCCACAATATATTCCTTCACAACCGGACGATAATTGGGGGCACTCACTGTCACTACCAGCTTATCAATGTTATCCACCGCATCGAAATTAAGAACCACATCATTTGTGGTAGCCCTTGCTTTGGCCAGCAGCTTATCGCCCTGTACAACAGTCACCAAAGCATCCGAAACACTAATACCGGATACACTCAAACTGGTAGCGCCACACTCAACACGCTCCGGCATTACAGCAGCAATGGCCTGAGGTGCCTGGGTCCACATTCTCATAGCAGGATCGCCAAAAAAATGGAACAGTCGATAGGTATACAATCGATTGGATTCCCCGGGAGCCCAGGTCTGATCCATACGCATCAATCCCAAATTCAAAACATCTCCAAGAGTGGTAACCGGATTTTCAAATCCGGAAGGATCGGGATTTGATACTCCTGCTCCATTCCCAAAGGAAGGCGTCAGACCCGGATTGGGCCAAATGGCTTCCACCATACCAAGCGACAACCCATCATTCGGTCCCGATAGGGATGAGTAACTGGCTCCAAAAACAGCTACTGCCCCACCATTTTCTTTCCTAAGAAATTTCTCTGCAAAACATTCGGGCAACTTAAATTCCCCTGTATGACAGTTAATGGAAAAGACTACGGGAAGCTTATTTCCATTATTTAACCCGTCAATCTGATCAACGACAAACTCTGGATGCGCCCAGCCCGATCCACCAGCATAGCCGTGATCGCGATGGAACAAATAGAAACGTCCATCATTGATTGCATTTTTGATATCCTCAGCTCCGCCATTCCAATTAAACCCATTAGCTTTTAACAATTCGGCAGGCAAAGGCTCACCATTGGAAAAATACCCATTGTCAAAGTGAGTAGGCGTATTGGCTGCATCCGTATAGTAAATGCGCTGAACGTCATATCCCTGTCCCATCACATAGTTTCGAATATCCTCACTGGTGTGACAGAAACGACGGGCAGCATACCCATCAGGGGCTTCCCCATCGTAAACATCCTGAAACTGGGCACAATTCAAACCCTTGTGGTAGAAATTCGCGTCATTTACAGGATTCTTTTCGTAGTTAATAATTTTATCGATAACCGTTTCCGATTGTTCAACGGTGGCTACAGAAATACGACCACGAGCAATATCGGGAGTATAATCGCCAGCACCATCCATACATGCATAATACAAATCACTGGCAAAAACTTCCCCTCTCGAAGTTTTAAAATTCATAGCAGGAACTTGCTCGTAATCACCGAGAATTACATAGTAACCTGGCTTTGGATTCCAATTGTGGTAGCGACTATGAATTGCTTCCTTTACCTGATCGGTTGTCCAGCTATCCTTTGAAACAAGATCTACCTTGTAACCCAAACTGGCTTTCCATGAAGCCAATTTTTTAGCCGCATGATCAAACATAGAATGGGTAATAATGATGTAGTCCTTCGATTCAGACTCCCCTTCTGCATCACTGCGAAGTCTCTTGGTTTCCTGCTGAACATCATCCGGATTCAACACCATCTTCTTCAGAATTTGCAGATCCCCTTTTGTACTGTTCACACTAGTTTTTTCAGCACCTTTATGTACTTTATACACCAGTTTGGAATAAACACGCAAAGTTTTAGTCACGGGATTAAACTGCACTGGACGAACCTGAACACGAAGCATACGAGCTTCTTTCATAATTTGATCCGATACGATATCCACCACTTTTTCAGGAAAAAAAGCATCACGCCCATACACATCAGGATCCTTCTGAAACTGTGGAGCAGGGGCACCTTCCGTATCAAACGGCAACTCCAAAGCAGGATATACATTGTAGCCCGAATACTCTACATACTCAGCATCCACCAGCTCTACTGAAGGCCGAACACTTTTGGATATTACCAACATATCATTTCGCATAGGTAAAGCAGGAGCTCCTACCTGGCCCATTTTCCCGAATTGTTTGATATGTAAAAAATTATACAATTCTCCCTTTTCCGATTTATCAGCAAGCATCGCACCTGGAAACTCGTAGGTTACCTGCAAATAGCCACTTCGCAATTGCTCCAGTTTTCGGCTGGGAGTCACCGAATTAGCCACATCAAACATGGCTTGCTTACTTTTGGTAAACGATAAGAATCGATTCTGACCAAAAGAAGAGGTACACAGGACCATAAACAAGATCCATAAGTAGTAATTTTTCTTCATTGATTAATGTAATATTGGTTAGTAAAAAAAGGCAATAAGATGCCCTATGTTTGTATTAGATGCCTTTAAGTAAACATAAATTACACTATTAAGCAAGACGACCCTTATTTTTATTTACAACATAACATTGCGCACTCTCAAACACAACAACTCATCACATCACGAACACAACTAATCATAACCCTCTTTTTAAATCAATTAGAAGAATCGCAATCGTTTTAAATTAGGCTCAACAATATACAATCACACCTACAAATAAGAATTGATCCAAATAACCCTAAGAACCTATTCTCCTGAAGACGCAACCCATAACTTCCATCTTTCATTTAAACCAAATAAAGTTACTTACCATATCCACATAATTGCACCCAAAGCCTAGCTTTACATATTTAGCAACACAAACGTCAATTCGAAATCACAACACACAATTCATTAATCACACATTGTAATTATTTACCAACACAAAACACCGTTACTTTATTAACATATCCCTAGAAACCACATAAAAATAATTTTACCACCAGAAAAAGGCCTCAACAAAATCTCCAATCAGATAGTAATATCCAACTCACCACATCCTTCCAGTAAGAGCCATCCGTCAATTAGCTTACTTAACCTTTCTCGAAAAAACTCAGAAGGTCTCTCTCTCCTCGGTTTCGCGAAATTATCTTTGTTCTTAAAATATTGTTCCCATCAATACTTTACATTCAGAATTACCACATAGCTAACACAGGTCCAAAAGCTATTTTATTCCGCCTTTTGATGTCACAATAGAACAAAACATTATATATTTGCAGCGATTTTGGTGATGATGATCGTATTCAATGGTCTTCATAAAAGGGAATCCGGTGAAAATCCGGAACAGTACCCGCTACTGTAATTCCCGCTTTGCTCAAAGCATTGCATGGTTTTTACACCGCATGCCACTGTCTCGATAAGTCAGGATGGGAAGGCCGTAAAAACCGGGAAAAGTCAGGAAACCTGCCAAATGACAACTAGTAACATTTTGCTTCCGGGTAACGAAGTACATGTTTGAACTTGGCGCGCGTGTTCTGCATTTATTTTTTGCCATCTCATTTATTATGGGAAATTGGAGTGCAAGGTGATGTTTTTAAGAATCAAAAAAACAATTGAAACCATGCAAAGAATTAACTACTTACTAATTTGTCTTCTGCTACTGGCATCTCAAACCCTGTTTGCTCAGTCAGTTCAGTTTTCAGGACATGTAATTGAAAAAGGTACGGAGCTACCACTAATTGGAGCCAATGTCTACTTTAGTGGAACCACCATTGGAACTTCTACCAACGCAGATGGAAAATTCTCCTTTCGAAAAGTAAAAACCGGAGAATATAACGTTATTGTATCCTACTCCGGTTACAAGAGAATTAAAAGATCCATACAAATCACTGAAGGTAACAACACCATAATTTTCCAAATGGAAAAATCGGATCGCGTTCTGGGCGAAGTGGTTGTAACCGGCACAGGTACTCCGCATCATATGAAAAGCGCACCAGTACAAACAGAATTGATTAGTAAGAAATTGGTAAAAGGAGTTTCCGCACCAACATTTACTGATTTGATGTCAAGCATCAGTCCATCCTTCGATTTTAGCCCTGGAACCATGGGATCATTCATGCAATTGAATGGCTTGGGCAACGATTACATCCTGGTAATGGTTAATGGAAAAAGAATGTATGGAGATATAGGCGGGCACAACGATCTGAACCGAATCAATCCTGATAATATTGAACGAATTGAGGTTGTGAAAGGTGCTTCCTCATCTCTTTATGGTTCGGAGGCCATTGCCGGAGTAATCAATATAATTACTAAAGATTCAAAGCGAAAGGTACAGGTTGAAAACAACTCCCGTATCGGAGAGAATGGCAGCTGGCAGCAAAACAATAACCTTCACCTGAATTTCGGACGTTTTTCATCCACCACAACATACTCTCGCAAAGAATCAGATGGATGGCAACTAAGCAAGTTTGAAATTGATGACGACAAAGACAACAATGATCCTTCGGACGATGTATTGGTAGAAACCGATGCAAAAGCCATGAATGCTTTCGAGGACTACACCATTAGCCAGAAATTGGAATATGCTCCTACAAAAAAGCTGAACTTGTACGTGATGGGCTCCAAATATGAAAAAGATGTAATGACGCCAACCACCGTGAAAAAGTATGGCTACTATTATGATGATTTTGGATATTCTGCCGGAGCCAAGTACATCTTGAATAAATCTGATTTCATTACACTGGATTATAATTCAGATCAATTCAAATATTACTACAAATACAATCAGGATTATAAAGATTATACTACAGGTGAAAAGTCTCTAAATACAGATCAACGAAGAGAGGATGTGAATCTGAAATATGTATTCAACCTTAACAAAGCGAACAAAATTAGCATCGGTACTGAATATGTAAATGAAGAATTGAAATCGGAAGGGCGATTAGAAGCAGAAAAGGTTGATGCCTATACACTTTCGGCCTTTGCTCAGGATGAAATCAAACTGGTAAAGAATCTATCCGTAGTGGCCGGTTTGCGTTACGTAAATCACAAAGAGTTTGGAAATTCCATCACACCCAAAGTGTCTGCACTGTACAAGTTGAAGGATTTTAATTTCCGGGGAACCTACGCTAAAGGTTTTAAGGCTCCAACCATGAAGGAACTTTACTATCATTACGAGAAAAGAGGTTCTCTTTACCTGGGAAATACGGAATTGGATCCACAAACTTCTGATTACTATTCGGCATCCGTAGAGTACATCATTCAAAAAATGTCCTTTAGTGTATCAGCCTACCGCAATGATGTAAAAGACATGATTGGATACCAAACTATCGAAACCAGTACAGAGAACAAAGCCAACGGTGTTAAGAGAACTAAACAGCACTATAACATTGGAGAAGCCCAAAGTCAGGGGATTGATTTTCTTTTCAATGTACGGCTAGGGGCCGGCTTTACTGTTGGTGGTGGCTACAGCTATGTGGATGCTCAAAACGAAACAGAAGACATGCGTTTGGAAGGTGTTGCCCAAAACTATGCCAACTTCCGCTTACTATACGATCGCAACTGGAAAGACTATGCCTTAAATGTAAGTCTATTGGGAAGAATCCAGGATGAAAAATTCTATGATGATAATTCTGGAAATGCAGAAGGTTACAACCTTTGGAAGCTGACTACCACCCATCGTTTTGCCAATGTTGGTGCATTCAATCTGGAAGCAACTGCCGGAGTCGATAATATCTTCGATTACGTTGATGATCGTCCTTATGGAGTACACTACGGAACCATGACTCCCGGAAGAACATATTTTGTTGGTTTAAACATTCGATTCGCAAAATAACGAAAAATGGGGTAAAATATTCAATAATATAGCTTTACACCCATATTTCACTTGAAATATCAAGCTATTGACGATAAGCCATTAGCCGTTGGAACAGAACAATGGCTAATAGCTTATCTAAAATATTTAATAAACATCAGAAAATGAATAGAGTTAAGAACTTCCTAATCCAATTGCATAATCTAACAGGAACATTCCTAAGCCTGATGTTTGTGGTTTGGTTTCTGTCTGGTTTTGTTCTGATTTTTTGTGGATTTCCTCACGCCTCCCGTGAAGAAAGGTTTTTAAATCTATCCAGTATAACCCAAGCGGATTTTGATGCGATTCAAAATCCGCTTGCATCGTTTAAAGGACGGATCGAATTGGAGAAAATTGGCGATCAACCAGTTTATCGGATCTACAAGGGACGAAAGAATCAGAATGTATACAATGCCTACACCCTGAAGCCAACACCTGAAATGACGGAAGGAGAAGCTGTCCATCTGGCTGAGCAGTTCAATAGGGCAAAGGTAAAGCAGGTTAAAGTGATGAAAGATTTGGACCAATGGATGCCCTGGAGCTACTACCGCCCCCTCTTGCCTATCTTCAAATGCTATCTGAACGATTCGAAACACACCCAACTGTACATCTCCTCCAAAACAGGAAGCATACTACAAGAAACCACCAGAAGCAAACGTTGGGCCGCACGTTTAGGTGCCATTCCACATTGGGTTTATTTCACCTCCCTTCGATTGAAAACCGGGTTGTGGTTGAAAGTGGTAACCTGGCTATCCTCCTTCGGTGTATTCGTATGCCTTACCGGAATAATTGCCGGCTTTATTCGTCTCCGCAAAAGAAAGAAGCACCAAACATGGACCGATTTTAGTCCCTACAAGAAATTCTGGCACAAGTGGCACCATATTACCGGCTTCTTTTTCGGACTCTTCGTTTTCACCTTCATCCTAAGTGGCTTAATTTCGGTAACGGATATCCCCTCGTGGATGGTTCCGGTGCATGCCAAACAATCCCCCTCCAAACAGTGGAACCAGAAACTGGAATTAAACGAACACCTGAACTACTCCCCGAAAGAGATCTGGACAGCACAGAAGAACAAGAAAGACATCCGGAAAATAGTATGGAAAACGGTGATGGATCAATCCTCACTTTTCGTCTACCGAAATGATTACCAAGTCCCGGAAGTATATATCTGCGGAAAAGACAGCATCTACAAACGAGAAAAATATTGCGAGCAAGAGATAAAAGCCTGGGCCAATCGCGTTTTTTGCAACCATAATTATACACTCACCAGCATAAAAGAATACAACAACTACTACCAGAAATCAGGGATGCGGTCAAGACCATTACCAGCCTGGCAAATTGATCTGAACGATAAGGATGACTACCGTTTGTATCTCGATCCAACAACCGGAGAGACAATTGCCTCTTACAACAATAACGACAGAGCCCGTAGATGGTTGTATCGTGCATTGCACACCTTTAATCTCGAAGTATTCAAAAAGCATGAATGGCTGCGAAAATTACTCCTAATTCTTGCCTCATTAGGAGGTTTAATCGTAAGCCTGTCCGGTTTAGTTCTAAGTGTAAGATGGCTAAAAAGAAATTACAAACAGAAATTATTATAATACGATTTCAAATTATGAATGGAAGACACTTATCGTTTTTGTTCGCCGTTGTTGTATTAATAAGCCTCATGGCCTGTCAATCCTCAACAAAACAAAAAGGAACTCCTTGTCCTGAGAAGATAGTAAAACCTAAAGAGTTGAAATATGCTCAAAGTTTTGAGTTGGCAGATGCCGGAAATTATCAGTTGCTGAAAGTGTACCGCAAACGCAAACAAGATGAAGCCCACGAAACCTTTGCATTGGTTCCTCGTGGTGCGGCAAAACCTGAAACCAATGCCCAAATTATTCCCGTACCCTGTAAAAAAATAATCTGCCTTTCATCCACTCAGCTGACCTATTTCTTCGCCTTGCAAGATATCGATAACATTGTAGCAACCAACAGCAGTCGACATCTCTTCCACAAAGGACTAAACCAGCGAATTAAGGAAGGAAAAGTGAAGCGGGTGGGAAAAGAAGGTCACTTCAACACCGAACTGATTGCAGGATTGAATCCCGACGTAATTTTCGTGTCGCCCTACAAATCGGGAGGTTACGATGCTTTGAAGAACCTGGGAATTCCCTTGGTGCCAATGGCAGCCTACGATGAGAAGAATCCACTGGGCCGCGCTGAATGGGTGAAAATGATTGCCCCCTTCATCGGTAGGGAAAAAGAGGCCGATTCCCTTTTCAACAAGCTCTCTGTTCGCTACGACTCCCTGAAACGACTCGCAGCAAATGTAGAACACCGCCCCACTGTTTTCTCCGGGAAAATGCGTTCGGGAACCTGGTACGTTCCAGGCGGAAAGAGTTTTTATGCCAACTACTTCCGCGATGCCGGAGCCGAATACATTATCAAAGACGAGAAGCAAGGGGCTTATCCACTCGATTTTGAAACAGTGTACACCAAAGCAGCCAATTGCGATTTTTGGCGCATTCTGGTACCGGAACCCATCGGTTTCGATCGCAAGGCCATGATAAGCCAGGATCCTCGCTATGGTGACTTTAAAGCATATCAGGAAGGCAATGTGATTATGTGTAACATTCGGGAAAAACCTTTCTACGAGCAGAATGCGATGAAGCCCGATGTTATTTTGGCGGACTACATTCATTTCTTCCATCCTGAACTACTGCCAGGCCACAAACCTGAGTTCTACGAATTTCTGAAATAGTAAAAATGAAGTCGATTCTTTTGAGAAAACCCGTAATTATCCTGTCAGCACTCCTGCTTCTGTTTGTACTGGCCGGATTAAACCTTGCCCTGGGATCTGTAAACATCCCCTTTCACGATGTAGTGAATGTTCTTCTGGGCAAAGGATCAGAAAATATCATCTGGGAAAATATCCTGCTTCGAACCCGATTACCACAAACCATTGTGGCCCTGGGTGCAGGCATGGCTTTGGGAGTGGCAGGACTTTTAATGCAGACCTTGTTTCGAAATCCATTGGCCGGGCCTTCCGTTTTGGGAATCTCTTCCGGCTCCAGTTTGGGTGTTGGCTTTGTCCTGCTGGTTGCCGGACAAGTATGGGGTTTATCCTTTTCCAAATTGGGTCTGTGGGGTGATCTGGCCGTAATTATAGCATCCCTGGGAGGCGCTTTTGCCGTCCTGGCCCTAATTCTGTTCATCTCTCATAAAGTAGGGGGAACACTAGGAGTTTTAATCATTGGAGTAATGATTGGTTACCTTTCCAACTCTATTGTGGGAGTGTTAAAATTCTATAGTCTAGAGGAAGATGTACACAACTATGTAATCTGGGGCTTGGGTAGCTTTAGCCGAATGTCGGTAGACCGGGCGAATCTCTTTGCTGTTTTAACCATTGTACCGGCTACTCTTTCTCTGCTCCTGAGCAAATCTCTCAACCTAATGGCTTTGGGTGATCGCTACGCCAGCAACCTGGGCCTGCGAATCGGACGTACCCGTTTGCTGATTATTCTTACTTCCGGAGCACTTACAGCAATTGTAACAGCCTTCTGTGGTCCAATCATTTTTATCGGCATGGCAGTACCACACCTGGCAAAATTGGCCTCCCGAACCAGCAATCACCTCTATCTCATTACCAATGCCTGCATTCTTGGAGCGGCTACGGCGCTACTCTGTAATCTTCTGGCGCGTCTACCTGGAATGGAGAGCGAACTGCCAATTAATTCGGTTACGGCCTTTATTGGTGCACCAGTTGTAATTTCGGTCATCTGGAAAAAACGAAGAGAAAATCAATTGGATCGTTAGAAATGAAAGAAACACTACTACAAATAAATAAACTCACTATTGGATACGGCAGTGGCAACAAAGCCAAAATCGTAGCAGCCGATTTAAATGCAGGCATTCCCAAGGGAGAATTGGTTTGCCTTTTGGGCTCCAACGGAACGGGGAAAAGTACTCTAATGCGAAGTCTTTGCGGATTTCAACCCACTTTAGGCGGTGAAGTATTGATCGACAAACGATCCGTAACTGAGCTCAGCGAAAAAGAGCTTTCGATTCGTGTGGCAGTTGTACTCACCGACCGGGTTGTAGTGCCCAATGCTACGGTAGAAGAACTCGTGGGGTATGGTCGCAGTCCCTATACCGGAATGCTGGGCCGGTTGAATCAGGAAGATAAAAATATAGTTGCAAAGGCAATGGAGCAATGTGGCATTGCACACAAAAGCAAGAGCCTGCTTTCAGCACTGAGCGATGGAGAAAGGCAGAAAGCCTTTATTGCAAAGGCGCTGGCACAGGATACACCTCTAATCATACTGGATGAACCGACTGCTTTTTTGGATCTGCCGGCCCGGGTGGAAATCATGCAACTGCTGCGGGAAATTGCCAACCATTCCGGAAAATCCATTCTCATGTCCACCCACGATCTCGATTTGGCTCTACAACTGGCCGATCGTTTATGGCTACTGCGCCAAGGGGGACCACTGCTAACCGGCAGCCCTGAGGATCTGTTACTGCAAAACGCTTTCCAACCCATGTTTCAGCACAAGGGAATTGTTTTTGACAATCGCACCGGTCTGTTCCAGGTGAGTCACAAACAGCATTCCACTTTGCCGGTGAAAGGGCATGGCTTTGAATATGTACTACTTCGACGTGCCTTTTCCCGAAAAGGAATCCAACTGGTAAAAGCACAACCGCATGAAGAATTCTGGTTAGAAGTAGGGAATGATTGTACAAAGCCTTTTTCTCTTTATTGGGAAGGGGAATGTATTGAAAAGGAAAAGTCGGTTGAGAATTTTGTAGATAAAGTTCTTGCTCTGCAAAAGGTGATCGGGGAAACCAGTAGTAAGCAGAATATTCTGAGTGGCAAACCAAGCTAATACAGTCAATATTTCTAATTAGATGGTTTCGGTTCTTCTTGAAAGGTAACCCCATAATTATTTTCGAATCCCAATTAAAAGCGAGGATGCTTGTAAATTGAAATTTCCTGGTCGAAATGGAAGGCTTTCTGTCTTTCGGGCAATTCTTTCTGTTCTTCCGGAAAGTCTTTCTGTCCTTCGGGAAGTTCTCTGTGGTCGAAAATTATTTTTCTCAGGTCGAAATGGATTGCTTTCTGTCTTTCGGGCGATTCTTTCTGTTCTTCGGGAAAGTCTTTCTGTCCTTCGGGAAAGTCTTTCTGTCCTTCGGGAAGTTCTCTGTGGTTGAAAATTAATTTCCTCAGGTCGAAATGGATTGCTTTCTGTTCTTCGGACGATTCTTTCTGTTCTTCGGGAAAGTCTCTGTGGTTAAAATCGAAATACCAGGTATTCATCCGAAATGTAGGGTTTTCCCCCGTATGATCCATCCCATGCATAGAGAAGCTCTTCCGTATTGTGTGGAAGAATCACTAGGTGAAAATATCCACTGCCCTTTTGAATTAGGCAATTGCCCGATTCCTTTTTTCCTTTGCTCCGGTGCAAGAATGCCTTTTCTGGTATCTTTGAATCATTTGCAGACGGATATTCATCCATCACAGGTTCAAACAAACGAAAGGGGAACGTTCCTTCATTATTTTCCGGATGTACGGATCCTTTCATGATACCAATTCTTTGTATTGATCACCAATTGCTGTATTAGCTCCTTAATTAAATCGTATTTGAATAGTAGATTGGGACAGAGGACCGCCTTTTTCGAACAAAGAGAAAGAGAGAGTGGAGAAGAATGATCGAAATAAAGGTCTTTGTTTGTTTCTTACAAACAAAGACCTTACGTATCGCCAGGCGTGCAACTGTGTTTTATGAATTCAATCAAATGATGGGCCTGCATAAAATGTATTCTTATTGGTTGCAGAAACCTTTTTCGTCTATTCCCAAGTAACTACCTGAGTGCATTCATCTTCGAGCACATAACGCGCAAAAAGAAGTTGCAAAGTAGTTGCCTCAAAAAAAAGAGCCATCCCCATTTTGAAATAGTGTCATTTCTGAAAGTATACTCCTACTGTTTCCACAGTTTATGGTATACTCTCTCCTTTTGCCACATTCAACAAAACAGAGTCTATATGATTTTTAGTTGGTAAAAATAAATTGTATTTGTTCGTAGAATATTTACTGTTATAATTCCTTGTTCCAGATCGCATTAACTTTAATCGTAGCGCATCGGCATTGGCAACGGAGGTGGGGCCCCATAGGCGAGAGAGGCGTGAAGAACAGAATGCTGTTTAATTCGAGATAATTTTCTCGGGCCTCATTGATTTCGCTTCGCTCTGTAGAGCCAAGGAACGAGGTGAGTTCATTCTGTTTAGCCTTCGAGTCGTGATGGGCCACCGAGTGCCGTAGCCTAGAATTTTTGGTACTTTTTTTTCATGAAAAAAGTACAAGCCCTTCCGGCTAAAGGACGAAAGCATAATGTTAGGAATTACTTTGAACGAAAAACACCCACTATAATCCATATATAACAACATCACGTTACATATTTTGGGGGCTAGTGTCCTATTAGACCTCTATACTCCTCCCATTCTAAGTATAGAAGTACTTCAATTTAACTTGAGTTACCAGCAAAAATTCCCTACTTACTCTTTTTAGTGGTAATCAAAACAACTCCATTCCTCCCCCTTGATCCATACAAGGCTGCAGCACTCTTGTCCTTCAAAACATTTATGCTTTGAATCTCTTCCGGATCTATTTCCTTGTATTTATTATTCTCTATAATAGTACCGTCAACCACATATAGAGGTGCTTTCTTTATTTTTCCTCCCTTAATTTTTACTCTTGAGGCACCTTTTGTTTCTAACTTGTTTTGAATATCCTCCTTCTTTTCAGTAGAACTATTTTTGGTAGCAATCAAAATAACTCCATTCTTTCCCCTTGATCCATACAAGGCTGTAGCACTCTCGTCCTTCAAAACATTTATACATTGAATCTCTTCCGGATCTATTTCCTTAAATTTATTATCTTCAATAATTGTACCGTTAACCACATATAGTGGTGCTCCCTTTATTTTTCCTCCCTTAATTTTCACTTTAGGAGATGACAGATTTTCGTCCAGTCCAGAACTGTTTGATACTTTACAAGAATTCTTTTTTGTTGTAATCAAAATGACTCCATTCTCGCCTTTCGATCCATAAGATAAAATTGCACTACTACCCTTCAATACGTTCATACTATGAATCTCTTCCGAATCGATCTTTTTAAATTTCCGTTCTGGAACGATCTTCCCGTCCACCACATACAGAGGTGCTTTCTTAACTTTTCGTCCCTTTATCTTTACTTTAGAAACACCTAGATCTTTAGCCTTTAAAGAACAAACATCCGGGGATTTCTGTAAATTCATTTTAGTCGTAATTAAAATAACACCATTCATCCCCCTTGATCCATACAAGGCTGTGGCAGATTTGTCCTTCACTACTTTCATACTCTGAATTTCATTTGGATCAAGAGCCTTAAATTCCTTCTCGGTAACCGGTTTGCCATCAACAACAAACAGGGGCTGTTTGCCCTTTTCTATTGTGGTCCATGCTCTTTCCCGAAAGGGTTCGATTTTTGAATTCTTAGTATCAGATTTTAATGGCAATTTTTTAAGGGTATCATTCTCAACCTCTGACTGAGAAGAAACCATCAATACACCATTTTCTCCTTTTTCTCCCATTGCTACTTTAGAAGGAATCTCATCCGATTCTGAACCGGTTTCTATAGTATCGGACTTAATTGGTTTGGGAAAATTGGTTAATACAGTTTCCTGGTTAACCAATTGAGATGCTTTTACTTCCTGAAACGAAGACTTATCCTTTCGGTCATTATTCAAAAAAGAAGTTTCCTTAAGAAACTGCTTATCAAGATGCTGTGTATCCAAATTTTTAGACACTCCTAATTGGGGCTCAAAGGAACACAATGCGATAACCATACCGGCCATTAATGGCAGTACCAATACTTCTTTAATACGATAAAAAATTGGACTTTGCTTTTGATTCATCATACGAATTCGATTTTTAATTTGACTTTGATTGAAATGATTCACCAGAACCAGGGAAGAACTATTCTGAAGCTGGGAAAGAAGAGAATATTGGTAGGATTTTCCGTCCATACCTTCCTGCAATAGTTCCTGATCCACTTGGTACTCGTGGTTTTCAGAAATATAATATTTCAACAACCAAACGATGGGGTTGAACCATTGAAAGGCCAAAACCAATTCGGCCAACAATAGATCCCACGAATGGTATTTTCGACAATGCGCTACTTCGTGACGGAGAATTTTATCAAAATCATTCTGCTGCTGATGTTTCCTTGAAACTACCAACCACTTGAAAAGAGAGAAAGGAGCAACCTCCCTTGGAGTTAAAGCCAGAATCAGTTTCTGAATAGGTGACTTTTCTGCTTCCTGAATCAATCGGTAAACAGAACAATAGGCCAATAGTGCCCGAAGAAACACAATTACTACCCCTGTTCCATATAAAACAAAAAACAGCAAATTGTAATCAAAACCCTTTGGAGCACTGCTTTTCGGCAGATCACTCACAGACATAGAAACCGTCAGCAATTGGGCATCATTTAGCACCGTTGAAGCCTTCTCCCACGGTAGAGTTAAAGGAAAGGTCAGCAAAGGCAAAAAAGGTGGCAAGCTCAAACTCAATAGCAGGAAAATTCTGTTTCGTTTAAAAAAGGTATCCTTCCGAAAAAACACCAGGTAAAACAGACCTAACAAAACATAGCCAATGGCGACTTTAAAGATGTATTCAAAATTTTGTGTCATTATCAATTCGATATTCAATTCTCATTCCGTGTTATTTTTTATTCATCCTCATTTTTCTTTTCAATCATCTCTATAATCTCCTTTAAATCCTCCACACTCAATTTCTCCTCTTTTGCAAAAAAAGAGACCACCTTTTTGTAGGAGTTTTCAAAATAGTTGCCAACAAAACCGGAAAGAAAAGCCCCGGTATAGGTCTCCTGTGAAATCAAAGGAAAATATTCATGGGTTTTCCCATAAGCCTTATGTCCTACGTAGCCTTTTTCCTCTAATCCTCGAATAAGAGAGGAAAGGGTATTGTAATGGGGTTTTGGCTCATCATAACCAGCCAAAATATCTTTTACAAATCCCTTCTCGATTTTCCAAAGAGCCTGCATTGCCCTCTCTTCCTTCTTCGTAAGTTTTTCCATAACAATTCAAATCATATTTTCATTAGACATAACAAACATACAACGGATTTTTCCGTTTTCAAACTATTTTTCCCGTTTTTTAACTGATTTTTCCGTTTTCACAAAAGAACACACCCCTTCTATCCGTTGTATATTCAAGGATACCTCATAATTTACACACAAAGAAAAACAGCAAGGAAAGAGGAACTAAAAGCTAAATCATTAGAGTCGGAAAAGTTCTGCATGAAAATTTGTCAAAATTATAATTTATCGTATTTTGCCTCTGTTTTGATAACAATTAACAATTATTCATGATGCTTTTCGTTACGGATTAAAACTTAGTTTATGATTTTTGATTTTAAACCATCAATTCAGAAAACGTTTTCTGTAAATAAATTGTTTCCTGCAAACGTTTGTTAAACTATTAACCTATCATATTTGAGATCTATGAAAAAAAAGAGTACAATTCAACGAAGTTTTGCCATACTTCTTTCGCTAGGGCTAACTTTTTTCGCTTCCTGCTCACAAGAAGATGATTCCCAACTGAATCCTGAAAACGAGCCTCAAAAACCGGTTGAAAATACAGGTATCAAAGCGGAGACAACAAATGCAAGTGTCATGATGCAGGCATTCTACTGGGATGTACCGGCCGGTGGTACCTGGTGGGATGTTCTTAGTTCCAAAACAGCTGAATGGAGCAATGCAGGATTCAATGCCATTTGGCTCCCCCCCGCTTCCAAGGCCCAAAACGGAACTTATTCCATGGGCTACGATCCTTATGATTATTTCGATTTTGGAGAATTTGATCAAATGGGTTCGGTGGAGACCCGTTTCGGTTCCAGATCCGAACTGGTAAACCTGATCAATTCGGCTCACCAGCATGAATTAAAAGTATATGCAGACATCGTAATTAACCACAACAGCGGAGGTGCTTCCCAAGAGAATCCTTATACAGGCAATAGTACATGGACCGGTTTTCAACCCCTATCGGGCATGTTCCCCCGATCCTACGATGATTTCCACCCTAACGATCTACATCAGAACGACCGTGGTTCATTTGGTGGATTCCCCGACCTGTGCCACGACAAGCCCAACGTTCAGAATTGGTTGTGGAAAAGCAGCAATTCGGTGGCTCAATACTACAAGAATGAAATGGGATTCGACGGCTGGCGTTTCGACTACGTGAAGGGATTCGAACCCTGGGTCGTAAGAGAATGGGTGAACACCACAGGAGGTTTTTCTGTAGGAGAACTATGGGACGGCAATGTGGATTACCTAAACTGGTGGGCTAACGAAGCCAACTCATCCGTGTTTGACTTTGCTTGCTACTATGCCATGAACGATGCTTTTGACGGCAACGACCTTACCAAACTGAACAACGACATGATGTGGAAACGCAATCCTTTTAAGGCCGTGACCTTTGTAACCAACCACGATACGGATGAGATCTGGAACAAGATGCTGGCTTATGCCTATATACTAACTCATGAAGGTTACCCATGCGTTTTCTACCGCGATTACGAAGAGTGGTTGAACAAAGACAAAATGAACAACCTAATCTGGATCCACAACCATCTGGCAAGCGGAAATACCACAATTCTCTACAGCGACAACGACGAATACGTGGCCCGAAGAAATGGATACAATGGAGCTGGTTTGATCGTTTATATCAACAATTCCGACAACTGGCAAGAGCGATGGGTGGAAACCAACTGGTCTAACACCCGGATTAAAGATTACACCGGAAATTCCAATTGGGAACCTGTGACCCAAGAAGGAAAATGGGTAAAAATCCAGGTACCCCCCAAAGGATATTCCGTATGGTCGGTAAAATAAATCGATAGTGCAAGGAGGGAACCTTGAAATGAAGAGAAATCCAATTTGATATCATCCTGGATTTATTTCAGAACTTCTTTTCAGGATATAAAAAATTCTGAAATAAATTCAGGATGCCTTTGGCTTCAGTTTTAGAGCCCCTCCTCCATTTCCGATTGGATAATGTTAAAAGGGCTCTTTCTTTTTATTGTAGGAGTACCCTTTCTACTCTTTCAAAACCATATCAATACACATTACCGCTCCCATTATTAATGTTCTCATAGGGTGATCAGCAGGCACCTTCTCATTAATTTCAAGGATGTAATTATCAGCCGAGGTAAACAACTCCTTTCCTAATCCATTCCATTTTTTCGTTACATGAGCAAATTCATGCTCATCCTTTGCAAAACGAAAATCCCACCCGGTCCATTTTCCTTTTAATGAACACAGAACCGCATCATTGGGATCCAAAACATCAAATTTACCTCCAATCGAAAAGAATTTTTGCTTGAAAGTTCCTACCAACTTATCATCACCATCCAAAACCTCCACTTTTGACAGGATAAAAGAAACACCACGCTTCACTGTTAATAGTTTTTCTCCATTTCCATTTTTTATTACAATGTTAAAAGGGGTCATCCGCTTGTAATCAGTAAAACGTAACATCTTGGTAAAGAATCCCAAATTCTCTTCCCGGCAAGACATTAACATCTGTCCATCTTCCGGATTATAGATATCGAAATTATTAGCTGCTTTAAACATCCCCACATGTTCCTTCACCAAAAACAAGTTTTGATTCAATTCAGAATTCATAAACAATATATTATTCAGATTTAAAATTTACTCTTGCAGATTAAGTACAAGATGGCGCGAATTTAACAAAAAAACACGGTCCTATTACATTCCAAAACCTCATCCTGTACTCAAACCAATATCAAAGTTGAAACCCAGACCTCCTTCCTTTGATTTCCCAATTCCACCACCAGGGAAACTCATGACGAATTCATACCTCCCCTCTTCCTGTCCTAATCAAAAATTTACTTACTTTGGTGATTAGATAATGAAAAAAATGAACAACAGAATCAATAAAACTATACTTTCCTTCCTGCTGGTTGGAATAGCAGCATTTACTTCTATGGGAATGGGACGCAGTTCCGATCCTCTGCTAATGCAACAAAAAGCAAAGGATTCGATAGATGCCCTGTTCCAGGAAATGAAGGAACTAAAGGATACGCTTCCTGATGAAGCCCTTGACAAGGCCGAACAAGCCCTGCAATGGGAGAAGAAAACAGGCCTTCCTGTCAATTACCAACTTCACCAATTAACCGGTCAGTTGTATCAAAAACAGAGGAATTACCAGGATGTTCTTCAAACCTATATTCCACTTCTCGAAACGAAAGAGGTACAAAAGGATTCCCTGGAACAACTCCGATTGAGATATCTTCTGGGCTTTAACTACCGGAAAATAGAGATCTATGAAAAAGCACTGGAAAATTATTTGATTACCGAAAACCTGGCCACTAGATTACAACACGAAGGCTACCTTTCGAAAAGCTATATGGGACTGGCTTTCGTCTACCGAAACATTGGAAAACGGGAACCCTCCAAACACTATTTCAACCAGGTGATCGATTTGGCTCGCAAACACAAGGATCATTTGAGCGAATCCATTGCCTTGAACGAATTAGGAAATCATGCACAACGAGAAAAGAAACTCGACAAGGCAATTGAATTCCACACCCAAGCCTTGGAAATAAAACTTCAACAAAAAGATAGTTCCAGTCTGGCCTATTCGTACAATGATTTGGCGACTGATTACATGGTAAAAAAAGATTATGATCATGCCACTAAATTGTTAAAAAAATCAGTCCTTTTTTCGAAAAAATACGACAATACCAGCTGTTATGTCGCCAGTCTAAACAACTTGGCCGAAGTTGCGCAAGCCCAAGGAAATTACAAGCTGGCAATTCATCAGTTTGAGCAAGCTTACCAACAAGCCAAGGCAAGCAAAATCATGTCACGTGAAGCAAGAATTGCACGTAACATCTCTCAACTGTACAAGGAAATTGGCAATTCAACCAAAGCCCTAAAATATCTGGAACGTTACATCGAACTAAACGATTCTCTGCTAAACGAGCAATCGGCACGAGAACTATCCAGACAACAGATTAAGTACGAAACCGAAAAACTCAAACGAACAACTCAACTTCTGAGTCAGGAAAACCAGATTCAAAAAATGGATTTACGACAGAATCGTATGCTTCTATACTCCCTACTGGTCGTACTCCTCTTATTGATTGTAATCGGAAGAATTCGCTGGCAACGGAACCTTAGCCGTAAAGATCAACATTTAGCGGAACTTAGAATGAAAGCACTGGGACAGCAGATGAATCCGCATTTCCTGTTCAATACATTAAACAGCATCCAGCGGTTTATCCTATCCAACGAACGAAACACATCCTCTGCATACTTAACAAAATTCTCAAGATTAATGCGAATGGCTCTGGAGCACAGCGAAAAGGATCTGATTCCATTAGCAGAAGACATGGATGCGTTGAACCGTTACCTGGAAATGGAAGCCTTACGTTTCGGACAACAATTTGAATTCTCTATTGAAACCAAAGGACTGGATACCGAAGAACATCTCGTTCCTCCTTTTCTGATTCAGCCACTAGCTGAAAACGCCATAAAACATGGTTTGCGACATTTGGACAAAAACACAAAAGGCAAGCTCCACATTCGATGGTTTTTGGCGAAAGAACATCTTCATTGTGTTATCGAAGACAATGGAATCGGAAGAAAAAAGGCCGGAGAAATTCGTGAGCAATTCGCACAAAATCACAAATCCAGGGGATTACAAATTACAAAACAACGAATCGAACTCCTTCAAAAAGTACATAAGCACCCTTCAAAAATGGAGTTCACCGATTTGTACAACAATAATAATCAAGCCATGGGAACGAGAATCGAGGTTAGCCTCCCCTTGTTTCAGGCTTAATCTAAAAAAATCAGCAGTATGATCAAAGCAGCCATTATCGACGACGAACCCTTCGCCATTGAAAATGTTGAATTGTTGTTAAAGGAGAATTTTCAGGAGATCAAGATTGTTGGAACTGGAAATTCAGTGGAAGAAGGAGTAAAACTAATTGAATCCAAAGATCCGAACCTGCTCTTTTTGGATATTGAAATGCCCTTTGGAAGTGGATTCGACCTTTTGGAGAGATTTCCCAACCCGAAATTCAGAGTCATTTTCATAACGGCCTACAACCAATATGCTGTCAAAGCCTTTCGATGTAGTGCAACCGACTACCTCTTAAAACCCATCGATATTGAAGAATTTGTCCAGGCAGTATCCCGTACAAAGGAAACTATTGATGAAGACATGCAACAGCGCTACCAATTGTTACAGGAACATTTGCAGAACAATTCAACCAAGCGAATCGCATTCCCAACTCACCAAGGAATCGAATTCATCAATTGGGACCAAATTATTCGGGTTGAAGCCGACCGTAGCTACGCAAGTCTCCACATGAAGGAAAACGAATCCATATTGGTAAGCAAAAGTCTTCGCGAAGTAGAAGATTTACTTCCCTCCGATCAATTCTTTCGCCCACATAAATCTCATTTGATCCGAATTGATTTGGTGCGTCGCTACCTGAGAACCGAGAGCCTGATTGAAATGGAAGACGGTTCACGAGTCGAGCTCTCCCGCAGAAGAAAAGACGCCTTCCTGGAGGTAATGTGTTAGACCCCAAATAAGATATAAAAAGCTAAGAGTGTTCAACATTGAGCACTCTTTTTTTTTTGCAGACAAGCCACACACTTTGGGGAACTCACCGTTGGGAAACCCATCCTTAAATCCTTTTTATTCTATACATAAAGGTTTTAGTTTTGTTCAAAACCCAAAAAAGAACAGATGCTAAACAACTACGTAAAAATAGCCTTTAAACATCTCTTTAAAAACAAGAGTCTATCGTTAATCAACCTAATCGGATTATCGGTTTCCATGACCGCCTCCCTTTTCATTTTTCTCTATATAGAAAGCGAATACAGCTACGACAAAAACTGGAAAGACTCCGAGCTAATCTACCGCATATCCGAAACCGTAAACATGCAGGGGGAAGAAGTAAAATACGCCCTCTCGTCCTTCAAAGTCGCCGAAGATTTAAAAGCACGATTCCCTGAAATAGAAGAAGCGGGACGTCTCATGTATTGGATGAGAAATGCTACTCTCACAAAGGCGCAAACCTCTTTGGAGATAAATAATATCTACTATGCTGACTCCTGCTTTTTACACATCTTCAACCACGATTTTGTGGAAGGCAATCCATATTCTGCTCTAACCGCCCAAAACAGTATTGTAATTTCTGAACATTTGGCCCAATCTTTTTTCGGCAGAACTCAGGTATTGGGAGAAGAGCTGAAAATGGACAAAAAGTCTCTCACCGTAACCGGAGTATTCCGGGAACATAAGAAAGAGACTCACATCCCCGTAAGCGCCCTTATTTCTGCATCAACATATTCCCAAGCCACAAGAGAAAGAATGTCAAACGACTGGCTCTGGCAAGTATGCTACACCTATATAAAATTTACAAAACCAGAGTCTGTTGAACAGTTTCGGAGTAAGCTACAAAACTGGGAAGATGGTATTGTAAAGCCCTTTGTAGAACAAAACGAATTGAACCTTGACATCGACTTTAAGCTGATGCCCATAAAAGACATTCATCTACGTTCGGAATTCAGCTACGAAATGCCAAGTAATTCTACAGAGAAATATGTGCAAATTCTGGCCTTTGTTGCACTGTTCATTCTGCTTATCGCAGCAATTAATTATATGAACCTGGCCACTTCCAAAGCTTCCCTTCGAAGCTTAGAAGTAGGTCTTCGAAAAAGTTTGGGTGCTCAGCGATCACAACTGATCAAACAGTTTCTTACAGAATCCCTTTTTATTACATTGATGGCCTTAGTGCTGGCAATTGGATTGATTGCCATTTTTCTTCCAGCCTTCAATAGTTTCACCGGCAAAAATTTCGATTTTTTCACCAACATCTTCAATATTCAACAGGTACATATCTGGTCAGTAATTATTGGAGTTGCTCTATTTACCGGACTTATCAGCGGTACTTTTCCGGCCTTTGTTCTCTCTGCATTCTCTCCCCTACTGGCCTTAAAGGGTGGCAATGCCCAACAGGAAAAAAACCTAACTGTTCAATTGCGAAAATTTTTGGTCATCCTGCAACTTACAATTTCCACAGGGATGATAATCGTAACCCTAATCATCAACAACCAAATGGATTTTCTTACATCCCGCAATCTTGGTTTTAATGATGAACAGGTATTGGTGATCAAATATCCCAAAAACCGTGAGCTAAGAAATCAATCCCAGGCCGTAAAACAAAAAATACTTCAGATCCCTGGAGTCACTTCCGCCTGTCTCTCAAAGAACCTCCCCGGATACACTTGCGGCAACTTACTCTTCTACTTTAAACGGGAAGGCGTTCAGGAACAACAGATGATCAATCTCTTCCAGGCAGACGAAGAATTCCTATCAACACTCGATATCCCTCTTTTGAAAGGCAAAGGGTTTTCCAAGGAGTCTCTGACAAACCAGGAAAACGGTCTGATCATCAATGAAGCCTGTGCCAAATTTCTGGGATGGGATAATCCAATTGGGAAAGAGATGGTGAGTGGTTATACGCCCAAAGGGGAAATCATTGGTGTGATGAAAGATTTTAACTTTAAATCATTACACAACACTATTGAACCTCTCATTTTAATCTATAAAAAAACAGGGATGAGTCTTCTGGCAATAAAATTCGAATCCCAAAATAGTTCAGCAGTAATTCACGCCCTGCAAAAGCTTTGGAACGATTTTGCACCAAACCATGAACTGCACTACGATTTTCTGGATGATCACTTTGCTCAACTCTATAAAAGAGAGGAAAAACTATTCCAAATATTCAGTCTTTTCTCGGGTCTTATTATCCTAATCGCCGGCTTAGGCTTACTTGGCTTAACCTCTTTTATTCTGGACAAAAAGATGAAAGAAATAGCAATTCGCAAAGTACTGGGAGCCAAATCGGGGCAACTACTAATGCTACTGAGTAAAGATTTTCTCATTTGGTTAATGGTAGCCAATATCATTGCCTGGCCCACCTGCTACTATTTAATGGAAAAATGGTTAATGGACTTTGAATACAGAATTGTTCCGGGCTGGAGTAGTTTTGCCCTGGCTAGTCTGTTTAGCCTGCTTCTTACTTGTGGTACAGTACTAAAAATGGGCTGGACAGCCTTACAGCAAGATCCTGCAAAACTTCTCCAAAATGAATAATTCAATCACATGAAAAACAATGCTGAAGCAATTCCTATTCATTAAAAAATATTAATTCAAAAAGAAACAACAACAAGCACGGAAGGAAAAATCTTTGTAACTTATAGGAAAGCACTCAATAACTTAACAAATCATGACACAATCTGACAACCAGCTTTCCGGTAAGACAAACCTTCCTTCCAATAAACAAGAAGTGGAGGGGAATCTCTCCGCTTCTTCCTTTTCTGAAGATAAAGTAATTCGGGAAGAAAATCCTGAAATAAAGAATATCAAAGAAAAACTGGCCCGATTGGATATAGCCCTGAATTCAGCTCAAAATTCTCGGTTGATGCTAATTCAGATGAAACAAAAACAGAAAAAACTTTCGAAGAAAAAGAAGAAAAAATGTAGAAAATCAAAACTCCGAAAAGAACTTCGAAGAGCTCTCCAACAAAACATACTTCTCTGTCAGGAAATTATTCAAATCAAAACAGATGAAATTGAATGTTGGCGTCGGCAACTGGAGGAATCACTCAACAATTCGAAGTAATATTTATTATTATAAAAAATGGTATAAGCCATGAGGATAAAGGAATTTTATGAAAAACAAAATGACGTATTCCTTAACCATTATCTAATTGCAGCCGGAACCGGGGATGAAGAAGCCATCCATCAGATGCGGGTGGCTCTTAAAAAGATATTTGCCCTGTGCTCCTTTCTTCGATCCTGCAAATTGGTTGATAAACCACAATTGGGCTATTTAAAAAAAGCGCGAAAGCTGTTTCGTCTTGCAGGGAACTTGCGCGATAACCAAATCCAACTCCAAATCCTTAAAGAATACGAGCCCCAATTTTCTCTTCCTGATTACGAAAGCCAAATAACAAACCAAATCGAAGAAGGGATTAATTGCTGGACAAAAAAGGCTTGCTCCTTTTCCCTTACAGAGTATGTCAAATTTAAGGTAATACTGAGCCACATAATTAATCAAATACCAGACGAACATGTCAGAACATCTGCTAAAGATTTCATCCTGAACCAAATTCACTTTATCGAGGATCTTTTACTCCATGAAAACTGGAAAGAAAAACTGCATAAAGTACGGATTCATTTGAAGCAGATGCATAGGATCTTTCAGCTTTACCGTCCAACTCCAATACTCATACCAACCGAACAGATTAAGAAAGTAGAACTACAACTGGGGCGTTGGCACGACCATTTAATCGTATTAGAAAACATTGAACAATTCAGTGCTACGAATTCCAAAAACTATTCTCTGGCAAAAAATATAATAAGTTCGGAATTACAGCATTTGGCTTCTCCACTTCGAAAACAATTACTACTAGAGTTTACATACATTAAGGAAGATATAATTCTTCCTCCTCTCTCGGAGATGTAAAAACGAAATTTTTTCTCAACTCATCGAAGAACTACTTAAATCCATCGAAAAATATTGATTTAAACTTAACATTGGTTTTTATTTACAGTAAAGTTATATTTACAAAAACCGATAAATTATGAAAACAATAAACCCATTCGCATCCGATCGGATAAGAAAACTAACTATTGCACTATTCACCCTGGCTCTTCTTGTCGGCTTAAACTCCTGCCTGGTCACCTCCCTAAATCCAATTTACTTTTCAAACAATTTGATTTACAAACCGGAACTTTGCGGTAAATGGGTGGATAGCTTGGGTACTCAATGGGAATTAATTGAAACGTCCATTAAGAAAGATGAAGACGACTACAAATCGAAGGAATATCAGTTTTTTCAAGGCAAGGAAGCCAATCCTGAAACAAAATCAGACGAAGAAAAGTTTTTCGAGGGCGAGAAGACCATTTCAGAAACGATATCAAAGGAAGAAGAATTTTTTCATGTAAAGCATGTAAATCCGAAAACACCTGAAGAACAAGCTATACATCGCCAGAGAATGTACAATTTTTTTATGGAAGGAAATACAAAATACTATACCATTAAAATTAATGAAGAAGGAAAAACAGCAACATTTACCGGTAAGCTTGTGAAGTTGGATAAGTATCTATTCCTGGATGTTTTGCCTGAAAAAACAAATGTAGAAAATATCGTAAATCACAGTTTCCTGCAATCGCATCTAATTTCTGCTCACGGAATTTTTAAAGTTACACTGGAAAACAATAAAATACGTTTGAATTACCTGGAACCAGAATCACTCCGAGCCGCAAGAAACTGGAGAAAGTTTCGCTTCACTCATGTAAAAACAAAAGACAATCTGGTGATTACGGCTAAAACCAAAGACATCCAGAAATTCCTCATCAAGTACGCTGATTCTGATATTTTCTCCAATGAGGACAGCCAAATTCTGTTAACGAAAAAATAATATTCAAGTTTGAAGAAACTAAGTCTAATTATAAAACAGATTTACCAGAAGAGGATGGTGCAACACATTCTCTTCTGGTTTACCTCGTACTATATTCTGCTCTATTCTTTTGCTATGGAAGAAGAGTTGCACCAGGTAGATTACGTATATACTTTTCTCTTCCACCTTAGCCTGATAGCAGGAGTATACATTAATCATCTTATATTGATTCCCGGCCTGCTGGCTAAAAAACGAATCTTTATTTACCTACCGCTGGCTTTGGCCCTTTGGTTAGGAACAGCCTGGTTTAATGAATTCACCTTTACCAATCTATGCGACTACCTTTTCCCGGATTACTTATTTATTTCCTACTTTGATTTTGAAGAACTGTTAAAATTCTCCTTTGCCTATTTGGGGCTAACCACACTTCTGAAATTGGCAAAGAAAGGTTTCCTTCACGCCGAAACACAAAAAGAACTTGAACAGATCAAACGAAAACAAGCTGAAAATGAACTGGAAATCCTACGAGCACAAATCAATCCACATTTTCTGTTCAACAACCTGAATAGTCTGTATGCCCTTGCCAGAAAAAAGGCAGAATCAACACCGGAATACATCCTACATCTCTCTGAAATGATGCGCTACATGCTGTACGAAACCAATACAGAGAAAGTTGAATTAGACAAAGAGTTATCCTTCGTAAAGAATTACCTAAAACTGCAACAACTTCGACTAGATGCACCTGACAAAATCAATTACCGAATTTCAGGAGCAATAAATAGCCAATTAATTGCTCCCTTACTACTAATCCCTTTTGTGGAGAACAGCTTCAAACATGGTTGTCAAACAGATATAGAACAATTCCATTTGGATCTCAATATTACGGTTAAAGAAAATAAATTCAGGATGGAATTGTCTAACAGCAAACAACAAGAAAAAATATCTGAAAAACAAACGGGGGGAATTGGTCTTCGAAATGTAACGAAAAGACTGGAATATCTTTATCCTCAAAAACATCAACTGGAAATTACCAATTCCAACGAGAGGTTTATGGTGAAACTACAAATTTACCTTGAAGCAGAGAAAGAAATTACAGCACCCCAAAAAACTACTATATATGCCTGAGAATAGAACCAAATGCCTTGTGGTTGATGATGAGCCGCTTTCCCGAGAGATTCTAATGGATTATATTGCACAGTGTCCCTACCTGGATTGCATCGCAGAATGCAAAAATGCAATAGAAGCCAATCAATTGATACTTACTCATGATATCCAAATCCTCTTTCTGGACATTAATATGCCCATGCTAACAGGAATACAATGGATCAAGAGTCTCGAAAATCCACCACTTGTGGTATTTACTACAGCATACCCGGAGTATGCTGTAGAAGGCTTTAATTTGAACGCGGTAGACTACTTGCTTAAACCTTTCTCCTTTGAACGATTTCTTAAAGCTGTAAACAAGGGACAGGAAAAACTACTCCATAACGAACCTATTTCTTCTCCAACCGATCCAATAGATAATTGTCTACGGGTAAAATCTGATAAGCGTTGGTTTCGGATTGCATTTGACGAAATTCTATACCTGGAATCCATAGGAGACTATCTTAAATTACATCTAAACAGTGGGCCTCTAACGATCCACCACACCCTCAAATTAATCCTGGAAAAACTCCCTCAACATATTTTTCTGAGGGTACACCGCTCTTATGTTGTTAATCTAAGGCACATCCAATATTTTGAAGGGAATCAAGTTAAACTCGGAAATTCATTTGTTCCGGTTAGTTCCTCCTACCGGGAAGAACTAATAACTCTTTTTCATGAAAAAGAGAAGTAATCAATCATATCCTGAAATGATTCCATCAGAATTATTTCATCTCAAGAACCTCAAATAGAAACCAGATCGCCTCTTCATCAATGGAGCCAAATCTGGTTTTTCTTTTCTAAATTAACTACCAACTTTATCTGTGGCAGAATCAATAAGGATTAGTATTTCTTTTGAAGAGTAAACTCATTATCATCAAAAAAGGAGTCCTAAAAATAAAATTATTCACTAAATTGTATACAGTTTGATACAGAGAGATTTTCACATCAAGAATTTGTCTCATACTTATTTCTGGATCACTTATTATTTTACAACTTGAATCACAGATTATTGATTGTTGTAGCAATATTCTGTGATTATTGGGTTTGAAAAATTCTACTTGAATAGCAATTCCGAAACAATAAAACAATTGAGAAATGATACAGTACATTTCAGCTCAAAAGGATCTTAATTGTAATATTAATCTCCCGATTTTTGCTTGTGAATCATACTTAAAGTGCAAAAGTAATTCCTACGGCTGGTTTGAATCGACAAACTATGTCATTCCATTTGTTATCCAAAAGAAATTCACATTCAAGTGGCTAACCTTCACAAACAAACCATTGGACAAACAATCCAATTTATCAAACTTGGAACAAAAAGAATTTTTACAGGAGATAATATCCTATCTGAAAAAGAATAAAATATGTGATTTCATTCATAAAGCTCAGGCCTATGTGGTATTTGATGCTGTACCTGATTGTTCTGATTCCATAGAATATGGAACATACAAACTCAATGTAAACAGGACGGACAATGAAATAATGATGAATTGTCATTCAAAGCACAGAAACAATATCCGAAAAGCCTTACGGGATGGAATCCAAATTAAAGAGACCGATAATATTACACTAACCTACAATCTCATCAGAAGGACCCTGGAAAGAACCAACTCCGTATTCTATCCATCAATGGAATATCTCACAAATTTAAAAAAATGGTTACCCGATAATGTGAAGTTTTTTATTGCCGAAAAACTCGGTGTTGTTCAAGGAGTTTCTGTTCTTGTTTTTGATAATTTCTCAGGATACTATATGTATGGAGGCAGCAATTCAAGTCCCTCCCCCGGATCTCTGAACCTATTGCAATTTGAAATTTTTAAGTTCCTGAGAGACAAAGGCATCCATCAATACGATTTTGTTGGAGCAAGGATTAATGTTCAAAAAGGCTCTAAATATGAAGGAATACAACGCTTTAAAATCAGATTTGGCGCAAAAACGCATAAGGGATATACCTTTCGGGTTGTAATTCGTCCACTCAAATTTCTTCTATTCAAACTTTCCACCAAAGTTTACGGTATCATTACTGGAAATAAATACCATGATGTTATTGACCAGGTAAAAAAGGAAGTGAACACCAGCCAATAAGATTAAGCCAAGAAATACAAAATAATCGGGTCTTTCTTCACAAACCAATTTGAGGAAAGATACGTTCCAAACTACTTCAAAAAAATCCCCACCTGACAAAAATCAGGAGGGGATCAGTCATCTTATAAATGGTTGAGCTAATTCCAATCAAAAAGACGCTTGAATAGTCCTTTCCGGGAATCTATTTCCTTTTCCTTTTTCCATTCCGCCTCCGAACAAAGCATTCGGTAAACCTCCATCCATTCGGGTAAACCGCCAAGGTTTCGATCATCAATATAGACATCTGCATAGATCTTTCTACTAACACCACCAGTAAATTCCTCTTCCGGGTAGTTCCGATTCACCGCATAGAAATGAACTCCCCTTTCCCGGCAGAACTCAACAGCATTTTCCAACTCAACGCCAGTGCGATAAGTCCATAGAATGATACGATGCCCCATCTTCTGCAAAGCCTTAATTGTATCAATAGCAAATGGCAACTCCTTTCCAATGGCAGGAAACCTATGTTCTACAATTGTTCCATCAAAATCAACTGCTATAATCATCTTCAGCCCCCTTCTTTATTTCATTTAATTACTTCAATCAAATCTTATATATGCATCAACCTAAACCCTTTAAAACTTTCGTTTTGTAATTACCACAGGTATAAAACTCAAATTTTCAATAGCCTTAGAATCCTTCTAATTTTTTTTTGTTCTTCTGCTCCTTTCCTTCTGAATGTGATGCAAAGGTTTATCATTAAAATAGCCTTTCCCATTACTATACACACCATATTTTCGATACTTGCCTTGTTTCTTTTCCAACACATCATTCAACACCAACCCTACCTTCTTAACCGCTCCCTGTCTGGCTATCCGATTGATCATTTTCACCTGCTCCTTTCTGCTGTAGCCTCTTCGTATCATAAACAAATTGGAATCAGCAAATCGTCCGGCCAAAATACCATCCGTTACTAGAGATACAGGGGTGCTATCCAATACCACATAATCATACAACTTCCGCCCCTGCTCTATGAACTTCTCAAATTTTCCATTGTTCAATAGTTCTGCTGGATCGGGCGGAATAGGTCCTGAGGGGATAAAATCCAGATTTTTAATATCAGTGGAACAGAGAACTTCCTCAAAAGTATGTTGGTTGCACAAATAAGTACTCAATCCAATCTCTTCGGAACATTGAAAAACCTTCTGCAACCTGGGTTTTCGTAAATCAGCCCCTACCAACAGTACCTTTTTGTTTCCCAGTGCAAGGATAGCAGACAGATTCATAGCAACAAAAGATTTTCCCTCCCCCGGAATAGTAGACAATACTGCAATTACTTTATTGGCTTTATAGGCCCACTGGAACTGCAAACTTGTTCGAAGGCTTCTGAAACATTCTGTTATTTCTGACCTAGGATACTCTACAACTGGCAATTCCATACGTCTACGGTTATGTACAATACTACCAAGTACCGGCAACTGGGATTCCTTTTCCAAATCCTCGCGGTTTTGAATCGTATCGTTAAAGAAATCCTTAATCAAAAATACAAGAAAGGGTATTCCCATGCCCAGTAACAACCCAACCAAGAGACTTACGGCCTTAATCGGCCCAACCTTCTTAGCCGTTCCCACCTGTGCAGGATCCAGCACACGGGCATCAGGCACATTCGACGCATTGGTTATAGCAGCCTCTGCTCTCTTTTTCAAAAGGTAAGTATACAATTCATTATTTAGATCGAATCGTCTTTTGATATTAATCAACTCCTGTTCTGTTTTGGGTAAAGTAGCCAATTGAGTCTTTATTTTCTCCATCCTCTTTTCCAGACTTTCCACTTCAACCTCAGCATTGGTCATCATATTACCCAATATTTCCTCCAGACTTCTTCGAATGTGAAGGATTTCATTATTTAACAATACCAAACTGGGATTCTTATCATGCACACTATATCTCAGCACCTCTCTTTTCCCGTACATTTCGGTAAGTTTAATCACTAAAGTGTTCAAACTGGGATCTGTAATCCCCACTACAGAGGGAGCCACTACCTGCTGCATCTGATCCTCATTTTCCAGGTAACGGTGCAAATTTTTATAGTATTTCAATCGCATTTCGGCAGTAGCAAGATTGGTTTCCAACCCTTCCAACTTTTCCACGACCAAACTGGCTTCCTGTCCCAAATTCATCGTTCTGTTACGTGACCGAAAGCTGGAAAAGCTCTGCCCTGCCATTTGCAGAGAATCCACAATCCCCTGTAGTTGAGCATTGATAAAACGCATGGTATTTTCTGAAATCCGGTTCTTCTCCTGAAGTCCGAACTGAAGAAACACCCAGTTCAACTCATTCAAATAGTCCACACAACGGTTCGGCATTTCTCCAATCAGTTGCATTCGGATTAAACCGGCATTCTTCTCGGCCAGACTGACATTCAATTTCTCCATATAATCGATTGTCATCTTATTCAAATCATTAATGATAAAAAAGTATTCCTCCCCCTTCTGAAAGGTTTTATTAGTAGGAATACCCAAAGTGAAATGAAAATATTTATGTCGAAATGGTTTTCCAAAAATCCCATTTTTATTTATCTTAATTGAAACTTCATTACCATTGATTTCCACCTTACCATCCACTCTCAAATTGAATGTATGATTCGATAAAGGAGTAACATAAACAGGAATTCCTGATACATTTCGTTCCCCTTCGTGTTGCTTTATCACAAGGGGAGGATTTCCATACAAATCACGACTTTTGAACCATTCTTTTTTATACCAGGAGACAGCCCAATCCAAATTTTTCAGAGCCCGCTGGTTAATAGTATAAGATTTAAGAACGCCAACTTGCTTGGAAATATTTGTTTTTGAGTTAAAATCTAACTTATCAAAAATACTTTCCAGACCTAAACCTTTAGAATCCTCATTAATTAATAGACTGGTTTCCGTACGATATTGAGGCGGTAGCATAGAATTCACTACAAAGCCTATGGATACCCCTAGAATTCCAAACAGAACAAAATAGTGCCACTTAGATAATAACCGTAAAAGGAAATCCTTTGTATTATTTTGTTTCCTTTCTTCGAAATATTCCATTAATTCATCAACTTGTTGCATCCAAATAATATTTTGAGGTTATCAAAATTTAGGCTTCAATAGCAGTTCTTTACTGTAAACTTATCATATTTCTACACAAAAAAATCTCGGTGCTTTTTCAAAAATCCACGTAGTCCAAAACCAGAATAACTGTAGTAATGGCAGATAGTAACAAACTGTAGATCGAAGAATTTAACTGAGTGTTTTTGTGCCTGTGGGGTTCCACATAGACAACATCGTTGGGCAATAGAAAGAAAGCCTCAGAGGCCAAAAGGTTTTTGCTGGAAAGATCAATCCGAAAGGTTTCGCTTCCCTTATCAGTAGGGCGCATTACCAGCACCTTTTTGATACGGGCATAATCAGTAATTCCATTGGCCATACTAATGGCCTCCAACACGGTTAAACTATTATTGTAATTGTAATAAACCCCCGGGGAGCTAACCTCCCCCATAACAGTAACCTTATAGCTCAAGAGTTTCAATTTAACTGTTGCTTCCTTAAGATACTCATCAGCCTTTGCTTGAATTCTTTCCTGCGCCACAGGAATACTTAAACCTGCGACACTGATGTTTCCCAATACCGGCAACTTTATATCACCCTCCGCATTCACGTGATATCCATTCAAATATTGCCCCGATAGCTGACCATACATTTGTTGGGTTCCCGATTCAAAGCCGATGCCCTGAGAGGGATTAAACAGTTTGTTCACTTCAGGATTCAGGGATTGAATATTTACATAGAGGTTGTCATTGGTCTTAATAAGATATTCCGGAATAGCAACGGGTAAACCTCTCTGTAACTCATGACCCTTAATATCTTTAAGATACACCAGATTTCTGCTGGATCGGCAGGAGGACATGCAAAGCAATAGACAGAGCACGACCAATTGAAAAGTTCTTTTTTCCATCTGACAAATTGGTTGGTATTTAAAATGAATAATATGTGTAAAACTTCGTAAGAGAATAATGATAGGATCACCAATTAAAAAAGTATACCGGATTGGTATTGGATGGTTTCAATTCCTAAAGTATTAATGACGAACGACCTCAAAGCTTTGACAACCAGAATTTATTGTCCATCTCCGGTAATAAAAACTTTAATAGTACTTAGAAATAAAATCAGATCTAATTTTAGCGACCAGGTATCGATATAAAGCATATCCAGCTTCATCCATTGATCAAAAGGAATATTATTACGGCCTGAAACCTGCCAGATACAGGTTATGCCGGGACGCATACTCAGACGTCGACGTTGCCATCTTTCGTATTGTTTAACTTCGGAAGGTACAGGAGGTCTCGGCCCAACAATGGACATCTCCCCTTTTAAAACATTCAAAAACTGGGGTAACTCATCCATAGATGTTTTTCGAAGGAATCGCCCAATCCGTGTTACACGGGGATCATTTTTTATCTTAAAAACCGGTCCTTCCTGTTCATTCTGATCCTTTAATTTCTCCTTAAGGGCTTCTGCATTCTGGACCATTGTTCTGAATTTCAAACAAAAGAAATGTCTACCGTTTAATCCCACCCGCTTCTGTTTGAAAAAAACAGGACCACCATCCCCCAACTTTATCGCTGCAGCAATAACCAGCATTATGGGAGATATGAAAATCAGAATCAAAAGCGAGACAACAAAATCGATAAAATACTTAACCTTTAGAGCAAAGTAATCCTTTGTAATATTGGCAAACGTAAGGAAAGGCAACTCTTTAAAATAGGTGATGTGAGAACGCATACTTACAACATTCAAGAGCTCGGAATGTATTCTTAATACAACGCCTACCTCATTGCAAGCGTAAACCAGGTTACGTACTTCATCATTACCAAAATTACCTTTGCAGTAAATCACTTCATCAATAATATTTGCATCAATAATTTCGGACAGATCAGAATGATTCGGCAGTATCGTAATCTCCTGTCCAAATCTTTCACGCAATTGGGGACTATCCGTCATTATTGCCCAGATCTGATACCCCCAGTCCTTCGTGGAAATCAATCGATCGATAAAATGGTAATAGGTTTCATTGTCGGCAATAATCAGGACAGACCGGGTATTGTATCCTTTGCCTCGAATAAATTTGAAAATCCGGAAAGTTATCATTCGAAATCCGTATAGAACAACCAGATTCACCAGAGCAAAAAGTAATAGAAATAGGCCAAAGGCTTCCTCTTCCAATAAATAGAACCCTATGATCAATATCACCCCGCCTATGGTTATCATAGCCAGATATTCCACCAGTAAGGCAGAATAAGTTTTTACGCGAAGCATCTTCCCCAGGTTGAATTCATACAAAAGAAAATACCAAATCGCAGCAATAAGAATAAAAATCACTTTATCGTTTTTAAATTCGGAATGAATTGACAAAACACTCATTCCAAACCGGACAAGCAAATAACACCCCAAGGTTAACAAAACTTGCAGCCAGATACTAATCCTTGCAATCGCAGCCTCTCTCCCCTTTATCATATCTTCCGCTTTTTTGAATAATTCTAAAAAAAAACATATCTCAATTTTGCCTCCCTACTAAAGTTGTTTAGCGGGTTTTAAAAGAAGAAGCCTTCTGCCTTGAATTACCACCCTCTTCTTCTTTTGCGAATTTTTCTCTTCGAAAAATCAACTCACACAAAAAATAATACAAAAACAAAGTATTGGTTACCAGGTATCGCTTCCACATCCTTCCCGGCTCTTGTAAAAAACGGTAGAACCATTCCAACCCATTATTCTGCATCCAAACAGGAGCGCGTTTGGTCTTGCCTGAAATCACATCAAAAGCACCACCAACTCCCATTATAAATGGAATTCCCAGCTTTTCCCGGTAGCGATTAATAAAGATCTCCTTAGTTGGAGAACTAATGCCAACAAACAATATATCTGCTTCACTTTGAGCTATGGATTTTGCTATCTCCAATTCCTCCCCTGAAGAGAAGTATCCATTGCGAAAACCTGCTATAATCTCTTTCCCATATTGTCTTGTATAGTTGGCTACCATTTTTTGAATCACCTCCTCTTTTCCACCGAAAAAGTAGATTTTATAGCCTCGTCGGGCCGATAAACGCACCAAATTCTCCATTAAGTCGATTCCTGCTACTCGTTCAGGCAAAGGCGTTCCCTTTAACCTTGCGGCCCATACCACAGCCATCCCATCCGCATTGATTAGATCACTTTCCACCACAGATTTTCGCAAAGCCAAATCCGTTTGCATATGGACTAATTTTGCAGCATTTACCACAACTTGTTGCAAATGCTCCCCCCTTTGAATGGAATGATCTATTTTTTCCAGCGTCTCTTGCATCGTGAGTACATCCACTGGCGACTTTAACAATTGAATTCGCTTAATCATCGACATTAGAACTGTTTGAAGGTTAATCAATCAAAAGAAATTTGATTCAGATCAGTTAATCAGGATCCGGAGTTGGAAACCATTGAACCGAAATCAAAGGCAAAAGAATTAAGCTGCTTTGTTTCTACCAGGTAGAAGCTTAAGGCGTAGAACATCCATGCCTGCGCCCAACGCATATAAGGAATCTTGGAAGAATAACCTTTCTTTTTCTGGTAATAGAAATATCCTTTGGGATCCTGCATATTCTCGATGGTCCACAGCAAAACTCTTTTAACAATAGAATGGTTTTGAGTCAATTTTCCCAATTGTCCCAGGGTCACCACCATCTGGGCTGGAGCGTGAATATCAATTGGATAGATCTCATCGCTATAGTATTTTGCAATTCCCTCCTCCGTAAAGAAAGTTTCCAGATAGTATTGCAGCCCCAACTGAATATTCTGCTGAAAAGAGGTATCACCACTAAATTTTTCATATTCGGAAAGACATTCAAGATTAAAGCCCGTATGAAAATTATCGACCCACTGATGGTAAGGTAAAGTTCCATAGGACCATGCCCCGTTGGCTTGCTGATGTCTTACACAAAATTGAATGGATTTCTTTGCCATTTTAAGGAGCTCCCTATCCCCAGTATAGGAATAGATTCTGGAAAGCAAACGACACCCCAGCAGCGATGCATTAAAAATCTGACTCTTGTCCAAGGGGGAATAGGAGAAAGCAAATTCACCATTCTGTCCCATAGTACGATTCAAATCCTTCAGAATAAAATCCTTGATCGAAACTGCCTCCTGAAATATTTTGGCATCTTTCAAAATTTCGAATGCATCGAGTAAAGCATAGCCCACATAAGTAGAGGCTACAATTGTAGGAGTACTTCTGGGTTGAAAAAATGCCCGGGCCTGCCAATCAAAATTATACCCCCAACAGGCCCCCGACCAGCCATTAGATTTTATCTCCAATAATTTCTGGGCCAAGAATTCGATTCTCCTTTTTACCTCCCTTGAGGGATGAATTTGATACAACCTACAGTATCCACTCAGAAATAGCCCAAGTCCTTTGGAGTTGTACCCCTTTTCAACCCCCAATAGCTTTCGAAAATTGAAGGGACTGCGTTTAAACGCCTGGATCCAGGCCAGCCGAAAAAACCGATTCCTCTTCAGAAAAGAAATCCTGTTAAAGAAACTGGAATTCAAACCATCGTAAGGATCCCACCCCCGAAATCCCTCTGCTTCACAATACGTCAGTAACTTATTGAAACTGTTGACAACTTGTTCCCTATTCAACTCATGCATAAAGTGTTTCGAATTAATCTATAAAACATTAAAAAAAAACAGGTGGGACATTCAATACTAAAATTCTTCTCTATTGAAGTAAACTATTGTTAATTAACCCAATCGGAATTGGATAAAGGAAAACTTTCCTAAAGAATAGAATGAAGGCTTACAAAGAAATTTTTTGTACCAGGTAATTGAATTTCCCGGACTTGGTTCTTGGAATATGAGCAACCTCTGCAATGCTTACCGAAAAACCTACAAATATTTCCCCTAAGCATTTATAAATAGCGGCGTACTCCTGAGCATTTAAAGCTTCCTTTACCTCGATTCTTAACTCCAGTTCGCCCTTTACCGATTGAACATACTGATAGGCATTCACCTTAGGAGGAATCTCCCAAAAGACCTCATCGGAACAAGTAAATGGACTTAAATCCCCGTTTCGATTCACCACAAAATCCTGTTCCCGTCCGACAATCTTTTTCACGTTAAAATGATTTCTTCCGCATTCGCAAGCTTTGGAAGTATATTCAGCCAAATCCCCGGTTCGATAGCGAATGAAGACAAAATCTTTTTGATCAAAACCAGTCACTACAATTTCCCCCAATTCTCCCTCCTTACTGCAAGGCTTCCCTTGGGAATTGATCAATTCCGCATAGCCATAGTAGGGAGAAAAATGCAAATTGGAAGAGTGTTCACATTCCCCTGCAATAACACACTTTTCACTGTGTCCGTAGTGGGAGAAAACCCTTACACCCAAAACTTCCTGAATCAATTCTCGTTGCCAGCCGTAGACATTTTCCGAACTACATATTACATGCTTCAGGCTTTTGAAAGCCGAAAGTCCATTCTTCTTCATTAAGCGACACAAAATTGTACTAGAGGATGGATAAGCAAAAATATAGTGGGGTTGAAATTCCCTGATCTTCGTTACATACTGTTGAATGGTACTATCGTTTAAATGAAAGGACGACATTACCAAAGCATTTTGAAGGTAATTCCTCCTCCAATAGATCCCTCTTTCAATCAAGGACTCATCCAGGCGTTCTCCTTGCAAAATAAGGTTAGGAGCATAGGGTTTGTAATTAAATCTTCGAAAGAGATTGTATAGAGCCGCCGCCTCCTTTGGAATTGAAACATTCTGATCGATATAAAAACTCATGGGCATCCCTGTGGTGCCTCCTGTGGTGGTTAATTTCAAGTTCTTTACCCTAGCAAATTGGGACAGCATCAATTCCTGGCTGTTTCGTATCGCTCTCTTATCGATCGTTGGAATCCTTTCCAAATCCTCCATTCCCTTTAACATTTCGGGAGAAAAACCAAATTGGGACCAATAGTTTCTATAAAAAGGTATACTATCCCAGGAATGATTCACCAATTTTCGAATCTTCTCGAACTGGTAAGCCTCTATAGCCTCCTTTGAGGCAAACTCCCTCTTCCTGTAGAAAAAGTATTTTTTTAATGCAAAAGGCATTGTCTTCAATAGTAATAGCTCCTTCATAAAAGAAAAAATAAAACGGTGGTACGACTAACTATTATCAAATTATGGTTAAAACAGACTCAGAGGTAATTTTGCTAAAACAGTATAGTCTCAAGAATCATTTCTTTGCTTCAATCCATATGAACTTTGAAAATGACAATCTTTCTACTCTATCCCCTCCTGTTTTTCAAAGGTATTTTTTGAACCAGGTATTTAAATTTCCCGGACTTAGTTCTTGGAATATGGCACACCTCTGAAATACTCACCGGAAAGTCAACCAATAATTCACTCAAGCGCTTTCGAAGAACCTCGTAATCTTCAACAGTCAGGGCTTCATTTACCTCCACTCTTAACTCCAGTTCTCCTTTTATCCTTTGAACATATTGATAGGCATTCACCTTTGGGGGAATTTCCCAAAAAATCTCATCGGAGCAGGTGAAAATCCGTAGATCTCCTTTACGGTCCACAACAAAATCCTGCTCTCGTCCCACAATCTTCCTTACAGTAAAATGGTTCCTTCCACAAGCACATGCTTTGGATGTATATTCAGCTAAATCGCCAGTACGATAGCGAATGAAGACAAAATCCTTTTGATCAAAACCTGTTACTACGATTTCGCCCTTTTCTCCTTCTCTGGTACACGGGGTACCACTAGCATTGATCAATTCGGTGTAACCATAGTAGGGTGAGAAATGCAAATTGGAGGAATGTTCGCACTCTCCTGCGATAACGCACTTTTCACTGTGTCCGTATTGAGAAAAGATCTTCACTCCCAATACCTCTTGCACCAATTCCCGATGCCAATCGTAAATATTTTCAGAGCTACATATCACATGCTTCAAGCTTTTGAAAGCAGGAAGTCCATTCTTCTTCATTAATCGGCACAGAACCGTGCTGGAGGAAGGATAGGCAAAAATATAATGGGGGTTAAATTCCCTGATCTTTTTAACATACTTGTGAATAGTGTTGTCATTCAAATGAAAAGAGGACATGACCAATCCATTTCTGAGATAATTCCTTTTCCAATAGATTCCTTTTCTTATCAGGGACTCATCCAAACGACTGCCTTCCAGGAAGAGGCAACGTGCAAAAGGTTTATATTTAAATCTTCGAAACAAGTCATAAAGGGCAGCCGCCTCTTTAGGAATTGATATTCTCTGATCGATATAAAACTTCAATGGCATTCCGGTAGTTCCACCTGTGGTGGTCAACTTCAATTTCTGCGTACGAGCAGAAAGGGAAAGCAGGGAATCTGGATTGTTTCGTATTACATCCCTGTCAATAGGGGGAATCTTTCTCAAATCATCCAATTCTTTAAAAAGTTCGGGAGAAAAACCATTTTGAGTCCAATACTTTCTGTAAAAAGGAATATTGTGCCAGGAATGATTTATCAATTTTCGTAACCGTTCAAACTGATAGGCGCGTATTTCCTCCTTTGAGGCAAACTCCTTTTTTTTGTAGAAATGGTACAGTTTTAATGCCCGAGGCATTGTTTTCAATAGTAGAAGTTCTTTCATTGAAAATACGATCAGGTTGCAAAACAAAATTTTCAGAAAACACAAACCACTGGGAAATGAATAGAATCTAAATCAGAAGATCTTCTATGTCTCAAAACCATAATGATGAAGCACACTGTCAACCGATTTCTCTTTTCTTTTGAGTAAAATCCAGAAATAGGGCAACAAAAGCACCGATTTTACCCGGAACCTCCAGTCCATAAACATAAAATAGTGATATACTGAATCAGCGAATTTAAATTTGTAGGAATCATATCCCGGGCCCATGGAATGAATTTTGACTCCCCTTTCAAAGCTATCTTTTATGCTTACATCGACTCCCCAGATTCCAAGGTTATAGTTCCGGTACTTTCGATCGTAAGCTGCATCAATGCAATGCTTTTTATTTCCCCAAAATATATTGGTCCGAAAACTTACAGGAATTCCATTAAATTTCACAAACACAACATTGGATTGAAAATTCTTGTAAACAAATCGATAGAACTCTTCCTTCCTCTTGTCTCCATAGAGATAACTCTTCCCATCCAATAATTTTGTTGCTGAAATTCGCTTAATTTCCTTTAGATTTTGTTCATTAATTTCTTCTACTGTTTCTTCAACAACAATTCCATTTTTTTTGGCCTTATTCAAAGCTTTCCTCAGATTTTGTTTCAGGTTTCGAGAATACCTGTGCTTCCTAAAAAATTCATAATCGGAATACTTTTTCAGATCCAACAAAGGAGAACCACCATGCTTAAAGAATCTGTAATTGCCGTTAAAAACAGATTCCTTGGGCAAATATTTAAGGAATAAAAAATGATAATGAATATTTTTCCTCAACCAACGCCTTAAACTATGAAGAAGATCCAATTCCGGCATTTGTTCTGCAATCAAATCAGTTCCGATACAGGACCATTGCTGGCCCAAAAATTCAAGAAAAAAGAGCGACAGAAACCGGCCATATCTTCGTTTTACCCGCATAAGGGGAAGTAAAGAATTCAGTTCTCCATGCTCATAACAAGCAACGATAAAAAGTTCTTTTTCAAACCCCATGGTATTATCTTTTACCTGATTAAAAGTGGAATACCATTTAACAAGCCATTCACTCAGGCTACTGGGTGAAAAAGTCTGATACTCCATTTTATCAAGCTCTTCCAAGGTAAGACATCTAAAACGGTACATGTGAATAGGTTATTAATTTTTAACGGATGGATAAGAATTCAATATTTTTGCATCAGGATCGAAAATGGCCTAGAGAGATTCCCGTAACTTGAACTTCTTCTTCAAAAAATACAGAAAGGCAAAAAGAGGATCCAAAATTTTGTGTTTCGCAAACAAGAACCAAAGGATCGGTTTATCTCTTTTCAATGAATTGAAATAACGCACACACTTCTCTCTAAGCTTCTTGTTTTTCAGAAAAATAGAATACTTCAACAACTCTTTATGATACATCTGTTCCAAGAGGGGTAACAGATGCAGACAGTGATATTTTTCGGCATAGTGTTTCTTTATATCAAAGCGATTTTCAAAAAAGGAATACATCCCCTTCCAATCGAGATGGTGGGAGGCCGAAGCCGAATGAACCCGATAGGTAGCCATATCTTCGGACAAAAAGCCTATTTTCGATCGGGCAGCCAATTCCAACCACATGGGATAATCTCCCATGGCCCAATTCTTTTCTATAATAAAATCATTAACCTGAATATCCTGAAGCAGTGATCGGCGCATAAACACCGTTGCGGTAACCACAAAATTATTGAGTATTAAATCCTGAAAAACTTCACCTTCAGGGATATTTTTGTATTTCAACACATCCCGAACCATCAGCAAACCTACTTTATTGGAATAGCTGGTGTGCACCATCCCGTAATCCGGGTGTGTCTCCATAAAATCAAACTGCTTTTGCAATTTCATTGGATCGGTCCAATAATCATCCCCTTCGCATAGAGCAATGTATTTGCCTTGACAAGCATTGTATGTTCGTTTGTCATTCTCATGAGCACCAACATTTTCAGAAGATGAAACCAAACGAATAGTACCCGGATATTTTTGGGCATACTCATTCACAATTTTGGTTGTCCCATCAGTACTGCAATCATCCCCGATGATAAATTCAAATGGGAAATTGGTTTTTTGCATTAATACCCCTTCAATACACTCCCGGATATACAGAGCATGATTGTAGGTGATGGTTTTTACACTTACCAGTGGTTGATTCATTCGTCTTCGGTTTTAACTGAATTCATACTTATTTGTACTGATCTCTCTTTATTCTCTGTACCAATCCGCTTAGGGTCATAAATTCTCCGCCATACTTTCGTGAGTAGCGAATCAGAGTATGCAGGGCATCTGAGTAGAAGAAATCCTTCGGATGTCCTACCAAAACAAAGGGGTGAAATTCAAAATCGGATTGAGTCGCTATCTGACCTGCCTTTTGAATAAACTTTCTCATTTTCCCAGAAGAGAACAGGCAATAATCCCAGGTAACAGCTTCCCTGTCCAGAAAATATTGAATGGTTTCCCATTTTGACATACCTGCAGAGTTGGATTTGAACCTTTCCCTTGCAAAAGGCCGGTTTTTTAAAACCGTCCTCACCCGAACCAAATCGTACTTGGCTATTCGTCGGATGGATAGGGCAAAAACCGGAAGTTCCAGAACACTTCTGCTTTCCGTATTCGTTTCCAGTAATGACGTTCCGTTACTAAACCAATAGGGTATACTTTCCGAAACATTAGAATAATCGTACCGCGACAAAGGAGTATCCATCACAGCCCCGTAAACCACCGAACTATCGGCAACAAAATTATATTTACGAAGCACTTTCAGTAGATCTGCAGAGGGATCTGCATTGTATCCCCCGGCCCGGATGATGTTGCACTGATAATTGGGATCTACTGGTTTCAGCAAAGTCTCCATTGTATTTTGCCCCTTACCTATCAATTGGTCCAACCCCATGCTAATATTCTCATCAGCAACCAGAGGGACTTCAGGCAATCGCCAATATTTCATGTTCAACTTCCAGCTTCCATTTTCAAATCTTGCATCAATCCATTGCGGGTGAACATGTAATTGTACATCATGTCCCTGACGAAAGGCTTCGACAATTTGCTTTTCGATAGCTGTCGCCGGATTTTCTCGATACCCCATTGTGATTCCGCTTTCATACATCTCTTTGAGTCGCCAATACTCCACTACTTCAAAGAAAATAGTAAGCCGGACCCCCATTCGTTCACAAAGGGCCAACAAACGGTTGGTGGGTTCAATCATGTGCTTGAAAACATCCCCTTGCCCCGATCCGAACAATTCATAATCCAGAGTCAAACTAAGACATAAATTATTAGCGCTCATTTTCTAGTAGTCGTTGAGAATTCAAACTATATATTTCCAATAAACTCTTCCTCCATAGGTAGTAGAATATCTCCATGTAAAAACTATAGTCAATTGAATAAGCTTTTCTTCCTTGTAACGGTTGTCACCCTAGATTCTAAATCCCCTGCCCGTAGCAATTGGTCGTAAAGAACAGCAAGATCTTTAAAAACTTTGTCAGGATAGAAATCGACAATCCCCTCCCTTGACCTTCGGGAATAGTTTTGAAGTAATTTCGAATTTTTCATAAAAAGATTGAGAGCAAGTGCCAAACCTTCATGATCTCCTGGTTCCACCAGCAGCCCATTTTCATAAGTATTCAAGATATCAGGAATTCCCCCAACTCTTGTTGAAATAATAGGCAATCCGTAGTTCATTGCTTCTAAAATGGAAAGAGGTTGTCCCTCCAGATAGGATGGAAGAATATAAGCATTTGATGTTCTAAACAATTGATCCTTTCGCTCCTTTCCCACCCATCCTTCAAAGCTTACCAAGGATTCCAAACAATACTCTTTTATGGTTTTCTTCAAACGCTCCACCTCCCCATTGCCTCCTACCCGCAGAAATAATCTATTCTGAAATCGAATCCGATGATTCTTAATCACTTTCAGCAAATCAAAAATCCCTTTGTTGTCTCCAATCAAACCGAGAAACAGGAGTTCAAGCCGCTTGCTTTCTTTCAGAGCTTTAGGGTTTGAAAGCGGCAAAACAACGTTATTTACTACAGCAATCTTCCGAATTTCGAAAGTGCTTCCGAAAAATTGCTTCCATTTTTCCGACAAACAAATCAGCAGATCCACTTTCCCAATCATGAAACGAATAGCTTTTTGGATCCGGGGAGAAGAATTCTCAAAAAATTCCTTGTAACCACCCCCGTGAATATGATAGATTACCTTTTTCCGGAAACAATATTTAACGATAAGGAAAATCAAATATTTTCTATAGAAACTTCCCTGAGAAGCCCCATGAATGTGGACTATTTCAATTTCTCTATCCGTCAATAGCTTCACCATAATTCCCATTAGACAAAAGGGAAAGAACAATACGGTCATCAAAAGGGATTGGAAGCGACTGGTAACAATTATTTTGAATGGAGAAATATACTGCGAGTAATTTTTCAAACACATTCCAATCCCTCCTCTGCTTTTCCGAAATTCAGGACCTACAAACAGGATTTTTTCGCCTCTAATCATTGCAATTATATAACTAAGCCTATTCAATCACATTCAACCTGGGGACAAACTGTTAGTTTCCCCAAAACCTTCCCTTCAAGGGATCGATATATCTTTGCCAAAGGCCGAACATTTTGGCTATATTTTCATATTTACCCCCCTCATCGTTTACTGAAAACCGAGGAATCTCAAGGGTATTGGAATGCTCATCTACAAAATTCGGTTTGGTTGTAAAGGCCATCTTGTAGCCTGTGATTTTTAAAAAGAAAAGATCCCTTTCGTTGTAATCGCCATTGGGGAATGAGAGTGCCTCCATGGGCCGATTCATCCAGTACTCCAATATCCTTTTGGAATTCATATATTCTGATAGGAGCTCTTTATCGTTGCAATTCACGGTAATAGGATGGTGAAAAGTATGGCTTCCTATCGTAATCAGAGGATGTCGTCTCAGAGACATCAACTCTCTTCGTGTAAGTGCAGAACGATCAAGACTTTGAACCATTTTTGCTTTGGATACCCATTTCATTCGCTCCTGATTGGGCATTTTCTTCAGATCCTCCACAGTCTTCACATCTGGGGTTAAAGTTTTTATTACATCTACGTACTCCCACCAAAAATTACCATTAATGATGGGCTCTACCGCAATAAAAAGGGTAACCGGAATCTTATACTTCTCAATAACAGGAAGAAGTTTAAGATTCCCGCTTCTTCCGTCATCAAAAGAAATAAAAGCACTTTTTTGTCCATTTATCCCGGAATTTTGAATCATCTTCAACAACTCATTCTGATCAACGAATACAAAACCATTGTGCTTCAGAAATCGAATACAACGTTCAAACAAAACCGCAGATGGATTGTGAAAATAGATGGAAACTACTTGATTTTTTCCAATCGGACGGCTGATTCTATACTTTAACAATAAAACAAGTAAAAATCCAAGAATCTCCCCTATAGCATACCTTAGTTTACCCATAATAACCAGTCTTTTGCAACATCCTTCTCACCCGTCTTTCTCTCCTCTGAAGCAAATACTTAAAGTAGGGTAAAGCAACAAAGGATTTGAAGCATGGTTTCCAATCATAACACATAAAATATTCTTTCAGTGCGTCCGTAAATTTGAATTTATAGGAATCAAAACCGGGGCCGAAAGAATAGATCTTATCCCTTCGCTGAAAACTATTTTTTACACTATTATCGAAGCACCAGTTCCCCAGGTTGTAATTTCGAAACGCTCTGTCGTAGGCGGTATCCACTCCAAACTTTATTCCCCTCCAATAAAAATTGATACAGTAGGCGACGGCCCGCCCATTAAACTTTACCCAAACCACCTGAGAATGGAAAATATCAAAGAGCAGTTTATAAAATCTTTCCTTCTCGGGATGACCGTACAGATAGGATTTTCCATCTACACTTTTAGATTTCGCAACCTGTTTGATCTCCTCAAAAATGTCTTCATTTATGGTTTCAACAGACTCCGTCACAACAATCCCATCCTTTTCTGCTAATCGTTTTCCTCTTCGTAAATTTTCTCTCTGCTTCCGTGTATACTTTATTTTGGAAAAAGAATCATAATCCGAATATTTGCGCAAATCCAAAAAAGGAACCCCTTCATACTTATAGAACCGAAAGCCAGATTTTAAAATCGAATTCGAAGGCAAATTCTTAAAAAATATGAAGTGAAAATCTAAATTCTTTTTGAGCCAATTTATCAGTTCGTTAAGAAAACCTATCCCTGGCTGATCTACCCAAATGATATCATTTCCAAAACTGGACCATTGCTGTCCTAAAAATTCCAAAAAAGTAAGAGAAAAAAGCCCCAAGTATTTTCTTTGAAGTTTTACCATTGGCAAAACAGCAACCAATTTCTCATTCTGAAACCCCAATACTACAATTTCCTCTTTAGAATATCCAAAGTCGTTATCTTCCAGTTTTCTGAAAACCGACAACCAACTCCGAACCCACAAGTATTGATTCCCAGGGAAAATAGAATCATGCTGAATCTTCTCCAGTTCATCCAATGGAATCAGGCAAAAACGAAACATATCAATATCTTCTTAATCAATTCTATGTTGAAAGAATAATAAATTCAAACTCTTAATAAACCTTTTGCAAATACGAATAAATCTTAATCTCCCCCAAAAAGGACAAAATGTTATGACAAGCTATGATTTTCACTTCTTACCCTAGCTACCAACTACGCCCCTCCATTGTCGGCGTCTATATTCGGCCTAATTTCTTTACTAAAAGAAACTTGTTGATCCGATCCTCGATCAAGACCAGGGCTACATGTATAGCCAAAAAAACATCCAGCAAAAAATAGTTGGCTTGCTGCGTAACCAAACAAGAAAGAAACATAAAAAACACAGCAAACGCGCACTGATTACTTGAACTATTTGTCCTTGAAATAGCTTTCCACATGGAAAAAATAAAAGTAGCATACAGCAGAATCCCTAACAGTCCATCGTCAACCAATACTTGGAGAACACCGTTGTGTGCAATCAATGGAATTCCAGTTTTGTGCTCATACTTTCTCATGGAAGCTTCTGAACCCATCCCCAATAAATAGGTGGCAAGATTACTTTCATACAGATTTTGTAAATAAACCTTCGCTATTTGGGGACGCCCCGATCCAAATGTCTCTTCCCAACTCAAATCCTCCTGGCCAGTTCTTTCATCAAGAACCCTGTGACGAACTCCCTCATTGGTCTGAAAAAGAACAACAAGTCCTACAACAACGAGAAAAGAAAAACCTACTATTTTCTTAACATTTCGCCGCGAAATCTTCCGAAAAAAGAGAACTCCCACTCCAATCAAAAACATCAACCAGCCGGTACGCGCAAAAGTTTTCACCAGCAGGATAAACCCGAGAAACAGTAAAATACTCAACAGTAACTTCCCCCATCCCCCCAACTTTCCGCTAATCAATTGATTCAGCAAAACAACACTTGCAACTGCCAGTACAGCAGAGGTATAGTGTGCTGCACCCAGGATTCCCACAAAACCGCTCAATATTTCCTCCTCGTAATAAAGCATGGGCTTGGTTGTTGGCCCAGGAAATACGCCCAAAAAGAAAAGCACATTGGCTAGGATTGCAAAAATCGCAAGCAAAACAGGAATCTTTTTAAGAAAAATAATTTTCTTAATCGAATTGGTATTTAGGCAAATCCAATGCACAAACAAAGGGATAACCAGGTATTTGGAAAAAGTAATGATTGATTCAACTGGGTAAATAAAAAAGGAGGTATTGAAAATGGTTTTTAGGGCAAACAAATACCCCCAGAAAATCAGATTAAAGTCGATTTTTTGCCCCAAATTATTGATCAGAAATAGGATCAATATGGGAAACTTCCATACATAAGTAAACTTAAGCCCCCCCATGGAAAAGTTTTCCATGTAAAATATGGCAACAAAAGTCAGGAATAAAAGCAAATTCCGAAGATGTTTCACTGTCCTTACAATTTTCTACAAGGATTCCCTTAACTGAATCTTTTTTTTAACAAAATATATAAACACAAACAAAGGATCCAAAACAGAAAAACGTGAAAAGATATACCAAAAAGACAATTGGTATCGGAAAGAAACCCGAAAAAAACGAAGGCATTTTCCTCTTAACTCTTTTCTTTTTAGAAAGATGGAATACTTTAGCAATTCTTTATGGTACATTTCCTCCAAATCATTCACCAAATGAACCTCTTGATACTTCTCTGCAAAATATCTTTTAATCGCATACCGGTCGATAAAAAACTTATATTGCCCCTCCATATTTAATCCATGGGTTGCTGAACTTGCATGCACCCTGTAAGTGGTCATATCATCAGGAATATATCCGATTTTAGATTTTGCTGCTACCTCAAGCCAAAGCGGATAATCTCCCATAATCCATTTTTTCTTTGCTATAAGTTGAGATATATTGATTTCCCGCAGCAATTCATTTCGTACACAAACAGTTGCTGTTGCAATAAAATTACCTTTTATCAACTCCTCCAAAACCCATCCTTCCGGAATCGTTTTATTTTTCCAAATGTCTTTTTCAATCCTGTCTCCTATTTTACCAGAAAAACTTGAATGAACCATCCCGTACTCTGAATGGGATTCCAAAAAATCCACCTGCTTTTGCAACTTTAGAGGATCCGTCCAAAAATCGTCCCCCTCACAAAAAGCCACATATTTGCCTCTGCAGGCTTCATTTGTTCTGCGATCATTCTCCCCTGCTCCCACGTTACTTTCCGAAGTTATTACACGAATAATCTCGGGATACTTACTAGCATAATCTTGTACAATATCCAGGGTGCTGTCCGTACTGCAATCCTCTCCTATTACAAACTCAAATCTAAAATTCGTCTGCTGCATCAATACACCTTCAATGCATTGCTCAATAAAATCCTCATGATTGTAAGTTATGGTTTTAACGCTTACCAAGGGGGTAATCATTCTTTGCTATCTTGAGTTTGTTTTTGAACCAAACATTATTCTATTCTCCTCCGAAAGCCCTTATCATTAATCAACCGGAAAGGGTAACAAACATTCGAACGAGTGATATTCAGAAGCAGATGTTGATGTAAGAAATGAGAATTTTAGTTTAGGATGTCTTTGAACTAATCCTAATGGATATCATTCAATAAGAAGCAGGATTGCTCTGACATCTTATGATTAGGTTGTCCCGATAATTCCTTTTCACCTCTTACATCAACATATCGTAATTATTTCTCCTGTGAGCCAATTTCTTCAGGCCATATCTTTATGTTACCTATACTGTTGGGAACTCGCTGATCTCCTTTTATGCTTTCATTTCCATATCCCTGGTTACAACGGAAATTAGCTGGGTAATCCGGCTCATTTTTTCATCTCTCACTTCCTTTGTGGGAAAACCTAGCAATCCAATCCCCAGAGTACAATTGGAACCCATAAATTTTCTTACCCCATCACCGGGCTTCACAAACATTCTGATCTCCAAGACATGGGGAGCTATAGCATCATCCACCAAAACCCCATCAAACACACCATCCCGATCAGAATGAACCACATATGTGGTATAAAATTGCTGTATTGGTTTTGGTTGAATCTCCGCCAAGGGGATTCCCAAACTGGAATCGATAGTAAGTTTGATCATATCCACATTACTAGCATATTTAATGATGTCAGGAATACAATTTCCCCCATTTCTGGGCCCAATTTCCAACAAGTGAATTCGATCCTCCTGATCTATGATTACCTCAATATTAAAGCCTCCAAAATTCATCTTCAACAAATCAATCGCCCTTTGCAATTCCATTTCAATTTTCTCATGAAAATGCCTGGGCAAAAGGGAAGGATAATTGATACTGGCAGGTACAAATGGATTTACGATATCGTCATTTCCCTGATCGCCCAGGTAACAGGCAATGATTTTTCCATCATATACAAAAATGTCTCCATCCAACTGAGGATACTTTTTCCGGATAAATCCTTCCACAACAAACCGTTTGCATCGAGAATACTTCAACGCCTCAACTACAGCATACTTTAGGTCAAGTGCCTTATCCACCTTCGTCACTCCCTTACTTCCGGAAGAATCAACAGGCTTCACCACTACCGGATAATTCAATCGCAAAACCTCCTTTTTGATCTCATCATAACTCCTACAGGACAACACAGGAGGGGAGTTAAAACCATTTTGATGCAAAAAATCACGATACAGATCCTTTTCGGTTAGAATTTTTACAGAATCAAATGGATTACCCGGTAAGCTCATCTTTTCCGCCACAAAAGCAGCCGTTGGGGCCGCCGGATCAGAAGCATAAGCCACAATCCCATCAATTTCCAGCTTCTGGGCCAATTCAAGCACAGCTTCCTTGTCTGTAGTACTCACATTATAATACTCATGAGCATATTGATGCCCTGGATTATCTGGCAAATAATCGCAAGTGACTACATAATTTCCAACCTCCCTGGCATATAAAATAGCGGGAATCTGAAAATGAGACCCTCCCAGCATGAGTATCTTTTGTTTCTTCTTACCTGGTTTCATTCTCCTTAGTTGATTTTTGTATATATTTCAAACTCGTTCCTTCAACACTATCAAATCCTGTATGTCTTCCATTCCGTGAAACCCGGATTAAGGATTCGGAAAAAGAAAATTTACACATGTTCCTAATTAGATTTATAATATTTTCCACATCCGCCATGTGGAGGTCAGGATACAAAGGCAAACAGATAACCTCATTGGTAATTCGTTCAGCTTTGGGCAAATTGCTGGCAGAAGGAAGTCCCCTATAGGTCGGAAATTGGCTAATCAACGGATAGAAATAACGCCGTCCAAAAATGTTCTGACTGAGTAAGCCTTTATATACCTCATCCCTGGAACGACCAAACTTTGATTCATCAATAAACACAGGGAAATAGGCATAATTAGTTTCAACATCATCCTGCTCCTTCAAAAAGCGAAGACCTGGGAGGGCACTTAACTGAGTCCTGTATACATTTACAATCTCCCTTCGCCGGGCTATCGCCTCATCGATATACTTCAATTGAAGCAAGCCATAGGCAGCCTGAAGTTCATTCATTTTGGCGTTGATTCCAGCTCCCACCACAGTTGTTTCATTGGCAAAACCAAAGTTCTTCAGGTAATCAATTCGTTTCTTGGTTTTCCTATCATGACAAATAATTGCACCTCCCTCAACCGTATTGAACACTTTGGTAGCATGAAAGCTAAGAATGGACAGATCACCAAAGGTAAGAACACTTTTCCCTTTGTATTTCACACCAAAAGCATGAGCTGCATCGTAAATCAGCTTCAATCCGTAGATATCAGCAATATTTTGAATTCTTTCCAATTCACAGGGATTTCCATAAACATGAACCGGTAAAATAGCTGTTGTATTAGGTGTAATGGCAGCTTCAATTTTTTCGGGATCCAGGTTACAATACAAAGGTTCTATATCTCCAAAAACCGGTTGAATGCCATTCCACCACAAAGCGTGGGTCGTCGCTACGAAACTATAGGGTGTGGTAATCACTTCCCCCTTGATCCGCAGACACTGCAAAGCCGCTACCAAGGCCAGTGTTCCATTGGCAAACAGAGAAATAAACGGAACCTGCAGGTATTCTGCCAAAGCAGCCTCCAGCATTTGATGATATTTCCCATTGTTGGTCAACCATTTGCTATTCCAAATATCCTTCAACAGAGGAACAAACTCGTCCAAAGGGGGAAGCTGCGGCTGTGTTACTAAGATTTTGCGTTTTTCCATCTTTTCAGGGGAATTAATTCTTTTAATATCAATAGACTGTCATTCATTGCCTCCTGCTTTGTAGTAAATGCCAACAGGAAATAAGCGCTAATTCCTGTCAGAATCTGCAATAGCAAATAGAGTACGGAGCCTTCAGGATTGCCAACCAAAATCATACACCCTACCATTAACAATGCAATAATTAATGTTGAAGAGACATCTTTCAACTGAGCTTTAATCGAGTAGGAAATCAACTTCCCCGTAAAAAAAGCATTCAGGAACAAACTGATAAAGGAGGTAACCACCTGTCCTACAACAAGCCCCATTATCCCCCAATTCAATCCGATTAAGATCGCCAAGACAACAATAACTTTTTTGATGATCTCCAGATACAGGAACAGATCTGAACGCCCTTTTACCTTAAGAATACTTAGATTGGAAGTATGAAGGGTGTAGATCATTCCTGAAATACACAGAATCTGAAAATAGGGAACCGCCGGCAACCATTTTTCACCAAGTAGAAGCAGAAACAAAGGTTGAGCGATAACAGCCAATCCCAACATCATTGGAAAATTAACAAAGACTAACAATTTGATCATTTTACGAAATCCAATTCGCAACCTTTCATCGTCATCCTGTATTTTGGAGAAAGCCGGAAAAGTTACATTCCCAACTACAGAAGCAAGCGTAACCACTGGAACCTCCTGAAACTTCTGGGCCTGCGTATAGTATCCCAATTCCTTTGCAGTAAAAAGTTTTCCAATCACAAGCAAATAGATATTTTGGAAAATCTGGTCAATAATACCTGAAATCAGCAACTTTGACCCAAATCCAAAAAGTTGGCGAAAAGATTGTTTGGAAAAAACAAGGCTAGGACGCCAATGACTTTTCATCCAATAAAAAGCTGATCTTAAAAAATAGATGGAAACCATCTGAAAGGCCAGAGCCCAAACACCATAATCCATTAGGGCAAGACCAATACCAATCACTGCTGATAGAAAATTGGCCGTAACCGACACCTGAGCTATTACCTTAAAGTTCAACTCCTTTTTAAACTTCACCAGTTGTATTAGTCCCAAGGCATTAAAAACAAGAATCAAACCTACCAGCCGTGTCAAACCAACCAATTTTTCCTGCTCGAAAAATTCAGCAATTAAGGGTGCTGAAAAAAATAGAATCCCATAACATAAGAAACCAATTAGAATATTGAAGTAGAAAACGGTGGAGTAATCCTTCTGATTGGTATGCTTTTTCTGAATCAGTGCATTGTCAAAACCACTATCAATAAATGCCTGGGATATGGCTATGAAGATGGTTAACATCCCAATTAGACCAAAATCTGCGGGAAGCAGCAAACGGGCCAATACAATTTGCGTAATCAGCAAAACAAGATAGGTACCAAAACGTTCCAGAAAGCTCCAAAAAACACTGGATATTGTTTTTGATTTAAGCGATTCCATTCTACTGCCTACTCCTTTAAAAGTTGCAATAGATATTTGCCATACCCATTCATTTTCATCGAATTTGCCAGATTATAAAGCTGCTCATCATTAATGTATCCCTTTCTCCACGCTATCTCTTCGATGCAGGATATTTTCAATCCCTGCCGCATCTCAATGGCCTGGACAAACTGGGTTGCATTTGCCATAGTATCATGGGTACCAGTATCCAACCACGCATAACCACGTCCCAGGAGATTAACTTTCAATATATTACGCCTCAAAAACTCCTGATTCACAGAAGTAATCTCTAACTCTCCCCGTTCCGATGGCTTAACTCCTTTTGCCACTTCTACCACATCCTTTGTATAAAAGTATAATCCTACTACAGCATAATTGGATTTGGGATTTGTAGGCTTCTCCTCGATCGAAATCACATTTTCATTGGCATCAAATTCAGCCACTCCATATCGTTCCGGATCGGTTACATAATAGCCAAAAACCACTGCTTTACGTTCTTCCTCGACCATCTGACGAGCCTGCAAAACAGAACGATGAAGCCCTGAACCGTAAAAGATGTTATCGCCCAAGATCAGGCAGACATCATCCTCACCAATAAAATCCTCTCCCAACAGAAATGCCTGAGCCAGTCCTTCCGGGTTGGGCTGAGCCATAAAAGAAAATTGAAGTCCCAGCTGGGAACCATCCTTCAATAAACTCTTAAAATCAGGAAGATCCCTAGGTGTCGTAATAATGAGAATTTCCCTAATCCCTGCCAGCATCAGAACCGACAATGGATAGTAAATCATGGGTTTATCATACACAGGAAGTAGTTGTTTCGACATTACCTGTGTAATTGGATACAATCGGGTACCACTGCCACCTGCTAATATTATTCCCTTCATGGAATTAGAATTTGAAATTTAGTTCATGTAATCCCTTGTGATCTAAATTGGGATTCATGCTATGGAGTAAAAAAAACCGCCTACTCGTTCCTCAGTTTTTCTGCTTTCACACTTACTTTCGCATTGAAGAAATTCGGATGTCCATTGCCCAACTCTTTCACTATTCGGCTGGAGGCCTCTCCATCACCAAATGGATTGATAGCCCTTGACATCTGGCGATAGGAGGACTCATTGAAGAGTAAATATTCAACCCTATCAATAATTTTTATCGGATCAGTACCCACCAACTCTACCGTACCAGCGGCAAGAGCTTCGGGTCTTTCGGTAGTATCTCGCATCACCAGTACAGGTTTCCCCAGGGATGGGGCCTCCTCTTGCAAACCACCTGAATCAGTAAGTACCAGATAGGATTGATTCATCAGATAAACAAAGGAAAGATAGTTCAATGGCTCAATCAGATATACATTTTTCAGTTTGCAAAATCCATTCAACTGGGGTTTGGCTTTCAAAAAACCTTTTTTGATTGGTTGTCCAAGAATACTGTAGACTGATTCCCGAACATTGGGGTTCAAATGAACAGGATAAACAAAATCAACATCCATGTGAAACTCGGAAAGTTCCCTTATGGAATTACAAATATTCCGGAACCCAGTACCAAAATTCTCTCTCCGATGCCCCGTGATTAAAACCATTTTTCTCTGACCACTTTTCCATTTGGCAAGAACCTCAACAGGAATCCCAATTCCGGAAAAAAGATCCTGGAGATCCCCTTCTATCTTTGAAGAATTCCTGATTTTATCCATTACCAGATTCAAAGAATCGATTACAGTATTACCGGTAACAGATATTCTCTCCTGAGGAATACCTTCAAGTATGAGATTTTTCCTGGCCATTTCGGTGGGTGCGAAATGCCAGCGCGCCAATCGACCTGTAATTTGACGATTGGCTTCCTCCGGCCAGGGAGAATAGATGTTGTTGGTTCTCAACCCTGCCTCCACATGACCAACCGGAATTTGATGGTAAAAAGCGGCCAAAGCTGCACCGGTAGATGTGGTAGTATCACCATGTACTAACACCACATCAGGATTTATTTTCGAAAGCACCTCCCTCATACCCATCAGTACGCGACTGGTTACATCAAAAAGATCCTGACCTTTCTTCATGATACTTAGATCGAAGTCTGGAGCGATCTCAAAAAGCTTTAGCACGGGGTCCAATAACTGTCGATGTTGCCCGGTAACACATACAATGGTTTCGAAAACAGAAGGATGTTTCTGAAACTCTTTTACCAGAGGCGCCATTTTAATCGCTTCGGGTCGAGTACCGAATACCAGTAATACCTTTTTTGGGTTTACGCTTGTCATTTTTTTAGGAATAAAGTGAATAAACAATAAAAGGAAGCAGGATGCAATAATTCAGGCAGATTAGATCTTGCCCGTAAATGATTGGTTGAAGTGAATTAGAGAGTCTATTTTATGATTTCAAAACTCCACAAAAGTCCAATATAACTTTATCCTTCCGGGGTTTTAAACTTTTAAATTCATTGTGAGCGACCAAAAACACTATCAAATCAGCCTTTTCATAGGCTTTTCTATAATCGGTTAACCTGTATACGCTGTGCCGATCAATATTTGGTTCCGAAACCAACACACCATTTTGCTCGGCCTGCATCACCTTTTGTGCTATGTATTTTGCAGGAGATTCACGCAGATCCTCTACATTGGGTTTAAAACTTAATCCCATCAGGGCAATTTGCGGCTGACGGCCATGCTTCAAGCTGAATTCCAAACGTGCGCTTTTGATCCTTTCGGCACACCAAAAGGCCTTGTAATTGTTAATTTCTCTGGCCTTCCCGATAATTTGACTTTCCAGGGGATAATCAGAAACGATAAAGTAAGGATCCACTGCGATGCAATGACCACCCACACCGCATCCCGGCTGAAGAATATTAACACGGGGGTGCTTGTTGGCCAGAGTTATTAACTCCCATACATCAATGCCAGCCTTTTCGCATATAATAGAAAGTTCATTAGCAAATGCAATCTGAACATCCCGTGATGAGTTTTCGGTTAATTTGCACATCTCAGCTGTCCGGGGATTGGTTTCGTGAAGCTGTCCTCTTACAAACAACCTGAAAAACTCACAGGCCGCCTGGGTAGAGGCAACATTTATTCCTCCAATCACTCTGTCGTTTTGTTGTAACTCGTATACTATATTCCCCGGGAGAACCCTTTCCGGACAATAGGCAATATAAATCTCATTTTTCAGATCGGGACGCCGGGCATAAATTAACTCAGCCATTTTTTCTGTGGTACCCACGGGAGAGGTGGATTCTATTATATAAAGATCACCTTTCTTCAACAAGGGAATAATTGACTCGGTAGCCGACCGAACAAATGAAATATCCGGCTCATGATTCTCCTTAAATGGTGTTGGAACTACAATCACATAAACATCAGCCTCCTCGGGTACGGTCATTACCTTAAGATTTCCCTCCTTCACTACCTGAGCTACAATCTCCTTTAATTGGGGTTCAACATTGGGGATAGTCCCTTTTCGAACCGATTCAATTATGTTGGAATTTACATCCACTCCATTCACCTGAACCCCATTATGCGCAAGTAAAGCCGAAGTTGGAAGACCAATATATCCCAAGCCCAGAGTTGTTACTTTTCTTATCTTTCTCATCCCAAATATAATTTCCGGATTTTCTCATCACAGATAAATCCATGTTGGTTATAGTATTTCAATCTAACTCAGGAAACTTGCCTCTGCATTCGTTTAACTTCATTCAAAGATATATCGGTATGCACACAGTACCCCAAAGACCTAAATCGCAAAACAATACGATGCCTGCCTCGAAATTGAAGCACCTCTCCCTGAACCCCTTTCAATGGCCCACCAACCACTTCCACCCAATCTCCTCTTTTTAAATCACTGGACGAAAGCTCCACTCTCCGTCTCTCATCCTCCAAAAAAATACGGAGGGCTTCGATCTGATTCAATGGAATGGGTGCTGCTTTACCTCCAAATGTAATATATCGTACCGCTCCCTTGGTGTTGAGTACATCATAATATTCTTTCTCGCTAACCCTCACAAAAAGATAGGATCGGATTAATGGTTCCTCCACCCATTTTTTTCGATCGCTCCATTGACGTAACTCCTTCTTCAGCGGCAAATAGCATTCAATACTCTTCTCCTGCAGGGAAGCAAAAAGCATCTTTTCGGCTCTGGATTTGGTATAAACGGCATGCCAATTGTAGGTTCGCTTAAAAAACTGCATAATCGAATCTTTAAATTAAGGATTTTGAAGCTTCCCGTACTCGACAGCAGGCATGGCTTCGCCCACTCAAGCCCATTGAGTTGGTCTTGAAAAGCTTCTCTATAAAACATTGATTAGGGTACTGCTCCGCCTGCTGAGTCCCTAAAAACGGGATTCATTACAAGGCTTGCCTGATCCTAAAACAGGATCCAAGGTTGTTCATCCTCAATTTGGGGCAGGTACTGAACGAACTTTAGGAATCTCTCACCACGACATCCTCTTCACAATAGGGGTATATTCACCCCCTTCTTCAATTATAGGAAAGTCAATCTTACTATTTACAATAAAAGGGGAAATTAACTGAATCACTCACCATAAACATTGAATGATTTTTAGGAATTCCATTCGGTTAAATAGAAATCACAGGTTCCTACTAACACAAAAAATTCTCTACATCACCAATTGTCCCCCTTATAAAATTGTAATAGAAATTTCCAACTTTTCTGCCAAAATAGCAAGATGTAAATCACTATACTTTACAGATGGAACACCATTCATGACAAGCTTCTAAATAACGATGACAAACAGCCTTTAATAATTGATTTTCTTATTATTAAGTTTTATTAAACCCATATCTAAATGTTTAATTCTTCATCAAACAATTTCGAAAAATCAGAATTAGGACTGAAACCTATTAATTTAACAAAACACACAACCTTTGTAAATCAGAAAACCACAAAACAGAGAGAATAAATCACAAAAGGAAGTGATAAATACAAACAAATATTCCATACTAAAAAATAAACATTTTAGTAATCGATAATCCTGTACTTAAACTTCCTTTCAATGATCAAAATTCGATGCAATTTTATTGGGCATCAACAACGGCTATGGTAACCATATTTAATATTTCACGTACGGAACTCTCTATTGGTACAATATGAATGGATTTTTTCATTCCCAGCAAGATAGGACCAATGGCTTCAGCTCCTCCCAATTCCTGCATCATTTTATAAGCAATATTCCCACTGCTTAAGTTCGGGAAGATGATGGTATTAACATTTTTATCGCCCAATTTCGAAAAAGGAAACCGCTTCATTCGCAACTCGCGATTGAGAGCAAAATTCATCTGAATATCACCATCAACAATTAAATCGGGATGTTGATGATGTAGAATATCAACAGCCTCCTGAACGCGCGAAGGACTTCCTTTGCGAATGGAACCAAAATTGGAGTAGGAAATCATAGCGATCACAGGTGTAATATTGAATTTTCGTACCGCTTCAGCAGTAAGGAGAGTGGTATCCACAAGTGTTTGAGCATCCGGTTGAGGATTCACAGTTGTATCCGAAAAAAAGATGGGCCCTCTCCTGGTCATCATTAGATACATTCCAGCGATATGATTGAATTCGGGCTGAATGCCAACAGTATGTATCGCCGGACGAATGGTATCGGAATACTTGGAAGTAGTTCCTGAAATCAAAGCATCTGCCTCGCCGGTTTCCACCATCATAGCCCCAAAATAATTACGATTGTTCATTTTCTCAAGAGCCTCCTCGTAAGTCAACCCCTTCCGCTTCCGTTTCTCAAACAACTTTCTGGCAAAATGTTCACGGCGAGAACACTCCTCTCCTCCCCTGCAATTGTATATGGGTACCTCCCTTAGATCAAGGTCATGATCAGATATCAAATTTCTAATGGTCTCAGGATTCCCTAAAAGAATGGGTTTGGCAATTCCATCGTGCATAGCCACTTGAGCGGCTTTCAACACCTTAAAATTTTCTCCCTCAGCAAAAACAACACGTTTCGGATTTCGTCGAGCCTTATCCGTAATAGCTCTAACCATTTTATTGTCACGACCGAGTCGCTTGGAAAGTTCCAGTTTATACTCCTCCCAATCCTGGATGGGCTGAGTCGCAACTCCTGAATCCATAGCAGCCTTGGCTACTGCTGGTGCTACTGCTGTAATCAACCGGGGATCCAAAGGTTTAGGAATAATATAATTCGGCCCATAGCTAAGATTCAACTCCTGGTAAGCATCATTCACAATATCGGGTACATCCTCATGGGTTAGGGCGGCTAATGCCTTTACGGCAGCTATTTTCATCTCCTCATTGATAATGTTCGCCTTAACATCCAATGCTCCCCGAAAAATAAACGGAAACCCCAATACATTGTTTACCTGATTGGGATGATCGGAACGACCTGTAGCCATTATCAAATCCGGCCTCGTATCCATAGCTGTATCATAGGCAATTTCGGGATTCGGATTGGCAAGAGCAAATACGATGGGCTTTTGCGCCATACTCTTCACCATTTCGGCGCTTAAAACATTTCCTACCGAAAGCCCCAAAAACATATCAGCTCCTTTGATGGCTTGCTCGAGAGTTGACACCTCCCGCTCGGTAACAAACTTTTTCTTAATGGAGTTCAAATCGGTCCTCTTTTGATTGATGACTCCTTTGCTATCCAACATCACTATATTTTCCCTTTTCACTCCCAGCGAAATGTACAAACGAATACAGGAAACAGCAGAAGCCCCTGCTCCATTCACAACAACTTTCACTTTATCGATCTGTTTCCCCTGGATTTCGAGAGCATTGAGCAATGCTGCTGCAGATATAATAGCCGTACCATGCTGGTCATCGTGCATCACAGGAATATTCAATTCCCGTTTCAACCGATCTTCAATCTCAAAACATTCAGGGGCCTTTATGTCTTCCAAATTGATTCCACCAAAAGTCGGGGCAATCCCCTTAACAATGGTTACAAATTGATCCACATCTTTGGAATCAATCTCAATATCAAAAACATCAATATCCGCAAAAATCTTAAACAGTAACCCTTTCCCTTCCATAACAGGTTTGCCTGCTTCAGCACCAATGTCCCCGAGTCCGAGAACTGCGGTTCCATTGGAAATCACCGCCACCAAATTTCCTTTGGCAGTATATTTATATACATTCCGGGGATCTTTTTGAATACTCAGACAAGGTTCAGCCACTCCGGGGGAGTAGGCAAGGGACAAATCAAGTTGCGAGCTGTGTGGTTTTGTCGGAACCACCTCAATTTTTCCAGGACGCCCATTCTGATGATATTTGAGAGCATCTTCAGTGGTAAATTTAGCCATTGTTCAAATGAATAAAAGGGTTGCTGAGAAAGGCTTAAAAGAGGTAAGCCGCAGAATCCAAACCAAAAGGTTTGGTTGATACCGGCTAACGTGCCGATACGAGCTTTCGAAAACATGACAGTCACAAAAATTAGACGCAATCCAATAAAAACATCTGAAAAGATGAATTTAGAACATTAAAATACGGAACCTAAATCGGATTGTCAACCTTAAATTAATTTTTGATTTTTCATCCACAAAAAAAACAACATTTTTTAATCCTATGGATCAATAAATTAAACCAAATCGAATAAAAAAGTAGGCCACCCCCCTTGTCTCTTTAGCAAAACTCCCTATATTTGCAATCGCAATGAGGAAATAACAACCTCTGTTGTGGCCCGGGGAGATACCAAAGTGGCCAACTGGGGCGGACTGTAACTCCGCTGACTTCGTCTTCGTAGGTTCGAATCCTGCTCTCCCCACCACCCAATTTGCGGGAATAGCTCAGTTGATAGAGCATCAGCCTTCCAAGCTGAGGGTCGCGAGTTTGAGTCTCGTTTCCCGCTCCAGAAAAACCTTCTGATTCGTCAGAAGGTTTTTTTATACCCCCTTACCTAAGCAACTCCAATTTTAGGATCTTTACGAATTCTAAACTGTATATTTAAAATTAGAAACACTCCACATCCAACTATTGGTGCTTTTCAAACAAAACAAAGAGTACTCCTGCAAAATCTATTAAACAACCTTCATCTTATACATCACAAGATCGAAGGATTCCAACTTTTAAAATAAGATATTTACAATACTCTTTACACCGGTAGGGAATCAGTTTCGAAACACCTTCCAATCTAAAATTTCACAATCATCCCTTCCAATTAAAATAAAAAAAAGAGCCCCAAAACAGGGCTCTTTTCTTTTGTATATAATCTTAATCGATATTATTTCTTAGGAGGTTGGTACCCCTTTTGCTTGGCCATTTCCTCCAAACGTTGTTGAAATTTAGATTTCTTTACAGGACGTTTCTTGGAAGCTTCCATCATAGCCAACACCTTTTCATCATCCACCATGAATTTACGAATTGCCCAAGTTTGAACAATTGTAAACAGAGTTGCGATAAAGTAGTAGTAACTCAAACCGGATGCGTAATTGTTAAACCAGAACAGGAACATCAAAGGCATCAGGTACATCATGGTTTGCATACCAGGCATTTGCTGAGAACTTGAAGTCATCTGCTGATTCATACGGGTATACACAAGGTTGGTAATAGCCATCAACAAACAAAACAAACTAACATGATCTCCATACTGCCATATTTCAAATGGAAGTTCCAAAATAGAGTCGTAAGTTGAAAGGTCGGTTGCCCATAGAAAGCTTTTTTGACGCAGCTCAATAGATGCCGGGAAGAAACGGAACATGGCAATCAAAATCGGGAACTGCAACAACATTGGCAAACATCCCCCCATCGGATTCACTCCCGCTTTCTTATACAAAGCCATGGTAGCCTGCTGACGCTCCATTGCCTTCTCCTTAGGATACTTTTCATTAATTGCATCAATCTGGGGCTTCAATACCCTCATCTTTGCTGTAGACAAATAAGACTTGTATGTCAAAGGTGCTAATGCCAACTTAATAATCAGAGTCAACAACAGGATGATCAAACCATAGTTACCGGTGAATTTTTCCAAAAAGTTAAAAATCTCAATAACTACAAAGCGGTTCACCCAGCCAAAAATCTTCCAGCCCAGATCCACCAGCTTGTGCATTTCAATATCTTTCCCGTACTTGCGAAGGGTCAAATAATGATTGGGACCAAAATAGAACTGCATTGGATAGGTCTCCAACTGACTTCCCATGTATGGCAGAGAAATCTCCGCACTCATAGTCTTCAAAATCGGAGAAGTCTCCTCATGATTGATAGAATTGATCTTAACCCCCTTGAAGGTATCTTCTGCAATCAACACAGAGGAGAAGAATTGCTGCTTAAACCCAAGCCATTTCACCTTGGTGGTCAATTCCTCCATCTCGTTACTACCAGCACTCAATTGCTCTACATCATCTTCGAAATATTTATAGTAAAGGGCAGTGTACTGGTTCTCAAACTTTCTTCCCTTCTCCTGACTGGGAAGATCTGCCTTCCAGTCAAAAGTAAGATAATTGGATCTACGGGCAATAACATCACTCATTCCTACGACATTCACCCTAAAATCCATCATGTAGCTATCAGGCTCCAAAGTATATTTGTACTCAATATACTTCTCCTCTCCCGCATACAAGCGCATACTAACTGATTTGGCATCATGAGTTGCCACAACCTTTTTAGCATCATCCTGCGGGGTAAAAAACAGATCCTGCGTATTCACAACGCCTTTTTGAGAGTAGAAGCTCAACCCAAAATGGTTTTGCTCTCCCTCCCAAAGAATCAAAGGCAAAGAATCATGAGTCTGATACGTCTTCAGTTCTACAGAATAAACACGCCCTCCTTTGTTACTCAATTTTACACGGATCAATTCATTCTCAAGAGAAACAAAATCCTCTTTCCCCTGAACTCCCTGAGCAAAAACGCCGTACTCCTGCACCATTTGCAAGGAATCCTTCTCGGCCTTCAAACCTTCGGCCAACTCCAGGGCATGAACCTGCTCTGCCTCCTCTTTTTGGAGAGCTTGCTGGGCTTCCACACGTTCAATCGAATCCTGAACTTGTTTTGCGCGTATCTGTTCTTCCGTAGGCTTGGTCAACCAGGTGTATCCAATCAGGATTATACCGATTAATACCAAGCCGGTTATCGAATTTCTATCCATTCTTAATCAATTTCTTTGTTGTATTATCAATTCGGTTTGATTCGTTTTCTAACAAAGTCTAGCCTTCCATAGCTACCTTTACGAATTCAACAAACAAAGGATGCGGATTCACAACAGTACTCTTGTATTCAGGATGAAACTGAACACCAACAAACCATTTGTGCTCAGGAATCTCAACAACCTCTACAAGCCCTGTATCCGGATTAATTCCGGTGGCAATCATCCCTGCCCCTTCAAAAGCTTTCAGATATTCATTATTGAATTCGTAACGATGACGGTGACGTTCTGCAATCTGAGTCTTTCCATAGGCTGTAGCACAATTAGATCCCGGGGTCAAATTACAAGCATAAGCCCCCAAACGCATGGTACCTCCCTTTTCTGTAATATTTTTCTGCTCCTCCATCAGATTAATAACCGGATGATGAGTTTGAGGATTCATCTCCAAAGAATCAGCCTCCTCCAACTTCAACACATTTCGAGCATACTCAATAACAGAAACCTGCATTCCCAGACAAATACCAAGGAAAGGAACATTGTTCTCACGAGCATATTTTACAGCAAGAATTTTTCCTTCCATCCCTCGATGTCCAAAACCTGGTGCTACAAGAATACCTTTCAAACCTTCCAATTGCTTGGAATAATTCTCCGGGGTTAACTTCTCCGAATGAATCCACTCCAGCTTAACCTTACATTCATTGGTAGCACCTGCATGAATAAAAGCTTCGGCTATCGACTTGTAGGCATCATGCAATTCAACATACTTCCCTACCAATCCAATTTTTATTTCAGACTTCGGATTTTTAAATCGCTTCAAAAATTTGGTCCACTCCTTTAATTTTGGCTCCTGCTTCAAAGGCAAGCCCAATTTTTCCAAAACAGTTGAATCCAATTTTTCTTCCCTCATTTTCAGAGGGACTTCGTATATAGTAGACACATCAATAGACTGCACAACTGCTTTAGGGTCTACATTACAGAAAAGAGCAACTTTTCTGCGAACATCTTGCGTCAATTCATGTTCCGTTCTCAAAACCAACACTTCGGGCTGAACACCTGTTTCCAATAATGATTTAACTGAATGCTGAGTTGGTTTGGTTTTCAACTCTCCCGATGCTGCCAAATAAGGCACAAGAGTTAAGTGAATCACCAAAGCATCGTTCCCCAACTCCCATTTCAATTGTCGAACAGCCTCGATATAAGGTAAAGACTCAATATCACCAACAGTTCCACCAATCTCGGTGATCACTACATCGTATTTGTTCTTACTTCCCAGTAATTTAACATTACGCTTAATTTCATCCGTAATATGAGGAATAATCTGTACAGTCTTCCCTAAGTAATCACCTTTACGCTCCTTATTAATTACAGACTGATAGATACGTCCGGTGGTTACATTATTGGCCTGTGAAGTGGGAATATTGGTAAAACGCTCATAGTGCCCCAAATCCAAATCTGTCTCTGCACCATCATCGGTCACAAAGCACTCTCCATGCTCATAGGGGTTAAGCGTACCGGGATCCACATTCAAATAGGGGTCCAGTTTTTGATTGGTTACTGAGTAGCCACGATCCTGCAAGAGCTTAGCCAGAGACGAAGCAATAATTCCTTTTCCTAATGAGGATGTCACACCTCCCGTTACAAAAATGTATTTTGTTGCTGACACAGTACAATAATTTAAAAGGTTTATGAAAGTGCAAAAGTAGTCAATTTTAAGGTTTTTAGGAAACAAAAAGATGGAATCCTTCAACTCCACTTCGGTAAGTGACTACAAATAACAAACTACCCCAATGAAAAAAAATCCATTGGGGTAGCATTCCTGTATAAAATCGTTTTAAACCAGATTATCAATAATCGCCAGCTTCTCCTGCAGCAATGCAAGCGTTTTCTTACCTTTCTCTATTTTTTGCTGAATATCTCGAATAATATTTCCGGAATTTTTGGAATTGGAGAAAAATCCAATATTATTTTCCCAAAGAGTAATATCGCTTTCCAAATGCTTAATTTTATTGACTATTTTATTTCTTTCTGCAATAATTTTATCTTCGGAATACTCCATCTCGAGATAACCGTCAATTTTATTACGGAACCTCTGAACCTCCTTATGAAACACATCCAGATTCAGACGATCAAAATGATGATTTATGGCTTGACGAAACGCCTCCTGCACCCTATCTTTGTGCTTAAAAGGAACATGACCAATCTCCGCCCACTCCTTTTGAAACCTCTTAATCGCTCTAATATTTCCCTCATTATCAGAAGTGATTTGAAAATCCTTTACCCTCTCAATTAACTCCTCCTTCAATTTCAAATTAGCCCCCTGGTCAGAATCCATCGATTCAAAGTGTGCTGATTTATTCCTAAAAAACTTATCACAAGCTTCCCTAAAACGATTCCACATTTCATCCGACACCTTTCTGGGAACCGGCCCAATCTCTTTCCACTTTTTTTGGATGGCAATCAGCTCATCAGTGGTTTTCTTCCAATCGGTGCTGTCTTGCAAGGCTTCTGCCTGCTGACACAATTTTATCTTGAGCTCCAAATTACAACTCAATTCTTCCTTCAGATGGAAATAGAATTTTCTTTTCTGTTCAAAGAACAAATCACAAGCTGCACGAAAACGTTGATAGATGCGGTTGTTATCTTTCTTGGGAGCAAAACCAATTCTCCTCCACTCCTGTTGCAGCTCCAGAATTTCTCGGGATGAAGCATTCCAATCCTTATGACTTCGGATCTCCTGGTTGCAGATTGCCTCCGCCCTTTCACACAATTTGGTTTTCGCTTCCAAATTCTTCTTCTGCTCCTGCCTTAACCCCTCGTAAAACTCCTGATGTTTTTTATTAATATGAGTTGTGGTTTCCTTAAACCGATCCCATATAACCTCCTTCTTCTCACGAGGAACAGGTCCAACCTCTCTCCATCGCTCATGCAATTTCTGCAAAGCATTAAAAGCTTTCACAATAGAAGCTTCCGAAAGTAAACTTTCGGCCTCTTCACATAACTTTATCTTGACATTCAAATTCTTTTTCAGATCCAAATCACGAAGCTCCTTGTTAATCTTTATGTAGTCATAAAAATTCTCAACATGATGATGATAGGTTTCCCACAAATTCTTTACCGACTGCTGCGGAACCATACCAATCTCCCTCCATTTTTTCTGCAACTCCTGAAACTCATTAAAGGTTTTATTGATAGACTCTTTGCGATTAATCAACTCTTTAATCTCGTCAATAATCTGGTATTTCAATTTCAGGTTTGCTTCCTTTTCCTGCTCCAGCTTTCGATTGTACTCAGCTTTTTTCTCCCGATACTTCTTTAAGATTGCTTTCATCCGAAACCCAGAATCATCCTCATACTCGAACTCCTCCGCACTTCCACCAGCCTCAACAAATTTCTGCTCGGCAGATGAAAGATCAGCCTGATATTTTTTGTAAAAAATCTGCTTTATCTCCTCCACATGACTCTTCAATTTGACAACCGGATACGTATCCAGCAAATCGTTTAGCTTATGAATCAGCTCTTGCTTGCTCAGAAGCGAATAATCGACCTCTGACAAGTCCTCCAAATCATCACTCCTTTCCTCTACCTTATTTTCCTGTTTATTCTCCGATGCGGTTTCAACGTCTTCTTCCGCTGCAACTTTTCCTCCTTCATCATTAAAACTTGGATTAGTGGTATCAGAAGTTGCATTTTTAATTTCCCCATTTGTTTTCAACGGTTCTTCTTGAGAGGGATTGCGCAGATCTTTAGCTTCCATGAAATATACATTAATAGGGCTTTTCAGCCATGTTAAGAATAGAATCTTTTTGAGATACAATGTCTTTATTCATACGAATTTAACTATTTATGTGATAAACCTCAAAGTTTTTATAGGTTTTCTGCTTTACAAACAAAGCAAAAAGCCCCGCAAAATACAGGGCTTAGTTACAAACGAAAACAAACTGAAACTAAAACATTTAATGAATTTCAATTTTCCTGGCAGCATCCTCATCCTTCTCTTTTCTGGGAACAATCAATTGGAGCACTCCATTTTCAAAGCTTGCTTCAATTCTATCCTTCTCCAGTGAATCGTTCAAGTAGAAACTGCGCTTAAAGGCTCCCGCATAAAATTCACGACGCAAATAACCTTCATTTTCGGACTTTTCTTCGTGCGTCTTCTCACTTTGTACTACAAGATAATCTCCATCTACTCCAACATGAATGTCCTCTTTTTTCCATCCGGGCAGTGCAAATTCCAACTTCACCCAATTCTTCTCCTCGCTTACGTTTACCGATGGTAGATTCAGTGCTCCCTCAGCAAAAAAATCATTTTCAATAAAACGCCCCATCCAATCGCTAAATAAAACGGCAGGACGCTCACTTCTGTTGTTACATTTCATTAATCTCATGGTAAATCCTCCTTTTACTTTTAATTAATTATTGAATCTCGATTTGTTTCGTTACCGGTTTCTTCTCCTCCAGCAAAGGCAAATTAACTTGGAGAACTCCATTCTCTACAGTTGCTGCAATCCTCTCCTGATCTATCTTGGAGGACAACCTGAAACTCTTTTCGAAATCAGCAACCACAAACTCCCGTCTCTTATAATTTGGATTTTCTTTCTTCTCCTCTTTTTCCCCCTTTACCTTAAGCAAATCTTTCTCCACCTGAACACTCACCTCTTCCTTTGAAAAACCAGGAATGGCCATCTCCAAAACAAACTCTTTCTCCATTTCCATAATATTCAACTGGGGACGAGTCTGTCCATTATCTCTTTTTTCCTGATTGAACCCATTGCTGGTTTCACGAAAAAGTTGATCCACTAATTGGTTGGTAAAAAAATCATTGTGTCGGTTGGCTAATCTTAAATATGTCATGTCTAAATTCTCCTATTGTTTAAATCCTTATTTATTTTCTGATCTCGATCATTTTCACTTCATACATTCCAAATGCCATACCATCAGCTTTTTCCTGTCAATCTGGAAGATTTTTACCCCAACACAATGCCATTATGTCCGAATACAATAAATCTCACCTGTCTTTTTGTCATTTCATCATAAAAAACCTCATTTCTCCCCCTCCAAACTTTTGCTTTGTTCTACCGGGATTTATACTTTTACCCAAAATTTTTTAATTATGAGGATAGACATTCTAACAGTTGTTCCAGAATTATTGCAAAGTCCGCTCAACCATTCCATCATCAAAAGAGCGCAAGACAATGGAATCGCTGAAATACATATACATAACATCAGAGATTACTCAGAAGACAAACACAAACGGGTAGACGATTACGCATTTAGCGGAGGTGCCGGAATGGTAATGCGAATTGAGCCCATCGTGAAATGCATTGAGCATCTAACGAGTCAAAGAGAGTACGATGAGATCATCTTCACTACGCCCGACGGGGAACAGTACACCCAACAAACAGCCAATACTCTTTCGCTTAAAAAGAACATCATCATCCTTTGCGGACATTATAAGGGGATCGATCAAAGAGTAAGAGATCATTTCATCACCAGGGAAATTACAATGGGCGATTTCGTGCTTACGGGAGGAGAACTGGCTGCAGCCATTATTGCTGATAGTGTAATTCGAGTGCTTCCCGGCGCCATGGGGGATGAAACTTCAGCCCTGACCGATTCTTTCCAGGACAAATTATTAGCTCCCCCCGTTTATACACGTCCGGCGGAGTACCGAGGATGGAAAGTACCCGATATTCTTCTGTCGGGAGACCATAAAAAGATTGAAAAATGGCAGGAAGAAGAAGCTTACAAAAGAACAAAACAACTAAGACCCGATCTTTTGGAAGAATAGATAAAAAACAAAAAGGTTGACCACTTGAGGCCAACCTTTTTTATATCTTTCTAAAAAAGAATCCTATTTGGATCTTCCTGACTATTTAGTTTCTATGACAAATCTCAGCGTACGGACAATTTCGGCAATTGTTTTCGTCCTCAACCTGTGCAAAAGGGATTTCAGGATTGTAGATCTCTTCCAGCAGGTTGGTTAAATTCTCTACAAACTCCTGACGGAACATCCGATAATCATCCACTTTTACCCCCTTGGCCCGTCCTTCCTTCTGCTCCAGCTGACACTGAAAATTATCATTATAGATTTCCTTCAGACTGTAAATACCAGGAGACAGCGCATAGTTGGTATCAAAATTCTCTTCATAGAACAAACAGTAGAGCATGGTTTGAAAGGCAGCCCCATTCCGATCCTTACTCTCCCGATCGAAAAGGGAGGCAACATTTTTAAAACGGGTATTGGCCTTTCCGGTTTTGTAATCAATCACCCGAATGGTATCCCCAATTCGATCCACTCGATCGATATATCCGCTAAGCTGCACATTCTGCTTTCCTTCCAGTATAGGAATTTGAATCTTATACTTGTGCTCAAGCCCCACAACTTCGAAGGGCACAAAGCGCCGATCCAGTTTCAGCATTTGTAGGACGTACTTCTTTAATATATCGTAAACCAGCACATTCCTCCCACTGATCTCCAAAGGCTTCTCCTTCTCCACTTTGAAGTAATTCTCCCGGAAAGAATCCAACAGACAAGCATCAATCAAAGCCTCATCCCCTTCAATTTCTTCCAGTATTTCAGTCGTAAGCATCTTCCCCTTGTAGGGACCATAAAGCAACTCCATTGTGTAGTGGAAAATATTCCCAAAAGTTGGAGGATCAATCTCCTCGGTCACCTCATCGGGCTCCTGCAAACCGGCTACATATTTAAAGTAGAAGCGCAAAGAACAGCCAAAATAGGTATTCAGTGCCGATGGAGAGTAGGATCTTCTACCTCCGTTGCAATATTGTTCCAGTGTTTTAAGAATACGATCATCCTTCTCAATTGCAATCTCCTTTCGGGAAGGGAGAGAGATATCGTACCCCGGATTGTTCTCCCTCACCTCAAAATCAGATTCATATTTCAACTGGTAAAGGAAACGACTCATCTCCCCCGTACGCATTCCGTCACTCTGGGTACTGTAGAGCATCTTCACCTCTCCGGCCCGTTGGATCAGACGGAAGAAGTAGAAGGCAAAAATTGCATCCTGATGATCAATTGTAGGCAAGCCAAAACCTTTCCTCAGGTTATAGGGGATATAGGAGTTAGCCGCCCCGGTTTTGGGCAACTTGCCCTCATTCATGGAGAGCACTACCACTTTCTTGAAATCCAGCAATCGGGTTTCCATAATCCCCATCACCTGCAGACCAGCCAAAGGTTCTCCCTCAAAAGGTATGGTAAGAGATTCCACCATCTTCTCCAAAAGCCGATAGTAGGTATCCAATTTCAATTCGATACGATGCTGATCCAGCAGCGCATTCAATCGCTTCACGGCCAGAAACAGGTGGTATACATACTCCTGCTCCATCCTATCGACCATGGTTTTCTCCTCCCGAGCCGATTCCAAATGCTCAAATACCTTTTGTAGCAGATTCAGCAAATAGGTAGAAAGCTGCTTCACCGTCTCCACCCGGAAGAAAATATTTTCAATCAGACCGATTCCGGTCAGCTCCTCAGGCTTCAAATAAATTTTATTGGAAGTCAAAATGTTTCGCACCAGGCTGGCAATCCCCTCAGGATCCACTGCATTCAGGTATTGATGATTCAACAAAGCGAGCACATTTTTATGGTAGAAATGGAAACCATTCTTCAGCATTCGCCCCCCTTTTTGCAAAGCAACAATCAAACTCAGCAAACTTGCCACCGGAGTATTCTTTGCGGGATACCCCATGGTAACGTTCACCTGCTTCACATCCGAAGGAATGGAATGAAGCACCGGCAGCAACAACTCCTCATCTGCCAAAACAATGGCAATTTCATCAGGCTCTGCATCTCCCTTGGCTACAAATTCTTTTACAATTTGATGGGCAAACTTGGCCTGTCCTACATCAGAAGAAATGGCTACGTACTCTACATCCTTCTCTCCCCGCTGAAGAGCCGAAAAATCGATTTGAGTTTCCGGATGGGGGTAACGCTTCAGGTTATCGCGCAGAAAAAGACCAGCCTCATGGTAAGGATTGTTTAGGTAGTACCGATCGTAATCCCAATAGAATTCCGCCTTATCTCTGTCTCTCAACCAGTCGAAGAGCAATTCCTCACAATGGTTCAAAGCATTAAAACCAACAAATATCAGCTTTTCAGCTTCCAACTCCACTTCCCCCCGTTCCAAACGGTCGAGTACCTCGCGATAAGCCATCCCCTCATAGGCCAAGCCTTCGCTTCTCAACTCCTCTCGAAACTCAAAGTAGATTCCGTACAAAACTTCCCAAACGGAAATAAAGTCTTGCTGATGATCGGAAATTCTTTCCGGATTGAAACTCTTCCAGAAGGTTTTAATGGCTTCGATCTGCTCCCCGGTAAGATAATCAAACAAACCTTCAATCTCCTTAATAGAAGCAAGGTTTTGAAACAAATGGCGGGCATCCACACGATTTTTGTCAATATCGTCGAAATCGGCCAGCAACATCTCCCCCCAGTGGTAGAATTCATCAAAACTCTCCTTAACCTGCCGCTTCTCGATATACTTCCGGTAGAGACGAAAAAGAAGCCCCAGGTTGTCCTCCACCATTAGGGATGAAAATTCCCTGATCATCTCGTTACTGGTGAGAATACGAGGAGAAAAGAGGGGTTGCTCCACAATTTCGTTCAGGTATTTGGAAAAGAAGAGTCCGGCACGTCGGTTGGGAAAAATCAACCAACAGTCCGACAAACGGTCTCCATACCGGTTGTAGAGCTCACCGGAAAGCTGACGAAGAAAAGAATTCATCTGAAAAAGTTATTTTGAATGAGAGCTGAAGAAATCCCCAGGGACACTACTCCCAAATTCTATATTACGTATTATTTATTTAAGCTTCGACTCCCTTTCGTAAAATTATGGATCAAGTCGATATTTTGTGATTCTGACATTCCATTGGGATTTAAACCGGGTTCTCCTTCCGGAATCAGCACACCCAGTTTCCGGTAATGCTCCACCCAACCGGGAAAGAAATTACCGGTTTCGGGATCCTTGAAAGTCATAGGATTCAGTTGAAATATTTCTGAATCATTCCCTTCACCCCGAAACATTTCATAAATCAATTCGGAACAGTAAAAAGCCGAATCCTGCATCACATAAATCGAATCGTAGGGTTTTCCCAACAGTTTCTTTCCAACCTCAATGGCTGGCTGAATTCTGGGCCGAAACCTCTTCTTCATTCGTCCTACCACTACTTTGGGCTTTCCATCAAGAGTAAGACTTCGAACCAGAAAAGTATCCAAAGGGGTTAAGCAAACGCCCGCCGAAACAGCTTCCAACACAAGAGGTTCGCCCTTTTCATCTACAACAAACATTCCTACATGAGAAAAGGAAAGATTACTTTCACCGGTCTGAGTCACCTTTTCAATTGCATCCGAAAGGGAACTATCATCCAAATCCTGAAATAAGAGATCTCCCTTTTGTAACTCAAAATCAGATTTTTTTTGTAAATTATTGCAAGCAAAAAGACAAAAGATCAACAGAAGGGATCCAGTACTTTTTCCAAGATTTATTCGATTCCAAATTGAATGCGCCATTGATGAATTTTGAGATATTATGAAATTTCTGGGAAAATCCCTTCAAAAGTAGCCAAGTTCGCTTACCCAAGCAAACGCACAAGGTAGAAACATTACTAATCAACACAGATTCAAGAGATAAGATTTAGTCATAGAAAATGTCTATCAATCTATATACAAATAATATGATCTTTTTGTCTTTTATTTACATTTAGATATATACATAAGTTACGGAAATTTATACATTTGTTTAGTTATTTCAAAATCAGAAGTAGAACCACACTTTACCCCTATGGACAAATTTAGCTTCATTGGCAACAGCGAAATTGAAACGATAGATCAGATGTACCAGGAGTACCTGAAAAATCCGGATGCAATGGAAGAAAGCTGGAAAAAATTCTTCCAGGGTTTCGAGTTTGCCCAGGCCAATTTCAAAACCAAACCCGATGCGCCTACGACCGCGAGTGGTGCTGTCCCTGAGACAATGAGCAAGGAATTCAACGTAATCAACTTGATTCAGGCCTACCGCCAAAGGGGACACCTGTTCACAAAAACCAATCCGGTTCGTACCCGTCGTAAGTATTTCCCTACGCTCGATATAGAAAATTTTAACCTGGTAGAGTCCGACTTGGATACAGTTTTCCAGGCCGGTAGCGAGATTGGCATCGGAGCAGCCCGTCTTCGAGACATCATCGAGCACCTGCAACAAACCTATTGCCAGTCGGTTGGAGTGGAGTACCTTTTTATGCGGGAACCTCGTATGGTGAAATGGCTGCAGCAGAAAATGGAAAGCAGCAAAAACACCCCCAACTTTACAACAGAACAAAAAAAACACATCTACTACCACCTGAAACTGGCAGTAGGTTTCGAAAACTATATCCATCGTAAATTTGTAGGTCAGAAACGCTTCTCCCTGGAGGGAGCCGAAGCCCTGGTACCTGCCCTGGATGCACTGATTGAAAGAGGGGCGCAACTGGGCATTGAGGAGTTCATCTTCGGTATGGCTCACCGCGGACGATTGAACGTACTGGCCAACATACTGGAAAAACCCTATGCCAACATTCTGAAAGAGTTTGTGGGAGAAGAATACGAAGAGGACATCGCCCTGGGAGATGTGAAATACCACCTGGGGTATGGCAATACAGTCACCACCGATGAAGGTCATAAGGTAAAACTGAACCTGGCACCCAACCCCTCCCACCTGGAGACGGTTGGCGGAGTGGTACAAGGAATTTCCCGCTCAAAAATCGATCACCAGTACAAGGGTGACAACAACAAACTGGCACCCGTGATTATTCACGGGGATGCAGCCATTGCCGGGCAGGGCATCGTGTACGAGATTGTACAAATGTCGCAACTGAAAGGCTACCGCACCGGGGGAACCATCCACATGGTAATCAACAACCAGGTGGGTTTTACCACCAGCTACCTGGAGGCCCGCTCGAGCACCTATTGTACCGATGTGGGCAAAGTGACCCGCTCCCCCATCTTCCATGTGAACGGTGATGATGTAGAGGCTCTGATCTACACCGTAAAACTGGCCATGGAGTACCGACAGGAATTTAAAACCGATGTATTCATTGACATTCTTTCGTACCGTAAATTTGGACACAACGAGGGGGACGAACCACGATTCACCCAGCCCTTGCTCTACAAGGTCATTGCCAAACACAACAACCCGCGCGACATTTATGCTGACCTGCTGATTCAGAATGGAATCTATACAAAAGAGGAAATCAAACAGCTAAACAGTGAATTCAATCAACACCTTGAAAACAATTTCGAAGAATCGAAGCAAATTGACAAGGTGTACATCCAACCCTTCCTGGAAGAAAAGTACAAAAACATTCGATACTCCAGGGAGGAGGATTTCAAAACTTCACCTGAAACCGGAGTAAATGCCGACATACTGAAGGATATTGCAGAAAAAATTACAACACTGCCTCAGGATAAGACCTTTTTCAAAAAAATCTCCAAACTCCTGAACGATCGCAGGAAGATGATGAAAGAGAACCGACTGGACTGGGCCATAGGCGAACTCTTAGCCTACGGCAGCCTGTTGCAGGAAGGACATCCGGTTCGGGTGAGTGGGCAGGATTCCGAGCGCGGTACCTTCTCGCACCGTCATGCAGCCTTTGTGGTAGAGGATAGCGTGGAAAAACATTTCCCACTGAAACACTTAAGTAAGGAACAGGCCAATTGTTACATCTACAATTCACCCCTGAACGAGTACGGAGTACTGGGCTTTGAGTACGGATACGCTTTGGCCGAACCCAATGGACTAACCATTTGGGAGGCACAGTTTGGAGACTTCCACAATGTGGCTCAACCGGTAATCGACCAATACATTTCGGCCGCAGAAGACAAATGGGGAGTAAAGAACGGATTGGTACTACTCCTGCCCCACGGCTACGAGGGCCAGGGCGCAGAGCACTCCAGCGCACGTTTGGAACGCTTCCTCACCCTTTGCGCCCACAACAACATGCAAATTGTGAACCCTACTACTCCAGCCAACCTCTTTCACTTGCTGCGCCGACAGGTAAAAAGGGACATCCGACTGCCTTTGGCTATATTCTCCCCCAAGAGCCTGCTGCGCCACCCGCAGTGCACCTCCACCCTGGACGAACTGACCCATGGCCAATTCCAGGAGGTGATTGACGACCACCATGTGGACGCCAACAATGTAAGACGGGTGGTTTTCTGTACCGGTAAAGTCTACTACGATCTTCTGGCCAAGAAGGAGGAACTGGAAGCTACCGATGTGGCCCTTGTTCGAATGGAACAACTCTACCCCTTCCCACAGGAGCAAATTGACAAAGTACTGGAACACTACCCCAACGCCCTGCTTCACCTATGGGTACAGGAGGAACCGGAGAACATGGGGGCCTGGCAGTTCATCAAATACAACTTTAAGGGTGCCGAACTGGTTCCTGTTGCCCGTCAGAAGAGCGGAAGTCCGGCCACCGGTCTGGCCAAGATACACATGATAGGCCAGGATGAGATTATCAACAAAGTATTCCGGAAATGCGACTGCGATTACAAGTACAAATACTGCGGCCTGCAATGCATGGAGGGAAGTACCCGGGAGGAGATTCTCACCACCCACGAATATTTTGAGAAGAAAAGTAAGTTGCTAATGTAATTAGCACCCTCAAGCTACAAGCCTTTAGCTGCAAGCTAAAAGCCGTTAATTGGAAACTTTAGACACAAACCCAGGTGGTAAAACCCGGACAGCATTAAGAAAGAATCAAGAAAACAACAACACAATGATAGAAATCAAGATACCCACCCCCGGAGAATCGATCTCGGAAGTAGAAATGGCGACCTGGTTTGTTGCCAATGGCGATATCGTTGAAAAAGATCAGGAAATCGCAGAAATTGAATCGGATAAGGCAACCCTTACCCTTGTGGCAGACGAAGGCGGAAAGATTCAAATTCTGGTTCAGGAGGGCGAAACGGTTGCCGTAGGATCTGTGGCCTGTACCATTGATACCAGCTTTTCCGCGGCAGCCAAGGAGGCCCCCAAGACAGAGGAAGCTCCCAAAGAAAAGGAGGCAGCCGCCGCACCAGGCACCAATGAGGAACCCGCAAAGGAAAGCAAAACCGTCGTAACGGAAAGTTACAAAGATGTGAAGGTCTCTCCGGTAGCCAGAAAACTGATGGAAGAGTATCATCTCTCAATGGAGGATGTGCTTTCAGGTCTGCATCGCCTGTCGAAAAAGGATATTCAGGCAGTCGCCGATCTACCAAGGGAAGTGAATCCATTTCTGCCTGTACGAGCTGCCGGTGTGCGCTCGGCAGAACGGAAAAAGATGAGCAATCTTCGCAAGAAACTGAGCCAGCGCCTGGTTTCGGTAAAGAACGAAACTGCCATGCTCACCACCTTTAACGAAGTGGACATGAGCGAGGTGATAGCCCTCCGTAAGAAGTACCAGAAGAACTTTGTAGAGAAGCACGATATCAAGCTGGGCTTCATGTCTTTCTTCACCAAAGCAGCCACAGAGGCACTAAAGGAATACCCTATGGTGAACTCCATGATCGACGGGGAAGAAATTGTAACTCCCGATTACGCCGACATTGCCATTGCTGTACAAACGCCTAAAGGCTTGATGGTACCTGTAATCCGCAATGCCGAGGCCATGGGACTGGCCGAAATAGAGAAGAAACTGATGGAGCTGGCCAACAAGGCCCGTACCGGAAAAATCAGTCTGGATGAGATGACCGGAGGCACCTTCACCATTACCAACGGTGGGGTTTTCGGTTCCCTTCTATCCACGCCCATCATCAACCCCCCACAATCCGGTATTCTGGGCATGCACAACATTGTGGAGCGTCCCGTAGCTGTAAATGGCAAGGTGGAAATCCGTCCCATGATGTACATCGCCCTCTCCTACGACCACCGTATCATCGACGGAAAAGATTCAGTGAGCTTCCTGGTAAAAATCAAGGAACTGATCGAAAACCCACAGAAGATGCTACTGGCCGGTTACGATCCGGAAAGGCTATTGCTGGACCTGTAGTTTGATTAACATATGAAAAAAGAATTGCCGACTATTCAACAACAAAAGTTAGAAAGGTCGGCAATTGTTTTTTTTAATCCTTTTTGCTCAATAGCTTTGAAGTTTGCAATTGAAGCATTTGGGCTGACAGTTCTGTTACATCCGCTTCTACAAGTTTATTCGCATCAGTCCCTCCTTTAATTTGATTTAGAGCTGTATTGTCTAATATTTCTGTAAATTCTTTTTTCATAGTATTCTTGTTTTATGCTCCCACATCATTTGAAACAACAGGAAGTGGAGTTAGATAGGGACTAGGAAATGGAAATAATCACAAGAAATTAATAAAAAATCCTATTTCGGCATAAATCTACTTGGATCCTCCTTCTCTTTCCTACGCTTCAATCTTTCTGCTTCTATTTCTTTTTGTTTTTCAATAGCAGCCTCCCTTTCAGCTTCCACAGAATTAACTTTGCTAACATTTAAGCTATTTCTACCAAAATTTGCAAATCGAAGCACAATTAGCGAAATTAAAATTACTCCTAACAAAATAGAAGCCCAAATAGAATTCTGAGCAAGAATAACAATACCTATAATTCCAAATATCACCCCCCAATATTGCATTTTAATCCAAAACAGACTATGATTACTTTTAAGAATAATTCTTTGGCCTGTTTTTTCATCTACAACAACTCTCGCATCTTGACCATTCCATTTGTTACCAAAAATCCAACTAAACACACCAGCAACCAAAGAAGCAACAACAAATCCATAATCCAAATTCTTCTCGGGAAGAATGGATACACAAATCAAAAGCGTAATCATAAAAACCAATATAGAGAGCAATCCTCTCCCAGACCAAACAAGCATTTTAATTAAATTAAATATACGCCTACTCCATTTTAAAGTCTTTTTTCAGCTTATTCAGACTAGTTTTTTTGCCCAGAACTTCCTCTCCCCCGAAACAATATAATGAATCACTCCTATTCATTCGTAACTAAAAGGTTACAAACACAAAGAAGCTTCACTCAACATATATTCCAATCTTTATATCTTCACTTCAATCATACTAATGCGAAACAATAGCTTAAAACCATTTGTTCGCATCCTCTAAATTCCTCCATTCTTTCGAAAAAACTTAAACAAAACAAAATTAACAAATTTTATTTACAGTTAAATACCACAAAAACTTTTCGGTCATAAACTTCTTACCGTAAACCATCACTACCCCCTACTCTATAAACTCTTCTATCTTCTCTAGAGATTATAAGCCGAGCTCTGAATGAACCTTCCCGCAGCACTTAAGATCACAATCTGATCTATCGAGAGCACAATCTCATCTCCTCAGGATGTGATCTGAGGTGGGGATTCACTTCCCGCAGAGTTGGTGGGAAGTTACCGTCGTTTTACAGCGAGTGTTCTGCAATCCGAGGGGACCTTACCGCCGAAGTTGAGACGGCATTCTGAGCTCCCCCGGTAATTTACCGCAGCTCCTCAGAATGCGATCTAAGGTATGGATTCGCTATCTGCAGATTCGGTAGGAATTTACCGTGCCTTTTCAGAATGTGAGCGGCTGCAGCAATTCGTTATCCTCCTTCCGGGATTCACTTCCCGCCGGATTGCAGAATGTGCGCTAACGTTTCGAGGGAAATGTTTTTATTATCATTTATTCCGAAAAACGGAACGCAAATTCAACACCTTTCCATCAACCCCCTACGGCGTAACGTGTGAACTAAAACTATTGTTTCTACAATAACTAATGCCTTACGAGTAATATTTACAGCATTCCAAAGTATTGCACACAATATTTAATCTAAACATAAAAAACAGCACTCTAGGAAGGTTCCGAATGGAAATAATTTCAGGTGCGGTGAACCGTAAACGGATATTTTCAACACGTCAAAGACCTTTTTATAAGGGGTTGAGCATCTCAACAAACTTATTCTAATAAACAATAAAACAGTACGTCATATTTGATTCTCAACTTTAACTTTTCGAATAATTTCGTATTTCCTACATTTCTTACAGCCTTGACCTTATTCAAAGAAGATTATATGATCAGTAATCCGATCATCGGAAGGGATGTAATTATCATAGGTTTTACCTCAAATTTGAGGGGAAAGTTTTCAGTAGGCAAAAAGGATGAAGCTCCGGAGAAAATCACTCCTACCCATCCTCTCAAAATCACCACAAACACTAACCCTACAACAAGTTACAAATTTATTTTTTCAACCAAAATGTTTTTTCTATTGACATTTAGGGGGCAAATGTCTTACCTTTCTATTACAGAATTTTTTCTTTAATAACTTAATATTTTAAAATATGGGTACATTAAATGTAAGACATGATTTCATTGAGAAATCGGAAGAGGGCTTCGATGTGAAGTCGGAAAATTTCTGTAAGAAAATTGAAGTCTATGCAGCAACACTTGGCCTAACCACCGAACAGGTGGATGGTATCAAAGGAATTCTAACCGGTATTTCGAATGCCCGGCAATTAAAGAATACTAAAAAACTGGAAACAAAAGCGTCTATCGTAGCTTACAACGAACAACGCAAGTATGGGGAGGTGGCCATTCGGGATTTCAAACGGATAATCGAAAGCAGCGCCAATTGTACTCCAGCGATTCTGGAAGAACTGGGTATGGCCAACAGCAAGCGGTCGGTTGATACTGATAATCAACAACCCGATCTCTCGGTAAGAATGCTTGCTGGAGTACCACAAATCCGCTACTCTAAAATCCCCTTCGATGGCATCCGCCTGTGGAGCCGCATCAACGACGGACCTTTCGACTTCCAGGAAACTGTAACACATAATTCATTTGATGACCACCGCCCCATGCTGGATCCAACTCAGCCGGAGGTGCGGGAATACTATGCTTTCTATATCAGTAAACGGAAGATTGTGGGTCAGCAATCGAAAACCATACGAATTACGCTTCCGGCGAAGATTTAGGAATACCCCGTACGAATTGAAAACCCGAACGGGGGTTCGAGTTTACTACTAGGGCCACATCGTCGTTCGGACAAAAGCCCTATGCGTTCTTTGACATATTGGAACACAAAGGACTTGCGGTGTGGATTTGCCCCCCGTTTGGATTGAAACCCCAGACGGGGGGTTGACCTGAATATAACCAGTTAAACTAATTACAATTCTTTTCTATTTATCTGTACCGAATCGACTGCCAGGTACTCACCGTAGCTTATTTGCAACAATGAGTCTACAAACAAAGCCCTTTCAAGGTAAATAGAACTTGCTGATTTTAGTCCGTTCAAATTAATCCTCATCGTTTTTTTGTCGTCACTGGCAGTGCTATAGGGAGAGCTATAGAGAATATCAGTTATGCCTTTTCGTCGTGCTTTTATTATCTCCGTTTGATCCTCCAGATTGGACAGATGGGAAGCCACATCATAATCCAACTTATAGATGAGATTGGATCGTTCGAGTATTTCCCATCCATCAGATTGAAGACTCTGTAAAATGAGATATTTGCTTTTATTAATAACATCTAAAATGGTAAAGTTCTCATCATTTCTATAGAACTTGAAGGTATCCAGGTGTGTATTCAGGTTGGTTAGTTGAGCCTTCATACTTTCGATATTACTACTATTGTCTTTGTAAATGCTTGCAACGGATCTTCGAATGAAATTGTTTTCCTTTCTGTTTTGTTGCCAATTACTTAAACCCATAGCAATTAAAACTCCCATAAAGGCAGCGATAAACTCAAAGAATAATTTTTGAAGGGTTCCTTTCTTTACGATAGAACTCTGTACCTCAACAACTTTTTTCCTCATTTACAAAATATTTGATTTCGTGACAATACCCAACTTGTGACAGAACTACGAACTCCCTCCCTTTGTCCTAAATTTTTAACAAAGCAGAGACATTTTCCGTTATGCAACAAATTTAACAAAATTTCATTATGCCTTTAATTTCGAGGGGATTTTTTGTCAGGGGGCGGAACCCCGTCTGGGTTGAATCCCGAAAAATCGGGACAGACGGGGATTGAGGACTTACAATTCTACAAATGCTCAGCCAGTTTCATCAGGCGAATGAACTCGCTACGATAGCCTTCGCGGTCTTCCCCCCTAGCTTCCTGCGCAAGCTTAATCAGCTTCTCATAGCTGCAGTTGCCCTTGAACTCCGAATCGCGCAGCAGCATTCCAAAACCTGCAACAGCGGCCGAAAATCTGAAATTAGCACTCAGCTCCTGATTTACTTCATTGGGAATAACTTCCTCCAGAAGAATGCTTCTGTGCCTCTTCGGCTTCTTGTAACGGAACTTCACGGTAGCCACTTCATCGGCATCAATCGCTTTCCGATTCAATTTGGTTTTCTGGTATTTCAAACCACTCTCCTGATTGGTGCCTCCGTCCGCCAATTTGATCTCATACAATGCCGTAACCGTATGCCCGGATCCGAGCTCGCCTGCATCTTTCCTATCATCATCAAAATCCTCATTGTTCAGCAAGCGATTCTCGTAACCAATCAATCGATAGGACTCCACCATGGCAGGATTGAACTCCACCTGTATTTTCACATCCTTGGCAATGGTAAAAAGGGTTCCACCAAACTCGTTCACCAGTACTTTTTTGGCTTCCAAAAGGTTGTCAATGTAGGCATAATTCCCATTGCCCTTGTCGGCAATAATCTCCATCTTATCGTCCTTGAAATTGCCCATTCCAAAACCAAGTACCGAGATAAAAGTACCTCGCTCCCGTTCCTTCTCGATCAGGCGCTCCATTTCGGCATTACTGGAAGCACCAATGTTGAAATCCCCGTCGGTTGCCAGGATAATACGATTATTCCCCTTCTTAATGAAATTCTCCTGGGCTACTTTGTAGGCCAACTTCAAGCCGGCTCCACCGGCAGTGGAACCTCCCGATTGCAATTTCTCAAGGGCATTGACAATGGCTTCCTTATTGCTTCCCGGCGTTGAGGGCAAAACCAATCCGGAACTACCGGCATACACCACAATGGCCACCCGATCCTCATCCCGAAGCTGATTCACCAGCAATTTAAAAGCCTTCTTCAAAAGTGGAAGTTTATTGGGAGCTCCCATTGATCCGGACACATCCAGAAGAAACACCAAATTGGAAGCAGGCAGGTTTTCTGTAGCCACCTTTTCACCCTGCAAGCCCAAATGCAGAAGCAGATGCTCCGGATTCCACGGACAAGCAGAAAGCTCATGATTGATTGAGAAAGGATGTCCATTATCGGGTTGAGGGTAATCGTAGTTAAAGTAATTCACCATCTCCTCAATGCGAACTGCATCCTTAGGAGGCTTTTCCCCTCTAGTGAGAAAACGTCGTAAATTAGCGTAGGAAGCAGCATCCACATCTATGGAAAAAGTAGACAAGGGGGCTTTAATGGCCTGCCGGAAGCCATTTTCGTGAATGGTAGCATAGCCTTCGGTGTTAAAATTCGCAGGATAGCCACAAGCTGGATTCATCAAATGAAGTTTTTTGCTTCTTCTCAGTCCACTTTTCCTATGCATGGAAACACCGGCAACCGCACCAGTTAATCCTTTTACTTTCACATTCTCATAGCCGGTTACAACCACCTCATCGCAGGAAACCGCATCTGCTATCATTGTTACATCGATGCGAAGCTGGTCCTTTACTTTAATTTTCTGAGTCACCATACCAATAAACCGGAAGACCAATACATCCCCCTCATTGGCATTAATGGAATAGAAACCATTGAAATCGGTAGAGGTTCCGGTAGAGGTTCCCTCCAGAAAAACTGAAACGGCAGGAATGGGGTTTTTCTCCTCATCCACAACTGTACCCTTAATGGTTCGGGCCATTAGGTTGCAATTCATCAGGATTGCAACCATCCAAAATAATAATGCTTTTGCTTTCATATGCTATTGTTTTAATATTTTACCTATCAGCCTAAGTTTGATCTGCTACACTTGACTATAAGTGAACTTTTAAAATTTCGACAAGTGCTTTACATCAAACACAGGTTATTTTGTTTCTCTTTCCCATAGGGTGCAGGCAAAGAATAAAATCCATAAAAAATTTTCATCTTTTTTCATTTTTTGTTAAATCGCAGAAAGAAACAGTTGTATTTCAAGGTTTTTAAAATGCGCGGCCCCCAACAAAAAAAAGATGATCAAGAATTGCTTCAAGACTACCTGGACACAGGCAATCTTGAAACTCTGGGCAGCTTGTATCAGCGTTATATGCATTTGGTATATGGGGTCTGCCTTAAGTATTTCCACAACAGAGAGGAAGGCAAAGATGCGGTGAACAAGATTTTTGAGCTACTCATTACAGAAATCCCTAAATTTGAGATACAGAACTTTAGAAGCTGGCTGTATGTGGTAACCAAAAACCATTGTCTGATGGAACTGCGCAAACACAAATCGGAAAAAAGCAGGATGGAAAAATATTCCGAGCATTTTCTTATGGAATCTACCGATTTGATGCACCCTATAGATGAAGCACCCGACAAATCCATTGAAGCGGCTCTGAAAAAGTGCATGGAGCGGTTGAAACAGGAACAGCGTGAATGCATCCAACTGTTTTACTACGAGGAGCTCTGCTATCAACAAATCGCAGAGAACCTCCAACTGCCTCAGAAAAGAGTAAAAAGCTACATACAAAACGGGAAGAGGAACCTGAAAATATGTTTGGAGCATTACAGAAAGGAAAATGAAGTTTAAACGAAAACTGACATATCAACATTTCAAACGCTACTTCGGCAACAATCTACCGAACAAGGAGGAACATGCCTTTGAAAAAGAGATGATGCAGGATGCTTTTGAGAGTGATGCTTACGATGGTTTGTCGCAACTCAGTTCCGATGAATTGGCCCGGGATATGGCCGAGCTGCAAAAGGGCATTCGTCATAAAACCAAATCTGAAAAGCGCCTCGTTCCCACCTGGTTTGCCTATGCCGCCAGCGTACTCCTTTTGATTGGAATTGGTGCCAGTATCTTCTTTGCAAACCGCTACTTCACCCCTAAAAATATAGTGGAGGAACAAATTGCCCAGGATACCAGGCAGGAGGAAGCTACTCCGAAAAAGGAGAAACAAGAGCCAAGTGTAGTAAAAAGAGATTCGCAATCCAGACAAACAACTCCTCCCCCTGTAGCCAAAGCAAAACTTAAGGCAGTACCAATCGCTTTGGACGAGGTGAAAGAACAGCCAATTGCTGATCAAAAAGAAACTGCAATACCTACAGAACAGAAAAAAATACAACCCAAACGACCAATTTTAGAAAGCACCCGGAAGGAAGTTGTGCAACCGACATCTAAAAAGAGTCACAAATTGGCAAAACTGGCGGCAATCGAGAAAAAGTCCGAAGATGATCAACCGCCCATTCAGGAAGCTCAACAAGGACAGGTTGCAGGCATGGATACCAACACCAGGATGAAATCCACAAACAGAACCAGAGCCTTTGTATCAAATGCTAAAAACATACCTTTAATAAAAATTTCAGGCAGGGTTGTATCCCCTGACAATGAACCAATCCCCGGCTCCAGCATTATTATCCAGGGAACCAAAATTGGAACTACAACCAACCTGGATGGAAAATTTACATTGGAAGTCCCATCAGATGAAAAATTCAAAACCTTAACTGCTTCCTTCATTGGGTTCAAACAAAAGAACATCCCAATTGATAGCAACAATAATTTATTGATCCTTTTGGAAGAAGAGCAACTGGCCATGAATGAAGTTGTGGTTACAGGTTTTAGCAAACGAGGAAAGACAGCTGAAATCGTCAAAGCACAACCAATACACAACAGTATTAGAAAATACAAAAAAGAACTTCTGAAAAATCTGGACTACAGCAAACTGTCAGAATTCCAGGGTACGCACAGAATTAAATTCAGCTTTTCGGTGGAAACCAACGGTTCGTTTAGCAATTTCCAATTTGAACAATCCCCAAATTCGCTCTTTGAGCAAGAAATTGTGCGGACGATGAAGACCAGTGAGAAATGGCAGCCCCAAATGATGGATGGTGAACCAAACCAATCCAGAGTAGAGCTTTCATTAAGGATCCATATAAAATAATTTATTAAAAAAAGTGCTCTATTGTATTTTTTAAACACGAAGAGCACTAAGTTAATGCACAAAGGAACACAAAGCCTTAGTGACCTTGGTGAGATACTTTACGTCGCTTTGTGGTTAACTTATATGCCACGCAACTCTCTCACCTCTCGCCATAAAAAAAAGCCACCATTCCGGAGAATGGCAGCTTTTGACTTATTCTTTAAATAGCTTTTAGAAAAGATCTTTCAACAGAGCATCTTCAACCATATTAGGCAGGGTTACTTTCAAGTCAGGACGGCTTTCCATTGCTCTTTTAATAGCAAAGTTAGCGCCTTCGTTACGAGCCCAGCTTCTACGTGAAATACCATTGTTTACGTCCCAGAAAAGCATTGACTTCAGTCGCTTGTCGGCCTCTTCAGTACCGTCGAGAACCATACCGAAACCACCATTCATCACTTCTCCCCAGCCTACGCCACCACCATTGTGGATAGAAACCCAGGTAGCACCTCTAAAGCTATCACCAATCACATTCTGGATGGCCATATCGGCAGTAAAACGTGATCCGTCATAAATATTTGAAGTTTCTCTAAAAGGTGAGTCGGTACCCGATACATCGTGATGGTCTCTACCCAACACAACGGTTCCGATTTCGCCTTTCGCAATGGCATTGTTAAAGGCTTCGGCTATCTTGGTACGTCCTTCTGCATCAGCATACAAAATACGAGCCTGTGAACCAACCACAAGTTTGTTCTCTTGAGCTCCTCGTATCCACTGAATGTTATCGGCCATTTGCTGCTGAATTTCAGCAGGAGAATTCTTTTTGATCTCCTCAAGCACCTGGCAGGCAATCTCATCAGTTTTGGCCAAATCTTCAGGCTTAGCAGAGGTACAAACCCAACGGAAAGGACCGAACCCGAAATCGAAGCACATTGGACCCATAATATCCTGAACATAGGAAGGATACTTGAAATCAATCCCGTTTTCAGCCATAATATCAGCACCAGCACGACTTGCTTCCAACAGGAAGGCATTCCCGTAATCGAAGAAATAAGTTCCTTTGGCGGTGTGCTTATTAATGGCAGCAGCATGTCTGCGCAAGCTCTCCTGTACTTTCTCTTTGAAAAGCTCAGGTTCCTTACCCATCATCACATTGGCATCTTCAAAAGACATCCCAACTGGATAGTATCCACCAGCCCATGGGTTATGCAATGAAGTTTGGTCTGATCCCAAATCGATGTAAAGATCTTCCTCCGCAAATCGCTCCCATACATCTACCACATTACCCTGGTAAGCGATGGAAACCACTTCCTTACCGGCTTTGGCTTTTCTTACACGAGCTACCAATTCGTCAATATCTTCAACAATCTCATCAATCCATCCCTGTTCGTGACGAATTTTAGTCATCTTAGGATTCACCTCGGAGCAAACAGTAATGCAACCGGCAATGTTTCCTGCCTTTGGCTGAGCACCCGACATTCCTCCCAATCCGGAGGTTACGAAAAGTTTTCCTGAAAGGCCTTCACCCTCTTTAGAAATCTTACGACCTGCATTCAATACGGTAATGGTTGTTCCGTGAACAATACCCTGTGGACCAATGTACATGTAACTACCTGCAGTCATCTGTCCGTACTGGGTAACTCCCAAAGCATTGTACTTCTCCCAGTCGTTTGGCTTGGAGTAGTTAGGAATCATCATCCCGTTGGTTACTACAACACGAGGGGCATTTTTATGAGAGGGAAACAATCCCATTGGATGTCCGGAATACATCACCAATGTTTGCTCATCGGTCATCTCCGAAAGATATTTCATACAAAGCAGGTACTGTGCCCAGTTGGAGAAAACAGCACCGTTACCTCCGTAAGTAATCAATTCATGGGGGTGTTGAGCTACGGCATAATCCAGGTTGTTCTGAATCATGTGCATAATGGCCTTGGCCTGCTCACATTTTCCTGGATACTCCTCGATAGGACGAGCATACATTCTGTAAGAAGGACGGAAACGGTACATGTAGATACGACCGTACTCCTTCAATTCTTCTGCAAATTCCTTTGCCAACACTTCGTGATGCTCTGGCTCAAAATAACGCAAGGCATTTCGAATGGCCAATTCTTTTTCCTCCTTGGTAAGAATCTCTTTTCTCTTAGGAGCGTGATTGATTGCCTCATCGTAAGGCTTTACTTCAGGCAATACGGATGGTATCCCCTGAGCTATTTCCTCTTTGAATGTCATATTTTTAGTATTTAGTTGTTTTATATCCATAGGATAATGCCATATCTAATTTATGGCCTATCCTGCTTTTTTACTATTTGATTTCCCAAATTTAAACAGTAATATTGATACTTAAAAATATCAATTACATCAACATCTAATAACTATGAGTTATCAGTTGGACTTAGAACTTCGCCATCTGAAATATTTCCTGGCCGTTGCCAATGAGTTGAATTTCAGAAAGGCATCCGAAAAACTATTCATTTCTCAACCCGGGTTGAGCCGACAGATCAAACAGCTGGAAGAGATTCTCGAAGCCAGGCTGTTTATCCGCGACAAACGACAGGTACAGCTCACTCCTGCCGGGGAGTACCTGAAGTCGGAAATGGAGTTCTTTCTCAATCACCTGGAGCGCACTAAAAAGCACCTAAAATTGATCAACCAGGGCAAAAAAGGAGAAATCAGAATGGGATTTGTGGGCTCGGCCATGCAAACGGTAATCCCTGAATTATTGGTGAAGATGAATGAAGAATTCCCCGGGATTGAAGCCAACCTGGAGGAAATGACCAACAGAGCCCAGGTAAATGCCATACAAAACGACCAGTTGGACATTGGTTTTGTTCGTCTCACAAGGGTGCCCCCAGGTATAAAAATCAAGAATATTTATAAGGATACTTTCTCCATCGTTTTACCGAAGGATCATGAGCTGAACGAAAAGAATTTTAAAGGGGTTCACCAATTGGCCAATGAAAATTTCATCCTCTTTTCCAGTGATTACAGCCCGTTGTACTACGACGAAATCATGAGTATCTGCGAGGACCAGGGCTTCACCCCAAAAATTTCGCACAATTCCATTCATGCCCAAACCATTTTTCGACTGGTGGAAAACAAGTTGGGGATAGCTATTGTGCCCAGCTCTCTGCAATACGGATTCGCTTTAGATGTCAAATTTATTGAGATCAAAGACATCCCACAGGAAACCTACCTATCAATGATTTGGAAAGAGGAAAACCGAAATCCCACTCTTACCAATATTATTGAGTTGTTGGAGGAATAACCTCCCCCTGCACAGGGCTTTTAAAGCAATTAGATGTTTTTAAGCAACAGATTAAAAAAAGAAAGCTAATTTTAGCTTTTAAAACAGAGAATAAAGAAATGACAAGACTTCAAACCATATATGAGAACCTTTCGGATGCAGAGAAGGGTTTGCTGTTTACCATCGTATTGTTTCAACGAACCACCACCAAGAAAGAAGTGGAAGAATTGTACAAATTTCACTCCCAGGTGCAGGTTATAAAACTTCACGAAGTACGAAAATGTATGGTCCACCTACAGCAACTGGGATTATTGGAGGAATTTTTCTCTCACAGCTTCCTATGCCGACCTGAATTGAGAGAGTATATTCTTTGGGATCATTTTCTGAACAAAAATGATTTATACAACAAAGTATACGAAGCATTGAAAAGCAATAAAGCATATCGAGTTAGTTTCTACTTCGATGAAGGAGCTCTTTATCGTGATTTTAAAACCAATGTCCTACGCAAAAACACAGCAGAAGTAAGCAAATTACTTGACAATTATGCCGAAGAATTAAGCGCCAACCTCTCCTATGAATTTTGGGACCTCATTTTTGCCGAAAAAATTCCCGGACTGCTGGAGGCCATGAAGCAACTGATTCCCTTTTTCGCCACAAACTACATCCAAAAAAGCTTTGAGCAGTTGCATCCAATTGTAGACGTCTCCTTTTTTCCACCACAATATCGCGATTACATTCGTCCACACTTGAATTTCTTCAGTATCATTTGTGGAAAGGTAAATTCAGAGTCAACTTCTACAAACCCTACACTTAAGGCTTCAGAGGAATTTTTAGCCGGAAATAAGAAGCAAGCCCTGGCCATACTGGAGCAATTAATGCTGGATTATCAGAATCATCATAAAACCAAAAAAAAATACCTTGCCAAATTTTCCGGAATCTTGTATTCCCTGCTTCTTTTTACAGAGGAGCAACCTGATTTATCACTCTTGCGTCCCTTAATCAACAATGGTATAAAGCTGCAAAAAGATTCTGTATGGGAAGCCTACTACGGCCCTCTGCAGTGGCTGGTAAAATACAAGGAACAAAAAATAAAACTATACGAGAACGAGAAATTCATTCATGCCTCCGATCCACTAGTTCGATTTATCGCATACATCTGCCAGTTCATTGCCGACAAAGATTCCCTGACCGAATACGAAGAGGAGATCAGGAACTTTAGTGAAAAAGCGTTTCAAAACGGCTACCAATGGATGGCAGTGGAATTGAATTACATTCTAAACAAACTGGATAAGCCCAACAATTCCAAAATAGAAGAACTTAGTATTACTCCTCTCTGCAGCCATTTTACTGTAAAAGAAAAATGGGAGGAGAGCTTAAATGCCCTACTGAATTTAGAGCAGAAAAAGCCAAAAGCAGGAAGTTCCGAAACAAAAGCACGCATTCTTTGGGAAGTAAATTTCAAATACCATCAAATAACGCCAATTGAGCAGAAATTGCAGAAAAACGGAAACTGGTCAAAAGGACGTGAAATTTCTTTGAAAAGACTCAAGGATACACCTCCTGCTTACCTGAGTGAACAGGATCTAAAAGCTGCCAATAGCATCTCCAAATACCGAGGCTACTACAATTACGAATATGATATCAATTTTCAAAAGACCTTACCCCTGTTGGTTGGGCACCCTTGCCTTTACAAAGGAGACAACAGGGATTACCCTATTGAACTGATCCGTCAGGAACCGGAAATATTAGTAAGTAAGGAAAAGAATCATTACTGTATCGAATTGCCCGAACTATTCTTTTCCGATCAATTTGAAGTGATTGAAGAGAGTCTCACCCGCTACATTCTAGTTCTCCCCAATGAGAAGCAAATGAAAATAGCAAGGGCCATTGGAATCCCAAAACTGAAGGTCCCAATAGAGGCAAAAGAGAAACTGGAGGCCAGCATTAAGAGTATCAGCTCACAAATTACTATTAATTCCGATTTCATTCAGGACAACATCCCCTTTATCGAAGCTGATACAAGCCCATTTATTCAAATTGTACCTCTAAACATCGGATTACGGGGAAAAATCCTGATGCGCCCACTGGGAGAAAAAACAAGTTGTTTTGAACCGGGAGAAGGTCGCCCCAATGTAATAGGGGAAAAAGAGGGACAGAAAGTACAAACCAGGAGAGATCTCGAAAAGGAGAAGGAAGAGGTTCAGCAGCTTTTTGAGAATTGCCCGACACTTGGCGACTATTTTGATTATGCCGATGCAATGGACTGGGAATCCCCAATGGATTGTCTTGAGCTTCTGGCTGAACTCAAAGCCGCCAACATACCAGTAGAATGGCCCAAAGGTGAAAGAATCAAACTAGCCTCAGGAAGAGCTTCCTTTGACAATCTTAAACTCCAGGTAAAGAAACAAAGAGATTGGTTTAGCTTCGACGGAACTTTGGAAGCAAATGAAAACTTAACACTCGACCTGAAAAAACTTCTTAAACTATCCTCTCAATCAACAAAGGGATTCCTTCAATTGGACGATGGCAGTTACCTGGAAATCACAAAAGGATTGAGAAAACAACTGGCTCAGTTGAATACAATATCTGTTGGGGAGGATGAAATTCTGGTTCATCCCCTGGCTCAGGCAGCTGTAAAAGACCTTACAGAACAGGCTAAGAATCTGAGCACAGATAAGCATTGGATTCAACAGTTAAAAAATTACGAAACAAGCCGGAACCTGTCCCCACTAGTTCCCAAAACCTTGCAAGCAGAACTTCGTCCCTACCAAAGAGATGGGTTTGAATGGATGTCGAAACTGGCTGCATGGGGTGTGGGGGCCTGTTTGGCCGATGATATGGGATTGGGTAAAACCATTCAAACCATCGCCCTACTATTGGAAAGAGCCCAGGATGGAGCGGCATTGGTAGTAGCTCCCGCCTCGGTTTGCAGCAACTGGTACAACGAAATCAGGAAATTTGCTCCCAGCCTTACCCCAATTCTACTACATCAACAAAACCATGGCAAAGTAGAGGAACCGGAAGCTTTCCATATAATTTTGGCAAGTTACGGCCTGCTTACCACACGAAAAGAACTTGTGAAGGAGAATCATTGGCATACCATTGTTTTGGACGAAGCCCATGCCATAAAGAATACCAGCACACAACGATACAAATCAGCGATGCAATTGCAGGGAAATTTCAAATTGTTGACCACAGGAACTCCAATTCAAAATCACCTGGGAGAACTATGGAGTCTGTTCAACTTTATCAATCCCGGTCTTTTGGGCAGCAATCAACAATTTGCCGAACGTTTTATTTATGCTACATCAGATGCGCAAGCCCGAAAAAAGAAAAACCATCTAAAACAGTTGATCCAACCATTCATTTTGCGCCGCACCAAACAACAAGTTCTGGACGATCTGCCTGAAAAAACAGAAATCACCCTCGAAGTAGAGATGAGTGAGCAGGAAAAAGCATTGTATGAAGCCCTGCGACTTCAAGCTGTGGAGAATCTTGAAACCAAAGATGATAACGGCAAGAGCAATAAACACATCAAAATTCTGGCTGAAATCACCAAATTGCGACAGGCATGTTGTCATCCGAAACTGGCTGTTAAGGATAGCACATTAAGCAGCTCCAAGCTGGCCATTTTCCTGCAAACAATCAACGAATTGCGAGAAAACAATCACCGGGTTCTGGTCTTCAGTCAATTTACCTCCTACCTGCATTTGGTACAAGGGGAACTGGACAAAAGGAGAATTCACTACCAGTATCTTGATGGAGCCACACCTCTAAAAGAGAGAGACAAACGGGTAAAAGCCTTTCAGGCAGGAGAAGGCGATCTCTTCCTTATCAGCTTGAAAGCAGGAGGCCTGGGCTTGAATCTGACGGCTGCCGATTATGTAATTCACCTGGATCCCTGGTGGAATCCGGCTATCGAAGATCAGGCATCCGACCGGGCCCATCGCTACGGTCAAACAAGACCGGTAACTATCTACCGTTTGATTACCAAAGGTACAATTGAGGAAAAAATTGTGAAACTGCATCATACCAAAAAGGAACTGGCCGATACCCTTTTGGAGGGAACCGATCAGGGAACCAAACTCTCCTCTGAAGAGCTATTAAAAATCCTGATGGAAGAAATAGGTTAATTGAGAATAGAAAATCAAGCAGAGATGAAATAATCCACGAAAAAATAGAATTATTTCATCTCTGGGTAGCAGAAAATTTATTTTCAACAAAATCAGAACAAGTATTCCGGGTTACACTTTCTCTACTTCTCCCATTTTTCCATACAAGATGTACCCTTCTACACGAGTAAAACCCATACGGGTGAGCAATTCCTTATAGCCCAGAACTTGTTTTCGATAGCTTTTGCTCTTCTTTTTCCCAAATTTATAATCGATTACAATAGCATGATCATCTTTTACAATTACCCTATCGGGACGTTGACTGGAATTGCGCCCCAATAAAATATCCCTTTCATTGATCACTTTCCAATCTTTGGAATACCACGAGGCGATTTCTTCCCTATCGAGTAATTTTTCTGCAAAAATTTTCACTTCATTTGCCTGTTCCAGATCCAGTTTCCCTTCAAACTGGAGTTTTCGAAGAGCTCCGTCCAAATCCTCCCGGTAACGAATCAGTTCGAACAATTCATGCAGAATATTTCCTCTACTGATAGGTGCAATCTCATCCACCGACTCTGTTTCGGAAAAATCAAAATACTCTCCGGCATGACACTTCAACACCAAACGCTCGTCCAACAAGTGCGCTGGATATTCCTCCATACGCAACTTCTCCTCTTCTTGCGATACTGCATCCTGAAGAATAAGTTCTCCCCATTCAAAACACTGATCTTCGTTGTTCCATCCTTCCGATAGCTGAACAATTGGTGGTTCGGCATTTGATGCTGGAAAGTTTTGGGCATTGTTGTATACGAAATACATCAAATCGGAAATCCCCTTCAGCCCCTTACTTTTTTCGGATGGTTTCGGCGAAAAGGTCCACAGCATCTCCTCTGCCCGGGTTGTTGCAACGTACAAAAGATTGATATTGTCCACAAATGCCTGCAATTGCTCCCGGAAATACTCCTTGTAGTAGATGGTATCTTTCAAAGTAGTGCCATAACGTACCGGAAGCACATCCAGCATATTAAAACCTTCCTCCCGGGGTTGACACCAAAGAATATTGGAATGCAACGGATTGTTGTCCAGCTCCCACGAACAGAAAGGTAGCAATACTGCTTTAAACTCCAAGCCCTTGGATTTGTGTATGGTCATAATACGAATGGCATCCTGCTGATCGGATACCGAGATAACCTCCTTGTTCTTACGCTCCTCCCACCAATCGAGAAATGAGGCCAAATCAGGGGTTTCTCCTTTAGTAAAACCTAAAACAAGATCCTGAAACGCCTGCAAATACGGAAAATCTTTTGAATTTGCCTGCAAATCAAACATAGCAATCAACTCCTCAATCATATCGTAAAGTGGCAATCGCTTAAGCTCTTCTATACGATTTACAAAAGTGTCAGGAAGCAAAGATTTAAAATCATTGGATAGCTCTCCTGAAAGGTTGTACAACTCATCAAGATCTATTTCATCCTTTTGACGAATGTAACGATGGTATTCCTGAATCAGAAAAGCCCGGTTGATTTTATTATCCGGTGTAACAAAATACTGGAGGATATGCACCAAAAAGCTTACCACCGGGGAATTCTTCACAAAAAGAGAATCGTTGGATATCAAGTCAAAATTGTATCCCGGTTTTGCGGCTGAACTGTTCTTGTAAGCCATCAATGCATCTGCCACCGCACGTCCTTCCGAAGCTTTCCGAACCAAAATGGCAATATCTCCAGCCCTATAATTCATATCCTGCAATTGTTCCACCAGGGATGGAAGTTTCGCCAAAACCTTTTCGTTCCACTTTTCATCCTCATCATTGGTAAGGAATTCAGAGCAGATGTAGCCACCTTTCTTTTTTTCATTATCCGGAAAATTCTGGTATACATCCTTGTAGGCATTTACAATCTTCTCCATTTCCTCCTCCAAAGTATCCTGTAGATTATCGGAAATTTCACCATTGTAATGCTCCTGTAAAACCTGTGAAGCAACACCATAAAAGGCATTATTGAAATCAATCACATTCTTTCGGCTTCGCCAATTGGAATCCAGGGTAAGAGCATTGGTCCCCATCACATGGAAATCCTTATCCAACTGCTCCGACAACAATTTCCAGTCCCCATTTCTCCAACGATAGATGGACTGCTTTACATCGCCTACCACAAGGCTACGCTGATCCTCGGCAAGGGAATTACCAACAAGGGGACGAAAATTATCCCATTGCATTCGGGAAGTATCCTGAAACTCATCTATCATGAAATGCTGATATACATTCCCTATTTTCTCGAAGATAAAAGGGGTGTCATTGTTCTCAATAATATCTCGCAGCAAACGGCTGGCATCCGAAAGCAAAAAGATATTCTCCTCATTGGTATACTCCTGAATCTTTCTGGAGATATCGGTTAGAATCCCAAGGGTATAAATATAATTAATGGTTTTCTCAATAGAGTTATAATACTGATAATTATCATCGTAATACTCCACCGCCTGTTTGGCCAAATCATTTAATCCGTTGGACCAAGCCGTTTCAATTGCCACTTTCAACTCCGAGGAAGCCTTCTTGGCATACCACTTATCCGGATTATCAATTGCTTCCCGAACTCTCTTCCCGGGTTCAGGATCACGATCTTCTAAAGTTGCCAAATACCCACCAACACCAGATTTTCCATAAGGGAAATCCTCTATGGATAATCCCTGCTGCTGTAGAATAGAACGTACCTTTTCTCCTATTTGCTTAAAATTGGTTTCAAACTCCTCCTTTGCCTTTTGCAAACCGGAACGATAAGCTGCTAAAAACTTCTTATCAGAAAGTTTCTGAATCAAAACGGAATCAAAAGATTTAAAATCCTCCTTGAATACTTCGGTTCCCAACTCAAATATATCCTTCTTAAAGCTCCAGCTTTTCCCCTCCTGTATTTTCGATTCAGCAAAGCGGGTCAACCAGGCTCGAAGACTTTTGTCCTCCTCCAAATCCACAAAAAGGTTGTCGATTACCTGCCCAAGCACCTTCCCCTGATCCAATTCAATATTGTACCCCATCTGCAAACCAATTTCACGGGTAAAGGAACGAACTACCTTTTGAAAAAAGCTATCAATAGTAGTCACTGAAAAACGGGAGTAATCGTGCAACAAACGTTGTAAGATATCTTTAGCACGCTGCTGCAGTTCAGAAACAGAAAGTGAAAATTGCTCCCGGAGCTCATCGGCATACCCTGACTTTTTTCCCTTTGCCAACAGATTTATTTCCTTCAGGATACGAGACTTCATTTCATCGGTTGCCTTATTGGTAAAAGTAACCGCCAGAATGTTCCGGTAACTCGAAGGTTCATCAAACAAAAGAGTTAGGTATTCCCTGGTAAGGGTATAGGTTTTTCCCGATCCGGCCGAGGCTCGGTAGATATTTAGTTTCGACATAGCAACAGGTAAAATTTATGCAAAAATACCAATAATTTTCCGACCCGTCATCATTACCATAATTCTCCAAATATAAAACAGGACCTGTTTAAGTATACTTAACATTTTAAGGGGTGTTTACCAAAAATTAAACTTTACCAATATTCATTTCTGCATTTTTTTTCAATAACCAACTGCTGATTTAATCAACCTTTGAAAAAGATTTACCCCACAGTCAACAATCATAATAAAATTACCACTAACTCTTTGTATTTCAATTCAGAAAAAAAGAAATAAATTAAATAGAGTAATAATAAAACACACAAAATTCACTTAAACCATTCAATTATGAGAAATTTTACTCTATTACTTGTCCTGCTCTTTCTGTTTCAGGCAGGAGTAGCTCAAAAACGTGAAATCAACTCCGATGGAAATTACAAAAAGGTGATTCGCGTAAAATTTAACAATGAGTTTTTACCCAAAGTTGATGCCCTGTCAAGTAGATTAGAACAGGGACACAAGCTAAAAGCCCAGTCTCAACTTGGTTATGTTGTGACAAACATGAAAGCCGTTGACCAATTGAACCAAGACTTTAGAACGGTAAAAATGAAGCGTGTATTCAGACATGCTGGTAAACATGAAGCCAAACACCGTGAATTTGGTCTTCACCTGTGGTACGAATTGGAGTTCAATGCCGACATTCCGGTGAATCAACTACTCCAATCCTACAAGAACTTATCAGAGGTTGAGATTTCAGAACCAATTAGGGAAGCCAAATTAAAAGGAAACAATATTAAAACTCTCCCGACTCCTTCAGCTACAGCAGCTACTTCCTCCCTTAGTGGAGCACCAAATGATCCAAGATTCGTGGATCAATGGCACTATGAAAACACTGGACAAAATGGAGGTACTGTGGGTTGCGATATCAGCCTATTAGAAGCCTGGACCTTGGAAACTGGGAATTCCAATGTTATCGTGGCAATCGAAGACGGAGGTATCGATTTTGATCATGAAGACCTTGCTGGGAATATGTGGATCAATTCGGGAGAAATCGCAGGGAATGGTATCGACGATGACAACAATGGATATGTAGACGATGTATACGGATACAACTTTGCAGAAAACAAAGGGGAAATATCGGTAGGAGATCATGGCACCCACGTTGCGGGTACTGTTGCTGCAGAAACAAACAACGGTATTGGAGTTGCAGGAGTAGCCGGTGGAACAGGAAATAATGATGGGGTTCGCCTTATGTCCTGTAATGTATTCGCATCTTCTACCAGTGGTGGATTTGCGGAAGCCTATACCTACGCGGCCGATAATGGGGCTGTTATATCCCAAAACAGCTGGGGATACACTAGTAAGGGAGCTTACGAACAAGCTGTACTGGATGCCATTGACTATTTTATAGCAAACGCAGGCGGCTCTGATAAGGCTATGAATGGCGGTCTGGTTATTTTTGCTGCCGGAAATGATGATTCATCCGGAGAATGGTACCCAGGCTTCTACGATAGCACACTCTCTGTAGGTGCCACTAACTGCAAGGACGAAAAATCCTGGTACTCCAATTACGACACATGGGTTGATATTTCCGCTCCGGGAGGAGAATTGGTTTCATCCAATACAGACCCAACAGCCATTCACTCCACATTGCCCAACAACCAGTATGGTGTAATGCAGGGAACTTCAATGGCATGTCCTCATGTTTCTGGTGTAGCCGCCCTAATCGTTTCCAAATTCTATGGTAACATTACACCACAAGAGGTATGGAACAAATTGGTCAATACAACCGATAACATTGATGCCACCATTCCAAGTTACCTTGGTAAAATGGGAAGCGGTAGAATGAATGCCTTTGCTGCTTTGGACGACGGAAATCCTCCGGCCACACCTACCGGACTTGTAGCCACCAACGTAAAAGCAACCTCTTTTGATCTGCAATGGGATGCAACAACCGGTGCAGCCTCCTTCGACGTACAAATCAGAGAAAATGGGGGAACCTGGTCTACATTCTCAGCTTCTACCAATAAATACTCCTATACCAATGCTACTGCAGAAACAACCTACCAATTCCAGGTTAGAGCAGTAAACAGCGCAGGGACAAGTGCCTACACTACGACAGGAAGTGTCACTACTCCAGCCTTGCCCCCAATCCCGGCAATACCTGCTGGTATTACCGCCTCAAACATCACCTCCGATTCATTTACACTGAATTGGAACGAGGCAGCCAATGCCTACAGTTACGATATTCAGGTTAGACCGTTAGGGGGAAGCTGGACAGATTACAACACCCCAAACTTAACTTTGGACATTACGGGGCTTGATGCACTTACCACCTATGAATATCAGGTAAGAGCCACCAATGTAACAGGGAACAGTAATTATTCTGCAATAGAATCGGTTACTACAGAGGAAGCACCTTTAATCTATTGCACATCAGAAGGAAAAAATTGCACCTACGAATGGATTAGTGAAGTAATAGTAGGAACATTTACCAATTCTTCCGGAGCGTCAGGTTATTCTGATTTCACCTCACAAGTAATCGATTTAACCGCCGGTTCCACTTATGCAATCTCCTTATCTCCCGATTATTCCGGAACCAGTTATAGTGAATATTGGAAAATATGGATAGATTACAACCATGATGGAATTTTTAATGATGCCGAGGAATTAGCATTTGATGCAGGATCAATGAGTAAAACAACTGTTACGGGCAATATTACGATTCCAGCCAATTTAGAAGTAACCACAAGAATGCGCGTGAGTATGAAATACAATGGCGCCTCCACTTCTTGTGAAACCTTCACTTACGGAGAAGTAGAAGATTACAAGGTAAACATTACAACTGGCGTAGTGACTCCTCCTGTAACTCCAGTGGGTTTGTCTGCCAGCAACATCACAACCAATTCTTTTACACTCAGCTGGAATTCCGTAAGCAATGCAACATCTTACGATCTTCAAATTAGAGAGCAGGGAGGCAATTGGAATACAATCAATACAACAGGCCTAAACTATGATTACACAGGTGCCAGCCCACAAACCTCTTACGAATTCCAGGTACGGTCTAACAACAGCGCTGGTTCAAGTAATTACACAACAACCCAAAGCCTGATCACGAATTCATTACCTATTCCAGCTGTACCCGATGGCCTGACGGCAAGCAACATCAGCACATCAACCTTTACACTAAACTGGAATTCGGTTTCTAATGCGGACTCCTACAATGTTCAAATCCGGGAAAACGGAGGAACCTGGTCTACTTACCAGAGTAGCTCAACACAATACAATTTTACGGGATTGACTCCATCCACCACTTACGAATGCAATGTCAGAGCCGTAAACTCTTCCGGATCCAGCGATTACTCATCCATCCATACCGTAGTGACTATGAATGAAATAATCAACTATTGCGGTTCCCAGGGATCAAACTCCAGTTACGAGTGGATTGACCTTGTACAACTGGGCAGTATAAATCATAGTTCAGGGAACGATGGAGGTTATGCAGACAACACCAATCTGGTCACTAATATGGCTCAGGGAAGTTCACAAACCATTTATTTCAGCGCCGGATTCAGCAACTGGTCCTATACAGAATACTGGCATGTATGGATCGATTTCAACCATGATGGCACATTCAGTGATACAGAAAGAGTTGCCTATGGATCATCCAGTAATGCAGAAACAATTTCGGCCGATTTCATGGTTCCAACCGATGCAATGCCAGGCACAACGAGAATGCGTGTAAGTATGAAATATAATGCAGCAGCCACTCCTTGTGAAACCTTCAGCTACGGAGAAGTAGAGGACTTTACTGTTAACATTACAAGTACCGAAACAGCGGAAATAGTTCAAAACTTCACCTCAATCGAAAGTTTGGGAATGGAAGAGCCTCAGGAATTAATGCACATACGACCAAATCCGGCCGTCAGAAGAGTATCCGTCACAACCAGTCACAACATCAACAGTCATTTAAGCATTATGAATCTTAATGGCAAATTGATTCAAATTGTTCCCATTAATGGAAACCGAACCGAGTTTGATGTTTCCAATCTACCTGCTGGAATCTACTTGATTACACTTGAGGGAGAAAGAGACGGTATTGTTAAAAAACTGATTAAGAAATAAACGCTGCTATAAATTACTTTAAGAAGCCGGGAATCCCCGGCTTCTTTCATTTTCCAAAACCTCTCCCTTCCGAAGCAGACACCAATAATTTGCAATAGAACTAAACTTCTCTGGATCAAAAAAAAACTCTTATCAAAATCAGGTTTCCCAATTTGGTCAAAATACCTGATTTCCTTATTTTATATAGATACAACCACAATTTCGCTCACTTTAAAACCTAAGTTTATGAAAAGAATCTTTACCCTTTTCATTTGTATGTTTATGCTCATACAAATAGGATGGGCCCAGAACCAAAAGGTCAATTCGGAAGGAAATTTCGAAGGCATCATCCGCGTAAAATTCCATAAAGCTATTTCGAACCAACTGGACATTTTGAGTCAAAAACTCCGGGAAGGAGACCGACTCAAAGCCCTCCCTCTTCAGGAAGAATTTACTACCGGCCTTAAAGAACTGGATCAAATGAACCAGCTATTTAAAGCAGTATCAATTCGCCGTATTTTTAGACCAGCCGGAAAATTTGAAGCAAAACACAAAACACATGGACTACATTTATGGTATGAAATTGAATTTGATACATCTGTAGAACTCGGTCAATTACTACAAACTTACCGAAACCTAAAGGAGGTGGACATAACCGAGCCTGTCAGGGCAATTCAGGCAATAAATGGCCCCCTTCCAATAGTTTTGCAAAGCCAGCAAAGTCTTTCTTCTCCAACCGACGATGTTCGCTTTTCTGATCAATGGCATTACGACAACTCAGGCCAAAACAATGGTACCCCTGGCGCTGATATCAGCTTAGTGGATGCCTGGTCGGTGGAAACCGGAAGCACGGAAGTAATTGTAGCAATTGAAGATGGAGGTATCGATTTCAACCATGAAGATTTGGCCGGGAATATGTGGGTGAATTCTAGTGAAATTGCAGGAAATGGAATTGACGACGACAACAATGGCTATGTAGATGATATTTATGGTTACAATTTTGCCGATGACACCGGAGATATTTACATAGGAAATCATGGTACCCATGTAGCCGGAACAGTAGCGGCAGAAACTAACAACGGCATTGGGGTGGCAGGAGTCGCAGGAGGAAATGGCAATGACAACGGAATCCGTCTAATGTCCTGCAATGTATTCGGCAGTAGCACGGGTGGCTTTCCTGAAGCCTTCGTTTATGCTGCTGATAACGGAGCAGTAATATCACAAAACAGTTGGAGTTATACCTATCCCTATGTATATGAACAAGCTGTTCTGGACGCTATCGATTACTTTATTGAAAATGCTGGAGGAGCAAATTCCAGCATGGACGGGGGCTTAGTGGTTTTTGCAGCTGGAAACAACAGATCGCAGTCCCGATGGTACCCTGCCTTCTATAACAAGGTAATGGCAGTAGCCTCAACGAATAAGAACGATCAAAAAGCCTCCTACTCCAACTATGGCTCCTGGGTTGACATTTCAGCTCCCGGAGGTGAAATGAGTAGCAGCAGCGATCCCTCAGGAGTTCACAGCACGCTACCCAATAACAAATACGGCTTAATGCAAGGGACTTCAATGGCCTGTCCCCATGTTTCAGGAGTAGCCGCACTGGTGGTTTCAAAGTACAATGGTAATATTACAGCTGCTGAACTTTGGGACAAACTGGTAGACAACACCGATAACATTGACAACATTAACGGCATCTACGCCGGCAAATTAGGAAGTGGCCGGTTAAATGCCTACAAGGCCCTTACCGATGATGATATTCCTTCAGTTCCTCAAGGGCTGACTGCCACCAACATTACCCATAACTCCTTTACTCTAAACTGGAATTCCGTAAATGGAGCAAGTTCCTACGATGTTCAAATACGCCCCAAGGAGGGCAATTGGGAATCCTTTAACCTGGCTGAAAATTCCTATTCCTACACTGAAGCAACACCTGAAACAATATATGAATTCCGGGTGAGAGCCAATAACGAAGTTGGTTCCAGTGGATACACAAGTATTCAATCTGTTACTACTGATCCGGAACCTACTCCTCCTGCAATCCCAACAAATCTTTCAGCCACCGGAATTACTCACAATTCTTTCACTATTAGTTGGGATGAAATGAGCAAAGCAACTTCCTACGACCTGCAAATTCGTGAACAAGGATATGAATGGAGCACCTACAATACTGCTAGCAACAATTACAATTATACAGGAGCCAAAGCGGAAACTACCTATGAATTCCGGGTGAGGGCCAATAATGATGCTGGTTCCAGCGATTACACGATTATTCAAAATGTTACAACCGAACCGGAACCTACTCCTCCGGCTATACCAACGAATCTATCCGCATCAAACATCACCCATAATTCATTCTCTATTAGTTGGGACCCAATGAACGAAGCCACTTCCTACGATCTGCAGATTCGTGAACAAGGATCTGAATGGAGTACCTACAACACTGTTAACAACACATACGATCACACGGGAGCCAAAGCGGAAACTACCTATGAATTTCGTGTAAGAGCCAACAACGATGCAGGTTCCGGGGATTATACCACGATTGAGAACCTGATAACTGATCCTCTTCCACTTCCTTCCCCCCCTTCTAGTTTATCGGCAAGTAATATCTCATCAACCTCCTTCACCATCCAATGGGAGCCAACAGAATACGCAGACAGCTACGATATTCAAATTCGGGAGCAAGGCAATGCGTGGGCTGATTTTAGCACTACGGCAACAAAAATGGATTACACAAGTGCCCAACCATCCACTACCTATGATTTCAGAGTTAGAGCTGTAAACAATTCAGGAGCCAGCGAATACACTCCGATTGAATCGGTTACAACTTTGGACGATAATCCAACACCTGAATACTGCGTTTCGAAAGGGAACAGCACCCGCTTCGTCTATATTGATGAAGTTGCTCTTGCTGATTTGAATAACAAATCCGGTGATAATGGAGGCTATGGAGATTTCACACAACTTTCAACCAGCATTAGCCCGGGCAAGAGTTACACCATTTCCTTTTCTGCTGGATACAAATCGTGGAATTTTTATTCAAATTGGAAGATTTGGATTGATTTTAATCGCAATGGTAACTTTGAAAGTAGTGAGGAAATAGTTTCATTACTTTCACGCAGCAGCAGCACTCTTACCGAAACAATTACGATTCCATCGGATGCTGTAATTGGAACAACACGTATGCGAGTAAGCCTAAAGCAAGGAGCACCACAGTCGCCATGCCAAACATTCAGCTACGGAGAAGTAGAGGATTACAGCCTAAACATTGCCAGTGCTGCATCCGCTTCAATACAATTGGCTAATTTTGATAATCCAATAGGAAGCAATGAATTTGAAAAAACTCTGGATAACTTTAGCTTTTACCCCAATCCGGCCCAAGATCAAATCAACATTCAATTCAATGGAGTTCCCAACACACAGCTTTATATTCAATCCATTACCGGGAAAACCATACGAATTCTTAATCTGAACAGATCCAATTCTACTGTAGACATTTCCGACCTCCCCTCCGGGATATATCTGCTTTCGCTGATCAACAACAACACTGCATTTTCAAAGAAATTAATTGTCAAGTAAAGGATTTAAAATCACCCGTGGAGGGAAGCTTAACAAGCTTCCCTCCAGAGGTTTCAATCAATTAAATTCCTGTTACTTGAAAGTGCAACTTTTCACTACTCTTTTTCGTTTTTCTATTACAGGAGCACGTATCTCTTTTTCACCAACTTGCTGCCAACAATCGTGAAAAATAAAAACTATTCCTATCTTCTATATTGCATCTAATTTATTTGCACCAATTGAAATTAAATATTCGTTCATCATGCAAAAATATATCATACTACTTCTGCTTGCCTTTGTATTTGGCTGCGCATCCCAGGGACCAATAACAAAGTATGAAAAACCGGCGGAAAGCCAACTTTCGGAAACCGATAGTACCGAATACGAATTAATTATAATTGATCCTGGCTTTGAATCCTGGTTTATCACAAGAGCTCATACAGCATCAGCTCATACCGAAGAATACTACAAGCATTGGAACCAATGGTACGTTACAGAATGGAATTCTCTCCATGATAGGGGGCACCCTGCATTTGAGAACAGAATAGATTATGATCCATTCGAGGATTATGGTTTTGAAATCAACCACAAACTGTACTACTACTTCCTTTTCACCGAAGAAAAACTTGGGTTTAGACTAGTGAACCGTGGACCGGTAATCCGATAATCTTATAAAAAGAGCCCTGCTAATTCGCTTTAGCAGGGCTCTTTTTATTTTTAATCCTCAACGATTCAAAACTTATATGCCAGCCCAATTCCAATAATCTCCTTAAATTGAATTCTAGGCCCCTTATTTACACCATCCTTATTTATATAATCCACATCATCATCATACTTAAGAGTTGTGCTAACATTGGCAGTCAAAAATTTATTTACCTTCATGGTAAAAAGAACTTCCCAATTAATATCAATATTACCAAAGTTTTCGGAGTAGTTGGAAAACAAATCCAAAACAGTTTGAAGATTTACATTCTCCCAGACATCCTTGTGAAAGGATAACTTTGTAAAGGCACCAAACTCAGCCCGGAACTTATCACCGGCATCAACTCCAAAAGCTCCCATTTCAGATAAATCATCATCATTTACAATGGTCATCTTTCCTGTAAGAGGAGAAAGATAAGCAGAGAAATAATCATTGGGTTTGTAATCCATACCTAAAGAAGTTGTTATGTATGCAGGAGCAAGAAAACGGGAAACAACATCCACATCATTGGGATAATTGTATCCCTTGTCAAATTGTGTCTGAAATTGGGCCAAAGCACTATAGTACCAATGTCCACCATTTTTAATTCCCAACTTGGTTGCAAAATCGATATTATCGATACTTTTGCGTAAACTTTCATCTCCCTGCTTTACCAGGCCATACTCCATTTTCAGATTATTCTCCCAGCTGATTTTGCGCTTCTCGTAGTTGGCAAATAGGTTTAACAAAGCATTCAAAGCAACATTATTATCTCCCCCACCAGACCAATTGGTCAACGAAGTTTGTGAAAAACTTACCGAAGCAAGTCCCCCTTTTTTCCAATAGGATGTATCCCTTACTTCCTGGGCCATACTCCCAATAAACCATAGACTCAAACAAACAGTAAAAATAACTCTTCTCATATCCTAACATTTTTAAATATACAGACCCGAATTCAGGTTCATTTTTCATAAATACATATTAAAGTTAAGCCAAAAATCCCGTTTGAAAAAAAGATCCTGCAGATTCCCAATTATAATGATTACATTTGCGCCGAAAATATTGGTACAGAAGCAAATATTAAATATTTTTGCAACCTGAATTTATTAAGTAACTGATTTTAATGAAGAAGAGAGTAGTAATCGGACTTTCCGGAGGGGTTGACTCCAGTGTGGCTGCCTACCTGTTAAAGGAGCAAGGCTATGAAGTAATTGCCCTTTTTATGAAGAACTGGCATGATACTGTGGGCTTGAAATCGGAAGATTGTCCCTTCGACGAAGATGTAATTTTTGCACAATTGGTGGCTAAAAAACTGGACATTCCGTTCCATATGGTAGATTTAAGTAAGGAATACCGGGCCCAGGTGGTAGATTACATGTTCGCCGAATACGAAAAAGGCCGAACTCCTAACCCTGATGTACTGTGCAACAGAGAAATTAAATTTGATGTATTTCTAAAGAAAGCATTGGAATTTGGTGCCGATTATGTGGCCACAGGTCACTATTGCCGTAAAGAGACCATTGTAAAAGATGGAAAAGAGATTCATCGATTATTGGCCGGAAGTGATCCAAATAAGGATCAAAGCTATTTCCTTTGCCAGCTTTCACAGGAACAGCTTTCCAAAGCAATGTTTCCCATCGGAGATATCCTGAAACCTGAAGTACGTGAAATTGCACGTCGCGAAAAACTTGCCTCTGCTGAAAAGAAAGACTCTCAAGGAATCTGTTTTGTTGGGAAAGTAGACTTACCGGTTTTCCTACAACAGAAGCTGAAGGCCATGAAGGGGAAAATCATTGAAATCAAGGAAGAAAACGCCCCCAAAATCATCAACGGAAGCGCACAACTTTCCGATCTGGCCCAAGCCTATGATTTGCAGCCCGAACACGGAGAAGTTGTTGGCGACCACAACGGAGCTCACTTCTTTACTGTAGGTCAACGCAAAGGACTAAATGTAGGAGGAAAAGCCCAACCCCTGTTTGTTATTGGAACTGATATTGAAAAGAATATTGTTTACACAGGAATGGGACACGAACATCCTCTGCTGATGCGTAAGGCACTTTTTATTCCAAAGGATGAAATCCATTGGGTTCGGGAAGATCTTAAAGCAGAGATCGGCACAGACCGAAATTACGATATTCGAATTCGATACCGCCAACCACTTCAAAAGGGTACGGTTCATGTTCGGGAAGAAGGAATTTACATCAGCTTTGAGGAACCCCAGAGAGCTATTGTGGCAGGGCAGTTTGCCTCCTGGTACGATGGGGATGAACTGATCGGATCCGGCGTAATTGCATAAAAACGAATACATACAATAGAAAAAAGGAGGTGAATTCATCTCCTTTTTCTATAGATACCTGTTATAAAACAATTACACAACTCCATCCTTTCCATCAAAAGGCAAAAGCATCAGCTTGATCAAGCCTCCTTGCTTCTATTTGCCCCCAACCTCTGCTTTCGAACCCGGTTCACATAAATCCAATATTCTACTCCGGAAATGAGAAGGAGAACGTAACCAAGCAGTTCGACACCTTCTTCACTGGCATTTTTTACTCCACGCTGCAATGGTTCCAGCTTCTCCACTTCGAACAGAGCACGCCACACAATTTTTCGCCCAAACAAACGGGAAAAAACAAATACAGTTAGAAACCCGGTAAGAAAAGCGCCAGAAGCTCTGGTCTTAAAAAACTCATCCAGATTGACTGCAAATTGAGAACGATTTTTGAAAATTCCCCAAAGAACAATTAGCAGTACAACCATGGCAAAGGGCAACCAAGCCCCATGGTATATAGCATCAAACCACCAGTCAAATTCGCGAATAGCGGCCATTAAGGCCCCTCCACTCATCAAAAAGGCAAAAGCCCTTCGGTTTGATTCCAACCATCCGGTCCAAAGAAACAAAAGGCTGGTAAGTAATAGACAGACTGCCTGCATCCATTCCGTATAGGAAGCTTCTGTAAACTTATATGTATCTACAGATCGTGAAGCATCCAAAAAAATAATCTGGGCAGCGAAGGCAATTGGCAAGGCATAGAGAAAAACCCGAAATATCCCCATCCTGGCAGGTTTGAGACTCATGACAAACATAATTACACTAATTTAATTCTACAACACTTACTAAGTCATTGGGAATAAATTGAAGATAAAAACACTAACTCTTATCTCCAAATTTCAAATGACAGAATTAAATTTAACAATAACATTTGACACAGCAAAAAAAAAGAGGTTGTTTCAATCGAAACAACCTCTTTTTTTATTTTGACTAGCTCAGCTATTAATTATCTTTCCTTAAAATCCTTACTTAAGAATTGAAGAATGGCTTTCCAATTTTGGTTTTCTGCACCCTCTTTCACCAGGAAATCATTGGAATTCAAATCGTATACACTGGCACCATTCTCATCCACATAACCAAAACCATTGTTAAAGTCAAAAAAGGCGTAGCCCTTCTGTTCATCATTCAGCAGATCTTTTCCAAATATAAACTCCTGGTTGTCCAATTCCATTTGAGCCAGCAAAGTATTACTCATATCGGGCTGACATCCAATTTTATCAACAAGTGTTCCTTTGGCCTCCTCTTCTAATGCTCCACCTAACCATAGCATAGGAATATGGTATTTAATCAAATCATGGGGCTGAGAACAACCAATGTAACGCACACCGTGATCAGCAACCAGAATTAGAAGAGTGTTCTCCCAGCATTGATCCTGCTTCAGCTTTTCAATAAAATTCCCAAGACACTTATCGGTATAGTAAACAGAGTTCATAAAGCGGGCATCTTCGCTTTTGCCTTGAATTACTGTTTCCATTGGTACCTCAAACGGTTCATGACTACTCAAAGTGAAAAAGACCTTAAAGAAAGAATCTTCTTCCTTCCGGATATCCTCTAAAAGAGCATCAAAAACAAACTCATCATTAACCCCCCACTTAGAAACATTAAGCTCATCGGGAAAGTTTTCATAGGTAACGATATTCTGAAATCCCATAGTCGAGATATAGGAATTCATACTGGCAAACCGGAGATCTCCACCATAATAGTAGGTCGAGCTGTATCCCAATTCGGTAAACCGTCCACACAAGCTAGGTATCTTTTGCGTTTTACGGGCATAGGAAATTACAGACCGCTGTGGCAGGGAAGGATAGCCACTCAGCAGTCCAACCAACCCAATTTTCGACCGGTCTCCAATCGCATAGAAATTATTGAACAACACACCCTCTTTTGACAATCTTGCAAAATTCGGAGTAACTCCCTTTTCTCCACCCAGCTGTTCTATCACCTTAGAGGTAAAGCTTTCCAGTACTAAAACCACTACATTGGGACGCTTGGTCTTAAGAATACATTTGGGGTCCTGTTTTTCGGCTTTCAAAGAACGAATGGTCGTCTGCATCTGCTCCTGACTCAGAAACTTATACTCCTTTTGATCTTTACCGAGCTTTTTCATGGAATAGGAGAAATTCCAAACCGGGTTAACCGCAATATGATTGGCCAGCAAAGTATTGGAAAAATAAACAAAGCCCACATTCATAGGAGCAATTCCAACTCCACCCCGAACCGGAATAATCATGGCAGCGGTTACAAAAAGCATCGCAGGCACCCAAACAACTTTCATAGGTTGGATAGCTTTTAGTTTGTGCAAAACAAATTTTCGATAGGCAAGAAAGCCACCTACTAAACTGGCAAGAAACAGTAAAGTAAGTCCAATGTATACACTTAGCTGGGTGGAAGCTGCCGCTTCCTTGGGATTTTTAAGATAACTCAGCACTGTAGCATCCAAATGGAAGCCCCAATTCCTGTACAGTTCCAGATTAGGAATCAGAATAGACGAACTAACCAATAGCAACAGGACTGTAATCCATCCGAACAGTTTACTCAACTTCTTCCCCGGCAACCAAAAAGTAAGGGACAGAATCAAGCCAGTTAGCAACAGAATATAGCCAGCCAGAGATAAATCATGATACAAACCATGAATAAAGGCCTTCAGAATTTCAATCGTATTCAAATCCTGAACCAACTCTCTTTGATAACATACAAATATCAGTCGCAATACTTCAAAAAAACCAACCCAGAATATACCGGTGGCCAACAAAAACAACAATCGCTTACGCATATATATTTTTTCTATTTTTTTGATTCAATTTACTCAACAAAGGCATTACCAACTACACTCCTTTCACAACGTATTGGGCGACTAGAAGCATCATTCCAATCACGGCCATTCCCCAAACAGGAATATCCAAAGTATAGTTACGTGCCGGTGCAATCACTTTTTCAGTTAGCCAGGTCCACTTGTCCTCCACTTTTGCATAGGCTAAATAAACCAATCTACCCAAGATCAGTCCCACTATAGCTCCGGTAAAAATATCTCCTGGAAAATGAACGCCTAAATACACTCTGGAATAGGAAACAAGGCAGGCCCAGAACATGAAAAACACCCATACGATTCGATTCCGAACCAGGGAACAAATAAACATTGCCAAACCAAATGCATTAGCGGCATGAGAAGAAGCGAAACCATATTTTCCACCCCTTTTACCATTTACAAGATGAACCAAATCCGATAAAGTGGGATCATGCGAAGGCCTAAACCGTTGAAAAAATGGTTTCATTAGTCCTGAAGCAAACTGATCACAAAAAGTAATCGTCAGGCCAATTCCCAACAGAATAATAAGCCACTTACGATATCCGTATTGCTTAAAAAGGGCAATTACAATCCCAAGGTAGAATATACTCCATATTATCTTTCCGGAAATCATAACCATAAATGCATCCCCAAAAGAGGAATGCATCCCATTAAAAAAAAGAAATATCTCTTTGTCTAATCCTATCAACCAATCAATCATATTCTATTTTTAAATATCTACTAGTACGGACAATTAACCTTTCTGTCCGGTATTTATTATTTTCTGATCCTATCAGCAGCCATCTTCAACTGATTGGGTTTCCCCAAATCAATCCATACTTCGGATTGGTCATGGAAGGCATAAACCGGATGGTCAGCGGCCAAACGAAGATAAAGATCGATAATGGAAAACTTTCCCTCCTCATTAATCAGAGAAAAAATCTCAGGACTCACCACATGCACTCCATTAAAAGCAAACTCCTTAGCCGCTGCGGGGATGGGGCGAGCCTCCTTCACTTCACCGGTTGTTACATTCTTCCATCCACACAATTGAAAATTGGAGTCGAATACCAAATAGCGGCTGGTTTCCCGCTTTCGAACAGCAAGCGTCGCCAGGGCCTTCTTTTCCTGATGATTTCTCACCAAAACATTCAGATCCATATCCGAAAAAACATCCACATTATAGATCAGTACGGGAGCATCGGGAATAAACAATGATGCCGCTTTCTTTAAACCGCCCCCCGTATCCAACAATTCGTCCCGCTCATCCGAAATTCGGATATCCAGGCCAAAATTATCATTTACATTCATAAAATCAATAATTTGCTCTCCAAAGTGGTGAATATTGATCACGATTCGATCCACCTTTAACAAAGCCAACTTTCGTATAGCTCTCTCCAGAAGAGTCTGCCCTTCCAAATCAACCAGTGCCTTAGGTCGATCGTTGGTAAAAGGACGCAGCCGTGTACCAAGCCCGGCTGCAAATATCATAGCATTCAACATATTCTTTACTTTTGGGGCTTTATCTTCTTTGGGTCACACAATCGTTTTACCTTTTTAGCAATTCGTTTGCATTTCTTACAGACAAAATCGCCCCCCTTACAAGCCTTTGCATCGTACTCCTCATTGGTCAACTTGCAGCGCTTCTTTCCCATATCCTGTTCTACTTTCCTTCAATTTCCCTTTCGATATGACGCAATTTTACCGATACGTCATATTTCTCGTTCAAATGCTTAGCCAGGCTTTCCGCAGCAAAAACCGAACGATGGCGCCCACCTGTACAGCCAAAATTAACCTGCAAATGGGTAAAGTTCCGTTTCGTATACTTTTCCACCGAAAGATCTACGATTTGATAGACTGATTCCAGAAAATCGTCCATCTCACTCTCCCTTTTAAAGAAGTCGATTACCTTTTGATCTTTTCCGGTAAGAGCCATGTATTCCTCGTAACGTCCGGGATTATGAATGGCACGACAATCAAACACAAAGCCGCCGCCATTTTTAGATTGATCCAAAGGAATACCACGACGATAGGAGAAGCTATTCACCTCCACATTCAACACTACGGGTTCATCCTTTCCGATATTCCGAAGAAGATCGGACTGCAATACACCAGCAAGAGCCTGACGCAACTCGGGCAATTCAACGGGAAGATTCATTCTTTCCAGAACCAGCTTCAAATTCTTCAGAGCAAAAGGAATAGACTTCAGAAAATGCTCCTTTCGTTCGTAAAAACCTCTAAAACCATAGGCCCCCATAGCTTGCATTATTCGAATCAACACATAACCATAGTAGTAGTTTTTAAAACGGGCTGCGTCTACTTCGCGATGCTTCTTCAACTCCTCGATGTAGAAATCCAGAAGCTCGTCACGCACCTCTTGTGGAATGTCGGCTTTGGCATCGAACAGCAGAGAGGCCAAATCGTATTGCAAAGCCCCTTTGCGTCCTCCCTGAAAATCAATAAACCAGGGTTCGCCTTTGCGCAACATCACATTACGGGACTGGAAATCCCGGTACAGAAAACTATCCTCGTGCGCCTCCAATAAATAGTTGGAGAACTTCAGGTAATCATTCTCCAGTAATTGCTCATCAAAAGGAATCTTGGCCAATTTCAGGAAATAGTATTTGAAATAGTGCAGATCCCAGATCATGGATTGCTGATCAAAACTCTCGCGAGGATAGCAAACCGAAAAATCCAAACCATCGGCTCCTTCCAATTGGAAAACGACCAACTGGCGAATCACCTTTTTGTATATATTGATCAAATCGACGGGAAATCCTTCCCCTGTACGCAGTTGAAGTACGTAATCGAATAGAGTTGTATCTCCCAAATCCTTCACCAGGTAGATATTTTTGTCCTTATCCTCGGCCAGAATTTCGGGCACCGGCAAACCTTTGCTTTGGAAGTGACGACTAAAGGAGATAAATGCCTTGTTTTCCTTCTGATCGGTGTTAAAAACCCCCATCACGATCCCCTTTTTCCCAATCAAGCGGCAATATTCACGATACGATCCCGAAACGGGCAGTATCCGGGTATCAACAACCTGGTCGCCTGAATAATTTTCGTAGAGCTGTACCAGCTCCTTTACTGTATTTTCTTTCAATTTATTGAGTTTTTCAAGTATTTGAATCTAATGAACAGATCCCCACCTGTCGTTCCCTCACAATTAGGTTGACAGGTGAAATTTCTCTATCCCACTCCGAAAAAACAGCCATCGCTTTTTTTCATGCAACAGTAACCAGGCTTTCGACAGTCTCATTTCCAGCTGCACAGGGACATTCATTGGTATAGAGTTACAAACTTACAAAAAGATATAACACAAAATGACCTCCACAACCAGTGCCGGAAGCAGATTTAACACTTTTATACGTTTCAGTTCCAGCAACGAAATCCCTAATCCCAGGATCAAAATCCCTCCTACTCCAGTAATCTCATTGATTACTTCCACCGGAACCACATCGCCAAACAGAGCTGCCAGGAGCGTTAATCCCCCTTGGTAAATCAGCAAGGGAACCACCGAAAACAGAACACCAATACCTAATGCGGCCGCCAATGCTACCGATGAGAAACCATCCATCACCGATTTTGTGAGCAACAAATTGGGTTCCTTTCCCATTCCTTCTTCAAAACAGCCCAGGATCGACATGGATCCCATACAAAAAAGCAAAAAGGCCGTAACCAGCCCTGGGGTGAACTTTTCGTCACCCTTTCCAAATTTTTGTTTCAGCCTGTCGCTAAGCTTTTCCACTCTGCTTTCGATTCGAAGAGCTTCCCCGGTAAATCCTCCAACAACCAGGCTAAAAACCATCAACAACAATTCCTTTGCCTGAAAGGCCATGTTCACTCCAAGGTAAATGGTGAACAAACCAATGGCCTGGAATACGATCTTAAACAATCTATCGGGGATTCGTGAACGAAACACCAATCCAACTGTGCTTCCGATCATCACTGCCCCCACATTTATCAAAGTTCCCGTCATTCGTTACAATTTTAGGTCTGCCCGCAAACAGTTTCTCCCGGTTATTCTTTTAAAATCCAATGGAAATCAATGTGCCATTACAACTCCTGGAGAAAAAAATTAAAAGCTTCGTGCACCTGATACGACATCCCCTTCCCCATTCAAAATACTATCGGGTGGGTGATCAAAGATTCAACTGCAATTAACATTGCTAAATATAATTCAATTTCTTTTTTCACGGGCAAAAAGCGACCAAATACAACAACAAACACCCTTTCGCTTCCCCTTTTTCTGTAAAAAAAATCATCCTTCAATACCCCCCTATCCTTCTCAGCAGGATTGGGCCGTTTTTTTTGGGGTGTATTCCGGGTTGCATTAATTTTATCAGCACAATTCTAAAATACACTTAAGACAACTTATAGCTATACACATTACTTTTTGAAGATTTCTACCTCAACGAACTAAAATTTCTGATTTCTTAGCGGATCATTCCCCTACACTTACCCCATTTAACTCTATGCATGAATAAACTTTCATGATTGCATCTATGAGTTCAGGGCAAACAATATAAAAAACCTGGAATACGCTCAAATATACAGCCTAAGCCACCTGCTTTGCATTGCACCATCCAAAACTTACACTGCCGTTGAGTGTTCTAACCATGCAAAAATGGGGTCTAACTGTGCAAAAATGAATCCTAACCCTGAAGATGAGTGTTCTAACCGTGAAAAAATGAGTGCTAAGTATAAAATAGAGAGGGCTAAACAGTAAAAAAAAGGTACTAACAGTGATATTGTACAACTGAAACCAGAAGAGAGAAAAGCAAGAGATAAAATTAAAAGCAATAGACCTGAAGGGAGGTTGTAAAAGAAAAAGATCTGAAACCCATAAGACAAGGACTTCAGATCTTCTAGTTGGTACCCAGAGCGGGACTCGAACCCGCACGGCCGTACGGCCACTACCCCCTCAAGGTAGCGTGTCTACCAATTTCACCACCTGGGTATCTTTCTTTGCGATGCAAATTTAACAAAAATGAAACAGATCGAAAACAAAAATGTTCAATTTATTTCCACCGAGGAGATAACTCCAAAGTTTTCAAGTAGAAAAATTTTCAAAAAATTGAATTTCCTCCTGTAATTTTATCCTATTTCCTGCGGTTCCGGGGGTTTTATTATCTTTGCCGGGTAAACTACACCATAAAAAAATACATGAGCACAGAAAAAAAAGATTATTCTTATCTTGATAAAATAGCTTTACAGCCCGAAAAATGGGAAAACTTAAGCACACAAGAGTTCCAGTTGATGACTTTTCGTCATTGCATGTTCTATGGAATTTCCCAGAACAAAAAAATGATCCCTCAACTGTTTCATCTATACGATTCCTTGATGAAGAAGACAAGTTTAGAGAGTCGAATTCAGATGCTAACAGGACTTTCATCTGCAATTCGTAAGAATCAACCCAAAGCCATTATGGGGCTCATGCCATTCATTAATGTTGAAGAGGAAGGAGAGATTATTCGAACTGCCAGCTGCTTTTTTGTGAACCTTTCGGTTCTCACCAATAAGGAGTTTCAATCGGGAGCAAACATCCTGCTGCAGTTGATAGAAAACAATCCGGAGGACCGAAGAAATGCATACATTCTGTTAGGGCTATTGGATACCCATCAGGATAAAATAGAGCAAATGCTCCTGCCTTTAAAGACCAAACTAAACGCAGAGATCAAGAGTATATTATGGAACAACGGGGTGGATTTTCTTTAATCCTCCCCTACTCCTCCACTTCTTCCATCACAAATAGCAGATTGGATTTTTCCAGGGATTTTAAATTCATTAATTCCAATCCGATAATGAGAAAGTCTGAATTTTCCCTCCCCTACAATACTGACTTGCAGCATGATTATCTTCCGCTTTAATTCCAACTTAAAAAAACAGTCTACTTTACAGTAACAAAATCATGTATACTGTCGTAGGAACAGAAAAAAACACAAATAGTAAGGCGGGATTGTTTCATAATTAGGAACAAACCCTATTTTTATTACTTTTACCACTACCTATTACATTAAGTTTTACAGTTTAACCACTACTTCCAAGCTATGACCAAAGCCCGACTCATCGCCCCCATGTGTTGTTTACTGAATCTAATATTTTTTATCCAACCTGTAACTTCACAAACCATCAGTGGAACCATCAACAGCTATGCTAAAGTAACTGGTATCTCCGGAAACCAATTCACCGTTGGAACACCCGGAGGACGAAGCGGAGCTTCCCTAACGGATTTTAATGCCGGACGGAAGGTACTAATCTACCAGGCCAAGGGAGCCAGTATCAACACATCCAACAGCTCCAGTTACGGAAACATACAATCGCTGGGAAATGCAGGAAAATATGAAATTGCAACGGTAAGCTCAAGATCGGGTAGCAGACTTAATTTCACCAATCTGAAACAAACCTACAACAGCGGCGGTATGGTACAGATTGTAAGCATACCTCAGTACGGAAATGTCACTGCCAATGGCAACCTTACTGCTACCTCCTGGAATAAATCCCGGGGTTACGGAGGAATTGTGATACTGGAAGCCTCCAATCTTACACTTGCCGCTAATATATCCGTAAATGGAAATGGATTTGCCGGAGGAGCAAGAAGCAATGATGGTTACAACATCGGTTGCGCTGCTGTTTATCGGTCTACCTCCAACTTCGACCTCGGTGAGAAAGGGGAAGGAATCGTTACTTCCCCCACCTATCGTTTCGGACAGGGTAAAAACGCCAACGGTGGTGGTGGTGGTGGTCATCACAACGGTGGTGGTGGTGGTGGTGCCAACTACGGATCCGGAGGAAACGGAGGAAATGGCTACCAATGTAGCATCGCTTTTGGTTATGGCGGTACCCCCTACTCCTACAGTAATTCAACCACCAGACTTTTCCTCGGCGGCGGCGGCGGCGGCGGGGAGCAAAACAATAGCGTAGGAGGTTCCGGAGGGAATGGCGGGGGGATTGTGATCCTCCTGACCAACACATTAACCACCAACTCCAGCGTTACGATTTCGGCCAATGGCTCCAACGGACAAGGCGCTTCCAATGATGGTGCCGGAGGTGGAGGTGCCGGAGGTGTAATCATGATCAACACCCGAAACTACCAAATCAATTCCGGGCAGTTGAACCTTAGGGTCAACGGAGGAAACGGGGGAACCTGTAATACGGGCAGCAGCCACGGTGGTGGTGGCGGTGGCGGATCCGGGGTGATCCTTTCCAGCATTGCCTTCCCTTCAAGTGTATCCGTACAGGGAAGAAATGGTTCCACAGGAGCAGACAATTCAAGCGGAAACACCACCTCCGGGCCGGGTAATGACCCCATTATTGATGAAATAATAGAACCGGAAATACCGGGTACCAATCACACCAAAGGACCGGGTGGAGTTTTGGAGGGTTTGAATGCCTGGTTCATGGCTTCGAGAAGCGATGTTTATCGAAACACCGATCTCTCCAACCAGGCTTCGGATGGGAACAACATTAAATCGTGGCGCAACCTTGCCAGCGAGACCAACTATATCAATGCAATAACCTCTTCCACTTCGGCCAGTTTCCAGAACGGAACCACCGATCTGATTAACTTCAATCCGATCATCCGATTCAACAGTGTTAATCGCCAGCTTCGAACAAAATACAATTTGAAAGCACAAACCCTGATTGTAGTCAACCGAACCACCTCCACCAACTTCCTTTCTGGATTGGTAGGATTCAACAATGATGTTGGAATCAGAAAAAATTCATCAAACAACATGGCGTGGGGTGGTGATAACAATTCCGGCGACTGGGTAACTACCACAAGAGGTACTTCAGGCATCAATGGGGTAAGCACTCAAACTCACAATCAAACATGGAATATAGTTTCACAAATAAACACCAATTCAAATACTGATCTACTCTATGCCGGTGGTTACTACACTTACGGAAGTGACCAACGCCCCTACACAGGAGAAATTGGAGAAATCATTGCCTTTGGCGATGCATTAAGCAGCAACGAAATCAACCGGGTGGAATCGTACCTGGCTTTAAAATACGGGATTACTCTAAACAACAAAAACTACCTGAATTCAGCCGGCACAACCATCTGGAATACCACCACAAACAGTACATACCACCACAACGTGGCCGGGATCGGCCGGGATGACAAATCTTTGCTTACCCAAAGTAAATCCCACAGCATCAACAACAACTCCATCGTCACCATGACTGCCGAATCCAATCTGGATGACAAGGAATTTCTCATCTGGGGAAATAACAATGCCGGATTAACCAACAGAAGTACCAACATCCCTTCCGATTTTACCGAACGAATCGCCAGAATCTGGAGAGTAAAACAAAGCGGAACACCCGGAACGGTTACCCTCGAATTCCAACTTACACCTTTGGGAGTTTCAAGCACCGACATCAATGATTTTGCTCTACTAAAGAGTTCCTCTACAGATTTTTCGGGTGCAACTCCAATTATCACCGGCAGAAGTTTGAACACAAGCACCAATACAATAAGTTTTACGGGAATTCTTTTCAACGACAATGAATATTTTACCCTTACCACCAAAGGAAAAGGAACACCAGGAGGAGAAAAGGCCAACCTGGAATTCTGGTTCAAAGCTGATGAAGGAACAAGCACAACAACCAATGGCCAGGCGGTTAGCAGCTGGGAAGATCAACTCAACGATCATGATGCCTTCCCAATAGGCAACGGCCCCCTATATCGAACCATGAGCCTTAATTTCAACCCCACACTTGATTTTACAACAACCAACCGGGCGCTTTCCTTTAACGACTCTCCGGATATCAACAACATCACTTCCACTCTGGAAAAAGCATTCACATTCGTAATAACAACGGGAAGCAATATTACCTCCCGTCAGGTAATCTACGAAGAAGGAGGAGGCGCAAGAGGGGTAAATGCCTACATCGTCAACAGCAAACTCTACCTTGCAGGTTGGAATGCAAACAATGACGGAACCGGCTCGCCCTGGAGCTTCACCTACAAACAAATTCCCGTTCTAGCCAACACTACCTACCTGATTACTTTCAATATGAACGGGCAAAATAGTAAAGCCGGAACCATTGATTTCTTCAGTGCGGGACGATTGGAGCACTCCATTCCAAATGTAGGAAAGCTATATGCCCACGGGGGAGACATCGGGATTGGTGCAATGATTAATGACAGTTACTTTGAGCCTACTACCAATAGTAGAACCGGTAACAACTACTATTTTCAGGGAGAACTGGCAGAATTCACCTATTTTAAGGAGCATTTGACAGACGCTCGAAGAAACAGAATTGAAAGTTACCTGGCAATTAAATACGGTATCACACTAAATCAAACTACCGGACAAAACTATACAGCTTCCAACAACTCAGTGGTATGGAACGCAACCACAAACTCCAGCTACAAACAGGATATTGCTGGGATTGCACAGGACAACAATTCGGCGCTGGATCAACGAAAGACCAAGAGTATCAATCCCGGCGCCATCATCACAGTCAGCAATGGAAACAGCATCAGTTCACCTACCGCATTTTCAAGCGATCTTTCCTTTCTTATTTGGGGACACAATGGAGGTGCAACCAACACACTCTCGGCCAACCGACTTAACCAACCCAACATGGGTATCCCTAGAATATGGAGGGTAGCAGAAACCGGAACCGTAGGAACAGTAAGAATCCAAATCTCCAAAGCGGAAGTACCGGCAAACACTTCGGTACTGTATGTAAGTACAGATGCTACTTTTCCCAACAACAGCTCCACGCAAACCATAAATTTGGTGGATGCGGGTGCAAACTGGGAGGTTTCCGTAGATTTTTCCAACGGCCAGTATTTTAGCCTGGGAAGAACCAACAGTGCTCCAGTTGTGGATAACCTGGAAACGTCAAACCTGAACTATTGTAACGGAGACGAAACCATCACCAGCAATATTACGGTATCGGATGCAGACAACGATCCCATTACGGCAACCGTATCGATTGCATCTGGTTTCATTTCAGGCCAGGATGCCCTTGTATTTACTCCGGCAGCAGGCGTCAATCTGATTTCCTCCAGTGCTCAAACCCTGCAAATCAATGCCAGTAGTGCCGCAGCAATTCAAAACGCCCTTCGAACCATACAATTCCGGAATAACGCTTCAGGAAACAGTCTGGTTGTGGGATTACGAACCATTTCATTTGTGGCAAACGACGGAATCACAAACAGCAGTACAATCAACAGAAATGTAGAAGTGCGAGCCAAACCGCAACCCAAAGGAATCTACCATTAATTGAACTAAAAAGAAAGGGAGTTGATAATTCAATTCCTTTTCTTTTGGGGGCTTTACATCCATCTTGTCGAATTCTACACATCCTATTTCGACCTTTCGGATCTAAGCAGCTACAAAGTAGGTTTGGGCTTTCAATATACTCCGATAATGGGAATTGGCAACTTCAAATCCCCTTTCAGAAGGAAGAAAACCACACCATTCAAGAGCACTGGCTTACGCACAACCTACAACAACAGAAGCGACAGCTTGAACTCCTGGCTCCTCATCTTTGAACTGGCTTCTACATTCTAACAAGATAATTTTAAAAAGATTAGGGAGGCGAAAGCTTCCCTTTTGGGGAAAATAATAGACACAAAAAAAGCCTTCCGGAAAAATCCGAAAGGCTTTCAACAATGTCTCTGTGCTCAAGAAGGGACTCGAACCCCCACGACCATAAGGTCACTAGTCCCTGAAACTAGCGCGTCTACCGATTCCGCC
>JBGRQA010000011.1:0-164953 GCA_041725895.1 Marinifilaceae bacterium
AAAATTATATATTTGAATTTCAGAGTTACAATTAACTCTTTCTCTCCATAGCAGAAATTAAGTAATAATCTGTCAAGCTATTTTAGGAAGCGTCATTCCCGGACATGGGAATTTGATTCCCGGACATGGGAATTTGATTCCCGGACATGGGAATTTGATTCCCGGACATAGGAATTTGATTCCCGGACATGAGAGTTTGATTCCCGGACATGAGAGTTTGAATCCCGGGCATGAATTCGCCAGTCCCGGCGTGCTAATTGACTCCCAAACGCGCGAAACTGGGCCCCCAGGGGAAATTCAATATTCGGTACAGGCAATTCCGAAAATGCTACCAACAATTGTGTGGCATTCCTGGATTTCAATTTGAATTATCCCAAAGAATTTCATTAACTTGAGCTAAAACAGGAAAGCTTTTTCGATGATGAGTAGGAACATTCCCAATATTGATCCAAATTTCGAACCTGCCTACCTCAAATACCATGGTTCAGGTAATCTAACCAAAAGGGCAGATGCTTTGTGGCAAAGAATGGAATCCTGCGACCTTTGTCCGCGCCTGTGCAATGCCAATCGGTTGATGGGGCAACGGGGAAACTGCGGGGCTACAGATCTACTGGAAATTGCCTCCTTTCAAGCTCATTTTGGAGAAGAAAGACCACTGGTTGGAACTCATGGTTCCGGGACCATCTTCTTTACGCATTGCTCCCTGCGGTGCGTATTCTGCCAAAATTGGGACATCAGTCATTGCGGACAAGGGAATCCGACGAGTATTGAAGGCTTATCGGAAATCATGCTCTACCTGCAGGAAAAGGGCTGTCACAACATCAACCTGGTAACTCCCGACCATTTCCTTCCACACATTTTAAAGGCACTCGATCTGGCAGTTCAGGAAGGATTACACTTACCCATTGTTTACAATACGGGAGGATGGGTTCGTAAGGACATCCTAAAAACTCTGGATGGTATTGTAGACATCTACATGCCCGATTTCAAATACTGGAGTCCCGAGGAAGCCAATCGGTATTCCCCCGGAGCCAAAAGCTATCCGGAAATAGCCCGTCAGGCCCTTGTGGAAATGAACAGACAAGTTGGAGTAGCGAAACCTGCAAGGGACGGATTGCTCTACCGTGGGCTTCTCATTCGCCATTTGGTAATGCCCGCCAGAATAGGAGGAACGAGAGAATTTCTCCATTGGATTGGCCAAAATCTCCCCAAGGACACCTATCTCAATTTGATGTCGCAATATCATCCCGCATACGAGGCCATGAATTATCCACGAATCAACAGAAGAATCAGCAGGGAAGAATACCTGGAAGCTCTGCAATGGTCCAAATCAGAAGGTTTAAGCCAGGTAGAAACACAATCCATTCCATTTTAGATACCAATTTTGAACTTTTCAATCCGAAACTACAATATACAACCATCTGCTATATTTCTTTGCAATAGGAAGAAGACAACAATCCTTATTTAAAATAATTGCTAAATTTACACTCAATAGATAACATACGATAAACAACTTAGGAACTACAGAATGAGTACCCGTTTCAAACAATGGCTAAACCTTACATACCCACAGAACTATATCATTAAAAACCCTTACAGGGGAGCCTTACTACTGGCCCTGTTCTGTTTTGGTTTCATTCTTCTCTATCATCCGCTCAACACCCAAAAAGCACCAGCCTTAAGCTTTGAACAAACTATGGCCATCTACAGCCTTATGGTAGCTCTATCATCCTTCCTGGTGATCAAAATCCTTAAGCTTATCCCCTACTTCTCAAAAGAGAAGGATTGGACTTTTTCCAAAGAATTATTCGCCATTCTTATTACCCTGTTAGGACTAGGTATTGCCATATATCTTCTGGCATTCGTAGTGGAACCTCCCGCTAACCGATGGAATCTATCCACATTTCTGGATTCCTGCCTCCGTGTTTTCCTGGTGGGTATCCTTCCCTTCTCCTTCTTTACCTTAATCAATTACAAACACCTGCAATCCCACGAAACCGACAACCAGAATCAAGCTACAAACACCGAAAAGGTGGAAACAAAAGTGCCGGAGAATAAGATCAGGATTGAATCGAAACTGAAGAAGGACAACCTCAGCTTTTTCCCGAACCAATTTCTGTATGCCGAATCGGATGGAAACTACGTAATCTTCTACCTGCAGGAGGACCATAAGGTAAGCAAGAAGGTCATCCGGAATTCAATCAGCAACATTGCCCAACAGCTTTCGGATACTCCTTACCTGGTACGAACCCACAGGGCATTTATCGTAAACCTGAAAAAAGTGACAAAAAAACACGGGAACGCCTCGGGTTACCGTTTGCAACTTGAGGGAACAGAATCTCCAATTCCCGTTTCCAGGCAAAATATCAAATTTTTCGACCAGGTATCAGACCGGTTTTCCAGTTAACCTGTTTGCCTTTCATCACAGAAAATCGTCACCCATACCAACTGAAAAACCGGGTGTTTCCTGGCTTTGTCACAGATCACAAATTCTTGCCATATATCCCAATTAATTGACCGGCACCGTAATATTTCCTGAATTTGCAAATAGAAGAATTGCAAATTTTAACATTCAGGAACTATGAATTTCTATTGGAAAAGCTACAAAGAAATAAGCATCGTGCTTGCAATTGCTGCATTACTGATCAACCTTCCGGTTAACGGGCAGGTAAAGCAACGTATCGAAGGGTTTGTTACGGATCAAAGCAAGGAGCAGCCCATCCCTTTTGCTACGGTAAGCTTACACAACATCAGCGACACCGCGATAATTGCCGGAACCATGAGTAATATGGAAGGGCGGTTTATTCTGTCACAGGTTCCCGAAGGAAGGTATTTCCTCCGGGTCAATTTTATTGGTTTTGAACCCCGAATGCAAATGGTGGACTGCACGAAAGGAAAGAGTTACAATACCGGAAAAATACCACTAAAGGAAGAGACTGTGCAGCTTGAGGAAACCCTGGTGGTAGGCGAACGAATAAAAGCCAAAACGACCACCGATAAAACCACTTTCTTTGTAAACAAGAAAATGAATGACGTTTCGAACACAGGCGTGGATATTTTGAAACACATTCCGGGCGTACACCTGGATCTGATTCACAACCTATCGCTTGAGGGCCATCGGAATGTTCTCATCCTGGTGAATGGCAAGGAGCGGGATCTGAATTTTGTGAAACAGATCAATGCCCGAAAAATTGACAAAGTGGAAATTATACGGGCACCCGGTTCAAAGTACGATGCCAATGTTTCCGGCGTTCTGAATATCATCCTAAAAGAGAAAGAGACTGGATTTAACGGACATATTTATGCGGAAGCCCCCACTTCCGAATCGGAAATCTATCTCAGTCCGGCCTATAGCCTGAACTACGGGAACAGGAAGTTTAACTTCTTTACCTCCTACGACGGGGAAATAACCTATTTCGATATTACGGAGGAAAACAGAAGGAAACTATTTGATTCATCGAAGACAAGAGAATTCCAATCAATTCTGAACGTAAGGCAGAAAAACTGGTCGCACAACTTTCATTACGGCATGGACTTCTTTTTAAACGAAAGGAATCAATTTAATATCTACGGCTATTACAACCCCTACTCCCAGGAACATGACGGAGATATTGAAATGCAGGTCCGGCATGAGGAATTGGTCACAGATCATGCGCTGGCCGATAAAGAAGATACTGACAAGAATTACAAAACATTCTATTCGCTGTATTACAAGCACATTTTCAGCAACCCAGACCGGGAACTCACATTCGACCTGAGCTACTACAAGCTAAAAGCAGATAACACCACCCACTACACCTACCAGACTGCAACCAACAACAGTTTCAGAGAAGTGGTCAATAGGGTAAAACCCCGACAGAATTCAGCCAGTTTACGAGTTGACTTTACCTCACCGCTTGCCAAAAAGGTAAAATTGGATGCCGGGTTAAAAGGAAAACGGAGGGTAATGAAGGACGAAAACACAAGCAATTTCGAATACCATGAAAACACCTATGCTGCTTACGTTGCACTATCCTACAATAGTTCCCGAATGAGTTTGAATGCCGGGCTTCGTGCTGAGGGCTCAACAACAGAATGGGAAAAACATGCATGCAATAACTTGAATTCGCTACTGCCCCACGTCAGAATCAACTACAAAATCAACAAAAAGCAAAGCATTCAGATGAATTACCGACGGACCATCACCCGCCCCAATATCTATCAACTAAATCCGTACGTATCGGTTATTGATCCCTTTCTGGTGCAAAAAGGAAATCCGGAACTACAATCGCAAATAGCCCATCAATTTACTATCGATTACACGGTAATGCCTGGCAACAACTATATTTCCACACGATTTTTTTACCATAGAATTTCGAATACCATTAACAGGCTCACCTTCAAAAACAACTCTGGCGTTCTTGAAACCCGGCCGGATAATATGGGTAAAATGCATCAATATGGTATTCAATTGACCGGAGCGATAAAACTATCCAAAGCCATTACCTTTAGTCCCTTTTTCAAGCTTTTACGCTCTCAATCCCAAATCAACGATCGAACCAGGCAATATGGCATAACCAACAGTGAAGATTGGAGCTATGAATCGGGTTGTTCTGCTACTGTTAACTTCAAAAAGAATTTAGCCGCATCATTCCTGTTTCAATACAACAGCCCCAGAACGGATATCCAAAACACCAGGAACTGTGATCCCCTGTATTTCCTGTCTCTGGAAAAAACCTACAAGAAAAACCTGAACATTGGAATCCGAACCGGCATCCCTTTCACCAAGTCATTCAACTACTTCACTTGTAAAACAGAAGGCTACGATTTTCATTCGCATTCAAAAGGGAACATCAACATATCGGTTTTCCCGGTTTGGCTACATGTACGATTCCAATTCAATACGGGTAAAAAAGTCAAAAGAATAGATCGTGAAAGAGGAAAAACAGACAACACCCCCAAAAAAGGTTTTTAAGATTAGGTGATTATTCAATGTCTCACAAGATCCGATTTAGCTTTTCAACCGAAAAAGCTAAACCGGATATAGGGTAATAAAACACTAATCGGGATTGGCCATGGGTAAAACAAAGGGGTATCAATGCAAAATGGAATAAAATTCCGAACCATTACCCCCCACAGCAAACGAGGATGAGCATTTCAATTCAATACTTTCAGTATTGTTATTACTTTCTACGTTCACGAAACCTTGAGGTGCACCCATGGCTATCCATGATTGATTCCCTTCGGGAATCCTACCGATCTGAAATTGAGAAAGAGAAGAGTATTAAAACCCTCAACCGCTCCGGATGAATAAAACTATTACTACAAACATAAAATACCTACTTATTGGTATTGCCCATTCAGGGAATCATCATTTCCTTTGTAAAAACGAACATTGTTCAGGTTATGCAGATTCAAAAAGAAAACATACATCAGCAAATATTGGAAGTTTCCGGAAAAGAATTCTTCCAGCATGGATTTAAAGGTACTTCAATGCGTACGATTGCTCAAAAAACAGGCGTAGGATTGAGCAATATCTACAACTACTTCAAAAACAAAGATGAGATATTGCAGGCGGTACTACAACCCCTTCTTGATCATCTGGCCACCCTCCAAAAAGGACACAACAGCGTGGAACACATCAATACAAACACCTTTTATTCTGATGAATACCAAAGAAAGAACATCCAGGAGTTTGTTGAAATGGTGGAGCTGTACCGGGAAGAACTAAATCTCATCCTTTTCCATGTGCATGGTTCCAAACTGGAAGATTTCAAAGAGGAATTAATTGCGGGATACACCCAAACAGGATTGGATTATCTTCATAAAATGAAGGAAAAATATCCTGCAACCAACTCCAACATCTCTGAATTCTTCATCCACAATTACAGTTCTCAATGGGTTAATGTTCTGGGCGAAATTGTTACACACAATTTAACCCACGAGGAAACAGAACAATTCATTTCCGAATACATCCAATTTTCAACCGCGGGCTGGAAGAAACTGATGCGTGTTTAATTTTTTTGAATGAAACTGAACGTCGTTCTCTTTTAACATTTAAAACTTTTGTAATGAAAGGAAAAAAACAAAAATCAGGGATAGCTCGCCTGCTGGAAATCGCAGGCCACCGGAAAGGACTTCTTGCTACCTCCGGCATTCTTGCCACTATTCATGCGGTACTGACCATGGTGCCCTATGTTTTAATCTTCTATGTTCTTAAGGAACTGCTAAGCGGACACATTTCAAATGACAACATCTCCAACTACCTAACTTGGGCAGTAATTGCCATTGTCACTTCCTTTGTTTTGATGTATGCTTCGGCCATGGCATCGCATGTAGCAGCCTTTAACATCCTGTATGAACTACGATGCAAAATTGCCTCCAAACTGGGCCAACTGCCCATGGGTTATGTGGGAAACCGCAGCTCGGGTGCCTTGCGAAAAATTCTGGCTGACGATGTGGAACGCATCGAGGTTTTTATCGCACATGGAATTCCTGATACCGTTAAATCAATTACCCTACCCATAATTTTCCTTATCTACCTGTTTTTTACCGATTGGCGACTGGCACTGATCAGTTTCATCCCCTTGGTTATCCTGTCATTCGTGGTGCCCCTGTTGATGGGAACAAAAAAAGCGAAACGCACCATGAAAGAATATCACAACTCGCTGGAGGAGATGAATGCGGGAATTGTGGAATTTGTTCGAGCCATGCCGGTGATGAAAATCTTTGGACAATCAGCTACCGCATTCACCAAATACAGCGGAACCGTAAACCGATACGAAAAATTCATCCACCAGTGGAACTCGGTATCCTCTCCTGTTTGGAGCGCAATGATGAGTTTTTTGAACAATGCGCTCCTCCCCGTGCTGGCTTATGGCCTTTACCTCTACCTGAATGAAGGACTGAGCCTGTCGGTTTTTTTCCTGTTCCTGATTCTGGGAGTAGGATACATCCATCCCATGTTTGCTCTGCCGGCCTTGAGTACGCAAATTTCCATGATCAATCATGGGGTGAAACGAATGGACGAGATCCTGTTTGAAATTGAGGAACAGAAGAGTGGTTCGGAGAACCCTTCCGGTTTTTCACTGGATTTTAACCAGGTAGGCTTTTACTACACCGAAGGAACTGAGGTACTGAAGGATGTTAGCTTTTCCGTTCCCCGGGGCAGTATCACCGCATTGGTCGGACCTTCCGGATCGGGAAAATCAACAGCAGGACAACTGGCGGCCCGTTTTTACGATGTACAAAGCGGAAGCATCACTTTGGGAGGAATCAACATTCAGGATATCAGAACGGAGGAGCTGATGAAAAATATCGGATTCGTATTTCAGGACAACATGATGTTCTACCAAAGTATTTACGATAATATTCTAATGGGCATGAACAAAACCCGGGAAGAAGTTATTGCAGCAGCCAAAATTGCCCGGTGCCACGATTTCATCATGAAACTTCCCAATGGTTACGATACTCATTTTGGCGACAAGGGAATCCATCTGAGCGGTGGCGAACAGCAACGCATTCAACTGGCACGGGTTATCCTGAAAGATGCTCCGGTTCTTATCCTGGATGAAGCAACAGCTTTTAGTGATCCGGAAAACGAACACCTGATTATGGAGGCTTGTAGTGAGCTTATCCAACAAAAAACCGTGATTGTTATTGCTCACCGCTTGTCAACCATTGCTGAGGTAGATCAGATTGTGGTGCTAAACAATGGAACAATCGAAGACAAAGGCACTCATAATCAACTACTGGATAATTGCAAACTGTATCAAAACATGTGGAATGCACATACCCGGGCAAAGGAGTTCGAAATTGCAAACAGCTAATCAATTGATGAGATATCGCAATTGATTAAACAGAAAACAATAATAAAAAAATCATGATAAAGAATATACTATTCATCTTCAAAGAAACCGAAGTACGAATCGGCAAAGTGGCACTGGGAGAGCTAATTCATGGATTATTCCTGGCAGCACCAACTGGTATCCTGCTGTTCATCATCTGGGAATTGTTTAAAGAAACCCCAAACACACAATTTATCTGGAAACTGGTTTCGGTTATGGCCCTGCTGTTTGTACTTCAGCTAAAAATTGCCCGGTGGGTTATGGTGAACACCAATAACACCATCTATACCATGACATCAAAACTGAGATTGAAACTTGGCGATCATTTGCAAAAACTTTCCCTGGGTTTCTACAAGCGCAGGGACCCGGGGGACCTTGCTTCGGTGGTACTCCAGGATGTCAGCAATTTTGAGACCATCTTTTCGCATACTATTCAAAATATATTCGGTGCGTTTTACGGAACCTTGTTCCTTTCCCTCTTTCTTTTCTCGTTAGACTGGAGACTGGCCCTTCTAATGCTGGCAGCACTTCCCCTGGCTTTTCTTTTTGCCAAGATGGCCACCATGTTGGCAAAAAAATTCAGTGAAAAGCATGTTGCCTCGCGCAATGCAACCAATAGCCGCTTTATCGAATACATTCAGGGCATACAACATCTAAAATCGTTTAATCAAACAGGCGATGGATTTACCACATTGCAAAATGCATTTAACGATCTGCGCAAAAACAGCATAAAAGTGGAAGCCATTCCCGGACCCTTTGTTATTACCTCCTTTGTGGTTTTCGAACTGTTTTTCCTGCTCATGGTTTACTTGGGAATTGCTGCAATAACGGAGAAATCCCTGGCAATTCCCTCCTTTGTTGCTTTCCTGATTGTTGGCTACCGCCTATACGATCCGCTTAAGCTTCTGATGGTTGATTACGCCCTGCTCCGCTACATGAATGTGAGCCTGAACAGAATCATTCAATTGCTGAAAGCGCCTTTGCAAAAATCGGGAAAAAACATCACTCCCGTATCTTATGATATCGAATTTAAACAGGTTACATTTTCTTATGTGGACCGGGAAATCTTATCAGATGTAAGTTTTACCGTTCCTGCCAAAGGATTAACCGCACTGGTGGGAGCTTCGGGTTCCGGAAAATCAACCATTGCCAACCTGATTGCACGTTTCTGGGACGTTCAGAAAGGACAAGTAACCATTGGTGGGTACGATGTGAAAGACATGGCACCAAAAACGGTTTATGGTCTGATCAGCGAAGTGTTTCAGGATGTCTACCTCTTCGACGATACCATCTACAACAATATCAAGATTGGTAAACCCGATGCTTCACAAGAAGAGATCATGCTTGCGGCAGAAAAGGCACAGGTTCTGGAATTCCTTGATGCACTGCCCCATGGAATGCACACTAAAGTAGGCGAAGGCGGCTCGCATCTTTCGGGTGGTCAAAAACAGCGGATCTCCATTGCCCGGGCAATGCTGAAAAATGCGCCCATTGTCCTGCTGGATGAAGCCACAGCATCACTCGATCCGGAAAATGAAATCCACATCCAACGAGCAATCCAGCAATTGGTGAAAGACAAAACCGTAGTGGTTATTGCCCACAAATTGCAAACCATCCGCAATGCCGATAAGATTATCGTGTTGGAAAACGGATCCATTGCAGAGGAAGGAACGCATCAAGAATTGCTTCAAAACAAGGGTTTGTATTCCCAATACTGGAACACGCAACAAACAACCCAAGGCTGGAAATTGAAGACAGAAACCAAAGAATTAGAACCCGTTTACTAAGCAAATAACTATGACGAAACATCATCATCATCACGACCACCATCACCACACCAGTGGGCTGCAGGGACAAAAACTTCTGTGGGTAACGCTTTTAAATCTTACCATAACCATTGTTCAGATTATTGGCGGACTCATTTCCAACAGCCTTTCCCTGCTTTCGGATGCCTTACACAACCTGGGAGATTCCTCCGCTATCTTTATAGCGTTTCTCGCGGGGAAAATCAGTCGCAAACAACCGGATCTGCACAAAACCTTCGGGTACCAGCGGGTGGAAATTCTGGCCGCCCTGTTCAATGCAGTGGTCCTCATCTCAATTTGCATCTTTCTGTTCTATGAGGCTTACCAACGATTTGTGACCCCGGAACCCATCAAAGGGAAAACGATGTTTATCGTTGCCACAGTTGGTCTGTTGGCAAACCTCGTGTCGGTGCTCCTCCTTAACCGACACAAGGATCATAACCTAAATGTTAAGGCTGCCTACCTGCACCTTATGGGCGATACGCTTTCGTCTGTGGCGGTTATTTTTAGCGGTATAGCCATTTGGATGTTCAACATCTTTTGGCTCGATCCTGTGATCACCATTCTGGTAGCGCTCTACATTATCTACCATACCTGGGGCATCGTACAACAAACCGTCGAAATCCTGATGCAGTCTGCTCCATCCAACGTGGATCTTACGGAAATAAAACAGCAGGTAGAGAAGATGGATGAGATCAAGGATATTCACCATGTGCATGTATGGAAGCTGAACGATACCCAAACCCACATGGAGGCCCACCTGAATCTGAAAAACAACCTGAATATGGTTGAAATGATGAGTATTCGGGAAGCTGTTGAGTTCCTGCTGAAGGATAAATTCGGAATCAACCACATCACGCTGCAGATGGGATACAATTGTTGTATAGGACAAAACGGGCTGATCAGCCAACCGCTAACGATGAAAAATCAACAAATCCATTCTTAACATCAAAAACCTAAAGAACATCGAAATGACATTAAGTGAAAAATTGTTCGGAAAAAACAGAGAAGAGATCCCCTATTGGGCATTTCGTCTCATGTCGTTTGCCTTGAATACCGTAGATATTCTGACGAATTACTCCTCCCGAAACTTTAAACGATTGGGGATACAGAAAGGTCAAACCGTAGTGGATTACGGCTGTGGCCCGGCAAGATACATCAGAAACATTTCAGTAGCCGTGGGCGAAGAAGGAAAACTATATGCTACAGACATCCATCCTCTTGCCATAAAAAAGGCCAACGAAAAAATCAGGAAATTTGACCTGCAAAATGTTGAGGCAATCATAACCAAGGCCTACAATTGCCCCGTTCAGAATCATACTGCTGATATCATCCTGGCGCTGGATATGTTCCACATGGTTCGGGATTCCAAATCCCTGCTCAGGGAATTCCACCGAATTGCAAAGCCTCAAGGCATGGTAATCATCGAAGACGGTCATCAACCCAGGAAAGAAACCAACGCAAAAATCATGGAGAGCGGCTATTTTACGATCACTTCAGAAAACAAACATCATGTAAAATGCAAGCCGATTCACAACCAATAGTTCAACCTACCAATTCACTACAAGGAATTCAAACATTCATCTAAACATGAAAACAACAAAAATAAACGAATGGTTTGGCCGAAGAGCCAAAGGAATAATCAGGTACCGGGGACTCATACTCCTCCTGTTTCTTTTTACCCTTTTTGCTGCGGGATATGGATTAAAATCGTTCAAAATCGATTCATCAGACGACAACTACTTCCTGGAAGATGATCCGATGATGGTAATGACCGATCAATTCAAGGAAATATTTGGAAACGACTATTTCATTGGGGTACTGGCTGAAACCGATAATGTTTTCACCAAACGAAACCTGGAACTCATTCGAAAGCTCAGCAACGAACTGGAAGATAGCGTATCCTATGCCGACAAAATCACCTCACTCACCGACATTGAATTTACACTGGGAACCGATGACGGTATGGAAATCGTCCAGATTGTCCCCGAAGAAATTCCGGCCAGTACCGAAGGCTTGGATGAGATCAAACAACTGACCTACAGTAAACCCTACGTAGCCGAACGACTGGTATCCAAAGATGGAAAGCTTTCCTGGATCGTTTTAAAGCTAATGCCCTTCCCTGACGACTGGCAGGAAAAAGGATTGGCCAATCCCGAAATGCTTACCGGTAAGGAGATTGAAACCATTATTGGCAAGGAAGAATACAAAGAACTACACCTTAAAGCTACTGGCATGCCCTATGTCATCTACAAGAAAACCGCTTTCTTCGGAAAAGAATTTGTAAAAATCATGGGGCTATCCATTCTGTTGGCCATCATCGTACTGATTCTTGCCACCAAATCGTTCCGGGGTGTTCTTATCCCCCTGTTTGCCGCAATAAGCTCAATCATTATTGTTTACGGGATCATCGGCCATATTCGTTACCCGGTAGACATGGCCTCGATAACCATTCCCATGCTGCTGGCACTGGCAATTGCCATCGGTTACTCCATTCACGTATTTTCCTTTTTTAAGAGACAGCTGTTCACATATGGGAACAGAAAGGAAGCGGTATTTTTTGCCCTTACCGAAACCGGATGGCCCATTTTCTTTACGGCCCTAACCACCATAGGAGCTCTGCTGTCGTTTTTGATCATTCCCGTAAAAATGGTGCAATTCATTGGGGCCACAACCGCCGGATGTGTATTCGTTACCTTCTTTATCATCATACTGGTAATGCCGGCTCTGCTCAGCATTGGAAAGAATCGCACACCCCATCCCCACTATACCAAAAAAGGAGGCCGCTGGTTGGAACGAAAACTGGAAAAAACTGCCCAAAGAGTGATGTCGGCCCCCAAAACGATAATTGCTGTATCGGCAGCTTTAGCCGTCATACTAATCTGTGGTGCAGTTAAGGTGGAACCGGCTTTCGATATTGAGAAAACCATGGGACGCCGTATTCCTTACGTTAAGGACATACTCGAGCTAAGCGAATCGGAACTGGGCTCACTCTACTCCTACAATTTAATGATTGAATTCCCAGAAAACGAACAGGCCAAACATCCTGAAAACCTAAAAAAACTGGATGAGATTGCGGAATATGCCAAAACCTTTTCCTTAACCAAACGCACCACCTCAATTCTTGATATTCTCAAAGATTTGAACCGGGTATTGAATGAAAACAGGGAAGCGTTTTACACCATCCCCAATGACCGCAACCAGGTGGCCCAAATGCTGCTACTGTACGAAAATGCAGGGGGTACCGAATCGGAGTACTGGATGGACTATGATTACAAGCGATTACGATTGATGGTTGAATTAAACGATTTCAACTCCAATGAGGCGGAAAAGGAGCTGAAAGATATTCAGGCAAAAGCCAACCAGCTGTTCCCGAATGCGAAAGTATCAGTAGTGGGCAACCTTCCGCAATTCGTAACCATGATGCAATACGTAGTCTCGGGACAGGTATCGTCCTTCTTCATTGCACTTATCGCCATTGCCATATTGCTTATGGTGGTATTCGGAAGTGTGAAGATTGGCCTGATCGGTTTAATCCCCAACATCGCCCCTGCAATTACTATTGGGGGAATCATGGGCTGGACGGGCATGCCTCTGGATATGATGACCGTGACCATTATCCCCATGATACTGGGCCTGGCAGTAGATGATACAATTCACTTCATCAATCATGGGAAACTGGAGTTCCAGAAAAGAGGAACCTATAACTCCTCCATATTCCATACATTCCGAACAGTGGGGGTTGCCCTGGTGTTAACTACCGTAATTATTTCGGCAAGTTTTCTTACCTACACCACCTCGGTGGCAAAAATGTACATCAACCTGGGCATACTTGCAACTGCCGGGATGTTGGCTGCACTACTAGCCGACTTTTTCATCACTCCTATTCTCCTTAAGATGTTTAAGATTTTTGGCCATGAAAGAATTAGCCAGAAACCAGTTACAGCAAAAGAAACTATTGAACAAGAGAAAACAGAAAAACTGGTAGAATACTAATAGAAAAACGATGAAGAAAATACTGATTACCTACTATTCGGAATCGGGATCAACGGGGGAAATTGCCCACGCAATGGCCCGCCAAATGAATGGGAGCAAAACTGAAGTGATTCCCCAAAATCAGGTCACCCATCTGAATTATGATACCATTGTAATTGGCACGCCCAACCGGTACGGCAAACCGGCTTCCCAAATTATCAAGTTCCTAAAACAAAAGAAGACCGAAATTGGCAATACCCCTGTCCTCCTCTACTACTCCTGCATGGATTGTTACAACATTCCCATGGAGCAGAAAGTGGATATTTTTACCGATTCCCATTTCCAGAATAATACCAAAGAACTCCGGGCAATGAACTCATGGGAAAAGAGCCATTCCGTTCCTGCCTATTTAAGCAACATAAACAGAATTGCCCCCGACCTAAATCTGGTTTCCCTGGCCTTTTTCAAAGGGAGATTGAATTTCAAAAGCCTGAGCTTTTTCAACAGCCTGGTTATGCGCTTGGTTTGCATGGTAAATAAGGATATCAAAGAAGGAGATTTCCTCAAACATCAGGATATTCATTTATGGTGTAAACATCTGGCCTCCATCCTAAATTAAGGTTAGGGCAACGAATACAAATTGATCATTAAATCAGTTACAACATGAAACAAATAAAGATCCAAATCGCACTGGCAGCCCTTATGCTTTCTTCTATGGGACTTGCGGCACAAACAACTACCGGACGGGATGTGATGGTAAAGGTTGACAACAGAAATGATGGAGACAACCGTCAGTCCAACCTAACCATGGAACTAATCAACAAACGAGGTAGAAAACGGATTCGGTCCGTCACCTCCTACTCCATGGATATTGGAAAAGACAAGAAGAGCATCATGTTCTTTGATGCGCCTGCCGATGTGAAACACACAGCATTTCTGACCTGGGATTACGATAATCCCGACAAAGATGACGACCGCTGGTTGTACCTTCCTGCCATGAAGAAAACCAGGCGAATCAGTGGATCATCGGCCAAAAAGGATTACTTTATGGGTACCGATTTCACCTACGACGACATGGGGGCCAACCGAAATGTTGACGAAGACACCCACAAGCTGTTGCGCGAGGAGAAAATCGATGGATTCGATTGCTGGGTGGTTGAATCGGTTCCCAAGGACAGCAAATATGTGTACTCCAAACGAATCAGCTGGATCAGAAAAGATTGCCTGTATGCCCATAAAGTGGACTACTACGACCGAATGGGGAAATTACTAAAAACATTAACCATTTCGGAGATTACAAAGGTTAATGGCATTTGGACCGCTCACAAAATGCACATGAAGAACATCCAAAAGAACCACGAGACCTACCTGATCATCAGCAATGTTCGTTACAACACTGCCATTACGGAACACCTGTTTACGGTTTCCAATCTGGAGAAAGGAGTGATCTGATCAGAAAGGAATTCCCCGGGAGTTATTCTTCTCTCTAAATGCTCTACTGGACACAAAGAACCCTCTCTCGATACCATCCGGACAGAACCGGATGGCAGACCAGGTAGATACCTGCGGGATCTACCCGGTCACTTCGATTAATCGTTTCTAGCCCAAGTAAGCGTATTGCTTTTTCATTGGTTTACACGGAAACGATTATCGAATGAAAAAACCTGTTTTATAAAAACCTTTAACGCAACTACTGTCACATTATGAAATCCTACTACTGTTTGCTCCTATTCCTGTTTTGTTCCTCACTCTCCTTTGGTCAGGCGAAGAAATTGAATCTTGATTTCACTGGTTTTATTGATACGTATCATGCAGTAAGAAGTCAATCGCCCAACGATTTTATGAGTTCAAGAACCCGATTCAGGGGAGAACTAAAAATGCGGAAAAACCGTTCCATTTTCTATACCTCCTTTAATGCCACACACAACAAGATACTAGAAGACCAATCGGATATTGAACTTCGGGAAGCTTTTTTTGAATATTCCGGAAAATCCTGGGATCTGAAGGTAGGACGTCAAATCGTAATTTGGGGTGTATCGGATGGAATGCGAATAACCGATGTAGTTTCTCCAATGGATATGACCGAATACCTGGCCCGCGACTACGATGACATCCGGATTCCCGTTACGGCTACACGGTTCAGATGGTTGCGGAACAAGATGAGTGCGGAACTTATCTTCATTCCGGTCTCCTCCTTCTACATTATCCCCCACCACAAAGAGAATCCCTGGTCCTTTTTCTCTTCCGGCCCAAACACGGTACTGAATGTAAACACGAAGCAGGTTCCGGATAAAACGCTTGAAAATTGCGAATATGGAGGACGCCTGTCTTTTTTCCTTTCTGGCATTGATTTCACGTTCTCTGCACTACATACCTGGAACAAAATGCCGGTTTTCACGCAAAGATTTTCATCCGATCGTGATACCCTATCATTTACATCTCAACACGCCCGGCTGGATATGCTGGGATTCGATTTCTCGGTCCCCATTAACAAATTTGTGTTACGAGGCGAAGTGGCCGGTTATCTGGGCGAACTACAAAACATGAAGAACAGTCCCAACCAAAGGGATCTGCTAAAGCGAAACACCACCAACACGCTTTTGGGTATCGATTGGTATCCCGGAAACGAGTGGACCGTTACGGCACAATACGCCCTAAAGTACATCCCCAACCACACGAAGGCCATAAAGAGCAAGCAAACAACGAAGATATCCACATTTGGTGCAACCAAAAAACTTCTTCGCAGCACCCTACTCCTGTCCACCTTTTCCTACTGGGATATGACAAACAAGAGTTGTTTCAATCGAACCTATGCCGATTATGCTTTAACCGATGAAATACATGTCTCCCTGGGGTATGATTGGTTTCATGGCGATAAAGGGATGTTTGCTCCCTTTAAAAACAATTCGGAGTATTGGTTCAAGGCCAAATACAGTTTTTAGCAGTAAAAACTATTGCAAATTTCACATGCGATCATATAGTTTAACATATTCTACAACACACTAATAACTTGATCCAATTTCAATATTTAGCAAAGAAGAAAACCCCTTGTAAACTTAATTACAAGGGGTTTTCGTAACTGATTGAGAGATGTTTAAATAGACTCTTTAGAGACTTATTGAAAATTTAAATGAATTACATATTATTCTCCAACATAATCTCCATCAACCATATTTTGGTAAGTCGGATTATACTTACAATCCTCTATCTTCCATTTTTCTTCAGTAAGTGAAGATATTGCATTTCTCAAACCGGAAAAGTCATTAAGATTTCCGCAATAGCTGATATCAATACTTCCAATTGTAGTTACTGATTCAAATGCTTTAAGGTCGGACATCAGGCAATTGGCAGCAGCACCTGCCCAGTTGGCTCCTTTTATTTTCATTTCGGTAGTAATCTCGGTAAGTAGAGGGAATTCAATAGAACTCAGTGCCCACATATTCATAAAATTCAATTTATCCATTCTTTTAAGTTTGGGAGCTTTAAAAGAAGTTAAATCAGTAAGCGATAATTCAAGTTCTCCAATGCTTTCCAAACTGGTAAATTCTAATCCGGTTTGCCCTGATGCGTAGGTTTCGGAGAAGGTCCCAATTTCTTTAACTGAGCCAACGGTGATTTCCGAAAGACTATAATTACTTATTTCGAACTTATCAGATACTGTTTCTATTCCTTTCAGTTCAGGAAAATTAGTTGCCATACTTCCACCATTAAGAGTTAATTCTCTAATTGTTTGTGGCAGCGTCAGATCTTCCAGTACATATGCACCGATTATTGTTACTGCTTCAAGATTAGAAATGTTCGATAAATCTAAACTCGTAATTTTTTCGATTCCATCAATATCCATAGTTTTACAAGAAGTTAGATTGCTAATGTCAATTGATGTTACTGGTTCAACATTGCTCAATTTTAGGGCCTCTCCTACTGTGGCTAATTTAGGAAAAGCTAACGCTTGTGTATTTACTCTTGTGAGAGACAAAATATTGTTAACCAAGGTTAGTTCTGGAAGGTTAATCTCCTCCAGAGCCGCTGCTCCCCATGCTCCTTCCACTTCAAACGAACCTGCCTGAGTTAATTTCGGTAAGCTTAAACGAACCAATCCGTCAAGGCGAATGAACTTTAATGCATTGTCTACACTGGTAAGTGCATCCAGTTTAATGTTATTTGCAACGATCAAGTCGCTTACGGATAAACTTCCCCCTACGGTTGTAAGTTTAGATAAATCAATTTGTTCGGTTGAGTGAAGTTGATTGAAAGTGATAGATCCTAGTACAGTTGTAAGGGTATTTAGTTTTATATTTGTCAACGCTTTATTTGGACCTTCTATGCTTGTGTTTCTTTCAGATTGAATAGAGATATTACCAAATACATTATCCAAAGATGAAAATACAATAGTGTCAACCGAGTTGGAATTGATAGTAATACTGTATGCATTTTTCAAGCTTGGGAAAGCCACAGTTTTGATTTTTGCAGTATTAACCAAAATTTCACCAACATCAACCAAAGACTTAAAGTTTATATTTAAATCCTGCTTAGGAGCAAAAGGGCTATCTATTGTTCCAAAATAAATATTCCCGGCTTTTGTTAGATTAGTAAGTGCATCAAAATTTTCTAAACTGCAGGAATCTTGAATAATAATACTTTTAGATACCTCTGTTATTTTGTTTAGAACTTCTAAATTCTCAACCTTACCAATAATCAAATTTCCATCAATTTTTGTAGCACCAGTACTTGCAAAAGCATCCACATCCGCCTGAGATAGTAATTCAATATCTCCTTGGTTGACAACCTCCTTTTTAATTATAGAAAATAGGTAAGTTTTTTCTTCTTCATTGTAAGAGCTTACAGTGAATTCAACAGGCTTTTCCCAATCTGTTATTGTCTTAGGATCAGGGGTAATTGTTGACAATTCAGAAATAGCGTATTCAACTTTTGCATTCGTTAGATCTATATTTTCCGCAACCTCAATATTAATCTTGTTGTCTGTTATTAAGCCTTTGTATTGGGTTCCATCTTTTTCCAGTTGAAAAAAACTGATGTAATTATCTTTTCCTTCAAATGGGATATCATCTTCGCTGCAACTGCAAAGACATATTATAAGAGCAAATAAGGATATTACTATTTTATTTTTCATTGTTATTTATTTAATATCGAGCAAAATTATTGTATTGTTTTCATTGTTGATATTACTTCTTCTTTTTGCTAAATCCTGTTTCATCTAATTTAGTTCTTGCTGTAGTTACCAATAAGCATGGCATCATAATCAGGATTATACAAACAACCTTGAACTGTCCAGTCAGATGCTGACAATGATCCGATAATGTTTTTTAATCCGGTATAATCACTCAAATTACCAGCATATCTGATATCTACACTTCCAACAGTAGTTAAAGCAGAAAAAGCATCCATGTTTTCAATAATGCTTCCGAAAGCTTGCCAACTGCCACTTGCACCATAAAAATTAAACTGTCCGGTTATTGAAGTCAGTTTTGGTAATTGGATATTGGTCAATACCAAACAACCTTTTATTGTGAAATCATTACCAACACTCTCCAGTTCGGGAGCGGAAAAGGTTGATAAATTATCAAGTCTGCTAATTTCAAAATCCTGGCTTACTTCCGCCAGATCCTGGAAGCCAATAGATTTGATCTCTTGACAATAGTTAAACCTAAAACTGCCAAGCTTTCTGATTCCGGCAATAGTAAGGGACTCACTAGCACAGGATCTAATTTCCAAAAGCCCTTTGACCTCTTCAAGACCCTGTAAGTTTGGTAGATCTGAAGCTTTCCCTCCAAAATCAATACTTAAATCTCCAGTAAGTGCTGCAGGCATTTTTAGTCCTGTAAGTTTATTACATGACGCAAGCTCCAAACTATTTAATTCTGTCATTTTCGGATTGCCAAAACTTGTAAGCGAGCTGTTGCCGGAAAGCTCAATTCTATCACAACCGGTTAATTCGGGTAGTAAAATTGCCTCTAAAAATGGCATCGATTCGATGTGTAGTTTCTCACCAATGGCACTCAAATGAGGAAAGTCAAGCTTTGTTGAAGAAGCATAACGAACAGTAAAATCTTTTTCTACTGTACTTAAGGAAGCAAGGTCAATTGTAGCTAAACTTAAACTATATACGTTCAAACTGGAGATATAAACAGAACCAGCAGAACTTAGTTTGGGAGCTAAAAACTCTGTCATTCCGTCATTGCATTCAATGTTTGCAAGACCGGTAACTGTAGTCAGTTCAGGTAAACTGATTTGGGGAATCGATCTTACATATCGTAATTGTAAATCCTGGTTAACTCGGTTCAGTTTCGATAGATTCAATTCACTAACTTTCCAGAAATTCTCAATCCATAATGTTCCTCCCACAGAGTTTAATTTGGCAAGATCTATTTTCTTAAGGAGAGTATTCGATTTTTCCGCAGCGTAATTGCCATTCCTGATCGCTTTTAAAATAAAGTCTCCTGCACAATTCTCTAAAGAAGAGATATCTAAAGAGGCTAATTTGTTTGAATTAATATAAACATTACCTGCAGAGCGAAGTTGTGGAACAGAGAATGATTGTAAGCTATCCGTATTGACAACAAGATTGTTTACTTTTTCTAAACCAAACAATTCCAAATCAAAGGCTTTGGTGACTTTTGAAGATTCCGATAATGTACCAAGGTAGAATCCTCCAGCGGATTTAATGCTGTTTAATCCTTCGAAATTACACCCTAAACATGAGTTGTTTATTACAATATTTAAATCAACAGAGGTAATTGTACGAAGTGGCCTAAGGTCTTTTATTGTGTCAAATTCAATACCAGGCATTGTTGTATGACCTATAATTAAATTCCCTTTTACCTTATTAATTCCCTTTTTTGCGAATTCGCTTACATCTGCTTGTGTTAGTAAAACAACATTGTCGGGATCAATTATTTCTGTTCTCTTTACAATGTATTTATAACTCTCAAATTCATCGTTCCATGCATTAACTCTGAAAATTTGTTCTTCATTCCAGTTGGAAATTGTTTTTGGATCTGGTTGAAGCGTTGCATTTTCGCTTATCTTATATTCAACATTAGCAGATGCCAGGTTAATACTTTGAGGAACAGTAATAATTATATCATTTTCGGTTATAGAAGCCGGGTATTTTACACCATCTACTGTTAAAGCAAAAGAAATAATGTGCGCATTGTTTCCTTTAAATGGATTATCTTCATCTGAACAGCTTAAAAGTACTATTGCTGTTAATAATATTAATAAGTATCTATTTAGAATTGTTTTCATTGCAATTATTTGATTAAGTTAAAATCTTTAACACCGAACACTTCAGTGGAATTTTCACCCAGCCATCCGGCTTTAGCATTTACACCTCCTACAACTTTAACAAAGTCGATATACTTCAAATTTGCTGGTGTACCATCATATCTGATAGCATCGCTAATTTTAAAATGATTTCCATTGGCAGAAGCTCCATAATTATCGTCTTCAGTCAATCTGTCTATAGGGCTATAATTGTCAGCATATCCCCAATCAAACTCACCGTTTTCCCAGATGCCAGGTGTAGTTTCTTTTGTTCTTGCTGGTAAACAAGTACCTCTTAGGGTGTAAGAGTCGGTCTCTACCCATTCAGGATAGTAGTAATCCTGGCTGTGAAAACTTCCAAGGTAATCCACACATCCAGTGTTCCCCTGGTTGTCAGACCATTGTACAGGTAATCCTGGTGATTTTGGTTTGTAATAGGTTACAGCATAATCTTTTATTGTTGAGCCGTTTTTAGTATCAGATCCTTTCAATTCATACCAGGTGTCATTTGGAAGACCATCACCATTTTCATCCTGCATCACCCATACAATACCAGGTTCCGACGATCCTTTAAATGAGTTTCCCAGAATTTGAATATTATAGCTACCATCATTCTTAACACTGTGATCGAATCCTAGTACAATGTTTCCACCAAAGCCACCTAATGAAACATATATGTTTTGTTTCAACCTTCCTTCTGCATATTCGATGGCTTCTTCCTGTGTATTGGCAGTGTAGCCCTCATTAACAAACTGTCCGGGAGCGGCTAAAAACTTATATACTTTGTTCCATTGCTCAGAACTTGCTGCTGATGCCTCTCTTTTGAACGTTCCTTCCGGAGGACATACATTCACAGTTAGTTTCTGAGTAACTTCACTATAATCGTTCTTCATCTTAAGGGTAACCAGGTGTTCCCCTTCATCCTTACTTGTGAATGCATACCATGGTTGCTTCCCTTTTTGTTTTTCTTCACCGTCTACAATCCAAATAAAATCTCCACCTAAATCATTTTTTATGTCATAGGCCATTAATCTGATTGTTCTTCCGGAAGACATATTGTATTCTGTTTGTTCAAAAACCCAGGAAAATGGTAGATCCTCAGCCTTACATACTACAACAGGAATGGTAACTTCATCGAAACCATCTTCATTGGTAACTTTAAGTACCAGCTTAAAAGTTCCGGTCTCAGAAGACGAAAAAGTATAGTCCTTTGTTGTTGCTTTTTCTTTTCCATCTACTGTCCAGGAATAGGTCGTATTTTCGTTGTTTTCAACACTAGGAGCTATCTCAAGATCCGATCCCTTTACAATTGTGATACCGTTTTCCGGAATTTTAACAGAAATTTTGGGTAGCAAAAGATCCAGTACGGAGATCTTCATTTCCAGGAATGCTGATCCCACGCTGTTTACCACATCCAGGGTAACGAATTGGTCTCCAAGTTCTGTTGTGGTATACTCTAATTCCGGATCTGTACTGATAATTTTACCATTCATTTTCCATGCATAAACGGCATTATCAACATACTCATAAACAGGAAAGATCTTTAAATTTTTTCCTATTTTAACATTAAAAACCACATCCTCTTCGACCAAATTAATGGTAGGTTTCTGAGGCTCGATTTCGTCATCACTACATGAAGACAAGCTGCATATTAAACCGAATATCAAACTACTAAGCAGTATTAATACTCTATTAAAAGGTATTCTTTTCATTTTCTGAAAAATTTAGTTAGTTGTTATTTTTTGGTGAGTGAATACAATGTGGGCCGGAATATCCCCGGTTATTACCGACCATTTCCTTGTTCCATCCCTATTGAAACAATGAAGTGTACCAGGCGTTACATAATCTTTAGCATCTGTGACAAAAAATTCACCATTTTCAGGATTTACACCTAGCCCGTATGGAATTTTAATTTTCCTGTCAGTTCCGTCTTTTATGAAGCTTCTGGTTACTACGCGCTTGGTTTTAACATTCATAATCGCATAAGTAATCGTATTGCTATTGGTTAGGTAGCTCCATTCGGTACTGTATATGTAAAGAGAATCCCCACACAGGGTCATATTACTATTTGGCAAAAGCTTAAACTCATCGGTAACCTGATCGGTTTTCGAATCAATAACAAAGGTTTTTGAAGGAACATTGTAATAGTCTCCTCGGGATGAAACCCAGATGTTTCCATATTTGTCAAGTTCCATACGATGTAAATTGATCCCTACCTCTATTTTTTTGATCTCCTTAAAGCTGTTCAAATCAATTACCGAAACGGTGTTGTCGTAATTGGGAACCCTGTAACCGCCTGAATTTGCTACATACAATTTATTTCCGGAGATCACCATTTCCTCGGGTTGATAACCAACAACACATGTATCCAGAACTTCTAAGCTGGTAGTATCCATTTTGGCAACATACCCCAGGCGTGCATTGGGATCGATCTTTACCGGACCTGCATAAGAACTGATATAAGCATACTTATCATTGAAAACAAGATATCTGCAATTGGGAATAGATACGGCTTTTATATGCTTAACTGTTCTAACATCCATTACTTCCACGAAATGCGAACAATTGATTATAGCATATAGTTTGTTCCCATATATTTGGATATCATTGCCCACATCCCCAAGCTCTTTAACTACTCCGGGGTTTCTATCGGCATAAATGTTTTTAGTATATACTCCTGATTCATAATCAAAGTAATCCAAAGTTGCTTTGTTGCTACCCATATTCCCTTCATTCAGAAGGAAGAATCCTTTTATTGGTCCGGCGCTTTCAGGTGCGGTGATATCTGTTTCTGTTGGCGAAATTATCTCTTCATCTTTCCGACAGGATATGAGAAATAGAACCGTCAGCAACATTATTATTGCAGAGGTTATATGTGCTTTTTTCATAGGATTAGATTTAGTTTAAGTTTGAAATTGGTTCCTGGCATGGGGTAACATTGAACAACCTCATATTGTTGATTGAATAAATTGTTTACTTCCCAGGTGAGTCGTAATAACAAGTTGTGGAAATTTACATCCTTTGAAATTGAAAGGTCATGGGTGTACCATGGTTGAGCATAATTTTCTATAATATTTGCAACCGCCTCATACCTTTCGCCGGTGTAAATAAAGCTGTAGTTTATGCTCCAATCTTTATAGCTTGAATTCAATATAACAGAACCACTGTGCCATGGTATGTATGGTATTTGTCCTCCGTACCATTTACTACCAGGATCTGTAAAGTCCTGAGCCTTTTGATAGGTATAGTTTAACTTAGTGTTAAAATAAATATTCCTGACTTTTAGCAATGTTGAGAGGGAAGCATCAACTCCTCTGATCTCAACTTCACCAAGGTTAATCATCGTCCACCTAAATTGGTTCGAGGTTGGCATGGCAATAATTTTGTCTTCTACCTCATTGTAGTATCCATCAAGTTTCAGCTCAATATTTTTGATAAAATCAGATTGAAATTGTTTGTTATAGGTAATCCCCAAATTGCACTGATTGGTGTATTCCGGATTCAGATTCTTGTTGCCAATAAAGGTGTAGTATAGGTCATTGAATGTTGGCATTCGGAAAACCCGTTTGAAAAAAGCACGGATGTGGAATTCTTTGTCCAAAAGTGGTTTATAGGATAAAACAACTGTGGGACTAAATTCACTCATGTTTTTTGCCTGACCGCCATCAACCTTTGTTGAGTTTGAAACCCTTGTATGGAGTAAGCTTGTTTGAATTTTTAATCTATTGAAGTTTAGTGAACTTGCCAATGCACTCAGAACCGTGTATCGCTTTGGGTAAACGAAATTAATTAGATCCGCATCAAGGGTATTGAATTGTAAGTCGTTGGCCAATGAGATGCTCCAGAAATCGAACGGAGTATATAAATGTGATGCCGAAAAATATACCTCTTGTTGCTCATAATGATTGTTTACATACATTGTGGAAACATCCAACCTGGGGTCGGATAAGTAGTGCATGTAGTCATAAGCATATTTGGTATTTAATAAAAGACTATAGTTTTCAGCAAATTTCTTCTGATAGGATCCTTGAATAAAAAAGTTATTATCCCATTGTCTATCCTGGTGTTTGAATTTTCCAGGCTCCTCCCGGACAGATGCCCCCGGGTATCCACGTTCGGAATCATACAGGTACAGTTTTGTTTTCCAATTCCCGTTTTTTATTTTTCCGAATAGACTTGCTTCCACTCGTAACATCCTGACATCACCGTTCTTTCGGGTCTCTGTCGTTTTGTATCCATCTTTTTTCTTGTAACTGAATTTGTATTTACCAGATGTATACATGTATTCAGTATTGATGGAGCTACTTATTTTGTCATTAAACTTGTGCTCCCATAGGAAAGTAGGGTTAACCAAATCGAAAGATCCTGTTTTATAGCCTAAATTAATGTTGTCTTTTTTGGAATCTGTAAAGGTAGGTGTCTTGGTCCGCATAAAGAGTGAACTTGCTGAAGCATAGTTTTTCGCCGGTTGAAACATTGCACTTTTCTGCCCGTTGTAGATCGATATGGACTCCACATTGTCCAGGGAGAACCGGCCCAAATCAACTACGCCATTTTGAGCATTCCCAATCTGTATGCCATCGAAAAACACACCAACATGATGGCTTCCCATACTACGGATGTTGACGGTTTTTAAACCTCCAATACCACCATAGTCTTTTATCTGAATACCTGAGAAATACCTAACAGCATCAGCAACCGAATATACGCTGAGACTTTTAAGCTCTTTTCCGGCTAAAACCTGAACCGGAATTATTTCATTGCGAATTTTACTTCGCACAATGTTTACTTCCTGAATATTGTAAACTCTTGTAGTGTCAACTTTAGTTTGGGCCTGTATCGAAGTAGTTAAGGAAACAATAAAAGCGGCAACCAAACTCAAGTTTTGGAATCGTATCATTGTAATAATGTAAAATGTAATGTGATCGGTCAATTCAGATTATAATTTTCATAACTGAATATTTATTTAGTTCAACGCTTAAAACACACAGGGTGCTAAACAACCTATGAACTAACCACTTCTGCGTTTGGGTAAGATGTTTTTCTGAAATAAAACCCAAACAACCCATAAGTCTCTAGGTTTTGGAGGGTTTAATAGCATTAATTTGGTTTCTGTGGGCATAGCCAGTGGTTATTAGCAGAATAAAATTAATATTAAGTAAATTGTAAATAATATTGATTTTACAGCTAATATACATGCCATTAATGCATGAAATAAGAAGACAGAGAAAACTTGAATTTTGCGCTGATTATTGTCCATATCCCCGTAGACTGTAAAATCTTGTATTAACCAAAGGCAGGTCTTCTGACTTATTCCTTACTTAACGCCTTCCCAACATTTTTGTCAGTGGCAGAGAGTGTCAAGTAAACTTAATCCTACAGGATTGGAACTTACAGCAGCGGGAACTGTTGCCGAATCTCACGGCATTCCCTTTTAATTTTCTCCTTCCGATATTGAAGAAGAAAAACCTTTGCTGCGACAAATGTATTTATTATTAAATCATTTACAAAAAAAAATCAACCATATAAGATATCATCTTCAAAACATAAAATTACATTTTAACGCAATATCTTTGCTGTCAGACAATGACAAAGATTTTCTTTAAGAAAAAAGATTATGAAAAATCAACTATTCTAAAATTGGTATATCAGAATAATGCGGATATCATATTACTCTATAAATTTAACTTCCTCTCAAAACTTCAAAAGAAAATTACTTCTACCCTCTCAATATGATTTAATTCCTTACCCTTGCAGCTATTATCATCAAAAACATACAACTAAACAACCATTACAGCCTTTGTAGATAAACGCAAAGAAGTAACATTAATTCCAAAACATCTTGAAGCTGTACCTTTTAAGGGAGGTTCTTTAAAAGAATATTAAAAATACGATTGTTGGTAAAATTTCTGCCAATGGAATCGTAAAAACAAACAATAGAAGCAAAGGTCTTTAATCGATAAACTCCTTCAAAATAGTGAAGGTTATAAATCAAATATCCCTTTTGATGAAGAAGATTTGAAGAAGATTCAGAGCTAGATTGTATAGTAAAAGAAAACTCAACTCTTGGAAAAACTATAATGATCACGACGTAAATGTTGCTAAACCTTCGAGACCCAAGTCTCGATAGAAGCTCTAAAAGAAAGAGAAGTAATGCCCCCCCCTACGAACTTCATCCAAACACTCAAGACAATTCATATCATTTCCATAACAAGCAATCGAACACTTTTACACACTTTTTGGAATAATGTCTCAGCAGGTAATCAAGTCTAAATGTGTTTGTTGTATAGGAACCTACTCAAATAGAGACTTACATCCACATATAAGCAGGTTCCATTCGTCTCTTTACTACCTTATATAACTTCTAACAGGCTAGCACTTCCTCCAATGTAAATTCCCTTCTTTCATTGGCTTTATCTCGTAGATTTTCCTTGATTTTCTTTATCAAATAAGAATAGTGATCCATCTTCACAACATAGCCATCTGCACCAAGTGCGTAGGCATCGTCCCAGTATTCTTGCGTATTTAGTTTTGTCACAATAATAACCGGAATATCTTTGGTCCACACATTTGTTTTCAATTCCTTAAGAACCTGTAAGCCATCCCTGTCTTTCAACAAAATCTCAAGCAAAATCACATCTGGTTCCTCTTTTATTGCGAGCGCCAGTCCGTTATTTCCACTGGCAGAAAAGGACGTCAAATTCGCTGTGTCCATGATACTCCTCAAAGTAATAAGGGAGTAAATACAATCTTCAATAATCAATACTCGGTTTTTCTCTTTTCGGAACATATTGAATAAATTTAGGTTAGGGTTTCATCTTCACAAATCCAGAATAACTTAGTTCTCCACCTCGCCTCAAGGACCTAAACCCAATATACCTGATATACGGGACAACAACATCATCCCAATTTATTCATTCTCTGTTCATTTCATTCATTTTCCGGAATAATTAATCATCATTTCTTCATAATTTATACAATTATGATTCCAACCCTTACACTATTGTTTAACAAACAATTACACAATCAACCATCTATGTAATGCTCTTTTAGATCATTCCCATCAATTACAAAACAGCTCACCCAATACCACGGATATTTTACTAATAAAAAAAGCCAGACCTCAACGGCCTGGCTTCTAATATATGATACAAATTCCTTCCTAGAACAACTTATCCAAAACTTCCTTCACGGTTTCAACATCAGGATTGATGTCAAACACATGGGAAGGCTTCAAATACTGCACCTCTTTTTCGCGCTTAAAACGTTCCTCACCTCCTCCGGTGATGTTCAGCATAATACAGGCATCCTTCTCAACAGAACCATTCTGAACAGCCTCAATTAAAGTAGAAACCGCAACGGCGGCAGCAGGGTGTACATCGTTCCCCTCCTTCTCTTCAAACAATTTGGCGGCTTCCAGTGCCTCATTGTTGTTAGCGGTCAATACATCTCCACCTGCATCTTTCATGGCATCAAATAGTCCCCCTTTAATGGAATAGGGAGGCTTCCGATTGGAAAGAACTTTCGCTACGATTTCCTCCACTTGTTGGCGAGCCAAATCATCTTCCAGAGGTAACATGGCACGGGAATCAGCTTTCCAGGCATCATAAATCGGTAGGAATGGTTCGTTTTGAGACACCATCAATTTCATTTTGTTTTGACCAAAACGTCCGTCTTCCAACAAACGAAGATTGGCTTCCCAGGCAGCAATAGCCCCAGTTCCACTTCCTACAGCCTGAAAGTAGTAGTCAGGGATCTGACCTATTTCTGTAACAGCAGATAGTACTGTGGTACCCATACCATCACGACGTGCAACATTTTTTGCACCTCCCTCGGCTACGAAACCATCCAATTGACAAGCCAAATTGGAAAGATGAATGGCATCAAAGTAATCACTCCCTGATTTAGTTACCACCAAACGAACATTTTCATTGATGGCCTCATCAAACCACAGGGCGTTAATGTTATCCTCAGGCACGCAAAGCAGCAAAGGGATATTATTATCAGAACAAACACGGGCAAAAGCTCGGGCTGTATTCCCGGCTGAAGCTACCACCAATACATTTTTATCGTCCGAGTTCAAACGACCACATACGGCATAGGCTTCAGTCTCCTTAAAGGAACAGGTGCGGTTCATCGCTCCTTTTTCAGGCCAATAGCCGCTAAATGTAATGTAAAGATTTTCCAAACCAAGGTATTCGGCCAAACCTTTACTCTTATAGGTCACAGGTGCCGAAGAACCCTTCAAGGTTTTATGAATAGGCAACCAATCGGCAAATTTGTACAATCCACAGGAATTGTCCTTTACTTCCAATTGCTTCTTTTGATATATAGCTCGAATTAGCGAAGGCTCCTGCTCACCTGGAGCATCCAGAGTCCAACCCGCATCTTCGAAACTTTTTCCGGTATTTATCGATTCTAAAAGATAATCTGTAGCTTGAAATTCTTTTGACATTCTGTACTGTTTTGATAATTGAAGGGTAAAAATAAGAAAAACTAAGCACCTGCTAAATTTTTCAGGAGAAAATGGGAAGAATTTATGATCGAAAACAAGACATAGCAAGTGAGATATTCCTTAGAACAGCTCCCAAAGTGCCAAGTTACAAGTTGTAAAGTCCCCCTTATGCCTACACCTTAGAAAAGGCTCATCCTTATTTAAGGATTGTCAAAATACTTTGTTCAATTCCTTACTTCTTGTCACTTGCATTGAATTACTTGTTACTCCTCTGATTCTTCCTCTATCTCTACAATTTCAAAAATATTCATAAATTCCTCAGCAAAACGTTCAATTCCTTCGGTCATTTTTTGGGTATAAACAACACGCTGAGCCTTGGTTACAGTCTCCGCCAAACGATCCACCTGGGTAACACCCCCCAATCGAATCACCTGCTCGGCATCATCAATCACCAACATTTTTAGATCAGTCAGATTCAATCCACTAAAGGAGTACAATTCATTCAATCGTTTGGAAGATCCTATCACAACATCGGATCCAAAATAGATCCGATCCCGTAAATCATCAATCTTTCCCTTTTCATTGGCAACAAACACCCGCAGATCGGTATTTTCCCCCAACAAATTAAACTGTTCCAACATGGCCTCTCCCTTCTCCTGATCGGGAACAATAATCAATGCCCTGGGCACATCGGCAACGGCTTTTTTGAGATTCTGAATCACCGAGATAACAATTGCTGTTGTGCGACCACTGGTTTGGGGCCCAACACAAAGCACGTCGGCACCAGACTTAATCCGTGCAATGGTTTTCTTTTGAAGTTTTGTTGGTTTTTCGAAACCTGCCTCCAGCAAGGCTTGCGAAAGATGTTTATCGAGTTTTTTTACAAACATAGTCTATAATTCCAGTAAATTTGATGCAATATCAGTAAGTAGTCAGGCGTTGTTTTGAAAAAATTATTCAAAACAAGCTTCTATTCCCAACTCTTACCAAATCGAAAGTACAAAATTACAAAAATGCTTTTATTGAAGACTTGCCATTCCACATATTTTGTTCGAAAGGTTTTGAATTTATATTCCGGACTCTTATTCAAGTTGAAGAGATGACGAGCCAACTGTGTTTTAAGTTGTTTTTATGATTGGCAAACCTCGAAGGTTTTAAAAACCTTCGAGGTTTAACTTCAATCACCTGAATTTAGATATAGTATACTTACCAAATTAGAAATTTATATTCCTAACCAGGTTTCCATCTTCTTTACCTCCACTTTCTGCTCATGCATTTGCTTGAAACTATCCATATCATCAAACCAATCCATAACGACCTTCCGGTTCAGTCTCGTCGGTTTCTCCGAGATACAACTCAAATAACTACACCATGAATAATCAACAGGATGGTCACAAATACCATGATAAACCGGATTGTGGTGAATGTATCGAATTAGTGTTTTAAAATGTTCGGAGTTCTCAATTCGCTTTCGTCGAAAACCGTGTTCAAATAAACTGCCGGTTCGTTTGTATCGTTTATTATATGCTTTGGTATAAGCATTAAAAAGATTGGAAAATTGCTGATTGATTCGTTTTAACACATTTAATCCATGGAATCCTTCAAGGTTCGCAAAAATTACTTTCTCTTCCCTTATTTTCAAGAAAAAATGAAAATGATTCCTCATCAATACCCAGGCATAGGTTTCGGCTACCGGATCAATATATTTTCGATACAATTTCAAAAAATATTCAAAATTGCAGGTTTCGCGAAACAGAATACAACTATTGATTCCTCGATTGTAAATGTGATAATAACCTTCAGGTTCGAGAGGAATTAGTACTTGGCCCATGAGGAAAAATTTTAAACCTTAAAAAGATCGATACTAATAACGTGGAAAATCATCTCTGCTATCATCTTCCGCCCTCGCCTTCATCACTTTTACCGGATTCTGCATACTCTAAGCAAGTTGAACAATAACCAGGGAAAGGACAATTTTCCGGATCATAAGAACAAAGTTCTATATGATATGTTCCAAAATTCATTACCACATATTTATCTTCCCAAATTTTTGGATAAAAGGAATAACGATCTTCTATTGGAAAGCCTTCCGGAAATTCAACAACAAAATGAAAACAGTTCAGTAAAACATCCAATTCCTTAACTAACAATATGGCCTGCATTTCATTTAACTTTTCCCTGGGCGGTAGCAATGAGGTAGAAATCCCGGTAATTTCACTCATGGGAATCTGATCACCGTAAACAACATTCTCCACCTCCTCCAATTCTTTTATAAACCTCTCATCATCACCCCCTTCTTTATTACTGCAATGCTGTAATTGTATGTGAGAAGACCCAGCTTTACGCAAATCTTCAATTAGTTGTTCAATATAACGATCCATCACAATATCAATTTTATGTTTTTACAATTTTCACGAATTTGACCTCTCCCTCAATTTTCCTTATTACAGGAAACTTTCACCATACAGTAATTCCAAGGAATACACATTAAATAAAAATCATTCCAATTACTTCTAAGAAGTTAACTAAATTCTCTGGATTGAACAATTAAACCTTGAAGGTTTCAAAAACCTTCAAGGTTTTCACCTACTATCCTTTAATTAGCTTCTCCAGTTCAAATTTCAACCTCTGAATCTGCTCATCAGGCAACAGCGAAAAATCATAGGAACATCGGGTTTGATTCTCCAAAACAAATACCACTTTGTGATCACCAAGAACAACATCATACAATTGTTCTCGCAACAAACTTCGTTCCTTCTGAAACGAATTCTTAAAAGTAATTCGATCTGATTCAAGGTAAAAATGAGTACTCTCCTTTAAAATCGTCAATCCACATCTTGCCTGTACAAGATAAATAATGCCAAAAACAGCATTTACAGCAAATAAAACAAGTAACAAATTGTGTTCAGTTTTTCCAAATAAAAGGTATAATCCCAAAAAACCAATTATCGATTGAGTAAACCCTTGAAAAAAGTAAGTTTGTTCCCTTCCACGGGTCAAGGTTCTCTTTCCCCTGTATTTAATTTCAAAATTCTTCTCTGCCATTTATCTCAGATTCTGTTATACATTAACTCTTTTCCGAATGTAACAACAATATGAACATAACACAAGAATTCCTTAAATAGGAGAGCAAAATAGCAACAAAGCTAACACTCTATTTAGATTGCATCCAGAAAAGGATCCGCAACTGTTCACTATCTTTGTACCGAATTGTCTAAAGTCGGCCCATCACAGTAAAGCATCAGCTTGAGTTTTACCAAATACAATTGGGAACAGACTACGACTTCAAAACAGATACGAATGAAGAATACAACCGAATTGTTGCTCCCTGTAGGGAATGCTGAAATGTTTCATGCAGCCGTAGAAGGTGGTGCAGATGCCGTATACTGCGGATTACGTCAGTTCAATGCCCGTGGAAGAGCTTCCAATTTTACCATACAACAACTTCAGGCCCTGGTAAAACTGGCCAAAAAGAAGAATGTAAAAGTATACCTGACCCTGAACACGGTAATCAAAAACCAAGAGCTACCTGAATTACTGGACACTCTGTACACCATCAACCAAACCGGTGTGGATGCCATCATCATTCAGGATTGGGGAGTACTACACCTGGTAAAGAAACACTTCCCCAATATTGAAGTTCATGCCAGTACCCAAATGGCAAATCACAATTCTTTGGGGGCCAACTATTCCCAAAACATGGGCTTCGAACGTGTCGTAATGGCACGTGAACTAACCCTTCCGGAAGTAAAGGAGATCCGAAAGAAATCGAACATCGAACTGGAAATTTTTATGCATGGTGCACTTTGCTACTCCTTCTCCGGGATGTGTCTATTCTCCAGTTTTCTGGGCGGTAGTGGCGCCAATCGCGGTTTGTGCGCTCAACCCTGTCGACGTTTCTATCAAACCGGAGGCCAAACCCGATACGTTTTCAGCTTAAAAGACAACCAGGCCATTGATGTACTGCCCGAAATGATGAAGATGGGTATTTCCTCCATCAAAGTTGAGGGTCGTATGAAGTCCTCTGAATACGTGAACCGGGTCGCAAAAGCTTATCGTATGGTCATTGACAATCCCCAAAAGATTGAGGATGCCAAGCTAGTGTTGAAATACGATATGAGTCGTGAGAAAACCGCCTACTTTCTTGGGGGGAATGTAAGCAAAGCCATTACTGAGAATCCGGAAACCGGTATTGCCATTGGAGAAGTGATCAAAGTAATGGCAGATGGCTTTAAATTCCAATCCAATCATCCCCTTGAAATTGGTAACCGGCTTCGAATCCGTTCCAAAAATGGAGAAATGCGGAAAGCCATCAAGGTAAAAGAATTTCAGGAACTGGATAAGGGTACCTACCAGATCCAAAACACCAAGGTAGTACCGGAAAGAGGAGATCAGGTATTTCTTGTTGGATTGAAGCAGGAGAAATACCCCAACAAATTCCGGGAAGAGGGCAAAAACTTACGCACTATCATGAATCGGGGCGAAAAGAACAAAATCCTCAACCAAATTGGTTCTAAAAAAGTACCCAATAAGGAACAGCTATTCGTCCGCATCGACAGTTTGGGTTGGCTTCGTAAAATTCGCCTGGAGGATGTAGATGGATTGATCCTAAATTTACCAAGAGCTGAATGGGAAGAACTACGATTAGATGCCCCATTTCTGCAAAAAAATGCACACAAGATCACCATCGAATTACCCAAATTCATTCAGGAAAAGGACATTCGCTTCTATCGTGATCTCTGCGCAAAACTATCCAGGAAAGGCTACAAGAACTTCATGCTGAGCCACCTTTCCCAAAAGCTACTTCTTCCGCCAAAATCGAGAATTGCCACCAATGAAAATGTTTACCTCTTTAATGATGCGGCCATTGAAGTACTACGTAAGGAGAAAATAAATCTTTACACCTATCCATTGGAAAACGATTTTGAAAATCTTTTGGCAGGAAAAGACCGCTTTGGCATTGTACCCATTTACTTCAATCCCCACCTGTTCTTTTCCCGTATGCCTGTAAAAGTAGGGTCTAAAGATGATAATACCCTGATTGACGATGAAAATGGCAAACACCGGAGAATCCTGCGGGACGGAATCACAATCATTGTTCCGGAACATCCGGTAGCACTGTTTCAAGCCAGAGAAAAACTGGTAGAAGCCGGTTTCAAACGCTTCCTGATCGACCTGAGCCACGAGAAACCATCCTCCAATACGATTAAGCGTCTGCTTAACAAGTTTAAAAGATCCGAACAGTTACAGCCGGCATTCAGCTTCAACTTTAAGAAAGGGTTGAAATAAAACAGCGACTAGCTTTCTTTTAAATCAATTGTAACGTACTGCATAAAAAAGGGGGCTGTCGAAAAAGCATCGACGGCCCCTTTTTTATTCGGGTACCTATTCTAGATCAAATATTCAATTCTCAAGAACTTAGAATTCCTTTTTCAACGGCCCCCTCTCCTATTACACATCCTCTTTAAAACAATTTGTAAATCAACGAAACGTTAAAATGATGATTCCAACTATCCCGATCCGCATCAATACTTCCCATCAGATAATGTGAATCGGAATCATAATTATAATATGTAAGAGAATAATGAGCACGCAGTTGTAACTGCCGGGAGATATAATAGTTAAACCCTGCATTAAAACGCCCCTGCCATTGCTTGTGTTCAATATCCCGATCAACTAAATAGTCCTCACCAAAATTAAAAATAGGTCTCGTTTTTTCCTCTCCGTCATATCTTAAATAATCACCACCAAAACCTATACTTGCTGATGTTCTGGTATTCGGATAGTAACAAATATGGTAATTTAAAGAAGCCTTTATTCCCGTAACATCCAATTCTTCGGTATCCTTTCCTTGCTGCCCAAACTCATTCTCCCTATTTTCGTACCCATACTCAATAGTAGCATAGAGAGAAAACTGCCAGTTCAATTTAAAAGGCTTTTCTCTCAAATATTTTAAATTACCATAAACCTCTTCGCTCTTGGAATCAATCTTAAGGGTTACAATATCATTTTCTTCATCTTCACTATCGGAATTTTTCAAAAAGGGAGATACCCCAATTGACCACCTGGAACCAGCACTACGTATCTGCAGATCTCCATATTGTAAGTTATCATACAGTCCACCAAAATAGATCGCATCACTATCCTCAACCAATCCCATCTCTTGTAAAACAGAATCAGCTGCCACCAATTCATAGGTCAATTTCTCACGAAAATCAAACATCCGTTTATTCTGAATCGCAGATAGTTCACGAGCCAATTGCAAAACTTCCTCATTACTTGGCTCCTTCTTCAGACGTCCGGATTTATCCATTTCTTCCAAAATATACAAGGCCAAACGCGCATCCTGTACCTGCTCAATACGTCCAAAGCCGATTGATAAAGGCAATTTTACATCCACTCTCCGATACTTTTCCTTACTCTTTTCTTGTGCGTCTTCCTTCCTTTTATCCGCGTATAAATCAACATCCACATCAACTTCGAGAAAGAATTTCGAATTGATATAATACCGATTCTGACTAAATACAGAACCATTAAAACGATTACTCTTTTCCTCAAATTCATTTCCACGAAAATCCCTTTCTGAAGACGAATAATCATAATTCATACTAACCTCTTGCTCGGTCTGCCACCTCTTACTGTTGCGATAGTAGTTCCACAATGGCTTAATACTCGACCGATAATTCGTATATCTACTATCCCTCGAGCTCTTATAATTAATCTTGGTAGTATTTCCCGACATATTTAATCTCAACTCCAATTGGGATCTTTTCAAATCGGGTAATTTATAGGAGGACAAATCAAATTGTTTTCGCTGTCCAAAACTCCAAAGCGAACAAACACTAAACAATACAGCAATTATAGCTTTTTTTTTCATGACTGTAACTAGATTTAAAATTCAACTAATCAATTCCATAACCATCCTACCTGACAACAAAATCCATACCACTTTGCACACATAATTTTACTTATTGATTAAAATAAAGTGGCTGATAATAAAAGAAATTGAATTCCACACTAGGCAAATCCCCAATTCAATCGTCGACCGAATATGCCAAGGAATATGAACAAAGCCTAGGCAGAATGCAGGCTTTTTACTATTTTGGCCTGCAGAATTACAAATCTTAATACTAATCAAAAACCAACCGACGTGAAAAGAACGTTTCTGGCATTATTGGTAGCTGGTACAGTACTGACTTCCTGCCAACAAAAAGCTGAACAAAAAGCAAATGGAAACCCGTTTTTTGCAGAGTACAATACTCCTCATCAAACAGCTCCTTTTGATAAAATTAAATTTGAACACTACAAGCCTGCTTTCCTTGAAGGAATGAAGCAGGAGCAAGCTGAAGTATTAGCCATTGCAAACAGCACTGAGGAGCCTACTTTCGAAAACACTATTGAGGCTTTCGAAAAAACCGGAGCTCTATTGAATAAGGTAAGCAATGTATTTTACAATGTAAAAGGCTCAGACACCAACGATTCTATCAAGAAGTTGGCTACAGAATTGTCTCCTCTTTTGACCAAGCATAGTGCTGACATCAACCTGAATGAGAAATTGTTCAAAAGAATTAAGTCTGTTTACGAGCAAAAAGATCAGCTGAAGCTTTCAGTTGAAGAGAATACCTTGCTTGAGAAAATGTACAAAGGTTTTGTTCGCAGTGGTGCCAACCTGGATGCCGACAAGAAAGCCAAACTTCGTGAAATTGATGAGAAATTGTCAATGCTAACTCTTAAGTTCGGTGACAATGTCCTGGCTGAAACCAATGCTTTCGAATTGGTTATCGATAACAAAAAAGATTTGGCCGGTTTGCCGGAATCAGTGATCGCTGCTGCTGCTGAAAGAGCTACTGCCAGTGGTAAAGAAGGGAAATGGGTATTTGGTGTAGACAAGCCAAGTATGTTGCCTTTCCTTACCAACGCTGACAACCGAGAATTGAGAAAGAAGTTGTACATGGGCTATGTAAACCGTGGTAACAACAACAACGAGCACGATAACAAGAAGATTGCTGCTGAAATCGCAAACCTGAGAGTTCAAAGAGCTCAATTGTTCGGTTTCAAAAACCATGCGGAGTACATTTTGGACAACAACATGGCCAAAACTCCTGAAAAAGCATTCGAATTGTTGAACAAGTTGTGGAAAGCAGCTCTGCCTATTGCAAAGAAAGAAAGAGCTGAAATGCAAAAGATGATCAACAAAGAAGGTGGCAAATTCAAGCTGGCTTCCTGGGACTGGTGGTACTATGCCAACAAGGTTAAGAAAGCCAAATATGCTTTGGATGAAGAGGAATTGCGTCCTTACTTTGAGATCAACAACGTACGTGACGGTGCTTTCGCCTTGGCGAACAAACTTTATGGCATCAAATTCATCGAACGTCACGACATCACTAAATTCAACGAGGAAGCTCAAACCTGGGAACTTCAGGAGGCTGATGGAACTCACATCGGTATCTTCTACCTGGATTACCACCCACGTGCTTCTAAGCGTGGTGGTGCATGGATGAACTCCTTCCGCAAGCAATCAGGTTTAGGAACTGATCACGAGGTTACTCCTATCATTGTAAACATCTGTAACTTCACCAAACCTGTTGGTGACGGTCCTGCTTTGATCTCTATTGACGAAGTTGAAACTCTGTTCCACGAGTTTGGTCACGCACTACACGGATTCTTATCCAAGTGTAAATACAACACCCTTTCAGGAACTGCTGTATCTCGCGATTTTGTAGAGTTACCATCTCAGGTGATGGAGAACTGGTGCTTCGAGCCAGAGATGTTAGCACTGTATGCAAAACACTACAAAACTGGTGAAGTGATCCCAACTGAACTAGTTCAAAAAATTCAGAATGCTGGTAAATTCAACCAGGGTTTTGCTACTGTTGAATACCTTGCTGCTTCATTGCTGGATATGAAATACCACACTTTGACTGAAGTACAGGATATCGATGTAGAGAAATTCGAAAAGGATTACTTGAAATCAATCGGTTTGATTCCTGAAATCTACTCAAGATACCGTTCAACCTACTTCAACCACATTTTCGCTGGTGGATACTCTGCAGGTTACTATGCATACATCTGGGCAGGTGTATTGGATTCTGATGCATTCCAGGCATTCAAAGAAACCGGTTTGTTCAACAAGCAAACTGCAAAAGCATTCCGCGACAATGTATTGTCAAAAGGTGGTACCGAAGATCCAATGGAATTGTACAAGAGATTCCGTGGTCAAGAGCCATCCATCGAACCATTGTTGAAGAAAAGAGGTTTGAAGTAATTCTCATCTCACATAATATTACGAAAGGATATCCAATTGGGTATCCTTTCTTTTTTCTCTCAATTTTCACCTCCATAGCATCCAATATTCCTGCCCATCCCTAAAGTTGCGAGATTTCATGCAATTCTCAGACCACTTGTATACCGAATAAAAGACACTTTCCTACTCATTCTCTGTAAAATATAATCCTGCAATTTTATTTGGAATAGTACCACAAATAGGCGAAATGATAAACTCTCATAGAAAAACTCTATGGAATTTTATTACAATCATAGAACATTTATACAGACAAATGCATTTCCCAAAAATTGAAGTTCTTTACAGGAAATTAGGAGCCTTGAAAAAAGCACAAAACTCTATCTTCAAAATCCAATTGCTACTCCAATACAAATAGCTAGCTGAATTAAAGAAAGTCAAATTTAGAGGTAAACAGAACTTACCATATTAGTCAAAGCAAATACACATACAAAATCCTCTTCTTTATTCTATCCCAATTTAGCATAGTTTCAAAAGAGATTCCCAAGTCTGAGATTTGAAATTCCCGAATTTTACGAATATCTTCGTTTCTCAGAATTCCCAAAAAATTTAACATTTCATGCAATCATTTATTTCACCGGACAACCATCTGGTTCTCTTTTTAGTAGTGGCCGGTGCGGCCGCTTTTGGTATTTATTCCGAACACAAAAAATGGTTTGGAAAGCTTTCGGGCATCCTGGTTACCATGATCTCCATGAGCCTGCTATCCATGGCTGGGGTAGTTCCCGTTGCCTCCAACCCAGATATTAAAGTAGATGTTTACGACCTGGTCTTCTCCTACTTTATTCCCATCTCCATTCCCATGCTGCTATTCAGCTCTAACATTCTCAAAATTGTTAAGGAGAGCGGAAAATTACTGGTAGCTTATATTCTGGGAGCAATCGGAATCGTAATCGGTTGTTTCATCGCCTTTTCCATAATCGACCTGGGCCCTGATTCAGGAAATACTGCTGGGGTAATTGCAGCCACCCTTATCGGGGGTAGCGTTAACTTTATCGCTTCCGCTGAGATCCTGAATTTCAGCACCAATCCCCTATTTACTGCCACCATCGCGGTTGACAATTTCGTTTCAAATCTCTACACTCTTTTTCTCTTTTTAACCCCATCGCTGGTATTTCTGGCCCGTTTTTTTGTAAAACCCAAAAAGGAAAACCTGGTGGAAAAAGTATCTCAAAAGAACAAGAAGAGCTACCCAATCACCATGGAACGAATTGCAGTATCGATATTCGTTGCAGTTCTGATTGCAGGTGCAGGAAAATTCCTGGCCCCCTATCTGCAAGGTATGATCGATACCAAACTGAACCTGAGCATCCTGTTGATTACAGTTTTCTCGGTACTAGCAGCCAACTTTTTCCCAAAACGACTTAAACCTCTCGAAGATACTGCCTTCTCTATTGGTTTGTGGATGATGTACATCTTCCTGGCTGTTATCGGGGCAGCCACCAATGTAACCCAAATCTTTAGCATCGGTCCCGGTGTATTGGCCTTCTACCTCACCATCATGCTCTTCCATTTTGTCTTCCTGTTGGCATTAGCCAAACTTTTCAAACTGGATGTATACGAGGTGGTAATCTCCTCAGCCGCCAACATCATGGGGCCTTCGGTTGCGGCTCCTATGGCTGCATCCCTTGGGCAAAAAAAGCTGGTAACTCCAGGTATCCTCGTTGGAATTTTAGGTTACATTATCGGAACCTTTATAGGTGTTTCCATTGCTGTTTTCTTAAGTTAATCATACAACAAGGCTTCCTTACGGGAAGCCTTGTTTGCAATACAATATCATCAACACATGAGCAAATTCACAAAAAAATCCTACCTCAACCATTCCGGTTTTTTAAAAGACAGCTGGTATCTTATTCGGAATACCAAAAGCGTTGCCCATGCGATGAAAGGACAAGCAATTTCACCCAAATTTAGAGAACGGATTATGTTAGCAGTAACCGAGGTAAACGGATGCCGCTACTGCAGCTGGTTGCATACCAAAATGGCACTAAAATCAGGGTTACAGAAAGATGAAATTCGCAACCTACTTCAGGGAAACCTTCAGGCTGCAGATCCTACAGAATATCCAGCCCTGCTTTTCGCAACTCATTGGGCTGATACCAATAAGAAACCAGATGCAGAAATGCTCGCTGAATTCAAAAAGCATTATTCTCAGCCGGAGATTCAATGCATCAATACACTTCTCCAAATTATCTGGTGGGGCAACCTTTGCGGTAATACACTGGATCATCTGTTGCATCGACTGAGGCTACATAAAAACTAACAATCTCTTCCATACCCCTTCAAAAGGGAACAATCATTCCATTTCTATCATAAAGTTCTGAATCAGACTTCAAATTTAGGTGTTTTACAAGTTATTTTTTTCGTAAATTAGAATAAGTATTACTCCTAAAACCTGAGACCTGTGAAAAACGATAATTCTGATCGCATGCAGGAAGAACAATATGAGGATGATGAAAACACTCAACCCGGAACGGATGTGGTACTCATATCTGAAATCTTTCCTGACAAACTAATTATTCTGCCGGTATACGAACGGCCGGTTTTCCCCGGTTTACTGGCTCCCTTAACCTTTGCCGGTGCAGAGAATGTTGAAGCACTAAATGCCGTATTCAACACAACAGACAAGCTAATCGGAGTTTGCCTTGTTAAAACGGAAGACGAACAAGACCCTAAACTATCAGAATATCACCCCGTTGGAACAATACTCAAATTACACAAAATCAATCTGGTTTCGGAAAATATCGTTCAGGTATTTGCACATGGTTTAGGGCGCTTCTCCTACGTCAGAACCGTTCGCCAGTCTCCTTTTCTGAAATGGGAAGTTAAGTATCATTACACACCCCCGGGAAAACCTGATGATGAGTTAAAGGCCTATACCCTATCCATTATATCCTCTCTTAAGGAGTTATTGAAAAAGAATCCCATTTTCCAGGAGCAACTAAAAATGGTGATTTCCCAAATCACCTACGAAAAACCTGGCATTCTAATGGACCTGGTGGCCTCAATGCTTACAGCAGATCCTTTAAAACTCCAGGATCTTCTGGAAACCTTCAACTTACACAAACGAAGTGAGAAGATGTTGCTGTTGCTGAAAGAGGAAATTGAACTCTCGGATCTGCAGCAGAAGATTCAGAAGCAAATTGAAGAAAAGATCAGTACCCAGGAAAAAGAATTTTTTCTCAGGGAGCAATTGAAGGTAATCAAAAAGGAACTAGGCCTGGAGAAAGACGACAAAACTTCGGAGATTGAAAAAATCGAAAATCGTATCAGAAGTCTGAAATTAAGCCAGGAGGCCTTGCAAGTCGTTCATGAAGAACTGGATAAAATAAAAGTTCTGGAACCCGCCTCCTCCGAATTTCATGTCACACGTACCTACCTACATGCCTTAACGGAGCTTCCCTGGGGAATCTATTCGAAAGATCGCCTAAGCATTGCAGATGCCCGCGAAATACTGGACCGGGACCATTACGGCCTAAACGATGTGAAGCAGGCCATACTGCAGTTCCTTGCCACCATCATCAAACGGGGCAAATTATCAGGATCCATCATCTGCCTGGTAGGACCTCCGGGAGTGGGAAAAACTTCCATCGGTCGCTCCATTGCCGATGCTCTTAACCGGAAATTCTACCGATTCTCAGTGGGAGGAATGCGCGACGAAGCTGAAATTAAGGGCCATCGCCGAACCTATATTGGTGCTATGCCCGGAAAAATCATCCAGAGTCTGAAACGATCGGGAACAGCCAATCCTGTCATCATGCTCGACGAGATCGATAAAATTGGAAGTAGCTACCAGGGCGACCCTGCCTCTGCCCTTCTCGAAGTACTTGATCCGGAGCAAAACAGAGATTTCCTGGATCATTACCTGGATGTTCGGTTTGACTTATCGCAAGTTTTGTTTATCACCACTGCAAACCAACTGGACACCATTCCTCAACCCCTTCTGGACAGGATGGAGGTGATTAAACTATCCGGTTACATCCGGAACGAAAAAGTGCAAATTGCGAAAAAATACCTCATCCCCCGTCAGATGGAAGCGCATGGTCTAAATACCAAAGAGGTGAAGATAACCGATGCAGCTCTTCACCAAATTGTTGAGGGATATGCTCGCGAAGCCGGGGTTCGCAACCTGGAGAACCAAATCAAGAAAATAATGCGCCAAATCACCCTGCAACAAGCAGAGGGTGAAACAAAAAAACACTCCATCTCCATTAAAAACATTGAAGACTATCTGGGACAACCTATTTTCACGAAAGAGGAACTCTATGAAAAAGAAATACCAGGCGTAAGTCTTGGTTTGGCCTGGACATCCATGGGAGGAACAACCCTCTACATCGAGGCTAGTGCGATAAAAGGATCAAAAGGCTTCAAACAAACCGGTCAGTTGGGAAAAGTTATGCAGGAATCCTCTGAAATAGCCTACTCGTATACCCGGTCATTAATCGCAAAAATGAAGCAGCAGCAGCACTTCTTTGCAAATCACTTCATTCATCTCCATGTTCCAGCCGGTGCCACCCCTAAAGACGGACCTTCCGCCGGTATAACAATGGCCCTGGCCTTGTATTCCCTCGCTCTCAATAAAGCAGTCCGCAAAGGAATTGCAATGACGGGCGAGCTGACCTTGACCGGCAAAGTACTTCCGATAGGAGGAATACGTGAAAAAACTTTAGCCGCAAGAAGGGTGGGCGTTTTCGAATTGATTTTTCCAAAAGAAAACCAAAAAGACTACGACAAACTTCCTGATTATCTAAAAGAGGGAATTACCGTTCATTATGCTGATTATTTTGAGGATGTTTTGAAAATTGCCTTGCCGGATACCTAAACAACATCCATGAATTCGTTTCTATTCAAAATTTGGAATCAATAGATTTTCAATTACATTTGTTTGGAGTATGCAAAAAATAAATTCTTCAAAATACCCACCCCGCTTTCTAAAAACATTAGGAATTCTCCTCTGTGTTTTCCTCCTGCTCTCCTCCCAGAAAGTTATGGCCCAGGAAAAATACCGGTGGTCCACGGTAAAAAGTGGGGAAGGTTTGAATGCCTTTCTTCTTCGAAACCATCTTTCACCCAAAAAATTCACGGAGAAATTTATCAATCTGAACAAAAACCGGCTAAACAAACAGGGACAATTAATAGCTGGTAGGAAATACAAAATCCCTTTGCGTTTTCCCATTCATACGAATCCTTTGTTCGGAAAGAAATACGAACGCATCGTACAAAAAGACAATCAACTAAAGGGAGGCATTTACTACCTGGTAAGTGGTCATGGAGGACCCGATCCCGGTGCTATTGGTAAAATTTCGGGTCACACGGTTACTGAGGATGAATACGCTTACGACATCATTCTAAGATTGGCTCGTAACCTAATGGAGCATGGTGCTAAAGTGGAACTAATCATACGTGATAAAGATGACGGCATTCGGGATCAAAAATTTCTTCTGCCCGATACGGATGAGAGATGCTACCCGGACCAAACCATCCCCAGAAAACAGACCCCTCGATTACATCAAAGAGCTGCAGCCATCAATATATTGTCTAAAAAGAACAGGGGGTACAAACACAAACGTTTGGTAGCCATCCACCTGGATTCCAGAAGTAAGAAAAACCGTACGGATGTTTTCTTCCATTATCATTCCAAAAGTAAAAAAGGGAAAGAATTCGCTTTAAACCTTCAAAATACATTTCGGGATAAATATGCGAAACACCAACCCAATCGAAAGTACACTGGTACGGTAAGTTCCCGTCGCTTATACATACTCACCACAACGCTTCCGCCATCGGCATTCATCGAACTGGGCAACATAAACAATTACAGGGATCAACTCCGCTTTCTGAAGAAAGAAAACCGGCAAGCGCTCGCCGATTGGATTTGCGACGGAATAATCAGAGACTACAAAGCTCAGAAATAGCAGAAGAAACCGGGTGTTTTCATCGCTATAGGTTAAGCAAAACACTTGTGCGTAAACTTCAGCACTATGGGTTCAACACAGCGCTCAAAGTCATCATAGGACAAACGGATCAACTCCGTGTGAGTTCCAGCATTAAAAGCAATTTCATCGTCTTCGGCCAAACTTTCAGAAACATAAACATCTAATCCGTACAAATTTCCGAAAGGTGGCATTGCTCCTACTTCACATTGTGGGAATATATTCTTAAATTCCTGCTCATGTGCTAATTCAACCTTTTTACATCCCGTAACCTGCTTCAGCAGATCAAAATCGATTAGATAGGATGCGGGAAGCACAGCCATAGCCATTTTCCCATCCAGTTTTACCATCACTGTTTTTGCAAGAATTTTCCCCGGGATATGTGCAGAAGCGGCAATTTGTTGAGCAGTATAGGCCGAAGAGTGGCGAACCGTAACATACTTGATGTTGCGGGTATCCAAATAATCTTTCAATTTACGAATAGGCATATCTCCTCCTCTTAAACGCATTCCCTAATTCTATAATTCACATTTAAAATTTGTAAGACTACAAATTTTCCCAAATTGGATTCCTCCAATCCTAGAGAGCCCCGGTTTCTTTCGCTTTCCACTGATTCTATTCCAAATCAGTGGCTTCGTCCTTTAAATTACAAAAAATAAAGGGGGAAATAAAGAATATTCATCTGAAAGAGAAGCGTCCTCCTCTAATTTTCCATCGTATTACAGTTTTCAATTGACGAATCACCCACAAAACAAGCCATGCCGGATCAATTGAATTAAACTCAAAAAATGATTTCGTGTTTCTTTTGTCAAATAAAAAACATATTTTTGACATTCACCATAATTAAATTATGTACAGAATATTATATCTTTTCGTATTCATCTTCCTAAGCCTGACCTGCTATTCTCAGGTGGATGATTTCACAATTTCCCAAACCAACTTAAACAGAGCCAACACATTCTACAACAATGCTCTTAATTTTGGCATCAATGGAAAATATGAGGAAGCGATTACCGCCTACACACAAGCCATCTCACTTAATCCATACAATTTAGACTACTATAAAAACCGTGCGCTAATAAAAAAAGAGCAACAAGATTTCAACGGTGCCTTAAGCGATCTAAATATGGCTCAAGCTCTGGATTCTACACTTTCTGAAATTTACTATCTGAAAGGAAACATTTTTCAAGACCAGGAGGAGCTTGAAAAGGCTTCGGAAATGTATACCATGGCCATTTACTGCTACAACAGAGGAGACCATTCCCTAAATCCTTTTTCCTTTTTCTTTAATCGTGCCAACACCTATCTAAAAAGAAAGCTACTCAAAAAAGCTTTACAGGATTACAATATTGCCCTACGTTTACATCCAAAACATTACCCTTCCTACTGCAACCGGGGGGTTGTCAGGTATCAACTCCAGGACAAACAGGGAGCCCTTGCGGATTGGGAAATCGCCTCCCAGGGGGGAATACAGCAGGCAAAAACCTATATCGAAATGCACAAGGAAAAATAGATCCTCTCCCAGGAGAAATGCCACTTGGAATATCCTGCAAATCAGATCCCAATCCTATTGCATACCAAAAGGCTATTTTGTAAATTGATAGTGCAAATCAATAATTTAATCCTGTGATTATTGCACTACTTCTTTCCACCCTTTATGTACTTTTCTGGATGCTTTTCCGGTGGGGATTCAACAACCGAAAAACATCCCGGATCGTATTGCTTCGCATCAGCCTTGGCATAACCTTTATGTTTATGGGATTGGTTCAACTCTCCTTTCCCTTTCAGTACACTTCCTTACTGCCCGATTTTCTCCCCTACAGGCACGAATGGGTCACCCTTTCGGGCGCCTTAATCGTAATAGGTGGTATTGGAATACTGATTCCCCGAGTTCGTAAAGAAACAGCAATTGGTCTCCTGGTTCTGCTTCTGTTCCTGCTTCCCCTGCACATTCAGGCGGTAATTGATCATACCCCGGGACTTTTAGGCAAAGCCTGGGAACCCTGGTGTAGCTACTCCCGGTTGTTGATTCACCCGGTTCTAATGGCTTTGGTATGGCTTGTTAATCTTCATCCTGCTTCCAGAGAAAAACGTACTCACTGGTAGCCAAATCAAAGAAAAGCTCCTTTCAAATTTCAATGAATTTTCCTAACTTGAAGAGAAGGTAAAATCCATTAATACAGAACAAAATGAGCTATTTTATAACTAAACTTACCGATCTCAACTTTGAACAGGCCATCGACAGAATTACGATGACCCTTCAGACCGAGGGCTTTGGAATTCTTACCGATATTGACGTGAAAGCAACCCTGAAACAAAAACTGGATGTAGATTTCAAAAATTATCGGATCCTGGGAGCATGCAACCCACACTTTGCCTACGAGGCCTTTCAGGTAGAGGATAAAATAGGAACTCTTATGCCCTGCAATGTTACTGTAATTGAACAGGAAAGCGGGAAGGTTGAAATCGCAGTCATGGATCCCACTACAGCTCTAAATGTAGTCGAAAACGAAGAATTACAACCCTATGCCCATGAAATCAAACAGAAATTGGAACGCTGCCTGAATCTTCTGGATAAAGAGGAAAACCCAGATTACTAATCCAGTACTTACCCCTTTGAGGAATACTTAAAAGCTGGCTACGCGCCATCAACTTATAAGGAACAATGGAAAACAGGAAAAGTATTTTCAAATCAATTTCCATATTTTACAGGAGATTCCCCAACCTCTTCAATACCACTATTTTTATTTTTCTGGTTCTGCTAATTTCCCTGTGGGTATTACAAAGTATCGAAAAAAACACCCGCAAAAAAACAGGAGAAGCACTTCAAACTGCTCTAGTAAACACCCAGGAAGGCTTACACATCTGGTTCAATCATCGAATGGATCATCTTCAACAATTACTAGACAACCAGGAATTGATTCTCCTCACCGAACAACTGCTTAGGTTACCCATTGAACAGGATCGTTTGCAGAACTCCCCCTATCAACATCAGATTCGGAAACTATTAACTCCCTCTCTCCTGCTGTTTGGTGACCAGGGAATTTTCCTAATCAATCTTGAATTTCGTAACATAGCTTCCATGAGGGACACCAACCTGGCAGTGGAAAATCTAATTGCCAAATCGCGCCCTCAACTACTGAAGGAGATAATGGAGGGACAAATCCACCTCATCCCCCCGATCCCATCCGATGTCCCATTAAATATGGATAAAATCCAACCTCACGGGTTTTCACCCACCATGTTCATTGCCGGTCCGGTTAGAAACCAACAGGGAAAAATAATAGCAGCTCTGGCCCTGCGAATAGCCCCCGGAAAAAATTTCACCAACATTACCCAATTGGGGCGAATTGGAAATACGGGCGAAACCTACGCAATCGACCGTGAGGGATACATGCTGACAAATTCACGCTTCGAAGAGCAATTACTTCAATTAAAACTGATTGATAAAGGGAAAAGAGAAATAACAAATCTGAGAATTACCGATCCCGGGGGAAATCTACTACAAGGCTATATACCAATCCCTGTTGAAAAGCGCCAACTAACCCTGATGGCACAGAATGCAATCGCAGAAAAGCAGGGAACCAATACGGAGGGGTACCGTGACTATCGGGGCGTGGAAGTCTTTGGAAGCTGGTTATGGGATTCCAAACTTGGAATAGGCCTGGCTACCGAAATGGATGCCTCAGAAGCACTGGATCCCTTTTACCAAACCCAAACCACCATCCTCCTGTTAATTCTGGCCACCCTTCTACTCTTTCTTTTCTATGGATCTACCTGGATCCGAATTCGAATCCGAACCGAAACGATCCTGAGAAAAACCAATGAGCAACTGGAGGAAAGAGTCATCCTTCGTACTCGTGAACTTCTGGAGGCCAATGATACCAAAACGAGGTTTTTCCATATCATTGCCCACGATCTTCGGGCACCCATTTCTGGAATGTCTGAACTCACTCGTATGCTGCTGGATGAATTCGCTTCGATGAAGGATGCTGAAAAAAAAGAACTTCTGAATGACATTGTACATTCGGCCAACAATACCTACGAACTGCTACGGGATTTACTGGAATGGGCCAAAAGCCAGGAAGGAAAAATAACGGTCAATCCTCAGAATCTGGATTTCGTTACAATCCTCGAGGAAAGTTTATCTCCCCTTAAAGGTCCTGCAATCAAAAAAGGGATCCATATTACTTACGATAACAGAACATTCATCTCCCTCCTTGCTGATCCCTTTATGCTTACAACCGTTATTCGTAACCTGGTGAGTAATGCCATAAAATTCAGCCATCCGGGAGGAGAAATCACCATAAAATGTGAAACCAAAGGGAACGAGGCAGAAATCTCAATTTCAGATGATGGAATTGGCATGCCCGGGGAGATAAAAGACAATATTTTCCGCATTGACAGTAATGTAAGCCGTCCCGGTACTCAAAAGGAAGAAGGATCGGGCCTGGGATTGATCCTTTGCAAAGAATACATAGAAAAAAACAATGGTGCTATTACTGTAGAAAGCCAGGAAGGCAAAGGTACCGTATTCAGACTTCTTCTCCCCATCCCTTCCCAGGCTCTTTCATCCCAGGCATATAAAAAATGAATCGCCAGGGATACAGAATATTGAACACACCTCAATTCCAAAGAGATATTTTTCGAATCGAACACCAAAGTCTTCCCTTGGTGAACAATAGACTTTAAACTTCTCTTCTGGTAAAAAGAATTTCCTATTTCTGACTTAAAACATCTTTTCTCGCAGAAAGAGTTTCATATTTCTGACTCAAAACTTTTTTCCTCGCAGAAAGAGTTTCATATTTCCGACTCAAAACTTTTTTCCCGACAGAAAGAGTTTCCTATTTCCGACTCATAAATTTTTTCCCGACAGAAAGAGTTTCATATTTCCGACTCAAAACTTCTTTTCTCGCAGAAAGAGTTTCATATTTCCGACTCAAAACTTTTTTCCCGACAGAAAGAGTTTCATATTTCCGACTCAAAACTTCTTTTCTCGCAGAAAGAGTTTCATATTTCCGACTCAAAACTTCTCTTCTCGAAATAAGAACTTCCCATTTCCTTCTCGAATTTTTCCTTATCAGGGGGGGGGATGTTCGGGTATGTTCAATATTCTGTGTTACGGATGGTTTACTTGTTTATAACATCTTTTACAGAACTACCATCCTACGATTACGATACACATCCGGAAGTAAACCATGATTACGATAACGACTGTAGCTTGCAAGAATACCAAACGAAGAATTTCCTCAATGCTTACTTCTTCCTGTCAATATTTCAAACCTTCCTCATCCACCATAGGAACAAAACTAACTGGGATGATGTATTGACGAACCAACCGTCCCTTCTTCTTATGGAGCACAACCAGTTCCTTAATGGAATGCTTGCCTACGGGGATTACCATACGGCCATCTTCTGCCAATTGCTCCTTTAGTGGTTCCGGAATACTGGTAGGGGCGCAAGTTACAATAATGCCATCGAAAGGAGCTTTCTCCGGCCAGCCCAGGTAGCCATCACCTATGCGAACGGTAACTTTTTCATACTTCAAATCAGCCAAAAGTATTTGGGCTTTCTTTCCAAGATTCTCTACAATCTCAATGGTAAAAACGCTATCACAGATCTCTCCCAGTATGGCCGCCTGGTAGCCCGATCCGGTGCCAATCTCAAGCACCCTGCTCTGCTCATCCAGGCGCAGTAGCTGAGTCATTAAACCAACAATATAGGGCTGTGAAATGGTTTGGCCAAAACCAATGGGTAAAGGCCCATCCCTGTAGGACAATTCTTTGTATTTATCAGGTACAAACAAATGCCGCTTCACATTCCGCATCGCCTGGAGAACCTCCTGATCGGTAACTCCCCTGGCAATAATCTGCTTACGAACCATTTCCTCCCTCATAAGGGCAAATTCCCGCTCTTGAGCATGTATCGATATCAGTCCCATCCCCTCGAATATTAAAAACAGAGCAATTATGTACGAAAAACAACGCATCTTCTCTTTCCTTTCCTACTATTCTCCACCTATAAAGTTACGACATTAAAAGCTTTAATATCAAACAAAATCTCTGTTTTCCAATCCTTAATCCAAATCATTTTCAAAACATCCACTCAAAGCAGCTTCCTTTTGGCATATTTTACAATAATTCCCCTTCCCATCATACCTTCCCCTAATTATTTTTTGTAAATTGGTGTACTGAATGGATGCAAATTGTCCTCAATTCTTTTGTGTATGGAAGCCTACACCCTAATAGCTCATTTTATTGGATTACTTAATAACCACGACACCAAAAACCTTGGCGACCTAATGACACCCGATCATTGTCTGACGGATTCCTGGGAGAAAAAGGTAGAGGGCCGCCAGAAAGTAATCCGTGCATGGGAAGGTTATTTCAACCTTTTCCCGGATTATTTTATCGAAATCGATCAGATAATGGGCAACGAAAATTTATGGATCGTCCTGGGCCATGCCCGTAATCTGGGGTCCGACCCTCATCGTAACTGGCGTCTTCCCGCCTGTTGGAAAGTTGAAGTAAGAAACGACCAGGTCCATAAATGGCAAGTCTATTGCGATACACAAATTCCACAACAAACATTAAACCTTTAACTCTGTTCCAATGCGAAATATTCTTTTTCTACTGCTTTTCGTTAACCTGCCGTTTAGCGGTAGTACTCAGGATTCACTGGCCATTCATTATGCCGATCTGATCCGTTCCAAAATCCTGAAAACCCACATTAAAAACCTGGCATCAAACTCCATGCAGGGAAGACACACGGGAGATCCGGGACAAAAGAAGGCTGCCGTTTACCTGTACCAGGAATTCAAAAAACACCAGCTCTGTGCTCCAAGCCAAAGCTTCGACAGCCTGCATTACTTTCAGCCATTTTCGATGCTTGCTCAAAGAGAACCTGAAGGTTCTATCCAGGTGGATTCCAAAACCTTCCGGAATATGGATGATTTCCTCTATGAAGGAAGAATTTCGGACGGAAATGATTCTCTCCCAATAGTATTTGTGGGATGGGGTAGGCAATTGGATTTTGAAAATGAGAATTTAAAAGACAAAGCCATTCTTTTCCTGGCAGACAACCAACGAGCGGCAATTGCTACAGCCGACAATATTCACAAAAAAACAGGAGCCAAAGTATTTCTCTACGCCAATGGAAAAACGCTCAATCAATACTCTAAAATGATCCAGTGGCAAAAACGAATTTATGATCTCAACAAATACTATTTCCCTAAGAAAAACGATAAAGAATCCCGGAAAAAGGACAGTTTAAACAATCCTAAATTTTTCGAACTCCTAAAAAACATTCCCCAAACAATGAATTTTGCCATCTCCCCGGAGATATTTCAACAGATTATGGGGGAATCAGCCAAAAAGATAAGAAGCAAACTCGTAAAATCAGGTGCAAAAGAACAAAGTTTCCAACCAATTGACAAGCAGCTATCCCTTCACATCCGGGCCAACGTCAAAAAAGTCAATAGCGAAAACGTTCTGGCCCTAATTCCGGGGAAAGAATTGACCGAGGAAACCATTGTTGTTTCAGCTCACTATGACCATCTCGGCAAAAAGGGCAAAAGTATATTCTACGGCGCAAACGACAACGCTTCCGGTACTGCAGCCCTACTCGAACTTGCCAGAGTTTTTCAACAAGCAACCAAAGAAGGCAACGGCCCCCGAAGAAACATTCTCTTCCTTGCTTTTTCCGGAGAAGAAAAAGGCATGCTTGGATCCAAATACTACGTAAATCATCCTACCGTCCCCCTTCAGCAAACCATTGTGAATTTAAATATCGACATGATTGGCCGAAAAGATGACCATCATAAAAATTCAGATTACATCTACCTGGCCGGAACCAACCATTTGGCTCCAAAACTAAAAACAATCAGCGACAGCCTCAATCAACTCTACTCCAACCTGGAACTGGATTACGAGTACGATTACCCCAACAATATGTTCTACCAAGCCTCTGATCAGGCCTCTTTTGTAAAGAAAGGAATCCCGGCGATTTTCTATTTCAACGGACTCAATGATGACTACCACAGTCCATCGGATACCTGGGATAAAATCGATTTTCAATCCACGACCAAAGTAACCCGGTTCATCTTTCATTCGCTGTGGGAATTGGCGAATCGGACAGAAAGAATATCCAAAACAGAAATTGCTGCGAAGTAAAGTGCAGATAGTACAAACCGAAATCAAAAAGAAACGCCGGAAAATAACTTCCGGCGTTTCTTTTTATCAATTCAACTTACACTAAAATCTCACTGAAATATTCAGACTCGACGGTTGAGCTACCAGACGAAATCCCTGGGTACATCTTTCAAAGTACAAATCTCCATTCACATAGTAATCGACTCCTCTATGATGTACGGTTCTGCAACCGTAAGGCAAGGTATCAAAATAGACTCTTCGTGGTGCTTTCACAACCACATAACCGATATGAGGTCGATATTGATAGTAGCAACCATCCACAAAAAAGTAATCTCCATGATGATGACGAATCACAACAGGGTCAACTCCAAACCGAACAACAACTCTGCCATGATCATGATGATCGTAGCACTCGTGGTGATTCACATGATAAACACGATGGTGATGATAGTAGCCACTATGCTTGTGATGAACAGGACCATGGTGATAAGGTCTGGGTTTGTGATAGCTACCATGATGTCCGCAACTGTGGTAATATCCATGGTACTGCTTTTTATGTCCATAATGATGGGAATGACCGTGATGGGAATGGTGCTTGGAATGCTTCTTATGTTTTTTGTGCTTATCGTATCGATGATCGTTTCTGTGCCATCTTTCCTTATCGTAACTTTCGTGATGATATCGTCTTTCGTGCTGCTCGTTCCATTCCCTTCCAGACTTTTTATCATCTCTTCTTGTATCCTGTCCTCTTCGCTGTGCATTGGTTGTAACTACTCCTGATAACAGGAAAATAATTGATAGAACTGCAACTGCAAACAATTGTGTATATCTCGACTCTCTCATGGCAATTCATTTTTAGTTCAACATAAACCTCCTACAATCGGGAGGGACCTTTCAAGTCAATGTACCGGTAGACTTTCCGAAATAGTTGCAAAGCCTGTGCCAAAAACAAAGAATTCCCATTTTCACTATCCCATCCGCAACAATTCACTCCATAAACGAACGATCAACTGCATCCTACTATTTTGATTTTCAATTGATGCTTCCAGAATTATTTTTTCTGTTTTTTTTCAAATTCAAGCAGAAATAGCTACTGAATCAACTCCCACAATCCACCCGATTGTATTTTCTTCGATATTCCGATGGCGTAATTCCGGTAATTCGCTTGAACATTTCCCGAAAAGATTTCATATCCGAATAACCAATCGAAAACATTACATCACTTAGCGATTGCATTCCCTGCTCCAACTCCTTTTTGGCCGCCTCTATCCTCACACGCTGTATGTATTGCAAAGGGGTATTCCGGGTAGCCTTTTTAAAGCGGCGAATAAAATTCCGTTGGCTTACTCCAAATCTATTGGCCAATTCCTCTACCACCAAAATTTGGCTGTAATTCGCCTCAATATACATCTGGACTTTCTCAATCAGCTCATCTTCATGTTTCTTTTGATTGTTGAAAATAAAGAAAGGTGCCTGAGAATCCCGCCCCATGTCGATAGCAAAAAACTTCGAAGCCCAGATGGACGCCTCCCTACTGCAGAATTTGTCTACCAGGTAAATGATCAGGTTCAATGAGGAGTAGGCTCCCCCGCTGGTGTAGATTCCATCCTGATCGGTTACGATCTGATCAGGATTCAATTGCACCTGCGGAAACAATCGGCTCATCTCTTCCATCCCCATCCAATGAGTAGTACAGGACTTTCCATCCAACAAACCCGTTGCAGCAAGAAAAAAGGCTCCAAGACACATGGAAGCCAACTCACTTCCCCTATCATACATTCTATTCAACCAGGGAACTACTTTATCGTACTTTCTCAGCATGTCTTCCGGATTGCCATTAAACGCGGGTACTACAATTAGATCGATCCGCTCCGTTTCATCCATTGAACGATCACAATAAACGGTAGTTCCAATGCTTAAGGGAACCTCCCTGGCTGAAATTCCAATTGTCTCAATAGTAAATGGAGCCTCCTTCCCCTTTTGAGCAAGAAACTGATTAACAGCAGACAGTATTTCCAAGGTTCCAATTACCGCCGAACCAACTGCATCTTCAAATACGAGTACCGATATTTTCTTCATCTGCATCCAATTAATTTAAAATCCGCTACCTTTAGGTAAATGCTTGCAAATAGTAAGTGATACAAAGCTACCAATACATTTTGTCTCTTCCACCCCTTATGAATGTCATTTTTGCCATCCCCGCTAGTTCTTAAAAAACCTCATATTTGCATGAAGATATTTTAACTGATTAGTAACGTAGCTTAAAAGATAAAAAACTTTATGAATACATTCTATTTAATAGCTGGATTAATTGCCCTTTCGGCAACAGTAGGACACTTCCTTGTTGGTTACAAGGAATTCCTGAAACCTGTACTGGATTCTAATACTGGTCCAATTCCTCAACAGGTAATGAGGAGTCTCTTCCATTATATGTCGATCTTTCAAATTTTTTCCACCCTCACATTTCTTTTGGCGGCTTTCAACAAACTTCCGTTTCATACCGACGGAATCCTTCTCCTGGCTTTTATTTACGCCTCATTTGGCCTTGTACAAATCTATGTTGCACTGACCTCAAAAATTAAAGGCGGATTATTCAAACTCTTTCAATGGATTTTCTGGATTCTGATTGCTGTTTCAGCTTTGCTTGGATAAGCTATCCTAAAACCGTTTTCAATTAAAAAAGCGTTCCTGCAAAACCCAAATTTGCAGCGAACGCTTATTTTTCAATCCAATATCCTCTAAAAATTAGGATCATTCGCTTCAATAAAATCATAATTGCATTAAAACCATCCCGTCACTATTATTTGAGCGTACCTTGTCAGCCGCCCGTAGGGCGTGCAGCTTGGTTGCTTTGAAAAGGCAGTAAGGTTTCGGCTGACTTGATTTTTTTGTTTCCTTTTTTGATCCAAGCAAAAAAGGAAAAGCCCCGCGGCTTGAGCGAAGCATATTCCCTTAATGAAAAAGCGTTCCTGCAAAACCAAAATTTGCAGCGAACGCTTAATTTTCAATTCAATATCCATTTGAAACAAAATCATCCCAAGTATGAAAGAGTTTCACTTTTTAATTTACCCCTCAAACTTAAAGGATACCTTCACTTTTACCCTGTAAGCTATAATCTTACCATCATCAAGCTGGAGATCCATCTCGCTAACTTCTGCAATTCGCAATTCGTGCAAACGTTCTGCTGCCTTACTCACTGCTACCTGTGCAGCTTTTTCCCATGATTCCGGACTGGATCCGATCAATTCAATTACTTTATAAACACTTTCTGCCATAACTTCACTTTTTTAATAGTTAATATTAAATTACGAACCAGACATTATTAATTGGCAATGATAATGCCTTCAATACATTCTTAACTTTGCGTTTCCCAGTATCCTTTCTTAACAATACTATTCATCACCAAAAGCCTACCTCTCGTACTTGAAAGAAACCTTTACCTTTACCCTATAGGCATGAATTTTACCGTAACGAATCTGCATATCTCTTTGAATTACTTCTGCAATACGCAATTCATGTAGGTGTTCGGCTGCCTTGCTTACAGCTACCTGTGCAGCCTTTTCCCAGGATTCGGGACTGGAACCAATGAGTTCAATTACTTTGTAAACACTTTCTGACATAATTCTTCTCTTTATATAGTTACGAATAGGTTGAAAATCCCAATTCCGTTGAAATCTTTTCTATTACTTTGTAAACCGTAAACTGTAGAATCGTCAAACTTTTTACCATTAGCATTTTCTCTCTCTCAAAAAGCAACGCCTCATCAACAAAAGCTTTCGATCTAATAGAAGATTCCATTATTGCATAGAATGATCTCAAAAGCGACTTATATAAAGTTCGACCATTACGAGCAATTTTTCAAGTAGAATTTGAAGATACTCCACATTTTAATTTGTAAAATCTTAGTAAGTATCACCAACTTATGATTTAATATCAACCAATACACAACAATCATTGCCTGTAAAGAGATTCAATCTATAACCAAAACCTGGAAATATGGAATCAGAAAATGAAAACGAATATGTAAATGATGAAAGGAGTAACTGGAATTGGGGAATCTTTTTCAAAACAAAAGATTCACTAAAGACAAAGAATTGGTAGCAGAAACATTTGGGTATCCACTGTCCCGATGTATGAATCTTCCTGGGGCATCAATTCACATTTAATTGCCATTCAACTGCCAAATCACCCCAAAGTAGTAGATCCGTTTTTGATAGTGCCTAAAAGTAAGATCGGAATAATCCGAAGAATATTCCAATGAGCTCTGATTGTTCCGATTTAAAATATTGTTAACCGAACCAAAAACAATAACTGCCAGTTTCCCTACCTGAATCATTCGACTGGCATTCAAACTCAGGTTATGGTAGTCATTGTACCGTTCCCCGTTGATCTGATCAGAATAGACAGGTTGCCACGCATTGGCATTCCTATCATACCAGCTTTCCCGTACCGATGTATAATGCAGGCCTGGGCGCCCAACCCAGGTAACACCCAAATTCACCCACTCCGGACGGTTAAAAGCCAATGAAACTTTTGCAAAGTAAACCAGGTCCTGGTCTCCATCGTACCATTGAGTCCCATTCTTCATTCTCTGGTGCAAAAAGGTATTGGAAAAAGAAAAACGGAAATATCGCCCCCAAAAAAGATCAGCACTTAACTCCAGTCCTAACACTTTTAAATCCTGAAAATTGAAGAAATCAGCATCCTTCCAGTCTCCCTCCTCTTTCTTATAGTAAAAAGCTGCATGATAGCTGCTTTTTCGGGTTTCCCAATCGTAATCCAGAGCCAATTGATAGCTTTTGTTTAAAACAAAATCTTTTTGATAATAATTGGGCGTACTGTAGTTGTGATACTTTCCTCCACTCAATAAAATAGTCTGCCCTTTTCCCGGCTGATACCGAAGAGAAAACTGACTACTACTGTAGAAATCCTGTCCCTGTATTGGTGCATTCAAGCGAACTCCGGTACTAAAAAGCCATCGTTTGGATAATTTGTAACTCCAATAAGCATACCCCTCCAGATTGTGATTGGTTAGAAGGGTATCCCGATAGGTATTTGGAGCTTCAGGACTTACAGCAAAGTAATACAAGGGAATGCTATCACGAAACCGGTAGCGGTTGTACTCCTCACTCACCCCAATCTGCAACTGATTCTTCCCTTTTCCCTGCCACTTATACTGAGCCGATGCATAAACCTTTTCATTGCGGCCCCTGGAACTCAGGTTCCCCATCCTGTAACTGTTTCGAGCTCCATCTAAGCCTACATTCAAACGAAACAAACCTTGTGGGGTTGTTACCAACAGGTTGCTGATGGAAATCAGCCTTCGGTTATCAGCTTTGGAAATCCCTGTCCATCCATAAAGGTAATCCACAGCCTCGTAATTCTCATCAATCAGGTAGTTAAAGGAATTAAAACTAACTTTATCACCTAACTGTGTTCGAAAATTAATCCCGCCATCAATACTCCCAAACTCCTTTAAATCCTCTAAATTTGATTCATTCAGTTTTAAAAAAGCATTATCGAACTGGCGGTTACCGTAAACTTGAAGAAAAGATTCCTCCTTTATACGCTGCGACAGAAAAAAACCCAGATTGGCCAAAGAACTGGAAAACTGATACATGCTGCGCTCCAACTCCCTTACCGTTTCTATCTCAACAAGTCCGGCACTTGTATTTCCATAGCTCAAAGGGGGATTACTGGCATAAACATATTGTTTGTGGATGATCTCGGTATTGAAGAGACTAAAGTTCCCCATTCCGTTGATCTGGCTGTTGCGTACGGGATTTAAAACCGGAACACCATTAAGCATGACCCGGCTCTTATCGGAACTACTACCCCGAATGGAAGGATTGGCCATCTCATCGGTATTGGTGGAAGAGGGAAGAAAAGTAATGGCCTTGAGAGGATCTCCATTAGAAACAGGGTTCAGGTAAACATCCATTTTCTCCATCCGTACCACCGAAAATTTCTGAGAAATTGGATCCTTTGCACAAACCTTAACTTCTCCCAGTTGTGTGGCATCCTCCTGCAACACAATAACAAGCTCCTCTTTCCCTTTCAATTGCAGCCAATTCATAGTGCGAATCTGATACCCTATAAAGGAAACAATCAATTGATCAGCAGCAGGATTTTGGGGTAAGGCAATTCGAAATTGTCCTTCAAAATCGGTTACAGCACCCAACTGGGGATGCTTATTCCAATACACATTAGCGGCAAAAACTGGTTTTTGCCTGGAATCCACTACCCGTCCGGTCAATAGATTCTGAGTAAAAGCAAAATTCCCCAAAAGCAGAATAGAAACCATCAGAATCCATCTCATTCCTTCTCTTCTATTTTAGCAGCCAACTTTCGGATCATATAGCTCTGGGGATACTGACCAATCGCCTCCTGGTAATATTTTTGGGCAAGTTTCCACTCTTTTTTACGAATGTACCAACGGATCAACAATTCGTAAGCATCCATTTTCCCCCAGGAGGGCAGAAAAGCATTCTCAACTTTCTGCTCGGGCAAAGCGATAGCCTTAAGCAACATCCCTTCGCATATCTTTCCTCCACCAAAGGCTTCCGGTGTATAAAAATCATTACTTCCCAACACAAAATAGGCCCTAAGATTTAACGAATCAAGTGCTATTGCTTCCTTACAGTTGTTTCTTAGTTTTTTCGAAATGAAAGGGATAACAATTCCGGGTCGAAACTGACAGGAAAAACTTTGAGCATAAGCAAGCAGAGCCAAATCTTCTGTACTTTTCTGTTCAACGGTCTCCATCCTATCGATCGCTTTAAAAATCCGCTTTTCAGCTTTCTTCCTGTCATCCAACTGCAGAAAGGCTATGGACATATAGTAATCAACGTAGGCCTGCCAGTATACCAACAAGCGATGTTCATGCTCCTTTCGTTTTGCGACGATCTGTCGCTCCAACATCAAGAGGGGCTCCATCTCTTTTTGGCGCAATGCTTCCACAAATGCAGCTTCAATACGCGCTTGAATTCCATCCAGCAAGTGCTTCTCTTCTGTAGGTGAATTGTTCCAGGTGTTGCTCTCGGGATTCACTCCATCGAAGGCCATTGATTGGTAACCAAAAAGAATCGAAAACAGGATCAGGGTAAGGTTTTTAAGAGACATAGAATATGGATTTAAATGGTTATTTTCATCAGAAGAACAATAAGTACGGTCCATAATGCAAAATGCAGATACCAGGGGGCTGTAAAATGATAGGTTTGCAATTCCTTTTTGTACAGATTCTGAAAGGAAGCACCTCCTCCTTGCTTAAACACCTTTCGCTGAGTTAGAATAGCAATCAAAATATCGGAATGAAACGGATTGAATTCCACAATCAACTGAAGTATGAATCCATACAACAGACTTTCTATGCCCCAAAAGGAATTGAGAAAGGAAATTCCAAAAAGCAAACAAGTCAAGGCCATTCCTGCAAAAAGATAGATGTATTTTTGCATTGGCAGCCTCGGCCATTGAACCGAAACATAGAAATGCGGGTAGGGTTTTAGACTAACGCCTGCCCCATTCACCGACAAACCCAATACACGTGCGGCAAGCCAATGCCCGGCCTCATGCAATAACATAAAGGCAAGAAAAAACAGAAGCGTCTGAAATACTATCATTATCTGGCAAACTTTACTTTACGAAACAGAAAATAGAACACAACGGCAGGAACCAGTAGCCAAAGAAGAATCAATACATCAGCTCCTTCTCCCCGAAGCAACCTCAATACAGGATTCAACGGCAATGCATTCCCAATGGCTGCCACAATTCCATTGAACATTTCAACCGGATAGAAGGCATTACTGGTAAAAAGGATTCCAAAAAAGATAAAATTGATCAATCCTCGCTCTGATCCATGCTTTATTCCCGAAAAGGAAATGGCCAATCCCAAAAAGGAGAAGAGGAAAAGTCCTACCACAATACCTTCGATTAGAGGAAGTAACTCGACGGCAGAAATGGAATAACCAAATACAAAATGCGCCTCCAGACTGAGCAAACCAAGTACAACAAGTAACGACAATATTCGACTAATAATCAACCCAATGAAATAGCTCAAAATATTCATGGGCAACTTTCTCAGGTACTTTATAAGCCCCGATGCATAATACTCTCTCACCACAGGACCTATGGCAAACAATCCATCACTGGCAATTGTCATCCCCAGCACCCCGGAAAACAGTAGGGCAACGTATTTCTCCGACTGAATCCCCCAAATACTGCCAAAAACCAGAAACAGAAATACTGGAAAAGCCAAAGAGAAAAACACAGCCTGCTTAATACGCAGATAATTAATCAAATGGTAATAGATCGAATGAAAAAGAAGCTTAAGCATGAGTTCCGGCTTTTAGGTGATACAAATAGACATCTGTTAAATCCACATCCTGAATGGAGAAATTAGTCGTATGCTGAGCTACGATTCCCAACAAAGGAGAATTGGCTTCGATAAAGCAAACCATGTTGCCCTCGTGCAAATAGTAGGCCTCCTTTTGCAAAACGGTTTCCAACTGTGAATTGTGAGCCAAAACCATTTTCTGCTGCGAAGGCAACCCGGCCATGGCTTTCTCCGGACTCAAAGGAGGCCCCATCAGTACCCCTCCGGCCATAAAGGCCACCCGGTCGGCCCTTTTCTCTGCATCAATCCAATTATGGGTCGTAAAAAAGATCGTTCTCCCAGGACGAATCAAAACCTTCCAGATACGGTCGCAAATCGTCGGATCTACGTTGGCAAAGGGCTCATCCAGTACAAGAAGATCCGGATTGTGCATCACTGCCAGCAAAAGAGAAACTCTCTTCCTCTCCCCCAGCGAAAGGGTTCGAATATAGGATCTCCTGATCCCCTCAATATCAAAATCATGAAAAAACTCAGCTGCTACATCCTTATATTTCAACCTGTATACCGTACAGTAGTATTGAATCATCTCCTCCACACGAAGCAGGGAAATTAACGGCAAATGATCGTAAAGCACACCAAGCTTTCGGTTGTTGTATTTTTTGTTTCCAAATAGCAGTACTTCCCCTCTATCCGGTTTCAAATCATGAAGCATCACATCAATCAGACTCGATTTTCCACTCCCGTTTTTCCCGATCAGGGCAAACACTTCCCCCTGTTCCACTGAGAAAGTCAGATCTTTTAGAATCTCTTTCCCCTTTACTGTATAGGAAATATTTGAAATTTGTATATCATTCATAGCAAATAAGTTTTAGGACCTCATCTCAATCGGTAATTCCAAATTATCTTCACTGCTTACAACCTTGATATACTGCAAACATCAAAGAATATGGTGCACTACTTCTTTTTACCAATGGTTATCAGATTGTTCACTGTTTCGAACACCCCATCGACTCCCAAAAATTCATTGATCTTGTCATCGTTGTATCCCCCCAGCATGCAACTGCCCAAATCAAGCGACTCGGCAAGCATACTTACCATCATTCCAACAAAACCCGACTCCTGCATCATAAACCGATACCCCCGGTCCCCGTATTTTATGAGTTGTCTTTCTATCATTCCTGTGGTAATGATTAATGCTGACGCACTTCGCATATTCACATACGGTTCTGCCTGGATAATGGCCAAAAGCTCTTCCATAAAATCCCCCTCTTTGATCTTTTCCAGGCATGTGCAATCGGGTCTGAAATGATACAAACCATTTGGAATGTGTGATTGAAATATCACCACATACACTTCAAGAGGAAACAAACCACCTCCCGAAGGGACGTTGCGCAACCCGATGTGACCTTCCACCCCGAAACCTTCCATCTTCTGACGGTAATTTACACCATAGGAATGGTGCAACAGAACAAACAGTTCATTCAGAGACAATGGATATTGTTCCCGGTAATCGCGCACACTGCGACGACGGGTCATCACCTCAAAGAGGTCGGCTTCACGGGGCACCTGGCCGTATACGGACAAATCAATTTGCTCCCTTCCGGGATAAGTTTTAAAAGGCTGACTGCTGCGTTCAGCTACGTAAGGATTACTAAAAGCCGCAATTCGTTCGCCTTGCTTTCGCATGGAATGCGTTGTAAATTTGGAGTTCTCATGGTAGAGCAAAGCCAGAGACTCTTCAATGTTCTTCTTGCCAAAAAGGGTACCGTCCTTTTCTTCGTATCGCTCTTTTGTCTGAATTAGCTTCACGTTCGGGTTTGGTTTGATTTAGTACAACAAGGGTTAGAATTTCTTTGTATCGTTTCTTCCGGCAATTCCCTTCTTCCCGGGGAATCTGCCAAATTGATAATCCTATGGAAATGGATGCGGATATTTATTCAGATGATGAAAATCCCTGGCTGCATATCCCAACTTTTCAGGAACGGTATACAATCGATCACTTCCCAGGAAATAGAGTGGATAGGCTCCGGACAGAGGTACCAGCTGAGGTACGAACACCTTTATACTGTAGAAACCAATCTGCCGAATATCGGGTGTGGTGAGATCTTTGAACAAAACATTATAGTTCTTCTCCTTCAGTAAGCCCACAATGTGTTTGATCGTTTCCTGGTCAGTTAATTCCGGATTTTCATACAAATCGATCACTTTGGTAGGTTCAGCATTCACCCATTTGTCAAAAATGTGCCACAAGTCCTGACGCTTCACATAGAAGATGGAGTGCTGCTCAAAATCCATAATACTGGAATAATCATCATCGGGATGCCAGTCCTTCTTCTCTCCTAAAAGAAATCGGAAATAGGGAATGGTTTGACCAATCTCCTGAATAACCTTCTGAAGCGATTCTCCATAGCTAATTCGCGTAGAGGAACCAAATGCCACAAACTTGCCGTACTCGGTTTCCCCAAAACAGATCCCCAGTACCGTAGGCACCTCTATATCGTAAGTAATGTCAAAAAAGTGCCATTGATAATGTTTGGGATAGTGGGCATCCAGGTAATCCTGAATCTCAGGTGTAATCTTAATTTTTTGAGGAACCAGATCCTGCATCCAGGTAATCACAAAACTATCGCGTTCAATTACCTCATACAAGCCGTTAAGAATGGCCTTGTAGTAATTGGAATGAGCGGCCAGACCGGTTGAAGTATTTATACTTACCCAATTTTCATCACGGGTAAAGGGCATGTAGATAAACTGCCCGGGCACATAACTGGTTTCCCCATTGGTCAAATCTCTCATGGGAAACCAGGTAAGTTTCACATCCTCGGTAAAGGGCTGCACATTCAAACGGGGATCCTTGTACTGTTCATCATGAAACAAGGCATATTCACTGGGATGTACTCCCTTATGATCCAATTCGCTGTAGGAACAATGAATCCCCTCCTCCATGTTTGGAAATGCCGGGGCATATCGCTCTACGGTTTCGCCAATGGTACCCAAAATGGCATCATCCCATTTGTATCCGCACCCGCTACTTCGACCTCCAAATTTCTCCCCTCCCAGGTATTGCGTGTTGGCGGGCCAAATCCCATAGCTGATCATATTGGGGTCACAATTCAAACGGGGCATTTTCACGATATGATACAAAAGCCCCAATTCATTGGAAATGGTTTTCAACCCATTCACTAAAGTACTTTCAGACATAGAATGGCTATTTAAGGGTTACGGCTTCCAACCAGGGAGATGGATTGTATTCCAACTCCGGTTTGCACACCTCACAGAATGGTTTCTTGAGCAGAGAATGCTGGGTCATCTGGTAGCTCATTACATCAAATGACAATACGGTTCGCCAGGTTAGGGGCAAACTCCACGACTCATAGAATTTGGCAACCTCCAGCATCACCAGATCCCCAACCATACCGTACAATACCTCCAAACTGGGAAACAGATCCGGCTTGGACCCCATCTTCCGTTCGCGAAGATATCCTTCGTAAGCTGTTAGCATCTCGGGATATTCATGATTGCTCTTCAATCGACTAATCAAACAATTGTAACAGCCCGTCTCCTTTCCGTAGAACAATGGCCCAACCTTAAGGGAAATTTCTTCCAGGCCTCCTACATAGAGCCATGGTTTTTGCTGTTCCAAAGCAATCCTATTGATCAGCTCCAAATGGTAGGGACTCCACTGACTGGCATCCACTACCAAAAAATCAGATTCGGCAACCAAATGTTCTATTGAGGCATCATCCTGCAATTCGTCGTACTTTCGTTTTATCAATTTGTTGGGATTTAGAGATCCGGCACGTTTGGCTATAATCTCGAACAAATCGCCCTGTCCCACCAGCCCCAGAGTGATTTGAGTCAAAGCTGAATTCGAATTGCTTTGACCGGTCTGCTGTTCAGCCTCCTCCTTGCCAACCAGTTCCATTGAAACCGGAACAGGCAGAAAACCATACTCATTCAAAGTGGATAAAACTTCAAACGTTTTGGGCTCTGGATAAGAAGCCAGCAGGGATTTAATTTGTTTCATACTGATGCCTGGCTTGCTCTGTATGGCTTCAACCACCTTCAGAAATATGGCCTCCTTCTCGGCATCATCAAATTCCAGTGCGTATGCATTTGATTTGGTTCGCAACTGAAAACAGTTGTTCCCCTCATCCTTAAAAACATCAAACTTATCTATCATGATTATAACTTTGAGTACTGGCTTTTGAAAAAGAATCATTCTCTTTCCGAATCAATCAAAGCCAGGCGAAGGTTTGGTATAAAAGAACCGGTCTCAAACCGGATTAAATTCCCAGGAACCTTCAAGTCCCTGGGAAAATTCCAAATAAGTGCGTCAATTAACCTACATTAACACTTACACAACAGCTACAGCAACAGCTACAGCAACATCCAGCGGCAGCAAGCATGTTTGTGCCCATGGTCTTCTTTGAAAGTTTTGTAATCTTCATAACTAAGAATTTTAAGTTAATAAATAATTTATTGGGGAGGTAAACCCGTTAAGAAATACCTTCCATTGCAAAAATAGATACCTACAAGGTCAAAATTTGACCCTTCGTCAAAAATCAATCCTCCGATACAATTTTATAGGACCTGCGGTAACTACAAAACTTAATATTAACACCTAAAATTCTTAGACATCGTATCATTCTCTTTACGGTGCTTTCAGATACACCCAATCGATCTGCCAACTCCTTGCAAGTTCCGGTAGAACCTCGCTGGGCCAGCGTTTTAATGTACTGTAACTTCTCTGAATAAGTAATGTAATCCATACAAATAAATTTAGTAGTAGTGGTTGTAGAAAATACGGATGGTAGAACCGTATCAGAGTCGACAAGCAATGGAACAGTTTCCAACAGACTCATTGCTACATAATCCTCCAGTTTCCAATCGTCTGCCATTGGCTGCAGACAAATAAACAGGAGCTCTCCGTTCTCCTATTTTAACTCCGGGAAAAGTAGTTGTATACAATTCCGCCGGGAACTAAATGCTAGTCTATTCATGCATACAGAAAACGAATTGCAAAGAATAATCGCTCCTTCGATTTGCAAAAGCGCAATGCGTTAACTTGCTTTAATCGCTTTCATACCGGTGCACTCAATTGCTAAAACGGTAAAATGGTTGTTTGGGGGGCTATTGGGGGAATGAGAAAATCTGACAAGTTTCAAATAAGACGTAGTACAATAAACAGAACCTCTCTCACTCCAAAATATTCCCTCTACTACTTTATTCCGAAAAAGCTCAAAAGGTAACCCATTATGCTAATAAAAATTTAAACATAAAGATCTATATACATCTCTAAGAAGTAGAAAAGATAAATTCGAATCAGAAAATATAGACTATAGAATAAATAGTGGTATCGCTTTTTAAAAAGCCAACAGCAGAAATTGCTAATTTGGAAGAGGAAAAAAAACAGGTCGCCTACAATTTGATTGTGGAAATAACGGAAGGAAAAAAATGCTAAGGAATAGTCCAACATTGGGTTGTAGCTTTGTCATAACAAAACTTTCAATAAGCAAGGAATGGTAAAATATATATCCTCCCATTTACGAAATTGAGGAAACAGGGGAAATAGGAGATATGAATCCTGCATCTCCCCTAGTTCCTCAATTTCCTCTAAATCCTCCATTTCCTCAAAATCCCCAACCCCTTTTGCGGATTCATATTTTGTTCTGTTCCAATCCGAAGGACGAACTCAGTATCTAGGACAATGTGATCGTTCCATTGTTGAATCGAAGCCTTTCTGAATAAATTTTCAATCAGAGCGCGATCAACAGATACGTCCCCTGTAGAGACAAACTCAAATCCCTAATAACAATTCTCTGACTTCAGAGAAACAGAGGATTTATAGAATCAAATTAACTACAAATAAATGGGGAAAAGATTAAGATATCATCACAATAGAAATTGAGAAGCAATTATCACCAGGAGGATTCCTGCCAACAGGATATAGGCATAAGGGCTGGCAAAATTAACCGTCATCCCCAAAGTTGGATCCAATTTAGGTACAACTAATCTTGGGTCTTTTCGATTGAAGTAAAAGGGACCTCTCCAATAATATAAGTTCCTACTCATAGAATCCAGAATCTCTTTGTCATGCTTGTTTTTCATATTCCTCATCTTTTTTCTTTTAAATGTATTTATTTTCTGTTAAATACAACCATAAAAACAAAATTCTTCCGAATTCTTATTCAGGAAAGAATGAAAATCAGCGACTCTGCTATTTTCTTGTCTAATTTGCTTTAAAAGGATGGGCTACCTGAACTACATTCAAATCTTTAGAGATCGACAGCACTGCATCTAGGCCTGCAACACATCGTAAAACAAAAAACAACTCCCCATCTTGAGAAGAAATCAAGAGCTTACTTCACCATTAAATGCACCGAAACTAAGCATCACTTCGGTTTCTGGGTAATGGTTACCCGATCAAAATAATCTCCAGCTTCGAGTCCAACCGTAACAATGCGTTGAACATTGAGTGGATTGGCATCCACTTTCACAAACAGAGTATGCTTATCACGACGCTCCACAACAAAGCAATCCTGCTCAATTCTATAATTATCCGACTCTACATCAACAACTTTAAAATCATAAAAATACAGGTTATCAACGTTTACATCCGTAACCCACCACCAACTCCCTTGAGTTGTAATTACAACGGAATCAGCATGTGATCCAAAATCCACACTCCGGGTCGAAAGATGAATGCAATCGTCCCATTTCCCAATTTCAGTCTCCTCATCGGAGCAACAGTAGAGTACAATTCCAGCAGACAGCAAAAGAAATAAACGTAAAATTCTTTTCATACCTGTTTTTTTTAGACTCACATTAACAGAATCTACAACGAATTTATAAAAAGAAATTTACTGGAAACAGTTTCGCCTAATTTATTTTACATATAAGTTAAGCATTGCCAATATCCTACCTAAAATTAAAAGCGTCCCTACCTCATTCTGATTTCCTGCACAATTGCTTCTTTTGCAAACCATTAATGAAGTATGGACGGGACATCAGGTAGCACCTGAGATAACTCTAAAATTCCATTTTCTGTTTCATGGCCTTTACATGATGGTTTTCGGGATAAAGCTCGCACAAAACCGGCACCAATACCTCCTGGTTGAACACATCGTGTTCCATGTCGATGTGAGATAAGTAGAACCTGGCCGTTTCGACATACCCTTCATCGGCCTTTGCCAATTCCAACACCGCATAGGCCAGAGCAGTTGTTTCACAATCAATATACAAGTACTCAGCATTTTCATAAGCGATAAACTGTCTGATCACCTGGTTGATCTTTTCTTTTGCCCCAGGGTGAGTGAGAGCATTTTTGAAAAAGGGATCGTCCTGTTCAACATTCCCTTTTTTGTCTTTTATCCTGAATATTAGATATCCCCCCGATTGGATGGCATCAATATCTTTGGTTAGCTCAATCATCTGATCCAGGGCATTCAAATAGCCCCCTGGCGTTTCAAGGTCTTCCACTTCAATCACCACTTTTCCCCTCTCTGCCTGTTTTATTTTATCCTCTTCAGACAGAATTACCTCTATTTTTTCTGCTATTGAAAGTGGTTTGTAAACGATTTTTTCGGTTGATTTTAAGTCCTCTTCCGTTATATTAAACCGGTAGTAATACCAATGTTCGTTCAGGATAAATCCCTCCCTGTCCCATGAATGGATGTAGCTGTGAAAGAACTCGTCTCTACCCTCTTTAATTGAGTGGGGATGTGAAGCCGGCTCAAATTGAGAGGAGGTATCACCGTTGTATCCCACATTAATGAGAATACCGGCCCTGAAACAGATCCAAAACTTATAGTTTTCATTATCAAAAACTAATGAATTGAGGTTTTCGATGAATTCTTTCTGAGCTTCCTGGTATTTTGAGGAGTAGAAATCATTCTTCAGCAGACTTTCCGCCATTTCTTTGCAGGAATAGTCCTGACAGCCCAACTCATGGCTTTTAAATTCTCTAACCGGAAAAGTGTTGATGATACTGAAGTCATCCAGACTAAAGACTGACAATTTGTAAACGAAGAGATTTTCTCCAGCCTCATTCTGCTTGATTTCCACTTTATCCCAGCAGGGCATTACTCCCACCCTTAATTCAGGATTTAACCAGGGGGTACGGGGTTCAAATTCATCGCGCTGAGGATTAGGTAATGGAAACTTTGAAATATTTCCTGTTTCAGGATCCAGTCTGAAATAGCCATGTTGCCATTTCGTTGAACCCAGGTCAGCATTATCGTTGTAATAAAACAGAAATTCATCATTGATCCCCAACTGAAAAAAGTCTCCTGAAGCCTCGCTGGGTAATTCATATCGGGCAGTGGTTAAGTAATCATCCAGAGATAAAACCTCCAGCCATTTCTTTTTATCATTTCGGCATGTATAGGCAATGGCAATACATCCTTTACTAGGAATAATTTTAATTCCTGTGGATATTCTCGTCTCAAAATCTTTTTGAAAAAGAAGGGTCTTAGTTGAAATATCATAAATTCTCAGGAGGCCATGCCAGTCGTAAACAATCAATTTCGTGTTTTGATAAAGCTCTTTGCAGATGACATGAGTATCATTTCCCAGATCAATGGTCCAATCTAAATGGTAACGGTTATGGGATTCTTTACGCAATACTTCGATGAGATAATTGCCTTGTTCCTTGAGTCTTATTTTGTATTCCATGGTTTTATTTTGTATTTGTTGGTAGTGAGGGCGGCAATAAAAGCTTCGAGCTTTGTGATTGTGCCCTAAAAGAAGATCGCTTTTATCCGGGGTGAGGTTATCCTCATCCCCGGTTGTGATCTGTCGCCCATCAAGAATTACGATAAGCAGACGTTTCTGTCTGCAACTCTTACGAATTACTCGCTTCCTCCATCGAATCCAACAGTTTCTGCCACTCATCGCAATGCGTAGCCACCTTTTCTGCCGGAAAATCGGCTCTTACTTTTTGAATATATAGGTTGAACCATTCCCTTGCCTTTCCGGGATGATTCTCAAAGAATCCAATCATAAAGGGATTCCTGAAGCCCATACTGATCTGCGGCATTCTCAACAACTGCTTGATCGCCTCATCCCGCACTTTGCGGGAGCGGTGTGCAAAAAACTGGAACAGGAAGGGTGAATTCATTAAATCGGTTCCCATCCAGCGAACAGCTTTCACTACCAGTGTGGGGGGTATGCATTGATAATCATCAATCATGATGGCGGGACGGTCGTAAATGCGTTGGTACTGTTCAATAAACTCATCACGACTCTGTGGTTCCAGGTAATCATCCGGGAAGTTTTCAAGCAGAAAGCGGAGCGCAAATGACCGGCCTAAACCTACTTCCTGAAGCAACTCAAACATGTTGTTCAGCAATATAGCATTGTTCTTCTCTTCCCAATTCTCCCAGTATGCATAAATACCATCCATATAATTCATTCGACCAAGTAAGTACAGCACCCGGCCCCGATACTGCTCCGGCAAATACCACAAGCTGTCATCTATCGTGCATGGAATATCCTCGTCGAGATAGGGCAGTAACCCTGTTTCAATGGGTTCAAATGACCCATTCTGAAACACGAAACATTTAAGGTGAGCCGTCATTTCTTCCACAAACCGGGCATATTCCGTTCTCTCGGCATCTGTGTTGTAGTACCAGTTGCCCATTCCTTCCTTCCGTACCACTTCGCCAATAAATTGCTTCAAATCCGTAAGAAATTCCTGGCATAAGGTTTCCTGGTAAATTTGTTCAGGATACTGCTCATTCAGATTTTCGATGAATAAAAGGCGGTTTTGATGATCAAGATATTGCATCATGTCAAGCATGCCTGCCTTTTCACGCTTCTCAACGGCTATATGGATGCTGGTCTGTTGTTCATTAATCGTCTGGCGGGTATGGTATAGCTCCAACAACCTACTGTAATCATTCCATACCAAAGATTTATCCCAACGAAGGTGCTTCTGAAAGTAGACGATTTGCCATGCCTTCAGGTAATTTTCCGGCACACGCATCTGTTCAAACAACTCCAGCAACTCATAATACTCCTTAAGGGAAAACTCATCACAATGTGCGAAATAAAACTTGGATACCGTATGTAATGTTTTCACCGGGGCCAGGTCCAAAACCAGGTGAAAGGCACGAAGCAGACTACTATCAACCCCTCCAGGAAGGCCTCTTAAACCAAACATTGCAGAAGCCAATACACCGGTCATGTGCCTGGTATCAAACAGATCAACTTCATGTATTCCAAGTTCCGGGTCAATTCCCTTTTGAAAAAAGCCTTTTAACCGTGCGTTAATCTCCTCTTTTGATTTGGTAGCTTTGGGTTTTTGATGAATTAAGCGAAACTCTTCCTCGGTTAAAGCACCAGGTCCCTCTTTTACCATTTTCATAATGGCTTCCTGCTGCCCTTCTGCCGGACGTGGTCCAACCCCATATTCGAAAAGATCCTTTAACAATTCCAGGTAGTTTGCGTTCTCCTTCTCTTCATAATTCACCGGACTGTTGTAGAGCAATCCATACAAAAAACGCTTCCAGAAACTATTGGTAAAAAAGGCAACCAGTGGAGCAATCATAGGGGAAGTTGGAGACACCTTCTCCTGCCTGCAAATGTAGGCCAAAATAAGCAGCTGATTCCCTGTGGCGACAACCGCATGTATTTTTGCTTCAGTAAGCTGGTACACTTCATCCAGGATGGAAGGATCATCATATTCATTTACCTGGATCTCCTGTAGTAAATCATTCCAGATCTCCGGTTTTTGTTGGTAGAGTCCATAAACCTCCTCAAGTTTTTCCCGGGTCAATCTACGTGACCGTTTCATCTTAAGATACTTTCTTACAGCATCTCTTATTTCATCCTCATCATCTCCTCTGAATCGTTGATCGTACTCCTCTTTGGATAACAGTTCATAATCTTCAACCAATTCCTCCTTGATATCAAAGCCGAAAGAACGCTTTCCACGAATTCGAAAGAGCACATCGAGACTTCTTAGAAGAATTACTTCTGTCATCTTTATCCTGGATATCCTAAATCTTAATTCGCCCAGAAATGCAGGAAGGTATTCATTCATCGTCTCCAAAAAATCGGAAACAAACCATCTCCAATCGGATTCCGTTTCTACATCAAAAACATCAGTAAAACTCAAATCCTTTGATTCTGCCAATTTGAGCAGATTACAAGCTGGAATTGTGTCCAGAACTTCAGGTTGAGTCCCTTCCATAACATAGTTCCAAACCTGATCCCCATTCTCAAATCCTTTTTCACACAATTCCCGGAATGCATCCCATTCTTCTCTGGCTGTTTCCCTTTTTCGCTCCTCCCTTTCCTGTGCCGTCTCTACTTCATCTTTTTCCCTGAAATTATAGTCCGATTCAGGAATACCTTCAAGAATCTGATCAATCCTTTGACTAAGATTTGCTGCCTCATTTTCAAAGGTATCTAAAATAAATTGTTTGCTTTCCCAATCCTCCTGGCTCATTGCAGGAACAATACGTCTGATCCATACTTCGGCCTGATGTATCCCGATTTCATCTTCAGGCTCCACCGGATACAGGCGGAATTTCTCTGCCAAACAGTCCGCGAACCATGTATAATCACCAGGATGTGCCAAAAAGTGTTTGTACAATGGCTTTTCCACATGATCTGTCATGTAGTCTTCCTCTACAATAACCTCGGAAACAGCCTCGCTATTATCACAAAAGGCAATGGTCTTTAAAAAGTCGTGGGAGTAGCCAAACTTCGCCTGAAGCATATACAGGTACTGATAGGCATAGGGGGCATGCTCATCATCCCAGTAGGGAATCAGATACAGACCCATAAAATACATGTATTCCGGATAGGTTAATGCAAGCCCATAAAGCATATCAATGCCAAACACATGCATATCGTCAACCCAAAGGTCGCTGGTATCATTATACTTACGCGAAAACTGAACAATGGCCTCTGCCCATTTCACCAGGGTCTCTTTGAGTTCGGGAAACTGAAGGGCATTAACGGCCACCACCATTTCCGAAAACAGTGGTTCTTCCTCCTCCCCTGTATATTGATCCAATGCGAGCATTTCCCAAACGGAAAGCAGTTCCTCCATAAGCTCCCGGTTCAATACATCCCTGTGGGACAGGTAAACCGTTTCCTCTCCCTTTTCCTTCATGAAACAGTGGGTCATCTCCTCCCCTACACCCATTGTTTCTGCTTCGATACGCTGAATGTAGGTCTCAATTGCAGCTTTTAGGGATGCTGCCTCCATCGGGTTCACCCGAATATTTGATTCGTTCGTATTCATTCCCATCCTTTTTCAATTTGTATTGATTTTGGAGGATTAGGGCAACTCTCTGCCAAATCCCCATTAATCGTCATACAATGTTAAGTAAAGATTGATGGTATATGGAATGAGTTAAGTATTGGTGAGGGTTTTCCTCATAAGTGTCGGAAACGTATTGATAAGTGTGAAATAAAACAAAAGCCTACTTGCTATTTACTATAGGATCACGCTTTCAAGATAACTCCTTCTCTCTATGACAAAAAGGAGATTCTATTATACAATATCAGGATATCAATTTAAAAGTCGTTTACAATGACGATCATATTACTGTTAACCTGAGTTCGATTATTAATATGTTGAATTTTTCGTAATTAAAGATTTTGCTTTAATTTAAGTTACAACAATCGTCATCCTGAACTTGTTTCAGGATCTGTTCTCTACGATTAAAAGATTCCGAAATAAATTCGGAATGACGTCGAAACGTTTTGAATTTCTTTTTATTGATTTTCTTTTTTATCGAAATCAGATAAACAGTAAAACCGATATCATCCACAGATCATACAGAATCTAACATCAACTCTGGCTATTGGAATTCAAACTTCAATTCAACCTGAGGTTCCAAATGGTAGGTGAAGCTTACATTGTTATATTCAGCAGAACTTTGCATTGCGATTTCACAGGCAACAGTCAATGAAGATTCTCCCCGATGCAACCACAACTCATCATAAATATGTACATCGGTATCAATTATCATTCCCTTATACCTCGCTTTGGGCTCCAATTTGAATTGTTCTGTCGGCAAGGTAGAGGGGAGATTGTCAGAATGGGGATTATAGCAGGCCACGGCTCGACGCACGTCCACAATTCTTTCTTTAAAACAATGATGATCTTCCTCCCTTACCTCGTTATCATTATCACAATCAACCAGAAAACTCAGGTTAAGATGTACATTTTCGGGAATTACAGTAATTTGTTCCGATAGCTGAGGCAACAAATTAAAAAGAATCGGAACATAGCACTCCCTGTACAGCACAGCGTCCAGGGTTTCGCTGATAAGAATCTGAAACGAATTGGGAGAAGGAATTTCAAAAGTTACGGCATCGGCCAAATAGTACTCGTTTATATACCCGCGCTGATCCAGTGCCTCAATCAATTTCTTTGCCGATTCGAGCGATTCCTCGTTGATTTCCAGCAAGGAAAACTGAATCTCTTCCGGCCGAAACAGGGGAGCAATAAATGTTACAAAAGGCGCATAGGGACCGCAGCCAGCATAAAGAATCCGGATGACCTGCCCCGGATGGTTTCTTTGCTTTTCTTGTATTGCAGCCACTATCCCCTGGATAAACTTAGCTGTTCGTCGATAATCCAGCAAGCATTGAGCCGCATAATTCAGGGAAAGGGCCATCCCTCTGGCCGTGGGTACAGCGGCTAAATGCTTTACTTCCATATCAAATCCTGTAATAGTGGTTACCTCAGAAAAATATTCATAGACTTCCTTTATAATTTTTTCCGCTTCAACAGGATCCAACGAATTAGAAAGCAACAGAGTGGATCGTTCTTTTATATTGGGACTTAACGTTTCTGAATTCATTTTTTCAATTATAAAAGTTTATCAATTACTAAAAATCTCCACATTCTCCTATCTCGGTTTTTCAATTCTCAGCACCAGGTACTCCTCATGCTGAGAAAGAAAAAACCCGAGCAATAGTTCCGTTTGCCCCCCGCTTTATACAATCAATTCTTTACATATCTGCCACAAGCAACAATAGAACAGGAAAACCATTTCCGAGCATTTGAAACCGATCCCCTCCTTTATTCATCTATTACTACGATGATCACAACTTCGTATCCCCGGAATTTGAACCTAAGAATTGAGCAATGCGTTTCTGAATCTCTTCAAAATGGGATACAATAGCCAGGTGACCAGCATTCTTAATGGTATACAATGTGGAATTGGGAATCCTTTTGGCCGCCGACTGAGCATAGTCAAAGCTTACATTGGTATCCTGGTCTCCGTGTATAATAAGGGTGGGAACCTGAACCGGCAGCGGATCGGGTTCACCCATATTGCCATATTGAGCAATGTCATTCAGGTGACCAGCATATCTTTTTTTGTGAAAAGTATAGCTGTGTTCTATAAAATTGAATAAATCAGCCTCTTTTTCAGGATCGCTTAAAATAATTTTCTGATCATCAGCAGAAAGCAAACTATTGGGATGCCCCAGAATAGCTTGAGGCTTGTATTTAACGTATTGAATGCCTACCCAGGCCATAAAATCTTCTCCGAAAAAACGGTCAGGCAATGGTTTGTGGTAGGCTGGCTTAGAGTTTTTACGTCCCTTTGAGATCGCGGAAATCAAAATCATGTTTTTGACCCGATCGGGGTAAAGCATGGCAAAATAAATAGCCGAAGGCCCACCTGCACTGATGCCTCCAACCGTTACCCTGTCAATCCCCAATGAGTCGAGCAACTCAACATAGGCTGCCGAGGCTTGCTCGTACCCCTTCCAGTCATCCAGTAAAGGAGTTCGCAAATATCCCGGCCGCGAAGGTGCAATAATCTGATGCCCTTCAATCGAAAAAGAACTTATTTGATCGTAACCTCCCCCCGCACCATGAAAAAACAGAATGGACTCTCCCTCTCCACTAATGGCATACTCCATAGGCCCTTTACTCAATTTCAGGATTTTACTTCCCTTCTCTATTTCACTTCTACTGGAATAGCGGGAAATATGAAAGATGCTGAAAACAACCAAATAGGTAAGAATGATAAGGGAAACAATCCCAACAACTATGTTCCGAAGCCATTTTAGAATTCTCATGGTAAGCATTTTTTGGATGAATAAAACAATATCAAAATAAAATTATTTAACAATTAAGACTAGAATGAGTAGCAAACACACAACCGGGCTTGCCGGCTCACTGCAGGGATTCCCCCTTTTAACCAAACGGTTTAACGCGCCCCGCAAAACAATTTGAACAGATGAATTGTTTCACAAAACTTCATTTTCGATTACAAAGGCAGAATCATTTCGAACTGCTTCCCGCTGGGCTGAATGGAATGAGCCTCCCAAAATTTAGCCATCGACTCACAACCTACCTCCGTATTGATTATCTTAAGGGAATCGTTTTGATTAAGTTTGACAACCTCCCTTATCAAACGGGTGCCAATTCCCTTCCTTCGGTAATTGGGATGAACCGCAATCTGGGTAATATCTCCCGAGGAGGGTTCAAAAACACAGTAGCCCAACAATTCCTTTTCCTTAAAAGCACCCTGAATCGTAAAATCCTCCGGTTGCCGATTGATGGCATCAAAGCTATTCTGCCACGAAGGATCAAAATCACAGAACTGACTCATTGCTTCCCGCTGTGCCCGATCGATAGGCTGAATCTGGTACACGCCCTGCATGTCCTTTGCACTCATCTGCAATTCTTCCTGCTTGAGTACATAGTAATTAAATTCCCGGCTGACCTGAAAACCAACCTTTTGGTAAACGGAGACAGCATTCTCGTTGTGCTGCAAAACCTCCAGCAGGTACTGCTCCACACCGGCTTCCTTCAAAAAAGGAACGGAATGCTGAAAGATCCGGGTTGCCAACCCCTGCCCTCTGTACTCCTTAAGGGTACCTGAGCCTGTATCGTAAGCGGTTTTTCGACCTTGATACACACCGATTCCATTGAAAGTAAAACTAACGATCCTGTCCCCATGAAAAGCCGCAAAAGACAGTTCGGGAACAAAACCACGCCGTCTCAACATTTTGCGCAGCTCCTCCTGATTCACCTGTACCTCATAATCCTTAAAAGCCTGTCCAAAGGCCTCATAAATCAGATCAAAGCTGATTCCTTTAAGTGATTTTACTATTTCCATTATTTTAAAGGTTTTGATTCGTTGGAATTGATACCCTTCCAAAATTGCTTTACAGGACTTGAGCTGCCTGCAAAACAATCACCACCATCTATAGTTCAACAGTATTGCAACATTTTCAACAAAAATGTCAACGCTAAAGGTATCAACGCTTAAAGGTACAAAATTTAAGTTAATACACATAATTCTTATTACGCATACATTTTGCCTGGTACAATTAATTTATACTCTGCTTATACCCCCATTTTACCCACTTAAACCCGGGAAATAACCCCTTAGGGATATTTTTCACCGGACAACCTATTAATTCTTTACCTTACTCTTGTTAAACAATACGACACCAAACTTATATGATAAAGTAGCTACAATCATATCTCAAGATTACAAAGGCAGATTCCGAAAAGCCTGTAGCAAATAGAGTAGGATCAAACAATAAATTTCTAAAAATGAAAAAGGAAAATAATTTAATAGATCAGGAGAACAAAACGGTAGCAGAAGAAGTCTGTACGGCAAATGAAGCGACAGAATCATGTGGTAAATTGCCAATATCAGATATGACACAAGAATATTGGGAGCATTCTGTAAATTCCGCTGCTGCAACAGTTTCAGGAAGTAATAGTGAGCAACGGGATCAATTCAGAGAAAAAATGAAACTTGCCCTGGAAGCATACGATTGGGCCTATTTAATTTGCGCCCTTGAAGACTGGGGTGGAGGATACCGATCAGGTTGGGCCTATCGGAGCAGTACAGCTAATCTGAAATCTCACGCTGTACATGATGGAGAGCATTTCTATCAAGCATGGGTAATCGGTAAGGATTGTAACTAAACTGCATCAGAATCATATTTTATTACAGGGTGCCTTGCCCCAATCATTTTTTTCAAAGCCTGTAACAATTTTTCGCTACAGGCTTTGATTTTGATCCCCATTTTGGCCAAAGGACGAACCTAGAAAATGGAAGCACCCAATCGGGAATTCATTCAACTTGCGATTCGATCCTTTTCTTCTACCGTCAGCTTTAATCCACTTCACACTCCTTGTACATATCCTTCTTTAATTATCAACTCTCGTTCAAAATCCGTTACTATCAGAATTCCTACTACAACTGTTGATCCATGTAATATCAGGAACATACCTCATAAGTGCAGACTTACAACAGATGAAGCTTTTATTCCTGATGGTTCATTTGATCCAAATAGATACTTTCCTGTCATCCCTATAACTTGTAGTTCTTGCTCTTAGGTGTATTTTTTCCAGGCGACAAGAAAGTTGAAACAAAAGATACAACCACAGGAATCCTTTGGATAGATTCCCCCCAACCCACCCCCCAAGGGGGAGATTGGATTTTTTCAGCCTACTGAACTAAAAGAATGGAAATTTTCATCAAAAAATTAGTTATTTAGGGTTACCCTTAGCTTAAAAACAGAATAAAGTATTGATAACTATTTTATTAATTTAAACTCAGTACTATGTTTGAAAATGAAAAACTAGATGTGTTTGAATTAGCCGAAGCTAAAGGAGGTAATCCATGGCTTAGACTAGCAAAGGAGGCTATCAAATCATGGGGACTAGCTGAATTGTTTGATAGTGCAAAAAATGCTGGAGTAGCAGCTTTTAATGGTTATGTTGATGCATGTGCATCTGGTACCTACGATGGTATTCCAGGTTGTAAAAGGTAGTTAGAATTAAAATCACACAAACTCCTCTAATAATGAGGAGTTTATTATTTCTTTTGTATGCTTAATTATTTCACAAGTAAAAATAAATTCACTCTTTATTTTTTAGCTCTTAGCTCTTTATTTTTAAATTCGATTGCATTTGTTACGATTCCAAAATTCATAAACGAAAAGATTACCTTAAACAATCCCAATGTTAATTATGGTAGTACTCTTGAAATTATAGAAACTTTTATCGATGGTATTATTCTAGCTCCTCTACTTGAAACTTTAATTTTCCAACATTTAATTTTTAAGCTCTCAAGATTTATTATTAAAAACAATAAATTATCGTTAATATTATTTTTAACTGTCTCAAGTTTAAGTTTTGGATTGTCTCATTTTAGTTCTTTAGTTTATATTGTTTACACTGTGTTTATTGGTTTTATTTTTGCATTTTTTTATGAAGTATTTTATCTAAAAAGATCAAAACCATATTGGAACGTAGTATTTCTACATGCGATGTTCAATTTTATTCTTTTTCTAATAAGTATAGTTTTAATTTTAGTAGGTATCGAATAAATAAAAACCCAGGAATGTTGTGCTTTCAAAAGGTTTCGACTGTGTCTCCCCAATAACAGCATAACACAAAAAATCAGGACTAATGGAGGAAAGAAAGACAAACCGAAAGTAGCAGCATCCATCGATGGGTATGGATAAAGATTTTATATTTGAATTACAGAGTTGTAATCAACTCCATCTGTCCCTAACAGAAATTAAGTCATTATCTGTCAAGTTATTTTAGGAAGAGTCATCCTTTTATGCATTGGAAGTGGCCCCGGGAGATTTTTATGCTGTCCCGGGCAAATTTCTATTTTTCCCGGGAGGATTTGAACCACCCCGGGCAGATTTCTTGAAGTCCCGGGAAAATTTTGAAGTTTCCCGGAGCAATTAGCCCCATCCCGGGTTGTATTTTGCCTCTCCCGGCCGATTCTACCCCTTCCCGGGAGCCAAAACCCCTTCCCGGGAGGACAACACCAGCTATGTTCAATATTCCGGAGCAGAAGGGCGAAGATGGAACCACCTCTTCCCAATCCATCCGGTGTCAAGTCCAAAATTGGAATCTCAAAGAAGGAGCTCCCAATTTTCTATCATAAAACATATTTTCTTATCCTTTTGAATTCCTTCAACTTAAGTCACAGATACCGGTTTCGAAACCAAAAAGAGGTACAATATCAGTTATCATATCATTTATTTTTCTAATTTCGCAGGCTGGAATATTGTACAATTCTTAGGTTCCTGTTGAGGTTCGCCATAGAGTGAATTATCAATAGCAAAAGAGAGCCCAATGACCTAATTAATATTTTATCTATAATAACATTACTATGGAACAAAGCAAAATTGACTTGTTTATCTCGACTATGAACGAGAAATTCCCAACTGAGAACACTATGGCTATTCGTTCACAACTGGAAAAACTGGATGATACCAAATTTGCCATGCTGCAGACTCTGCCATACAAGAACCCAACTACTCTGTTGATTTTCTCCCTTTTCCTGGGTGGTTTAGGTGTTGATCGTTTCATGCTGGGTCAAACTGGTGTGGGAATTGCCAAACTTCTTACCTGCGGTGGTTTCGGTTTTTGGACCATCATCGACTGGTTCCTGATCATGGGTAAGACCAAGGAAGTAAACTATCAATTGTTAATGCGCAATGCACTGTAACAATTTAAAATATACCTATCCCGCCGGAATCGCCCTGATCCTGGCGGGATATTTTATTTTTGCCCAAACCCCCTCCCTGTTCTCCCAAATCACCTTCTGCCCCTTTAAAACTCTCACCGGAATTCCCTGTCCGGCCTGCGGATCCACCCGTGCCACTTCTCTACTACTCCAGGGCCATTTGCGCGAAGCTGTTATGCTGAATCCCCTGGTACTACTGGTCCACCTCATCATCCCTGTCTTCCTGTTCTGGATGTTGTACGATATCCTGAAGGGACGGGACACTTTCCTCCCGAATCTAAAAAAGGATTGGAATCCCAAAGTGAAAGTTTTGGTATTCGGCATTATCCTCTGCAATTGGATCTGGAATATCTACAAGGGTCTGTGATATCGATGGTACTATGGTTGGGAAGATGGGATAAGGTTTGTACTAAGGTTTAAAAACCAATAATAAGGTTTTGCTTAGTGTCAGCGGTCTCCAATCCCATCAAAACAACAAAATAAAACCTTAGTAGCACAAAATATTTTTCGTTTCTTTGCCCCCAAAATAAGAACAATGACAAGAATCCATTTCCACGAAGATTTCTACGAGCCCATTCGCAGGGGCGAAAAAACCCAAACTGCCCGCCTGGATGAACCGGTATACCCTCTGGGCGATGCCGTAGCCGATTTTTCGGATGGGCGAAGTCTCCCCATCCAAATAACGAAGGTGTCCTGCAAGTGCTTCCGGAATGTGAGCCCGGAGGAGGTGAGAAAGGATGGATTTGAGAGTAAGGAGGAGCTTTGGGGAGTCCTTCAGGGCTTTTACCCCAACATTCAGGACTCGGATTTCCTCATGCTGGTGGAGTTCCGGTGTACCACTAATGATAAATAATCAAAGATGATAGGGCAACGGAACAACAAATTTCACCCCAAAAATAAACATTGCCCACTCTACAAAATATTCCAATCCGAAACCTAGAACCTGAAACCGGTTCCTCCACCATATCAGAAGGATCACCCATCCTATGCCCCAGCGGGGCAATCTATCTGTAGCGAAACACACAAGGAAGCAGGGCTAACGGCGTTGCAGGAAGCCATTCAAAGCAACCAGGCTCCCTTGCACCGCCTGTCAATTCCCTTACTTGTGGATACACCCCCAACAACTGCATCATCAACCACACAACAAACACCTCCTACCGAAACCAGGAACCAGAAACTCAGAACAAGGAACCCCAAACACCCCAACTCCATCACACAATGGCAACAGCTCCCTATCTTGTAGACACATCCTACGGCACCAGCACCACCCGAAATCGTGCCTGATTGCTCAACATGTGCTCATAAGCTTCGTTAGCCTTTTTCAATGGGAAAGTCTCCACTAGAGGCCGGATATTGGTCAACTGGCTAAAATTAAGCGTATCCTCCGAATCCATTGCCGTACCGGCGGGCCAACCACTCACCGAACGACGCCCCACGATTAACTGCAGGGGAGAAACTGCAACCGGCTCCATGGAAGCCCCTACAACGATCAATTTCCCGTTCAGGGCCAACCCATCTACTACACCAGACATCAATTCGGAATTGGGAGCCGTAGCCAGAATAACATTGGCACCCCCCATCTCCTGTAGCACATCCACCACATTTTCTGCGGAAGCATTCACATATACATGAGCGCCCAATTGTAAGGCCAAATCCCTTTTGGATTCGCCACCGGAAATGGCTACGGTTTGAAAGCCCATTTTACTTGCATATTGCAATGCAAGGTGTCCCAAACCACCAATTCCCTGAATGGCGACAACCTGTCCCGGCGTGGCCCCACTGTTGCGAAGGGCATTAAAGGTGGTAATTCCGGCACAAAGCAAGGGAGCCGCATCATTAGCCCCTAATTCAAAGGGCACCAAAGCCAAAGCCTCCTGTGGGGCCACCATGTACTCAGCGTATCCGCCATCGTAAGTAATTCCGGCTATTTTTGCATTTTCGCAATTGATGAAATCTCCCCTTCTACAGGGTTTACAAGCAAAACAATGGCCTCCGTGCCATCCTACACCAACCCGTTGGCCTGTGTACCAGTATTTCACTTCGGAACCAACCTCCTCAATGGTTCCCACTACTTCGTGTCCGGGTACCCTGGGCAATTGCAGCCCTGGAAACATTCCTTCCTTTACAAACTGATCGCTGTGACAAATACCACAAGCTTCCACCTTTATCAAAACCTCATCCTCTCGGGGACTGGGAATGGGAAGATCCACCATTTCGAAGGGACCACCCGCAACTTTTACCTGCATCGCTAACATTTCTTCTCCTCCACATTAATCAACATCACATAAACATTAAGGGGCAAAGGCATTCCACTCACCGAAAGAAGCTAAGAATCGATTAACCGGATCAGGACCAACGATGCGATTCAATCCCCTTTCCTCCTGTATCAGAATGCGTAAGGGAGAAGATAAGAAAGGAGACAACAAAAATCAAGACCAACAGGTACTATTTACTGAAATTTTGACCAATCTCCCATACAGAAGATCGCTACAGAATAGAATCGCTTACTTTTTAAAAGAGGATCAGGAAGACGGAAATCAATATCTGATATTTAAAACCTAAAAAACAAAAAGAAGACAATAATGCACCCCCTCCCCTACCCCACGGGTTTCGAGAAATAACTTTTGGATGAATTGCTTCAAACACAAAAAAAACCGGAAATACTCCTGGGACTATTTCCGGTTTTCAATTCAACATGAGCAGCTTTTACAAGGAACCGCTCTTTAAATTATTCCTGGTTTTAAATACCTTCTTCTTCGAACGATTAATCCGGTAACGCTTTCCGAAATTGTAACGAAAACTCAGGTAAACAATTTGTCTTTCGTAATCAAAATTCAAATGCTGACGAAAATCGCTTCCATAGGTATAGGAAGAGAATTCACGAGTTTTAAACAGGTCGGTAATCTTTAAAGACAAAGCCCCTTTGTTCTTCAGAATCCGCTTGGTAATGTACAGATCCATAAAATACATATCGCTGTAATCTCCCTGCAATTGGGGATTCTCCGATTCGTAAACACCATACAGGGTGATGGACCATTTCTTGGGAAGATAAAAGGAGCTATTGAATTGTGTGAACCAGAAAAAATCATCGTTACTACTTGCTTTTCCTTCAATATCCCCATCTAAATCGCTATACCTTCCGGTTAAATTGTAATTAATTCTCCACCATTTGAATGGCCTCCACGAAAAGTTCACATCCATTCCTCCATAATTCAACTGATCCAGATTCTCATACATCTTATGTGAAACTCCCTCCTCATCTACAGTCTGCATCAACTGAATTACCTTATCCACATTTTTCCAGTAAACCGTAGTTGCAAAAGTCAATTTCTTCCACTTTTTCACATATTCCAGTTCAATAAAATGAGAATACTCCGGACGCAATGAAGGATTCCCAACCGACAATCTTTTGGTATCGGAAAGATACTGGTTGGGGTTGATCATACTTGCTGTAGGACGGAAAATCTTACGACTGTAGGAAGTCTTCACAATTTGTTTCTTGGCCAAATTCCAACTTAAATTCAAACTGGGAAAGAAATCAAAATAATCACTCTCGTAATTCACATTGTTGGATACATCGGAATATTCTCCGCGCAACCCCAATTGCCAGGAAAAAACTTTCCCCTTCCGGGACATCATGGCATAGGCTCCATGAACATCTTCCTGGTACTCGGTAGGCGCTTCGCTTTTACGGGAATCGAATTCGAATCGCTTCCCCAGGTATCCCGTTTCAAAGGTATAGTTCTTTTTAAAAGGATGCACATAATCCACTTGTCCAACAGTCTCCTTACGATCCGTAAGCATCATATCAGTAGAACTTATTGGCCCTGTCGATCCAATAAAATCTTCATATTTACCGAAATATTCTGTTGAGGTTGTAGAATAGGCCGCATCAACCGACAAGCTTTGTCCCTTCTTCTTAAAAGTTCGCAAGTAAGTAAAATGATAGGCTTCTCCATCCAGGTCGCCATCTACATCTCCCCTACGTTCGCTATTCCCCAGGGGTGATCCATCCAGGGCAGAATATCTGTACTTAGTTACATTGTCTCTCTCCAAATCATATTTCCGGGGAGAGAACGAAACTCCAATAGTATTGAACTTATTGGGAAGAAAATCCACCCCAACGGTTCCGGAATAGAATACATTCCGACTCACACGATCGGCTGAATGATCGACAGCTCGTGGAGAGGTAGTAAGATTCTCCATTCTCTGAATCTGCAGGTCACGCCCAAGGGATTGATCCTTATAGGCCAATTTACCATAGAAATTGAATAATCCGGTTCGGCAACTCATAGCTGTTGTCGCATCGTATTTGTCACGAGTTCCAACCCGGGTGAAAACCGAACCGTTAAAACCTTTGGTTCGGTCCTTCTTCATTATAATATTGATAATTCCAGCAGCTCCGGAAGCCGTATATTTGGCAGATGGATTGGTGATCACCTCAACCCTGGCAACCGAATTGGCAGGCAATTGACTCAATACATCAGAAGGATTAACGCCAATTAGCCCCGACAGCTTTCCATCAATCATAATTTTAACTCCTGAATTTCCCCGCAAAGATATATTACCATCCGGATCTGCTGTAACATTTGGTAGAGTAGCAAGAACATCGGTTATCATCCCTCCTTCACTGACAGGAGTTTTAGCAACATTATAGGAAATATGATCCAGCTGACTCTTTCTAAACTTTTCGTCACCTGCAACAACAACCTCTTCTAATTTGGCATAATCAAGGGCTAAATTCAGCTTTCCCAACTCCAAACCTTTACTGTTTTTCACAGCAAGTTCAGCAAATGTTTTGGTTGCATACCCAAGGTATTCCACCTTTACAAAAACGTCAGTGGCAGGAAGTTTCTCCAAACGAAAATCTCCTCTCCTATTTGTTATGGTGCCCGCAAGAAGAGTAGAATCTTTACTCTGGTATACTGAGACTGTGGCAAATTCAAGTGGTCTATGAGTGTTTTGATCAGCAACCTGTCCATGAATCCATCCGGAACCTTCGGGCAATTGCTCAGGTGCTTTCCCCCCACTTTGTGCAAAGGATGAAAAACAAAACAGTCCACCTACAAAATACAGTAGTGCTTTTTTCAACATAGTTAGTAGTTATTCAGAAATGATTTATAATTCTCCTTAAAACAATGATTCAATATATTACCTCACTGTTTTAAGGCTACACAAAAATAGAAAAATAAAGCATTTCTCAAAATAACTTTTTAACATATTTTCAATCCACTATAATACATAATTATATTGATTATCACATTTACAACCGTTCATCAGTCAACCATAACCAACCATAAGCCACAAGCAACCTATAATCATTACTGATTATTTTTCAAAAGAAACCAGAAAAGCCAAACGAATATTATCACTGAAGATGAAGCACTTCCAATAACACCAAACAAAACCTACTAAACAATAATTAAAATTTCAATCGCATACAATGCATTCCTTCCCGGTACTCATAGAGAATGGAAAATCCATTTAAATCGCAAATCTTTTTCACAATAGCCAGTCCCAATCCCAGAGATTCACTGGAATTCCCATTATGATAGAAACGTTGAAAAATTTTCTCGGATTCAAATTGGAGGGGAGCCCCTGTATTCCGTAATATTAGTTCATTTTCGAAGGTTTCGATACATATCTGCCCTTCCGGATGATTGTACCGAATGGCGTTTTTCATCAGGTTGCCCAGTAGAATGTCAAGCAAAAATGGATCAATCATCAGCTTTTGCTTCTCATCCAACTGTGATTTTATTTCAATATCTTTCAATTGAGCCAAATCCTCAAAACCAAAAATCATTTCCTTCAGAAAAGTTGCCATTGCAATCTCCTCCCGGGCCACAAACTCCTGGTTCTCGATCTTCGTCAACAAATTCAAAGTTCGGCTCAACCGCGACAATTTGGACGCAGAACGATTAATAGAGGAAAGAGGAAGTAAAAGTGACTCATCCAGGTTCTCTCGTCGCAGTATACTTTCAATTTTCGCCTTAATAATAGCCAAAGGGGTCTGAATTTCATGGGCTGTATTTTCAGTATACTCTTTCAGGTTGTGGTAATCGGTTTCAACCTTAGTGATCAGCTGACTGTAAAGCATATTTAACTCCCTGAACTCCCTGGTAGAGGTCTTCTTCAAATTGAGACTATCGCTTTGATTGAATGAAAAGTTCCTGATTTGCCCCAAAGTATGGTAGAAGGGCCGCCACAACCATCCCGATATAAACAAGTTGGAAGCAACCAAAACAACAACCAACCCCACAAACACCCACACCAGGCTACTAAAAATTCCATGCAACAGTGCCCGATATTCCTCCACATATTTATAGAGAGAGATTTGATAGTAGCGATCGTCCACCTTTCTGACAAAAGTCTTTTTAAGAAACAACTGAGGCTCTTTGGCCTCATCATCCATCAGGAGCGTATCCTTATAGGCAACAAAATTTGTGTCTCGATGAACAGTGCCCAGATCCACAACCTGCCGGTACAGGTGATTGATTTCGCCCATCTTATAGTGATGAGCTATTCGATAAAGGGTACTGTGCTCCTTTCGATGAAAATGACGCTCAGTCTGTTTATCAAACAGCTTTTGGAATTGCCTTGATATTAACAAACCACTCGCAGTAAAAGCCCCTAAGAACAGCAAGAGGTAGAGTATCGTTGTTTTTGATATTAGTTTCATAGCTTATTATATATCGGTAGTATTATCCCGGTGACCATCAAAAAGTCTCCGCCTTTGCAGTCCTAAATCTTCACAAAATCACAATTGCCAAAAACGCCCTGACAAACGCGTTGGTTTACCCCACAAATTTATATCCCATCCCATAAACCGACTTAATCTGATCTTCTCCTCCGGCTTGAATCATTTTCTTTCTCAAATTTTTGATATGGGTGTAGATGAAATCGAAGTTATCTGCCAGATCAATCTGATCCTCCCAAAGATGTTCCGCAATATTTTCCTTGGTAAGAACACGGTTTCGGTTGTAAAGAAAATAGAGCAGCAACTCGTATTCCTTTCGGGTGAGATTCAATTCCTGCTTTCCAATCATCACTCTACTACTTAGGGTATCCACCCACAAATCGCCCACCTGAATACAATTGTTGCCGTCAAACTTTTTCCGCCGAATCAATGAACGAACCCGTGCGTTCAACTCTGCCAGGTGAAAGGGCTTGGTAATATAATCATCAGCCCCCAATTCAAGCCCCTCTAATTTGTCATCCAATGAATTTTTTGCGGATACAATCAGAATCCCTGCTTCGGAACGTTGTCCCTTCATTTCCCGAATAATATTCATTCCATTACCATCGGGAAGGCCCAAATCCAAAACAACAACATCATAGGCATAAAGATGCACCTTTTCAGAAGCCTCCTGATAGGTAAACACGCGTTCACAAATAAAGCCCTCATCTCGCAAGTAGTTGGCCGTAGTTTCAGAAAGCTCCCGGTTATCTTCAACAATCAAAATCTTCATCCTGTAAAATTACAAAATGATTTTGAAGCAATTTTGAAGCCCGGGCCTCTTTTCTCCATTCAAATTTCATTGAGTTGACCATTGACCTTTCCTTTTAGATTCCGTAAATTTAAAGAACTCACACTAAATTCAGGATTCATGTCATTAGTTATCTCATTGTATGTAAGAGAAGGAATTGTAATGGCTTCTGACAGCCGTCTAACCATCAATTCCGAAGAACCAGGTCCCGAAGGTAAAAATATTTACACATTGGCGGCTACCATGACCGATACCAACAACAAAACCTTCCTGGCTTTCAACAGAATTGGCATTTCCACTTTCGGACAGGCAGCCATTCAAGGCATTCCTGTAGCAGGGTTTATTGATTCCTTTATCCATCAAATAGACCAGACCCCAAATTTAAGCGTAGAACAATTCTCAAGAAAGCTTCTGGAATATTTCCGGAAGTTTGATCCCATACCTGACATCGGCTTCCATGTTGGGGGTTACGAAAATTCGAACCAGGGCCCCATTCCCCAAATATTCAGGGTGGTTCCCCTTCTCAACAGCTACGAATTAGCCAATCCTCCCCAGGACGGACAATACATTCAAGGAGCCTCATGGGATGGTGAGGGAGATATTTTGGCGCGTCTGATTCAGCCCGTTACGCATCAACAAGGACCTGGACAAAGTCATGAATTACCTCACTTCCAAATTCCCTGGCAAATCTTCACTCTACAGGATGCCATCGATTTTGCAGTTTATGCCATTCGAACCACAATCGACTCCATTCGATTTCAGCCTCGGCCCAAAACTGTTGGGGGTCCCATCGATGTGCTTGTTATAAAACCGGACGGCACCCAATGGATTGCCAAAAAAGAACTTAGTATCTCAAACAATTAAAACTATACAATAATATTTGTTCACAAGAGTTATATTCCTAAAGTAACACATACACACAAAACCCTAACACACTAAAGAAGTGTACATTATCAGAAAATAGTGATTCATACAGTATCATCATAAAAAACTTGGCCATGCATACCCTCCTCTCCCACCACAAAATAAGAAAAGAAAGAAAACTACTCGGGGCAGAGATTCTTCCTTTGCAAATGGGAACCTCCAAAGCCTTCCTGATTATCAATGGTGCAAATTCCATACTGGTTGATGCAGGCAACAAAAATAAGGAGGACAAAGTTTTCGAGGCCATGGATCGATTCCTTCTTCCTCCGGAAAGTCTGCGCTTAATCGTTATTACCCATACACATTTCGACCATTGCGGCAGCCTGCGCAGGATCCAAAAAAGAACCGGCGCAAAAATATTGGTGCATTCAGAGGAAGCCCGCTACTTACGGAATGGCTATTCCCCCATCCCCAAGGGAACATTTTTTCTAAGCCGCTGGATTTCGTACCTGGGGCAAAAATTATTTCCCGGTATTGCGGCCTTCCCGAAAGTAAAACCGGATATCATTATCCAGGAAAAATACGATCTGGAGAAATTTGGATTGAGGGCCTACATCCTCCCAACCCCAGGGCATACTGCAGGATCCTGTAGTTTGATTATTGAAGACAAATACGCCATCGTGGGAGATACTTTATTTGGGATGTTTCCACCCAGTGTTTATCCCCCTTTTGCCAACAACCAGGAGGAAATGATCCGCAGCTGGAAACTACTTCTGGACAGTGGGTGTCGAAGATTCCTCCCGGCCCATGGTTCTCCTATATCAAGGGAGGAGCTATTGGAAGCTTACGGAAAATACCAGGGCCAAATCCCCATTGAATAGTTTCCACAACAATGCAATTGGGTTTTATAGCACAAAAAAAGGTTCGAAACCATTTGATTCCGAACCTTTCTATTTTTACAAAATACTTTTACTAGTAGAATACAATTCCGTTGGGTCCGATGCCCACTTCAAAAGTATTCAATTCTTTACCTTGGCTATTGTATTGGAACATCTTACCACGACCACCATTCCAATCCTGCTCGAATCCATAGATATCGCCTTTTTTAGGATCAACTGCAATACCATAGAAACTTCCGTTAGGAGCTGTCACAAATGCCTGAGTTGGCAACTCGCTCGCTTCAATCGACATTTTAAAGATGCCACCATTCTCAAAATAGATATTCTTGCCTTCAGGATCCATAGCAATCAGCCGGGTACCAAAACTAGTCAAAGCACCTCCAAAGTCAAAAGTCTTAACTACTTTCATGGTACTTCTATCTATCTTAATTAATTTAGCATTGGTCGGCCCTCCATTCCAGCTACCTAAACCTTTACAAAGCACCCACACATCTCCGTTTTGATCTACCTGCAAAGCAACTGGAGAATCCCCCACAGAAATTGTTGCATAAACCTCATGCTTAACAGGATCAATAACACTAACCGTATGATCAGTTCCCCAACCACCACTGTTGGCTACATAAACAAAATCACCGGAAATTTTCAAATCTTCCGGACCATTTCCCACTTCAACGGAATCAATCTTTACATTCTTGGCCAAATCAATCACGTATACCTTTCCAGCATTGGCACCATTGGTTAAATACCCAACAGAATTATTCACCTGAAGGAAATAGCGAGGATAATTCACTCCGGTAATGGTCCCACGATTCTCAAAGGTCTCCATATCTACAACTTCCACCTTTTGTGAATTATTCACCACAATATAACCATTATCACCTGCAACAGCAAAAGACTGTACAATATCGCCCAAAGCTTTGCTGTTTTTGTTTTCGTACAAACCATTCTGCAACACCCCTGTTTCCGAATTAAGGAAACTAACAGAACCATTGTTTGAATTGAAGTTCCCTTCACAAGTCACAAAAGCACCATGAAGATGGAGGGGATTAAAATCAGAATTACTATTATTATCATCATCACTACTACAGGATGAACTAAATAAGGCCACTGAAATCATCAGAAAAGCCATCAATAAGCGAGTCGTTTTCATTTTCTTGTTTTAGCAATTATTTGAATTTTATATTATAGCTTACATAGTATGCTCGACCGGGCATTGGATAAGATTTTACAACCTGGTACTCCTTGTCCCACAGATTTTGTACCCTAAATTGAAGTTCCGAATCAAACCCGAACAGTTTCACACCTTGTCCCACATAGATATCTGACACCCAAAAAGCATCCAATTTCCGATCGTCGTTTTTAGAATAGTACATCTCTCCTTTGTAAGAATGTTGAAAAGAAATCCATGTCTTAGCGTAAAATAAACTCAGGAATAACTTTCCCTGCTGCTCGGGAACATAAATTAACTGACGATCATTAGTCGACTCCCCATCTTGATTAGTCGACTTCGTGTAAGTGTAGTCAGCCCGTGCGATCCACTTCCAATTTCCCAACTCTTTTCGAAAAGAAAGATCCATTTCCACCCCGCGTGCAAGAACTTCATCTGTGGCAACAGGAGTATAATCTCCGATTTCAGAGGAATAAACCCACTGAATAAAGTTTTTAATTCTGGAATGGTAGGCAGTCAAATTCCAATTCAATTCCTGCTTCTCCTTTTTCAGGAATCCCCCTTGAAAACCAGCCTCAGCACTCCATCCCTCTTCAGGAATAAGATCTGGATTGCCGCCGGGTTGCCAGTATTTCTCGTTAAAAGTAGGAATCCTAAACTTAGTGGAAAGATTTGAACGGAAACTTAACTTACCAGGAAAAATATCATACCTTACGCCCAACGAATAAAGCGGTTTTGGATTTTCATTGGAATTGTATTCCTTCCGGGCAGAGGCATTTAACACCCAACGCTTTCTACTGTATTTTAATGCAGCAACAACAGAAGCACTATGTTCTTCAATCGTTCTGCCGTAAGCAGTTACATCTGCATTTGAATATTGGTATACTCCACCAACATCAAACACTATACTGTTGGAAAGATAGTAACGGTAGTTTACATCCCCATACAAGCGCTTTGTTTTAAATTCTGAAACCAATTCCTCACTTACGTATTTCTGGAAATCATCAAACCAGGCAGACTTCACCACCAAAGAAGATTGGTTAAAACGTTTACTATATTTCAAATAAGTTCGGAACGATTCATCCTTCTGGTTTTCCTTGGGCGTTTTATTGGCCCCCATTATCAAAGGCAGGTTTTTGTCTTTAAACTGATACCAGGCACCCACTTCCAGCTGTTGAGCATGTGGTAGCTTCAGAAAGAAATTTTGGACGATAGCACGATTTTCCACCTCATTATGCTTTCTGTGCTGATTTGGATTCACTAAAATTTCATCAGTATAAGGGAAATCATTATCCGCCTGAAGCGAAAAAGCATTCAACAAATATTGCATTTTTTCATCTCCCAGAGCTACCTGCGTCCCAAACCTACGGTGACCAAAACTGCCCAACTCTGCATTCAAACTTACTTCCTTTTTTCTCTTCCAATCGGTTGAATTATTCAACTCCACACTTCCTCCGAAAGTTCCACTCCCATGCAAACTCCCGGATGCTCCATAGCTAAGACTAACATCTTGCATTAAGCCACCATCTACAGCAGATAAATCCTGAGACCCAAGTGTAAGTGAATTAAGGGGAAAACCATTCCAGTTTACCGAGGTATGGTTGGAACCACTACCCCGAAGAGAAATAGAACTAAGAGAACCGGTAGAACCATAGGATTTTACCATTACAGGTGTGGTCATTGTCAATAGTTGCCCCAGATTAAGAGTGGAATTCTGCTTCCTTAACAAGGTATCTATACGTGTAATCCTTACATCTTCGGAGTAAAAATTCTTTCGGGATGCAACAATCCGTACCTCCTTTAAATCCTGATGCAAATCCTTTTCTTTCTGTTGGGCAATGGACAATCCACTCAATAACATAGCACAACAAAGGCTACCAATTTTCTTTCGTAACATGCTGATCAATCTGTAAGTAATTATTGGTTTTCATCCGAACCAAATAACTCGGGATCTCACCGGCAGGTCTTCTGACTTGTTCCCTTTCGAAAAGCCTTCCCACCCCAAGGGGCAGTGGCAAAGTATTTTCCGAAAGTTGTTTCTGGAACTTACAGCAGCGGAAACTGTTCAGGATTCTCACCTGATTCCCTTTTCATCGGATACACCGAAAAGCATACCCAAAACCAGATGCTGCAAAGATAGAAAATATTTGATAGCAGGAGCAGAAAACAGCAAAAACCGACACAATTAAAACAATAAAGTGGCCCAAAGTATTTCTATTTATTACTTTTCATAATACCGTCTCGAAAACTGCCGTAGGAATCAAAAGCAAAACGATTGGAGAAGAGAATGGTCAGCATCAAATTGAGCGAACAGCCGGTAAAAATGGCCAGCATGATCATGATTTGATATTTTATGGCAATAGCCGGAGAACTCCCTCCTAAAATTTGCCCCGTCATCATTCCGGGTAAAGAAATCAAACCCATCACCGACATGGTGGCAATCATGGGATTCAACCCCTTACGAAGAGCATCGCGGATAAAAGGAGCCAAAGCAATGGCCTGACTGTTACGATTCACCAGCAAAAACTGGTACAAATCCCTGTTTTTCACCAATCCGTCAAAGTAGGCATTCATCCCCACAATATTGTGATTCAATGAATTTCCCAGAATCATACCCGAAATAGGAATAAAATAGCGAGCATCAAAAAAGTAGTCCAGGCGGACTATTACTCCTAAAAAAAACAAATCGATAATTACGATGCTAATCAATCCGGAGGTAAACAAAGGGAGAAGAAAAAATTTCCGATTCAAGCCACTTCTCTTAATTGTGGTAAAAACACCTACCACAATCATACCAACCAACCACAAGGAATTGAGCCATGCATCGTTTAAGTCGAAGACAAACTCCAAATACAAAGCAACAAACACCAATTGAAGCGTCATTCGAAAGATACCAATTAAAGAATCTTTCAATAAACCCGTTCTAAAATACCACAAACCTGCCAGGGGAATCAAGAGAACTGAATACCCCAAGACCAAACTCAGTAGACTAATATCCGTTATTTCACTCATAACTGAATTATTTTATCACAACTTCGAATCCACTTTTCGTTATGGGACACAGAAACCACTGTAAGGTCCTGTAAAGATGAAATTGTCGCAATTAATTTATCAATTGCATCCTCATCAAGAGCCGAAGTGGGTTCGTCCAACAACAATATGGGCTTGTTTAAATTCAAACATACGGCAAGTAGAATACGCTGTTTCTGTCCTCCACTTACATAACTGAAGTTCTTCCGGTAGTACGTGGGTTCCAAACCAAACTTTTCGAGATAAAACCCCGTCTGACCAATACCTTCAAATTTCGGATTCAACAACCGAGCCAGCTCTTCCCCTGATTCTACTGGTAGATCGACATTTTGCGGCAACCAGGATATTTCTTTGCGAATGGAATACACCGTTTCCGGCAGCAAATCCTGTCCTTTGATCCTCACCGTTCCGGATTGAGGTACAACCAATCCAGCCAGCATCTTGAGCAAGGTGGTTTTGCCCCGTCCGGAAGGCCCACTGATGCACACCTTACTTCCCTTCTCAATTCGAAAGGAAAGATTTGCAAAAATAACATTGTCATCAAAGGTCAAACCCAGCTTTTCACATTCAATAATCAATGGAGTCAATATTTTAAATTATTACTACAGCTAAGATAAGGAGTTTTGTTAAACGTAAAACCGGATTGTCTAAAAGTTCCGTCAAAACATCAGCAATTAAATAGTAGAAAGATCGGTATACGAAGATAAAAAATGAGTCTTTTCAACTCTATCAGCGAGTAAAATTCAGGATTCGTAAGAAAAGCAAAAAAGAAAGATGTACCTTTGCAGGTTCAAAAGAGTGGGAAATGTGGTTATATCCGGAGGAAGGGACCTGAATTTTCCCGTTGCAACAATACAGTATAAAATGAAGTTTGAACATTACAATTTTTCGAAAGATATAAAGAGAAGCCTGGAGAAATTAGGTTTTAAGCGCCCCACTGATATTCAGTACAAGTCGATCCCACCCATTATGGATGGCGAGGATGTTTTGGGAATCGCCCAAACCGGTACCGGTAAAACAGCTGCTTTTGCCATTCCGGTAATCAATATACTTCAGGAAAGCAAACGAAAAAAACGCACCGACGGAATCAAATGCATCGTAATGGTACCCACCCGTGAGTTGGCCATCCAGATAACGGAAGTATTCCAGGAAATTGGCAAGCACACCAAAGTAAAAACCTTTTGTGTTTTCGGCGGTGTTGAGCAAGGTCCCCAAATCGCAAAACTGGAGAAAGGAATTGATATTTTGGTCGCCACCCCCGGGCGAATGTTCGACCTGGTAAGCCAAGGGTTCATAAAACTACACCGAGTTGAAATTTTGATTCTGGATGAAGCGGATCACATGCTGGATCTGGGTTTTATCAAAGACATTAACGACCTGATTCGATTCCTTCCCAAGAAACGTCAAACCCTGTTCTTTTCGGCTACTATCAATAAGAAGATCAAAAAGCTGGCCTATTCTTTGGTTCACAAGCCTATTCGAATTCAAATTTCCCCTAAGGATCCTGTTTCCAAAAATGTGAAACACTCCGTTGCATTTGTTGAAATGGACGACAAACGTTTCTTCCTGGAACGGCTGATCAATGAAAATCCGGATAGCAAAATTTTGATATTCGTTCGTACAAAAGTAAGAGCAGAACGAGTATGCAAAGCCATGGAAAGAGTTGGGATAAAAGCTCAGACCATTCATGGAGACAAGGAACAGACTGATCGTCTGGCGGCTATGAAAGACTTCAAATCAGGCGAAGTTAAAATACTGATTGCAACTGACGTAAGCGCACGAGGTATCGATATTCCCAATGTACAGTATGTTGTAAACTACGATCTGCCTGAGCAGGAAGAAAACTACGTACACCGTGTGGGAAGAACTGGTCGGGGAACCGAAAAGGGAAATGCTGTTTCTTTCTGCAGTACAGAAGAAAAAGAGATGCTTAATCAGATCGAAAAGTTTCTGGGCAAAAAGATCAAAACCCTTACAATCAACAAATCGGATTACAATGATACGATTGACTTCTCGGAAGATTCAGGCAAAGACTGGCAGTCATTGATAGACGAAGCCGAAGACTTTGACAAAGCCAAAAAGAAGCGAAAAGCAAAAAAGAAAAATAAATAGCAACAAAAATCCTGCTCCGAATCAATCAGAGCAGGATTTTTTTAATCTCTTTTTGCGGATTAAAACTCAAGAATAGCTTTTAACTGCTTGTAGCCGTTCCGGCTCACTTTCAACTTTTCACCTTTTTTCAGAACCACGACCCAACTCTCTTTTTCGTATGGCTCCAGTTGAGAAATCTGGTCAACCCTTACAATAAAGGAACGATGTATCCTACAGAATTCTGTCTCATCCAGATGACTCTGAAAATACTTCATGGTTTTCTGTTTCAAATGCCGGCCATCCTCAGTGTAAATCATCACATAATCATCCTGGGCCTCAATGTAACGAATCCGATCCACAGGAATCACATGAATCCGACTTCCTGATTTCACCACTACCCTGTTTATACACTCCTCCTCTTCATCCTTATGTTGCACCAGTTTACTTACCTCTTCGCTATTGGTTGTTTGATTTTTCAATCTTTCCAAGCCTTTCTCAACCGCGGCATGAAACCTTTCCTTAGAAAATGGTTTTAGAAGATAATCAATAGCATTGTGTTCAAAAGCTTTTATTGCATATTCGTTGTATGCCGTAGTAAAAATAATGTTGGGAAGAGTATCCAGCAATTCCAGCATTTCAAACCCTGTTAGCTTTGGCATTTGAACATCCAGAAAAACCAAATCGGGCTTTGATTCATTTATCGCCTTGATCCCCTGAAACCCATCGGATAACTCTCCAACAATTTCAACCTGAGGAAAATCAATCAAATAACTCCGCACCAAATCCCGAGCAAGCAACTCATCATCAATAATTAATACTTTTACACTATCCATTGTTTACATTTCTTGAGGAAACTTCAAATTCACTTCAAAATACTCCTCGGTTTTTACAATTCGCATTAAATCGCTTCGGCTAAAAATTAACTGAAGCCGCTCCTGTATATTTTTTAGTCCAATACCATTTCCTTTACGGGGCATGGCTTCAGAATCAAAATTATTTCCAATCCGAATGCAAAGCATTCCTTTTTCCAATTGAGCCCGGGTAGTAATAGTTACCGGATCAGTACTTTCGTGAACACCGTGCTTGATGGCATTTTCAAAAATGGGCTGCAATATCAGGTTGGGCAAGCGTAGCTCCTTGCAATTCTCATCCAAATCAAACTTCAACTGCAAACGATCGCCAAAACGAACCCGCTCAATTTGCAGGTAAAGTTTACTGTTCTCCATTTCATTTCGGAGGCTGTTCATTTCCTTCAAATCCAGTCCCAGAGAATAACGGAGATAGGAAGAAAGCTTTACAACCATATCACGGGCCCTTTCGGGATCTGAAATCGTTAGTGAACTTACCGAATTCAAACTATTGAATAGAAAATGAGGATTGATCTGAGATTTCAAAGCGCTTAATTCAGCTTCCTTCACCAGATTTTCCAATTCCGATTCATGCATTCGTTTCTCCTGAAAATTTCGATAGTAGACCAAAAGGTAGTAGCAGATTACGATAAAATCATAGAACACGAAACAACCCAACAGAATCCAATGCACCGACTCCTGATATACCTTAGGATGCAGGTGATCATTTCCCAGAAACAGAATCTCCAAATAGTAAGCTAAAGAAAGCCATAGAGCAAGTACGACAATAGCTGCCGATACATGATGCAATAGCAAACCTCCTACCCCCACCGTTTCAACATCAGTGTAACGCACCACATACCACAGGCTCAAAGCCAAAAAGTACATGGGTAACGAAAAAGCAAGGGTGTCTACAGCTGCCAACATGCTGTCCCCACTCTCGAAATACAATAAAACGACAAAAAGAATGAGGGCAAAAAATGCCCACATTCCATTGTATATTAAAAAGCCTCTCTTACTGTTTACTATTGGATGTTCCATTCGTTTGTAAATACTTTAGAAGGATTTAATTTCGCCACCTCCCATCAAAACCGTTCCACGGATAATCAACTCTTTCTTTGGTTCCACCAGGTAATTGGTTGGATTAATTCTCTTATCATTAAAACCACCCAGAATGGAAGTTATCTCCACCCGCACATCCCAATCAGATGGAACAATAAGGGTACAGCCTCCAAACATCGCAAAAACATCCACTACATTGGTTCCCTCTGCCAGTTGAGCATTTCTGAAATCCAACTCACTTCCGCCAAAAACACAGGTAATTTTTCCACCTTTGAAGTTCTTGCTTGTGACCAGGCGTTTTCCTCCTCCAAATATACTCATCTCATCAACATAATCAACACTATTTGCTGTTTGAGCGGTATGAAAATGGGAGGAATCGTGTCGCTTCCGAAGAATCAAAACACCGACAAGAATTAAAATAGCCGGCCAAAAGAAACGCTCGTAATGATAGGAGATATCCAAAATTTCAGGAATCAGAAAAACTCCTCCTACCCCCATCAGGATAATGCCAGTGGTCTTCTCCTGTTTTCCAAAGTAGAATATTGCCCCCAAAGCAACCAGAATCATCTGCCAGGAAAAAATAATATTCTCAAGCCACCAAGGCATGATATTCAAATTATTAATCACAAGAGCAAGTCCCAGAAGGACCAGTAATCCTCCAAAAACAGCCCTGTTGTCTACTTGTTTTCTTTTTTCCATAACTCAAATATTTATATGTGATAAGAATCCTTTACTGTAAAAAATAATATTCAGACCGTAGTCGAAAAGATGCTTCTACTTACAATACCTATTGCGATTAAGTATCATTGCACCTCCACCAATCAGGAGCAATACCGGCCAAAACCATTTCTGCCAATCGCAGGGAAAAAAATACAAATCATCTAGTAAGAAATATCCTCCTACAGCCATCATAAACAAACCACCAACAACTTGTTTGCGAACAATAAGCAGCAGCAATCCGATCAGGATTACAAAACTCTCCCAGCGAAACAGGTAATGCTCCAAATTATAGGGCCAGATATTCAAATTACTCAATACTAACAATCCTCCTGCAGCAATAAGAAGAATTCCCCAAAATAAACTTTTCTCATGTTGTTTGCGTTCCATAATTTACCTCCTTTTAAACGGGTCGTAGCCCGGCATTCCACCATAATATGGTTTCAGACTTAAGTTATCTTATACTTGGATTAATTTTCTACTTCGAATATAGTTCCACATCTAAACTTTCGGAATGGTTTTTCGGCAAAACTCCAAAATCTACCGGTAAACGACGACAACTATAAATCTGAAAACCTGTGAATCACCAAATCTGCATCTGCTTTTCTCTAATTTCTGCCAGTCTGCGGCTCAATCAAAGTCCGGAAGAATTTTAGGGAATTCTACATTCTGAATTGGATAATCAGTGTTGGGTTTATTAACTTTAGCCTTTCAAGTGCGATATAATTAACATATTTTCCCATATATTCCAATGAATAAACAAGACGCTCAAAATAGAATTGATATACTTCGAAAAGAACTTAACGAACACAATCACAAATACTATGTCCTGAATCAACCCAGCATCAGCGACTACGATTTCGATATGCTGTTAAAGGAATTGATGGACCTCGAAGAACAATTCCCTGAATTTAAGGACCCCAATTCGCCTACTCAAAGAGTAGGAAGCGACATCAACAAAGAATTCCAGCAAGTAACACATAAATATCCAATGCTCTCTCTGGGCAACACCTATTCAGAGGAAGAGATTCGCGATTTTGAAACCCGAATCTCCAAACTCGTGGATGGTCCATTGGAATATGTTTGTGAACTGAAATTTGATGGAACCTCCATTGGCCTTACCTATCGAAATGGGAAATTGGTACAGGCCGTCACCCGGGGGGATGGTGTTCAGGGAGACGACGTTACTGATAATGTAAAGACCATACGAAGTGTCCCACTTCAATTGCAAGGAAATGAATTCCCGGAAGAATTCGAAATCAGAGGAGAAATCCTTATGCCTTTTCATGTTTTTGAAGAACTTAACAAAGAACGGGAAGACATTGGTGAAGCACCTTTTGCCAATCCAAGGAATGCTGCTTCGGGTACCCTCAAAATGCAAAACTCTGCCCAGGTGGCCAAACGTCGGCTGGATTGCTACCTATACTACTTACTGGGGGCAAATACTCCTACCCGGAACCATTTCGACAACCTACAGTACGCTAAACAATGGGGCCTAAAAGTGCCCGATACAATAAAGCTATGCAATAACATCGACGAGATATTGGATTACATCAAATATTGGGACAAGGAACGAGAGAATCTACCTGTCCCCATTGATGGGATTGTAATCAAAGTAAATTCAATAGATCAACAGGAAGAAATGGGGTTCACCGCCAAATCTCCAAGATGGGCCATTTCCTATAAGTTCAAGGCTGAAAGGGTAGCCACTCGTTTGCTTTCCATCGACTACCAGGTGGGTAGAACAGGCTCCATCACTCCCGTAGCAAATTTGGAACCAGTTCAATTGGCCGGTACGGTAGTGAAACGAGCCTCTCTTCACAATGCCGATATTATAGAGAATCTTGATCTACATCTGAACGACATGGTGTATGTGGAAAAAGGAGGAGAAATCATTCCCAAAATTGTGGGAACCGATCTTGATCAACGACCTGCTAATGCAGAAAAAATTGAATTCATCCACCTTTGTCCTAAATGCGATAGTGAACTTACCCGAAAAGAAGGGGAAGCCAATCACTACTGTCCCAACGATATGGGCTGTCCTCCGCAAATCAAGGGTCGCATTGAACATTTTATCAGTCGCAAGGCAATGAATATTGATGGCTTGGGAGAGGAAACAATCGAGTTACTCTTTCAGAAAGGCCTGATCAAAAATGTAGCCGATCTTTACAATCTAAAAAAAGAAGAATTGATTCCATTGGAACGAATGGGCGAAAAATCAGCCGAACGAATTCTTAACAGCCTGGAGGAGTCAAAAACAGTCCCCTATGAGAGAGTTCTGTTTGCACTGGGAATTCGCTATGTTGGAGCAACCGTTGCCAAAAAACTGGCCAAAGCAATTCCTTCAATCGAACAGTTGATAACAGCAACTCAGGAAGAGCTCGTGGAAATTGATGAAATTGGAGATAAGATTGCACAAAGCATAGTGCTTTTCTTTGAAAATGAACTTCAAGTGGAATTGGTTAGAAAACTTATAGACAAAGACTTACAATTCAAGAAAGAAATATCTGAAAATGATGGTTCCAGCAACAAACTGGAAGGGTTATCCATTGTTATTTCAGGAAGTTTTGCTCATCATTCCCGGGACGAACTCAAGAACTTAATCGAACTGCACGGGGGAAAAAACGTTAGTTCCATCTCCAAAAAGACCAGTTTCCTTCTGGCTGGAGAAAAAATCGGCCCCAGCAAACTAACCAAAGTAGAAAAGCTGGGCATTAGAATGGTATCGGAAGAAGAATTCATGGAAATGATAAAATAGGGACAATGAACTTTACTGCAATCGATTTTGAAACAGCCAACGGAAAAAGAAACTCTGCTTGCGCAATGGGACTTGTTAGAGTGGAAAACGGACAAATCACCGAGGAAAAATCCTGGTTGATCCAGCCTCCGGAGCTTTATTTCCATCCCATAAACATTCAAATACATGGGATTACGGCAGAAAATGTAATGGGAGAACCCTCCTTCGAGGACATTTGGAGTGAACTACACCCCTATTTTGAGGATCAGCTGGTAATCGCCCACAATGCCAGTTTTGATATGTCCGTTCTCCGTGCCTGCCTGCAAACTTATGATATTGGTTTTCCACGCATGGAATACCTGTGCACAGTACAATTAAGCAAACAGATCTGGCCCCAAATGATAAATCATAAATTGAATACCATGGCCGACTACTTTGGCATTCCTCTGCAACATCATGATGCAATGGACGATACCCGGGCTTGTGCTAAAATTGCTTTGAAAGCCTGTAGCGAGTATCAAAGTTTAAACCTTGAAGAGCTGGCTTCACAATTGAAAATAAAACCCGGAAGAATATATCCATCCGGGTATTGTGCCCCAAAAAGATTTAAATAAGGTTAAAAATAAAAGCTAACAATAAAAAAATACCTAAATTGGTATCCGCGGAAGATATCTTTCTGTAAAAAAAGCGAAAAAGCCATAAGATAAAACAACAGAACAACTCACAATGAGCTTTATATCAAACATAAAGGAAAAATTTGCAAAAAAAATATTGGAAAGAAATATCAAACAATTTCCACGTCATAAAGAATTTCATAATCTGTCTACCCCAAAGTCCATTGGAATTCTATTCGATACACGGGATGAGAAAAAACACAAAACAATAAAAACTTTTCAAAAACAGCTAAAATCCCAGGGCCATCAGGTGAAATCGTTGGCTTGGGTAGATGCAGATCTGCTACCGGATTATGGAGTAGGACAACAAATACTTTACTACTGCAACAAGGATCTAAATTGGGCCGGAAAACCACAACTGCCTGAAATAGAAGAATTCATTCAAACAAAATTCGATATCCTGTTTGATTTCAGTGGGGAAGCCCATCCAAATCTTCGCTATGCAGCCAATCTTTCTCAAGCAGCCTGTAAGGTAGGTGGATATGATGAGCAAAAGAAACATCTTGATCTAATGATTGATATGGGCAAAGAAAAAAGCCTTGATAAACTAATTGAACAAAGTCTTCAGTATCTTAACCAGATAAAAAAGAACTAAGCCATGACAGAAAACAAATTTACCGGAACCGGTGTTGCCCTGATAACACCTTTCCGAAAGGATGGTAGTATCGATTTCAATTCACTGGAAAAACTAGTAGAACATCAGATATCCAACGGGGTGGATTACCTGGTTGTGATGGGAACAACCGGAGAAGCCGCCACTCTCACAAAAGATGAACGATTAGCAGTAATCAATTACGTGGCGGAAGTTAACAACAAAAGAGTTCCAATGGTGGTTGGCGCAGGCGGAAACAATACCCAGGAAGTTGTTGACCGTATCAAAACCTACGAAGGAACCGAAAGTATCGATGCCATTCTATCGGTAGCTCCCTACTATAACAAACCCAATCAAAAGGGAATTTTTCTACATTACAAAACCATTGCCGCAGCCAGCCCGGTTCCAATAATCCTTTACAATGTTCCCGGAAGAACCGGTGTCAATATTTCAGCGGAAACCACCTTAAAAATCGCACACGAAGTTGACAATGTAGTGGCCATTAAGGAAGCTTCCGGAAATTTGGAGCAAATTATGGAGATCCTGCGCGACAAACCGGAACATTTTAAGGTAATTTCGGGAGACGATGCACTCACCTTCCCCATGCTAACCCTTGGGGCCAGTGGAGTAATTTCCGTCGTAGCCAATGCTTTCCCTGCCGATTTCTCAGAAATGGTCCGACTAACACTGAATAATGACCTAACTGGAGCTCGTGCAAAACACTTCAAGCTTCTGGAAATCATTCAAAATCTTTTCGTAGAAGGAAACCCCGCAGGAGTGAAAGCAGTTCTCGACATTATGAATATTGGGCCTAATTATCTCAGACTGCCTCTAACTCCGGTTAGCAGAACTCTTTACAATAAATTGGCCAAACTGGTAGAAAATTACTAATTAGTATTGGCATATTTTTTGCTTACCTTAAATAAGTTTTAAAGAATAATCATTAAAAAACATTGTTATGAGATATACTATTCGTTTCTCTGTACTAGCTTTGGCCGTCCTATTAAGTATGGCTTGTTCCAGACAAATTACAAGGGTGTCACCCGATCAGGAGATTGACCTAAGCGGTCGTTGGAATGATACAGATTCCAGGTTAGCTGCAGAAGCATTAATCGAACAGGTACTTAATCGAAATTGGATCGAGGACTTCAAGCAGCAAAATGAACGTAAACCTGTAGTTGTAGTAGGTTTAATCATGAACAAAAGTTCGGAACACATCGATTCGGATACCTATATCAAAGACATTGAGAAAGCCATTCTAAACGATGGACGGGTTCGCCTGGTGCAGGCAGGAGCCAAACGGGAAGCTTTACGCCAGGAGCGTGCCGACCAGCAAGATTTTGCCGCAAAAGAAACGATAAAGAAATGGGGTAGAGAATTGGGAGCCGATTTCATGCTGCAGGGAGATATCAACTCCATTATCGATAGCTACAAGAAGGAAAAGGTTCGCTTCTACCAACTAAATCTGGAATTGACCAATTTGGAATCCAATGAAATAGTTTGGATGGGAGATAAAAAGATCAAAAAATACGTCAACCGATAAATAAAAAGGGGAAGAGATCATTGGATGTCTTCCCCTTCTATTTTGCAAATTCAGCCACCTCGTTTTATTAAATACCATTCTCATGCCCTTCAAAAGATTCTTCCGGCTTATTTCTCTGCTGGGACTAATCCTGTTAACAAGCAGCTGTGCCAGCTACTATGTACAAAACCAACTCTTCAACGAAAAATTTGTAAATGGTGAAGTGGAAGCTGCACAAGCCATATTGGATAAGGATAAAAAGAATCAGACCAATAAAAACAGGGTACTGTACTACCTGAACAAAGGAACTCTCCTTTGGATGCAGGAGCAATATGCCGAAAGTTCCACCTACTTTCAAAAGGCAGATCACTACATCGAAGATCAGAGAAAAAATATCGGTTTGGAAGCCCTGGCATTAATTTCCAATCCCGGGGTTCGTCCCTATGTACCCGAAGACTTCGAAAGCGTAATGCTTCATTTCTATCAGGCACTCAATTACCTGGAAATGGAAAATCTGGAGGGGGCCCTGGTGGAATGCCGGCGGGTAAACGAGAAGCTCTATACATTGAACGATAAATACCCCAAGAAATACAAAAACAGATACAGCGATGACGCATTTGCACATATTCTTATGGGCTTAATCTACGATGCAAACAAAGATTACAACAATGCCTTCATTGCTTATCGAAATGCTTTTAGAGTCTACCAGGAGAATTACCATAAAAATTTCAACACCCAGGTTCCGAATCAATTGAAGGACGATCTGCTCCGCACAGCCTATCAATCGGGGTTAATGCAGGAGTATGAATTTTACAAATCAAAATTTGGCCAAAATTTCACCAAAAAGAAAACTGACGAGGGAGAAATTATCTTTTTCTGGATGAATGGAATGGGTCCCGTAAAGTCGGAATGGAGTATCAACTTCGCTGCAGTAAAAGGGAACAATGGTTTCCTCACCCTGGCCAACGACAATGAAAACGTTTCGTTCCCGTTCTTTATTGGCAACAGGGACAAAGACGAACAATCCGCCTTTGGAGATTTGGATTTTGTAAGAGTAGCATTTCCAAAGTATGTAGAACGGCCTCCGGTATTTTCAAACGCATGGATTGAACTCAACGATTCCACTCAATATTTTTTGGAAAAAGCTGAAGATGTTAATTCCATCGCCTTCAAAACACTTCGCGACAGAATGATTCGGGAAATGGCCAATTCCCTGCTTCGTTTGGCTTCTAAGAAAGCAATGGAGGCCTATGTAAGAAAAAAGAATGATAACCTGGGAACGCTGTTAAGCATTGCAAATGCAATTACTGAAAAAGCAGATACCCGCAACTGGCAAACCTTACCCCATTCCATCTTCTATACCCGGATCCGGGTGCCGGCGGGGGAACGCAATTTGAATCTGATAATTCAAAACGGCGGAAATCAACAAGTTCATAATTTCTCTATTAATGTTAAAAAGGGAGAAACCAAATTTATTTCATTCCACAACCTTGAAAGTGAATCAATTACCAGCTACTAATTAATTAAAAGAATCAATTTATTCCCTGGTCAGAACGAAACGAACAATGCTACCATCGGTAGAAAGATACTCCATTTCCACACGGAGTTCTTCATTAAAATAGTGTTGACAGCCATTCAATAGTCCGTGGGCCAGATTAGCCATTCTACGCTTCGAACGATACAACAACTCCAAAGAGCGATCATCCAATCGTTTGGTTTGAATACGAGGAAGTTCTGAGTCAGGATATAAATTCTTTATGTGATTGTGGAAGTGAGGGCCCAAACATTCAAGAAAATCAAACACATCACTCCTTCCTGCAAAAATGGGTCGATAAAGAATTGCAAGTCTGCTAAAAAGATGTTCTCCAAAACGCATCATCAATTGAGCACTAGACTTTCCCACTTCTTTACTCAACTGATCGATCAATTTTTGAAATTCAAGAAAATCATAATTTTCTTCCGGAACGTAGGTATTTTCACTCCCAGAATCAATATTTTCAGAAAGCCTCTCTACTACTTCACATCCATAACTGGTTTCTACCTGGTCGAAAAATTCATTAAAAACAACTCCCTTCATGAGTTTATAGTTTTATTTTCATTTGCAATCTCGATGCCATCAGGAGAAATTTCCTGCAATATGAAATCCTGAATGTTTCAAATCAAAAACCCATTCTACGAATTCAAACACATATTTCCGGATAATTAATAACTGAACAGGAAGCAACTCAATCTTCCCATCAAAGGGGAATGGTCAATAACACATGCAAAAGTGTTCATTAACATCGGAAAAATCTCCAACTCAACAATTTACTATAACCAAAATAAGAATAAATATGTATTTATCCTAAAATTTATTGAGTTTAAGTTTTTAAGCTATATCAACAAGCTACAGACAGCAGATGAAGTAAATACTATTTATTCCAGCGGAAGAATCAAGGCAAAACGGGTACCTTTGCCCTTGTAAGATTCTACAGAGATACTCCCCCCAAGAAGTTCAACCAGCTTCTTGCAAATCGAAAGGCCTATTCCTGTACCTCCAAAACCACGGGCAGTTGATAAATCCTCTTGAATAAAAGGTTGAAAAACCTGGGCCAATTTATCCGGAGCAATCCCTGTTCCTGTATCTTCCACAAACAGTTCCACTTCCTTCGAAGACTTTTGATGGTAACCAATACGAATGGATCCCTCATCCGTAAATTTAATGGCATTCCCAACCAGGTGAGACAGAATTTGCTTCAGACGAACGGGATCCGAGTAGAATCTACCAAATTGGCCATTCACAGTATTAAAGGTAAAAAGAATGTGGTCCTTCCCCGAATTCGAAAGATCAAAGCGAAAATAGGAATGAATTTCCTGAAAAAGTTCAGGCAGGGAAAAGTGTCGTTTTTCGATAACCAGCTGTCGTGCTTCCAATTTGGAAACATCGATTAAATCGTTGATTATTGATAATAGCTGAACTCCACTCTCATGAATAATCTGAAGATATTCCTCCTGTTCCTGCGTGCTATGCTCTCCGATCTTTAAAAGCTCTGTAAAGCCAATGATTCCGTTCAATGGTGTACGAATTTCATGGGATACATTCGCCAAAAAAGCAGATTTCAACCGATCGGATTCTTCTGATTTCTCCTTTGCCATCAAAAGCTCTTTCATCATCTGGTTGTTACGCCGATTCTCCTTTCGGATCAGAAAAAAGATCAAGCCTCCCGTCATGAGAACAAATAACCACCCCTTAAATGTTTGCAAACGAGTCAACATCTCAATGTCCTGCTCCAGGTACAAAATCGCCTTATCCGAATAAAGAATCCATAAAACACCAACCAATATAAAAATCAAAGATATTCGCCAATGAGCCTCCAATTTGGATAATCTCCAATCCAACGATCTAATCTTTACCTTTGCCTCTTTTGCTAATAAAATATTTCTTAATTCACTCATGAATATCTAAAATATGCTCTAAAAACCGGATGTTCAATTCATCAGCGAACTGTAACTACCATAAATTCCACCGGATAAATAAAAAGGGACCATGAAATACAAGCCCCCTCTAAAATATATAAATATGTTACAAACTACAATTTATTCCGCTAAAGGTAATGAAAAATGAAAACAGCTCCCCTTTCCCTCTTCACTTTTTGCCCAAATTTCCCCTCCGTTTTTAATAACAAACTCTTTGCAAAGCAACAGACCAAGTCCCGTTCCTTCCTCCTCCTGGGTTCCCGGGTGCTGGATTTTTTTTCCAATATCAAAGAGATAAGGCAATTCTTTCGCTGAGATACCTATTCCGGTATCACAAACAGAAACCTCCACCTTACTATCGCTTATCAGCACATCCACCTCCACTTTTCCATTCTCGTAAGTAAATTTTATTGCATTGTTTAAAAGGTTGCGAATAACAGTAGTAATCATATTTTCATCCGCATGCACCCAACAAGGACCTTCAATCAGATTCGCAACCTTAATCTTTTTGGCTTTGGCCATGTTTAAAATACCATTTATGGCCTGATCTGTCACAATCTTAAGATCCATGGTCTCCGGCCTGTAACTCACCCCTCCGATCTGCAAACGCCCCCAGGTCAAAAGATCTTCCAAAAGAGCTTGCATATTCATTGATGCGGTATGAAGATCATTGATAAATTCATTTTGTGTACTTTCATCTACTGTCTTCCTTTTCTCCGCAAGAAATTTAGACAAACCCAATATAGCATTGACCGGGTTCTTTAAATCATGAGCTATAATTGAAAAAAAGCGATCTTTGGTTGCATTAGCATGCCGTAATGCCTTTTCTGACTCCTCCAAACGGAAATGCGCCTCCCTTTGATCGGTAATATCATCAACCACCCAAATAAACCCATGCTCCAAATCTCTCGCATCCAATGCACTCCCAAACATCTGACACCAAATGAGCCCCCCGTTTTTGCGCTTCAACTGATGCTCCACCTTCACATACTTCTCTTCCCTTTGCCTGGTCAGATACATTTTACCAAAATCTTCATACGCCTCATAACTGGGATAGAACATACCCACACTCTCCCCAATCAACTCCTCCATTTCGTACCCCATGATTTCACAAAACCGATAGTTGGTATCGATGATATTCCTTTTAGAATCAACGGCCAAAATCCCTACAAGCGAATTGTTCAGAACAGCCTTGAGCCGCAAATAAGCCAACCGGGTAAGCTCCTCCTGCCGGACAAGCTTATCGGCATTGGTGCTGATCTCTTCATTCATCAGTATTAGAGATTTATTCACCTCCTCCAGCTGCCGGGTTCTCATTTCCACTTTCCGGTCGAGCCCCTTGTTCACCTGTTCCAGTTTAATTCTCTGCTTTCGTCTGATTTGCATTACAATAATCAGAAATAGAATAACCAATAGAGAAAAACAAAATATGAGGAAAAATTCCATGTAGTACTTTTGCAAAAAGGAAGGCGGTTGATTTATTATAATGGCATTTTCAGGCAAATCTCCCAAATCAATTCCAAATGCAGAAATCAAATTGTAATCAAACACTACCCTTGTAGGACAATCCCATATAACAGGAATCGTACTGACAGAGGTTCCTCTCAGAATTTTCAAAGCAACCTCTGCAGCAATATGCCCCTGATCGAAACCACTGGTAATAACCCCTCCGGTAATCCCCTTGCCAACGTAGAAACTCCACGATCCATAAACAGGCACAGTTGTATTCTGACTAACAATCTGAATGGCATCTGCATAGGAGAAATAGTTCTGATTCGAATCCCGGTTGAGAGAAAGCAGATACACCATATACTCGGGAGGAAGTTCTTGAAGCCTTTTGATCAGATCCTCCACCGCAAATTCATCAAGGTATTCTATAGGATACTTCTTATCCCAATGTGGCAACAGATCTGCAAATAATTTCTTATTGGCAAGGCCGGTAGTCGTTTGGTCATTGATAACTAGGATTCGTTTGCGAAGTGGATGAATCTTCTTCATCAATTTCAGCGTACCCTCCAAATCGGTATTCTCCACAACTCCTGTAATCCCCGTTTCTCCACGAAGATGAGATTCTTTAAAATTATTAATCCCGCAAAAAACAATCGGAAGGTTCTTAAAGTATAATTCCCGATTATCTACAACAAACTTCAAAGCATTGTTATCGGCCACAATAACAACATGGAATCGAATATCTTTGAGACTATGCTCAAAAAGAATTTTAAAATTTTCAGAGAAGCTATCCTTAAAAATCCGTTTGGAATCCAGGTACTCAAAATACACCTCAACCTCCTTTTCCAAAGGAGCAAACACACACTGAATTCCTTTCGAAATACTATCGGTCCATTCCAATCCCTGGTGATACGAATGCAACACCAAAACCTGCTTTTTCTCAGCAGTCACTCTCTCTTGACTCAGTAAGAAAAGAGAAAGCAGCAAAAAGAAAAAACACCTTATCGATTTTCTCCAATCCCCTACAGCTTTCATTTCATTCCAATGATTACTTATCTATCAATTCTGATATCGAATCCCTTACGGGTTGCATAAGCCGAAATAATTTCACTTCAAAATCTTTTCGTTCGGGAGCCATTTTATGAGCTTGTTCAAAATACAATTTGGCCATCGGAAGATTATTGGTTTTCTCATAGGCCTTTCCTAAAAAGAAAAGAGCTTCTCCACTGGCAGGATACAACCTTACCCCTTCCTCCAAAAACAGAATCGCTTCATCCTCCCTGCCTTGCTCCAGAAACTTATCTCCTACACTCTTCAGTAATGTGTAAGGCACTTTAATATCCCTTCCATAATTTAGCAAAACAGTTCCTTTGTAACTTTTTAATTTTTCAAATCCACCCTCAACCAACTCCTTCTCTGTGGGGAATCGATAATCATCAAATATTTTTTCCAGGCCTGACATCATACTTTTCTTCACTAAACTATAATGAGTTTCGTCCGCCATCCATTCAAAATCCCAAACAAAATCGCTCGGTGTACTATTTTTCAATAAACCAACCAACTTCTCACATGCAAAAAGCTGCTGTTTCCCTTCCAATCCGATAGACATATACATTCGTTTACGGAAGGTTAACTTTTTAGTAATGAATTCCTCAAATTTATCCACCAAAGCACCATTGTCCCACCAAATGTTGGGACTAAAAAGAAGATAACGATCAAATAACTCCGAATTAGTAATCATCACATGGAAAGCGAAAACTCCACTAAAATCATGTCCCACAATTACATTCTGAGAACGGGTCCTGAATTGTTTTCCAATTTCAGGTATAATTTCCTTTTCCAATGCTTCCATAAAACGGTTGGCTCCCCCACGCATAGGATAGATTCGTTTATGCATGGAAGGTGCCTCAGGTGTCATATCCCGAAGAGGAACAATATTATCAAACCCGACTACAATATGAGGGGGCATGGAATGATTTTCAATCATAAAATCAACAACTTCCACCATCGTATCAAAATACTTTGTCCCATCCATTATGTAGATCACAGGAAAACTGGCATAGGAACTCTCGTACCCATCCGGAAGATACACTCTCAACTCCTTGTCTTCATCAAAAACTCCCGAATACACATTAATTGCCCTGATACTTTCAGGCTTTACTTTTGCCTCCAATCCCCAATGAGAGATGCAAAAAAGTAAGAAAAAGAGGTAGGATATAATTTTGCGCATATCAAAAAGGTATAGTTAGAATTCATCCAAATCAATCACAAAACGGATATAATCTTAAATTGAAACAAAGTCCTATTGACCTCGGGTGACTTTTCTATTAATTTACAATAAATTCCCTTTCCATTCAATACCCAAACGAAACCTTTAGAGCAAATAATTTCCAAAAAAATAAAAAAACACGGCCAAATGGTCGTGTTTCTTACTGTAAAGCTCGGTTCTGTCCTCATCGGGATTCCAGAATCAACTTCACATTCAAATCAAAATCATCATAAATCATTCTATTCCCCAAATTGGAGAAAAAAGAGTCGGAACCATACCTAACATTATACTTTGCACGGTCAACTACCATTTTGGCTTCAACGTGCATCTCCCCTTCCTGCTTATGAAGAACAACAGTAAATACCAAAGGATGAGTAATCCCTTTTATGGTCATATCGCCCTTGATTTGATAGGTATTTCCGTGCAATTTTTTAGCTCCTTTCACCACAAAACGAGCAGTTGGATACTCCTCCACGGCAAAGAAATCATCGGATTTTAAATGATTCACTAATTTTTTGCTCTGATTGGACTGTTTCAAATCTGTATTGGTAATGCTCTTCATGTCGATCTCAAATTTTCCACTTTTGATCAACTCTCCATCCATTTCCAACTCCCCCATTTTCAGAGCAATTTCTCCTGTATGCTCGCCGGTTACTTTCTTCCCTATCCAAACAACGCTACTAGCGTCCAGCTTAGCGGAATAAATACTTTGGGCCATAACTGATCCACTTAGGATTATCCACCCAAAAAGAAAAAGATTTACAATGAACCATCGTTTTTTCATTACTGTATCAGTTAAAGTTTAACAATCGGAAAATCATGGAACCTCCTCAGCTACAAAATAGCTGAAAGCAGATTCCCTTTCCTTACAAACCCCAATCAAATTACAATTTATTTTAATCTAAATCAAATAAAAGGAACAGGGAGCCAAAAAAAGGCCCACAACCGGTCATTCAACCGGATTGTGAGCCTCATTAAACCAACAGGTAAAATTATTTCTTTAAATACAGATTCACATTTAGCTCAAACTCATTCTCGATAGCCTTGTCTCCCAAATTACTGAAAAAACTGCCGGATCCGTAACGAACGCCAAATTGGGTACGATCGATCACTATTTTTGCCGAAGCATGTAATTCGGAATCATGCTCATGCAAATCAACTTTGAATTCAATAGCTTGAGTAACCCCTTTAATGGTGGCATTTCCTTCCACCAGGAAACTTCCATCCCCTTGTTTGGTGGCTTTTTCAATGGTAAATAATGCTTTGGGAAATTTGTCAACTCCAAAAAAATCGCCATTCTTCAGATGCCCTTCCAGTTTTTGGGCGTATCCCGGATCCTTTATATCAGTAACAACAATAGTATTCATATCTACCTCAAAACTTCCCCCTTTAATGTTGGAACCATTAAAATCCAACTCTCCTGAACTCAGTTGAATTGTTCCGGAATGCTCTCCGGCAACTTTTTTTCCCACCCAATGTACTGAAGATTTTTTCGAAGTTATTTTGTAGATATTTTTTGCATACGCCTCTACATTTAAAATCATAGCCGAAGCCAATACGAATGTCCAAACAATAATTCTTTTTGCTTTCATAACGATAATACTTTTTCTATTTTACCTATTTTTTTTCAAACCTATAATCCTGTTTACGATTGAATTACAATAGCAAAAATAGAGCATCCGTAGAAGGCAGTAAATGGACAAAAAACTGGTATTATTGGACTATTTTCGAATCAGCGACCGAAACTCACTAAGAGTCTGATTTGTATACTTTTTGAAGAAACGACTAAAATAGGCCGGATCCTGAAAGCCCAAATCGTAAGCAATCTCCTTGGTATTCATATCAGAGGCATACAACATTTTCTTGGCCTCTTTGATTACACGGTTGCGAATTAATTCTCCAGCTGTTATACCTGTAGTTTTCTTGGTAATCTCATTCAGGCAGGTAGCACGGAGATTCAATAAATCAGCATAGGAAGAAACATTCTTCTTCTCCCTATAGTTTGCATCAATCAATTGCTTAAAGCGGATGATAACCGAACCTGGGTGCTCCTCATCCAATGGGGTATCCGGATCGTGTTGCTGATCATACAAACGGCGGGCTTCCAACATAAAAAGTTTCAATTGATGGAATAGAATATCGTGACGAAATTTATCGTTTTGCCTGAACTCCCGTTTGAGTAAACGGGTAAGTCCATCAAATACGTCAACATCTCCCTCATCCAGGGAAATAACAGAGCGAAAGTCAGGATTACTAAACAGGGTAGAATTGGAAAAAGATCCAGTCTCATTCTCCTTAATTGCAAAAAAAGTTTCATTGAAAATGATGATATCTCCTTCACAATGCCCGTTCATAACAAACCGATGCTTCAAACCCGGCGGAACAAAAAGTATTGAATTTTCACGAAGCGTATACTCTACATATTCTGTGGCATGAATGGCTTCCCCCTTCCGGATCCAGAAAATCGAGTAGTAATCATGCATATGATCCTGCTGGTTCTCTGCCCTTACAGCAGCACACATCGAACCAATTTCATGGATATGAAACAGACCTTCGGAGGCTTTCCTCTCTTCAAACAAATGGTTGGGACTTGTATTCATGATAATAGCATTCAACTTGAATTAACAACCAGATTAAGTTCGTCATTTTTTCACTGCCTTCAAACCAAACCGCAAAAAAAGTAGTGGATATACCAATCTTCAACAAAGAATCAATGCAAACAAAACCTTACATGAGATTTCGTTTCCCGGCCTTTTGACGCATAACATTGTAAACCGTTAGGGGAAGCCCTACAATCATAAGAATTCCAGCAAAACGCACAACAGAATCATATACCAATTCAGAAAGATTCAACAAGGAAAAGTATTCTACCAATCGGATCGATAAGAAAAGTAGCACCCCAACAATTAAAACTAAATATGACTTTTTCATTTGATAGTATTTGAAAAGTAATAGAACGAACTCGCTTTTTTAGATAAACTTTGTTTTACAATTTTTCTGGCTGCAAAAATTAAATGCCATAGCAACAAATCCGGTTAGCATTAAACCACAGGAAAAGCCCATAAAAAACTCAAACAGAAAATGGGAAGGCTCCCCAAAATGCAAATGCTTTACCAATTGGGTGACTGCAGATACGAACAGGCCAATCTTTACCAGAATGTGTAACTTCTTCATACTTTGAAATAGGGTTAATTAGAAATAATTATCATCTCTTTTTCCTTCTTAGTAGATGCATACCTGAATTATTACATGCAATTTCCAACTTTTTTCAAAAAATTGTCGCTTTCTATCACTGACCTGTCTTTGGTTTTCCTTCGAGGAAGATTGCAATCAAACTCAATACAAACTCGTAGTAAACTCGTAACAAAGTCGTAGTAAACTCGTATTTAATTGTATATAAAACAACTTTGATACATCTTATATATGTATCGATTTGAAGTTAATTGTACAGGTAAACTAAAGATAGTACCCGGACAGGATGGAAGTTGTTCCTTACTACTTCATCAAACCGGAAAGAAAAACCAACCCCTAAAAAATTGATACCATGGCACGACTCAAGAGTAAAATACTGGAAAAAGCTGCTGGTCAATTGGGCCAACTGGTGGTTTACAATGTTGGAGAAAATACTTATGTACGCACCAAGCCCTCACAATACCGCGACCGAAAAACGGAAACCCAACTAGCTCAACGGCAGAAATTCCGGTTGGTGATGAATTTCCTGAGACCATTTACTAAAATGCTACGGCTGACCTTTTCCGATGAAAAGGGAATACGAAAGGGATTTCACCCGGCAAAATCTTACAACCTGAGGCATGGCATTTGCGGAAACTATCCCAATCAAAGCATTGACAGGCAGAAAGCCCTGCTCAGCAAAGGCCCCTTGCCACTACCGTTGCAGGCCAGGGTTACCCGGAAAGAAGAAGGCGTACTGTTTGAATGGAAACCAAACAATGAGCCGGAAACCGCTACCGATACACTCCTTGTGATGGCATTGGCCCCCCACCCCTCTTCATCCGATTACCGGTTCACGGGGATCAAACGATCGGAAGGGCAGTTTCTTTGGAATACACCGCTCAACAGCAGCAATCAACCTGTGGAATTTTGGCTGGCCTTTCGAAATCAGGAGGAAAGCCTGATGAGTAACAGCCTGTATTTGGGCAAACAACCGCTGTAAAAAACTGATAAAAAGTTAAGAACATTGATACAATTCTGCTTTACGAGGGTAGGGAGAAGATTGGAAAAACTCCTATTTAAAATCATTCCAAATGGCAAAATTCTTTTTAACAATATTTTAAAGTTTCACTCTCCTCTCCTTTAATTATTTTATGATAGACTACAAACGAAGAGAACCCTTAATATCCATTCGAAGCGAATGGGATATCAGTAGAAATTTCTTCTTTCCCATATTCGTATTTCGTTTTGTTAATCAACTCCATACAGATAAGAACATAAGGTGGTAAATCACAATCCATGGCCCCCTTTGGATTTTTGTTTCAATCCTGAATCTTTCCGAAATTGTTTAAGGAAAATACAACTAAATGTTAAGCCATTGGCTGGTTGCTATTCGCCCCATTATGGAAATAAATGAGCAGGAATGGAACTGATAAAGAATTGAAGAGCCTCCGGTAGCCTAAGTGTGCTGGAATTTCAATTCACAATCGGTATTGAAGAATCCAATTGCGAATAGCCATGAGCCAATGTTTAGTTACTTCCATATATATCCCGTAAGGATCATCCTACGGCTAAAAAGAGATGATCAGCGTTCTTTGACATGTTGGAAAAAAGGCTAAAATAGAAAACACGATATCATCTCCCCGCTCTCTGTGCTGCCTTAGCAGTATGGAGAGCGGGATTATTCTCTCTAATTTGAGAATTTGGATTTGCGATTTTTGATGGAGAGTTTGAGTTTTTGCGTTCTACGTAACAGGTTTATTCCGATCTCCATTCAGGGCCAACTGCCTTGCGGCGCAAAATAACCCACCACCTTGATCTGAACCGGTGATGCGCCGCGGAGAATGTGATCAAGATCCAGGCTACAGATATAGGAGCCCTACGGGCTCAACAAAACAGGCTAATTAGTAAACCTTATGCTCTTCTGAAAAAAGGTACAACAAAATCAAACCATCGGGATAAATTCAGCTGTCACGTAGGAACGATATATTAATCAGAAGAGCAATTGGAAAACAACACATAGAATCCATTTAATTAGGCCTCTTGAACAACAAGCCAAGGTGATTGGTTCGAAGCCATATTCAAGACTAACCGTCTTGCAGCGCAAATTACCCCATCACCTTGATCTGAACAGGTGATGCGCCGCGGAGAATGTGATCAAGATCCAGGCTATAAATATAGGAGCCCTACGGGCTCAACAAAACCGGCAAATTAGTAAACCTTATGCCTTTTGAAAAAATGTACAAAAAAAAACAAACCATCGGGCTTAATTCAGTTGTCCCTAAGGGACATCATATCTATAGCAGCTGAATTATTGAAGATTCCTAGTCCCGTAGGGACGATATATTAATCAGAAGAGCAATTGGAAAAAAAAACATAGAATCCATTTCATAGAAAATGAATTAGGCCCCTTGAACAGCAACAAAGGGAATTGGTTCAAGACCAACCGTCTTGCAGCGCAAATTACCCCATCACCTTGATCTGAACAGGTGATGCGCCGCGGAGAACGTGATCAAGATCCAGGCTATAGATATAGGAGCCCCCACTCTCTATACTACCGTGGTAGTATGGAGGGGGGGCCAATTGTCCATCGCCCGGGAGTTTGGATATTCCGAAATGCTAGAAATGGGGTTCTGTTCCTATTTTTTGGCTCTATATGATTTGCAGTGGGTAAATTCAGACTGCATTTTGGTAAGGATAAAAATATCTTGTTGAAAACTCAAGAAAATAATTCCTCGCCAAAAGCGCAAAGAGAAAAACGCAAAAGCCGCAAAAGAATAAAGTTTAGTTATTTGCGGCTTTTGCGAAACTTTTTTGCGGTCTTTGCGAGAAATAAGAATTTTTAAACTTACTGCCTAAAAAGGAAAATGTCTCAGTTTAGTATACCCACCATTTTCCAAACAGAACCTATTTTTTAGATTTGATCGGTGCAATTCGAATCGCCGTACTAAATTTCATTACAGTGGCGATGCGCCATACAGAACCTCATCAATCAATTGTGGACACCGTCGCTATTTACCTAATTACAGATCCCCTACTTAGCAAGGTGGCAACAGCACATCAATAATTGCAAATGCTCCCATTTCCACCACAATATTTCCACTTGATCCGATTTTGAACCCGATTGGCCATCGGTAAATAACAAAAAAAGAGCCGTATGATAAAATCATACGGCCCTACAGTCACGACTAACTGACAGGATTTATTTCGTCACAAACTTCTGTGGTTTGATCATTCTTTCAGGTGCTAAAAGCTCATCCAGCATCTCTTTGGACAAAAGATTTCTCTCCAATACCAAATCGTAAACGCTACGATTGTTGGCAAGCGCTTCTTTTGCAAGAGAGGAAGATGCTTCGTAACCCAAAGTTGGGTTCAATGCGGTTACAATACCGATGCTGTTCAGTACCATATCGCGACACACCTCTTCGTTGGCAGTAATTCCGGAAACACACTTCTCTTCCAACACCTTCATTCCGTTCTCCAACATCTCCATAGACTCCAGAATGGCTTTCACCAATACAGGCTCCATTACGTTCAACTCCAACTGACCCGCTTCGGCAGCAAAGGTTACAGTCAAATCGTTACCAATAACCTTAAAGGCCACCTGGTTCACTACCTCAGGAATCACAGGATTCACCTTACCTGGCATGATGGAAGAACCTGGCTGCATCTTAGGCAGGTTGATCTCATTCAATCCGCAGCGTGGTCCGGATGACATCAAACGAAGGTCGTTACAGATTTTGGATAGCTTAACAGACAAACGCTTCAGAGCAGATGAATACATTACGTAAGAACCGGTATCAGGAGTTGCTTCCACCAGGTTGCCGGCCAAAACGATATCCAAATCGGTAATATCCTGCAAATGTCTTACTACTTTTTCAGAGTATCCAGGCTCAGAGTTAATTCCGGTACCGATAGCAGTTGCTCCCATATTCACTTCACGGAACAATTGAGCATTCTGGTTCAAACGGGCAACTTCCTCTTCCAAAGTTACAGCATAGGCTTCAAACTCTTGACCCAAAGTCATTGGTACAGCATCCTGCAACTGGGTACGACCCATTTTAATTACATTGGCAAATTCTTTTCCCTTAACACGGAAAGCCTCTACCAGGTTGTTCAATACAGATACCAAACGAGCATTGTGATTGATCAGAGCAATCTTAATGGCAGTTGGATAGGCATCGTTGGTAGATTGTGCCAGGTTGATATGGTTGTTGGGGTGACAGTGTTCGTATTCCCCTTTTTCGAATCCTAACAATTCCAAGGCACGGTTGGCGATCACCTCATTGGCGTTCATATTGGTTGAAGTACCAGCTCCACCCTGAATCATGTCTACTGGAAATTGATCGTAGAATTTTCCTTCCAATACTTCTGCTCCGGCATCAACGATAGCTTTGGTCAGGTCATCAGAAAGCAATCCCAGTTCGTTATTGGCTTTGGCTGCAGCCATTTTCACCATCGCCAGAGCATCAATAAACAAGGGGTAAGAGCTTAGTTTTACACCACAGATATCAAAGTTTTCAACGGCGCGTAAAGTTTGGATGCCATAGTAAGCATCAGCAGGTACTTCTTTGTACCCCAACAGATCGTGTTCTTGTCTTGTTTTCACTTCTTTAAGATGTATTTATTCGTTTGTTTTTCTACCAGCTAAAAGCTCTTAATCCGGTTCCTGAGCCCAACCCTTTCGTTAATTAACAAAGGGAATGGAAATAATCAGCATCCTGAGCATCGCTTTTAGCTGAGAGTTCAAATTATCTTTTCAATTCTTTGACAAGCTACCCCTCTCCAGGGAGGGAACTGTCTTCGTTTTGATTATGCACCAAAAGTAGAACAAGCAAATGAAAGGATCGAAAAAACCACTATGCTGTTTGACTTAATTCGGAACTCTATATTACCTAATAAAAGGTGAAATATTTCACCCTATATTCTCAGGACGCTGATAATCAACATCCTTTTCAGAAGAGGGACACCTGCAATGCAAGTATCCCTCGTGCTTTATCTGAAATTTTTAACCAATAAACCTCAATGTTTTAATTGGATTAGGGCTACTAGAACATTTTCAATCGGTATACCAAACCAATTGAAAAACGGTTGGTGTACTGATCTTTAAGTCCTAAGTTGTTGGTTACAGTAGTATCGTAATCGAAGTAACGACCGGTGTAAGTAAAGAATACTTTCAAGTTATCAGCTACCGGGTGGAACTCCAAACCTCCGATGTAACCATAAGAAGTACGGAACTCATCGTTCAAATCTGCGTTGGTGTTACCTTCGTTGGTAGCAGTTTCGTACATACCTTTCACAAACATGTTGAATTTCTTGTTCAAACGGTAGTCAACTTTTGCGATCAAAGAGTTGTAAACAACATCCATAGCACGAACGTACTCACCACCATTGGCATTTACCATTTCAGAAACGATACCTTTACGATCGATATCTTCGTGAGAGTTCATCCAGTCGAATTGCAACTGAGCTTTATCACTCAATTTCACTTGAGTACCCAAAGCGATATATTTCATGTAGTTGTCCTTAGCTTCCTCGAAGATAGAGTACGACCAACGAGTTTGTACTTTACCACCGAACAGCTTACCATTCCAGTTCAAAGTATAACCTAGTGGGTTCTTGCTGGTTTCAACATCATTCAAACCGGAGTAGATGTTATCCAGGTAATCGTTGCGAGAGTTCACAACCTGGAAACGGAACTCCTGATCGTTCATCTGGTAAGCAAAATCAACACCAGTCAGGAAGTTATCCATGTAATCGATCATATCGCTGTACTGGTAGATATCGATTGGGTTCAGATCGAACTCGTATCCACCGAAAGCAGTACACTGCTTACCACCGGTAATGGTAAAGTTAGGAGCAACATCGATAGATACAGATGCAATATCGGTAGCACGAGACAAGTTGTCCAAACCTTCGGCTGAAGTACCACGGTTCATACGGTGACGAACACGGTAACGAACACCTTTTACTACCTCACCACGCATTTCCAGACGCATCTGGTTGGTTTTGAAATCCACTCCTTCGTAATCGCCACCATTCAAATACATGTTGGCAGAGTTTTGAAGGTTCAAATAAAAGTTGAAAGCATCATTCTTCTGATCCAAAGCAGCCAATTTCTGCTCCAAAGCTTTCAAACCTGTCGTTTCCTGAGCTACTGCAGTTCCACCAATGGTAAGAACAGCAGCAAAAGCGATAAAATATTTTTTCAGATTCATCTTGTAATCGTAATTATGGGTTTCTTGTAAGTAATTTGAGCGGCTTATCCATTTTGGTTCCCCTGAAATTAGGGGTGAGAAATCCCAGGGAAAGGGGCCTCTCCACCCCTTCCCGAGATATATTCTTCTAAAAATCAAGCCTGCACCCTAGCGCAGCATCAGATTTCTAGTATTCGTAAAACATTCTTTGGATTTCCTTGTAATCGTTGGTTTTGGTCAAGCCCAACATCAAAAGGATTCTTGCTTTTTGTGGATTCTTGTATAGAGAAGCAACAAAATTGAATTTGTCATCGTCTACCTCAGCATCCAAAGTAGCAGATCCGGAGAAAACACGAGAGCTACGTACCACCTGGATACCATCCTTTTGAGCAGCTACCAGTTTGTCCATTACAGTTGGGTAAAGGTTACCATTACCTACACCTGCGTGGATAATACCTTTTGCACCGTCTTTTACCAAAGCGTCAACTACTACAGCGTTAGCGTTAGAGTAACCGTAGATGATATCCACTTTAGGCAATTCGTTCAGGTTGGTTACATCGAACTCAGAAGCAGTGGTGTGCTTCGCCAAAGTAGCACGACGGAAAGTAGGCTGACCATTGTGCATGTATCCCAAAGGACCGAAGTTAGGACACTGGAAAGTAGAAACGTTCACAGTGTTGGTTTTGGTTACATCATCAGCACCCAAAATCAGGTCGTTCATTGAAACCATAACACCACGCCCTTTAGCAGCAGGATTTGAAGCCAAAGCAACAGCATTGTACAGGTTCATTGGTCCGTCGGCACTCATAGCAGAACCTGGACGCATTGCACCTACCAATACAACAGGCTTATCGCTGTTTACTACCAGGTTCAAGAAGTAAGCAGTTTCTTCCATGGTATCGGTTCCGTGAGTAATAACAATACCGTCACACTCTTCAGTACCCAACAATTGATTGATTTTCTTAGCCAATTTCAACCATACGGCATCATTCATTTCCTGGCTACCGATAGAAGAAATCTGAACTCCTTTAATTTTTGCCAACTCCATTACTTCAGGAACAGCAGCGATCAGCTTATCTACAGTTACAACACCAGCAGTGTAGTTGGTTTTGATGTTTGAATCACCTGATCCGGCAATGGTACCACCAGTTGCAATAATAGTTACGTTAGGCAATTTTTGCGCATATACGGAAGACACGGCTCCCATGGCTACAACCGCCACTACAAGTAATACTCTGGCAAATCTTTGTTTCAAGTTCATAATCTTAGTTGTTTTTGTTAATTTAATAGTCGCTATAATTATTTTTATTTATTTTCTAGAATAGAATTGAGATCAACAGGAATCCCATGGAAACAGCTCCAATGGTAGCTACCATCCCCGGAATCATAAAACTGTGATTCAGCAGGTATTTACCAATTCGGGTAGTTCCGGTTCTGTCGAAGTTGATGGCTGCCACAATGGTAGGATAGTTCGGAATAAAGAAGTATCCGTTTACCGACGGGAACATGGCAATCAAAGCCGGTGCTGGCAAACCAAGGGCAATACCCAATGGCATCAAAGCACGCACTGTAGCCGCCTGGCTGTACAGTAGGATGGAAAGCACAAACAAGGCAAAGGCAAATAACCAGGGTTGATTGGTCACCATATCCTTAATTCCACCTCCCAGAAAATCCATATTGGCGGCAAAGAAGGTATCTCCCATCCAGGCAATACCGAAGATTGCGATTACCGCCTGCATACCGGCAGAAAAAACGCTTCCTTTAGCAACCTCATCTACTTTCACTTTAGAGCAAATTAGAATCAAGGCAGCAATTGCCATCATCACCATCTCGATAGTTGCAGGCATTCCCATTTTCACCATTTTACCACCTACATTCCATACAGGACGTAAGCTTTCGAATGATCCAAACAGTACAATAGCCACAGCTCCCATAACAAATAAGCCAACGGCTATTTTTGCAGAAGCAGGAACTTCTTTTTCTTCCTTCTCAGTTTGAACTTTCAGTTTCCCTTCCTTCAGCATCTTTTGGTACTGAGGATCATCTTTTAAATCTTTCCCCATTTTATTGGCGGCAAAGGCTCCTACTAATACACCAAAGAAAGTAGCCGGGATACTGATCATCAGAATATCGATCAATTGAAAATCGTAAGGAGTTAGCATTCCCAATAAAGCTACAGTAGCCGCCGAAATAGGACTGGCTGTAATAGCCTGCTGGGAAGCAATCACTGCGATTGACAAAGGACGTTCGGGACGAACACCTGTTTCGCGTGCTACCTCTGAGATTACAGGAAGTACCGAATAACAAACATGACCGGTACCTGCTACCAATGTAAAAAGATAAGTTACAATAGGACCAAAAAAGGTGATCCGATTGGGGTTCTTACGTAACATTCCCTCGGCCAGTTTGACCAAATAGTCCAAACCTCCTGCAGCTTGCATGGCAGCAGCGGCTGTAATTACTGATACAATCATCAGCATTACATCAATTGGAGGAGATGTAGGTTGCAGATTAAATACAAAGGTTAGAATAGAAAGTCCGATACCTCCCATTACTCCTAACCCGACACCTCCCAATCGGGCCCCCACAAAAATTGCTATTAATACTATGGCAAATTCAATCCAAAACATATGCATTATTCTTTTTCTGATTCGGAGGTAAAGATACCTTCCTCCTCCATTCGTGATCCACCCTGTAAGCTGTTGCAAGACATGTATTTAAACACAAGTATCTTACCACCAAAACAGGAACCGTTCACTCATTGTGGTGAGCTTTTTCACCCTAGTAATACTATGCACCTCACTACACAACATCGAAACCCTTTCCTTGTTCGAGCCGTAACATCCTATAGTTCAGAAGATCCAGTTCTTTCACAAGGATTTCGAGCATTCCTGCCAACGAAATAGCACAAACGAGTGAATTATCTTACTTAGTGAATTCAATTTGGGTGTTTTGCGAAGCTCTTTCTGACAAAAAACTACATATATTTGTAACAGAAAATTTATTAATCTGAACTTGTATGGAGGAAAATTTAGCCCTTGAACAGTATTTGAAGCATCCCTGCTTTTCGTCGCTTTCTGGTCGGGACGTAAGTTTGATCATTAATAACAGTACAACTCTCGATTTCAAGAAGCACGAAACAATAATAAAGCAAGGTAGTTTCGCCACCCATATATATTATATGCTAGAAGGTCTGGCCAAGATCAACATTGAATCCGATGGTAGAAACAATACCATTCGTATGGCCCCTCAGTTTCGATTCCTGGGTTTATCGCACGCGTTTTTTGACAAGATATATCACCTGTCGGCTACTGCTATGGAACCAACCAAAGTAATGCTGATCGATATTGCCGTCTTCAAACAATTGATCAAAACCAATGGCAGCTTTGCTATGGGAGTTATCGAAACCATGTCGATGACTTCGCACCGGCAGATTAAGCGAATGATCATGTACAGCAATAAGAATGTAGAAGGAAGCCTGGCTACTTTCCTGATCCACTATGCGCACATGGCGAATTCCAACACCTTCAAACTACCTTTTTCCCGCAAAGAAATTGCCGAAACCATCGGTTATTCGCGGGAAAGTGTGATCCACACCTTTACCAAATTCAACAAGGAGAAGATCATTCGGGTAGTAGACAAACAGGTGGAGCTATTAAATGTTGACCTGTTGAAACAGATCAAAGCAAAAGGATAGACAAAAAAAATACCAGATAGTAAAAAGGCAGCTTCGAAATTGAGCTGCCTTTTCTTTTACCTTTTATTGACAAATAGAAGAAATGCCAAAGGAATCTATTCACGGTTACAGAATTAGATCTTCCGTAGAATAGATTTATAGCGCAGTTGGAAAAGAGTTGAGCATACCAAGAGGCCAACCGGAAATCCGAACCAGATTCCTACAGCCCCAAATCCCCAAACAAATGCTGACATATAGCTAAAAGGAAGTGAAACAAGGAAGTAGGAAATAAATGTAATAATTACCGGAATTCGAGCATCGGCAAATCCCCTTAGGGTTCCCACAAGCACAATTTGAATTCCATCTACCAACTGAAAGACACCACAAACAATTAACATTTGAGCGGCCAGTTTGATCACCGTTTCATCCGCAGTAAATAGTAAGGGCAATAAATTTCGTCCTCCCACAAACAAAAGGACGGAAAAAGCGCAATAGATGTACATCAAATTCATTGCTGTTTTGGTGGCTCGAACAATCCCCTTTTTGTTATTCTCTCCTTTATAATGACTAACACGTATTGTGGTGCCTGAACCCAAGCCCTGGTAAATCATGAATCCCAAAGTTGACAGGGTTATGGCTATTTGATGAGCCGCCATCCCTACTTCGCTGACCCATCCCATCATTATGGCACACAATCCGAAAGCACAGGCTTCCATTACAATCTGACCCCCCAGGGGAATTCCCAGGGTTACAATTCGCTTGAATTTACTCCAACAGAACGAACTCTGATTGTACAAGCCACTAAATAGTTTGAATTTACTGTTTTTATAAAAGAGAATTATAAATGCAATGGCCATAAACAGGCGGGCCATCAGTGTTCCGATCCCTGCACCTGTAAGCCCCATTTCGGGTGCACCAAACTTCCCAAACATGAACAGGTAGTTGCCTACGGTATTCACCACATTTGCCCAAAGCATTATTTTCATTGCTGTTTTGGTATCACCAATTCCTTCGGCAAATTGCTTGTAGCCATAAAACAACATCATCGGAAGAACGGAGATAATAAGTATGGTCAAATAGCTTCTTGCGGGTTGAAGCACCGACTCCGGCTGTCCCATGTAGGGCATAAGTACATACAACAGGACCAGAAGAAGCGCCAAAGCAATTCCCATAAAAGCATTGGCCATTATTCCATTCTTAATCCAGGCACCCACGGTGCTATGATCTTTTTCGCCCCAACTTTTCCCAATCAAAGGGGTTAAGGCAAAAGAATAGCCCATTCCAAATATTAAAACCAGGTTGAATAAAGTGTTGGTAAAGGATGCTGCAGCTAATTCCGTTGTTCCCAACTGACCAATCATTACATTATCGATTAAACCAACCGTAATTTGCCCTGCCTGTGCAATTATTACAGGAATACTAAGTGATAGGGTTTTTGAGTATTCACCAGCCCATTGCTCCCAAAATCTTTTCATAAATCTTTTAATTTATATGCATTTCAGAACAACACGACCAATAGAACGCAACATTTCTGCACACGGAACTACGGTGCAACATTACTGAAACACATCAATTACAAATAAAAAATGGTAGTAAAACGAGACCTTATCCTCAGGCTAACACCTTTTGCTGTGTACTCTTTTCGAAACAGGCGTTTCGGATTTCAAGGTGTGAAATGCATCACAACAAAAACACGGTGTATGTGAGTCGTTATATTTTCGGAGCGCGAAGGTAATACTTTTTATGAATCCTCAAAGCATTTGGAGGAGCTAGTTGGAGAAGAAAGGTTTCTACGAATCACCAATGATTTGATCTTATGACCCTTGAGGAATTACATTCATCCTAATTGTATGCAATTTCGATTTCAATGGATACCAAACCCTTTTTATCTTCCACCCAAAATCAACACCTTGTTCCTCCTGAAATTTCAAAAGAGATTGAACGAATTCTCAATCTACATTTCAACTTAATAGAAGTAAGCCCGATTCCTTTACCAGATCTTCTACATGAATGCAAAACTTATTAAAATACTTTGTTAACTTCACCACAGATTACAAAACACAAACCCCAATAAACGCTATGAAAACAAAACCAAGTCGATTGATAGCTGTTCTATTCTGTCTATCAGTTGTGTTCTCCTGTCAACCTTCAAAGCAATTCACCCCCAGGGATATTGCTATTGTTCCGCAACCTGCACAGTTGGCACTACACGAAGGCTCTTTCAACTTCTCAGGGAAAACCAAATTCCTTGTGGAAAACGAGGAACAAGCCTCAATTGCTCATCAACTTTGCACCAAATTTAAAACAGCAGCCAATTTTCAACCCAAAGTAAAGATTGGGGAATCAGAAGGCAAAAATACCATCCGTTTTGCAACCAATCCTGCTATAGCCCCGGAAGGTTACTCGCTTGATGTTACAGGAAATTCAATCTCCATACAAGCTTCCCAACCGGCCGGTTTCTTCTATGCAATCCAAACCATTCGTCAACTTCTTCCGGTGGAAATCGAAAGCAAAGAGTTGGTAAAAGATATTGATTGGCTCATTCCAGCCCTGAGTATTCAAGACGAACCCCGCTTCAAATGGCGAGGCTTTATGCAGGATGTTTCCCGCCACTTTATGCCCAAAGAATACATCCTGGAGATAATCGACTACCTAGCTATGAACAAAATGAACACCTTCCACTGGCATTTAGTCGACGATCAGGGTTGGCGCCTTGAAATCAAAAAATACCCAAAACTTACCCAAGTGGGTGCATGGCGGGTAGATCACGAGGACAAGGATTGGAGTGCACGCCCCAGGCAAAAACCGGGCGAAAAGGCAACCTACGGAGGATTCTACACCCAGGATGATATTCGGGAAGTAGTAGAATACGCCCAACAGCGCTACATTACCATTGTACCGGAAATAGAAATGCCAGCACACATTAGCTGTGCTCTGGCGGCCTATCCGGAACTTTCCTGTACCGGAGGCCCCTTTACAGTACCTTCGGGCGATGTTTGGCCAATCACCGATATCTACTGTGCCGGAAATGAGAAAACCTTCCAATTCCTTGAGGATGTTATTTCAGAAGTGGTAACCCTCTTCCCCTCCCCTTTCATCCACATTGGTGGAGACGAAGCAGATAAAACGGAATGGAAGAAATGCAAAAAATGCCAGGCTCGAATTCGAAAGGAACACCTGAAGAATGAGCATGAATTGCAAAGCTATTTTGTAAAGCGAATGGAGAAATTCATCAACTCCAAAGGTCGTCGCTTAATTGGTTGGGACGAAATATTGGAAGGAGGACTGGCACCACAAGCCACTGTAATGAGCTGGCGAGGTTACAAAGGAGGAATTGAAGCTGCCGCACAGGGTCATGATGTGGTAATGAGCCCCAACTCCCACTGCTACTTCGATCACTACCAGGGACCACAGGATCTGGAACCCCTGGCCTGGGGTGGCTATTCTCCGCTCAGCAAAGTGTATGCTTTTGACCCCATCCATGAATCGATGGACGAGAACACAGCGGCTCACGTTTTGGGTGGTCAAGCCAATTTATGGTGCGAATTTGTGCCCGGTCCCAAACATGCACAATACATGACCTTTCCCCGTCTGGCTGCTCTATCCGAAGCGGTTTGGACCCCAAAAGAGAAAAAAGACTGGAAGAACTTCAGTCATCGAATGATTTCACAGTTGAAACGCTACGACTTTCTGGATATCAATTACAGCAAAAGCGCCTACCTGGTTTCCTGCCAAACTCAATACAACACAACTGATAAGCTGGTAGAATTGAAACTATCCACAGAACTGCCCGATCTAAAGATAAGATACAGTCTTAACGGAGAGGAGCCAACAGCTGCATCAAAAGAATATACAAGCCCGATTCAACTCGCCCAATCAGTCGAGGTAAAGGCTGCCAGCTTTCAGGATGGGAAAAGGGTTGGTAAGGTAGTAACTCACAAACTCAAAATTCACAAAGCCACAGGAAAAAGGGTGGACTATCAAATCCCCAACAACAAGAAGTACAATGGAAGCGGAACCATTAATTTGGTAAATAGTGTTCGTGGCTCCTCCAACTTCGGAGATGGAAACTGGCAGGGATGGTACGGAGAGGACATGGAAGTAACTCTGAATCTGGAGGAGAGTACCCCCCTGCAAAAAATAACTGTAGGTGCACTCCAAAAAGCCGGATCATGGATCTTTCTACCCAAAAACATCTCCTTTTACAGCTCTCAGGATGGCAAAACTTTCGAAGAGTTGGGAGAAGTAATGCACCATACTGACCCCATAACCGGAGGCACCATAAAACATGATTTTGTATTGAATGCAAAAGATAAAAAAGCAAAATATATCAAAGTAATTGCCCACGCTCTGAAAAAATGCCCCAGGCATCATGCCGGGGAGGGAAAAAAATGCTGGATGTTTATCGATGAAATTGAGATTGAATAGGAACATTTGCAACAAATAGAAAAAGCGGGAGTCTTTATTTAGGCTACCGCTTTTTTTTACAATAACTGTTTCACGAAAATCATAACGTAGAACAAATCAACCTAAATATCATTAACAATGCAATATTTACTAACTTAACACTACAATTTCGAATCAAAACAAAATCTTACCCATGCAAACACCTCAATTCATCTCCAGGATTATACACCAGGCAAAAACGATTGCCAGAAAGGCTGCCAATTGGACACAACAAAATTGTCAAATAGGGCCTTCAACCCGGAAAGGAATAATCAGAACCCTATTTGCTACGGTAATCGTAAGCATGGGATATTCCGGCTATCAGCAACTTCGGACCGGCTGGGGAGCTTCCGTTGATGTACTTCTGGGGGTAGCAATAGGAATCCTGGCCCTTGCATTAGGCTATGGTTTGTTTCGACTTGCCCTATATCTTCTTTCCAAATTACCCGGAAAATTCAGCGCCTTTGTTTCGGCCGCCTTTATCACCCTTCTGTTCTTCCTGTGGGGAAACCCCGATACCGGCTTCCTTCTGATTGGTTCAATTGTGCTATCAGCAGCCACTCTGGGAGGATCCATTACAATAGCTACTTCCCTAAACTTCAGAAATTCGTCTGTGTGGAAAAAACTTTGGACCGGTTCACTCATCGCCCTCTCCTCCACCGCTTTTGTGGCTCTTTTCTGGTGGCTGGGGCAAACTGGCAGCAACAAAGAGATCGTAAGAATCGAAATACCGGAAAACAATAACGTTCCCCCATTAACTGCAGCGGATCCCTCCCAACCGGGCGCCTATCCCGTTGAATTCCTGACCTATGGAAATGGGACGGATCGTCGACCTGAATTTGGAGAAGAAGCCTCCCTAAAAACAAACTCTGTCAATGGCAAACCCTTCACGGGGGAGCTGGAAGGAGATTTTAAATCGATGCGAAAGAACTACTGGAACTTCAATTGCACCGAACTTCCTCTTAATGGCCGGGTATGGTATCCTAAGGGAAACGGCCCCTTTCCTTTGGTCTTGATTGTGCATGGAAACCACAGCATGCGGGAATACTCCGATCCGGGATACGCTTACCTAGGGGAATTACTGGCCAGCAGGGGCTACATCTTTGTTTCGGTAGATGAAAACTTCCTGAACGGTGACTGGGCCGCCAACTACAGTAAGGAAAACGATGCCCGGGGTTGGTTACTTTTGGAACATCTGAAAACCTGGCGGAAATGGAATGATGATTCTGAAAATCCTTTCTTTAATAAGGTGAACATGGACAAGATATCACTGATTGGACACTCCAGGGGAGGTGAAGCGGTGAGTATTGCCGCCGCCTTCAACAAACTGAAATACTACCCTGATGATGCGAGGGTTGCCTTCGATTTCGACTTCAACATTCGCTCGGTGATTGCCATTGCACCCATTGATGGTCAGTACAAACCCTCCAATCAGTCTACCCCGTTGGAGAATATCAACTACCTTCTGCTACAGGGATCTCATGATGCGGATGTCTCCTTCTTCTCCGGAGACCGGCAGTACAAGCGGATCCAATTCAGCAACGGAAAGGAATACTTTAAAACCTCAATCTACATCTACCGGGCCAACCACGGACAATTCAATACGGTTTGGGGCAACCGGGATTACGGCTTACCCGGAGGCTACTTCCTTAACACCAAAGCCCTCCTGAACGGCGAAGATCAGCGACAAATTGCAAAGGTATACATCAGCTCCTTCCTGGACGCTACCCTAAAAGACAATCATCAATACCTTTCCCTGTTCCGCGATTACCGCAAAGGGTTGAAATGGCTGCCCGAAAGCTATTACATCAATCGCTATGAAGATTCACACACCCGTTACTTCTGCGATTTTGACGAGGACATCGACGTAACCACGACTACCGTGAAGGGAGGACATCTGGCAGGCAAAGCCCTTGCCAATTGGATGGAGAGGGATCTAAAATTTCGAAAAGGAAGCTCCCTGCGTCAAAACAAAGCGGTATTGCTGGGATGGGAGTACCATGCACAAGATTCTACCTCTACTGCCAGTGATACCTTGCCCAAAAATGAAAGGGTAAATCTACACCAAACCAACCCCGTAGAACCGGCTCAAGCCTTCGAGGCCGCCTCCTACAGTATCACTTTGCCAAACGAGGTAAAAACGGCCTGGAATTTGGATTCAACCTCATCCCTGACCTTTGCCATTGCTCAGTTGGATCAATCTCCTGCAAAACCTCTTGATCTGGATAAAAAGGAAGAAAACGAAAAGAATAAAGAGGAGGAGAACAAGGAGGACCCGACTCCAAACACAAATAAGAAAGAAGACAAGAAAAAGGAAGAGAAAACAGACAAGGAAGAAAAAAGCATCAAACCTCTTGATTTTTCAATTGAATTGGAGGATGAGCAGGGTGAAACAGTGAGAATGTCAATTCAGGAGGTTGGCATCCTGATGCCCCCACTAAGAGCCAAGTTTACCCGTTTCCAACCATTGGAGGATAACTACGGCAAATCCAGCGAACCCATACTGCAAACCATGGAAATCCAGCTGGCTCAACTCCAGACAAGGAACAGCGAATTCATTCCCACAAAGCTGAAGGAGATCCGCTTCCTATTCGACAAATCGTCCAAAGGGGTTATCCTTTTGGATGAAGTAGGATTTCGAATAAGGAAGTAATTCCCTCCTCAAACAGAATTGAATATCCATTGATGAAATTACCCGGAAACGAATTACCCTGTTAAAAATAAGGAAAGCGGCTGTCTTATGCAAAGGCAGCCGTTTTTACGCAGCAATTCAGTTATTGATCCGAATGACGAGAATAGTAGCCTCTTAAGCCACAATATATCTTTCAACTACTTCGGCTACCCCATGGTTGTTGTTGGATGCCACAATTACATCGGCACGATCGCGAAGTTCCGGGGTTACATTATCCACCCAAACCCCCAATCCGGCATATTCCACCATGCTTAGATCGTTGCCTGCATTTCCTACGGCAATGATCTCCTCGCGTTTTATGCTCAATTTCTCAGCCAAACGGGCAATACTGGCTGCCTTGTCGATTCCCTGGGGCATTACCTCCAGGAAAAAGGGTTTCGAAATGGATACGCTCTTATTGGGTTTCTCCCTTTTCAATTTGGACTCAACCTTTTTCAGGTATTCAGGCTCCTCAAGCATAATGCACTTTACAGCCGATTCGGTTACTGCAGATTTGAAGCATTCCACTTTGTTAAATTTCATCTGCGTTAGCTCCACCTCCACATCGATATATTTCGAGTTGGATTCGCTGATGATACTATCGGCAGTATAGGTAATGATATCCACATTGTTGGCCTTACTAAAATCGTGCAGGCTGTGGATTTGCTCTTTAGACAGACTCTGCTCAAAAATGCTTTTCTGCCGGGTTAAATCGGTGATGATCGCCCCATTGTAGGAAATAATGTACGATCCGTACTTTTTCAAATCAAGCTCCTCGGCATATCGAAACATGGCGGGCGTAGGACGACCCGAGGCCAAAACGACATAAACCCCCTGCTCCTGTGCTTTCATCAGCATCTCTTTGTTCCGTTCCGAAATGCTGTGATCGTCACGCAGTAGCGTATCATCCAAATCCAGCACCAACATTTTATAGCGCATCTCCGTATTCATGTTCATCTCTCCCTTTCACAACTCTCCCATCCTCTTTTTCAGATGAATTACGATACCATTTTGACTAAAAATTGGTACCTTAGAGATATTGTATTTGTATTCTATAATTTGAGCACCAGGCATTGGCCCACCCCAAACCGTATTTTAAATTTTCAGCCTGCGAAAGTAAAACAATTATCTATTCCACCCAAAAGGCGGGTGCGCTATTTGAGGATTTGTGGTGGAATTGGGGATAGAGAACAAATTTGATTCGGATGTATGGAAGGGGGAATCGATGTGGGTTCTGTTTATTTTGATTTACAGTAGTACCAGAGTTTGAATTAACCTAATTTGATGTCATAAAAAAAGTGTTCCCTACCCAATAGTTATCGGGATTCGGAAACACCTTAATCTTGCTTTGTTTTTTCTAACGGTCTTGCTAAGTTTTCGTGGGCGATTTTAAAGAGTTGAACTCTCAAACCGCAAGTAAGCAAGCCGATTAAATTACTTTATATTTTAACAAGCACAATTGAATTGGCTTGCTGGCGTTTCTTAATTGAACTAAACTTTCAAGTTGCTCATCTACGCACATGAAATTTAGCTTTTGTTACAGTTCGTTTTATTTATTTAATATGTCTCGGATTTTTAGTAGAATCTGGAATGCTAAAATTAGAAAAAACAGTATCCTTACTTGTGGTGATGTCATTCATATAGTTCGTATTGCATGCAACGTTATTTTCCTCCAATTTGTTTTGGCTTATATCCTCGGTGTATTTAGTAAATAGTACAGTTACAAACGGCGATAACGCTGCTATAAATATTGCTGAAATAGTTAATCTATATGAACGCTTGGCTGCTTTTAAGTTAGCTTCCAGGTTTTCAATCTTTAATTGATCTTCTATATGTTTTTTCTAGTGATTCAAATTTACTACCTCTTATGGTAAGTCTAAATAGCTTACGCCCCATGTCTTCAACCAATTTAAAATCTTCCAAGTATTGCAAGATCGTAGAAGTATCAACTAAAATTTTATTTATAAACTCACCACCATTTAAGACTTCAAACGTAGTTTTACCATTATGTTTTTTAAGGTATTTTATTATTTCTTCTGCTCTTTTTTCTTGGTCTTTATTCATTGGTTCTAGTTTATTAAACCAACAAACACATAGCGTTTTAAGCAATTAACTCTGATCACTTTACTGCTAAGGAATCTTTTTTCATCATTAAAGTTGAGTCAATGGTTTTCTGATTCGTTATGTTAGGTATTTCCTTTTCTATTATTAATGTGTCAATAGTTTTTATTTTATCTTTACTAGAAAACCAATCAGCCGTTTTTAATACCGCAAGCCATAATCCTCCAAGTATTCCTAATATTACTATGGAGTGGTAAATAGTTTTATTCCTTCTATCTCTTCTTATCTTTCTTAACTCAGTCAACACTGTTAGTGTATATGGATTCTTATTAAAACAGTATATCCCTTTCGTAAATTCTATTTGACCCGCTCCTTTTTCTTTTAATATCCTACATACAGATTCAGCTTTGTCTTTAGAGTCGAACATTTTATAAATCCTTTCTGGACTTATCCTTTTTTCTTTGCATACAATTTCAAGAATCTTAATGCTTTTATTTAATTCTTTTTTCTCCATACCTTTCTATTTACAACCCCAAATGAACTGTAACGGTAAATTGTTTGTTATCATTGCGGATTACGTGTGATTATCTGTCCTGATATGGACGGATGATCGTGCGAGAATCCGAACGACGAATACGCACTACTGCCGCAATGTAATAAACAAAATATAAACGGCAGATTTTAGTTTTCATTTATTAATAGTTTTTCAAATAAATCTTCAAATTTCTCATAAAGTTTGAAATTTATGAGATCAATTATTCTCATTGTTTTTTCTATATTTTCGTCTTTAATACCAATACGTTTGCTCCACAGTATAAATGCCTCATTGCAAATTTTTATTATTGGGGAAATCATTCTTAGATCAGGGGAACAACTATATGGATTGCAAGTAAACGACATATCTTCATTTTGAATTAAATGATAGTCTAGTGACTCTGTCCAAGAACCATGAATATTTTCAGATGGTAAACCAAATAGGTTTCGATAAAAGTATTCTGGCTCTTGTTGTGAAAAAATATCGTAAAAGCTTTTGCCATCTATTTTCCATTTATTTCCTTTCTGTTTTGAGAAGGACTCATTTTCATATCCATCGTTTTTCAACTTTGATTTAATTTTCTCCTTAAGTCGAATTGCAGTTGGCGAAGAATTTTTTTGTGTAGGAACATCTAATGATCTTAAAATTTGTAATCTATTCTTATATCCACATTTTCGATAATCCTCTATGATGTCATTCCCATTTACCATTAAATATTTTGCTGTGACAGCAGATTCAATTATCATTCGATCTAAAAGTGAAACACCATCTCCATCATTGTCTTTGTAACATTTGATAGCAAGTTTAAGAATCTTCCAAATTCGAACTAAAAGACCTAAAATCGCAGCATCATATTTATTAACCCCTTTTACATTAATATCTTCATTTCGAACTCTTGTTAGCACGTCATAATAATCTGCAATAATCTCATAGAAATTACCAGAAACAAAAAGAAGCTCATCTAAAGTTGTTGCTTTATCAATGTTAACATTTTCAATAAGACGATCATATATTTTATCTAATTCCTCCATTTAAATATGCTCCTTATAAATATAAAAAAATGTATTTGTTTACTGGTCTCATTAATTTGCCGTTAACGTTTCACTAACAGCCATTGCCATTATTTCTACTATCTTTCTAAAAAGGTGTTGTTAGCCCACCCATTAGGTTGTGAAACAACACCTATTGTATTGAGCCGAATAGAACGGCTTCAACTGGACTTTATTTTCCATCCCATCTCAACCATGCCTAAGCTTATATTAGCGGTAAAGAATACTTTACTCATCCATCTCAGGATAATGGGTAAAACCCATGTGTATCAAAAACATCTAAACCCAACAGGTTGAAGTGCCTTTTATATCGCCTGTTTTACAGCCTGGGTCAAGGTATCCATGGCAGCAGTAATAGCTTTCTGTGCTTCCGGTTTGCCAACAATTTGCAGGGAGAGCAATTCTGCTTCAAGCAGGGCTTTTTCTCTTTCTATCTCGGCAGAGAACTCTTCTTCGCAAATTTCCCCTTCGCTAAGAGCTGTCATCAACTCCTCAAGAGTCACTCTATTTTGCTCAAGGAGGTTCATTACTCCCTCCCTCAAAAGCTCCTGTCCGTTTTGTGTGGTGTTTGCGGCATTCGCTGCCATCTCTCTCAATAAACTATCCATGTTCATATCAATTCTCTTTTTACGGTTTGCTTGAAAATTGCCTGTCAGCCCTATTGGAAACAGCAGGCACCCCTACATTCTTTTAATTGGTTGCAGCTTGAGCCACATTTTCTAATTACGTAGAAGTAAGCTCCTAAAAGGAGGATTCCCTAACAGGTGAGACTAGACCATATCTTCAAAAGCATCCCTCCTATTTCGCAACCAAATCCCCCTGTCTCTCAAAGTTATGAAAAGTAGCAACAGAAGCAAATTTTACCCTTGCTTTTTTTATTGTTAATTTACACCGTCAATAAACCGAAGCAAGGCTTGCAGCAGGCGGGCTGTCTTTTGTCCGTTGCCGTTTCCCAATGCAGGGGAAATGTAGTTGGCGTTGATCTCCATCTGTATGCAGGGGACTCCTTCACGCACAACAAATTTGGTGATGGTATGGTGCTTTGCAGCTGCAAAATAATCCTGCGATTGATTGATCAGTCCTTCCCGATGAAGGGCGGTCTTCAGGCTGTCCAGCAGATCCATTCTGGTCAGGCAGGATTCCCCGTTCATGGTACCAAAATCAATATCGAAGGGCCGGTAGGGATGCGAGCAGTGCAGGTCGATAACAATGGTGGGGTGCACCTGCCGGATAATCACCGCCAGGGAATCCTTAAATGCATTCGCATCGTAGTAGTTGGGATCGGAAGGCGACTGGTATTTGGTAAAAAAGAGGGGAACATCCCTCAGCTTATGCAACTCCATCCCCAGGGAACCGGTGCCTCCATCGGCCCGCTTCACCTTTCCTTCCCGTAAATGCGCTGTGGCATGTCCGGCGGTTATCAATACCTTATTGGAACCGGAACGGTACTCAAACCAGCTGGAGTCTTTGGGAGCCGGCATAGTATAGTGTTCTGCCAGTTTCGTCTCCATGGCTATGATGTGCTCAATGTTTTTGGGCATTACAAGGGCCCTGAGGGTGTTTTCTGCGGTCTGTGCCGCCAGGGTCAGGTTTAGTACAAGAAACAGAATAAGATGGAGTGTTTTCATGGTTTTGGTTTTTAAAATTACAGATGAATTGTTATGCATACCTTATTTAGAAGCAACACCGGAGGTGTTGAATCTTTCATATATGATTTTGATTCCCAATATTCATATCGGTTCAACACCCTTAGTGTTGGTCTGCTACCTAATTCCATTCCATGGGTTTTCACCCATGGCTACTCACAATTCATTCCTTTCAGGAATGCTAATTCAAAATAGATGGTCGCTCCGCGACATTTTGCCCCAACCTGGAAAACACAGCTACAGATAGTTTGTTGCTACGCAACAGGGTGCTATCCACTGCATTTAAATCCACAAATACAGCCGGTCGTGCCATCATATTAAAATGTTATTGCGACGGAAGTAACATCTCTATTCACACACATAACCATCTGCACCGCCGCTTTGCAAACTCCATCCTACCTGGGGTCTTACCCCAGGCTGAAGCATACAGGCCCTTCAGTCCTATTCAAAATATTACCTCCAAAATACACAAAAACCTAAGTCACGAAACATTGGGCGAGCTTTGCCCATCGACCGTGCCACGTGTCACTAGGGTGCTATGAAAAGCTAAAGAGGTTTCGATGGGCTTGATTTTTTGTCTACTTTTTGATCTAAGCAAAAAGTAGAAGCCCCGCGGCTTGTGCGATAAATAATACTCAAAAGTTTTCAAACAACACATATCAGAACAAATTTGGGTTCGGTATTATACGTCTATGAATAATAAATAACTCCATCGAATTTTGATTCCAATGCGACGGAAGTAACATCCTCTCTTCCCATAGCCTACTGCGCCGTCGCTTTACAAACTCCAACCTACCTGGGGCGATGCCCCAGGCTGAAGTATACAGGCCTTTCAGGCCTATTCAAAATCTCTGCCCTCCTTTAACTACCCAACAAAAATTCAAAATATCCATTCAAATAAAACAGATGGTCGCTCCGCGACATTTGGCCCAAACTGTAAAACACAGCTACAGATAATTTGTTGATCCGGAACAGGAAGCTATCCACTGCTTCTAAATCCACAAATGCAGCCGGACGTGCCATCAAATTAAAATGTTATTGCGACGGAAGTAACATCCTCTCTTCCCATAGCCTACTACGCCGTCGCATCTAAATCTCAATTCTACCTGGGCGATGCCCCAGGCTGAAGTATACAGGCCTTTCAGGCCTATTCCATATTTCATCCCGTTCCGGTAGTTGTTGGGACGGGATGAACAAATAAGTAAATTCAACCTTTCCCTATTTGATAGGGTGAGGTACAGGCATCGCCTCCAGCTTTACTTTTATACGAATGTGCTGCTCTGCATAACGTCTAATGGTGACCAGCTGTGTTTTATAAGCCAGGTTCTCGATTTTCAGGGTGAATTCTCCCTCCGGAAACTGCTTGAAATTAAATTTACCTTGTGGGGTGATATGAGTACTCTGTCCAGTTTCTTCAACGGTAACTTCCCCCAAGGCAACGGGTTCTTCCGTCTCACTATTCACAACAAAACCTCTCACATCATAATGCCAGGTGGATGTTTTGGGCAATTTCCGAGCAGCATAGTAATGGTTCACCATCTCCGGCGCTTTCTCTCTGTAGCTCTCAATTGACCAATCCAGTTTTGTACGAAGGAAAGCATTCAGCATTTTAATTTGCTTTTTGAAATACTCCCTGCCCATCTTCTTATCCTCCAGCAAAAGCCGACGTTCTCCGATTTTGCCCTCAAAACTGACCAGAAGCGTCTTGTATTTGCCAATAAATTCCGCGGTAATCGAAAATTTGGCAATAGATTCCATATTCTGCTCTGCAATCTGTAACAAATTGTGGGAATACTCCAACAAATCGGCTTCACTCATTTTGGTTAAATCTGATTTGTTTTTAATTACAACGTCAAACACCTTTTGATCGTTCTGCTCGTTAGCAAAGCGATGCATCGCAATTGTCAATATTCTCACAACCTGAATCAAATCCCGTTTCGTGGCATCCTTTTCCCGGGTAAGCCACTGAGTGGGTTGATCCATTTTGCTCCTCCATGGAGCTATTTCGGCCAACAGACTGAAGTAGACCCTAATTAAATTTTGGATTGTAACATCTCCTTCAAAAACAGGAGCGTTTTCCTGTAGAACTTCTTCTACTTGCTGAAAACTTTCGACTTTGCGTTGATCATTACTATTCATAATCTTTCGCTTTTAGAGTAATTGGAAACCAAGCTGCTCACAATTTCTAAAATTCAATAACATCGTCACCAGATCAATTCACCAACCACAAGTTTAAATTAAATTTTATATGCATCATTTTCTGTTAAACTCTCATTATGACTTGGCACTCACTACAGATCCCATCAAACCATAGCCTGCCACCTAAATGAACTTACCACTATCAGTTATACAACTCACTTATTTCACCTCACTCAACAATTCTGGCATTTCCCCTCATCAACCTTTGGCGAGCAATTAGAATTTCCTTTCTCGCGTGAAAAGCTCTTTAATCGGAGGTTGAATCTCTCTTTTCCACGAAAGTTTTTTTTCTCCGGCGATTGGAATTTCATTTCTCGCGTGAAAATTTTCTAAATCCACGTACGAATTTCTAATTTCTGCTTACGCATCTCTTCTCCGGCAAACAGAATTCAATTTCTCACGATGAAATCTTTCCAAAACAAACATCAATATCAAATTGTAAAAAACACCTTCGTCACATATTATCATCCATTAATGGACAATAATCATCCATTTAAAAACAAACTAAAGTTCGGGAATTTGAATTTAGGAGCCAAAAAAAAGTGAGGAGCTGCTACAATTTTTTGTGGAAAGAGGTAGAAATTTGTTTCAAGAACAGACTTCCCTTTAAGAGTCTCCTCTTGAAACAACTTCATTGAAGCACTCGAGATGATATTCCGCGGCCCGATCTCTGTTGATCAGCTTCCCCTCTCGTTGGGCTAAATAATCCTGCGCCGACGAAAATTCCCAATCAGATATGCTTTTCACCAGGTTGGCTTTCACCGGATTTTGATGAATGTAATTAAAACAGGTTTGAGCATAACCCCTGTCATCGCTAACAAACTCGGCAACACCCTGGTTTACATACCAGACAGGCGAAACTCGCTTAATCTCATTTAAACAAATTGCCTTGGTTTGCATTCGGAACAGAGAGCCACTGCGCTTTTGAGCTTTATTTACAGCACGGGTGTACGATCGTAACAATATAGCAATGGAATCATTTAGGCTACGCTCTTTTAAGGATTGACCGGCACTCTGTTTCCGGATAGCAACCACTCGTACATGAATCATTAAATGAAAATGATTGGGCATTAAACACCATGCAAGAATATCGGCATAAGGAGTAATATAGCTACGGATTTTCTTTAAAAAGAAGAGGTAATTCTCTCGATTGAAGAATATCTTTTGCCGGTTGTTTCCCTGGTTGTAAATGTGATACAGGTTGCCTTCTTCGAAATTCATTGTAAGCAAATTAGATGATTTCCGATTCTACTTTACTCACGAGGTGATTTTTTCTAAAGAATCACCTCGTGAGTAAAATAGTAGAATCGCCTACTCCCCAACCCAATTCCCTATGGGCTGAAGCAACCGGAAGGTACGGAGGCTTTGAACCATATCGGGGAGAATGTCTTCGTATACTTTGCGGTACTTTTTTTCTTTCTGCTTCTTAATCATAAGATTCAAATCGGGCTCATTCCAGCGTTCGTAGAGGGTAAATCGAGTGGGATCCTCTGCATCCTGATGCAGGAAAGTACTTATAAAGGTATCTTCCTCAGCCATTTTGTTGAGAACCTTCAGAGCAGCTTGCTTCCAGTCGTCTACCCGATCGGGCTTTATGTGGAAATTCACATAGAAGGCCAGATCTTCGTTCCCTGGCTCAACATCGATATTCGCCCAAAAGGCCATGGGCCGAAGCAGATGGATCTTTCGGGGACTTTTGCTTATTTGGGGCAATCGTTCCTCATACTCTCTGCGGTAGGCTTTGGCATCCATCTGGTAAGTCATAAAAGCATCTTTGGAAGACACCTTCCATCGTTCGTACATACTAAACCTCGTGGGATCTTCGGCATCCTGGTGAACAAAAGCACTAACAAAGGATTCCTCTTTGATCATATTTTCCACTACGCCCAACAAACGCTCCTGAAATTCATCTACAAATTCAGGTTTAAGGTGGTACTTCACGTAAAAAACCAGATCATCCGGATTGGCCATTTTCGCAGGATTGATTATCATGATGTATTTGTTTTTAAGAGAATTGGAATAAATCGTTATGTCAATTAATATGGCATTCACTACAAGTTATTACTTTTTCGAACAGAAAGCAACAACTATCTTGACTCTATAAATCGGCAAAGGCCATTTCCACTCAAATCAATTCACATCTTCACCCGCAAACTTATGCCTATGGACAACAGAAAAGGCATCCTGATAAACGGATGCCCCTATCTACTGCCTGAGCCACTACAAAGATTTGATCTTCTTCAGGGCTTGCTTCCGGAGTAAGGCGTACTCCACATTGTTGAAATTAAAATCGGCCACCTCCTTCAATAGCTCTCTGGCCTTTTCCTTATCTCCTGTTTGCTCATAAGCCATGGCCAAATAGTACTTGTTAAAAATATCGTTCATATCGGATTTTTGATAGCTGGCAATGGCATCATCAAATTTGTTCTCTTTGAAGTAAACGTAAGCAAGAATACCATAATAATTCTCCATCAGATTTTCGTTCTCCAATTCTGTATAGATCTTCTTTACTGCCGTACATTTGGCATGAGCCTGGTTAAAATCTCCCTTATGAGCCAGAAAGTATATTCTGTGAAGTTCAATATTCGCCTCCTGGTTGAGTGCAAAACGTTCGGATTGAATCGCGGCCATTCGCTCCTTCACTACTTTGGCATACTTTACCAGGCATTCCTCAGCCTGATCGTACTGCTTGTTGTGTACACAAATACGAATCATATTGTGAAGAGTAAAAATATTACGTCCCTGCTTCTGCCCCTGGGTCAAATTCAATTGATCGATCTTCTCCAGAACAACTTTCAATTCGTCAAAGGCCTCCATGGGTTTTCCCTCATGAATATGGGTAAAGGCCTTGTAATTGGAGTAAGCGCTTTGAGTGATCTCACTGGCCAACTCCACTGCCTTTTGGTAATCCGTTCGGGCTTTTTCAATATCGTCCAAAAAAACATTGGAGTGAGCTCTTTTCAGATAGGCCAAAGCATTTTCAGGATCCTTCTCAATGGCTTTGCTGTAATTCTGCCGGGCCATCTTCAATTTCGCATTTCCACGCCATGCATCCCCCAGGTTAATATAGGCCTGAGTGGATTCAGGTACCAACTTCACCGCCTCTCGCATATTCTGAACGGCCTTGCCGAAATCATTTGGCTTCAGGTTCAAATAGGAAAATCCCAGCTGCTGGTAGCCGTAGTGAAACTCCTCATCCAAAGCAATAGCCTTCTTCAGACTTTGCCGCGCTTTGTCAATATCATTGTTTTCGGTTTGAATGAAGGAACGATAGATCCAGGCCCGGGGACTTTTGGGTAACAGCTCCACCAGCTGCTTTGCCAGGTCCAGGCGGTAAGCCAGGGTAGCATTAAAATACGACAAACCGATTTTTATCAGCAACTGTTCCGCCTCGCTGCAATGATGAGCATGCTGTTCAGCCATCTCCAGATTCTCCTTAAACTCCTGGGTGGAATTGGAGGAGTAGGCAAGCATAAAATAGGCATGAGCAAAATGCGGATCCTCTTTTATAGCCTGTTTGCATAACTTTTGAGCTTTGAGAAAATCTCCCAACTCATTGGCGTTACGCCCCTGCAGAAGCAACTCTTTCGCCTTAAAACTCTTGGTAGTTACTGGTATCCCATCTGTTTCGGCTGAAGCAGAAAAAATACTTCCGCAAAAAGTGAGAAGAATCAGTAGCAATGCAGTAAAACTAGTTTTGGATTCAAGATTCATAACTTATGGATTTTAAAATGAAACGGTTAAGAAAAAGAAAATGAATACAGGGCAAACAATGCTATAGTATGGAAAGAGGCTAATACGTTTACTATTCACAAATGGGGCCAAACAAAAAGGCCCATACAATTCTCATAAATGAGATCAGAGATTCAGGATAGGGAATATTAAAATTAGGCAATACGCAAACCAAAGTCAAAAAAAAAGCGGCTGTCCTTATCCGGAACAGCCGCTTTTTTCAAATATTTTTAAACCTATTGAACAGGAGAACCAATCTTCTCTCCCATCAAAACAGTCGTTTCGTAACCTTGTTCAGTATTTTGCAGTAGGTCGGCATCAATTTTCACTTTGCCAGGCTCAAAAAGCAACACAATGGTAGAACCACCAAAAGCAAAGTAACCTTTTTCCTCTCCTCTCTCTACAGTAGAATTAGGTGAATAGGTTTGAAGGATACTTCCCACCATTGTAGCCCCAACTTCACACATTAAAATATCTCCCATATCGGTTGAATTCAGAATACAGTACTCCCGCTTGTTCTGGCAAAATATTTTAATACTCTTCTTCAATGCCATAGGCGAAACCGAATAGTAGTGTCCTTTAATCGGATGAGTTTCCCCAACCTGACCGGAAGCTGGAAAATGAAAGCGGTGATAATCACTTGGAGCCAAACGAATAATGATCATGGAACCACCCTGGTATTTCTCGGCCAAAATATCGTCCTTCAAAAAATCCTGGATTCCAAATTTATTGCCCTTAACAAAAAACTTGGAAGCATGCCCCATTTTTTCAAAAGCCAGTATTTTCCCATCCGCCGGAGAAACCAAACCATCCTGTACAGGACGTGATCCGGGCTTCAGCTTACGGTAGAAAAAATCATTGAAGGAGGTAAATTCTTTGGGATCTTTCAGAAATTCCTGGGTGTCGAGCTGATGGTTTTCAATAAAGCCGGGCACCCATTTCAGGGAAAATCTCCTATCGATAAGGCATCCGAGGGCAGATGTAAAAAACTTTCTCTTCACCAATGCATACAAGGATAGTCGCCCCATCGAGGTGTGGTACAAATACCTTAGCATTTTATTTCCAGGAACTTTCTCCAACTCTACGGCTCCTGACTGTCTGTTAATATATTTTATTGCTAGTTCCTTTTTATCCATAAATCGCCAGCAAAGATAAAGAATTGAATCTATTTTAAGTAATAAATTCTGCCTGGGTTGACACTTTTAATCACTTGACATGCCTTCCCCGGTTGATTTCCAACAGTTGCTACGCCTTTCAGCAAAGCTCTTTCAGCAATTATAAAAATAACGGAAATTCCCCAAATTCCCATTCTACAAACAGGCCTTTCTTCTCATTTTCGAGGCAAGAAAAACCGTTTTCAAAACAGATCCCATAATTTGTCATGTACAGATCTTCTCCTTTCAATACAAAAGATACAAGAGAAATCCGTAAAACAGAATTTAATCCCTGTTGACAATCTGCAATTCAACTACAGCGAATTAATCAATGGGGATCACAACAGAACACACATGGCTAAAATTCTAAATAAAACAAGAATAATTCAAACTTATTATGTAAATTCATCCCACATTACATTTCAGATTCGTAAGCCACATGAAAGAAATTATACTACTGGGCAGCGTACAAGCCTTCTTTTTTGCATTCTTTCTTTTAGGAAAAACCAAACGCAGTTTTGCAGATCAACTATTAGCTGCCACTCTCATCGTTGGCGGACTTCAACTGTCAACGGTAATATTGCATCTCGAAGGTATTTTAGACGGCTATCCACTTCTGTATGACTGGAATTGCGGCTTACCCCTGCTCTCTGCCTTTCTTTTTTATTTCTATGTGAAAAGTCTTACCGGAAAAATTTCAAACCCCACCTCACAATTCCGTAAGCTTCTTGTATCAGCTTTTTCAGTTTACACCTTGTACTATCTCATCTTAGGAGCCTACTTATTATTGCCCAACTCATCGAAATCCCAATACGATCTAATTGTTATTGGTACATTTATCAATATAACCAACCTTTCTGCTATTGGCTGGAGTATTTTCAAATCCCTTCAGATATTACACAAACACAACCTTCTACTTCCCAATCAATTTTCCAATCTGGATAACATCCACCTGGGCTGGCTGCAAAAATGGTTACTATTCGCCCTTGGAAGCTACACCCTGGCATCAGGGGGTTATGTCCTTTCCTTTTTTCATAAAACATCGATCGATTTTTCAAATAGTATTAACGCAATATACGCAAGTCTGGGAATTTTCACACTCGGATATTTTGGTATGAAACAAGGAATGCCTATCCCTTTAAGCCAATCGAGTAAGGAAAAGAAAACATCACAATCTACCGACAGAACAAAACACCGTTACAAAAACCAATTGCTCACTGAACAAAAAGCATTGGAATTACAAAAAAAGATCGAGAACTGCATACAAACAGAAAAACCCCACCGAACCGAAAACATCACCATAAGCCAAATGGCCAAGCTTGTCAATGTACCCATTAATCAACTTTCTCAATACTTAAACGATTATCAAAAACAAAATTTCTACGATTTTATAAATTCCCAACGAATTGAAGAAGTCAAAACAATGATTAAGGATCCCACTAAAACACATTATACTCTGATGGGAATAGCATTGGAGTGCGGCTTCAGTTCAAAAACCACTTTTAATCGAAGTTTCAAAAAATATACAGGAACAACTCCTTCTCAGTATATTCAACAAACAAAAAAATAGTCATAAACAGGGTTCAACTTCCAACATGACACGCTGGAAGTCTTTATTGTTCGGATCTTTACACCGATAACAGAAAAAAACAAAAATTATGAAGACTTTAAGCACTCTGCATCCTGTAAAAAATTTTAGCACCAATTTTAAAGGGAGCTCTAGGTTCCATTTTCTAAGCCTATTTCTTTTCCTAGGGCTATACGTAATCGTTGCAATGCTAAATCCGTTTCCATTCTCTGTAAGCATTTTGATAGCCCTTTTCGCCATCGCCTGGACATGGATTACCATGGGCAACTTACACCCCATCGGGTTGAAAAAATTTAAAAACACAGGAAAAACCCTGATACAAACTTTTCTTCTTTTCATTTCCTTAATGTTACTCATGGAATACCTCATTGATCCTGCAATCAATTTCATAACCAACAACAAACCAGACCTGTCAACTTTCGAATTTATCAAGGGAAATACTCTGGCCTGGCTTCAGTACCTGGGGGTCTCCTGGTTTATTGCAGCTCTCTGTGAAGAGATAGTTTTTCGGGGCTTTCTTTTATACGTCCTCCACAGGTTATCAGGAGAAAGCAATTGGGGGCAATGGGTGGCCATTCTGATCAGTTCCACATTGTTTGGAGTGGTCCATTTTTACCAGGGTCTAAGTGGCATTTTTCTCACAGGGATCATCGGATTTGCTTTGGCAGTGATTTACTTCAAAATGAACCGGAACCTATGGGTTTGTATCATTTTACACGGACTTATTGATACCACTTCCCTAACTCTACTTTACCTGGGAATAAATTAGAAAACAAAAGCCGCTTGTCTCCTTCAGGCGGCTTCTACCACATCAATTCGATTAAAACACACTAATACCATATCCGTAACCAGTTAGTTATTTTATTAGCAAAATTCTTTTCCTTAAGTTGCCACTCCCTTCTTCTAAAGATACAAGATTATTAGCATTTGCAATGCTGTATTTTTCCAACCCAATTCAAAATTGGACTGTCTGTTTTTAATAAAGATTGGTTCTTGTGGACAGCCTAATCTTTTCTTAAATTTGACCTAAGCAAATAAGATAGAAAAGATTATGATATTGATCCAATTGAATCCGCAAAGCAAGATCCCTTTATTCAAACAGGTATTTCTTCAATTAAAAGAGAAGATTGATCAAGAAGTTCTAAAACCGGGAGATCGATTACCCTCTTCACGAAAATTTTCGGAGCAACTGGGAGTTCACCGAACAACTGTAAGTAAAGCCTATGAGGAACTGTGGGCACTGGGTTACATCGAGAGTCGGCAGGGCTCCTACTCCACAATTAGAAAACGAACAGAATTAGCCACTCCACAAAAAGAATCAATACAAAAAACAATCAATTGGACTGAAGTGATCACTTCTAAAAGCAGAACGCTAATTTCTACCCCTAACCTGAACATACAAACCCCAGCAGAAGGGGAATGTATTGACTTCAGGCCATTATCTCCAGATCCCCGTTTGATGCCAACACAGGACTTCAAACAATGTGTAAACCAAGTACTCCACCGAGATGGCTCTTCTCTGCTAAGCTATGGAGATACCTTGGGATACGCACCTTTGCGGGAATTTATAGCTCAACGAATGCAACAGCACAGCATATCAGTTTCGGCTGATGAGATTTTGCTCACCAATGGTGCTCAAAATGCAATTGACATGGTACTACAACTTCTGGTAGAACCAGGCCGAACAATTGCAGTGGAGAGCCCCTCCTATTCTTCTGCCCTTCCGCTATTCCGCTTTCGGCAAGCCAAAATCAAAGAAATCCCAATGAAAGAAGAGGGAATGGATTTAGAAGCCCTGGAAAGATGTTTTAAACAGAATCCTCCGGCCCTGGTTTACACCATTCCCAATTTTCAAAATCCAACCGGAATTACAAGTAATCAGGAGCACCGGGAAAAACTATTGGCCTTGTGCGAAAGATACAGAATTCCTCTTATAGAAGATGGGTTTGAGGAAGAAATGAAATATTTCGGAAAGGTGGTTCTTCCGATTAAATCCATGGATCAAAAGGGAATTGTACTTTACCTGGGCACCTTCTCCAAAGTACTTTTCCCCGGATTGCGCATTGGATGGATTGCAGCCGACCATGAAGTAATTCATGCCCTTTCCGAGATTAAGAAAACCTGTGAAATCTCGGGCAATACACTAAAACACGCAGCCATGCATCAATTCTGCCAATCGGGACGATATGAACTACACATCCGTCGCATCCACCGGGTCTATCGCAAACGAATGGAAACAGCGATTCGAACTCTGCGAAATCACCTGCCAATGGAGAACATTCTCTTTACGAAACACAACGGAGGCTACACCCTTTGGCTCGAATGTCTCCAGTTCCAGAATTCCGAAAAGGAAATTGTAGAGACCATGCTGCAAGAAGGAGTTGCCGTTACTGCAGGCAGCTTATTCTACCCTTTACCATCTAAAAAGAAGTGCTTTCGAATTTCCATTGCCAATCGAAATGAAGAAGAAATTGAGAAGGGCATTCAAAAAATCGGAAACGCTCTGAATAAATTAAAAGCAAATGCAAAACCCACCCAAAAAGAAAACGAATTCGGGAGAACTTAAGCCCATTTATGCCATCTCGAAACACAAAAAAGAAAATAGATTTAGAAGTCAAGTTGAGAATTGGTTTTTAAAACAATTAAAGAACATCACCTTCTCCTGTCGCTATTAAAAAAACATGAATTTAAATTTACGATTCTCACAATTAGACTGGAGAAAATTTCAATCGGCAAATTAATAGTAACTAGTTATTAACAACCCAAAATAAAAAACGACTATGATACAATTAGATACTTCCGAATACGATAAATTAAATAAACTATTAAGCAAAGTAACTATCAATAATTTATTTGCCAGGGCAGTAATAGAAAAACGAGTTTCCGGATCTGTTTATGTGGACAATAAAAATAATCCAAAATCTTGTTACGTCGTGCATCCCTATGGTATGTCTTTACTCTTCGGAGTAAACCACAACAATAAATTCAATACAGCATTCGTGAATTACGTTAAAAACAAAGATGGAAATCGCACTAAAGACAATTGGATGCAAACTTATCCTGCAGAATGGGATAAAACCTTAAAAACTCTTTTCAAACAACACAAACTCATCTCCAACGACCAATTACCCAAGCTGAATCAAGATAAAGTTGAAGTTTATAAAAGAGTGAATTTTAAATTTAATTTAGAAAAATATCTTCATTTTCGAGAAACGATACAACCTGAAAATTTCGTAATAAAGCAATCCGAAAAAGGGATATACACAAAAATGAAAGGCAGCGTTGTTCCTTCCTATTTTTGGGATAACGAAAATGACTTTTTTCAGAATGGAATAGCCTTTAGTTTATACGTTGAAGAAAAATTGGCAACGACTGCATTTTCTGCCTTTGTACACGACAGCAAACTGGAATTGGGGATAGAAACAATAGAAGACTTTCGGGGAAAAGGATATGCACAATTAGTCTGTTCCTGCTTAATTGATTATTGTTTAGCCAACAACTACAAACCAATATGGGCCTGTAATTCAAGTAATACTGGCTCCTATAAATTAGCCCAAAAACTGGGTTTTGAACATCATCAAACTATCCCTTACTATAAACTAAACAGATGATCAAAAATAAAATTTATCAATCGTATCTTTCTCCAGTAATTCAAATCCCTATCGGTCAATTTACCGGTAGGGATCGAGTTATTCCCCAAATTCTTTATACATGATCCAATTTTCATATTGGTTCTCTCCCATTGAAAAGTATGTCTTTCCAACACATTTGTAGTCCTGCCGCTCATAGAAAGCAATGGCCCTGACATTTTCATGGAAAACGGTCAACCACAAACCGGCACATCCCGCTTCCCGGACCAATCTCTCCATTTCGGACAACAATTGGAAACCAACTCCCTGCCCATGAAAATGTTCTGAGACGTAGAGTACGGTCAATTCAGGAGCATTCCCATCGCAATTTGAATTGTAACTTTTCCAGTCCAACTCTACACAAGCCAGCAAGTGAGCCTCCTGTTCTGCTAACAGGGTTATTTTATCCTTATCCATCAACATCTTTCGCATTTTCTCCCTGGTAAATTCCTCCGAGAGGTATTCCGAAAACTCACTACGAATGCCTTCGGTAGCATAGGTATGCAACCATACCTGAGTTTTGAGCATGCATAGATTCAGGCTATCGCCTTCTTCCGCCTGGCGGATTCGAATTGATTTATTCATTTAACAAATCTTTTGGAGAGATAAAAATCCATCATTTATAAAACCTTAATTACAAACATAACAAAATAATACGGTCCACACAGCCCTTTGCCCGAAATCGCATCACATGAATATATACGTTTTTTCCTATCTTCGCATTACTCATAATAATAAAAACATACTGCATACGATGAAGCAAAAACTAGAGACCGCCCTACTTTTATTCCTGTTTCTTACTGTAACTTTACAATTAAAGGCACAGTTCAACTATCTTCCAGTAAAAAAAGGAAACGAACAAATTGTAAAGCACAAATACTACTCCCTATCCTACAATGAAAACTGGGAACAAGCCAGTTGGGTAGCTTACGAATTAAATCCTCAAACCATTTCAGGCACCACTAAACGAAGTAACAATTTTCGAACCGATCCTATGGTGAGTTCCCGTTCGGCAAGTCTGAAAGATTACAGCAAATCGGGATACGACCGGGGGCATCTTCTACCTGCTGCCAGTATGAAATTCTCAAAGGAGGCCATGTCCGAAACTTTCTATATGAGCAACATGAGTCCTCAAAAGCCCTATTTCAACCGGGGAATCTGGAAAAAACTGGAAGCCCAGGTACGAAGCTGGGTCAACCGTTACGGAAAACTTTATGTGGTAACAGGACCTATAATTAAACAAACAGAACAAAAGATTGGTCCCAACAAGGTAATCGTTCCCCAAGCCTACTACAAGGTAATTTGGAATCCGAAGCAAAAAAAGGGAATTGCATTTCTCCTAAAGAATGAAAAATCATCGGAACCCCTATCTCATTTTGCCGTAAGTATAGACAAAGTAGAGCAAGAAACAGGCATCGATTTCTTCCCGGCCTTGCCGGATCCTCTGGAAGAGGAGATCGAAAAACAATATCAGAAGGCTGCCTGGTTTTAAGCTATAAATTTTTCCCGGGGGTAATTTTCTAACGGAAAAGCTTTTATCAAAAAAAAGTTGAAAACATTAAAAAAAGCACTTGTAATATTTGCATAAAACCTCGGGAAAGCCTTATATTTGCAGCGTCTTTGAGAGACAGACGGACGCGTAGCATAACTGGATAGTGCACCTCGTTACGGCCGAGGAGGTTGGGGGTTCGAATCCCTCCGTGTTCACCGAAAGAGCTTCGACATTGAGTTGGAGCTCTTTTTTTATATATTAAATTGAAAACCTTATAGAATTCGTAATATATCCTCTCCTAAACATGAGGAGTAATCTCTTCGTATCCACAAAAAGCTTAAACCCATCCCGTATAAATATTCATGACATATAAAATGCGGAATAATCCATTAATATTCGGTTATAAACACAGCAGATAATTATTAACATCTCAAAGGAAAAACTCTAGAAACTGGCAGAAATGAGTTTCACTCTATCATTTTAGAAAACTATTTTCTTACTCTTTTTATAAAGAAAATTGCGATTATTAAATCAACCATTTTCCAAATTTACCTATCTTACTATTCACAAAAGCCCACAAAAAAACCAGCTTTTTCCTACTAAACATATAGGAAAAAGCTGGCTTTAATAAATATATTATTATCAGAAAACTACTATTCTCAAGCTGAAGTAGGAATAAAAGTATCCACTAAATCATTAAACGTATATATAACAGGAGATTCCGGTAAATTGGGACACATGCAACAAACGGCCATTTTATAGCCATCTTCAATACCATATTCCTTAAAATTGATATTCTCTTCTATTTTATCATTGATCTCTATATGAATTTTGGTATCACTCAAAAATCTCATCGAGAAACTATTCAAAGGATGCGATAATCCTTTCCCCAAAAATTTGATATAACTCTCTTTTAAAGACCATAGAGTAAAGAAAAAATCATAAGGTTTATCACTTGACAATACATCTGCATACTCCTTATCTGAAAAAAAATTTTTAGAAATATCTAGATCTATTTTCGAAATTTGCTCGATATCAATTCCAACAGGTTTTTTCCCAACAGCACACACTACCCATTCTCCGGAATGAGATACATTAAAATGAAAATCATCCAAAAACTCACAGTATGGTTTACCATAATCATTGGTCGAAAAATAGATCTCATCATTAGACAACCTGCATGTATCCAACAATATCTTCCGTACTAATAAATCTGCAAACAATCCTCGTTGTAAATCCTCAGGAAAAACATACTTTAAAAGACGATCACGCTTGCTCTCATCCACAAAATCCAAAAGAGCATTACGAGTAGTTTCCTCCAGGCCTCCTGGGATTTTTAATCCAAAAACTTTCATTCTATTGCCCAACTAAATTTAATAGGAATTAATTGAGTTGGAAAAATATTGAAGGGTATAATTAATACGCCCTACAATTTCTTCAACATTTTCGTTAATAAAAAAATGCCCCCCATTAAAATAATAAATAGAACAATTTTGGGTGGTATAGTTCTTCCAACTATCAATTTGTTCGGCTGTCAATTCCTCTTCCTTACCTAGAAAAACAGAAATATCACAAGGCAGGGGATTTATTTCTTTCCCAATCACATCCCTTGCTGCAAGCTTAAAGTCATTTTTAAGCAAAGGTAAGAACACCTCCAACAACTCAGGATGTTCAAAAAACTCTTTGGGAGTTCCTCCAAGTTTAAGGATCTCCTGCTTAAATTCATCATCCGGCAGTTTGTGATATTCCTTTTCATTCTTGCCTAAAACATAAGGCGCTCCTCTTCCTGAGAAAAAAATATGCTCAGGACCAGGAAACCCCATTCCTAATATTTGCTGTGCTAACTCATAAGCGATTTTAGCACCCATGCTATGCCCGAAAAAGGCATAATTCTCCCCCTTTTTTATCTCATCAACAATTAAAGAAAAGACATCTTCAATTACTTCATTGAAATCACTATAATGATCTTCATGAATTCTTTTTCCCCGACCTGCAAGTTCTATAGCCTTAATTTCAATATCTGTATCAACATAGGATTTCCATCTGTTAAAAATTGCAGAAGAACCTCCCGCATAAGGAAAACAAAATAATTTCATAATTTACAGTAAACTTTCAGATTGAATATCAATAATTGTAAACTCCCCGGAGTTTATTATTTCTACTTGGCAGAAATGCCTGCCCATTTCTTTAAAACATTCCGGATTCGTATTAAGAGCAGGGATGGCATCGAAATGACAAGGTATAACAAATTAAGGCCGCACTTTTTCTGTTGCCCAAACAGCCTCTTTTACACCAATCATATAATTCGAACAAATTGGCAAAAACATAACATCAATTTCATACAATCGAGACAAATACTCCATGTCGCTATAAAAAGCAGTATCTCCAGTATGATAGAATGTAACCCCTGGGCCATCTACTACAAACCCACAGAGTACAGCAATCTTCGAGGTATGAATTGCCTAGGCAAAATAAATTTTTACAGCATCGATTTGTATCTCACCCCCAATATTTCCTCCTGAGAAGTTACATCCCCTTTCACCTGCCAACAAGGCCAATTCAAAAACAGCAATAAAAGTCGCATTGGTATTTTTACAAATACGAACAGCATCTTCAAATCCGTATTCAGCATGGTCATGGGTTACCAGAACAAAATCCGCCTGCTCAATTTCTTTGTAACTCTCATAGGGACTGGCAGGATTCCCAGAAATCCACGGATCAACCAGAAATGTATGCTGATTTGTTTCAATTTGAAATCCCGCATGCCCTAGGGATGTTATCTTAACCATAAGTTATTAAATAGAAGTGGTTAACCCAGGCAAAGCGAATTAACCACTCTAGTTTCCAAAGAAATAATGATTCACATTTTTCATCTATCCTTATTAAACTCTAGCCTTGGGAGGATTGACATACTCCGGTTTCATATTTCCATCATCGTCATATGGCCATTCGTAATTGTACTCAGGATATTCACCTTCATCATTAATTCCAGGTTTATATTCATTAACCCAAGCTTCTTCCTTTACTTTTCTCTCCTCTTCGGTTAAACCTGGAAGTAATTCATAACATAACATTTGAATCCAAGGCCCTTGCATAAATTTCTTCATCCCTTCGCTTTCGGGATTCTCAAAAACATCTCGAACAGTTCTTCTTAAGTTATCTGTCGAAATTATATATCGAGGATGAATAGGAGTTTCGTGAATAATACCAAACATACCAAAAACGGCAGGTTCTTCCGGAAGCTCATCTAGATTATCCTTTTTATCCAGGTTATAATCCCTATGATAAACCTCTTGCTGGACAACCTTTTCATTAAAAATAGGATTCATAGAAAGACATTTACTAAATTAATAATGTTTTACTTATCACTTTGTGCCATCATTACTTTATAATCCTCGTCGGTAACAGGTTCTAAATACCCCTTACCTTCACAGGTTTTCAGATCCACTTCTGCAATACATTTTACTTTGTCATAATTCAAAGTTAAGCCGCCAACTAAATAAACTTTTCCTGTGGCATTCTCAAAATCGGCTTCCTGAAACTTGCAATATCTACGATCCAACTGTACTCCTAACTCCGTTCCTGTTTTTTTAAACATAACATGAACATAATCTCTATCGATACACTCTTTTAATGCATCTGCGGTTTTTTCAGGACGAGCACATTCTACATCATGTTCTTTTGTCAATCTCGCCACTAATTCATTAAGTTCCTTTTCCATTATTATGCTTTTTATAGTTTGATTACAATTCAAATCCCTTATTAAATTCCACTCTCCAGACCAATTGAGATAATTTTTTCTCTTCATTCAGCCTATATGTTAACATATTATGAATCTCGAGTTCCTTCCAAATCTCTTCAAGCTTAGACTCATCAGTTGGAGTTAAAAAGAAAATGGCTGCAGTAAGTCTTGTTAATATATTCTCATAGGGTAATTCCCAGGCTAAAAGTAATCCTTTGGCTTTCAACGCTTCTAAATGCTTCTTTACTGCTTTGATTTCAGGAACATTTCCAATCTGTACCATAATAATTTGATTTTGGGTTAATTATTTATTTTCGAATACCTGTAAAAATATATGCCATTCTTACAGAACATTAGGTATGCTTATTGTATGAATATTCTACAGTTTTAACTATATGCTTTGGTCATGAGTTCACAAAGTGAGTTCGAAAATTCCACTGGATTTTCTAGTTCAAATCCTTCTATTAACAAGGCCTGATTATAGAGTATATCACTTATCCTCTTTAATTCACTTGCGCTCTTCTTTTCCTCATAAACCTTTTTTAATAGTGAGAATATCGCATGATCAGGATTAATTTCCATGATTTTTAACGCCTTCGGAGCAACTTGATTGACTCCTTTAAGCAGTTGCTCCATATTAAAACTTGTACCGGAATTAGAATTAACAAAACAAACAGGACTTGATTTCAATCTCTTACTAATCTTCACATCCTTCACTTTTCCTTCAAGTTGGCTCTTTATTGCCTCTAGTAGATCTTTATGCTCAACCGCATTATCATCCTTTACTTTATCATCAAAATCTTTGTCCCCTTCATTTTCATCCTTTAAAACATCATCTAAATTGAAATCTTCTCGAGTTACAGATTGTAATTTTAGATCTTTATACTTGTCTAAATTTTGGGTCAGAAATTCATCAATTTTATCTACAAAATAAAGGACTTCAATATTTTTCTCCCCAAACACTTCCAATTGAGGCATTCGTTGTATTGTGTCTATATCTTTTGCTGCAGCATAGTAGATTTCTTTTTGACCTTCAGGCATCCGGTCAACGTATTCATTTAGAGTAGTCATTTTTGCTTCATCATGGGAAGAATAAAACAACAATAGGTCTTCCAACTTTTCCTTATTTTTATACTCCATGTAGATGCCGCCTTTTAAAGCTTTACCAAACTCCGCCCAAATCTCATCATACTTGCCTCTACTATTCTTCAATAGTTTTTTCAAAGCCTCCAGAACCTTCTTCTCCAAGGCCTTCCCAATAACTTTAAGTTGCGAATCATGTTGTAAAACTTCTCTTGATATATTTAAGGAAAAGTCCTGCGAATCAACCAATCCCCTTACAAATCGCAGATGATCAGGTAAAAGATCTTTACAATCATTCAATATAAAAACACTATTGGAATACAATTGAATACCCTTGGAGAAATCTCGATCATACAAATCTGAAGGAGCTTTTGAAGGAATAAACAACAATGCTGTAAACTCTATTTTTCCCTCGAGATTCAAATGAATAACATCGGCAAATTCATTCCAATCATGAAAATGATGTTTATAGAATTGAAAATAATCATCGGTTGTTATATCTTTCTTATTTTTCTTCCAAATCGGAGTAATCGAATTTAAAACTTTATTATCAATTATTGTTTCCGGTTCCGCTCCCTCTAATACTTTTCCTTCTTCATCACGGGGAGTTTCCTCCCTGTAGAAATCCATATGGATGGGGTAGCTAATATAATTGGAGTATTTTTTTACTAAATTCTGAATTGTATATTGATTGGAAAAATCCTCCTCTGGGTTTGTGGAATCTATAGCCTCTTTTCTTAAGTGCAAGGTAATTTTTGTCCCTCTGTTGCACACTTGGAATTCCTCAATCGAGTAGCTCCCATCACCTTCCGACTCCCACCTAACACCCATTTCTGCTTTTGCTGACCGGGTAACAATCTCAACTCTATCGGCCACCATAAAAGAAGAATAAAAACCAACACCAAATTTCCCAATCAAATCGAGATCATCACTTTCATTAAGTTTTTCCACAAATGCTTTTGTTCCCGATTTTGCAATAGTTCCAATGTTTTGAGTTACTTCATCATAAGTCATTCCTATTCCATTATCGGAAATAGTAAGCGTTTGATTCTCATTATTCACCTCTATATCAATCCTTAACTCCTGATCATCCCCCAACAATTCTGAATCAGTTAAAGATTGAAAATGAACTTTATCCAAGGCATCAGAAGCATTGGATACCAACTCTCTTAAAAATATTTCTCTATGCGTATACAAGGAGTTAATCATTAAATTCAATAACTCCTTAGTTTCAGCTTGGAAAGAACATTTTTTTTTACACTTACTTTCTATTGACATCGTACTCTCTTTTTACAAAATAAATTTATAGTATCGGGACACATATTACACTTACCCCTAACGTAAAACATGTTTACTCAACACAATTACAATACACAGATTATATACATATAATATTCATCAATTGACTTAACTCCTTTCTCATTATCAACAAACAAAACACTCCATGATAAATACTATTAAAACTTATCGTATTAATTGATTTCTATCTTAGAACATTCTTCTTCATTCATCAACAATGATTGAACATAAATAGACTCCTGATGAATCAATTTAAAAACCGACTCAACAAACTCGTTATTCATACCTTTATTTCTTCCAAGCGTCATCATATTGGATAAAATCTTTTCCCATCTATCATTTTGTAATATCAGAATATTATTTTCCTTTTTCAATTTACCAATCTCTTCGACAATCTTCATTCGTTCATTTAAAATCTTCATCAACTCTTTATCCTTCTTATCTATCATTTTTCTTAAAGTAGATAAAGAGTTTGAAAATTGGGTATCCTGATTGCGAAGCTTCAGTTTTAGGAGAAGATTTTCAAGTTCTGCAGGTGTAATTTGTTGTTTTGCATCACTCAATGCTTTGGGAGGATTAATATGCGATTCAATCATCAATCCATCAAAATTAAGATCCAAAGACTTCTGAGCGATCTCCAACATTAAATTAGGATTTCCACAAATATGACTCGGATCACAGAAAATAGGTATTTCAGGAAATCTGGATTTAAAATCAAGAGGAATCTGCCATAAAGGTTCATTTCTATATTTCTTCCTTTTATACAATGAAAAGCCTCTATGAATAACGCCAATATTACGGATACCAGCTTTAAGGAATCGTTCAACTGCTCCAATCCATAACTCTAAATCAGGATTGATTGGATTCTTAATTAAAACGTGAACTTCACTTCCTTTCAGAGTTTCAGCTAATTCCTGAATGACAAATGGATTAACCGTCGTTCTCGCTCCAATCCACAAAATATCTACATCATTACTGATTGCTTCATAAACATGACTAGGTTTGGCTACTTCAACGGCAGTCAACATACCTGTTTTCTGTTTAACTTCTTTTAACCATTTAAGTCCAATACTGCCACTACCTGTGTAGCTTCCCGGTCTTGATCGTGGTTTCCAAATTCCCGCTCGAAAAACTCCAATACCCATTTGGCTCAATTCCATTGCGGTATTAATCATTTGCTCTCTAGACTCAGCACTACAAGGACCCGAAATTATAATTGGCCTTACAAATCTATTTTCTAATACTATATTATTTTTTTTTAGAGTATTCAATATATTACATTCATCCATACTATGTCTAATTCTTATAAAACATTAGTTATTAACCGTAAACAAACTCGTCACCTTTTGTAATATCATGTTGCACCAATTCTTTCATTTTCCCATTATTCATTTTTATAATTCTATCAGCTACATCAAAATAGTTATCATCATGTGTAATAGCAATTACGATTTTACCTTGCTTTTTCATTTCAGGAAGTATCTGCCGATAGAAAATTCGCTTATACTCGGGATCCTGATCAGCCGCCCACTCATCAAAAAGATAGATTTTGGAATCCTCAAGAAAACATTTCATTAACGAAAGCCTTTTCCGTTGTCCATTTGACAAATCAATGGTTGAAAAAACATTACCTTCCATCCAAACCTTATCCTTTAATCTTAATAATTCCAACAAATAATCAACTTCTTCTGACTTATCCTTAATATCAACACCATACATTTGTTTAAATAAATGATTATTACTGAATATGGCTGAGTACAACTGGCCGATTTCATTTCCATTACATTTACAACCATTCACCTCAATTACCCCTTCATCAGGAACATACAAACCAGTTAAGAGATTGGCCAAGGAAGTTTTACCACTCCCATTCCCTCCTATTACAAATAAAATTTCACCTTGATTAACAGTTAAATTAATTGGTCCAACTCTAAAATTATTATCCTCCCCATCATTTTTATATTCAAACTCTACATCTTTTAATGCTACTCTTTTTACACAAACATCATTTGTATTGCTCTTAAAAAAATCCACAATATTTAAGTCCGGTTTTATGTCATCAATAAAACCGTTAATTCTTCTCCAAGCTACTTTAATCTGCATTATAGTAGGGATTGAGTTTAAAACTCCATTAATCGGACCTATTAAATACAGAACGATCATAACAATGCCTAGCAGCTTATAATTAGGTATTTCCGGAAATAAAAAGGGAATTACAAAACTGACCATTCCTAAAACCATAATAAGAAGAGTTTCCCCTACGAGGAAAGCATTTACGAATTTTATAAGAGCAAAACGGGATTTGATTCTCAATTCAGAACAAGAATTATCAATCTCTTTTGTATATTCTTTCTTCTTTAAAACTGATAAGCTTAATTCTTTAAATCCATACAACAATCCGTCTATCAGACCAGAATATACATTCGCTGTATTTCTTGCCTGCTCAAACAATATTCGGGTTCTCTTACTAACCGCAAAATACAGAATAGCTACGCATGCTATAACCAAAAGGATAAGCATCGTCGCCACTAAGGATATGGTTCCCAAGTAAACAAAGACACCTACAATTGTAATAAAATTTGATATCAAACCAATGAGGACATTCACTGAATTGGAAATCATGGCTGTATCCTGATTAAGAGTAGCATATACACGTCCATTATCTATTTTTTCAAATTTCTGATACGAAGATGAAAAAATCTTGTGCATCAACTTCATCCGCAAATCATATACTATCCACAGTGAAATATTGATCAATTTCGTCTGCACAAACTTCCTACTTGAAATATAAAATATCAGTGATAGTGCAAAATAATATAACAGATGAGTAATACTTGTTTCATTTCCAATTGAATTAATCAATATCAAAATTATTACCATATTCGCCACACCAGACATAATACTCAATATTATTATTAGGGGTAGTGACCGAAAATAGCGGTTCTTACTGGGAATCAACTTTGATATTGCACTTAGTATCCACACACCCAATACCGCAACAAGAAATAAACCACAGCCAGTAAGAAATGAATTAGGTCCCCACACAACTGCTGCTTCCCAGGAAAAATCCAACATTGCTTCAGGCAAAACATACACACCATAAAAAAAAGGTAATGTTAAAAGAAAGGCTCCACATATTTCTACGACCGAATTTAAATTTACGGACACAACTTTCCTTTTCCCTTTAAAGATTCCCCAAAACACCCAGACAAGAAGAGTAAATACTACCAATATGAAAATAATTAGAACAGCTGAAATCAGCGTGAATATTTTGTCTAAACCATTCTCAGCTTCTGCAATTTCATTAATCTCTTCATTATTCAACATTTTGATAATAATATTACCCAAATAAGCCGTATAAGCACTATTCGAATTTGCCAATAAGGCAACACCCACTTTCTTGTTCGGAATAAATCCTATAAAGGATGAGAAATTAGGATTAAAGCCGTCATGAAAAATTATTGAATTCCCATACGGCCTAACATTCCATCCATAAGCATAAGAAGAATGACCATGAGGTATAATTCTCATATCAGGAATGTGTGACTTTTTGATGATATCTTCAAAACAATTACCATCTAAATAAAGTTGATATCTTAACCATTGAGCAATATCCTCTCCATTAGAGATAACATATCCTGCTGGGTTATTCCCTCTATATCTGGGTGCATTATAGGGTCTGGGGCTAAAAAAACTAACTTTGTACCCTTTCGAAATTGCCTTTTTCAAAGGTTTTCCCACAGAAGAGTTCTTCAAATCCAATGGGGCAAATATATTTTTCTGCAAGTATTCCTCGAATGAGACCTGGGTTATTCGCTCTATAATAAGGCCTAAAATATCATAATTAATTGTTGCATACTCATATCTCGTCCCAGGAAAAGACTTCAATTGCAATCCATTAAACTTACGAATTGTTCTATCCAGCATCCCCTCTCCTTCACCTTTGGGTATTTTCGAAATAGTTTCTTTTGGGATACCCGATGTATGATGCAATAAATCTTTGATGGTAATCTGAACTTCTTCTCCGTCAAAAAACATCTTCAACCATGGAAGGTATTGCGACATGTAATCATTTAACTCAATACGCCCACTTTTTTCCATTTGAAGAATGGCCAATGCGGTAAAGGCTTTTGATGTGGATCCTAATTCAAATAAAGTTTTCGATGTAACAGGAATATGATTCTCAAGATCGGCATATCCCCAATTCTTAATCTGTACTTCATTCTCACTCACAAGGACAAATGACAACCCTGGAATTCCAGCTCTGTCAAATAAAGATTCTATTTTGTCGCATACTTTTACAAACGAACTTGGCTTTGAAATATCATTGGCAAATAAGGATTCCCCAGATATCGAAAAAAAAATGATCGCAATAAATGTATATAAACAATACTTCATGTTCATACTAATAGATCTAACAGGATAAATAACAAAATTAAATGACATACAAGTACATCAACTCAATAGAAGAATACTATTCGTACTGATTGGAAATTTTCTATGAATTAAAAGCGAAGGGAAATTAACAATACATAATGATATAACTATAGGATAAGGCTTCGCCGAAGAATATCACATTACATATTATTCTCTTGGTTTCGAATACACAAATATATTTTTTTTTTACAAACTAACAAAAACCTACTGAACAATATTAGCTCAACTCCAATAATTCCTTCTCATGAATACTTTCATTAAATTGTTTGTAAAAAGCATTAACAAAAGGAATGCTAAATATTGAAAAATGATCTCCCTCAATCTTTCTAATATTAATACCACCGGTAGAGTAATCCTCCCAAATACTGCTATCGAAATGCTTCGATTCAACAGCCGAAAAATATTGTATTTTCGATTCTATTAAATTACAAGGAGAGTAGTGTTTACAAGCCTTGTTCAAACTTCTTGAAAAACTCAAATATTTTATAAGCTCCTCAATACGACACTCCTCAAAACTATTTATTTCAAATCCTATAACCTCAATAATCCTTTTCCTTATTTTATTATTGTTTTGGTCCATTTTTATTAAGAATTCAACTATATCCCTCCAAAAAGATTTTAAATCCCTATTGATATTATAATCAAAATTTTCTCCGAGATTCATAAATTGTTGAACCCATTCCAATTCTGATTTTACCATAAAATTATTCCTTCGAAGAAATTTTTCTGTATTAGGAGGAATTGCATCTATAATTCCCAAGAAAGCAACTTTTTCCCTATCTCGTTCCAACTGGCGCACCATCTCAAAAGCAATAGTCCCTCCCAGGGACCAGCCTGCAATTAGATACTCCCCTTGAGATTGAACATTCCTTACACAATCCAAATATTTTTCAGCTAATTGCTCTATAGATAAATTAACTGGTTGAATTTGTTTTAAGTTACCAGCTCTAATTCCCCAATAATTAAATCCATCTTCAGCTTGCTTGCATAATTCAATATAGCCATCAACTTCACCGCTACCATCATGAATTAGAAAAATATTCTTCCCATTATTGCTTCCTCTTCTTAACAATACTAGGTTATCATCAAAATCACCTACATACAGCTCATTTACATCAATGTAATTAGCCAGTTGAATAATCGTTGGATTTTTAAATATCTCGATCAGGGGAATATTTACCCTAAAAGTCTCATTGATATTATTTATACAAGAAGAGGCCTTCAACGAATGGCCCCCCATGGCAAAGAAGTTGCCCGTTACACTTACCGCCTCCGGGGCGATGTGCAGCACCTCCGACCAGATCGATACGAGCTTCTCCTCCAAATAATTGGCGGGGCCTACATAATCCTCCCCTGCCCGGAACTCCGGTGCGGGAAGCCCCCTGCGGTTCACCTTCCCATTGGCGGTCAAGGGCAATGCATCCAGCGCCACAAAATACCCCGGCACCATGTAATCCGGAAGCAAGCCCGACAGGTAGCTGCGCAGCTCTTCCACATCCCCTCCCTCCTGCAGTACGACGTAGGCGCACAAACACTTGTCGCCCTTCTCCTCCCTTGTTACTACAACACACTCCTTGGTATGGGCATGCCCAAGCAGTGCACTCTCGATCTCCCCCAGCTCGATCCGGAACCCCCGAACCTTGACCTGGTGGTCGATCCGTCCCAGAAACTCGATGTTCCCATCGGGCAGCCAACGGGCCAGATCCCCCGTGCGGTACAAGCGCTGGCCTGCCTGAAACGGATGGTCAATGAACTTCTCGGCTGTCAGAACCGGATTGTTCAAGTAACCATCGGCCAATCCATCCCCACTGATGCACAACTCCCCTGCTACGCCCAATGGCTGCAAATTACGCGACTCATCTATTATGTAAACCTGCGTGTTGGACAGGGGCCTACCAATTGATAATTTCCCCAAGTCTATCGAAGCTTCGTTCACCTCCAACTCCATAGAGGTAACAGTCGTCTCGGTGGGGCCGTACTCGTTGTAAAATAAAAATCCCTCCAATTTGCGGGCCAATTCCACGGGACAGCTGTCCCCTCCTGCCAATACTCTTCGCAAATTCGGCAGCTTTCCAAAATCCAATCCCTTCAAATAGGAAGGCACCGAATGTAAATGTGTTACCACCTGCTTGTTCAACAATGCCTCGACCTGCTCAATATCCTGCAAAACGGATTTTTCAACGCCTACCAGGACGGCTCCCGTCAGCAAAGCCAGCCACATCTGCTCTACCGATGCATCAAAGCTTATGGTCGAAAACTGAAAGATTCTTTCGTCCCTGCCGATCCCAAATTCCCTGGCCTGGCTGAAAAACAGGTTGACCACATTCCGGTGGTTCACCACCACTCCTTTGGGCCTTCCAGTCGATCCTGATGTGTAAATCACGTAGGCCGAGGAGCTGGGCAAAATCTCCTGATCCTGAACCAACGCCGGACGGGAAATCTGGATGGCTGCATCCAATGCTATCACTTTTTCGATCCCGGGAAACGACCTCCTCCCCTGGCTGACCAAAAGCCTTACCCCACTATCCTTGATCATATACTCCATGCGTGTGGCGGGCAACGAAGGATCTATGGGCAGGTAAGCCTTGCCTGCTTTCAAAATGCCCAATACCCCAATGTAGAGTGCCATCGAGCGATCCAGCAGAAGCCCCACAAAACTTTCCCCCAATGCACCTTCGATAAGCAGGCAGGCTGCCAAACGATCGGAGCGTTCATTCAACTCCCGGTAACTGAGCTGTTCCTGACCAAATGAAAGGGCGATCCGATCCGGAGTCCGCCGGACCTGCTCCTCGAAGAGTTGTGGGATCGTTTTATCCTGAGGGTAATCCGATTCGGTCGCATTGAATTCATACAAAAGTTGCTCCCTCTCTGCCTGACTCATCAGCTCCAATTCGGAAAGCTTCCCCTCCTGATTGCCGGTCAACTGCCCAACCAGCTGCCTAAAGTAGAGGATGTACCGATCGATTGTCCCTGCCTGGAACAATTGCGTACAATAATTAAAACTCAGCAGCAATTGCTTTCCACAATCAACGGCCGTCAAGGTCAAATCAAATTTTGAAACCCCAGGGGTGTGCTCTTGATCCGATCGGTCAAAGGCTGACAGATCTCTATACTGATCCGACTGATTTAACAGATTAAACATGACATCAAAGATCGGATTGCGGCTGGTATCTCGCTCTATAGACAGCTTGTCGACCAGATCCTCAAACTGGTAATCCTGATTCTCATAGGCCGCCAGTGTGTTCTCTCGTAATCCGGTTACAAACTCCTTCACCGTATCCTCCCCCTTCACCTCATTCCGGAGGGCCAGGGTGTTGACAAAAAGGCCCACTATATTTTCTAAATCGGAATGGTTCCGGCCGGCCACCGGGGTCCCCACAACAATGCTTTCCTGTCCGCTCATTCGGGACAGCAGGAGGCTGAACACAGACAGCAGCGACATGTAGAGGGTCTGATCATGGGCCTGCCCAAACGACTTGATTTGGCCCGTCTCCTCCTCGCTTAAAACAAAACTTACCGTGGCCCCTTCATAACTCTGCATCACGGGGCGAACAAAATCCAACGGAAGGTTCAGTACGGGTAGCTCTCCTTGAAATGTCCTCAACCAGAAGGCTTCCTGGCTCACGATCCTCTCCTGCTGCTGCTCCCCTTGCTGCCACTCCGAGTAATCCCTGTACTGAAGCTTCAGGGGAGATAACGCTTCCCCCGAATACAGCGCCCGGAA
>JBGRQA010000012.1:0-157812 GCA_041725895.1 Marinifilaceae bacterium
GTTAAGGCACTTTAAAGGAGCTGCAAGCCACAAGCTGCTAGCTGCTAGCCTCTAAAGAAGAACTTAGTGGTTCCTTCAGGCTGAGATTGGATAAATGAGGGATATTCAAATTACTTTGTGCAATTTAGCGGAAGACTTTAGGGAGAAGGAAAAGAAAAGAAGCATAAGGGTATATTCCTGTTTACCAGAAAGCGAAGTACCTAATAGAAAAAGGGAAGCTCATTACATGAGTGTTAAGGCACATTAAGACTACTCTGTATTTCAATGTATCGATATTGTAATTATTAAAGCACCTTCCCTGAGTGCTAAGGCAAATAAAAAGAGCTGCAAGCCACAAGCTGCTAGCTACAAGTCTTTGAACGAGAACCGGGAATTTCCTTTGGGATTGAATGGGATAAATGAGGGAGGTTCTAATTATTTTGTGCAATTTAGCAGAAGACTTGAGGGAGAAGGAAAACAGAGACACCTTGGAGCCTATTACCTATTTACTGGATAGCGAAGAAACTGATAGAAAAGGGGAAGCTTATTACATGAGTGTTAAGGCACATTAAGACTACTCTGTATTTCAATGTATCGATATTGTAATTATTAAAACACCTTCCCTGAGTGCTAAGGCAAATAAAAAGAGTTGCAAGCCACAAGCTGCTAGCTACAAGTCTTTGAACGAGAACTTGGTGGTTCCTTTGGGATTGAATGGGACAAATGAGAAAGTGCAAAATGTATGGGCTTCGAGGGAAGTGGTACAGGCTCTCCCCTTGGGGGAAAACCAGGACAATTGTGATTGATTAGGCTAAGATGATAAGGTACACATCATCCGGTAAAATCCCTGGAATTGTACATCTGTGTAGTTCTATCAAAAGATCTGGCGTTTGGGCATTTTTGTCCCCCCTCAACGAAAACGATCAGAGACCTTGGCTTTAGTACAGAACATCCACCAACATAAAGATAAACCACACTTCGATTGTATGGATTTTGAACAGAAACTAAAAGAAATACTGGATTCAGGAAACAAGCAAGAAGTCCTGCTGCTAACCGAAAAATACCTGATGAAAGCCTACAACGCGGGCTGGAACGACTGCCTGTGGGGTGATGAAGCCCCCGCCCTTGATGCCCAAACCAGTAGGGAGATTCTATCGCGTATAAAAAGGGAACCCGAAAAACGAACCCGAAACAACAGCTGGGAAAGACTGGACGCTTATTTCCCCTCGGTTAAGCTTCCAAACAATATTCAGGGAAAATATCAGAAAGCCATTCGTTTTGCAGGTGAGAAACATTTTGAGCAGAAAATGCCCGGTTCCAATGCCAACTACCTGGTACACCTCTCGAATGTGGCCATGGAAATACTGCTGGCCTACCAGGCCGCCCAAAATTTCGATGTGGAGTTTACCGTACAGCTGGCCCTTCTGCATGATGTATTGGAAGATACGGAGGCCACATATAAGGAATTAATGGAATATTTTGGCAACCGCATCGCCAAGGCTGTTCTGGCTCTAACCAAAACCGATACAATTGGGGACAAACAGGAACGCATGAATGACAGTATCGAACGCATTTTACTACAGGAGAATGAGGTGGGTATGGTAAAACTGGCGGACCGAATTACCAACTTGCAGCCACCCCCTAAACATTGGCACAATGAAAAGATACTAAAGTATAAGAAGGAAGCCAGAACCATATTCGATAAGCTTCAGCATACCAACAGGTATCTTGCCCAACGTCTCCAGCTTTCAATACAAGAATACAACACTAACATAGAGTAAGCCAAATTGCTCCGTACAATTCACTTTTGTTTCGGCATTCCCCATGGGGTAAGGCTACAGTTTATCCATTTCTTACAGGAGGCAAAATAATGATCGAAATCTATCTGGTACGCCACGGCGAAACCGATTACAATAAAAACCACAGGTTAATTGGTGGCCGATCCAGTCACATCCACATAAACGAGAGGGGTATACAGCAAAGCCGGCAGTTGGGCGCCTGGTTTCGCAAAAACAACTTGTATTTTGATGCCGTTTACGGCTCCACATCCAATCGGGCACAACAAACCCTGAAGTATATATTTAACGGTAGCCTGCCATCCGATGTGATCCTTACCGCCGAATTGGAGGAGCTTTCACAGGGGGCATGGGAAGGAAAAGAACGTGCAGAAATCTATACGGACAAGCAATTGGAGATTATTAATTCCAATAATTACACCTTCAAAGCGCCCGGTGGCGAATCGCAACAGGAAGTCGAAACACGAATGTACCAGGTGATGGAGCCTATTATCAGCCAATTGCAGGATGGTAAGATACTGGTCGTTTCCCACGGTACAGCAATCAAATGCCTGCTCCGTAAAATTCTGAATTCCGATGCAGCCATGACCTATAAAATCGGCATCTCCAACTGCGGGGTAACCAAAATCTTGTATTCCCCTAACAAAGGCTGGGAGATTGAATATATTAACCGCTTGATCCAATAAGCCACCATGAAACCACCTACGATCCTCCACCACTATAAATCTAAAGATAATGCAATTGATGGCTGGATACATACTGAAAGAACCCACAGCAGAAGTTAAAACATTGTAATCCAGCAAACAAAGCCATTTGCGACCTGATTTCTGTGCAGAACGGCCCAACTTTGAATAATTATCAAAGACTACGTCCGATTCAAGCATATCAACACTCGAAATCGGACGTAACTCTGTGAAAAGTGTGATTAACTGTTTATCAAACCTCTTCCAATTCATGCAACATGTGCTGCAGGCTGTTTTGTTCTTCACATTTTTCAATTAAAACTTTAACTGAGGCTCTAGCAGCATTAGTTCGGTGTATTTTCTTATTAAGTTCCTCCTTTACCTTACCTGCCTTTTCAGAATAATCACACATCAATTCGGAGAATTTTTTCTTTGTATCTCGAACTCTTTCCACTAGCCTTGTAAATTCTAGTTTCTCTTTATCATTTGTTTCCATAAGCTTACTTATCTCACCTTCAATTTTCCCTAGGGTATGTTCATTTTTAAACACATCCTTCAAGTCACTCACGAGATTATCAAATTCATTTTCAATCTTCTTCCCCTCCGACTCTTTCACAACCTTTTTTAACTCTTCTAAAACTCTTTCCAAATCACAAATCTCCTTCTTCTTCTTTTCATAGAAATAGTTAATCACTTTATCCCGTTCCTCACTTCTCATTTCCGTAATTTTGTTGCGCTCAACATGCAATCGATACATTTGATGCCAAATCATTGCCACTAATAAAATGATTACCAAAACACAAAGAACATTAATTGCTGTATTTACAAAATACTTTTGACCATTCTGCTTAGGTAGTTGGGTAACCATAATTTCATGCTGTTTAATATCGTTATCAGTTTTATTAGTATGCACCTTTTCAACTTTTGCCACCTGCGTTGGAGGGAATAATATATTAACGGTCACAAAAGCAATAACCAATACAACTAATCCCATAATAAGTACTCTTAGTAGTTGCCGATGAAATTTTAACGATTTGGCAAACTCATCTGAAATTGTTTTTTTTCTCATAGATTTAAGTTTAAAATGGTTCTGCAATATTTTTCTTCTCAAAAATCATCTGTAGAAATACGCCTACAAACAGCGCCAAAAAGGCATTCAAGATATAGTAGCTGGGAAATAAACTAATCGCTTTCGCAGTAATACGATCCGACAACTTCACCTCTTCCAGTACATTGTAGGTGTCATTTCCCCAATAGCTATCCCGATATCGTAAATGCTTCAAAAAATTGGAATAGAGCTGATAATCCATATCCGGTCTGGCCAAAGAGGCCCCTAATACTTCCAAACTAATTTGCTTAACTAAATCTTGTTTGGCCTGTTCAAGTGAATCATTTATGACTTCTATACTTTTTCCAATTTGATTGCTATTCTTATCTTGATATTTTAACGCATGATACTTCTCTAATAGCTCAGAAAAACCAGTATCTACCAACGCTGTAAATCCGTCCGATTTGAGCAAATTCTTGTAATGATAGGCTCCCAGCCAATTTTTAAATTTCTCCGGACTTTCAAACATCGCCAGATTAGCCTTCAGGGAATCCTGCGAATTCACTACATCAAATACTGGCAAATCATTCCTAAAGGAATCTTTCTCATTATGAATCACACTACTGGCATACTTCTCCAAAATCCCAGACCTTTCAACCATCCGCTGCGAAGAAACGGCCACCACAAAAAAACCAACAATAAAGGAGTAACTCAATCCCACATAAAGAATCGTAAAAGTCCGTCTGATGGCACTCCGCTTACCAATTGGATTGGTTTTTAAAACCTCAACATACATAAAGAAGTACATCATCAAGAAAACCACGGTAATGCAAACATAAACCTGCGAAGGGGGGATATCCAGCATCAGCTTCCACAACTCTTCTCCTGCAAGGGCAAAAAACAACCATCCACTAATAATGGCCATCAGAAGTCTGGGGAGCAAATACCCGGTTGTCCGAATATCAACGTACCCATGATTCTTACTACCATACCTCCCTGTATTAATTACACCCTTTACCGTAAAATAAAGAGCACTCAACAGCAACAGTGCAAAATTCACAAAGGCCCAGTAAACAATGGCAGTCGTAACATTAACACAATCAAAAATAGCGGAAAAACTATCTACTTTTTGATCACACTGGAACCAACATATCGATAAAAACACCCCTGCCACAACACCAAAGTAGGACAAGAGGAAAATGCCTTTCTCACGAACAATCGAAAATTTCGACCTTCCGGTCAAACCAAATGGATGCCCCGAAACCAAAAGCACCGATTTCAAAATATCATACCGGCTCGAAAACCACCGGGCGGCCCCTATTTTATTTCGGTCTGTTCGCTGAATCCTGGTAATCTCAACACAATTACTGTTACTGAAATACACATTCTCCAATTCTTCCTCAAAATGATTCCACCATTTATTCTCTGCCAGAACAAAACTTGCTGAAGATGGTCGCAACAATATCTTCACCCATTTGTAACGTATGGTCTTGTAAAGCTTTAATTGCTGTATCAACAAAGCATTTTTTGAATTGTATTCTTTGCTAAATTCCCCAAAAAACTCCTGAATCAATCCACGACATTCCGCTGCATTACTCCAACTTTTTGCTGAAAAAAACTCACAAAACGAAACATATAGAAAGCCAAGGTGAAGACTTTCCAGTCTGCGCTTAATTCGTTTCTCATCTCCCTTTTGCAAGGGAGAATACGGAGAAAGAGCCTCCAATATATTCTTTTCAACACGAGGGTTCTCCTTGCTTTTCTCAATAAATTTCGCCTCCTTCTCAAGGCGCTCCGTTGACGGAACATCATTCTCTTTTAACAATTGAATTAGAAGAGCCTGGTTGTAGTAGTAGGAATACTTCAAAGACAATGCATTGCAAAAGTTATTCTGCTTCAACCTGGTCTCTATCTCATCAAAATAGGGACAATAGGCAAAGTCGTTGTACTGACGTTTGATCTCATTAAAATCAAATAAAAAATCAAGCAGAAGGCTTTGGTATTGGATCTTTCTCCCCTCCTTTTTCAGAAGGGGAACATGCAGTTTCTCATCTTTTATGTGATAACAATACACGCTTTCATCCTCAAAGCTGCGATCATGCAGAGGGTTGAATTCATATTCCGGACCAAACTCCTCATCTCTGCCGAACAAATCGATTAACTGGTAAGTTAATTTGTTATTCACCGAATAATCATTCGAAAGCGACAATGAGAAAAGTGTTTTGTGAATGATTTCAGGATAGCCCTCCTCCTCCCTTAAGGAGGGGCCGTAATAGTTAAAATCAATACGATAAGGCTGCAAACTCACATAGAAAGGATAAACCGGATATTGTAAGGAGTTCGATTTTTCATTATTTCTTAATATCACCCGGTTGTAACTAAACACAGAAAATCCAATGTCCCTCGACAACTCATGATTAATATTGTAAAACCGGTTGTATTTCATATCCTTTCGTTAGCTAATGAAGTTGAACTGATGGTTAACGTCCAAACGACCTGATATACTTTTCTAATTTGGCCTGGTTGGTAATTCCGTTCTCCGAATCCCTACTCCATTCAATCTCCTTCGAAATCCCCAAATAGCTGATCTGCATCTGACTTGCCTCATGGTAGGTTCCGTTTGCCAACAGGTATAGGAAATTTTTCATACGTTCGTAGTATGCCAAATCTTCACTCCTCTGATTGATAAAATATTGACTGTACGAATTGCTGAACCAGCTCGTACTACTGTCCTTTAGTAAATGAATCTTCCCAAATTTCGAAATAAACACCTGGTAGTAACTCTTGGCCCAACTTCGCAAATCCGCCCTCTTGCCCTGGCTAAAAATCGTAAATCGCTTTCTGAAATGCCCAGCGATCTTCCCCTTGGAAAAACTTGCCTCCGCTATTTGTAATTTCATCAAGCCATACAAACTAAACCGGAATAATTCAGGAGTATTAATGGGAGTCGCTCCCCGAAACAGATGCCAAAATTCGGAATTATAGCTAATCCCCTGCTCTCTCAGCCGGTCGAAAAATGATTCAGGGAAAGCAGAAGTCAGCATCAACCAGTAGTAGCTCAATGGATTACTACGGGTAGCTACCATCCGGTTTTCCTTTATCTTTTTAAGCAATTCGTCTCCCATCTCCCTGCGGCCCTCCTCATCATAACCAAGCAGATAGTCCAAAAGAATAATATCAAAAGTTTCCTTTTTTAGCAATTCAACCGCATCCTGAACCGAAGCTACCGCAACCAACTCTATTTGGGCTCCCTTGTCACTCATTTGAACCACCTTTCCCGTTTCTCTTCTCTCCACCTGCCAACCATCCTCCTCCAGTAGTTCCTTTACAATCCGGTCTGCCGTTAAATGATCATGTTTTCCGGTTCTTTTCTCGTCATAGGGACTCAAAGGCTCATTGCCAATATGATCATCCAGAAGCAATAGCTTCCAATGTATGTTGTTTGCTTTAGCCCATTCCAAAAAGTTCAAATCCCCATGGTACTTCTCCAAATACTTCCTTTTCATTTCTCCCTCCGAATGGAAAATAAAAGGCCGAATGTATTTGGCATGTCCCCCGAAACGTTCCAGATAGGAATTGTAAAGCTTACGGCCGTTCAGCTCCACATATTCTTTGGTAATATTGGTCTTGATTAAATCCAACCAGGGATTATCCCATTTTTCCTTATCATAGAACAAACGGTACCGATTCAAACAACTGCCAAATAAAGCGTTCTCATCAAACACTTCATCAATGGAGAAATAACGGTTCCAAATGCTCGAATCCAAATACTTTAACCGGTTATCATATTCAAGCCCGGCCTTTCCCAACTCCTCAACTTCTTCAAATCGAAAATTTCCAATGCTGATAATTGGGATGTATTGATTTTTACGGTAGTAATTGTTGGCTAAAGCATTCAAACAATCTTCCCTGTAAAAATCACTCTGCTCAAAGAACAGGATCAAGACCTGGGGAAACATTAGGGAGCTATTAACCCTAAACTTCTCCTTCATCAGAGCAATCCAGCTGTACCAGTATGAAGATGGCGTTACATCAATAAATCGCTTCTGTCCCTGGTGGTACTCACCAAAACGTACATTAATAGTCTTCATAGCGGCGATCCTTCCAATATCTGATTTCATTCAGCAAATCAACAGTCTCCTGCTCCATCATTTCCATCACCTTACCATTGGCTTCACTAAAATTTTGCCAATTCTCCCTGTTCATCTGTTTCCTGGTCAGCTGCAGGGTTTTTCGCTGAATACGCAATACATCCAGCATTCCAAAAAGGCTCGATTCATCCCCATACAAGTAGCTTCGGATATCCCCAACAATGTTCTCCTGCTTTCCGGATCGATAAGTCTTCGACCGTGATCCCCAGTAACTGAATTGTATGTTTCCCTGCCTGTTTTTGTCTATTCTCTGATTCAACTGATTGATCAACTCCTTGTATTCCTTCAAAGAGCGGCCTCCCCAATGAACAGCCAAAACAATTTCGTCCTCCTCATTCCACTTCACATTCCTTTTTATGGTATCAACAAGGATACGAGCCTCATTGCTTACCCCCAGCTCCTCATGTTGAAATTCCTTATCAAACCCATTCGTCCCCTGATACCAACCAAAAACAAAATCTCCATTGGTGTAAAACTCACACTCTTTTCCATGCAGGAATACAGACAAACGCTGACTATCGATTCGTTCCTTTAGCCAGTGTACCGATCCGTCGTTTTTCCCGCAAACTACTATGGTGCGCTTTCTTATCATTTCTTATTGGATTTACTGGGTGTAATATTCATAAGAGTCTGGATCAATAGCTTTTTCTCAGGGTAAGCCTTCATAACAGTACGCTGCACATCTGCAAAGGGCACTACACGATAATCAGAGTAGACCTCTTCGGTTTTCCCCTTTCCTGTGGTGATAAACACAAATTTCTTTCTATCTTTTAATTGTTCTAACAATTTCAAGCCCAACTGCTCCTTTTCGTTACCGTAAACATTGTAAGCCAGTTTCTCAAGCATCGCAAGATGAACAACAACAACCTGGGCCTCTTCGAATTGCTTAATCAATTGATCCCTATTGGTCACTTCAAAAAAGAACTCCTTAGGCACCGACTTAACCTTAGCCCCCTCTATACGCTGACGAGTCTGGCTGTCTGTCTTGTTCATAAACTCCTCGAAGCGCTCATCCACAATGGCCACATTCAAAAGGGCCGTTTCTACAATATCATAAATCATCTCATCCGGAATCTTGCCTTTTTTTGCCGCAGCATGCAATTCATTAAAATAGGATTGTGCTCCCGACAGGGCCTCCGCATACATAAATTTTGAAGTTGAATTGTAATGACGTTTTAGGACAATTGAGCGTTCCGGTTGATCCAATACTTCCTGGTAGGAAGCCCATTTAATCTTAACCTTGTATTTTTTAACATCATTATTTTTAGCATCAGGCTCCTCAAAAAAGATATCTCGCCCTTTGTCATAATAATTCTCAAATACAATATTCTCCTGCTTATGCTTTCCTCCTTTGGCATACTGATCTTCATCGGCTCTACTCAGGCGATAGTATTTGGGCAGCGTCTCAATATCCTCATTGTATTTGGTGTAATTGCGTTTGATGGTATTCTTCAGCATCATAATTCGCTCGTACACATCCCGGTATTGCTCACCCACATTCCTGGAAAAAGTATCGAAGGGCAAATTATTCAGATTGCTCAAGGATGCCTTATTCAGAAACCCCGACAAAATACGCTCATCATGCTCGTTGGACCGCATTCCGGCTACCTCTGTAAAATCCCTGCCAAACTTCTCCAAAAAATATTCCCAGATCAGTTCATCGTTCAATTCCTGTGTTCCCACTACCTCATCGCTGGTGTCGATGTGCAGCAAAAGCTCAATCACACCGTCTTCATTGACTTCTATTTTTCCTTTTCTTATATTTTCATTGCGGGTAAGAATCGTTGTTAGCCATTTCTGTTTGATCGTATCAAGCAAGGGAACCTCTTTATTCGGACCATTGCTTGGTTGCTCTATCTCATTATTTATTTTTAGACTATCCTCATCTTTTGGACCTGAATTAGACTTTCCTAAGTTAGACTCTGAAGCTTGATCAAATTTGTCTTGTTCTGCATCATCTTTAGTTGTGGTCTCTTTATTCTTTTCTACTTGAAAATACTTATCCAATTCACTCAAGCTATAATGAACATATCGATAAGATATATCCTTCTCTTTGTAGAATTTTTCAATTTCTTCTTTATTATCGAAAAAGCAAGTAATAGGCGCTTCCTTAAACCCTCTATTTAATTGTTTGTCTATCTTATTGTAACAGCCACCATCATTATTTTCAACAGCATAAAGAGCTTGGATTGGTTTTGGGATAGAAAAAAAGTAACCTATACCTTTGTTTTTATGTTGGTAATCTTTATTTCTTTTTTCCTTTTTAATCTTACCGAAATCTAAACCTTCCTTTTTTAAGACTTCTTTATCTAATGCTTCTTTTTCATCCCGACTCATTACATAAATCAAAGGGAAGCCAGCATCAGCAATTTTTTCATTAATTTTAGATAACTCAACTGATTCTTGCCATTCCTCTCCGGCTCGGTGAGTGTCAGCTCTATTCAGATAGGTTGCAGCAATACGCAACTCAGCTAAGCCCCAACCTTCCTGTCTCAAACGACCATCCTCGTGCAAAAAAGCTTCATTTAATTTTGTTTCGAGATTAGTAATTAGAAGTTTATGATCCTCATTTTCATCCTTCTTTAATTTTAATTCTCGATTTGCCTTCGATAGTTCATCGTAGATAAAAAATTCCACCCGGTCATCCAACTCTTTGTACTGAATTACAATCTTCAAACCCTCCTTAAAGTCAGCTTTACGCTGATAAGCATGCTTGGCTGTATTTCGGATGATATTCTCCAAAACCGTATAGAAAGCATGGGAACCAGTAATTCCTCCTGGAATAGCTAAAGCAAAGTCTACGTCGTCAATTAAAACCTGATGCCCATTTCGATTCTCTTCATGTACATCAACTTCCTCCCACTTTCCTGTATAGGTATTCCATTCCGATTTTTTAACGGTTCTATCCTTGGGAACTAAGCTTTTGATCTCAATCTGCAACTTTCCTTCCTTACTCTCATTCTGTCCATATTCAAAGGCACTCAATCCCTCCGATTTCACAATCTTATTCAGCAACAAACGCTGCTCATAGAAATTTCGCATAATCTGCCCATGAAATTTCAAGGAAGAGGTCCAACGGGGCCAGTCAGTAGTTACCTGGGCCAAAAAATCCCAACGCTGCTGGATATACTGCATCAAAACTTGCATATCCGTGGGATCCATGATACTATGATCCGTAGAAGAAAGAACATGGCTTCCAATATTGTGAGAACCATTGCGGGACATGATGGCTGAAATGGCTGATTTAGTAGCTCTTTCCTTTAAAGCTCGACTCAACTCTCTAGTAGTACTTAAATTACACCATTCTCCAATAATACTATGATATTTTTCTATATATGTATTGAAATCATAATCAATAAAACCAGCAATCCCGCCACTAGTTTCCTCATATCCATCAACTTCAAAACTTGGAGTTGTTAAAATCACATATTTTTTGGATTTAAATTTCATTGTAGGATGATTGAAAATTAACATAGCTTCAACAACTTCATCCATACCATTAATCCCAATAGTATCAATTGATTTTTTAAGTGTTTCAGTCTTACTCTTTATACAAGATCTATTTAAAGTTTCTTGAACGGATTTTTGATTTACATTACTTAATTCTTTCAGAGATTCATTTATAAAGTCAACATAATCCCTAAAGCTTCCTTCTTGTTTAACATCTCCATTAGTAACTCCCAGATACTCGGTCTCGACCAAATCCTTCTTAGCAACTTTATGTGTAATAAATACTACTTGCTTCTCTTTTTTAATAGTAACATGACTTTCCTTTAAAGATTCGTCTAAGTACGAAGAAATACAGAAAGACAATTTCTTGTCCAATGAATTATAAATTTTACTTACTAGGCTGATTTTTTTTTCATAAAATAATCGTAGTAAAGCAAAAGCCTGCACCCACAATAAATCAACATTTTCGTTCTTGTTATTTCGATAATAATAGGAATCTCTTCTGTTAAACACTCCTTTATAACCAATCTTTCTTAATTCAAAATCAATTGTATGAAAAAATGCAACTCCAACATCTTTTTTCAATTTTTTAAGAATTTCATTATAAACAGCATCTACATACATCATTTCAGAAGATAATATTTAAAACACTTTGGCTCGGCTGTATAGGCCTCTGTAAAATCAAAAAAGCCATCTCGAATTATTTCAAAATAATCTTTAACTATTGCAGATAAATCACCATTTATGGCAAAAGTCTTTTCATTAGTAAATGGAGAAAGTCTTTCACCCCCAATAAAAGCTGCATCCTTCACACTATGGCCCCCGATAAGCAAAACTCCATCTTCTTTTAAAATTCTTTTGAATTGCTCTATTATGTCCCTCCAGAACAATTTGGGTATGTGATGGATTACACCCCAACAGAAAATTGCATCAAAATAATTTGAATCAAATATTGTTGGACTTTCACTATTCACTAATACTACACTCTCCAAATTGCACAATTCAAGGGCTTTATTAGAAATATCTACTCCAACTAAATTCGACACTCCATTTGCCTTAAAATATGGCAAATGACGCCCATTACCACATCCATAATCTAAAAGAAATGCATCCTTTGAAGGTACTATATAATCACAAAATTCATTTAATAAACGAACTGGAATTTCATTATATAACCAAGGCTTCTTTATCTGGTCATTCTCATATATACGATCCCACAACTCACTTTTACCAAATGTCATTCTACCTATTGAATTCATTAATAAATAACTTTGGTAACATATCTCCTTTTTCGTTTAGAGTATAATTTACTCCGCCAATATTCCACTCCTTCAAAATTTCAATATTTTTAGCTATTTTATATTTACCATCATACCATTTCACATTCTTATCAATAAACAATATACTGGAGTATGCTAAAAAACTCATAGATGTAAAACTAATTTTAAAATCCTTTTTTGATAGTTTATCTAGTTCTTTGTAATAAGAATCATTTGTTGGAAAACAGTAATCAACAAACTTTACATGATCTGCAGCTTTTCCTGCTATTTTCGTAACATTCGGAGAGTTAAAACCAATATTACAAATTATCTCTCCATTAAAATTATTCTCAAAAAGTTTCTTTAAAACTCTTCCCATTGTTGGTGTAAAACCAATTAAAAGGATCTCACTTGGCTTTTCTTTTAAAACATTGATTACTAAATTCTCAACATCCTCAGATTTATCGTCATATGAATATTCACTTACTACTTTTTTCTTCAAACCATTTTCTAGATCATTTTTAAAGGACAATCCGAATTCTGAATTGTGATATACAATAGAAATTTTATCTTTTCGATCGCCTGAATTTTCAATTGCATAATCAATTATCGTATTGCTTTCCTCTTTTGAGGTATTACAAAATCTAAATACATTATCATCATCCACAGAAGTTATTTTCGGATGTGATGCTACACTAAAAAGCAAAATATCATCTTTCACAGCTAACGGTTTTAATGCGAGGGACAATGCACTTGTACCTGTAATCAAAACATCTATTTCATTAATATTCTTCAATTTATTATATGCATTCACTGCTCCAATTGCAGTACTTTGGGCATCTTCATAATAAACCTTTATTGTTTTATTACTCAAAGTATCCTGGAGTTTTTGCAAAGCATGATAAACGCCTACCTTCATCCAATTACCAACATCAGAATATTTTCCCGTCAAAGGCAATATAGCTCCAATCTTAATAACCTCTTTCTCATCCTTTTTCACTTTATTCTTACATCCCCATACCGAGAAAAGTAGAATAGCGACACAGAAAACACTTAGTATTCTTTTCATATCAAATCGATTATATATTATTCAAAATAAAACTCATTAATCTCTTCAATCACATCAACCCCGTTAACGTCCAGTGATTTTTCAATTCTGCCATTTCGAAGCAAAACGAGTCGATGGGCAAATGCAATGGCTTTACTTACATTCTGCTCAATGAGCAAAATGCTCATATCATTTCTTTCCCTAATTCTTTCCAGGGTCTGGTACATTCGCTCCGTATTGGCTGGAGATAATCCCGCACTAGGCTCATCCAGAATAAGTAGTTTCGGTTGGTTGATCAACACCATAGCCAGAGCCAATTGGTGGCGTTCTCCTCCACTTAAATAAGAGGCTTCTATATTCTCTTTCTGTATATTCTTTAGAAGCGGAAAAAACTCCTTCAACTGTTTGAACTCCTCAGTAAACACTCTCCTTTTCAATCCTCTCCCGGCAAACAGCAAATTTTCCTTAACACTCAGATGTTGGAACATTCTTCCCCCCTGCATAAAATAGCCAATCCCCTCCATCATCATTTCACTGCATGTTTTTCCATTCTGGATAGTACCATTCCAAATCATGTCCCCTTCTCGAATGGGCAGCATTCCCATTATGGCCTTGGCCAGGGTAGATTTACCAGCACCATTCTGGCCTATAATAGCAAAAGTTTCACCGTCCTTTAATCTCAAGTCCACTCCATTTAAGATGGAATGATTTTTTCGGTAGCCTCCCCTTATATTTTTCAAATCAAGCTTCATTTAAGCCTCCTTCAAATGAATATTTCCCAAATAGTTTTCTCGAACAGAAGTGCTGTCCAAAACCTCATGAGCAAGCCCAATTGCTTCAATTCTTCCATGGTTCATAAAAGCACACACATCGGCCATTTCTTCTACAAATGGCATATTGTGCTCCACCAAAACAACACTCATCCCCCTTTCATCCACCATCTTTCGAATGATCTTCCCCATTTGCTGTACCAAAACAGGATTAACACCTGCGGTGGGCTCATCCAGCAACACCAAATCATAATCTCCCATAAACAATCGGCACAAGCCCAACAATCGCTGCTGTCCGTACGACAGGCTTTCTGCCGCATGATCCTGTTTTTCTATAAATACAGGATCATTTTCAAAAAGATCCTCAAAAATCCTTAATGCTCTCTCCTTCCTTTTCTCCTCTTTTACCTTTCGCCTTTTGGCAAATCCCAAGGCCTCAAATACTCGCTCACCAAAGCCATCCGTATCTGCCAAAAGCATATTATCCATCACACTCAACTTTGGAAAAATATGATTATCCTGAAACAAACGACCAATACCCAATGCAGCCAATTGATGGGCTCGCTTTCGTTCCAAATGCACCGATTCCTTCCGGCCGGCATAAATCATCTCTCCCTGATCAGCAGACAGTAAACAGGAGATAATATTAAACAGGGTCGTTTTCCCGGCTCCATTCCCTCCAATAATGGCCGTAATCTTCCCCCTTTCTACATTCAAACTCAAGTCAGATAAGACAGAATACTCCTCTTGAGCAGCATCACCATTCCCTTTCTTAATCTGACGGGAAAATCGTTTCGCTATGGAGGTTATTGTAAGAATGAACTGAGACATATTTATGAATTTTGCAGTTCAGGAACTTTAGATTTATTTTCTCCTTCATTTTCTTGATTACTGGAACAGCATCCTTCACAAATCAATTGCTCACGAAGCAACTTCCGCTCTACCCATCCAATCTTACCTTCAATTTCATCCTTACTCATAAAACCTAACTCTGCCTTTAAGTGATTCAATGCTTCCCCTATAATATCAGCGTTCCAATTCTTATCCTTGGCCTTAACCAAATACAAATGGCCCGTTCTAATGCTGTCGTCCCTTTCTTTCTTATTCATTTGACTATACCATTCATAACCCAAATCACATCCAACAACATACAAATCAACATCAACTTGGTACGAATCAATTATTGACACAGGCAAATCACTAATGTTTTTCACATAATCATCAATCAAATTGATAACAAAAAAATTCAGGACATTCTTAGACCACTTAAATTTTTTATACTCTCGCGATCCTGATAATCTTTCATCACACCACTTAAAAAGGACTTTATAGAAAACACCTACAGGCAAAACAAACAACTTAAATTTCCCTTTGTTTTCCTGCTCAAATTCAACTAATGAATCAGTAAACACCAATTCCTTTACAAACTCATCTCTTTTATCTTTAATCTCCCGCAAACTAGCTGCAAAAGAATCACTCTTCAATATTTTTCGTAAATCAACTCGAGCAGTTTTAATATCTTTAGTTGTAGAAATTTCATCCTTTGTCTGCAACCAATCATCAAAGGCAATTTCCAACAAACTCTTTTTATTTTTACTAAACAATCGCATATCGATAGATTTTAACCTTTAACAAATTGGTATTCCCCCGCCAATCCCTGCGGTCTAAAGCGCATTAAAACAATCAGCACCAATCCGTATATGATCATGCGTAAATTGGCTGCAACACTATCCGGCAATCCCACAAAGCGAAGAATCTCCGGTAACAGAATAACAAACACAGCCCCTACAACCGGCCCTTTAATATTTCCACTTCCGCCAATCAACACAGCCGTTAAAATAAAAATCGCCTCATCCAGGTTGAAGCTGGTAGGATCAATGTAACTGATATAGGAAGCATACAAAAAGCCTGAAATAGCAACAAATGCACTCGAAACAACAAATGCCTCCTTCTTTAAAGCCGTAATATTTTTTCCCAGGGCAAGCATACCAATCTCATCATCTCGCATCCCTTTCAAAGCCCTTCCAAATGGGGAGTAAATCAATCGATAAAACACACCGACTGTTATCAGGCTTAAAACCGAACTCAACACCACAAAACCATTAATTCCACCAATTTCCCACTGCCCTAAAAGTTTTGGGGCAGGAATGCCCGGTATCCCATAAGGCCCTTTGGTCAAATCAATCCAATTGTACAGAAGGGTGAAAACAATAATCTGAAATCCCAGGGTCGCCAGGATAAAATAATCCCCATCCAAACGAATAGAGACATAGGACAACAAAAAGCTAAACAAAGCTGTTACCACCATACAGGCTATCAGGGATGGCAGTAAAGGCCACCCCAGCCCAAGTAAGGCAAAGGCCGCTACATAAGCCCCTATTCCATAAAAAGCAGCTTGTCCCAAAGACAACAAATTCGCTAAACCGACCAACAGATTCGTACTTACACTCAAAATGATGTAAATATTAATCATGATCAGGATATGCAATACATAACTCATAACTCCAAATTCATAAATATCAGACCAGTCTCCTTTTCTCTCCAATAAATCCTTGCGGACGGAACAGTAAAAACAGTACCAAAACACCAAAAGTGATAGCATCCTTCCAATTGGCCGAAAACACCATAACCGATAAAGCCTGCAATACCCCCAACAATAGCCCTCCAATAACAGGGGCATGAAACTTTCCTATTCCCCCGATAATTAAAGCAACAACAGCATTCAACAACATGGGCATGCCAACGTAAGGATCCATCCCAACATCCCAGGAAACAAGAAGCCCCCCAGCCGCAGCAAAAAATCCACTCAAGGCAAAAAGAACAACCCGAAAATTCCTCGCATTCATGCCATAAACCTCACACAATTCCTTATCATCACGCAAAGCCCGGGTAGTAATACCAAACCTGGAAAACCTCAGAAAGAACAAAAAAGCAAGAATCAAAAATCCGGAAACAACCAATTGCATCAATTGCGTATAGGTTACAATCACATTTCCAATATGTATCGATTGAGAAATATCAGGATTCAATATTTGGGTTTCGTTTCCATAAATAAGTGCAATAGCATTTATCACAACAATCATTACCCCTATAGCACTAATCATTACTATATTAGAGGAACTGTTCTTCTCCTCCAAAGGCCGATAAACACCCAACTCAATAACCACACTTAAAAGTACCGTTAAGCTAATAGCCACAACCAAAGACATGACAACAGGAAGTCCAAAACTCCTTAAAGCACTCATCAGAAGATAAGGCGCCACCATATACAGCACCGCATAGGCAATGTGAAAAATACGGGTGGTATTGTAGACAAGAGCAAAACCTATGGACACCAGCGCATAGATCGAACCTGTTATTAATCCATTTAGCAGAAATTGCAGTATCATTCAAATGACTTTATTTAGTACTATTTTGGCATATCCCAACAAAGTCTATCATCCTGCGAAATGAATCGCTACCGGCCAAAACGAGTGTAATTCCAACCCGAAATTAACAAAATAAATTCACTATATGTAAAACACCACTGGGATTTTATGACCAACACAAACAAATGAAGACAAACACAATAACCCGAACACCCCGTTTCTACTAGGGATACCTAGCCTTTACATTATGAATACTTGTTTTTAAATTATTCCCATTCTTAATAATTGTCCATTCTTCGGATTTTTCAATTCCAAAATGAGGTGCCACAGTATAATTGTTCCATGTAATAATAATGTTTGTACTCCCCGAAGAATATTGCACTGAATCATCTTTTGATACTTCTTTCCAATGAATAAAAGATCATCAGGCAAACCTATAATTGGGTGACATCGAATTACCTTTAAATGTGGTTTTGAAGTAAGGGCAAGAAATCGTAATTTAGTAAAAGCTCCAATCCCTGAGATCGAATTATACAATCAGGGAAAATTGGAGGCCAATAAGAGAGATCATACGAGAAACTTTTTCTCTTCACTTTCTTTCCCATAATTTCTCTTTATGTTTAGCTAATTGCAGATTATTTGTTGCCCTACACCTCGGGACAGCCCATGAATTGTGGCACCTTACTTTCTGCATCGGCAAATAGCTTTAGAATCAATCATAAAATCTCTAATCACACAGCAATTTTCTTTCCTTCTTTGGAAAAGAATCAAGCATTTAACTATTCGGAGCCTCACATAAAGTGAGGATCCGAAAACATCTGATCAACTACAAGTCGCTTGCAGAACAAGGGAACCAAGTTGCCCTAATTACGCTTTATGATACACCCCAGATAGTACATTCTATGCCGCGTATACAGAAGGCTACAGATCCAGGAATCTACAGGCTTACTACTATATAAAAAAAGAAAGGGGAGCCTCTTGTTGCTCCCCTCCTCTAAACTTGATATTACTACTACAATATCTCCTGAATGGCACGATCAATGATTTCATCATGAGATCTGTCCGACCAGTTGATCTGTTCTTTAATATCTGCTGGTACACCTTTCTCCCAATCCGGTTTCCTTTCCAGATTAAGAGCTTGGGTAATTGAGAATCTATAGGTCCAGCCGTTTGGAAGTTGCCCTCCATTGGGCAACCCAAGGCCACCTCCGGTTGTATCTCCCACCAATATCATATTGGGTATTGCTTTGGTAGCTAAACTGGTAAACGATCCGGCACTATAGGTTCCCCGGTCAACCAGCACCATCACCTTGTTTATATAACGAATGCCATTATGAGGTTTCAGTTTAGCGGGTTCCGCTTCACTAAAATCATTGTGCCCTTTTCCTGTTTTGATTCTGGAATAATACAGAATTGTTTCCTTTTCAATAAAACGAGACAAAAGATTAAAAACATCAGTAATAGCACCTCCTCCGTTCTCTCTCAAATCCAGAATAAGACCTTTTGTGTTTTTGTATCTGGTCAGAATAAAGTCCAATTGATCATCGTCTACAGTACCCGTAAAGGAAGAAAATCGTACGTAACCGATTTGATCGTTTTGAATAAAATCGTGAATAAAAGGTCCTGTAATATGGTAATCTCTCGGCAAATAATTGTCTTCAATAATGCGCCAATCGAAATTGTCCTGTGATTGATACGAAACACCAAATCTCGAAACATTGAAATTGGACATTAAATTGGTATGATCATCTTTCAGTTCGGAAAGCATTGCTCCCAAAATATCAAACAACTCCTGGTCCGTCGTCTTGTTCGTGATTTTGGTTTCGTATTTGGCTTTCATTGCATCCCAATCGATCTTTTTCAAATCGAAATAGGAATATTTTTCGTCACATTGCTTCCATAGGTATTCAAAATTGGTTTTGGGATCAGTCGATGCTAAATCCTCCTCAAGTATTACCGATTCACAAGCTGCGAAAAATGGGATTATAAGTAGCAAAATATATTTTTTCATAGTTTATTTGGTTTTAAATAGTAAAGCAATTTTTAGTACATGGTTTGCCATCGCAAATTTATCAAGATCACCTCCAGTTCTATAGGCATCAAATTCATAGCCTAGTCGAATTGCATTGCTATTTTCCAGGGTAACGGTATAGTTCATCTCTGTTCCAATTCTGTATCCGCTGAACATCTTAAACTGGTAATCGTCCCAAACACTGGGGTTATTGATAACATCTGAATTGTTGATATAGGCATAACCATTTCGGTAAGTATTATTCATCACCGCCATTTTCATTTGGAATGACAGGTCTCTTTTTCGAGGCCTAAAATTCATTGGAATGAATAGCAACCTGGCCCTTTTCCTCTTTTTGTTGGAAATATCCCAGGATATTTTCCCGGATGCAAAAAGAGTTGAGACAACTTCAATTCCCGTTGCATTATTTTGAAAAGACGGGTTACTTCGCATGTGAAATGTATTGCTCAATTCTCCACCAGCCTTGAAATTCCACTTATCCTTATTCCAAACCGGATACAGCTTTGAATAGTTCAGGTTATAGATGGAAACAGTTGATAAAGAAGAATGTTTATTTGTTGTATTTCCAGCTTTTCCGGTAGAAAATGAAAAATTCAATTCTCTTTCCTTCCCTTCTTTACATTTTACAAACCCCAAATCAAAGTGCTTCAAACTACCCTCATAGAACAAGGGTGAAGTAGCCATATCCCTAAATTTGATCTTATTAAATCCTGCTCCAACTTTAATGAATTTTCCATCCTCTAGATTGTCTGCTACGAATTTGCTTTGCCCGTAGCTGAACATAGAGACCAAAAGCCCCATAATCACCACTAATTTTCGTTTCATATATTTATTAATTGTTACAATGTTCTACTGCATCTGCATTTATTGATGCCTCCAAAACATCTCATTTAAAAATCTATCCCATGAATTTGATCTGAATTACGGATCGGCTCTTCTCCAGCTTTGATCCAGACTTTGAAGTTCTTCCAGCAACCCTATTTGATGATCAGCACCATAGATCACTATTATTTTATCGTATTGAGATTCTTGTATTTTTGATGCCAAATACCGGGTTCTATAGTCAAGAATAATGGATTTCAAATTCTCACTCCCTTGCGATGGTTCATAAAGCTCATCAAGGGGGGATTCCAATTCTTCACTTGAGAGCTGGATTTCTCCGAACTGCTTTTCATAGGCAGATATTACCTCCTCAGGAGTAATATCCACATTAAAGTCTCGCCCGTTCACCAATCCAAGAAAAAGTTGATTATCCTGGACTGTTACGCCCTCAAGCTTTATATTCGACAGAATTTGACTATAACCTTTTTGGGAGGGGACAAAACCAACCAGTTTTTTTGTTTTCCGAAGAGTGATTTCATCTGTTTGATTATAGTCTATCCATTCGTAAAACAAGACATAACCTTTGTGTTTAAATTCCCGGATTTCATTTCTTACATTCACATAGAATTGCTCTTGACCTATATGGACCATGTCTATAAAATGAACCCTCTTCTCCTTACAAATAAAGTCTGCGGATTCTACATGTGTATTGGTTAATCTCTTTCGAAATTCTATTACCTCCTTAAAGCTGCAGGAACTCACGGTAAGAACGAGAAGAAAGCCAATCGTTATCTGTATTGCTCTTTTCATTATTCAGACTTTTTAAAAGTTTGATTCCCTCATTGATTGCGGAGTTGTGTGTCCCCTTCTCTATGGCTACCACTTTAGCCCTTCGTTCCTCCAGAAATTCTACCTCTGCTTCAGTAAGCCGGCCAACCTGCTCATCCTTCAAACCATAGACATAGCATACCTTTGACAAATCCCGAATGTGATCCAGCTTTTTTATGTAGCGATAATGCCCCAACCCGGCAGCCAGTTTGCTCATGTTCCGGTCTAGAATATTCTTCTGATTCTTGATCCTTATTTTATATTCCCCTTTTGCCCGGTGCAAAAACATACCGTTTTTCCCCTCACTAAAGGCTTTCCACATTTTCGAGTCAATATTCAGGCGACCAACCATGATATAATATGCATCGGCAAGATCACTACCATATTCAGCCAGAAGCTCCTGGGTCATAAAAGCTCCGAATGAAATTCCAAGCACATACACTTTCTTCCCCTGGCTTTTAAAATATTCAATTACTTTGTGCAACCGGGCCACACTCTTTCTGTCAAAATCTACAGCCTGAGGAAAACTAATTTCCTGATCCCTAAAATTTTCAGGTAATTTTGTTTGTTCCTGATGTACATTCACATACAGTTGGTTTTTCATTCCTGAATTGCGAATAACACTGACAAACTCATCTTCAAAAAGTTCACTAACCGGACCTCCTTGCGTATTCACAATCACTGTCTCAGCAGTAGGGTTCCCATAAAAAACGGCCTGTGTTTTGATTTCATCAAAATAAGATGAATCAATTTTAGTTAGGGCCGGAACCATAGTTAACCGGACACTGTCCTGTGTTAAGAAACTAAAATGATTGTTGCCAATGGAAATGATTTTCGAAATACGACGTTCCAGGCTATCATTGGGGCTGGTAACAATTTCATCTCTTTCCGGAAAATATTTGCATGCCTTTTTGACTACCTGCCCCGGCAGATATGTTGTAATGCTATCCTTTTCGTAAATAAATTTACTCATCAGGCACATCTCCTTTAGGAAAGGGAGCATCTCCTCTCTATTTTTAAGCAGCTTTTTTTGTTTTTTCCTATTCGAAGAAGAAAGTAGCTCTTTGTAAATTTTTTCAGACAAATATTGACTCGATTTATAGGTATATTGCCATTCCCTGTTGAGTAACAATCCTAAATCATTATTCCCTTTTTGTGAAAAAGAAAAACAAGAAAGGATCATACCAATCATAAATAGAAATGTTCGTTTCATACGGCTAATTCTTTTAAATTGAACTTGGATCTATTGCTCGTAAAAAAAGTAATGGGGCCCCTCATTGTTTATGAGAGGTAAGGATAGTAAGAGATCTACCGAAACTGCTCTTTCTTTCGAAAGATCATATTTACCCGATAAGTTCCGGTTCCTCCTTCCAATGCATTAAAGATATCGTCGGCGGCATCTTTTTCGTGTCGCGAATTCACTACCTGGCTTGCATTGTAGGCATCCACAAAATCAAACCCAAAATTCGACATGGAGTTCAGAAGATCTGCCTGATTGAGCAACTTTAGTTTATCGCCATCCTGTAGCAAACTTTCCAACTTTTCAAGCTGATTCTTATAAGCCGATTTCTTGTAATCGATTATAATACCGACACCACCCAGTAGTTTGGTATTTTGAGAAGTGATAATAACGTATTCAGGAAATTCAGCAATGGATACACTACTGGATTGAACCACGGATAGTTTTTGGGAAAACCCATCAACCACCAAACATACGATCAATACGGTTAATGCTACTAATAAAATAATCTTTCTCATTTCTTCTCCTTTTAGATGTTTTGTTGCTACAAAGGAGATGAGAAAACTTTACAGAAGGTTCCGATAAGAGGAAAGAGAACTTTGATTTTCTGAAAATACTAGCTGATTCAGGAATTCGTATTTTTCAAAAATTGTAATGGAGTGACACTCAACTCATTTTTAAATGCAGAATAAAAGGAACTATTGCTATTGAAACCGGCTTCCAGACCAATTCCCTCCATATTTAGATTCGCGGTGTTTTTACTTTGTAAAAGATTTTTGGCCTCCTCAACACGATAACGATTGATGAAACGATTGAAATTCTCCTGACACACCCCATTGATACTAGCGGATACGGTACGGGGATGCTCCCCTATTCTTTCTGCAATATGAGCTACGGTCAATTCTGCATTCAAATAGAGTTTCTCTTCTTCCAGAAGTTTCCTGACTTCAGCTACAACAGCTTGTTGTTTATCATTCTTATCGGGAGAACTTAGCTCCTTTTGAGCATTCACCTTTTTTTCCGTAACAATGGGATCCGAATTAACCAGGTTTACAGAGCTTTGTTGCAACAACCCATTGTAAGCAATCCAAAAGGTAATGAACAATCCCATTAACGAAGTAGCCAATTCGGCTAAAAATCCGGGAAAAGCAAATTCCGCAAATCCACTGAATACCAAAAGAAACATGATGGAGATGATGGCAATATAAAGCCATTTTAACTCTCTGTTTTCAACCGAACTGTATTGATTCTTAATCACCTTGGAGTGTTTTCGTATCTTTCTAAATATCAACATGATTAATACTAAACCAAACAGAACACCGGTTAATTCAAACAAGCCGTAAGCCAATGATTCCTCCAGTCGATTCTTTTCCTGCAATGGCAAGAAAAACTTACCCAGATTAAGCAAAAGGTCAATACCTCCGGGAATTAAAAGCAAGTAGCTTGCTTTTCGGGCCTTTTCTATTGAAACCCTCTCCACATAGAGATAAAGCAGAGTGGGTAATAACCACAAAAAGTTGATAGACAAAATATGCAAATACGGATTATTGATATAGGCACTAAAAAAATCGAAAATTTCCGACAAAGTACCCAAACCGGAAGTAACAAGGAAAAACCCAAGTAACAATAGAGAATTCCTCTTACGCCTATTCATGATAAGAAGAAACAGGCCAACCGATATAGCTTGCCACATGTCTATGGTATCAAGTAAGAGAAAAAATATTTTGTCTATCTCCATTGCTTAATTTTTAATAAGTAAGTTACAAAAGTAGCTAATCCATACCGAAATCAATATGTTGCAAAATACGCTCAATTTCAGCATGAATAAATACGTGTACACGGTAATTTTATAGTCTCTCCTATTTATGGCAACTTTCCAAATCTTATGAAATAGGAGCAAATTAGGGCCAGTATGCTTTTATTTATATTTTCCGGTTCAACTCTTCGATGCGTTTTATAAACGCCTCAACCTCCTCTTCTGTCGTATCAAAAGCACACATCCATCTGACTTCATTCAGATCTTCATCCCAAATATAGAAAGGAGTTTGTGCCTGTAAAATTTCATTCCACTCCTCTGGTATAATTGCAAAAACGGAATTAGCCTGAACCGGTTTGGTTATTTTGATATTGGATAGATTTTTAACGCCATCATACAATTTCAAGGCCATCCTGTTGGAATGGGCTGCAGACCTCCTCCACAGTTCCTTTTCAAGCAAACATTGAAACTGAACGGAAATAAATCGCGTTTTTGACGACAGTTGCATACTTTGTTTGTGTTTGAATTTAAAACTATTGATATACTTTCTATTAAAATGTACTACAGCTTCGCCAAACAAAAGACCTATTTTTGTTCCCCCTACAGACAAGATATCAACCATCACATCATGAGTCATCTCTTTCAAAGTACATTGCAGGTTTTCAATTGCATTAAACAAGCGAGCACCATCTATATGAAAGATAATATCATTTTCTTTCAGAAAACTACCTATTGTACGCAACTCCTCTAAAGAGTAAACAGTTCCATACTCAGTTGGTTGAGTTAATGTTAGGGCCTTAATTTGAGGATGATGTTCATCATCCCGTCTAATTATCGCCTTTTTAATTGTAGCCAACTCTATTTTCCCATCACTATTGGTTTTTAATGGGACCAATCTACATCCAGTAAAAGTTTCCGGAGCCGTTGATTCATCAACATAGATATGAGCAGTATCTGCACATAAAACAGAATTATATGATTCCAGTACACTTCCCAATCCAAGTACATTGGCACCTGTTCCGTTAAAAACGAAGTTCACATCCAGATCACAGTCAAATGCTTTTTTAAACACTTCCTTTGCCTGTTGTGTATATTCATCATACCCATAAGCACGAGCGTGCATTGTATTCGCATCAACAACTGCTCTCAAAATCTCCGGCATTGCACCAGCATAATTATCACTGGCAAAACTTTTCTTTTTCATTTATTCCTTTTTTAATAGTATTACTTTGGGGAGAACAACAGTAACAGGCCTAAAATACTAAGCACTCCAACTTTGCCCCATTTCGTTATTTTCCAAAACCGATCATTTCGAATGTATTTACTGCATCTTCCGGAAAGACAAGCAATTCCGCAAAACACAACGAGGGATTGAATCATAAATATTACACCCAGCACAATCATTTGCAGTGTCACCTGAAAATCATTGGTTACTACAAATTGTGGCAAAAAAGCGATAAAAAACAGTGATACCTTAGGATTTAGCACATTCATGAAAAACCCTTTTTTCACCATAGAAAACAGTTTAAATTTACCCGAAGAACCAATCGGTCCAAATTCTACATCTGGTCTTCCTTCTTTGATAGTCGTAAATGCAAGAAAAAACAAATAAGCAGCTCCCAGGTATTTCAGCAAAGAAAAAACGAAATCCGATTGTTGAATAATTATTGATAATCCTGTTGCGGCAGCTAAAGTATGCAATAACACGCCAGTTGATAGCCCGAAAGAAATAGCGATTCCATTTCGTTGCCCTTTAGTTACGCTTTCGGTCAATACGAAAATATTATCTGGTCCAGGCATTAGAGATAAGATTACGGAAGCGCTTAAAAAGGTTAAAATTTGATTCAATTCCATAATTCAACATTTAGATGATTAATAAAATAAGGATAGGAAAGATTAGACCGGCCAAAATCAAGGACCAACCTCTGTTCTTGATACTATATCTGCCTTTTGCCATTAATACACCACTAAGTGTTATCACAATAAGAGCCAAGGCAAATATATCAGAATAATATACCCATGTCTTTTTCGTAAGCTGGTGCAAAAAAATCATCTGCCCTACAACCGGAATTTTTTGAAAGTATTCAATAGTACCTTCTCCGCTAACAATATCAATAAAGGCAAAAGCATCCGAATAGTATATCCTCAATTCATCTCCATCTAAACGATATCCTCGAAACTCACATTGGGTAAACAATTTTGACAATTCTTTCCCATAGCTTTCTGATTGTTCCAAAAGACTTTTATCAATATCTGCATGAATACTTTCTGACCTAACGACATAAGTCTGAGAATTAAAATCTTCACGATGATTCAGTAAAATTCCTGAAATTGCAAAACTCAGTATAAGCCCTGCAAAAAAGAATCCTAAATTCAAATGCAATAATCTGTACCGATTGTGTTTCTTTACCATACTATCTTTTGGGACAAAGATATTTGAGGTTTAAAAAACAGCAGTTAGCAATTTTCTCAAATTATTTGTGAATTTGAAAAGAACGACTTAACTCTCTTGGGTTACAGCCTAGTTTTTTTTTCACAAATCTGGAGTAAGAACTTTGGCTGTCAAATCCAAGGAAATGGCTGATTTCTTTATGAGATAGTTGTTCGATAAGGACCAATCTTCGGATCTCAACTTTTAACAATTCATGAAGATACTGAAGTGGGGTTATTCCCAGATTTGCATTAACCTGCGCACTTAATTTGTTTTTCGAAACATTCAATTGTTCTGCATAAAAACTAATATTCCTGTTATTTTTGAAATTATTCTCGGCCAATTTCTGGAACTGAAGACACAAGTTATCTTTTACCGGTTGGAGATTTGTTTTTTGTAAAACGTCCAGGACATGAAAAATAGTAAATGCAAAAAAATGTTGCAGCTTTTCCTGTCTATAACTGTCATTGGAATCGTATATTTCCCTGAGCTGTTGAAATAGAAATAACAATTTATTAAAATCACTATCATTCAGTTGCGTAAATGTATTTTCCCTGAGTGTAAATAGTATGTTAGGGTCGACTAAATGAATACTGGTTTCCAAGTAATCCATGGTAAACTGCAAAAGAATACCATCTTCCCTGGCCATGCGTTTTAATAAATGAACCTGATTGGGAGATACAATAAACAATGTCTTATCTTCAATATTACACTCATCAAAATCAATCATTTGCACACCACCACACCCCTTCTCAAACAAAAATATCTCATAATAGGAATGTCGATGAACTTTAAAAAAATCATAGGGATTTTTAAAGCTAATTTTATCAACAGATAACTGAATTCTATCATTTTTGAATGGGTGAATTTCCATACAATACTAGTTTTTATAATAACGATCATTAAAAATCAAATCATTCTTAGTAAGCAAGCTACTAAAAATGAAACCCAATTTGCCAAAACAATTCCACTACACATCGATATTATTGCCATGAGATTCCCGTGTATTGTGAAATTATTAGCAAAGCCCTATATCCGCTCCAACACCTATACCCGAAATAAATATTAAAGCACACACCTATAGTTTGTTGACAGAATGCACATCAAAAATCAAATTGATAAACCAAACAACAAACTGACGAAAAAAAATACCCGAAAAGCAAGACTGTTTTTCATAGGCTCTAAAGAAAAAATTATAAGTAAAATATACAATAATTAAACTTCCAAACAATTCTCCCCTTCCTGATTCTATCCCTAAAAAAACAGAAATAAATACAAATGAGTGTTAAATTTCCCAAAAACGGGAGTAGATATTTGCAAGGGGTAAAATAAGAGCAGGCAAGTATACCAGCTATCATTAAAATCAATATTGTAAGCAAAGCTTTTTTTTTTGGGTCTGTTAATTCAATGAAAAAAGCACATACTTCAGTTTTTCTAAAAGAAACTGAAGTATGTGCCTTAACACAATTCCTTACGCAATTATCCCCAATTTCTTCTTCAGTGCTGGAACAACTGCCTCAATTCAATAAGATTTTTATTAGTAATAAAAATCTCATTGAATCCATATTCTAAAAAGGCGCCTTGCAAAAGCTCTTTTCACCATCTTGCACCCCTATGCGCAAACTTTTGACAGATTTCGTTTTGCAAAGCGCCCACCCCTTTATTTAGTATATAGCTCCTTCTCCTTCAAAAATTTAATTTTTCCATATTTTGAAAGTTCAGACATGTCGATTTTCGATCGATCCCCTACAATCATGGTTACCATAGATTTGTTCTGAATATTCAATTTGTAAAACTGGTAGATATCCGCAAAAGAAAGCTCTTTTATCTTTTGGCTGGTATACACCGAAGGATCTTTCTCATAACCCAATCTTTCCCAAGCCTTCACACTTGCTGAAAGATTTCTGAAATTCGGAAATGAAGTAATGACCTGTTGGGCCAAATATGGCTTAATATAGGACATACGCTCAGGCATTTGGGGCATATCCTTTTTCAAATCGTAAAATACCTTAATGGCATCCAGGGTTTTGTCGGCCTGTGTACCTATCATGCCCATAAAATAGTTGTACTCCCCATCCATTTCGGGTTTCACATAGTATGCTCCGGCAGAGTAAGCCAAAGAACGATACTCACGAATTTCCTGCAATACCAATCCTGAGAATCCGCCACCAAAATAAGCATTAAAAGCCTCCTGAACAGGAACCTGTTCCTTAGAAAACTGATCACCATTGGCAAAGAAAAAGATGTTGGATTGAACAGCATCCTTCCTGTTCACAAAATAGATCATATTGCTATTGTATTCCTTTAGGGGAGCATACACAGATCTGTCTTCAGCTACAGGATTAGCATTAAAAGTCAGAGTATTTCGGATGATTTGCCCCACTTGCTCTGCCTTCTTTTTTCCAACGTAGTGCACATCAAATTCATACTGACTAATAAGTTTCCATATTCGCTCAAAATCAGATGGTCCAAATCGTTTGATCTCCTTTTTACCCATACGGTACTTCGTTTTCGATTTGTCCCCGTATGCCACATAACCAAGCAAAGCATAGGCAACATTGGCCGGGTCTTCTCTTTCAATTTTTCGCTCAGACATCAAGTTATTGGCTGTGGTATTCACATCCTTCTCACTCACTACAGGTGCAGCAATCAATTTCCCGATTAAGCTCATAGCCTCATCCACATCCTTCTCCATACCAGACAAACTAATAACCAGCTTTTTTGCATCAGCCGAACAGGAATAGGAGGATCCAATCTGAGCAAATGCATCCTGTAATTGATCCCTGGTCAAATCTTTACTTCCTGCAGTGTTAAACAAATTGGCAATATATTCTGCCTCCTTGATTTTCAAGCTTCCAACATGGAAAACAATATCCGCCGTATAGATATCATTCTTTGGATTATTAACCGAATAGAGTTGAACCCCATTGGCTATCTTCAGTTTCTGAACGTCCTTTTTGAAATCCACATATTTCATCTCACATGCCTTTTCAGGTATATTTCCGAATGCTTTGGCAAATCTGGACACTCCCTTTTTATCAGTAGTTACCGGATCGTAATTGGGTTTGGATAACTTTTCCTTATCGGGAGATCCCATTTTGGAATAGAAAGCCAAATAATTGTCTCCGTAGTATTTTTGTGCAACGCGCAATACCTCCGCTTTATCGAGGGCATTGATTCTTTCCGGCTGATCATAGAGAGCATTAACATCTTTGCCCTGCATAAAATAACTGGACAGAGAATACCCCAGAGTTTCAAAGTCCTCCAATCCGAGTTGATAATTCACATACATTTCCTTCTTGCTTTGCTCCAAAATCTTGTCGTCAATCTGTCCATCACGTACTTCCCGCATAGCATTCAAGACCAAATTTTCAGCAGTACGAAGCTTTTGCCCTATCAACTTTGGTACCACCATGAATATGTTGGCACCGTAGTCCTGATTGTGCATTTCAATCGCTTCTACTGCCATTACTTCCCCATTCTGTGTAAGTTTGTTCAGTACTCCAGTCCCTTTTTCATTGTAGATTAAATTATTAAAAACGCCCAATGCCAGTTCATCAGGATGCCCCGTTGGCACCGTTCTAAAACCCAGCAGAGCCATTTTAATGGGACTGTATTTTCCAACCACCTCTTCTCTCCCATTGAATTCTTGTTCCACATACTTTTGCTGTTGTGGCAATTCCTTACTTTTCCATTGTCCGAATTTCTCCTTTAAAAGTGGAAGAACAGTTTCCGAGTCGAAATCCCCAATCAATACTACCGCCATATTATTGGGGACATAATAGGTATGGAAAAACTTATACATCTTGGAAAGAGATGGATTTTTCAAATGCTCGGTTTCACCAATAATGGTTTGCTGGCCGTAAGGATGTTTCTTGTAAAAGTTCCGATTAAATCCATCAAGCAATGCAGTTATAAAGTTATCCTGATACATGTTTTTTTCTTCGTAAACGGTCTCCAACTCCGACTGAAATGCACGAAAAACAGGATTAATAAACCGATGACTGTACAAATCGATCCATCGATCAATCTGATTGGGCGGAAAAGAGTTGTAATAAACCGTTTGATCCATCCCGGTGCCGGCATTCAGGTTGGAACCACCCATTTTGTCAATCAATGTACTCAATTCATTCAAAATGGTGTATTTTCCTGCCTCAATTGACTCCTTATTGATCTTCTTCTGGATTATTAAGCGAAGGCTGTCCTCTTTGGTTTTACCCAACTCATCGTATAATTCAACAATACGATTGATGTGCGGTCTTTCCTTCTCCCAGTTGCTGGTCCCCAATTCAGTGGTTCCTTTAAACAACATGTGCTCCTGGTAGTGAGCCATACCTGTTGCATCTTTGGGATCATCTTTTGCCCCAGCATTTACTACAACCATACCAAATACTTCTGTTTTGCTATGATCCTCATTTAATATAATTGTCAGTCCATTATCAAGTTTTATTTGCTTTACAGCTCTCTTCTGTGCATAAACATTTCCAGTCCCTAAAAAAAGGATAGTGATCAGCAGGAATACACTTAATCTTTGTTGCTTCATTTGCATATCTATTTAGTGTTAGACTCTCGTCATTCGAACAAATTGTATTGTTCCAATACGGATGGCCATAATTAAATTTATCTTCTTCTCTATTGCATGTACAACAAAGAAAAATATTAATTGCAAAAAGACAGAGCAGAACAGGTTTAGAGGAGTTCGGATTTCGGAAATCACAATTAATTTCAAGATTCCAAAATTCAGATAATTCATAAAACCATAACAATGGGACAATTAGCAAGCCTTAGGATATTTCTACAAACTTTCTGTTTGCGTAACGGGTATTGAAACTAATGAGCAGACCCAACAACGATATAGTCGAAATCTTATTCAAACACATAAATCCCTGACATTGCATATCGATCATAATTTGCCGAATTTTCATCCTACTTTTTTCCAAAAAATACTTTCAATTGAAATTGTACTTCTTCTATCTTTACAGCGGTTTAATTCCTTCGGTACATAGTCCGGAAAATCGGAATGGATTTAAGGGTTACTACGAAGTATAAAGTTTACAATTCATGCAAGGGAATAACGGCACAAACATAAGCATTCAGGTTTTCAGTACATCTGAGGTAATCCGTTTGCTCAAATTCGGACATCCTTTCCGTCCTGTCAATAGTGGGTTCCTGTTGGTTCGGAAAGGGGCCATCCGGGTGCACTACAAACTAAGGGACCATGTGGTTGGCCAATTCGAGGGCTTGCTGATCTCCCGCAGGGAAATTTATGAATTTGAGCCCATAGAAGAGGACACAGAGGTTTTGCTCTTGGGGTTGGATAAAGATTTTCAATTGACTACTCCCCTTCGACTCAACCGGCTGGATGTACTTCAAAAACTGAGAATGTCGCCCTATTTGCACATTGCACTCTCTACGGAAAAGTTTGAGTACTACTGGCAGCTGCTTTCCATTTTAAAATACGGCAGCAGTTTACGGAATCCCGTTCTGGATTACAATTTCAGGCACAACCTGGTGGCTTCGGTTCTCTACCTGCTTCTGGATGGCATTGAAGAGCTGGCCTCCATCAAAAGTTCCACGGAGAGCAGAAGTAAGAAGCTCACCCTGGATTATATGAAGCTAGTAGGCCTGCATTTTCGGGAACAACGCTCCCTTTCCTTTTATGCCGAGCGTTTGAGTGTGTCGTCCAAACATCTTTCGGAAACGGTCAAAAAAGTAACGAAAAAAACGGCCAAAGAGCTGATTAACATCAGCCTCATTGATGAAGCCCGGCTTTTACTGGCCGAAAGGAAACTGAACATCGCGGCCATTGCCGAACAATTGAATTTTAGTGACCAGTTCTCCTTTAGTAAGTTCTTTAAACGACATACCAACATGAGCCCTTCCGCCTTTTTGAAATATCATTCCGAAAAAAATCCGTAATTCAGACATCCGATTCCGTAGCGGGTCTATTCTCATCCTTTCTTCCGTATCGCATCTTTGCAGCCGAACTATTGAAGCCCTAAAGCATTTCTACAGTGGGTCGCGGAGAGACGAGGCAAATTGTAAGCATTGCTGGCTTCAGACAATCTTATAATATGCGAACAAGAAAATGGATAAAGCGGTATGGCACTACCGCTCTACTGCTTTATGGTAGCTGTTTTGCTTTACAGGCACAAGACAGCCATCAGCAGGTTCTTCAATTGGAAAAGATTTGGGAACTTGCTCTTGAGAATAACCAGGTACTAAAAGTTGAAGAAGCCGGTGTACAGGTCGCTGCACAGCAAATCCAAGTCAGCAAGCTGAATCAGCTTCCTACGGTGAATACCAGTTTGAATGTGGCCTATTTGGGGGATGTCAACATTCTCGACAAGGATTTTTCCAATACTACTACGGTAGCGATGCCCCATTTCGGAAATTCCTTCACCCTTCAGGCACAGCAACTCCTATTTAAGGGGTATACCGTCCGCAAAACCATCCAGCTGGCTGACCTGCAATACCAGCTGTCGCAACTTCAAAAAGAAGCCGCAGTACAGGAAATCAAACTGCTGGTGACCGGGATCTACCTGGATCTGTTCAGCTTGTACAACCAGCAACAGGTCTATACAAAAAACATTGAGCTGGCGAAGGTGAGGCTGAAAAATACCGAGGCCATGCACAAACAGGACCTGGTGACACGAGACGATATTATTCGCACCCGCTTGATGCTTGCTGACCTGCAGATTGCCCGTGAACAAGTGGAAAACAGTATCCGAATTTTGAACCACCAATTAACCACTGCTACTGGATTGGAGCAGTCGGTAACAATTGTTCCGGATACGACGATCCTGCAAAACAAATCGGAGCTTAAACATTTGAATGCTTACCTGAACGATGCCGGAGATAACAACCAGGAATTGTTACTATCGAAAAAGAAGGTACAAATCGCTGAAAAAGGCCTGAGCATTACCAAATCGGAACTTTCGCCTTCCTTCAGCCTTTTTGCGGCCAACAATCTCCAACGACCTTTGACCAGCTCAACCCCCGTATTGGATCAATATTCCAACAGTTGGCAGGTAGGTGCTGCTGTTTCGTTCGATATCTCTTCCGTTTATAAAGTCAACCGAAAGAAAGAGTTGAGCCGGCTCCGGTTGATCCAATCGCAGGAAGCAGTAAGGGCCAAAGAGGAAAGTGTTACTGTAGAAGTCAACTCAGCATTCATCAAGTACAACGAAAGCATTCAGCAGCTGCAATCTTTTGAGGAGAATAAAATACTGGCCAATGAAAACTACCGAATGATCGAAAAAAAATACGATCATCAATTGGCTCCGCTTCTTGACCTGCTTCATGCAAGCAATTCCAAACTCGCTGCCGAATTGCAATTTTCAAATGCCGAGATCAATATCCTATTCGCTTACTACAAACTACTAAAGACGACCGGACTGCTGTAGATTCAAAAAATTAAACACTATGAAGCAAAATAAAACCAATAAAAAGAAGAAATCCATAAGCAAAAGACGCATCATTGCGGCCAATTTATTCCTGTTTTTTACAATAGCCTTACTTCTGCTATGGAGTGTAAGAGAATACTTTCATTTAAATGAAAAAGGTTATACCAACGATGCCCAGGTGGAAGAATTCATCAATCCGATCAATTCAAAAGTACAGGGGTACATCAAGGACATTCGTTTTAATGAACACCAAAAAGTAAGAAAGGGCGATACGCTTGTGGTGATCGATGACAGGGAGTACCAAATTCACCTGGCACAAGCCGAAGCAGCCTATTTAAATGCTGTTGCCGCCCAGGAAGTGGCCCAGTCGGGGATTGTTACCTTAAAAAACAGCATTGATGTAAGCAAGGCAAATATTGAGGCCAATCAATCCACCCTAAGCAATGTAGAGAAAAATTACATCCGGTATCAAAACCTTTATCGAGAGAACGTGGTGACCAAGGCGCAATTGGAAGATATCGAAAGTAAATATCAGTCGCTGAAATTAAAAATAAAGGCGATGCAGGAACAGGAAGAAAGTACCCGATTGGCCATAAAAGAAGCCCAGACCCGCTTAAAAATAAATCAGGCACAAGTGAAAAGTGCTTTGGCAGCACTGGATATGGCCCGGTTAAATGTAGGGTATTGTACCGTTGTTGCCCCTTACGACTGTACTGCAGGCCGAAAAAAGCTACAAAACGGGCAATTGATCCAGCCCGGGCAGCAACTTCTTTCGATTGTAAAAGACAACGAAATCTGGGTGGTGGCCAACTTTAAGGAGCGGCAGATGCAATACATTGAAATTGGCCAAAAGGTAAAGCTTACTGTTGATGCATTAGACGATAAAGAGTTCGAAGGGACAATTACCGCTATATCGGGGGCCAGTGGATCGAGATACTCTGCAATCCCGGTTGATAATTCAACCGGCAATTTTGTGAAGGTACAGCAGCGTTTTCCTGCCCGCATTGAGTTAAGTGGATTGAACTCTGCGCCAGACTGCGAGTTATTAAGAGCAGGGATGAATGTGATAGTTTCAGTAATACACTAGGAGATGGCAAAGAATAACAAGGGTCTGTTTCACGAGTGGGTCCCCAAACCGGTGCAATTGTTACTGGTAGTGCTTGGGCTTATCCCCATACTGGTTGTCAATGGGGTGTACACCAGGAACATTACTTTTATGGTTGCGGGGACACAAGGCATGTCCTCGCACTTCCTAATGGCCTATTTTGCCGTATCCATCGGTATGTACGCCATTTATGCTATGGGCATGCGCCTTAAAATGTTCTTCCGAAGCAAAGAGCTGGTAATCGGCAGTTTATTACTACTGGCATTGCTTAGTGCTGTTTGTGGCTCCACCGATAGTCCGGGACTATTTGTATTGTCTTCGTTGTTTATCGGCATCGCAAAATACCTGGCCCTGATTGAGTTTTTACTCCCTCTGGTCTTTCTGATTTCTCCACAACTCAGGCGGGAAGATGCTTATCCAATAATATATCCTGTGGTGATGGTGATCTCCATGATTTGTTCCTATTTCTTTGTGGAGATTGCTGAAACATTTAACTGGGAGAATGTATATGGGATCATGGTTGTGGTTTTCCTGGCAGAGGCACTGATCATGACCGTTTTCATGCACAACAAAAGGGCTGTAAAAAAACATCCTTTGTATCAGTTCCATTGGATTAGCCTTTTGCAGTTTATTGTTATCCTGATGGTGTTAAACTATGTTTTGTGCATGGCGCAATTCCACGGCTGGTTCAGTTCACCAATAATTGTTCATTTATCCGTATTGATATTGGTTCAGAGCTCGATTTTCCTATACAATCAGTCCGTTTTAAAACGCCCCTATCTGGAGCTTCGGGAATTGAAACGAAAAAATGTATATGCTTCCATTTTGATGTCCTCCGGACTCGGCTTGTTTCTGGCTTGTGGATTGATACAAGCTATTTTCTTAAAAAACATTCTTGGATACAGCTCAAAAATTTATGCTTTAATCTACTCCTGCATTATCCCGGGAATCATTATTGGGGGTGTATTTTCGTTCAAATGGTTTAAAAATGGAAGAAAACTAAAAATACTGATCCTTACGGGTTTTTGCGCATTAATCCTCTCCAATCTTATCTACTATTTTCTGTTCAACTCAATTGTGGATATCTGGTATTTTGTCCTGCCGATGATCTTAAAAGGGGGAGGAATCGTCATTCTATATGCTGCAATAGGCGTTTATAACTATAGAGGTTTGACAGGCAACAAAGGCTATTCTCCCGGTACCCTATACATGACCACCCGTTCTTTTATCGGTGTTGCAGTGTTTATGGCCATCTTAAGCTGGGCTTTCTACAAGTTACAGCTGCAAAACCTATCGGATCTGGCGGGAGAAATGGATCTAACGGAAAGTTTTGCCTGGACCGGCCGAAGTCCCCTTGGCTTGTACAAGGGTGTTTTAACACAGGCTACCCTGCTGGCTGCGAAACAGATTTACGGCTATACGGTTATTGCAGGTTTGGTCATATTGGTATTTGTAGCGACCCACCGCTTCGAAACCATTTCGGCCAAAGACCATGTGATGCGGAAAAAACGATTGACAGCTAAAACCAACAGCAAATTCAGACAAAAAATGGGGGCTCTGGAAGCCCTGATAACGGGCTTATAAAGCGATATCAGACTATGCTTTAATCCCAAAAGGGTTGTCGAGGATGTATCGGCAGCCCTTTTACTTTTTTGGAATTCTATTTCGGATCATTAAATTCTGTACTTAATTTCAATTTGATCCTAACGAAAATCTATTTGAACATTTAGTTTCTTGATTCCAAGAATAAGGTAAATAGAAATGAGTACTCAAATAATAGCCAGAATTAAATAATATGTAATTTTTTATAACAGCTCGATTTCCAGCAGTAAAGGGTTATCGGAATAAGATAATTCGGAAACAATTTTTGCGAATGAAGTATTCATTTCAGGGGTAAGTTTTTTCATTCTTTGGAGAAGTTTGAGCGGTTCCAAAAGAATATACATCCTTCCATTATCCGCTAAAATTGGATAGTTTTCCAAAGTTGCTTTAACCTTACCTTCCCGAAAAAACAGATCATCAATGTATGCAGAAACAACAAGTGATTTGTGTTCATTTTTTGAGTAAATCACATGATAGAATCTATCCAATTGTTTATAGCAAAAGGTTATTTTATTAGATGTTTCAGTAAATCCATTCCAAAAAAGTGCTATTGGATTCTTTTTACAATATTCAAGGAATTTCATTACATTCATGAAATCCCTATTCAATAATGTATTAAAGCTATTACTATCACCAAAATCAACTTTGTATCTGACTTCCACACCATCTTCAGTAATGTTATAGATGCTATTATTACAAACATGAGAGAAAATTAAGGTATCTGAAAATTCATAAAAATTATTTCTTTCTATAAAATTGAGATATTTTGCATGCTTGGGGTTAATTTCAAAATAGGTTTTGATAGGTTTCTTCTCGTTTACTTCGTATATGTTTAATTTAGTAGAAATATCACTTCCGAGATCGTTTCCTCTATAAACTGAAAAACTTGAATTTTTGTTATTCTCTATAGCTAAACCAAATGAATTAATATTCCATTCTCTCTTGAAATTAAATTCTCCGTCATAAAATTTAATCGCTCTATTCTTACTATCTAAGACTAAAATTTCATCCTCCTTAATGATGTAATCCTGAATATTCAAATACTCTTCCGGACCACGCCCTTGTCTATCAAATGTTTTTATAAATTTTCCATTATTATCATAAAACACTAATGTTCTTTCCGTTAAAAGACAAAAACCTTTTGTCGTTTTTTTCATCTTTCGAACAGCCCCTATTACAGGTCCCACACTATCCAATTTTATTAATCTGTATTTCTTTACAATGGAAGATAATTTTATTTCTTTTTTCTGGGAAGGACTAACCCTTATAACATTTGATGTATTTTCCGATTGCTTACAACTGAAAACAAAAAACACTAAAAACAAGAAAATGGGTACTTTATACTTCAACGTAATAATATTCATAATAACAGAAGACTAGGTTAGTGATATTTTAATATTTGGATCTATCCCATAAGGATAACATTACCCTCGAATGTTGGGACCAAAAATCCTTATTTTTAGGTTGAATTATTCCGGGCATCTGAGACTTACTAAAGTACTAACAAATAAAGAGGATTTAAAATCACTCATCATTTAACGTCTCGATAGGATTTCTCCTTGCAGCAACGAATATTTGCCAATTCATAGTTACAAGAGCTAACACCAAGACGCCCAAACCTGGCAGAATAAATAACCACCAATTCATACTTGTTTTATAAGCAAAATTTTCCAACCAGTTATTTATTGCATAATAAGCAATAGGACAAGCTATAATAAAAGCAATAGCAATCCAATTTACAAATCTGCAATTGAGCAAAAACATTAATTCATAAACTTTTGCTCCATTTATTTTCCGTATCCCTACTTCTTTATACCGTAGCTCCATGGTATATTTCACTATTGCAAAAAGGCCTAACATTGTAATAAATAAAGCAACGAGTACTCCAAACCGTATAATCGATTTAATGCGTTTTTCACTGTTATATAGTTCTTCGTATGTCTGATCAAGAAAATGATACTCAAAAGGTCTTTGGGGATTAATTTTTTTCCATATCTTCCCTGTGTACTCTAATGCTCCTTCAATATCATTGGTTGTTTTAATCAACATTGTATGGGATCCCCTAACCTCATCTATGGTTTTATATACCTGAGGTTCTGTTACATGATAACTGGAACTCTTAATATCAGCAACAACGCCTTTAACATTTAAACACTCATCAGCCATTTTTATTGTCTGATCATACTGCTTCATCTCAAGCAAATTCTTTAGGGATCGACTAATTAAAATCATATTTGAAGATTCGTTATAAGCACTCAAATCACTCCCCTCTTCAATACTTATATTCATGAAATCGAAATAATTTTCCTTTACAAAACAAAGTTGAGCACCAATTGAATTATCTGTCCTATCTGTCTGTATCTCGAACATTTCGCCAGCACAAAAAGGTTCTCGTTCCCTTACTGTAACATCAACAATTAAGGGATGTCGCATCAGTTCTTCCTTTATAGCCTCGTATCCTGAAGAAAATTTACCATAGGGATGGAAGTAGATAATGTTAGATATCCGATAGCCTAAATCAATATTCATTGAATAATTAAGCTGTTTCTGAACAAAAACAACACTTATTAACAGGAATATTGATGCCGTAAACTGTAGAATCACTAAAGAACGCTGAAATCCTGATATTCTGGGAGCAACAGTACGTCCTTTCAAAATATTTATTGATTTAATTCTGGTTATTAAAACAGCAGGAAACACTCCGGCAAACAGAGTCACAACCAGTATTAATGCAATTATTAACAGATAGAATGAGGGTGACAAGAAATTGATGACTAATTCAGAAGAGGATAGTTCATTAAAATAGGGCAGCATAATAACCAAAATGATTATTCCTATTACAACTGAAAGTATCACGTAACCCATTATTTCTGCAATAATTTCCAAAGCAATAGCGACTCGGTTGGCCCCGTGAATTTTTCGTAAGTAAATTGATTTTGCCCGTACAAACATCGTTGAAATAAAAAGGTTAACAAAGTTTACACAAGCCAGAATCAAAATTAGAACAGACAATACGGCCACAATCAATACTGTGTGTTTCTCAATTTTCCTTGTTATGAAATCCGAAGTAATATCCGTGCTAAATCGAACCTCTTTAAGTGACTGCAACTCATAATCAATACCTAATTCCTCATACCTACCACCTGTACGAAGTGATCCAATTTTTTCAGCCAGTAAATCGACATCTGATGTTTCAGAAATTTTAAAATACAGAATAAAATCAGAATCCTTATCAAACCAATCAAGTCCTCGATAAGGAATAAGCATATCAGAATGTAAATGCGAATTTGCTGGCATTGCATCCATTACGCCACCAACTTGCCAATTTTGACCAAAGAAACTTAATGACTCACCAATAGGATTACTATTATTGAATAATTGAATTGCCAACTTCTCGGTTATTACTATCTTATCCGGTGCATCAAGAACAGTATGTGTTGTTCCGTTAATCAGAGAATAATCAAAAAAATCAAAGAAGTTGGAATCAACAAATGATGCGTGAGATACGAAAAACAACTCGTCGTTTACTTTCACTTCTACATCCCCCCAATATTCAGGATTAACAATAGTGCCAGATTCAATTTCAGGAAACTTCTGAAGACATGCCTTAAATAGCGGTAGATTTAAGCCACTTCCTTTAATATATTGACCATTCGCAACCCCTCCAAATATTAATCTATGGATTTTCTTATAATCCCGATTGAATTCATCATAAGTTAACTCGTTATATGTCCAACACAACATCAATACGGATAATGCTATACCAACACTAAGTCCCGAAATACCCAACAAATTTGTAAACCTGTTTTTTAAAAACAATCTGTATAAATAGCCTAGATGTCTCATAAGTAAAATTCAAATTTTGAAAAAAATCATTACTCACCTGCTCTCAATTGCAATACCAATTTCATTAACAGCAGGAAATCAGCACATTACACAAATACAGCATTTAGAATTGTGTAAAATTTTTTAACAAAGGTGTTTAATTACTATACAGTGTTACCTCGTTTTGTAAGCATATATAAAAAGATTAAATTGTAATTACTATTAATGCATTGATATGAATAGTTGCCTGTTGCGGAACACTTCCCCATCAAGCCGAACTGAAGGCGAGCCAAAATCCTTTAATTCTCCTCCGTTTCATCAATTATTTATTTGCAAATGTTAACAACTGGCATGGTATTTCTTCTTTATAATCTTTTTCTCCCCTGATATTGCATTATCTTTTGATTCTCCGGGGATCCTCCTTTGCGAGTACAATAGCAGGAAGCTCTTGAAATACCCAAATACTCACACTGGGTACGACCTTGAAAGAGGAGCTAAATTACCGCCGTGTGCGTTTCAATTTTTCCATGACTTTAATTTACATATAATTTTCAATTGAACTGCTGTTCCAAAAATTCTGAGGTACTATTATACGACTTCAACTATTCTGAATACAAATTGGTAGATCTTGCCGAAAATGACTACCCTCCCGTAGATCGTGATGAAGTTTACAAAGAAATCTTTGAACTAGCGAAGAATTTTAAAAAGTATATAAATTATTCTTCTACCAATTAGAACAAGTTTTATTAAGCAAAATAGCTGGTTGAATTCTTTAAGATAAGGTTATTATTTTTATATGTTCCTATTTTATTGTTTTCTAAATATACAAGAAGTGGGAAATCTATTTTAATTTGCTCTATTATGGCTCAAATCTTAAGAACACTAAACACCTATTAATAAGACCATAGTCTATTATAGTACTGCTCTTTTAAAAAATCATCTGACATTCTGATTTTAAAAAAATAAATTTTATACTGTTTATTTGAATTATAATTGGTAACTATACTCGTGATTTGAATAATATTTTTATATCGTTTTGCTCATTGCTTGTTTTTTATAGCTAGAATCGAAGGAACCTCTTATAAAGCTACTTAAAACAAACATGTCTATTAGTGAGTATATAGTCAAGCTTAAAAATGATATAAAGAAAATAAAAACCAATACATTATGAGACAAATAAAAATAACTATTTGTGCGGCAATAACACTGTTATGCATTAGTCTAACAATAATTACCGGTTGTTCAAAAACTGAGTATGTAGACGTAGATGTAAAACCACAATTGGAAATAACCGTTACCGATGTTTCCGGGAAACCAGTAGAAGGTGCAACAACTTCGCTTTTTAGCTCAAAAGAAGACTGGGAAAAAAAAAGCAATAATATACAAAGCAAGAAAACCGATGCAGCTGGTAAAGTACTATTCGAAGGACTTAATGAAACAGTATACTACTTCTTTGTCGAAAAAAACACATTGAATAACTTTTATGAAATAGCATCCATTGAAAATCCGTTAAGCAAAAACGAAATAAAAATCATCACCTGTGTTATAAGATAATATAAATATATATGAAAAAATTACTGATACTAACGGGTATATTGAGCTTATTCTTAATATTCACAAAATGTGATAAAGAGACAGTTGAGCAAGAAAAAAAATCTGAAAAAATTGAAGGTACAGGAATAAAACTCGTAAAAGAACAAAATATTGTAACGCTTACAACAACTGATGTTCTTGAAATTACTTCACTTGATACAATTACCTATAGCGGACAAAAATTCCCTATATATGAAGTCTCTTTGGAAGGGCAGTCTGAAGAAATTAAACAGTTGGTGCCTGGTAGTGTGATATATGTACCAAATGGAAATAAAGGAGGAACGACTATGTTGGTTTCCGAAGTATCTCAAACAGGAGGGGTAAAAAGTACAAAAGGTGCAATTTCTCTAACTATTAAAGGCATACAGGCAACACTGGACATGTACTTTAATGGAGAACATAATAAACTACGATTTGCAACTCCTGAAAACCGTTCTAAAAGTAACACAACAATTGCGAACAAGCTAACAGACGTTTCTCCCAAACCTTTGAATGATATCTCCGTCAAATTTCAAGCAGCAACAAGTGATCTATCTGTAGGTTTCAGCTCAAGTACCGAAAAACTCTTTATGGCAGATATAGAAGGGAAACTGTGGTCTAAAGATGACTCATATATTAGTATTGGAGGCTCAATGTCAGTACATCCCTCGTTTGATTTTTTTATGGAGTACGAACCAGAACTTGTCCAAAACGGGTCTCAAAAATATAGTAAAATATTGGGATGGTTGGAAGCTGCGGTTGTACCCGATGCAGTAATGGCACTTTATAAAGATAAAGACTATTATCTGGGAAACATGAAACAGTTGAAAGCAAATGTCTATACAGATGTTGACAATGAATTGACTTTCAATATCCACATGAAGAAAAAATTTACAAAGAAAAAAGAGGTGCCACTGGGGACATTTACGGTACCTACTGTTCCTGTTTCATCACAGGTTGAAGTATCTTTTGAAATTGATTTTGAGGCTTTAGGCGTAGCTGATTTAACAGTATCCTCAAAAGATGAACGTGATTTAGTTGTAGGTGTAAACCTGGGAAGAGATTTGCCTGATCCGGTATGGTATAGCGAATTTAAGAGCAATAGAATTGATAGTTTAACACTGAAATCAAAAGTAGAGCTGACAACAGGTATAAGTTTGGTATTGGAAACAGAGATTTATGCATTGGGCATTTTAGGACCAGAAATATCTTTAGAAGCTTTTATTGAAGCAACGGCTTCAGTTAATCCAATTGTGGGGACGAATACTCCTGGAGCATTGAATTGGAAACTATCTGCTGATGGAGGGTTGAGAGGAACATCCTCATTAAATCTTTCTGCTTTCCATATCGATCCGGCAACATGGAAAGTATGGTCCAACGTAATTGTTGAGGTTAAGAAGAATATTTATCATGCGCCTGCTTATCTTAAAGTAGAGAAAGGTAATGAACAGACAGGTCCAATGGGTCAATCATTGCCCTTGCCTGTTACAATAGGTGTGTATGGCAGCGATTCCACACAAATAACATGGTTACCTGTGCCAGTATATTTCGAAACTAAAAATGGAAACTGTTCTCCTTCAGGATTGAAATGGACGAATAATGGTTTGGCAAGTACAAACTGGACTCTTGACAGTAAGAATGAATCGCAAATTTTGAATGCCTATTTAAAAGAAAATGGAAATAAAAAAGGAGAAATAATTATTAATGCAACAGCAACTGCAACAACCAATACTCCACCGGTTCCGAATTTCACTATTTCTCCTGAAACAGGCAATACAAACACTGTCTTTATGTTTGATGCATCAGGTTCCTACGATAACGAAACACCTGTAACCGATTTAATGGTACGTTGGGATTTTGATAGCGATGGGACGTTTGACACCGACTGGAGTCCCACAAAAACAGTAACACATGTCTATAACATAGCAGATACTTACACAGTAAACCTAGAAGTAAAAGATGCCTCTGAGGCATTTGGAACTTCCACAAAAACAGTAACGGTAAGTGATGGTGATACCCCAATAATTAAAGGCTCATTTACCGATAGTCGAGATGGCAAAACCTACCAAACAGTTACCATAGGTAACCAAACATGGTTTGCTGAGAACCTTGCCTACGAGATACCTGGTAAGCATATTACTAAAGATTCTCTATGGAAAATTAACAGAACTTACGATGGCTGGTGCTATTATGATAACGACAAATCGAATGGCAGTAAATATGGTATATTATACCAGTGGGAAGCAGCCAAGGCAGCCTGTCCAGAGGGTTGGCACTTACCAACAACTCAAGAGTGGCAGGTTTTGGTGGACCACTTAGTTAGCAATGGATATAACTATGATGGTTCTGTTGAAGATAGTAAGGTTGGTAAGTCAATATCTGCTACTTATGGATGGCAACCAAGTGAAGAAATCGGAACAGTAGGGTACGACCAAGAAACGAATAACCGTAGCGGTTTTTCTGCGCTTCCTGGTGGTTCTCGTGTTAATAGTGGTCCCTTCATGACCGGACCTACAGGCGAATATAAGAAGTATTCTGCTTATTGGTGGACTAGCGGAGAGAGAGTAAGGCCTTATTATGGCACTATAGGAGGCGAATATATTTTTTTGAAATATGAACATTATACACCAGTAGTTTCTATGGTACAACATAAGAGTTTTGGATATAGTGTTCGCTGTATTAAAAATTGAAAACAAGTTTATAGTATACTCCTATAAAAAAATAGATTGCTTCGTCAACCTAAAAAAACTACAGTACAATAAAAAATCTGGTATCATTCGGAGTGTTGAATAAACATAGAATGATACCAGATTTTTTTATTTAAGTTTCTCTCCACTATATGCTGATGTACGTTCATATCCTAGTAGTAAGATCGACACTTTTTATCTGCAGTTGGTCTTTCACTTTTGATATAAATTTTGTAGTTACACTGCTAATAAAACACTTATCCCTTCAATTCTTCTATGTAATGAGGAACAGAACAATTTTTTAAATTTAAGTATAGAAGAGTTCAAGTGGTTGTACAAGGGTTTTTCATAGCTAAAACATGGCTTACTCTTAACCAAATTCTGATATTAATTTAAAGACTAAATCCTTATTCGCATACTAACCTAATCCATAGTTCATGAGTTTCCCTTCAAATTTTTCTTGATCTTTTCCTACTGTAAAATCATCAATTAAGTATTCGCCTTTTAGTATAGATTTGTTAGATGAAAAAAATCACCTTTCTCACATTCTCAACACCTAAATGATACTCTACCCATATTCGTTTTTTCCATAGATGCTGATGGATTTCTCAAAAACTCCTGTCTCCACTAAGAGATCTGATTGGGGTGAAGCTCGAAACGTTCGGACAACTCTGTCAGTATTTCTCTTTCTTTTAGAGTTTCAATAGCAACCTTGGCCTTGAAAGAGGAGCTAAATTTCCGCCGTGTGCGTTTCTATTTTTCCATGACTTTAATTTACATATAATTTTCAATTGAACTGCTGTTCTAAAAATCCGGAGGTATAATAAACATTATAAATCCGAATTTCGTTACAATAAAAGAAAGCAACGAAAAGAGAGTTGATGTAACTAATTTCTTCAGTCTGTGATGTCACGTTTGGGAACTTGCTCGATTTGTGAAAAGGAAACACCTTGTATTTCTGACATTTTAGGTGTTTGCAGCGATTGTCTTCACCAACATTTTGCTGTAGTAAAATCTCATCTTGAAAGCATCCACAGCAAGACGCGTATGGCTCATGAATTGCCTACAAAAGCACCTAAAAATCCGGAAGGGATTCAATGCAATTTATGCAGCAATGCTTGCCAAATCGGGGAAGGAGAATTGGGCTACTGCGGCTTACGTACGGCATCTAAAGGAAAACTATTGCAATTGGCAGGAACACCCGCCAAAGGACTCGTGGAGTGGTATCATGATTCTTTACCCACCAATTGTGTGGCGGATTGGATTTGCGATGGGTACAAGCACCCGGGATGTACAAACCTGGCCGTTTTTTACAAAAGCTGTACCGCCAACTGTCTGTTTTGCCAAAACTGGCACTTCCGGGAGACTTCGGTTGGTAGCTCACAAACCTATAGTGCAATGGAACTTGCTTCTGCAGCTCGTCCCAATACTTTTTGTGCTTGTTTTTTCGGAGGAGATCCTGCCTCCCAAATGCCCCATGCCCTGGCTGCAGCCAAAATTCTGGCAGCCAAAGGCATTCGGATTTGCTGGGAAACCAATGGGATGATGAATCCGAAACTACTGGATCAGGCGATGGCTTATTCCATGCAAACCGGTGGATGCATCAAATTTGACCTAAAAGCCTTTGACGAGGAAATCTACCTGGCCTTAACCGGAATTTCCGGGAAGAGCATCTTTGAAAACTTTACCCATGCCGCCAATCGGTTTGAGGAGCAAGCACATCCTCCTCTGGTTATCGCAAGTACCCTACTTGTGCCAGGCTATGTGGGAGCCGATCAGGTAGGGAAAATTGCGGACTTTATTGCATCCATCAATCCCAACATCCCCTATTCCCTGCTGGGATTCGCCCCCCATTGCTACATGAACGATCTACCCTGTACTTCGGCAAAACAGGCACGGGAAGCAGAAAATGCTGCGCACAGGGCAGGATTGGTTCACGTGCATATCGGCAACCGCCATTTGCTTGGTATTGAATAGCAACATCGGATGGAAGGGATGGTATTGGAACCCTTTGCTTTTTGTATCTCAGTCCTCCCCCATTTTGTTTTGATCCCCTGCCTGTGGACACTCTTTAATCGTGCTTTGTAGAATCGAAAAACAGTATCTGAAATTATTCCAATCCCCCCAGGTGTTTGTATAGCAGATCCTGCCACTCCTCCTGGTGGATTCGTCTGAGCAGGATCCGGTTGATAGGTTCACGAATTTCACTACCCTCGGGAAGTGCAATACCATAATCCTGACGCAGAAAAGTGTTGGGTAGCACCTCAATTTTCCCTTTGTAATCTCGGTTGATAAAGTATTGGAGCAAGGGGGCATCGTAGACAAGGGCATTGATTGTTCCTGTATTAAGGGCTTCCAAACCATCCGTTACTGAATCATAAGGGATGTAAACAATACGGTTATCCTGCATATAAATTTCGCTGGTTGTATACAGAATTGTTCCCACCGTATGCTTTCTTAAATCTTCCGGCCCATCAATTGCATACTCCAGTTGAGAGACGGTAAGAATAGAGGTAATGGTTGCAATAAAAGTAGAGATGAGAATGATCCCGGTAAACATCCAGATAGTGGCAAAGAAACGTCCCCAGAACGTTTTGGGAACTTTGTCGCCGTAGCCTACAGCCGTCATGGTGACCACCGACCACCATATTCCGGAACCAATGCCTTCCTTTCGATTCCCTCCAAATTCTTCCCTGTTCTTTTTTCTTTCGAACAACCAGATAATAAAACCGATCAGGATCAGTGTACCGATCAAAACGCCTATAATTTCAAGGAATTCGGTTGACAGAAACTCCCTCAAAACAGCCTTCCAAACACTTCCCTTTTTGGTATGTACAGCAATTCCAAGCCCCGTATTGTAGAAGGGATGTGTAAAATCAAACGCCTCCTCCCGTTCTGTTGTCAGGGTTAGTGCACTTACAGCCGCATCAAGGGAATTGTTGGTCACTCCATCCAACAAGCCCTTTACGGTATGTTCCTCGTATTGATATTTCAGGCCCATTTCTTCTGCAATCCCTTCCCACAACTCAATACTGATACCAGTCCATTGGCCATGCTTGTCTTTAAAAGAAAAGGGCGGAGCTTCTTTTGTTCCTACTACAAATACTTTTGCTGTATCTATAGCTGTCTGTGCATTCGTATTGAAAGGAATCGAAACAAGGAGATAGAAAAATACGAAGAAGTAACAAAATGCTTTCAGTTTCATGACAGTAAAATTTGGGATCGACTTCCAGAGTTGAAAACACAACATTAGGACATACAATATAAGCCAAAGTGAATCAACAACATCCTATACTAAAAATACAAAAAAACAATCTTGATAGCAATCATTGGAGTAGGCCTAACGAGTTAGATGTAGGGAATAAAACCGTTAAAAATCCTCCCCTGAAAAATTTTAAAAGCATTTCTGTTATAGGGCCTCTACCAATTCTTCCTTCTGCCAATGGGCGAATCAACGAAACACAATATCGCTCATGCTGAAACCGCGAATAAAGTGTATTCAAATGTTCAATAACGAAAATATTTTTTCCAGTTAAGATTCAGTTTAATCTGCCTTTTTTCGACAAAGCCATTCAATAGATGTCTTTTTTTGACAAACAACTTGAAAGTTTTTGACAAGCAATAATTCCAATTGCCCGATACCTTTGTATATTGATATAAAACTACTACACAATGGAAAAATGCAAATCGAAAATAATAGAATGTGATGGTATTACTGTCGCTGCTACTGTCGAAACAGACACTCCAATGGAACACCCTATCTATTATCCTGCCAACATGCTCATATATGTTGAGCAAGGAAAGATTCGATTAAATGTTGATAACGAAATCTACTATATTCAGGAAGGTGAATTTGCCCTGGTTCGAAAATATTCCTACGGCACCTACTTTAAAACATGGGAAGATAGTCAAAATGGATTCCGTGATCATATATTCGTTCTGGATGACAAATTCATTAAAGAGGTAATCAGTAATTTCACTTTACCCAATGACTATTTGCCATGCACTGTACCCATGGTAAAGCTACCACAAACCCCTCTACTTAAAGGCTTAATGGATTCCATCATCACGTACGTATCAGGAATGGCGCAAATTGACCGAAATCTGATACGCATGAAAACCATGGAAGCAATTCATGCCATTACTACTATCAGGCCCGAATTGATACATGTCTTCAATGAGTTTTCAGAACCAGCTCGGGCCGATTTGGTTCTGTTTGTAGAAAACAATTTTACATACAACATACCATTAAACCGTTTGGCAGAAATGTCAGGCAGGAGTCTTTCCACATTCAATCGTGAATTCAGAAAAACATTTAAAATTTCACCCCATAAATGGATCAGGCAAAAACGTTTGGAACTAGCCAAAAAGCTACTAATGCATACACCAAAGACTGCTTCCGATGTATATCTTGAGGTAGGGTTTGAAGACCTGGCTCATTTCAGCAAATCCTTCAAAAGCTATTTTGGTCAAAATCCATCTGAAATTAAAAATTTAAACCTGACGTAACACCTGTTTGAATTCATCGATCCGATATTGCTTTAGTAGTATCGGTTTTTTTGTCGCTTACCTGGCTATGACATTTTTTGACAAGCAAAAAGAAATTTTCTGCCAAGTCGCTCGCTGGATTCTGCCCTACATTTGTTATAGAAAACAAAACGCAGAGAAACAAGATTTTTATAAACTTAGAACGAAGCCATTATGAACAAAACAATTTTAATCACAGGATCCAGCACAGGAATAGGTCGAACAACAGCTAAGTGGTTTCATTCCAAAGGATGGAATGTTATTGCAACCATGCGCGCTCCCGAAAAGGAAGAAGAGCTCTCTAAAATGGAAAACGTATTGGTTACCAGACTGGACGTTTTGAACCTTGATTCCATCGACAATGCCATCAAAGCTGGGTTGGAACGATTCGGTAAGATTGATGTCTTGTTAAACAATGCTGGTTACGGTTCCTACGGTCCTTTGGAGGCAACACCACGTGAAAAAATTCTTCGCCAGTTCAATACCAATGTCATTGGATTACTGGATGTAACCAAGGCTGTATTACCCCATTTCAGGCAAAACAGAGAGGGGATTGTTATTAATATCTCATCCATTGGTGGAAAAATGACTTTTCCCCTTGGAACTCTGTACCATGGGACCAAATTTGCAGTTGAAGGCCTTTCGGAAGCCTTAAGCTATGAGCTGGCTGAGATTGGGGTCAAGATGAAAATTGTGGAACCAGGTATTATCAACACCGACTTTGGAGGCCGCTCTTTTGATTTTAACAATGATGAAAACATGACAGAATACCAGGGAATTGTCGGAAAACTCATGACTACCTTGGGAGGTAAAATGCAGGGATCGGAACCTGAAGTTGTCGCAAAGGTAATTTACACCGCAGCAACAGACGGAACAGACCAGTTACGTTACGAGGCAGGCGATGATGCAGTAGAAATTATAACCAATCGCAAAAAGCTGGACGACACAACTTTTATAAGTGGAATTAAAGCACAAATGGGATTGGAATAGAAATCAGATATAGATATGACTCAAATTGATAAAACAAAACCGGTAATGGTTACAGGGGCCACAGGTTATGTGGCCGGATGGCTGGTAAAGAAACTATTGGACGAAGGGCTAACGGTACATGCAACCGTAAGGAATCCAAACAACAAGGAAAAACTTAAGTTCCTAAGTCAACTGGCTGAAAACTCAAAAGGATCTATAAAATTCTTCAAAAGCGATCTCCTAACCAAGGGGTCCTACAAGGAGGCTATGCAGGATTGCGAATTGGTTTTTCATACCGCCTCCCCATTCACCGTATCGGTGAAAGACCCTCAGAAAGAATTGATTGATCCGGCTAAACTAGGGACACGCAATGTATTGGAAGAAGCCAGTCGTACTGAATCAGTAAAAAGAGTTGTGCTTACCAGCAGCTGTGCCGCAATTTACGGTGATAACATTGATCTGAAAAAAACACCCAATGGGGTATTTACTGAAGATATCTGGAATACCAGCTCCTCCCTGAAACATGGGGCCTACTCCTACTCAAAAACCCTTGCGGAGCAGGAAGCCTGGAAAATCAGTAAACAGCAATCGCACTGGGATCTGGTAGTAATTAACCCTTCCCTGGTCATGGGCCCAGCCATTAATCCCAATGCCGTAACCTCTGAGAGCTTCAATATTATCAAACAATTGGGAAACGGAACCTTAAAGGCCGGCGTTCCAATGATGGGTTGGGGCATTGTTGATGTTCGTGACCTTGCTGTTGCACATTACCAGGCTGGCTTTGTTGTTAGTGCCAAAGGTCGTCATATTACTTCCGGACACAATACAACCTTCCTGGGTATAGCGAAAACACTTTTACCAAAGTATGGGGATAAGTACCCTATTCCAAGAAAAGAATTACCAAAGTGGTTACTATGGCTGGTAGCCCCCATGACCAATGAGGCCATGACACGTAAATTCGTTTCGAAGAACATTGGGTATCCCTGGATAGGTGATAACAGTAAAAGTAAAAAAGAACTGGAGGTTACCTACCGACCATTGGCAGAATCAATCAACGATATGTTTGAACAATTAATTGAAAATAAGATCATATAATGGGCAAAATAGAGTACTAAACCGCAACTCCCATTCCATCCCAGGCACCCTTTGATTGAGCTAGATGCAGAGTTTCTTCCATGGACGATCAATTCCCCTACCCCGTTGTCTACACCGAATGCTGCACATTATTCTAAGGGGGAATTGGGGAAATAGAGGAAATGAATCCCCTATTTCCCCTAAATCCTCAATTTCCGCACCCCCTTTAAAACCATTGTTGGGGCACTCACATTTCCTTGCGAGTTTAGGTGATAGAACTGCCGAAAAAAACTATTTCAATCCTTAAAACCTTTGATTGTGCCGAATGCTGCACTTTTTGCTAAAGGGGAATTACGGCAGAGGGAGATTTATATATAGAGAGACAGAAGATCCAGGCCTACAACTACAAACCAATAAGCTCCAAGGAATAGTACCTGATCAATTCTCGACAAGGGCTTTTCTCATTTTGATCATATTGAGGATTCGGAGGATTTTGAGGAAATGGAGGAAATGAATCCCCTATTTCCTCTAAATCCTCAATTTACGCACCCCCTTTAAAACCATTGTTGGCGCACTCACATTTCCTTGCAAGTTTAGGTGATCGAACTGACGGGAGAAAACTATTTCAATCCATAAAACCTTTGATTGCGCCGAATACTGTGCTTTTTCCCTGGGACTATCAATCCCCCTGCCCCCGCTGGCTACGCCGAATGCTGCGCATTTTGCTAAGGGGGAATTACGGCAGAGGGAGATTTAGATAGAGAGACAGAAGATCCAGGCCTACAACTACAAACCAATGAGCTCCAAGGAATAGTACCTGATCAATTCCCGACAATGGCTTTTCTGATTTTGATCGAATTGAGGATTTTGGGGAAATGGAGGAAATGAATCCCCTATTTCCCCTAAATCCTCAATTTCCGCCCCCCCTTAAAACCACCATGGAGACTTTAACCATTCATTGCAGGTATAGCTGGTCGAACTGTCGAAAATAAAAATATCAATCCCCCTAGCCCCCTTTTTTAAGGGGGAATTACGGCAGTGAATTATTTTTACCTGGAAGTTACATATAGCAAGCTACTAATCTTTTAACATGGGGAATAGTACCTGATCAATTCCCTGACATGGGATTTTCTGATTTTGATCGTATTGAGGATTCGGAGGATTTGGGAAATGGAGGAAATGAATCCCCGATTTCCTCTAAATCCTCAATTTCCGCTCCCCCTTAAATCCACCATGGAGACTTTAACCATTCATTGCAGGTATAGCTGGTCGAACTGTCGAAAATAAAAATATCAATCCCCCTAACCCCCTTTTTTAAGGGGGAATTACGGCAGTGAATTATTTTTACCTGGAAGTTACATATAGCAAGCTACTAATCTTTTAACATGGGGAATAGTACCTGATCAATTCCCGACATGGGATTTTCTGATTTTGATCGTATTGAGGATTCGGAGGATATTGAGGAAATGAATCCCCTATTTCCCCTAAATCCTCAATTTCCGCTACCACCTTAAAACAATTATTTAGGCCCTCATCTTTCCTTATGCGTTACGACGATCGAACTGACGAAAAAAAACTATTTCATTCTTCTCGTGGAAACCGGAATATAAAACCACAAACATTTTATCAGATTACCGTCAACAACTAAAAGCAAGCTCTGGTGCAGAAAGCTGTATCAAAAGAATGTTTCAGATTCCCTGCCCTTCTTCCATTACATCGGCTAACTGAATTTGCCCCTTTTGAATGTAGTCTTTCAACGCCTCCCACTTATAGGTATCAGTATATTTTTCCTGTTCCAGCAAAGCACTCAACTCAAACAAATCACTTATTCCAACTTCCTTAAATAGCTTCCGAATCTTGTGATTTTCCTCCAACTTATTTTCAATGAAAGTTTCCAGGCGATCAATCTTCCAGTAGTGGATGTCTTCCTTGGTGAGTCCGGAAATTTCCTCCAGCTTATTTCCTTCTGGTGTATCGTGTTGGGTAACGAACAGAAATGTACGAACAACCACTTTATTTCCAATTAAATTCGCAAGAAAATAGCCGGTTTTCACCTGGTGTACGGTGAAGGTAAAAAGTAAGTGCTTGTTATAAATCAGAAAATTTTCCTTCCTGAAAAAACAGAGCATCATTGAATAGTTCATAATCTGAAGATCAACAAATGCATTGCGCTCAAGAAACCGATTAATTGCATGAGATTGAATGTAAATGGGAATTTCTTTTAATTTTCCTTTATAGCGCTCTCCCAACAGAGAGGTCGGAAGATACATCCAATCCATACCATTTCTCACCCCAGGCCAACCAATCTGAAAAATTGGTCTCTTCTTTCCTCCGATACCAATCATACTTACCCGGGGCTCAATTGGTTTGATAAGAATGGAATGATAGAGGCCAACAACCGATTCACGTCGACAACAAAAATCGGTCTCAAAACCATACATGGTTTGATCACACCAATTGCAAAAAACCAACAGTTGTTTATAAGAAGAATACAGGTACTCCAGTGGCTCTCCATATTGTTCAGCGGCTACCAACAAAGGAGCAAATGCCGTTTCAAGCTCCTTTTTGCGCCCTAAATTCTGCTCATTTCTCACATGTCCTAGAAATGCTTTTAGTGAAATCAAATCTACAATTGACACCAAGTCTTCCCCTGGTATAAATTCCTGATCCTCTATCTGCCGAATGGTCTGGCAAAAATCCTTATAGTATTTTATGATGTGAGCAGGTACATCCGAAGAGGGAGCTGCTTTGGGTTGCATCAAGTGAATCCGTAACTCGTAAATATACGTCTTCTCTTTTGAGGTTAACAAACCGAATGCCTCCGGACAACCCGCGATTTTCAACAACTTATAAAAGCGATTAAAAAATACACGTTGGGCCGACCCATCGTTGAAACTTGTCACACCCTTTTTTCCTTTTTTACGCCTGTTATTTCGATTTTTAGCCATATTGCATTAATGTATCTCCCATTTTATCCTAAAGGTTAGAGATGTAAAAGAATGTAACACCAGTATACATCGAAGTAAATCCATAGTAATAGTCCGGCCTTCAATTATCAATCCTCTTTTTACCCAAGGAAATAGAACCGTGCGAAATTTAAACAGAACATTTTTCCTGAGCCAGACACGTACAATAATCTTTATTCTCAAATACTCGGTCCATTCAACAAGATACACCTACTAATTTGCACACCTATATATTTATTACAGCTCCTCCACTACTGATTCATTTTGCCCCTGCTGTATATAGTCCATAAAACGCTCAAAGTTGGCACTTTGCATGGACTGGAGGTCCAGATTCTTTTCCCGCAATTGCAGAATCTCTCCCATGCCAGCCTGCTCGAAAAGCTCCATGAGACCGGGGTACTTTTCTGCATCAGCCTGCAAAAGGGTACTCAGACGATCCAAACGCCAATAGGAAATGTCGTTCTTCTCCAGCCCCGTAATCTCCTTCAAACGGTCGCCCTCAGGGGTGGAGCTGTGGGTAATGAACAGAAAGGTTCGAAACACCAGAACTCCCTTCACCACATTGGCCGCCAGGTAGCCAATTTTGATTTCGTAGAGCCTAAATGGCAGTAAAAGGTAGCCGCGATAGAATTCAAACCCCTTCATATTTTCGGTATTATCCCAAAGGCTGTAGTTAAGCCCGGGCTCATCCAACAGATCCAGTCGCTCATTCAAACGGTTCAAGGCATGTGACTGTATGTAAACCTCTACCGATTCGTTTCGCCCCTTGTAATGATTGCCCAAAACACCAGCCCGCAACCGATAAAAACGCACTTTCCCCCTGCTATAGGACGCCCCAAGCCGAAAAACACGCCTTTCGATACCATTGATGGGAATCACCTTACTTTGAGCCGGGTAAGATGATACCTGCGGAATCATCTCAAATACCGGATTATCCTTCACGAGGGAACCAAAACGAAAATTGAGGGCATAATGTCTGCTATTAACGCAACTCAAGGAGGTGGATACCTTCAAAAAATTGCACAGGTAAAGAATTCCAACGTCATCAATCAAATCCCCCATAGTGCGTACAAAAGGAAATTTTTGACAAAGAAACTCCCTTCGTGAATCACTGCTAATGAATTGGTTAATCACCAGAACAAAACTATAGAGTACCTGTAATTCATAAGCCGTTAACATTACTTCCCGGAACTTATGGCTATCGGTTCGCAAATACATTTGAATATACTTTCCAATCCTTTTCAGTTGTGCCTGTGAAACATCGTGGCCCTCTGCTGCCACCGGAACAGGCACTACCCAGCGAAAGGCATAGATATATCTTTTCTCCTCATTGGACAGGTAGACATAGCTTTTCTGGGCATTGTATTTTCCTAAAAGAACATACAAGGCTTTAATGAAATGATTATAGGCCTGCCCCGGATTGTTTCCGGAACCATTTGCCTTTTTACGTTTGGATTTCCGATTTCGTCCCATGGACTACAGATTTGGTACAGGCTCTCCAATATAGTGCCTGAAGGTTGATACAATTTCTCCCCCTCCGATCCTACGTACATAAGTATAATTTACAAAAAAATCCGTTATCGTTAAAAAGACTTTGAATAGAATGCCGTAATAAGAAATTCAATCATAAAAACCCATTATCTAGCTAAATCTTAGGTTTTCATCCAAAAACCATCAATCCCCCTACCCCCGTTGGCTACGCCGAATGCTTCGCATTTTTCTAAGGGGGAATTACGGCAGTGCTATTTAATCGCTCCAAGACACAAGCTCCAAGCCCTAAGCTCCGCACATCATGAGACATGTTACTTGTCGTGGAATTACGGATGAACATCTGAGAGTATCTACCGATACAAGATCGTTAGATTCAACGAACACTTTGTTTGATTAACGTCAATCCCCCTAACCCGGTTGGCTACGCCGAATGCTTCGCATTTTGCTAAGGGGGAATTGGGGCGGTGCGATTTAATAGCTCCAAGACACAAGCTCCAAGCCCTAAGCTCCGCACATCATGAGATAAGTTACTAGTCATTGAATGCGAAGGTGGCCGAAACCATTCTCAGCTTCCAGTTACTTACAGATTGGTTTCTCAAAAAAATTTCGGCACCTGGCTGCAATGGCTTTAAAGGAGTCAAAACAGCTATCCGGCCCTAATTTGTCCGGATGGATAGAAATTTCGAATCAAACTAAAACACCGTAACAACCACGATACCAGAAAAGAGCTCCTCCTTTGACTCATTTAAAAGTCGCTGAGAATCATTTATAAACTTCAACCCTCTCCCACGGGTAGGAAAATCTCCTTGTTATGAACTTAATTTGGGAAGTTGAAGGACTAGGAAAATTGGAAAAGACTCCCCATCCAAAAAATAGAAAATACGCATTGTTTCAATCTATCGAAGTCCGGATTCCATTCGTTTTTATCGATTACCATGAAACAGCCATAAATTTGACTGAAACCTGTCAGGTCTGATGAACGCTCCAAATGGCGGAAGATTTATTGCGATTGTAAGGCAAACAGCTCAGCAACGCTGTAAGTTTGAAAATAGAATCACGATACTGTAAATAGAGTAGCAAAGCAAAAACATGTAATTTATTGTAAATCTAAACCCAAGGTTAAATTAAAATTATTATATTCAACACATCCCGCAATTGCTTTGACGTGTTCATAGTTTGCCTCCCCAAAACTATTCACACTAAAACAGTTCAAAGCATGATTTCCATTCCCCTAAGTCTGCCTACTCTTATTCTCCTAACGGGCTACTTTTCGAAACCCTACCGTACTATCGGAAGTATTCTAACGAGTGAAAGCTTCTACTATATCCTCAATGGTTCTCTTTTGGTAACGGGAGCTGCCTTCCTGTCTTTTATTTTGGATGCTTACACCATTTCCAGAGAGCTTGATGCAGTCCATTATGTCAGTTATTTTAAAAGTTTCCAATTAACAAACAAGGCTCTGACCAACTACTGCTCTCTACTTATAGCCTCCAGCCTGTTCTCCTATTTGTTAAGAATGCACCGAAAAAAATTGATTATCAAAAAATGGCAATTCCAACTGGTTCGGTTTACGCATGAAAATCAACTATTGGCTGGTAAAGTAGTGAAGATTCAATCCGGTGATAAATACCCCCTTTTCAACATCGAAACTCACTACCGCAAGCAAGAGAAGCTGTGGATTAACTGCTCCCAGGAAAAGAATCCTATTATTAAAATGGATGAGGAAGAATTGGAACTGATCTGTGATGCCGACCTGGACCCCGAACCAATAAAGAACAACCCCTGCTACATCAAAAAAGTTCGCCTCCGCTTAAAAAACGAAACCTTCAGCGAAAGCTTCGAAGTGGACAGAAACTATGCTTGTGGGAATTTCCATGCTGTACTTAGCATCCCGATTCAAAAAGATTTCCAATCCTTATCGGTGGATTACTATTTCTTCTCCAAAAACCAAGGTCTGGAGGGATGGTTCAATCTGATTGAAGATGCATCGACCCAAAACTTATTCACCAAATCTTCCGGTAACGGCCACTATGAAGGGGCTGGTTTTGCAGAAGAAGTCCTGATTCCCCAACCCAGCTTTGAGGAGGAAATCAAGGCCCGGGCCGAAGAGATTCCGCAAGAACAAATTGTATTGCACAGCACACAAGTATTGATCTACGTTCAACATGAACGCGATAACCATTTCCAATTCCATTTTTACATTTCAAACAAGATTATCAATGAAACTAATAGGAATCACCAAACACAACAACCAGAACATTGCCACAATTCTTGAGGCAGAAATTAGCTTCCAGAGGGCTGATACCGATCAGATAGCAGCCGAAACCGATGAACGATTTCGTGCATCCCTGGAAGCGGTAAAAAAGCAGTTGAAGCGAATTTTATCCTATTTCGATGTGCCCCAACAGCCTGAAAGCATTCTGATAGAGGTAAAAGATGGAAAAAAACTTAGCTCCAACTCCTTTTCCCTGTCCATTCTAATAGAACTGGTGGCAAAGGCCCTTAACATAGAACCGGATCCGGCAATTGTTGCATCGGGAAAGATTGGCCGTGGCCCCTATCTGCCCATCGAAGAGATTGGCAACGCCTACCTCAAGGAGCAACGGGTACACGACGCCCACTGTACTTTTACCTCACCACAAACGGGTATTGTATCGGATAACTTTCTACACGCCTTCTTTCTACACATCACCAACCAAGACTTTTTAAAAATGGTGAGAATGTGCACTAACGAAAGATTCAAACAAAGGATGAAATCCGAATTCATCCGGAGTCGAATCGCCCTTTGCTTTGGCAGAGAGGGAGGATATGCAGCAAATTCGAATTTCTCCGAATTCAGGAACTTCTTCTACCAGGAGTATAACAACAAACTCTTTGACGACCACCACCAGATGGAACTCTGCAAACAGCTTCTTTACAGCATGAAGCACATTGAAATGGAACAGTACCCTGAAGTACTCCAAACCATCTTCAACAACAAACCCAAGCTACCCGATGAGCCAGCAGAAATGAACCAGATCCTGTTTCGTATACTTTTCTCCCTTTTCGATGACTTTGATCAAATGGAGGGAGTAAATCAGGAACGTTGCCAACAAACCATTCGCTCCCTTGAGGGGATAAATGGTATGCTAAAGCTTCTGGATGCTGAAATAAATCTGAACAGTTACGCAGCCAACAGCTTCTTCTTCGTTGATTATTTCCAAAAGATTTACGATACCGTCACCTCTATTCTTGAACAAATTCCCAATGGAAAGGTTGATGGAAAAACAGGGGAAGATATTAAGCTTGCAATCCACATTCTGCTCCAGCGCTACAACCTCACAAGATTCATTTCGGTACCGGTTGAAGATGTAGATGCCTTTCGCAAAGACTTCCAGCTGGAAATTCACATCAACTACAGTAGAGAGGGATTGGATCACTTCCAGTACGAGGGCAAAACTCCTTTAGGGAGTATTCGGTCCACCCTGCAGAATCCCAAGGCTCTAATGGATTCGAGTTGGGGACTTCCCCTGCAATTCCAGTGCAATAACTGGAGTCCTTCTCTTTCCAAAATGGAGGAAATGGACCACCACCAGGAGATCCGAAATCTATTTGGGGAAAAGAACCTCATCCTTCTCCCCAATTTCAACAATCCCGGAGGAAAGAAAGTTGAAATTCTGTGGGGAGACAACACCGGTACCTGGCCCCCCTCCATTGATACCCTGAAGCTGATTCATCGGCTAAATACAATAGGGATCTACCGGGAAAAATACGATAGTATTCTGGACCTGGGCTGCGGAACAGGGGTACATGGAATTATGCTGCTGAGGCATACCGGCTGCCGAAAGGCCCATTTCCTGGACATTGAAGCAGGAGCCCGGATCAATACCATCTCCAATATGTACCGCAATTTTGAGGAGGAGGAAAAGCCCATACTCTATACCGAGGGAGAACACATCATTAATCAGGCCAACATGGAAGAGTTGCGCTATACCGTTTCCAACGAAAATCCAAACCACCTGCTGTACCGAAAAAATAAATTTGACCTGACCATCTGCACTCCACCCTACACGCCTTATACCGATATTTTTGAGGACAATGGCATCTGGAAAGCAATATCGGGCACCGATTTACTGGTATTCACACTAAAGAATGCCCGGAAATTTTCCCGGAAAACCATCATTCAATTTTCGGAAATGGCACTGCCGGTAGTGGAGCCCTACCTTAAGGGGGCCAAGCTGATAGCGGAAGATATCGTAGCCTTTCGCCCGATGCCGCAACTGTACAAATACTTCAATCCCAAGGATCCCATCAATCATGAAAAGGGAATGCATTGGCTGAGTATGGTAGAGAAACAATTGATTGATGTAGACAGGAAACCGAATCTCACCAGGGACAGTCATGGTTACAAATACCATCACAAATTAGTTACCTACCTCATCGAATAATTCACAATATACAGGAGACGAACGCGTCTCCTGTTTTCTTTTACCGATGAATTACTTCTGGTTATAATAATTTACTCTCCCCCTAACACCACAGCACACCCTGTCAAATATTTTTAAAATCTTTAGCTATCAAATAATTCCATTAGGTGTATGCATTACCAAGCCTAAAGGATGGCAAAAATCACACAGGCTATGCTAAAAATTAAGATATGAACAGCATCTATCTGAAAAAGTAGAAACTACCGGATACAGACTACCATGGAAATTTAAATAGATCCGACAGGTATAAAAAACCTGTCAGGTCTGAAGCAAGGCAGATCAAACCAATAATTACTGGAATGCTCGGGAAATAGACATTATAACACAAAGGAATCAGACATATTTTGTTAATTTTGGTTTGCAATTTTGTTAAAGCTGACGAAAAGCACAAAAGCATGACTTTTACAAGTCCAAAAAGAAAACGAGATTTACAGCATTGCATAATATATGAACGAAGAAAAAATAAAGCAACTAAAAAGTGCGGTTGAACTATCGCCCGACAATCCGGTTCTGCTGCAAATGTATTTTGAGGCATTAAAGGAGGCCCATAAATGGGAGGAAGCAGAAAGGGTATGCAAACAATTGTTGGAAGATGACAGTTCCTACCAATTGGAATATGCCAGAATACTCTATCGAAACAACAAAATATCGCAGGGTATTTTACTATTGGAACATATAATTGACCAGGGTTCTGAAGAACCGGAGGCTTATAAACTCCTGGTTTTACTCTATAGCAAGGAAAACAATCAGGAGGATGCACTGCATTACTATCGGTTTTTAAAAGATATTGCGCCGGATTATCAGGATGAGGAGCTGGATGAAATATTCCATACTTCATCTGATGAGGATGAAGAAGACGAGGAAGAGGATGACAAAGTAAGGCTGTTGACTCAGGAGAGACCTGTTGCCCCTGTTATCCCTTTTGAAAAACCGGATGTCTCTTTTAAGGATGTAGGAGGGATGAAATCCGTAAAGGAGGATATCTCCATGAAGATTATCAATCCAATAAAACATGCTGATCTGTTTAAGCAATATGGCAAAAAGATTGGTGGTGGGATTCTTTTATATGGACCTCCAGGTTGTGGTAAAACACATATTGCCAGGGCAACTGCAGGTGAAATTGACTCTGCCTTTATTTCGGTTGGGATAAATGATGTATTGGATATGTTCCTTGGGCAAAGCGAGAAACAACTGCATGAAATCTTTGAGTACGCCAGAAGGAACACCCCATGTGTAATATTCTTTGATGAAGTGGATGCGCTGGGAGCCAGTCGTACCGACATGAAGAACAGTGCCGGGAAGAACGTTATCAACCAGTTTCTGCAGGAGATGGACGGATTGCAGGCTGAGAACGATGGTATTCTGATACTTGGGGCTACCAATGCTCCCTGGCACATCGATGCAGCCTTTAAACGCCCCGGACGATTCGACAGAATTATCTTTATGCCGCCACCAGACATGGAAGCCCGTAAGGAAATTCTGGAAATCCAGTTGAAGGATAAGCCAGCAATGGAAGTTGACATCAATAAAATTGCAAAAAACACCAGGGATTTTACGGGTGCAGATATCAAAGCACTGGTTGATTTCACCATTGAGGAGAAGCTCAAAACAATTATTGAAACCGGCAAGGAAACGCCCATCAAAACAAAAGATTTCCTTTCGGTTATCAAACGCATTAAACCGTCGAGCAAGGTGTGGTTTGAAACAGCAAAAAACTATGCTGTGTACTCCAACCAGAGCGGACAATACGATGATATCCTAAACTACCTAAAGATTAAATAGACAGATGAGCCAGATTGCAAGAATACAACTTTTACTTCAGCAGGATAAATATACCCAGGCCGAACGGGAAGTCCGGTCACAACTACTGGAAGAACCCAACAATGGAATTTATTACTCCCTACTAGCCCTTTGTCTTTCCGGTTTGGATCAAAACAGGGAGGCATTGGAGGAGGCAAAGAAAGCTGTTGGCTTACTCCCCCATTCGGATTATGCTTTTTATGTACTCTCTAAATGCTATTTACAAGTAGATAATTACGAGGAAGCAAGTGATGCCATCCAGGAAGCATTGCGTATCGAACCGGAAGATGAAGACTACCTTTGCCTGTATGCCGCCATTCTCAACGATCAGGGAAAACATGAAAATGCTTTAAGTAACATTGATAAGGCACTGTCTATTAATCCGGAGCATGCCCAATCCAAACAAATAAAATCCCTAATTCTACGAGGACTGGGTAAATACAAAGCAGCAGATTCTGTTGCCAGTGAAGCCTTAAACGATAATCCGGAAAGTGCTTCTGCTTTTGCTGCCAAAGGTTGGTCTTCGCTTGATTCGGGAAATGTAAAGGAATCCCTGGAGCATTTTAAGTCGGCCGTGATACTCGATCCGACCAGCAATTTCGCCAAGTCTGGCCTGGTGATGGCGATTAAAGCGCAAAACCCTTTGTTCAATGCCTTTTACAACTACTACAATTGGGTGGGCAACCTCTCTACGAAAGCCAGATGGGGCTTTATTATTGGGGTTTTTATTCTGATCCGTATAGTCGGTAAAATTAGTGATACGAACTCGGCCCTGGCACCCTTCTTCACTGTTTTGGTTGGGTTATACATTTGCTTTGTATTTATGGTGTGGACCATTAATCCCATCTTCAACATCTTTATGCGCTTTAACAAATTTGGCAAACATGCATTGGATAAAGGAGAAATTATTGGTTCAAATATCATGGCTTTTCTTTTGGCTTCCGCCCTCATTCAGTTTGGCTTGCACCTTACCTTCGACTGGTACCCGGTAACAGGTGCCATTGGCTCCATGTTTCTAACTCTGCCATTTTCTGCCACCTTTGCTCGCTGGGAAACCCAAACTTTTACAAAACATTTAACCTATAGCATTCTACTAACATTGGTATGGATTCCAACGGTAGTACTCCCATTAATAGGACAGGAAAGTAAAACCGGAACCTTGTGGTTGATTTTCATTATTGGAATAATAGGTTACACATGGGTATCACAAATGGGGAGAAAGTAAAACTGATAACCATCCATTCGAGGAAATAACAATACTATTTTTGCAGCCCTGTCAGGTTTTAAAAACCTGACAGATACTGTGTTTAAATCCAAATATATTTAATTTATTATTTTCTTACCTTTGTAAAACAAAAGAAGGCTTCTTTCAATTTATTGAATTGGAGTCTATCTAGCGGCGGAGTTAATACTCCGCCTTTTTCTTGCTAAGGATTAAAAAGAAAGGCTTCCTCTTTATCATTCACCAGAGGCATGACCTACCAATTGAAAATTCTCTACATATTCTTCATCTTTCTTCCAAAGAGTATAGATGAGAATTAATAATTTACGCATCACGGCTATGAGTCCTTGCCGTTTTATTGTTCTTCCCTCATTCACTCTCGCATAGAAAGTTTTCAAGTTTGAGTTGTGTTGAGAGGCAGTCATGGCGGGCATATACAATGCAGAGCGTATTCGGGCATTCCCCTTTTTTGATATCTTGGTCTTCCCTCTAAAGCTCCCTGATTCTCTTTCAATAACATCAAGACCGGCATAGCTTACAAGCTGGCGTATGTTCTTAAATAAAAGAAAACCATTGGTCTCTGCCAGGATTTTAATTACCGTCATAAAGCGTAGACCTTTTATAGTCGTTATCTTTTCTATTTTATTTGCCAAGCAAGAGTCTGCTTCTACCAATTTGTGAATTTCCAATTCCAGGGCTATCAGATGTTCTGAATAAAAAGAAATCTGTTGTTCCTTCAGTTTTAAGACCTCCTTATAGGTTCCATGAGCCTGTTTCATTGCATGTAGCTGTGATTTTGCCGCAGTTTGAGCTTGTTTTATGCTGGTGTGCTCACGAGCCAAGTCCCGTATTATTTTAAAATCTTTACTGGGAGGCATCCACAAATCAGTTCCAACCAAATTCTTTTCAACTCCAAATTCTGCAATCATTTTAGAATCCACCTTGTCGGTTTTTGTCTTCAGATTACAACTCTTGGCATAGTATTTTATTTTTTGAGCCAACTGAACACTTACCAATTGGTTTTGGTGATACAGGTGATAAGCTAACTCTTCATAATAAACACCGGTAGCTTCCATTACATAAAAAGGCATTACTTCAGGGCTTTTGTTGCGCTTTTCACACCAGTTATAAAACTCTTTGATCCCAGAAGAACTATTGCTAAAGGACTTTGTTCCTTTTATGCTTACGTTTCCATCACTGGTTAAAATTTTGAAACATGCATAAAAGCATTCCTTTCCAATATCTATACCAACAACCTGTTTTACGACCTCCTTACTTTTCATTCCCTGTAAATCCATTTTAATTAATATTCCAATAAGGATCTTTCCTACAGTCTTTCCTCGCAGTTGATACGAAATCTAGGCATCTAGCGCAGTTTCTCAATACTGTTCTGACTCAAAGAAAGAAACAGAATAGGATGATTATCTGTCAGTGGGCATACCATTAATGTTGCCTAGGGTTTTTTCTTACTCCTATTCTGTCCCTATTTTAAACGCTAAAGATAATATCTGGTTAGTTTATTAATTTCTTTGGCAAACATACGAGGGTAAAAATACCAAAACCTCATCGCATCAATTCATTGTTAGAATGTCCAATTAATAGCACCAAGAAATATTATACTTAGCCTATTTTGATATATTATGACATCAACCGAAAGGGACATATCCATTCTTTTAACGATCCAAGATCTGTATTCTTTCTCCTATAATTTTTACAATTATACACTATTACAAATTTAAGCCAGTCCATTTCTTTATCTCCTTTGCGATAAATTCTTGCCATTCAGAAATATTTTTCAGAACGGGAAATGAAATAACGCTACACTCGTCAACTCCTAAGGCACCATCTTCTTCAGAATAGTATTTGCCAGATCTAAAAACAGACTCGCTACCTGGATAAACTAATGCAACCTTTCTTGCCCCATAGTATTTCAGGTACACGTAGAGTTGCCTCAAATCCTCCGGCGAGGGATTGTATCCGTTCAGATTTTTCCATTTGGTATCCAACACAATGCAATTTTTCATCCCCTGGTTCAAAACAATGTCGGGTTTCATTCTTGAGCGAGAGCCTTTGACTGGTTTCCAAAAATCTTTGGAGGTTTGTGCTTTAACGGATGTGAAACCTGAATTGTGTTTTCGAAGACTTGCATATACAAACTGCTCCCAGAGCAGATTCATGTTAAACATGAGAGCCAATACATCGTTTCGGCCCCGACTCAAATCAGGATGGTAGTTCAATAGCAGCAGCCGTGCAATTTTAAGGGCATACTGATAGGATTCCGTTTTTCGGTTAAATTGAATCCTGTTGAATAAGACTTCCGAAATGCGGATATCTGGCATTTCAGGAAAATTCAAAAGCAAAGCACCCAGACGACTGGAAAGTGCCGGATTGTGATTCACATGTTTCAGCAATCGTAAAGCCTTGTAGAGTATGCTATGCAAGAGATGCTGCGCATCATAGGTTATGTAGCGTACGTAAAACCTCTCCTGATGAACAAGGTTTTGCTGAAGGTGTTTCCCAAACTGCAGACTCCCCTTTAGCGCCGTTGCATTTCCCTCCGTTTTTCGATACTGCTTGACCAAACCACGATACACCAGATATTCTACTTCGCGCACAAACAGTTCAAAGTACAATTCCAATATGCTATTCGGTCGAATACTCAAAGCGGAACTGCTGGGGGCATAAATATTGAAATCACCCACGGCTTTCAACATACCAATCAAGACGCCTCTCCAGTCGTTCTTGCACTCATTTCTGTCGGCTTTAGGCAACACCTCAATCGTAGTGCTGCCCATTTGCAATACCCCAACATACTCACAAAAACGCACCCCGTTATGAAGGAGTGAGAAATAGGGAACTCCCCGCTCACCATAAAAGGCCTGCATTGCTTTTAAGATTTTGGCATCAAACTTAACTCCTTCTATTACCTGGTTGAGTTTTAAGACTTGGTGCTCAAATACGGTAATGTGATTGTTAGTTTGCTTCAACACCTTCCACTAATTTTGATTCAACGCTTCCTTCTACAGACATCCCCAACAAAATCCGAATGTCATTACTGAAATCAAGATCGCTAATTTCGGAAAGGTTACATAGCTTGTAAACCGGTTTTTCCATCAACAGAGAAGCATCGTAACCATTGAAATCTGCAAATATATTTTCATCATCGTTTTGCGATTGGCCCTCGTTCTTAAAGAAGCCTCTGCCGAGTACCAAACCTATTTTTCCGTAGTCACCATAGAAGTACTCCTGCAACAGGGGAATAATATTATTCCAAAAGGCCTTTTTCAGATCCTCCAGGCTTGCAACATTCAGAAAATAGCTGTGTCCTATAAGATGGTCCTTATCCAATAGTTTTTCGATGCGCTTGTTTACGGTTTCCATTATCCGAACCAGATCAAAGCCATCAACCAGCCCCTTATTCTCTTTCGATTTTCCAACCGTTTTTATCAATTCAGGAATTGGGGGCATCTCCACAAAGCAGAATCTTCTGCGTAAAGCCGTATCCAGAGCCTCCACGCTGCGGTCCGCCGTATTCATTGTACCAATGATATAAAGGTTGGAGGGAACGCCAAATTTCTCCTTACTATAGGGCAAAGCAACTTCCAATGCTTCCTTTTTCCCTAGTCGCTTGTCCTCCTCAATCAAGGTAATCAACTCACCAAAGATTTGGGATACATTTCCACGGTTGATCTCATCTATGATAAGGACATAAGGCTTTAATTTCTTTTCTTCCCCCTGCCCTCTTTTCAGCCCTCTGTGATTTTCGAGAAACGAAATTATTTCACGGACATATGTTGGGTTGTAAACTCCATTGTAGTCACCGGTTTCAAATGCCTTTGAAATATTGCTAATATTTACCGGATACCAAGGATTTTCTTTGGTGCTTGCATGTGGCTGAACATAAAAAACAGAAGTCCCCCGATAGGTCACATCAAAATGAGTTCCTTTTCCCTCAATTGCGATTGGGCTCTTACCATCAACTTCAGATATCTCTTTTTTAAAAGCTTCAATGGTTTGTTCATAGTTTCCTGTAGTGGGATTTGCCTTCTTACTTAGCCTTTTAAAAATCCCATCCTCTACAGCATAACTTATGGGTTGTCCATCCTCCTTGGGTTCCTGTGGTTTGATTCCCTCAACGAAATCCTCATAGGTCATGCTCTGGTGAAAGGTTGTAAAAACTACCTGTCCTTCATTCATTAGGCAATCGAATTCCTCCTTTACGATTTCTCTTTCCTGATTTAGATCAAAACCGGGATTGATAATTTCAATTGCCTTGTTGATTGTATTAAAGGTTTTGCCTGTTCCAGGAGGACCGTAAAGGATTTGATTCAAAGGGTTTTGGCTTTGGTTTTTAGTCACACTTGAATCTTTCTCTACATTGTTTGAATTCTGAACTTCAATTCCATAATATGGATAGAAAAAAATTCTATTTGCTTCTTCCAAATCCTGTACTTCAAAGAAAGTTGAATAACCACTCGGCAACCACCCTCTTTTATCTTCCACAAGCTCTCTGGTATGATCCACTATCGGATCTTTAATCTTCTCCAACTTTCGATAAATAAATCCCTCATCACCAATCAATTTCTCTAACTTTTCATTAACTACCTTTGATTCTGAAGTTATCCGATAAAGACCACTAAGTTTATCTCTACCATAGGTTATATAGACATAATCTCCTATTTTTAGTTTGTGTTGAAAATTATACCCTTGACTATTGGCGGTATCCTTATGCATAACCCCCCAACTAAGTTTTTCAAACTTTCCGGGTAAGTCGTTATTTCTAAATGAAGTATTTTTGAGAAAAATCCCCATTGACAGCTTGTATATCCTGTGTCCATTTAAATATAGTGTTTCCATACCTCTATTTTACTATTAGATTTAATTGTTCTGCAATATCCTTTGTTAATTTGGCAAAGGGACGTTTCTTGAAGTCATTTTCTTTATAATAATTTCCAAAGGCCATTCGGTACAATTCACCTTTAGTCAGGTTGGCTGCCGGAAATTGATTGGCTAAAATCTCCAGGTATTTATCATTGCTGTTACTCTTTTTCCTGTAGAGCTCCGAAACAATATCTCCATGAGAATTATAGATTTCATCAATTTTAAACACCTTGTGATTCTCCCGGATTCTATCGTTTTTTTCAGATCTCAATGGATCCGCTGTTTCCAGGAAAATTTCATAATTACTTGCTATACCAATAGCTGACTCGTAATCATAAGCGATGGAGTGAAATTTTCCTTCTTCACCATAACCTTCAATGTAAGGATGAAGATTGTTTTGTATAGAAAACTCTACCGCTCCTTTAAGGCGAGAATTACATGTCTCGCAACTCGGAATGAGATTGTAAAATGATAATCGTAGTAATGGATAATCCGTTTTCGAAAAGAAATGATCCAATTGAGGATTGGTTAATTTACTCCCATTGTTTTCCACTGTTACGACCCAACTCCTGTTGCAATAAGGGCAAACTGAAAGATCCAATACCTGAGTCAAAGAATAATTATTCCATATAGTTCCATTAACTTGATCAAAACCCGTTTTTACAAAAGCGTCATAATTGAATATCAATTCAAGGCAATGTTTCACCTGATCATCCGACTGTAATTGAAAAATCGAATTCGTAACTATGGAAAATAATTCTTCAGGCTCTCCTGCAATAATTGAGCTAAGAGAAACTTTCACTTCACTGAAAAACTTATACAACGCTTTGTAACGGTTTATTTTGGAACTCGTAACAAATATGTGATTGTTCTTCGAACAAATAGCTGACTTAATTTCTCCAATTGCAATATTCTTCTTTCTCTTTTTAATAAACGGCTTAACAATTGCTTTTGCTGTTGCTGCCTCTATTCCAATAGTTTTCTGTACTGATTGAGTGATTGGACTATAATTCTTGTTGCCCAGAGCATCAAAAAGTGCAATACAGAAATTTAATCTTGGGGTAACATATTCAACACAAGCCTCAGTATGTTGCGATACGATTTGAGACAAGTTGGGATGTTCTATTTTGATCATTGTTGTCCTCCCTGAATCTGATTTTTCCTTGCTTCCAATCTTCTTATCTCTTCATTAATGAGATCAACTTCCTTATTTTCTGAAAATTTCGAATCGTATAGCTGAATAAGATGATTTCGAATAATTGATTCCCCAATCTGGTTAATTAAATTTAAAGCAGTTTCGGGAGTCCATCCGACTTCATTGCTCCCATTAGGAGCTAAATATTTGAATAGAGAATTGATTTTATCCTTAGCGAATTCCCCAATAAGTCCATCCGTTAAAAAGAAGGAATCCGAAAGCAATTCGTGAATGTTAGCACCGAATGTTTTTCGAGTGTTAGAATCCACAATTTCTGCATCTCCATTTTCTTTTTTTCTGAGCAATAGTATATTTTCGGAAGGAAGGTCAGAAAGTAGATAGGGGCTGTGTGAGGTAATGATTAATTGAAATTTATAGTTATGGAAATCTGAATTCAAGAAATCAAGCAACCATTTTAAGAACCTTTTTTTCCAGGCTGGATGAAACCCAATTTCCGGTTCATCCAAAAGAACAATATATTCCTCTATTAGGTCATTATAATCCTTCCTTCGATTTAATAATTCAAAAAGTCTTGCAAACAAAACAAGGAATGAATACTCTCCAGAACTTTGACCAGAATCAAAAAAATAATCATTGATTCGCATCAGGGTTTGCCTATCATCCCTTAAAATTTGCTCCTCTATTGCTATAAATTCCTTTAGTAAAGATCGATTGTGGGAGTTATTAGGAACAAGAAAACTAAGCAAATGATGACGCCATTCATCATATTTTTCACTATCGGAGTAATCACCTAGCCTAAATTCAGTTACAACTTCCCCTTTTCTGACAAGTTCATTAATTAAACCAAGAAGCTTATCAATTTGAGCACCCTGATTAAAAATCCCCTCTATTGCTTCCCCCTCGAAAATATACCTTCTTATCGAATCGCTGTCATCAGGTAATTTTTCCCGATTCAATACGACCAAGAGATTTAAGCGGAATAGAGCCTTAATTCTATCTTTTAATATTTGTTCATCAAGTGATATGTTTTTGGTGAATTCCTCTTTTTCAAACCATGAAGATGGATAGATGAACTGTTGGATATTATCAACATACTTGCTAATGTACTCCTTGCCTTTGTTTTCTTCCTTATTGGGATCAATATAAAGAAAGAAATTATTCCCTGAATAATTAGGAGATACTTTTATCTTTTCAGGCCCACGAAACGGGCAGTCAGAATCATAATTCAAGTAAAAGTTAGCAATTCTATATGCGTCTTCTCTGTAAAAAGGAAACATTCCTTCATATTTTTCTTTTCCCTTCCGCCATAATGTATCAGGTAATAAATACTGAGTTGAAAGGTTAGTCAATCCTAAATTTCTTTGATCCCCCCTCCAGTCAATTACATTGGAATAATAAATAAATCCGGTCTTATCAAATTCATTAAACCAATTATTTTCGGGCTTAAGAGGAGATTCATCATATTCAATAAAAATATAGTTTAAATTTTCAACCAACGATCTATTAACTTTCAACTCCCTATAACAGAAGAAGTAATTATCCATACATACGATACCCTCAAAAGGAATATTAAAACTAAAAGCTCCATTATCTTTAGTAGCCACAGCTTCTAATATGATCTCACACAAACTACTTTTTCCGCTTCCATTTTCCCCAGCAATAGCGGTAATCGAATGGATATTCGGACCAAAATCAAGAACTGGCAAAGGTTTGCTAATTATCTCAAGATCTTTCCCATCAAAAGAAAAAGAATGCTCTCCTGAATGATTAAAGTTGAAGCCTTGATTTTTAATGTTATTGTATTCTTTTACCCAGATAAATTTTAGTTCCATTGTAACTATAAGTCCGTTAATTAAGATGATTGAATTCTATTTTTTCACAGCTTTGAATTCCACAATTTTTCGCATTATTATTTCAGCGCTATGTATTGGCTGAACTCCCCGATCAAGTAGTATTGCAAAAATTATTAATGCTAAACCTGTATAAGCAAAAAGAACAAGGATTATCCAGTTACTATAATAAGTTTCAACAACAAAGATTAAAGATCCTACCACGCCTAACATCAGAATAATTGCTTTAATGAAATTGTAGAAAAATCTACGAATGGAATTCTTTTGGAAATATTCAAAATTAAAAATTTTTATGACAAATTATACAATACCACTATACATGGAACGTTTTACTTAAATAATACCTTACATCTATTTCCTTTAAAAATTATACTACTTGGTAATCAAACTATCGGCAACTATTGTATTCCATCCTTCATTTCTCCGGAAAAATAATTATGTGTTGCATGAAAAAGTAAACAGTCAAGCCATGGGCGTTTCAGAAGAAGAATAGCCCGTATCTAAAAATGTTTATGGCAAAACAGTCTGGAAATTTAATTGGGATTGAACCTATTTCCTTTTGTTCTTGATCCCCCTTCACGACGTAAGAAACATACTGATTTTCCGAATTCCACTAGGCCGTCGCTTCTACTTTCCATACAACCCCGGGCTAAGACACAATAGCTCAAAAGCCGAAGTTCTATCCCTCGTATCAAAAGTTGTTTGATATAGTAACGGAGCATAATTAAAACGAATTGGACCCGAAGCTATATTGAAAAATAGGTCACAATGAAACTCAAGGAAAATAGCCCTGTAGTCTCCCTCCTCATTCACTGAATTTTGGAATACTGCTCCATTATATGATTTTTAGGGGTTAAAGTTCCTACCAAACCCAAGGAAAGCCCTCCCAAAGGCAAAAACAGAAGCTGCTTTCCCGGAAACATTTCGCTCTAAGTGGCACAAGGGAGGTTCGTTTGGGCTAAGAGGAGGTGCAAAGAGAACAACCGGCGGAGCTTTTCCGCTAAAGAAGGCGCCTAAGGCATCAAGGAGACATGCTTTTGCGGGGAAGGGTTTGTCGAAATGATGCAAAGTTGGTTCTAAAGGGAGTTCGTTCTGTTCAAACCAGGAGATGTCTTGAATTTTCCTGCCCTTTTTCAGGTCCCGGGGTCAGTTCGATTTTGCAAAACAAGGAGCCGATGTTCAATATATGCAAATGGCCCCTCCCAATAAACCAACCGGTCTTGCTTTTTCGCAAAAGGGAAAGTCAAACAGACAGTCGGGCCTGCCAAATAGACAAAAAGAGTTTTTTTTCTTCCCAATTCAATAAAAACTCCATTTGCTATTGCATAACTATTTCGCTTTTGCGGAAAATGATCTAACTTGCATTTAGTTAACATTACACACAAGGGCATTCGTTATAGTAAACTATTATACCGCAAAGCCAATCGATCTGAACGAAACACGAACACGCTGTTTCCAAACCTCTTCCAGTACAGGCAATTGCTTTTTGTGCCTGGTGCGCCTTACTTTTCCCTTTATTAATATGACAACAAATGCATTCGATCAATCATGAAGAATGAAGTAGTTCAGCATCCTCCAAAGAAAGTCCGGGTTCGCCCTCATCGGTGTTGGTACTACTCATGCTTTCACCATAGATACAGAATATTGCATTAACATTTATTCTTTCACTAAAAAAAATATATCATGAACAAAGAGAACCTTGCCAAATGGAACAGCTTTAAGAGCGTTGGACAGGTATTAACGGAGAATCGATCCACCCTGGAGGGAAATCCTCTGGCCCTGGATCTGGCCGATAAATTTGTTCAAGCAGTTTCGAAACTGAGCCTGCTGGAGGATCAAACCCAGCAAACCACTAAGGCAACGACGATTGAAAAGAAACAGATTCGTGTAGAAATGATCGACATTGCCTATCAAATTGTTCCCTGTATTGTAAACTGTGCCATCAGTACAGAAAATTTGGGTCTGAAAAGTAAGTTCAGTTACCCAAAGAACAAATTGATCTACGCCACACAGGTGGACCTACCGGAAATGATTGATGAGATAATTCAAGCCTGCGAAACCCATGGGACGGCAATGGCCGAATTCATGTACACGCCCGAGTTGCTTACCCAACTAAAAGGCAAGAAGGCGAAATTCCTGGAATTGAACAACCAGGGACAAATTATAGTTCGCCGCCGTCGGGACGCCAACCAGCAGTTCCTGGAGCAGATTCGAATACTGGATCGCCTGCTTCACGAGAAGCTGGATTGGGTCATCACTCTCTTTAAGGATAGTCATCCTTTGTTCTACAAAAACTATAATCTGAACCGCCAGCTCGAACATTTCCCCCAGTACAGTTACGCACTGCAGGGAAAGGTTGTGGATAAAATTACCGGAGATAGCGTACAATATGGTAAGGCCATTATTCCGGAGCTGCAGAGAGCAACTCAGATTACAAGCAAGGGCAACTTCCGGTTCAAGCGACTGCCTGAAGGGCGTTACACACTGGAGGTTCACAACTTGAGCTACAAAACAACCTCCCTGATCTTCTCCCACTATCCGGAACAGAACCAAAAGATGGTGATCGAAATGGAACCCCTGCCGGTAGAGGTTTAAGTTCGGGTTTTATGCCCCCTGATTGGGGATGGTAAAACGAATGCAACTGAAACCGCCCAAAACTTGTAGAACCAGACAGGATGCCCGGTGCTTCTGCGGAAGCACCGGGTTTTTGAGGGGAACCTATTCCCCGCCTGTTCGATATTGATTCTGCCGTTGCATTTATCTTCCGCAACAAAATGGGGCTCCTGCGAACTTTAGCCTGTCAGACATGCAAAGTCTTTTGAGAATGGCTACTCCGCAAACGAGCAAGGTATTAACCGGCTAAACGATTACTTATGTATACCGACGCAAACACTCTTCTTCGGAGAACGGATAGCGAAAAGTGTATTGAACCAAAGGAGGCATTGCCTACCTTTCCGCCTCATCTTTACAATACTTTGCCCAAGCTCCTTTGCAAGGCCTGTAAAGCGGGGCAATCGGACCAGGAACGGGATCTTCTTCTTTTGGGCAGCTTGGTGTGCTTAAGCAGTGCTTTACCCAACACGTATGGAATCTACGCCGGACAGAGAATCTACCCCAACCTATTCCTTTTCGTTTCGGCCCGGGCATCGGCCGGCAAAAGCATTCTCAACCATTGCAAGACCCTGGTAAAGCCCATCCATCGCGATTTGACCAGGGAATCGGAATCGCAGCACCAGCAGTTCGAAGCGGAGCTCTCCCGCTACCTATCGATACGCAAAATGAAACCGGAACAGCCAAGGCCTCAAAAACCACCGGTCAGGATGCTGTTTATCCCGGCCAACAACAGCGCTACGGGCATGTTCCAGCTTCTGGGAGACAATGACTCCTCTCTCCTGTTTGAAACGGAGGGAGACACCCTGGCCCACTCCTTTAAATCGGATTACGGGAACTACTCGGACGGTTTTCGAAAAGCCTTTCAGCATGAATCGATTAGTTTCTTCCGGCGCACCGATCAGGAACATGTAGAAATTGAGCATCCAAAGCTTTCGGCACTGCTTTCGGGTACGCCCCAACAAATAACCAATTTGATCCCCAGTGCGGAAAATGGTCTTTTCAGCCGCTTCATTTTCTACACTTTGCCCCTCATACTGGAATGGAAGAATGTCTTCTCAACAACGATAAACACCAGCCTGGAAAACTATTTTCAGGACCTGGGACAGGAGTTTTATGCAACCTTCCAAAACCTGCAGAACGCCCCTACCACCGAATTCCAGTTCTCCAGGGAACAGCAGGAACGATTCAACCGGCATTTTGGCCAATGGCAGGAAAAATATGCTACCCTGTTAGGCCTGGATTACATGGCTACGGTACGCCGTCTGGGCCTGATTACCTTTCGCCTGGCCATGATCCTGACCCGTTTAAGGGCTTCGGAAAACCATCTTCAAACTGCCCCGCTGATTTGCAACGATGCCGACTACTACTCCGTGATGGAGATGGCCAGCACCCTGATCCAACACAGCAAGTTCGTTTTTCAGCAACTCCCTGCCATGCAACGCCCGCTGAAAAGGCAAAATCAACAGGAAATTTACTTCTCGAGTCTGCCGGACAAGTTCAACCGCCAGGAATACCTGGAAACGGCCCGGAATAGCCATATTCCGGAGAAAACAGCCGATAAATACATTGCTAAATTCTGCAACTCGGGCCTGCTGCGCAAACCCAAACACAACTGGTACGAGAAAATGTAGGGGGTGCTGCGGTAAAGTTCGGGAGGGAGTCTTTCGTTTCATTGGAGGGAGAAGGCAATGGTTCTGGCCTCTAGATACAAGCTTTTAGTTGCAAGTCACAAGCTACTAGCCTCTAGCTTCAAGCTTCTAGCTGTTAGTCGTTTCATATTTTACCATAGAAAAACACATAAGAGGAACAGAGTAACTAGGGGAATGAACTCTGTTAATTAAGCTGAATGCTGAATAATAGGACTGGAATGTCAATCCCCCTTCCCCGTGGGCTACGCCGAATGCTGCGCATTTTTCTAAGGGGGAATTAGGGCAGTGAAAAAATTATTGCTACTAGCCTATAGCTGCAAGCCTCAAGCTTCTAGATACAAGCCATTAGCTGTTAGTAGTTTATTATTTTGTCATAGGAAAACACATAGGAGGAACAAAGTAACTTAGGGTAAAAGACCTATTAATTATGCTGAATAATAGGACTGGAATGTCAATCCCCCTGCCCCGTTGGCTACGCCGAATGCTGCGCATTTTTCTAAGGGGGAATTAGGGCAGTGGAAGTATAGTCACAAGATGCAAGTAATTCTTTCTTGTCTATTGGGAAAAACAGGGAGGATAGGATTAATATTTAATTACTGTTTATAGGGTTAGAATATTTCCGTGATAAAATTTCCTCCCACATGATGAAAATTAATAGAGTACTACTCTGTCACTTCCCCCTTTACCAATAGGTCTACTGATCCTTTTTCGATGTTAGCATAAATTTTAAGAACTTTTCGAAAGCGAGCCTGAGTTTTGCTTTGAAAACTAACACTAAGAACTCCACTACTTCCGGGCATAATGGGCTCTTCAGGCCATTTAGCAGAAACACATCCACAAGAGGTAACTACATTGTAAACTATCAAAGGAGAAGTTCCACGGTTGTAGAACTTTACCTCCCTGGTTACTTTCTTAGCAACTCCAACTTTACCCATATCATATACAACACTCTCCAATGCCAATTTGGAATTATCGGTCAAATGATGCGGATTCGGCTTGTTATGGTAAATTTCATAGAAGAAAAACAAAGCAACAATGAACAGTAAAAAGCTAATTATCTGAATTAAAGTTTTCATAACAAAAGAATACTACGATAAAATTGGAAAGGATCAAAAAAGTCACTCAAACTCATTGCATCACAAGGTTCATTCCTCGACTTCATAATAACAAGCTCAGGAAATTGACACCTTCGTAATTACATACAATAAAAGAGTTGGCAGGTACGCCCTACCAACTCCCATCTTAATTACTAATTTCTATTTCCCGTTGTTGTTGTATACTTATTACAGCAACCATCACCATCACCATCGTATTCATGAGAACAACTACTTCCTGTGCAACTAGCACCCTCTGGTCCTTGTGGATCCATTTGCAAATGAGCATTTGCAACTAAAAAATTACCGGTTGCAACCAACAAAATCAAAGCTAAACTACAAGCTGCTACGAAAGATTTCTTTTTAGAATTCATAATTAAAAATTTTAGATTAATAATAAATGGTCAAAAAATTGACTCTTTATGAAAATATTCAATGATTCTCTTGAAACAGGGATTTTCAATTGCATGATCTGAACGGAAAAGGTATGCGAATATGGTTTTCAATTCACGATCCAGTACAAAATAGTAGGATACCTCATATATCACATCATTATCAACCTGTAAAGAGAGTTAAGAGGGATAGCTGTAAAGCGGCATGTACGCCCTACCAACTCCCATCTTAAACACTAATTTCTATTTCCCGTAGATGTTGTATACTTATTACAGCAGCCATCACCATCACTATCGTATTCATGAGAACAACTACTTCCTGTGCAACTAGCACCATCTTCATGCTTAAAACCAACGTCTCCTGGTTCCGATTGAAAATGAGCATTTGCAACAAAATAATTACCAGCTGCAAATAACATAATCAATGCTAAACTACAAGCTGCCACGAAAGATTTCTTTTTAGAATTCATAATTGAAAATTTTAGATTAATAAAATAAATGGTTAAGAAATTTACTCTTTATGAAAATATTCAATGATTCTCTTGAAATAGGGACTTTCAATCGCATGATCGGAGCGGGAAAGGTATGTGAATTTGGTTTTCAATTCACGATCCAGCACAAAATAGTAGGATGCTTCATATATCGTATCATTATCAGCCTGTAAAGAGAGTTGTGAGGGATAGCTGTAAAGCGGAAACTTTAGATGATTCTGCTCGGAAAATATCTTCATCTCCTTAAGACTTGCCACATCCGACAAAACCAAAATATTTTCCGCACCAATACTATCCGTAATCTGATTTAGAATTTCCATATCGTTCTCGACACAAGGAGGACAGGAAAATTGACTGAAGCGATACACCAACACATCTTTCTCAATACACTCTTCAATACTTTTTTGACTGTTGTCGATGGCTCTAATTTTAATGTTATCAAGGGTCCTAAAATCAGAGAGGATTTCCAAGCTCTGATTCCTCAGAAACTTCTCGTGCACTGCAAGGGAATTGGCCATCTCCCTCTTACACTCGTACAACCGGGCATTGTTGTTGTTGATAAGATGATGGACGTAGACAAAACTTGCTATAACACAAACAAATGCTACGATAAACAAATAACTACTAATTTTATTCATGTGTTTTTAATTTGCTTTCATTGGTGACCCGGAACCAACCTAAGTTAATCCCCAATAGTTATCGGGACTTCCGGGTAAAAATTATTGCTTCCTCGGTTTATTATTTCCCTGGCCGGGAGTTATCGAAATAATAATTTTCTAATTCTACCTGTTCCTTCTTTGAAATTCCACTGGTTTACTTTTCCAGGACAAAATTCATGAGTACCTGGTTACTAAATGCATCAACACTGCCCAATTCTCCGTATTCTCCCTCCAGGGAGGAGATATAGTTGCGAAATGTTAAGGCATCAACCACGCCCACAAACTTGTTCCCCTCCTTCAGTCCTTTGATTCGACATACCGGCAATTGGTTGTCCGAACACAAATCAAATGAACTGATCATCTTTTTAGTTATTCTATCAACAATAATGAACTCGCTCCCCCCCCTATATTTGAAAGAAACGGTAGCATAATCGTCATTAATGAACAAATCACTCAAAGGACCAACTCTATTCCCCTTTCGAATTTCCCGCCGATAGAATCGATGTCCCTTGTCTAAATCTTCGTCCGTTATTTGATATTTGCCAAAATCGAAATCCAATACCTGACTTGCCCCTCCATCAACCAACTGATAGATATGATTGTCGCCCGGAGCTATAAAATAATTCTCCTCCCCTTTACAAATTGGATTGATTAAGGTAACTAATCTTGTTTTGGGATTACTCTTGATTAACTTCCTGTCAAGAGCCTTAAAGTCATCCTTATACGTCAAATAATCATACAATTCCCGTTCAATCACCTCTCCTCCTTCAACAAGGTAGAACTGGGAGAAAATCAGGAAATCTCCCCCTCCCAAATGAGTCATATTTCGTATGGCCAAACGGGGACTTATTTCAGATTTTAGATAGCTTAAATTTAAATCGTAAGTATTCAATTTGAAGGTCATCTGGTCCCACAACAGGATTGTTTTTTCATCCCGGTTGATGCAAAAATCCCAAGGCTCAATAATTTCGCCAGGCCCTTTCCCTCTTTTCACTTTATTTAAAAACTTACCGGCTTTATCGAAAACAAATAGTGTTTTCGAAACCTTCTTGTCAAACACATAAATCCGATCCTGGAAAAACTCAAGAGTGGTAATATCTCCAATTAAAGTGCTATCGTTAGATTCCAAACGGATAAAGGATTCGATCCTCGCATGAGCATTACAGGTACTCTTTTCGGGGCTAACAGATATGGTGGTTTCTTTATAGCCATTCCCACAGCTACTGAGAAGAAAACTTACCCCAAAAAATAATAAATGATGAGCTATAGTAACCCATACCATTTTTTGTTTCGCGTTGCGACAAGAGTTATTCATAATACACATAAAGCAATTCATTTATGATTCAAACTTACTAGGAGACATTTCCGGATTGTGTGCATCCGTACATTTCTGAACAATCATAATACTTGAAGCAAAATTCAGTAAAAAAACCGCACCCATCCAATTCACATACAAGCACTTTCAATGGCATTTCAGAAATAAAACACCTTTTTTTATGATAATAACCGTTAACTACTAGTTAATTCCCTATTTAACAAAAAGGTAACCCGAAAACAATCACAATTGTATGGGTGGTGGTTTTTTCGTGATATTCGGCACCTCAAACTCCGTGGACGGTAACTCTTTGTTGCATAAGATATAGTCCCTTCAAACCAAAAAGTATTTTTTTAAATCTTTGGTAATTCAATCCCACTGCCCCGTTGGCTACGCCGAATGCTGCGCATTTTTCTAAGGGGGAATTAGGGCAGTGGAAGGATAGTCACAAGCTGCTAGCCTTTAGTTGCAAGTCCCAAGCTTTTAGGGATCAAGTGGAAAAATTGTGGAGGAAATGTGAGCCTTTGCAATTAATGATTTGCTGTTCCCACTTTGCTAAGTAGGGCATCTGGTAAACCTGCAAGGCTTTAATAAATTTAGCCCTGGGTATATGTGGGTATGTAAATAGCGACGGCGCACACAATTGATTGATGCGGTTGTGTATGGCCCGTCGCCACTGCAATGAAACTGAATGCGGCAATTTTAATTGCACCGATCAAATTCTTCTTACCAATTTGTACTTTCTCTATGTCGCTTTAACACAACTCACTTAACATTTACACTTATTTATGGTTCCGAAAATTAGGTCCTGCAAATTGCGGCACGAATGACTGTTGGTGCAATGATCAACGGGGGAACCGTGCCGCCTGCATGACTTAATCTGTACCCTGGGCTATACTATATTTGCCCTACGGGCAATTGCTGTTGAGGGATGCGAAAAGCACCCACCATAATCCATATGGCACCTAATTTCTTTCTCCCCAACAATTCCGCGTGATCTGATTTTGGCTAGACTATCACAATCTTGAAAATTGGGGAATTTTGAGACATAAAAAAAAGGAACGAGTTGCCCCGTTCCTTTTACCATCTACGTACATACCAATAGTTACTAACCAACTATCTTGAGGGATGCTGCCTTCTGCTACGGCTTAAATCTTCGATGAAATCGACTAATAGAAAAGCAACATCCTTTGCCTCTTAGTTCTATATTTTACCAAAAGGTAACCCTAAATATTTGGTCAATGAATAAGCGGTGGAATTCTTTCGATAAGTTCTGATGCTTTTGTTATGAGTGGTAATTACCACAAAGGTGCCAATCCCCCTTCCCCGTTGGCTACACCGAATGCTGCGCATTTTTCTAAGGGGGAATTAGGACAGTGAGAGGATAGTCACATGCTGCAAGCTTTTAGTTGCAAGTCACAAGCTACTAGCCTCAAGCCTCCAGCTATTAATAGTATCATATTTTACCAAAGGAGGACAGTAAGAAAAACAGAAATACATGAGAAAAAAAACTGTTGGTTAAGCTGATTGCTGCTAATTAGGGCTGGAATGTCAATCCCTCTGCCCCGTTGGCTACGCCGAATGCTGCGCATTTTTCTAAGGGGGAACTAGGGCAGTGAAAAAATTATAGCTACTAGCCTTTTGCTGCAAGCCACAAGCTCTCAGCTCCAATACTTTGGTCATTAAAACTGGGAATTTTGAGGCATAAAAAAAAGGAACGAGTTGCCCCATTCCTTTTACCATCTACGTACATACAAATAATTACTAACCAACTAACTTTCGGGATGCTACCCTCCGATATTCAATTAAGCCTCCTTGAAATCGACTAATTGAAAAGCAACATCCTTTGTCTCTTAATTCTGTATTTTACCAAAAGGTAACCCAAAATATTTCGTCAATGAATAAGCGGTTGAATTCTTTCAATAAGTTCTGATGCTTCAGTTATAAGTGGTATTTTACTAAGGTGGAATTGGAACCCTGGCCTCCGGCAGCTCGGTATTGCATATTAACCACAGAAATTCACGGAGGAAAACAGAGAGGTACGAAGGAAAGAACCTTTGTCGCCATATCAATGCTGCAAATTAAACGAAAAGGTGTCAAATGCCTGCCCCCTTTGGATAAACCGAATGCTGCGCATTTTCTAAGGGGGAATTAGGACAGTGAAAAAATTATAGCTACTAGCCTATAGCTGCAAGCCACAAGCTTCTAGCTACAGGCCATTAGCTGTTAGTAATTCCATATTTTAGCATAGAAACATACTTAGGAGGAACAGAGTAACATGGAAAAAGAACACTGTTGGTTAAGCTGAATGCTGAAAATTAGTGCTGGAATGTCAATCCCTCTGCCCAGTTGGCTACGCCGAATGCTGCGCATTTTTCTAAGGGGGAATAAGGACAGTGGGAGGATAGTCACAAGCTGCTAGCCTCAAGCTTCTAGCTGTTAGTAGTTCCATATTTTAGCATAGAAACACACTTAGGAGGAACAGAGTAACATGGAAAAAGAACACTGTTGATTAAGCTGAATTCTGAACATTAGAACTGGCGTGTCAATCTCCCTGCCCCCGTTGGCTACGCCGAATGCTGCGCAATTTTCAAAGGGGGAATTAGGGCAGTGAAAGAATAATAGCTACTAGCCTCTAGACACTAGCTTTAAGCTGTAGGTTATTGGCGAGAGGGCGGCTTTTCATGCAGACAAACAAAGTAATCCTCAAATCGTTGGTTATCCACTCAAATTACATGATCCTCTTCCATTGCTTCGGCAATCTGCAACTGACCTTTTTGAATGTAATCCTGTAGTGCCTCCCACTTAAATGTTTTGGACAATTTGTCAAGGTTCAGCTTGTCCTTAAGGGTAAACAGGTCACTAATACCCACCTCCTCAAACAGTTTCCGAAGTTTGTGGTCCTCCTCCAGCCTGTTATCCATGAAAGGTTTCAGCCAGTCGATGTTCCAAAAACTGATATCCTCTTTGGTTAGTCCGGATAGCTCTTCCAACTTATTTCCCTCGGGAGTATCGTGATTAGTGATAAACAAAAAGGTACGGATTATCACCTTGTTTCCGATCAAGTCGCCAAGGAAATAACCGGTTTTCACCCCATTTAGATAGAATTCAAATAGTAAACGATTGTTGTAAATCAGAAAGCTTTCCTCATTCATAAAACAAAGCATCATTGCATAGTTGCAAACATTAAATGGAACAGGTCGATTGCGCCCAAGAAATCGATTCACAGCATGAGTCTGAATGCAAATCGGCAGCTTTTTTTTCTTCCCTTTGTAAAGAGTTCCCAACCTGGAGGTCTCCAGAAACACCCAGTCAACCCCTTCGTTCAACCAGGGCCAACCAATTTGAAAAACCGGCCGTTTCTTTCCCCCGATGTTAACCATACTTACCCTCGGCTCAAAACTTTTTATATGAATATAGTGATAGATTCCAAGAACCGATTCGTTGCGACATTTAATCCCGGCTACAAAACCATACATGGTACGAAAGCACCAATTCCCGTAGGCCAAAAGTTTATTGTAGTATCTACAAAGAGGGGCAAAGGGGTCGCCAAACTCTTCGAAAGCTGCCAACAAACCGGCAAACCCGGTTTCCAATTCTTTTTTTCGTTCCGCATTTGAAATACCCTCTACATACTCCTTAAAAGCATCCACTGTTAGCAAATCTAAAAAAGAAATACGCTCCTGTCCGGGTACAAACACAATATCTTCTACCGTACGATTAATCGTGCAATAACGAATAAAGAATTTCAGGACATCAGGTGGCAAATTTTCAGAGGAATCAGCTTTGGGCTGCATCAAATGAACCCTTCCCTCATAAATGTTCCCCTTCTCTTTCTGCGTTAGCAATCGGAAAGCTTCAGAACATCCGGTCATTTTTAACAATTTGTAAAAACGGTTGAAGAATACACGCCGTGCTGCCCCATCACCGGCACCTACTGTGGCCTTCTTCCCTTTTTTTCGTTTCTTATTTCGACTCTTTGCCATATTGTACAGGATAGAAAAAGCTTTAACTTTTGGTGTTAACTTAAAACAGAACATCGCTCCCCTTAGGACTTTATGTATCAATCATCAGACCGGCAAAAGTGTTTCCTGCTGTCCCTGTTGGATATAGTTCATCAGCCCCTCGAGGTTGGCCTCCTGCATGGCCTGAATATTCAGATCCTCTTCTCTGAGCTGGAAGATATCATCTATTCCGGCCTGCTTGAACAGGCCAGCAAGGCCGGGATACTTCTCCGGATCTGCCTGCAAAAAGGTGCTCAGACGATCGATGCGCCAATAGGAAATATCGTTCCACTCCAATCCGGAGATCTGCTTCAGGCGATCGCCCTCAGGCGTGGAACTGTGAGTTATAAACAGGAAGGTGCGGAACACGATAACACCATCGACCACCTTTGCCGCCAGGTAACCAATTTTAATATCGTGAAGTTTGTAGGGTAACAAAAGATAATCGCGGTAGAACTCGAAGCTTTCGATACTCTGCGTATTCTCCCAAAAGCTATATCTTATGGCTGCTTCGTCCAAAAGGTCCAATCGTTCAGCCAAACGGTTCAGGGCATGCGACTGAATGTACACTTTCAACTCTGTATCACGCCCCTGGTAATGGTGGCCCAAAAGGTTGGATGGTAGCAGAATCCATTTCATAGAACCATTCATTTGAGGCATTCCCACCTGAAAGGCAGGACGATTGTGACCTCCTATTTCAAACAATTTGCTTCGGGCTGGATAGGCTGAAATTTCGGTTACAAACTCCAATGTGGGATCATCCGGAAAAACTGCAGCTGCTCTAAAAACCAGGGAATAATATTTTTTCCGAACATCACTCACCATGGTCAGCACCCGAAAAAAACAGATCAAATAGGCCTTAATCGTATTATCATCCAAACTATCCATTTGCAGCAGATCATAGAACCTCTCCTGCAACACCTCCCTCCGGGCTTTCGGGATCCGCTCCGAACCAATCAACCAATAGAGATCGTTGGCAATTTGAATTTCGAAAAGGGAAAAACGGAGATTTTCCATCTTCGTATCCGTACGGTAGTAGATCTGTATCTGTCGTCCTATCTCATGCAATTCCCTGGCTGTCACCTCAGAACCCTCAGCCGCAATCGGTTGTCGAATTCGAAAGCGATGCGCGAATAACAAACGCAAATCATTTTTTGAAAATAGCTGAAAACAATCCTCCATCTTCAGTTTTTTCAACAAACCATACATCGCCTTCCGATAAGAAGTAAAGGCTTCTCCGGAATTGGGACGACTCGCTTGCTTTTTCTTTTTTCGATTGGATTTTCGGTTTCTACTCATAGGTCAAGGTTTTGAATCAGGCCTCCTCAGTTGAGCCTGTAAAATGAATCAAGTCCTTCCCCTCCGATCGTTCGCACGTATGATTAATTTACAAAAAAATCCGTTATGGTTTATAAAGTTTTGGAAAAGATTCTCAAGACAAAAGATATTGAGAACTATTAGAAAACGAAATCAGAGGAATTGTTATGCTATAAACAATTACAGTTCTCACCCCATAATGCCCTGTAATCAAACCTAAACTGCGGTTGATTTATTAGATCGTTAATGCCAATTAAAGAGCGCCCCCTTATTGTTCTATTCATTATCCCAGTAAAATCCACAAGTTACACTCAAGACTAAACAAATTTAATCCCTTCGGGATATAATTACTGGAGTACAGAACCTACAGTTAAAAGGAAAGATCCTTATTTCCTTTTATAACTCATTAAAATTTCGTTAATTCAGTAATACACACTAATTCTATAAAACGATTATGAGTTCAAAAAGTATTGGTTCCATATTGAAAAGATTAATCCTGATCATATCCATTTCCATTATTACGATCTTAATGACGGTCATTTTAATCTCAGAATTCTATCAGTTCAAAAAGGATTTCAAATCGGAAAAGCAGTTAATTGAGGGGGAAAAAAAATTATTCCTGAAAATAGCGGTACAGAATATAAAGTCTTACCTGGAATATGCCAATTCTACGGCAGATAAAAAGATGAAGGAGAAACTCAAAAATGCCGTTTACAATGCCCTTAACCAGGCACAAACAATTTACCACCTGAACAAAAACTCCAGAACAGAGGCAGAGATAAAAGAACTTGTAAAAAACACCTTACGTGAACTTAGGTATTTTGACGGACGAGGCTATATCTATTTAATCGATATGGATGGTAAACTCTTAATGTACCCCCATAAGTCCATATCTGAAGGATGCAACCTGTTGGAAATTCATGACTCTACAGGGAAAAGTATGATAAAAGAGCAACTTGAAATTATCAAAAATAAGGATGAAGCTTTTCATACCTACTACTGGACCAAACCATGGACCAACGATACGACCTTCCACCACAAGACCTCCTTCGTCAAACGTTTGGAGCCATTTGGGTGGCTAATCGGTTGTGGAGAGTATTCTGATGACCATCTCATCAAGACTCAACAGGAAGCACTTGATTATTTGAAAAATTCATATTCCCCCGAAGACTGGAATCTATTTATCAATCATTACGATGGCACCTCGATAATCATCAATTCCAACAAATACGAAGCTGGAGTGAATATAAAGGACATTTCAGATGATAATGGATTAAAAGTTTTTGAGGAGGAACTCAAAATAGCACAATCCGGCAAACCCGATTATTTAAATTACAGCTGGCCGGTTAGTAAGAACAAGTATACTCCTAAACTAGCGTATATTGACCGTTTTGAAAAATGGGACTGGATGATTGGGGCATCCACTTCTATGCAAAAAGTAGATAGCTGGGAACTGCAAAGGAATAAAACATTTTATCATATTTCCTGGTTGCGTATTCTGGTAATTCTACTGCTATCGATTCCCTTTGTTGTTTTCATCTTCAACCAAATTCGAAAAACCAAAGGTAAACTATCAGAAGATTTCAATCTCTTGTTCAACCAGATAGAGGTTGCGATTTCAAACAAAAAGTCCACTTCCAAAAGGAAATACCAAATTGCAGAACTATCAAATATTTCAGCTAAAATCGACCAACTTTTATCCAAGCACTTATCAAATGTTAAAGCTCTTGAAGAAAGCGAGGAAAAATTTAGAATCCTGGTGGAGCATGCACCTCTTGTAATTGTTGGTTTTGACAATCAAGGAATTATTCGAATTTGGAACAAGCAATGCGAAAAATTCTTTGACCTAGAACAAAAAACTGTTCTAAATAAACCAGCACCCTTAGACATTCTGTTTGATAATGAGGCGAAGGAAAGGGTATTGAAAAGAATGATTACCAATGATCCGGAATTTAAATTGGTTCCCATAAAACTGAAGAATGGAAAATCGGCCTATCAATATTGGGCTTCCTTTAAAATATCAGAAAATCTCAACATCTGGGTCGGAAATGATGTTACAAGATTAAAGGAAACAGAAAATGAATTGCTCCGAAGTAGAAACTTTTTAGATACACTACTGGAAAGTATACCTTCCCCCATCTTCTACAAAAGTATTTCAGGACAATATTTGGGGGGTAACAGGGCCTATTTCAATTTAGTGGGAAAAGAAAAAGAAGAGATATTGGGAAAAGGTGTACATGAACTTTTCCCTGAAAGGCTGGCTAACTTCTACTATGAAAAAGATCAGGAGGTTTTCGGGGGGAAATGCTCCCAATATGAGTTTGTTTTTGGCACAGATGAGAACCATACCCGTAACTATACTTTCTACAAAGCTCCATTCAAGAACAGCGATGGAAAGGTTGAAGGTTTAATTTGTGTTATGCTTGATATAACCGACCGAATTCAAATTGAAGAAAAACTAAAGGCTAATCAGGAAAAATTAAAAGCATTAAATGCTACAAAAGACAAGTTTTTTTCCATCATTGCACATGACCTAATCAACCCTTTCAATGTGATGATTAATTCCGGGGCCATTCTGGCTGAGTGCCTGAGAGATAAAGATTTGACAGAAGCCGAAGATATGATAGATATGCTCAACCCTGCCATAAAAAATGCTTATGATTTGTTGGTGAACCTACTTGAATGGGCACGTAGCCAAACTGGGCGAATAAAAATTTTGCCCAAAAAAGTAAAAATTGAGGAGGAACTTAATCCTGTAGTTGATTTAATGACTGACCTTGCAAAAGCAAAAAATATTGAACTGATTAAGGAAATCTCCTACAATCCCGAAATCAATGTGGATACCAATATGTTCGAAACCATCGCAAGAAACCTTATTTCCAACGCCATTAAATTTACACCTGAAGGCGGTCGAATAGTTGTTGATACTGCACATCAAGGGGAATATGTACAATTTAGCGTTAAAGACAACGGGATTGGTATGGACAAAGAAATGACTGAGAAATTATTTCAAATTGATAAGAGCATAACAAGAAATGGCACAAACGAAGAACCTGGAACCGGTTTGGGCTTGTTACTTGTTAATGATTTCGTACAAATGCACAATGGAAAAATAACTGTGGATAGCCAGGTAGGAGAATGGACCAATATAAGTGTTTGGCTTCCTCTGAAAAACTGATAAAATAAAACCTCCACAGGCAACATATTGCATCTTTTCCGATCTGATCAGAAAAGATGCAGTTCAATCAATTGCCTCCCTACCAGGACGTATTGATTACCGGTAAATCAACAAACAATTGACCCAACAAAAGGGATGGAAAAAAACCAGCAATTCCCTTTTAGAAAGTACATGGTATACTGACTATCCGTTTGAGGCCATTATTGAGTTGTTATAGGCAATTAAGGAAAGTCTATAACAAGGTCTAAAGAAAAATTTAAAAGGTCTGCGATATGCATATACAAGCAGAGAAGCAAAAAGAGAATAAAAGTAGAAGCATTGCAAATTCAGCTTCTCAGAAGAAAAGCAGTGTGAACCAAGGTTTCGGTTTTGTGGATAATCGGCCTCAGGCTGTTGTTCAGAGAACCAACCGTATTAAACCAACAGAAGAAGAATTTAAAAAAGGTGTAGCAGCATATAAAGCAAATAAAATTAACAGGGGTAAGGACTACCCGAAAACCTATAAGCAGTATCTTGAGTTGTTTGATAAAAATGAAAAGTTATTTGATAAAAAAATAGCTGACCCTAAAAACTTCAAACCTTCGACAGGAGATACTGTCTATCACACCACTGATGTCGCCAACCAGGCCGCAATAGAAGCTAATGGTCTTTCGCCTAAACAGATTGATTGGGGTGGCCCCGATTCGTCAAAGGATGGTGTATTAAGTTTTGCTAAAACTGAGACAGGTGCCGGTGCGATGGGCGGAAAGAGCCTTCGTTTAAAAGTAACGCTTAAACCTGAACATGTTGCTGATAATATAGACTGGTGGTCAATGGGGCCAACAGAGTTGCGGACTACTCAAACATTTGTTCCTGCTGATATAAAGAAATATGACCCAGAAACAGAAAGTTGGATAGATCTTTAGTATTCTAAACAACCCAGTTATAAAATTATAACTTTTTAGTCCTAAGTAAACAATGTGAAGCCCATAACAAAACCTAAAAATCATTAAAACGCTTTTTAGCCTGCTTGTTAAAAACATTCAGGAGAAGCCAAGAGAATGAAAAACGAATGCTGAAGATTGGCAAAGAAGAACTTAAAGTGCGTAACAGATACGAAAGGCAATTTGCAAATTCCAATTTTATATTTTCTAATCTCAGCAATCTGCGAGGGGTTTGTTATGATGGGTACAAGGCTTACCTCAAAAAAGAAATGATGGCTGACAAGGAACAACCCCGTAAGGGGTTGGTGAGCCCCTGACTGCCTTCCCTACTTGCTCTCAAACTTCAACTTAAGATTTCGATCGTACATGATAATACTACCAGCTACAGATACATTCACACTTAATGGAGTGTCGAACTTCACCAGGTGATGCGATTTATCAATTGCATTCTTTGTTAAGCCATTGTCCTCCGCACCTAAGAGGTAAACGCAGCGACGTGGATGCGCAAACTCCTCCAGGGGTACGGCTGTATCGTCCAACTCCACTCCCACCAGCACAGCTCCCTTGGGCAGATGTTTGTAAAAATCGTCAAAGTTCTCGTAATGAAAATAGGGCATAGCTCCGGTTGCCTTGTGGGTATCACAGGCTTGCTTTGCATAGCGCTTGCCTACCGTAAATATAAAACTTGCCCCCATATTCTGAGCAGACCGCCACAATACACCCAAATTCTCAGGAGTTTTGCCGTTTTGTATGCCTATGCCGAAGAAACCTTGTTCCAGTGTATCTATCATGAGATTAGTTACATTTTTAATTCGAAGGGGCAAATATAGGGGATTTATAGTGAAACAGATTCTCTTCACGAAATTGTTTTAGGAATGTCCAAAATGATACTCTAGGAGCTATTTCCAATAAGCGATACGGGGGTGGGCTATCAATTGGGTACAGATCCACCTATATCCCCAGACCATTTCCCCTTTTAGGATAGCGCAGAAGCAAAATGGATAGTTATCCGGGAAAGGCCAACAAAGGAATACCTAAAAATCTTCTAACGAAACAGACCGTCTAGAAAGCCCCTAATCAGGCAAAGAACCCCCAAATCAAGGACAAGGAAAGATACTTCAACCCCAAACCCAGAAATGAGAAAATCAGGGCATCCTTTATGCTGTATTTCAACATACCTGCTGTCAACAGAATAACGGGTGAGGAAAGCGGAAGAAAATTGAAAACGAAAATGGCGATATTCCCATATTTCCTGATTCGAGCTTCAGCTTTGGCATAATGCTTTCTCCCAATCAAATGATCAATAAACTGGGTACTAAAAGAGTAACCGATAATATAATCAATGGATTGTGATATCAATGCAGTTCCGAAGGCAACAATATTAAGCATCCAAAGGTTTTCTCCCACTGTCAGGTAGTAAAAGAATGCCAATTCTACGGGCATAAGGAGAAAGAAAAGATAGCCGGCAAGGTTAACAATCGCAAAGGATAACAATCCCTGACCCCTGGAACCATAATAGATGTCCTGCCCTATGGTTAGGGAAGCAATCATTATTGCCATTGTGGCAAGCAGAATCAGAATAAAAAAGCGTTTTATATTAAACTGTGAGTAATTCATTTACCTTAAGAATGCTTGTATTAAATATACTTGGTTTTTACAACATATGCATTCTTGTAGGAAAGAAAAGTGAGTTGAATCATTCTGAATTTTAAATTCTTTCTGTTCCAATAAATTGAAAACAGGCAATAATTGAAAAACGGAAACACAAACTAACTGCCACCCAAAAGTACTGTCTCTGCTGTGAACTTCATTTCAACTGGAGATATACAGGCCCTAAACGCATTCTATTGAAAGCCGAATAAAAGGGGATCACCCCAATGATTCAAGTCCGGAATCATTCGAGAGCATACCGAAACCACGAAATAAAAACTATTTCCTGTTTTTAAATATATTTCCAATCATAGATGGAAATACGTTCCAATTCAAGCAGAACAAACAAAAACCCTCACCCCTTAACAATCACCCTCTTAACCAACACCATCCCAACATAACCAAGCCATATATTTTACAAAATTTCTTGCCACTAATAATTTCTAACAGCCAATGCTATCACAATACAATATACATTTGCTTGGGATGTACCTTGTATTACTAGGTAATCTTTCTATATTTGCCTCTGCATTGAGATTTGAATGCTGTATACCTGCAGTAAATACTGTGAAGAAGTATGCAATCGATGGAGATCTCTAATCGAAAAGGGTCTTCCCGAGGATGCCATTCTACTCTTTCTGAAGAGATGTACATTTTCCGGAACGTAGTTGGGCATCAAAAATCGAAAAAGATATAAGAACAAGAACTTTTGATAAAGGATGTGTTCGACTGAATATAAATAGATGTCATCAAAATAATACCCATCATGAACAACAACAAATCCAAAGAGTATGATGTGATCATCATCGGAGGGGGAGCCACTGGTGCGGGCACTGCACGAGATTGTGCTATGCGGGGTCTGAGTGTTTTACTTGTGGAGCGTCATGATTTTGCCACTGGAGCCACAGGACGAAATCATGGTTTGCTGCATAGCGGTGCACGATATGCCGTGACGGACCAGGAGTCCGCTTCAGAATGTATCAAAGAGAATATGATTTTGCGCCGTATCGCCAGCCATTGTGTGGAAGAAAACGATGGATTATTTATTACTCTTCCGGATGACGACATCTCCTTTCAGTCTCAATTTGTTGATGCCTGCAGCACTGCAGGGATCAATACTGAAATTATCGATCCGAAACTAGCTCGCCGAATGGAACCTTCAGTGAATCCTGATTTAATCGGTGCGGTGAAAGTACCTGATGGTTCGGTGGATCCTTTTCGCCTGACCCTGTCCAACGCGCTGGATGCCAAAATTAATGGCGCCGACCTGCTAACGCAACACGAGGTAACGGGGATCATCCGTGAACAGGAGCGAGTTGTAGGTGTTGACCTATTCAATCACGAAACCAAAGAGAATGTAAAATATTACGGCAAACTAATTGTGAATGCCAGTGGTATTTGGGGACACCATATTGCCAATCTTGCAGGCGTTTCTGTCAATATGTTTCCAGCCAAAGGCTCCTTACTAATTTTTGGGCACCGGGTTAATAAGATGGTACTTAACCGATGTAGAAAACCCGCCAATGCCGATATTCTGGTACCGGGAGATACAATCTGCCTGATTGGAACCACATCCGAACGTATCCCTTACGATCAAATTGATAATATGTTCGTATCCAAGGAAGATGTAGATGTACTTATCCGCGAGGGAGTGAAACTATCTCCATCTCTGGCCACCACTCGAATTCTCAGGGCCTATGCTGGTGTTCGTCCTTTGGTTGCTGCTGATAACGACCCCTCAGGACGAAGTATTTCCCGTGGAATTGTACTATTGGATCATGAAGAGCGTGACGGGCTTTCCGGATTTATCACAATAACCGGGGGCAAACTGATGACTTACCGTCTGATGGCCGAATGGGCCACTGATTTAATCTGCAAAAAACTCTCGGTTGAGAAACAGTGTACCACGGCTGACAAGCCCTTACCCGGATCTGAACAAGATGAATTCTCGATGAAGAATGCCACGCAAAAAGTCTATTCGGGTTTTAGCATTTCTCAAAAATCGGCACAGGACCGTCATGGTTCCCTTGCTCAAAATATTACCACAGGAGACAGCCACGAAGATTCATTGGTCTGTGAATGCGAAGGTGTATCAGTAGGTGAAGTGAAATACGCGATTAATGAATTGCATGTAAACAATCTTATCGACTTGCGTCGCCGTACTCGTGTGGGTATGGGAACATGCCAGGGGGAATTGTGCGCTTGCCGTGCAGCGGGTCTCCTTTGCCAATCCATGGAAGAACCAGGAAAGGCAAAAGATGATTTGGCCAATTTCCTTCAGGAGAGATGGAAGGGAATGTCCCCTATCGCCTGGGGCGAGACAATCAATGAGGTTCAGTTTACCTCATGGATTTATGAAGGGATATATGGATTAAAACCAGACAACAATTAAGCAAGGAGTACTATGAAATTCGATAGCATCATTATAGGAGGTGGGTTGAGTGGACTCACATGTGGAATCAAATTAGCAGAACAGGGTCGAAAGTGTGCGATTGTATCATCCGGACAAAGTGCAATCCACTTTTTCTCGGGTTCATTCGATTTACTTGGCCAAGTAGACGGGCAAGAAGTGAAAAATCCGATGGAGAGCATGATAACACTACCTGATACACATCCCTACCAGCGTGTTGGGTTAGAGAATATCTCCCGTTTGGCTGCAGAAACCCCGCAACTTTTGGAACGTGCCGGTTTGAAGTTTTCGGGTCATCCTGATCAAAACCACTATGTATTAACCCCAATGGGAACCATGAAACCAACATGGTTGACATTGGATGATTTCACCCGTTTCGAACAGAATGACTCCCTCCCCTGGAAACAAACTGTAATTATAAATTTTAGTGGTTTTCTGGATTTTCACACACTGTTTATTCAGGATGGACTAAAGAAATTGGGTGTAAAGGCGCAAATCAAAAACATTGCCATGAAGGAATTTGAGGCAATTCGCCGCAACCCCAGTGAAATGCGTTCTACAAATATTGCAAAAGTATTCGACCAGGGGGATGCATTGGATGAATTTGTAAAAAAGGTAAATATACTCAGCGAAGGTGCAGAAGTAGTAATCCTGCCGGCCGTATTCGGTTTGTTTACCAAAGATGTTGCTGATGAACTAAAAGCCAAAGTGAATAAACCCGTGGTATTACTACCGGCCATACCTACATCAACTCCTGGTATCCGTAGCCAGATATTGCTTCGTCAACGCTTTCAGGATTTGGGCGGAACTTACCTGTTGGGTGATATCGTGAACGAAGGAACTTTTAAAAATAACCGACTGGTAGGTATTCAGACCAACAACCATGGAGATATCAAATTCGAGGCGGATCAATTTGTTTTGGCAAGTGGTAGCTTCTACAGCAAAGGAATTGTAGCAAATCATGACAAGCTATACGAACCGATTTTTGGACTGGATGTGGATGGTAATGCAGATCGTGCGCAATGGTTCGACGAGAAATTCTTTAACGATCAACCATACATGCATTATGGGGTCAAAACCGACAAGCATTTCCGGGCATTGTTGAAGGGTGAGCCCATAGAGAATTTATATGTAGCAGGTTCGGTCCTGGGAGGGGCCAATGCCCTTAAGGAAGGCAGTGGAGCCGGCATCAGTTTACTTACCTCGCTCCATGTAGCTGAGCAAATTTTAGCTTGAGGCTAAAAGCAAACAGGTAAGGGCTAACGTCTAACAACTAATTTCAAACAGATGCAAAAGGAAATATTTGAACCATATAATGTAAGCGAAAACAATTTTGAACAATGCGTAAAATGTACAGTTTGTACGGTCTACTGTCCTGTATTGGCTGTAAATCCTGATTACCCGGGGCCTAAACAATCGGGCCCTGATGGAGAACGATTGCGCTTAAAGGATCCAAACTTTTACGATGAGTCATTAAAATTATGCCTCAACTGTAAACGTTGTGAAGTAGCTTGTCCACACGGTGTAAAAATCGGGGATATCATTCAATTGGCCCGCATTAAATACAGTAAGAAAAAACCAAAACTAAGAGATAAAATCCTGGCCAACACTGACATTGTAGGTACCATGGCCAGCACATTTGCACCAATCGTTAACACCACCGTGGCATTAAAACCGGTGCGACGTGTAATGGATAGCGTACTTAAAATAGATCACCATCGTATCTTCCCCAAATATGCAGGTATGAGGTTCGAAACCTGGTACCGCAAATATGCTGAGAAGAAGCAAAACGATTTCAAGAAGCATGTAAGCTACTTCCATGGTTGTTACGTAAACTACAATTTCCCGCAGCTTGGTAAGGACCTGATCAAAATCATGAATGCAGCAGGTTATGGCGTGCATCTTCTGGAAAAAGAAAAATGCTGTGGAGTAGCTTTAATCTCGAATGGTTTGATCAAACAGGCCACAAAGCAGGCTCGCCACAATGTTGAAGCCTTTAAGAAATCGATTGTAGACAAAAATATGCCGGTAATATCTACATCCTCAACATGTATATTCACCATTCGGGATGAGTACCCGCATCTTCTGGGTATAGAGAATGAGGAGATACGTGACGAAAGCGAGCTGGCTACCCGTTTCCTTTTCCGCTTAATCGATTCAGGCGAACTTAAACTCGCATTCAAGAAGGATTACAAGAAACGTATCGCTTATCATACGCCATGTCACATGGAGAAACTGGGTTGGTCCATTTATTCAACCTCACTCCTGAGAATGATTCCGGGCGTTGATTTTGTACCGTTAGAATCGCTTTGTTGCGGTATTTCGGGAACCTATGGATTTAAGAAAGAAAACTACAAAACGTCACAGGGAGTTGGTCAGCCCCTCTTCGACCAAATAAATAACGCAAATGCAGATTTTATAGCTACGGATTGCGAAACCTGTAAATGGCAAATTGAGATGTCTACCCCAAGTAAGGTACAGCATCCTATTTCTATCCTCGCCGAAGCATTAGATGTGGACGCGACTATGAAGCTATGGCAAAAATAGTTTGATAAACAGATTGTACTCGTTGTCCCTAAGGGAACAACGGGATGAATAGCTCAATATCCATATAAAGGACCTGCACTGTCAGGTCCTTTGTATTTTTATCAGGATACGATTCCAGAGCAGCAGTGTCTAATTTTTTCAAAAGGGGAAAAATACTACCCCGAATGCTTGATTATACTAATAAAATGGTTTGTTTTGTAGTATAAAATCAAAAATATCTATCATGGTGAGAAAATACCTTCGGCTGATAATTGCCGGAATTTTGTTGTTAGGAAGTGTAGGACTGTTTGTATATAGCTCAAGCTCAATGGGCGTTCTAATGGTTTTGATTGCCGGTCTGCTTGTTTTAACTCATTTCAAGAACGAAATGAACCTTGTTGCCTTTTATTATGTGAGAAAAAACAAGTTTGAGTCTGCAGGAAAAGTATTGGCCCGGGTGAAGCATCCCGAAAACATGATTAAAAGCCAGGAAGCATACCACTACTATCTTTCAGGATTGGTTGAATCTCAGAAAAACAGCATTTCAAAAGCTGAGAAACATTTCAAAAAAGCACTCTCTACAGGTCTTAGAATGAAAAACGATCAGGCAGTCGCAAAATTGAATCTGTCCGGAATTGCCCTATCGCATCGAAACAAGAAACTGGCTACCTACTATTTGAAGGAAACCAAAAAGCTAGACAAGCAAAAACTTTTATCTGCACAAATCAAGGAAATTGAAGCTATGATGAAACGCATCTAAGCCTTCTAGCCTGAAATTGAGATGTTTTTACCCACAATGTTCCGGCAAGGCTTTTTCCATAAAATTTGAAGAACCGGAACAACTTGTACAATAGAAGCATCAGAATATAAACTTAAAAAAATCCCGTTCGTAACACTCCCATTTTTTTTTGGATTTGAGTGCTACAAACGGGATTCTTTATTTCCTATAATGGATATGGGTATTTTGCCATACAACAATGTATGACAATGCCAAATACAGCAACAAACGGCTGAATACTCAAAATTTATAGCCCCTGTGATTCAATTCCCAATCTCAATTATTGGATCAAAACAAAAGACATGAAGAATACTATTGAATTGGCAGAGTGATCTAAAAACCCTGTTTCACTGCACCTACACAAGCTTCTCTCTATCCAATGGAATAGTAAAATGGAATGTGGATCCTTTCCCTAATTGCGACTCCACCCAAAGCTCTCCGCCTAGCAGTTTCACAATCTCCTTCGAAATCGATAAGCCCAGCCCGTTGCCTCCATAACTTCTGGTGTAATGATCCTCTACTTGACGAAAACGATCAAAAATGATCCTATGATGCTCCGGCGCAATTCCAATCCCCGTATCCTTTATCGAAAACAATAAATACATACCTCTACATTCCGTAGTAATGGTAATGCCTCCCTGGCTGGTATATTTTATGGCATTCTTTATCAGATTGTCCAACACCTGTCGAATCCGCTGCCGGTCGCTTATGCACTTGCTGGATTTGCATAATTTGGTTTCTCTACACAATAGCAAACCACTCTTCAAACATTCCGGCCGATGAAACTGAACAACTTCCCTTATCAAATCATCAACAAAAAATTCAGTCATCTCAACACTCATCTTTCCTGCTTCAATCTGAGATATTTTCACCAAATCGTTAATGATCATCATCAACTGCTCACCAGATTCGTGAATCACATTCACAAAGTCTCTCCTTTCCTCTTCAGAAATATCTTCCTCCGTCAACAATTTTGTAAAGCCGAGAATTCCATTTAAAGGAGTTCTAACCTCGTGGCTTAAGTTGGCCAAAAATGCGGTCTTTAAGCGATCACTCTCCTCAGCCTTACTTTTGGCTTTTCGAAGTTCCAGTTCAATCTTCTTCCGTTCAGTAATATCCTTACCTACCTTAATGAAGCTAATCGTGAGTCCTTCATTGTTTATGATAGGTGCAATAATGGCACTTTCCCAATAGTGACTGCCATCTTTTTTCCGATTGTAAATCTCTCCTTCCCATTTTCTACCTGCTAAAATGGTTTGCCAAAGGTCCCGGTAAATGGAATTGGATTGCTTACCCGATTTTACAATCCTTGGATTTTGGCCCAACAACTCCTCAAAGGTATATCCGGTCAATTCACAATTCGTAGGGTTTGAATACTCAATATTACCTTCCACATCGGTAATCACAACAGAGGCTGGACTTTGTTCTACTGCTTTCGAAAGTTTTAATGTTTCCTTAAGTGCATTCTTCTTGTCGGTTATGTCATGTACAATACAATGTAAAATAGTTTTTCCCTTCTCCTCTATTAAGCCGGTATAAACTTCTATATCCCTAAATTCTCCTGATGCGAGTCGATGTTTAAATTCAAAATAATTCTTATTTTCATTCCGGGCCAAACGTAGCTGTTCTTTTATTACTTCTTTACCATAGGAACTAATCAAGTCAAGATCCATGGACAAAAACTCATCCCTTGAATACCCCGTATATTTGAAGACTGCTTTATTTGCATCCAAAATCGCTCCATTTTCGGGATCAATCAATACCATTAAGGAACTACTATTATCGAAAATAGCCTTATGACGTTTTTCACTGGCCTCCACTTCCTGCCTGGCAAGAACACTCTCTGTAATATCATAACAGGTAAAAGCAATTAAATTGTTATCGATAGGAAAAACATTGATGGAGTAGTATTTTGATAGAAATGGATAATAGTTTTCGAATCGCATCCCCTTCTGATTCTCAACAACCGTTTTAAAATGTTTAATGAAGGCATCATGGGTTTCAGGAAAAACTTCAAAATGCGTTTTCCCAATCATATCTTGACTTTTGGCACCGATAATCTTTTCGTTGACAGGATTCATATCCACATACCTCAGATCAACCAATTCCCCCTTTGCATTACAAATAGGCTCAAAAATTACAATCCCTGCCTCAATGGAATTGAAAAAGGATTTATAACGCAATTCGCTTGTCTCTATTTTTTCCTTTAAAAAAACCTGATCTGAGATATCAAAAAAGTTAACACAGAATGAACCATCCCCCATAGGAAATGCATTAATAGAAAAATGCATCGAAACCGGAGGGTAAAAGGTTTCAAAATTGACGGTTCGATTCTCTTTTACAACTGGCTGAACTGTTTGAAATAATCCGGGATCGGTGGTTGGGAAAAAGTCCAAAACACTTTTACCTACAACATCCTCTTTTTTAAGACCAATTAACTTCTCATGTATGGGATTCATGTCAAGATATATGGCATCAATCAACTCCTCATTGGCACCATAAACCGGTAGAAACAATACAACTGCCGAACTCATTTTGGACACAAGTGTGCTATATTTCAATTCAGTTTGCCGCAATCTTGACTTCAATTCTTTTCGGGAAGTTTGTTCCTGGTTCAATTCCTTTTTTAGATCCTGCAAAACTTGTTTTCCATCATCAATGCTTTGAAGTTGCTCCCGAACTTTCTCTTCCAACTGCAAGCTCTTACTTTCGAATGCAAGGAAACCAGCAACGTCCAATTCAATGATTTCCTTTATCTGCAACAAGAGATTTTCAATATCCTGGCTAAATGTATTCTCCTTACGATCCAACACACATAGAGTTCCGAAAACTGTTCCGTCCGGCATAAAAATTGGATACCCCAAATAGGCAATCATTCCCAATTTAATATCCGGATTGTTTCTCCATCTCTTATCCTTTAAGGCATTCGGAATTAACAACTTGCTACGTGTGTTTATAACAGTCTCACAATAAAGTCCATCTAATTTCTCTATACTACCCCGAATGTATGGATTAGAAAACTCTTCACTACTAGCAAAAACTTCGATCACATGCCCCTTTTTCTTCATTATAAGAGTTGCTGGCAAATCAAAAGTTTTACCTATCAAGTCCAATAGCTTTTGCCATTTATCAAGAATCGAAGAAGTTAAAACTAAATTGGGAGCGGTATCTGTCCTTAGCATATACTATTTGAATAGTTAAAAAAATATATACTATAATTGTTTTATTTTGTTACATTGAATTTGTTCAAAATGATCAGTTCTTCCCAATTGGAATAAGAACCAGGACACAAACAACTGAACCACATCCCATAGCACTTCTACCTATAATAAATATAAATTACGAACCCCGAAAAATAGCAACAGATAAAACCTTGCTTAGAAAATAAATCCTAAGTCAGTTCTGATATTTGCTTTAGTATGTTAAATTTGAACTTTCTCAAAATAAAACACCAATGATTACACTAGGCACACTCAAAAGAATTGATGATTTACGGAAGGTATGGAAGCTGGAGGATAAAGATTTTTCGCAATGGCTGAGTCAGAAAGAGAATCTGGAACTTCTAAGTCAGGAAATCGGCATCAATCTGTCCCTCCAGGAAACCGAAGCCCGCACCGGCAATTTTTATGTGGATATCCTGGCCCATGAAGAAGAAACGGGAAAGAAAGTAATTATTGAAAACCAATTGGAACGTACCAACCACGATCATTTGGGCAAAATTATTACCTATGCCTCAGGGTACGAAGCGGAATATATAATCTGGATCGTCAAAGATTTTAGGGACGAACACAAACAGGCACTGGATTGGCTGAATGAAAACACCAATGAAAAGATCAATTTCTTTGGTATAAAAATGGAACTCTGGCAGATTGACAATTCCTCCTATGCCCCTAAATTTCATGTAGTGTCCCAACCCAATCAGTGGTCGAAAGCCATTCGAAAAGGACAAAGTAGCAACACTATATCTGAAACGGGCCTTAAACAGCTTCGTTTTACAGAAGATTTTATCACACATTGCAAGGAAAATGGAACAAGTTTACAGCTGGGACGTCCCCAACCCTCAGCACCAGCCTACTATAACATAGGAATTGGTACATCGGAAGGGTCCATTGCCGTTAAATTTAATCTTTACAGCAAAATCGTAAAGGTCGAATTCTACTTTAAGAGCAAAGATACCTATTGGCCTCTAAAAAATGAGCTAAAGGAAGAAGTCGTAAAAACATTTACCAGTAAAGTAATCTATGATGATCTGGAAAAATACAAAGGCGCAACCATGGGATTTCATCGCCAGTTCCAGATTGATGATGAGAAGAAATGGCCCGGCTATTTTTCCTGGATGAAAGAACATGCCGAGGAGCTTCAAAATAAAATCCCCGGGCTTTTGGCCAAAGCCAAAGAACTGGTACCTGTAGAGGATTGATATCGAACGGTTGTATGAAAACAAAGGATTCTCCTGAATAGCCCTCGCAAATCAATGGTACGAATCGCTATCCCGGTAAATCTGTGTCGAGTTCCTATGGCTTAAAATGACAATGCAAAAAAAAAGGTGGCCGAATTACGGACACCTTTTATCTACCAACTGCCCTCTTCTGAATCGAAGAAGCAGAAATCCTTTAATTATCTCACATGGTAGGAAATAAATTAAACTTTCCTATTCGTTTCCCTACTCAAAAACAACATAGGCCTCGCTCCATACTTTAGCCATTATGTCGTAGGAGATCCAACCATAACCATTGGTTCCCCAGGAGGTACCCCAGGAGTTAAGAACCTTAAATGCATTCAAATTATCATCGTAACCCACACAGCAGTAGCAATGCCCCCCATAATTTCTTCCTCTGGCTGTGGTCATCACATCACCGTCACCTAAATTGTAAAAGGCTTTGTATACAGCACCGGCTACGACTATGGGTTTTCCTTGCGCCAACTGTTGCTTAAAAGCATCGAGGGTAACGGACACTCTCTGGTAATCAGAGATGGTATAATTTATCGCCTGTTGCATCTGATAGTCATTGGGATACAAGGAACACAATTCGTCGGTGTAAGGCATATCATCCCATACACATACTCCTTGATTCTTGAGGAGCTCCAATCCAGATACTGTGTAAGCACCTGATCCGCAATTGTCCGTGGCTTTTATCTGGTTATACACATACTCCGGACTGAAGATATTGGAGCCAAAGCCATAAGAACCTCCATTAGCCGACTTCCAACTAATACTCCGGCTTGCATAGGCTGTCCCCCAGGCCACACAGGAACCTTCGCCACCCTGGTTCCCAACAGGAGGACAATCCAGTTCTACACTCACAGGATAGGATTTCAGTTCTGAAGAAATTTCCACCAGAGGAACCTGTTCATAAACATCCCTGGGCGTAGGAATGCATCCAAAATTGAATAGTACCTCTTCCTGCTCCTGAACAACTTCATCCTTTACCGTCTCTTTCTGACAGGAATTAATGGTCAACAATAGACCCATTACTACAAAAGCCAGCATCGCTGTGCTTACTACTAATTTTTTCATAATTAAAAATTTAATTGGTTAAAACTTAATTGAGAAAAGATCAGGAGCCTTATCCAGACAAGGACTCCTACATCCGTCCATATTAAAAAATCAAAACAGATTCTTTTTGCTTTACAATTAATCATCCTCCGGGAGCAAATTAATCCTAGTCATCAGAATATATCTAAATGATCAAATCCCACTCAATCCACTCAGTCTCTCCAAAAGAATACATCAACAGGTCTGGGGCCGAAATTTATCAAAATTGGTCCTTGATGAATACAGAATACTCATGCTTACAATAGAAAAAATAGGAGAACTGAAAACAGAACTGTTGGTGGGGGTCCTAATTACTTGCCGTTATGATTCATGTGTTTAAAATTGTTTTCATTGGTCACATGGAACTCGCCTAAGTTAATCATCTTCCTGTGTTGAAAGTATTTCTCATGGCTCGTTTCATTTTTTTAATGATTTGTAATGAAAGAAGAAAACATTCATTTTACAAAAGAGCGACACTGTAAAATTCTTATAACCAAATTTAAAGAAGGCTATGGCCAATGTCAATTTTCCTCCCAGAGCAAAGGAAAGGGATGTATAAACGGTAGTGGCTTTAAGATAATAGGTTACCCCATTCTGATTTTCGGTCAGATAACGGATCCTTTATTCCTAAAGGGAGGGCTAAAAAATTGGAGGAGTACAGAAACACATAGATTATTACTCTATTTGACAATTATACAAAGGATCCAGCATTTGATAAAACAATTCCTTTTAGGAGATATTATCTACTCTATGGTATAGAAAGCTTCATTGATTGATTAGTAATCATTGCCCCTCCATCTGAAAGCCGCAGCAGAATCTAACTTCTACTCCAACAAATCAAATTCCTTGGTATCGTTAGTGCTGAAGGTTATTTTTTGGTCTTTCACAGCAATTTCCACCGGTTCGGCCCAGCCCCTGTCAAAATCAATTTTCAATTTACTGTGGCTAATGTCCAGTTTGATCCAATGGCTGCGGTAGCGAACGTGAAGGGATATGGATTTGATATCATTGGGTAAGCGGGGATTCAGCCAAAGTACGTCATCGTGTATTTCCAGACCGGTATAGCAACGTTGAATCAAATCAACGGTCCCGGCCATGGCCCCCAGGTGAATCCCTTCAGGTGTAGTCCCTCCCTGCACATCCTTAAAATCACTCATCAGGGCTTTCTCAAAAGTCTTCCAGGAACGGTTACGGTCCGAACGGGCGTAAACCCATGAGTGAATCACCTGGCTAAGAGTAGAACCATGGGAGGTTCGTTTCTGATAGTAGGTAATGTTCTTTATGATACTTCGTTTCTTGAAATCGTAGCCCAGTTGACGAAACTGCTTCACAATCTCATCAGAAGAGAAGAGATAGAACAGCATCAACACATCAGCCTGCTTACTGGCTTTGTAACGGTTGGGGGAATCATTTTCCATTTCAAGGATACGGTCCAAACGCATTATTTCGCCATACTGTGCCTGGTATTTTTTCCAATCGAGTTCTACCAGTTCGTCATAGCCTTCGAATTGAGAGATAATATCGCCTTCGTGAAAGGGAATGTACATCCTATGGGCAATAACCTTCCATTTTTCAATATCTTCCTCCAACAGGTTGATTCTACCAGATAGCTCAATCCAGTGCTTCGGATCAAGCATTTCGAACAGATTCAGGGCACATTGAATCACCCAAACGGCCATAAAATTGGTATAGGCGTTGTTGTTCAGACCATGACTATCCATTCCGGGATATTGTGTATGGTATTCATCCGGTCCCATTACACTCCGAATCTCATACCGGTCGAGTTTGGGATTGAATTCCGCGATACTGGACCAGAATAAAGCAGTATCCAGGATAATTTCGGCCCCATAAAATATGAGAAATTCTTTATCGTTCGTAGCCTGGTAGTATTGCCACACATTGTAGGGAATCGCAGCATTAATATGCCTTTGCAACCAGGAATAATCAGGAATCCAACGCCCTGATACCGGATTCAAATGAATTTTCTGACTCTCCTCCCGTCCATTGCTACCACTTTGCCATGGAAAAAGGGCTCCCTTGTATCCGTTCTCTCGAGCGATTTGCCGGGCCTCATCCAATCTTCGGTAGCGATACATCAGCGAAGAACGAGCAATATGTGGCGCATGAAGGTTTAAATAGGGAAATATATACAATTCATCCCAAAAAATATGGCCCCGGTAGGCTTCCCCATGCCACCCCCGCGAGGGGACCCCAACATCCATATCAATACTATTTTTGGAAACAGTTTGGTTTAAATGAAAGATATGAAGACGAAGAATCAATTGTTCAGAATCCACACTCTCTATTTCAATATCGTTCCGCTCCCATATTTGTTGCCAGGCAGCTACATGTTTCGCCAGAAGATGAGAGAAGGAAGACAAACGTCTCAATTTTGACTGCGCTTCGGTAAGAGGATCGCTAATGGCAAAATCTTTAGAGGTGTAAATAACAGCGAGCTTCTCAATGCGTATGGGTTGTAATTTTTCACAAGCAAACACCATATCGTGCCCAACAAAATCCGCCTCGCTAATTCTTTGACTATAGTAGTCTTGTTTTCTCTCATTGATTAAAATACTTGTTTTTACACCCTGTACCATTCGAACCAAAGATTGGTTGCTGGTAATTGCGAGGAAACACTCCTCATTCTCCATCCACCCTTTGCCGGATATATCATGATGCTTTCCATTAAATTTCCGATAGCGCTCTACGCCATTGTTGGTTACACCTCCGTCAATACCGGAACGAATGATAATATCCCCCTCCCAGTTTTCCGGAATCAATGTCCATTCTATTCCGGCCACATGCTGGTCATCCATGCTTACCATTCGCCGGCTTATCAATGATGTTTCCTTCCCCGAACGATCGGTAAAACGCATTTTTCGTTCCAGAATCCCGGTTTTCAGATTCAGATTTTGAATGTATTCTCTTATCTCTACGTCAGCAAGATTGAACCAATCTCCATCCCGATGTTTAAAGGTAAGGAACAACCAGTTGGGCCAATTCACCAGGTCTTCGTTTTCAACTTTCTCCCCTTCTACTTTGGAGGTTACCCTGTTGTATCCGCCGGCAAGATAAGTTCCGGGATAATTGTATTGGTTTCGGGCCACTTCCTCCACAGCACCACGGGTGGCAAAATAGCCATTTCCCAAAGTACATAAAGCCTCCCGCAATGGATGTTCTTCCGGTTTCCATCCTTCATACTGGATAATCCAATTGTCCATAGGTATTAGTTTTAGCAATTCTCTACATCTTCTCTCCTGGTTCTTTCATGCCATTCCTTTCAATTTACTTACTTCTAGAGGTAAAGTCAAGGCTTTTGTTTTCATAATTCTATTAGAGATTGTTACAATTCCATTTCCATAGAAAGATCACGTAATGGAAATGCAGCGATTGCGCAAAAATGGTTTACCTTTTCCACCAATCAATTTTAAAACCTGGAGGACTGGTTATTTACAAACCCAACGATCCGTTTGGAGCTGTGTTTGCGTCGAATGCATCGCCATATCCTTAGGTGGAAAATCGTTCTTACCTTAATTGGCTTTGCCCAAAGATGTACTATTTGAAAAAAATGAAAGAATGATGAGACATTTTCACTGCATCCAATTTTTTCTGCAAGAGAAGAAAAAAGTGGATGCAGAAGTAGGAAAGACATGATACTTTTTAGCAACATGACAGCTTTCTCCCGAGCAATTTTCCCCTCTAGAAATACTGAATAATTCTTTCATTTTTTAATCTCATTTGGAATCAGTTGTTAAAAACCGCACCTGCATCTCAAGAAATCAATCAGGTAAGCAACTGAAATTGTGTGCATTTTGACACACAAAAAAGGAGACTAAAACTTTTGTGTTATTGTTTATTAAGTCAACCAAACATTTTATCTTTGCTTTTGATAAAGCAAAAAACTACTTACACTCCTAAATTTACATTACGAAGAATACTATCGGCATCTACTGTCTGCTAACAAAACAGTCTGTGCATCTAATATTTCACCCCTATTTTGTACTTAGTAAAATTTTAGGTTTTTGTAATGATTTGTGGTCATAGCACCAATTGATTTTTGCTTCGTGCTCATTCGAAAATTATATTTCATGAAACACATTATAAAGTTCCTTAAAAGACTTTTAATAATTGTAAGTGCTCTCCTTATTTTGCTTGTTTTAATTGCAGAATTGGCTGAAGATGCTATTGTCAATCGAACACTTAAGGTAATAAACCAGACTGTTCCTGCAACGGTTGAAATTGGTGATGTTTCCTTTTCTCTGATAAAAAAATTCCCCTTGGCCACCCTGGAGTTTAAAAATATCATCGTAAAATCAAATCAAGATTCTGTCGAGCTTTCTCTCCGTCCCGATACCCTCTTAAATGCAGCAAGATTATTTGTTTCGGTAAATGCCATGAATTTAATGAATGGCTCACTTGATGTTAAAAGGCTGGATTTGGAAAAGGGAAATTGCAACTATTTCGTGAATGATCAAGGACTGGGTAACTTTGACTTTCTATTCCCGGAATCAGATACGATCACTGATGAAAGCAACTCGACGAGTTATTCAATTAATCTAAAAAAGATCGTTTTAAAAGAGTTAAAACTAAGCTATTGGGATGTTCAAAATAGGACTCGAGCCAGCTTACTGTTCGAAAAAAACAAAGCAAAGATTAAACTCAACAAAGATGTTTGCGTGGCTCAAATTACCGGAAATGCTAGTTGCAGTAATTGTAGCTTTTCAGACAGCCCTATAAACATGATGCAAAAGGCTGAGGTAAGCTACCAGCTTAACTACAAAAATGGGGTCCTTGGCATTAAATCGATAAAACTATCCTCAGAAGGACTCGAATTAAATGCAAATGGAAATATAAACCTGACTCAGAAATACCCTGCCAATATTCAAGTTCAGAATTGCAGAATACACCTGGACACCATCAGCAAATACATTCCCAAAACACTCATGAGCGAATATGGTATTGAAAAAGTTGCTGGAACAGTAAATCTAAAAGCAAGCATTAAAGGGGATCTATTGGATTCCATTCTACCACATACTAAAGTTGATTTTAATCTGATTCAGGGAGAAATTGTCAGCCAACATTATCCCGTCGTTGATCAAATCAATTTGAAATTCTCACTGACCAACGGAGAACTTCGAAATCTGCAAAGTACTACCATCAATTGTGAAAGACTACAATTTTCAAGCAATAAAAGTAATGCCAAACTAGATTTCACCATCAAAGACTTAACTCACCCCCTATACACATTCAATTCGGACATTCATCTTAATTTGGCCGAGTTAGATTCACTTATACCAGACACTCTTGTACAGAAAATTAAGGGGGAAATTCAAGCCAACATTAATGGAAAGGGCAAATTAACTTCCTGGGACCAATTACAAGATCCGGATTATCTGCGTCAAAATAGTACGGCAAATATTAAGATAACCAATCTATCATGCCAGAAGGATTCCAACCTCGCTATTGAAACTGTATCGGCTCAATTATCTTATAATCAAGACAGCATTCGCATTGAGAAACTTAAGGGATCATTACCTGCACAACACTTAAATATTAGGAACACCTCTTTGTTAGCCCATCTTAAGGGTAAAATGTCAAATCTGAATCACTTTGGTCTGGATATAGAATCCGTTCAGCTTGAGACCAACTACTGCAAACTACTAGGTACTATAAGTTTGAATAATTTGACTAAACCGAATTACAAACTTAGCTGCCAATCCAGTTTTGATCTTGCTGAAATAAAGAAATTGATACCGGATTCCTTAATAACCGATGTAAGCGGACAAGTTGATTTTAATATTGTGTCGACAGGGCAACTTCATCCCGATTCCATCAGCAATGAATTTGCTGATCTGTTCTTGAACAAAAGCGAAACGTTGATCAATTTCCGCGATATGTCCGTTCTTCTACCCGATCCGATGATGAACATTGACCAGTTTTCGGGACAGATTTCACTTAAGCGCGATACCCTAAGAATTAATCAAACCATGGGGGTTTTTAATGGAATGGATTTTAAAGTGGATTCAACTCAGATTTTGAATTACTACAACACTTTAATCGATAATAAAGCTGAACAACTCTCGGTTGTGGGCTCTCTACATTTTGGTGACATTGATTATGCCTTGGTTGATTCTCTCATGAATAATTACCAGGAGAAATCAGCCAATCCAAAACAAGAGGTAGATGTTAAACCACGAAATTTTAATTTTGAGGTTAAAGGAAATCTGTCTTGTAACAGCTTCAAATACAAGGATGCGAAATTTACGAATATCAACAGCCTTTTTAATGCAAGTGACAGCCTGTATGTTTTCGATCAATTTGAATTTAATGCTTTCGGTGGAAAGGTTAACAACTCTATAAAATACAGCATTGTTTCCGACAACAGGCAATCTCTGGCAGTAAAAAACAATACAGAACAGATAGACATTCATCAACTCCTGAAAGATTTCGACAACTTCAAAGAGTTTGAACAGGATTATATTGTGGCAGATCAAATCAGTGGAAAATTAACGACTGATTTACACGGTCAATTCTTACTCTTGGGAGATACTCTGGTAAATGACTCTACAATGGTAAAAGGAAATTTAAAGCTGGAAAACGGAGGTCTTTTTAATTACGAACCGGCTCAGGAACTATCCAAATTTACGAATATTACCGAGTTAGATAATATGAAATTCAAAACCATCGAAAGTCAGGTGTTTGTATTTAAGAATGCAGTGTATGTTCCTCAAACGGAAATTAAGAGCAACGCAATGGATATTTCTGCCTATGGTATGCAAACTTTTGGTGAGGATTATGAATATCATTTACGCATCTATCTGGGTGAAATTCTATATGGAAAAACCAAAAGAATACGTGAAAAGCAGGAAAAGAAAAAGAATAAACCCGATGGAGGAACTTCAGGTCTAAAATCTCTCTTTGTTGTTTCAAAAAGTATAAATGGGGAAACCAAAAATGGATTGGACAGTAAAAAAGCCAGAATGCGAATGAAAACAAAAATCAAGTTGCAAAATGTTGTTCTGGATATTATTTTTCATCCCAAATTAGAAAATTTCGAAACGGGTGTTAATCGTACTTACACAAAAAAATAGCAGGAATGAAAAAGATCTCCTTCAACCAATTTATGTATGGTATTTCGTTTTTGTTAGTGATCTGCATCATTCTCACTATATTGAATAAGTATGTTTTTAAAGATCCCCACTCCCCCATACATCTTAACCAAAACGTCACAACAAATAGAAATGATATAATCTTTGGAAATCCCAATTCTCCTGAAACTATATATATGTTTTCATCCTATAAATGTGGCTACTGTAGACAATTTTTCAGAACGGTTTTTCCTAAGTTAAAGGCAAATTATATCGATAAAGGTAATCTTAAATTAGTTGTGAAATTGGTTGAACCCAGTCAGGATCGCGATATGATGTATGCACTGGAGGTTGGCATTGGCATCAATCAATTTGGAGATTTTCGAAAATTTCATGAACTTTTATTGCACGACAACAATGTGGTATACACCGATGATTTTAAAGATCTTTGTGACGATGTTTTGAGAACTAATTCTGATATTGCAGAGTGTATACTGAAAGAAACAGTCCACAACTATCTAAAGGAGAACAATAGAGAATTTACGGAACTAAAACTGACCGGAACACCCAGTTTCATAATTAATCAGAAGCTATACAAGGGCTATCTTGAATACAACGAAATTGAAAAAATAATAAGAAACTAGAAATTTTATAATACAAAACAAAATGAAGAAAAAATTAATTTTTATGCCATTGTCACTGCTTGGTGTTTTGGCTCTACTACAGTTTGGTTGTAGTTCGGATGACACAGAAGATGTTTGCGAAGCATTCACCCCTCCAGAATGCAAAACGGAAACTGAAGCTACAGCATGTTGTAGTGATGAAAGTTCGTGTTACTACCTGTACAACGGGAAAAAATATGCTTACAGTGATGAAGGTAAAAAGGAACTTATAGCTGTAATGTGCCCCAATATCTCGATGGAACAAACATCCAGAATTCAAGAGCAAATGGCTGCTCAAACAAGAAGGCTAATCAAAGAAATCCGCATTAGTTCAGTTTGCGAATAAAAATAAAAGGCTGTCGATCATTGAACGACAGCCCTTTATTTTTTGTTTCTTCAAAAGAAAAACAGGGACCTTTTCACCTGCTTTCTTAAACACCGCTCCAGTGCTACTCCCCTTAGATTTTTAGCTATAATAATTCCGTTGCCATCTATAAGATAGGATTGTGGAATGGATCGAACTTTATATTTCTTCGCAGTTGAACTACGCCACGATTTAAAATCGCTCACATGGTAAGGCCAGGTCAAACTATCTTTTGCAATCGCTCGCTTCCAGGATATCTCCTTACTATCCAACGATACACTTAAAATGGTAAATCCCTCCCCATTTTTAAACTCTCTGTTCTTGAATTTCTGATAGGCCTTAACCAGATATTTATTTTCCTTTCGACAAGGCTTACACCACGAAGACCAAAAGTCAATCAAAACCATTTGCCCCTTAAAGGAGGACAGCTTTACAACTTCACCAGTAATAGATTTTTGTATTATTTCAGGTGCTTTATCACCTACATTAAGACCTTGTGCATTTACTTCCATCAGGCCAACAAGAAGAAGCAAAAGCATCAATTTATATTTCATAATCACATCCCTCTTTTTTGAAATACAAATATGTATCTAAATAAACAAAAAAGAAATAGTTTGTAAATTTTTATAACAAAGAGGATAAAAAAGCATAAATGATAAAGCCCTACCATTTCTTTTAAACAGCCTGCCGACCTGAAAACTATATACTTCCGCAGGAAAATTAATGGGTACTACTAATCCTTTTCTTCCAGAGAGAAGATATCCTCCACTTTACACTCAAAAAAGCGAGCCATTTTTAAGGCCAGGACAGTGGAGGGGACAAATTTACCTTTTTCGATAGCGTTAATGGTCTGGCGAGATACGCCAATTTCCTGTGCCAATCCAGCCTGGGTGATATCCTTTTTGGCACGTTCTACTTTTAGTAAATTCTTCACAACTTTATATTTTAATGCTTCTACCAATTGTAAAAAGTTTGAGCTACCTCAAACTTTATAAGGAATAGTTCTATTTCCATTTTCTCCTGCCTACCTTAGGCCATAAACTTCCAGTTCTTGTTGTAAACATACAAAATCGTATAGAATACCAAATGCAATTGCAGAATATAAAAGCCATCCAATTGATACTCCGGCAGCAAAGCATAAACAAAACCGGTAAACAACCAGGTAACCAACAGTGCTTGCGTCAAACACTTAAATCGTAGCTGCTGATAGAACTCATCCTCCGCTTTCTCTTTGGAAAAAAGATACAGTATAAAACCGGCAATAGATAGAATCAAACTTGCGTTAAGCCATGGTTGATGTTCTTCCTTGGTAAAAGAAGGTGTATAATTCATCATCCTATCCAATTCTGCACCTTGTACACTAGCATCAACATGATTGTAACCGGCCCCAAACCCCCACCTAATATCATCCACATTAGCAGTAAAAGATAGGACAATAGCAGTAAACAGAATACCAATTCGTTTAAAATAGTGGGGAAAGTAAGTTTTCATACGAATACATTTTTGGTGATCAGTCTAGGAGGTATTTCTCGGTCCAGAGAAATGAATTATTGCCCATAGCTCGATCTACCATTCATTTTTTTCTGAATCCATTCGAAAAAAACAGAACCTCCTCTTGGATGATTTTTCAATATTTAATTTAATATCTTTTGTTTTGTGCACAGATCAGATGTAAAGTTTTATTTACTTTTTGACAAATTAAAATTACCTTTTATCGATGATAAATTACATAACGGATCGTTTATTTGGCTTTCCGGTCCGTGGAATGCACCATCAGCCTGCCCCTTGGGTGCAATACAGAAAATCATACCTGGTCGGGACAATGTTTTTGGTCCGGACAGTAAGCAGGCAATCAACAAATATACCCTTTGAGGATTCGGAGGATTTTGGGGAAATGGAGGATTCATTTCCTCTGTTTCCTCTAAATCCTCAAATCCTATAAATGAATTACCTGGTACCAATAATTGAATAATCACAACAGCACTCAATTTATACAAGCCTCAAAATCTATACACTACAACACAAGTCTAGAAACATAATACATCTAACTGAAAATAAGAGTATTTATTTCGACAAACAGTCTGATCATTGCGCTTATCAGGCCTTCCTCAATGCCAGCATAATGATTTCTTTATTTTGTCAAAAGGATACTATGGACTTCTGAACAATAGGTTTGTAATTGCTAGTTTTAGCATTTACAGCCACTATTAGAATTAAGATTTAATTATGACAAAAGAGAAATATATCCAACCCAACCATCTATCTATTTTTTTTTCTACACGTAGAATTGACTAATAAGATCGATTTTTTCAAAACAAGGTAACAACCTGTATAAGGCACAACATTGGGGTACATCATAAACACCTCATAAAAAAACCTTTAAAAAGATTATTGAAGCATATACCCTCTAAAGAAAAAAGTAAAAAATGAAAAAAAAGTACCTGATCTGGTTAATTCTAATTTGGACTTCAATAATCATTGCATCCTTTGCATGGAATTCTTCATTGATTATATCCAATAACAGAAAGGTCGTTCTGAATAAATCTCAGGCCTTTTTCAAGCAAATATTAATTACGCGAGAATGGAATTCAAATCATGGAGGAGTATATGTCCCCATAACAGCTACCACCAAAACCAATCCATATCTAAATGATACATTGAGAGACATTGTTACGATTGATGGAATGCAACTGACCAAAGTAAATCCATCCTATATGACTAGACAAATCGCAGAAATCGATAAAAAAGATTTCGATATTCAGGTTCATATCACTAGCTTACATCCAATTCGTCCTGCCAACAAACCGGATCAATGGGAAACCAAAGCTCTTAATTCACTAAAAAACAACAATCAAGAAGTACTTGAATTAGTAAAAGATAATTCGAGTGCAAGATATCGCTATATGGCTCCATTGATGACTTCCAAAAGTTGCTTAAAATGCCATGCCGATCAAGGTTATCAATATGGTGACATACGAGGAGGAATCAGCGTATCCTTTCCTTCTGCCTTCTATACGAAAGGAGTAACAAATCAGTTGACCTCATTCGCAACAATCCATCTTCTTATACTTGCCTTAGGTATACTAGGACTTACCATATATTACAGAATGGCAAATAGTTATTACTCAATAGTAGAAACCAAGAACAACGAATTAATGCAGATCAATGCCGCAAAGGATAAGTTTTTCTCGATTATTGCACATGATTTAAGAAGCCCTTTTAATATCATTCTTGGCTACATTGATTTACTAAAATCACAAGAGGATACCTTAAACAAGGAGGAAAGAAAGGAGATAATCGATGAAATTGATCAATCCTCAAAAAGCGCTTTTGTATTATTGGAAGATCTTCTTCTTTGGGCTAAATCTCAAAGCAATAGAATTGAATTAACCAAAGAATTTTTAAACCTAAGGGAGTTAGTAATAGAAGCGATTGAGGCACACCTCCCTGGAGCGAAGAGAAAAAACATCCAGGTATACAATAAGGTTCCTGAAAACCTTTCTCTAAAAATTGATGAATTCACAATTAAAACCGTTATTGCCAATCTTTTTGATAATGCGATAAAATTTACTCCCTCAATGGGAAAAATAGAAATTAAGGCCACTCGCAAAGATAATTCTGTTGAAGTTAGCATTTCGGACAATGGAGTTGGTATTTCTCCGGAAACAATACCCCAGCTCTTTCTCATCGAAGAGGGTATCTCCACCTTGGGCACTCAGGATGAAAAAGGCTCAGGATTGGGGTTACTCCTCTGTAAAGAATTTGTAGATAAACACAATGGAAAAATATGGGTAGAAAGCGAATTAAGCAAGGGTTCAACATTCACATTTTCGATTCCTGCCTCATCACAACCTGAACAAAAAGGATAACTGTGAAAATTATAATCAGATTAAAATTTCATTATTAGGTTCTCACCATGATTTTCAACCAAACAATAAAGCTTCTCAGGATTTTTGGGGCTCCTTCTTCTTATACGACCTAAAAACGAGCACAAAATAGAATCTTGTAACTCTCTGGCTATTGGCTCCTTTTATAGAAAATAAATAATTTTTGGACCTTTGAGAATAACTTGAACATTTTCAGGTCACCCCTTGGACGGTATTTTTTCCTTCTGATACACTCTAAGATCTGGTTACGATTTTCCTTCTATCTAAAAATAGTTTCAATTCTGTCCCGATTCATAGGGAATCGTAAAATAGAAAGTGGATCCCTGACCAAGTTCTGATTCAACCCACATTCTTCCGCCTAACATTTGCACCAAACTTTTTGAGATATAAAGTCCAAAACCAACTCCACCCTTTTTTTTACTTGCAAAACCATCTACTTGTCCAAACGATTCAAAAATATAATCCTGCTGATCTGCAGGAATTCCAATGCCGGTATCCTCAACATAAAACTCAAGAAATGCATCCCTCAAGCGGTATCCCAGGCTGATTTGCCCCTCCGAAGTGAATTTCAATGCATTGCCTATTAAATTGGTTATTATCTGATTCAATTTCTGTTCATCTGTATATATCAGGCTATGAATATCATCCAATGCCAAATTACAAAACCATTTCAAACCTTTCTCCTTGACTTGCAGATAATATAAAAGGGAAATTTCTCGCATCAGATCGTTCAACTTCACACACCCTTTGTTTACTTCGAGTTTGCAATTGTGAATTTGAGCAACCTGAAGCATATCATTGACAAAAGTAAGAAGCCGTTTGGCACTAAGATTTATGATTCGTGAATATTCCTTTTGCTCCTCTTTTGTTAAACCATCCTCTTGCAATATTTCTGCAAACCCAATGATTCCATTCAGAGGTGTTCGAAATTCATGCGCCACCTGAGCCAGAAAAAGATTATTTTGAATCTCCCTCTTTTGAGCCCTATCTTTCACTTCCAACAGCTTTTTTTTGCATTCCATGTTTCTTCAATCTTTATTAAAGGAAGATTCCCTTCCTTTGCAAACATAATATGAAGTCCTTAACAGAAAAGATAAAATAATCTCAGATTAAACATCTGTGATTATACACCTAAAGTATTCAAAAATGAGGGCAGTAGATTCGGTGTCTCAATCCGGACACAGTTTCGGTACATTACTTTGATTCTATACACTATAATTTAAGAAAAAATTAAACTGAAAGCGAAGATATTTGACAAAGCCCCCTTTAAAAGGCATAGAACCAATAATTCGAAAAAACACAAAACCTCAGAACCCTAACTTTCAACAACTTAAAGAAACCAACTCTATTTTACTCTGTGATTTATAGAAAAAACAAAACCTCTTCCCACCCCCACAACAAAACGCGAACCAACTGTTATTCTGACTCTTACAACTTCACACCAATAAACTCAGTTAGGCAACATTCAAATAAAAATCGAAAATCAATTCCGGAGTATAAAAATTTAACCAGGAAAAGATTTAGTAAAAGGAAGAATTAGAAGGTAACAGTAAATCTTCCTTACTCTAATTAACAGTAACAATTCATCTAAATTTCAATCTTCAAGCTCTTTGATTTGTACAAAAATTATCAAAACATACAGTCTCTCTGGTTGATACCTTATTAATAAAATCCTCTGCTTATACTGAAGCACCAATTTTTATCTTCTCCATTGAATAAATTATTCCAAAAGAACAAACCAATAGGAACAAATCGAAAGAAGAATCTCTCTCCCAACAAAAAAGGGATGAGTTGCCTCATCCCTTTTACTATCATTTTAAACAATCCTATTTGACAACCAACTTTTTTATCCAGGATTGATCTCCTGCATCTATCTGAAGCAGATAGATACCTGTATTAAGATCACTAATATTTACCGCCTTGGAACCATTGGTGCGAATTACACGAATGGTACTACCGGTTAAATTGGAAATCTTCACTGTCATCTCCCCGGATATGCCGGTTCCTTCAATTTGGAATTCGTCCTCTGCTGGATTGGGGAAAATACGAATTGTTTTATTCTCCATAGCTCGTTCTGCAGTTTCGCGACTTGCACCTGCTACTGAAACCGAATAATCCTCAATCTCACCATAGGTAGTATTACCACAAGGTTGTGGAGTAACATTGTAAGTTACACGAATACGCATCCGCGTACTTCCAGCCAATGCATCAGTGGGAACAGCAACCGAACCGGTAGCCGTACCAGAACCTCCTGAAATTTTATACGACAATACGTACTCCTCTCCTGCATCCTCAAAATCGCCATCACGGTTCCAGTCAAACCATGCTGTAACGTAATTTCTGGAATCCGGACGTCCAATATTCACAGTAATATTGTAAGAATTTCCTCTTTCTACATTTGCTGAATAGGATGTAAAATCGGAATAACCATTACAAACTGAACTATGATCAATACCTGCAAAAACAAGTCCTGAAATGTACTCATAGGAACCACAGCCATTAGTAGTAGCATCACAATAACTTTGAGCAGGAGCATCACTTACGGTAATCATATCAGTAATCGTTTTGGTATCGCTACTGCCAGCATTGGATGCAGTAAGAGAAACACTATAAGTCCCTGCAGTGCTATAAGTAACCGTTGGATTCTGAGTACTACTCACTGAAGGAGTACCTCCTGTGAAAGACCAATTCCATGAGGTTGGGCTTCCTGCTGAAAGGTCAGTAAAGCTAACACTTTCACCTACATAAATACTTGATTTATTGGCTGAGAAATTTGCAACCACATCGGTTGAGCCACTTCCCGAAATAATAACATTTCCTACATAGGGGATCTTGTTGTAAGCAGTAACAGTCAATTTAACTGCTCCGGACGATGGCAGAGGACTAAAACTAACGGTAGCTGTACCATTGTTTGTTTTAGCAGTTCCCAATATCTCACCATTCAAGGTTAAAGCAACAACCGCATCATTAACAGGTGTGGTTACGGTCAGCTGGTTACTACCAGGAGCTACTGTTGCAGGATGATTCACTGTCATAGCAGCCGGAGTTTTGGTTCTTACCTGAAGAGAAGGATCCCCAAATATGGTCCAGGTGTCAATCATCTTTTCACCATCGTAACCATGAACATCAACCATCTTAAACATACCGTTCAAAGCCAATCCGGAGAAAGTACGTCTGATATTGTTGGCATAGCTTTCCACCAAAATATCATTCATCTCATTCTGAGCAGTCATCGGCGGAACCCATGATTGATTAATAGTTGAGGCACAAATTGCCATTGCACCGGTTGGATTTCCATTATGGGTGGCACGTAACCAGGCCTCAGCAAAACAAGTAATCGACTTAAAATTACCGTTCACACAAGCTACATCAAAGATAAAAGGCAACTTGTTGTCATTAGTCAAGCTGTTTACATTGGTACTGGTATACACCATACTGGCAAAACCATAATTGGAACCATGACCAATATAATTTAAAATACCTTTTCCATTGTTAAGCAAGTTGGTCAACTGACTCGCACTTCCTCCATCCTGATAACAGCGGCTAATGCTATAACCATAACCTTCCAATTTGTTTTCAATGGTATTCATGTGCTCAGCATCCGATGGATTGTATCCCTCATTGGAAGCAATCCCCACTCCGGAGGCCAACCAGGTATCTGCTGTAGTTACATCCCTTTCGTAATGAATCGTTCTTTCCACCTGAGTAGTTACCTGTGCTCCGCTTTCAGCAGAGAATCGTCCTACAAAAATGTCAATGTAATGGTCATTCCCAACGATAAAACCATAATTATTATCAGAATCACCAGCACTGGTAGACGAAGGTGGTACCTGGGCAGCATCTCCTACAAGAAGCAAATAAGTTAAGCCATTGGTATTGTAATAATTGGTTACATAAGACTTAATCGAAGAGGCATTACCAATTGAACTAACATTCACCATTTCAACAGGGATCCCCTTTTGTTTTTTCCAGTTTACGAAATCGGCCATTTCATCCATAAAATCACCATAGCAAATAATTAGCATCTTGCCTGGCTCATCGTTCAACGGAGTATACTTAAGTCCAGGAGCAGCATAATTCAGAAAATGACTCTCATAAACCTTTTCAAAACCTCTATCACTTGAGGATGACTTGGTTTTAGGTAAAATGTTCTTGGTAGAAATCTCTCCAGTAGGAGTCACCTTAATATCTATACGAGTATAGATTCTTAATTTCTTTTGAACTGGATTATAGCTAAAAGGATAAACGACAAGCGCCTGCCCCCTGATATTACGAAGAATATAGGGATCATTCAATTCCGCCCGTTGAGCTGGATAATAAGAATCCTTCTGATATTCTGCGCCATAGGTATACGCAATGGTTCTTGGATCGATTTCACGGGTAAGGTTTCCCTTTGAAGGAGCAACATCAAGGTTATCCACTTCAATAAATTCGGAACCAACAACCTCCACCCTCATCTTTGCATCGGATGGAATCATAATGGATTGAGCAAATTTTGGCAGGTCCGGAGCTCCCTTTTTCAAAATATCACCCATCTGACTTGCGCCTACCTTATAGGCATTCAACCCGTCAACACCAATTAAGTCATAGGAATTCAGGGTAAACCGAATCTCCATAGTTTGATTTTGAGATGACTTTAAAACCATCTCATTTCTCTCATACCGTTGATTGGGGTTAATTTTAACATGCTTTCGTTTCTGGGCAGAAACGTTGGTCACGTTTACTATGGCCGACAGAATCAGCAGAGCAAACAAGAAGTAAAATCTTTTTTTCATAAAATTTAATTTTGGTTATTGTTAGATTAGTGGGAATCCATTTCCCCATTTCGAAAACCGAATAATTTATTATCATTCAGCCACATCGAAATAAAGAAATCCTCCCACATCTTTTAATTCCCTATTAATCAAAAAGGTAACCAAAACTTTACGATGAATTATTAAACGGTTCAATTTCCTATATAAAGGTCCCTACGAAAAACATGAACGGTATTGATTTACTTGTCATATAATAATTGGGATTTATTATATGACAAACTATTTTTCTTTCGATATGATTCCCTTCAACCAATTACTGAGGTAAACTTGCACTTCCGGAGCCATTGTTTCCTCTATTTCATAATATTCTGACAAAGCTCCAGTTTTGCAATTCTGAAACAGATGATTTTTTTCCGGAAATAATTTAATTGTACAATCGGTATTTCCTCCTCGCCTTATGGCCTCTTCAATAATCTCCAAATTGTTTGACAACACCTGCAAATCGCTACTCCCATTTATGGCAAGAACAGGACACTTCAACTTCTCCAATGCAGTTTGAGGATTGTGAAACAGATCAACCCGCATAGCGGAGGACAAAAAAGCATAATACTCTTTAGGATCCAGAGGAAGAGATAATTCCAGTTTTTTTCGCTCCTCTTTGCTCAACTGTGATACTTCCCTATTGAAACGACTCAATGTTTCAGCAATTCTCGTTTTAGCCCTTCCATTATCTTTCTCGATTCGAACAACATCAAGACATGATTTTAATATTCGCCTATTCAGCTCAATACCCTGAGAACTAATTCCCATCCCTGAATAGATGGCTTCACATTGCTCATACATTCCTTCCTCTAAAGAAATCCCTGAAGCCGCCATCAACACCAAAAAATCCACCTCTTGCATTTGAGCAGCAGCCAAAGGAGCTATCTCTCCCCCCAGGCTATGTCCTATGAGCCCTACCTGGTTGTGAATGATATCTTTTCGTCCTTTCAAATAATTTATTCCGGCTATTACATCACTGGCAAGATCAATAACAGAAGCGGTTGAAAAATTACCTGTAGATTGTCCTACTCCCCGATCATCCACTCTTAACACAGCAAAACCTTCCCGCGTCAGGTAATCGGCCAAAACAAGAAATACCTTATGTCCAAAAATGTGTTGATCACGATCATTGGGACCGGAACCGGTTACCAGCAAAACTGCAGGAAAAGGGCCTCCCGTTTTGGGTTTCGTCAAGGTTCCCGCTATTGTTACATCCGCCTCTGCATTTGCATAAGTAATATTTTCTTCCTGGTACGGATAGGGTTTACGAGGCTCCTGGGGACGTTTGGGTTTCCTTCCTGGCATTGCATTCACTTTTGTCATATTGAGTTCACAGGGCTTGGCCCCCTTCTGGGTAAGATTTCCCTCAATCAAATTGCCTTCTACTATTCTTCCCCGATAAATACAATTCAAAGAGCTAATGCAAAAGGAGAGCTGGTCGTTTTCAATCAACACAGAGTCCACTGGAATATCAAAAGCCCCCTGGTCTATACTGTTCATAGTTGCGGCAAGGCTATTATCTGAAGTCAATTTCACTTCAAATGCCATTTTCAGACTTAGTTTCTCGCTTACCCTCATATCTCCCACCCATATTCCCTGTATTTGCGGGTTGTTTTGAGCCTCAACCCGAATTAATACTAAAAGCATCAAACACATACATAATAATACTCCTACTATTTTTACTGTTTTCATATCCTTTAATTTTTAGAGTAATTTTTTATAAATAATGTTAAACAACACAACGAATCATTTGCAATCGGCCAGCTGTACCTTTCCTCTTGATTTACAAGCCAAAGTACTCCAACACTATTTCTAAAAAAAATCAAATCAATCAAACAAGGTTTCTTCTGTTTGAAGATCAAAAGGAAATATGCATATGAAACAAATCAATAATTATCGATCATTCACATAAAAAAAGTAGAATTCGTCATAATAGTATGGCAAATTAACCATAATGACCTACTTTTAATCTCGACAAACACCCCTGCAACAATGAAGAAATATATTGAACCAATAATACATACACTACTATGGCTAACCGGCTATATCCTCATCTTGGGATGGGCCAAACATGTAGGCAATTTCAACAGGGAAGAAGGTCCGTTTTTCTATCCTATTACCTTTGGACTACTTACCAATATTCTGCTTTTTTATGTCCCTGCCCTGCGATTAATTCCTGAGTTATCCGTTAAGAAAAACACGAAAATATTTCTGCTGAAGATTTCGCTGCTTTTTGTTGGACTTGGTCTAATGGAAGCAATCATTGATCATTTATTCTTGATCAACTTCTACTCCTCCGAAAAGGAACCATTTGTTTCAAAACTATTTATAAACACTCTGGACAATTTGATCATTTTATCTCTGGCCCTGGGGTATGGTTTTACAAAGAACTGGATCAAAATCCAACATGTTCAGAAAAAACTGAAAGCAGAAAAACTGAGTGCCGAACTCAATTTCCTGAAAGCACAAGTGAACCCTCATTTTTTATTCAATGTTTTGAATATGGCTTTTTCAAGTGCCACACAGAATGGGGATGAACAAACAGCAGATATTATTGAGAAACTATCGGGCTTACTCCGATATATGCTTTACGAAAGCAATGAAGACAAGGTAACTATTGCCAAAGAAGTTGCCTATATCGAAAGTTTCATGGAATTGCAAAAAATGCGCTTATCAGCAAATATTCCTCTAACTGTTAATTATGAGGTAACAGGCAATTATCAACGAAGCAAAATTGCTCCACTTATTCTAATACCATTTATAGAAAATGCCTTTAAACATGGAGTTAAATTAAACGAAAAGTCGGAGATAGATATTTCACTGAAAGTAAACGAATCAAACCTTGACCTCAAAGTAAAAAATGGTATCAATCGAAAGCAGAATGAGATGCAACAGAAAAACTCAGGAATAGGACTTCAAAATGTAAAAAAGAGATTGGAACTGATTTATCCCAATGCTCATCAGCTTTCCATTTTAAACAAGAAAGATGAATTCTCAGTAGAGTTACATCTACAACTTTAACTCCTTCGTTAAAAAAAACATCAATCACACGAATAAACATATACTCACTAATCAACCATAAATAAGCACCTTATAAAATGCACTGTATCATTGTAGATGATGAGCCCTTTGCTCTGGATTTAATTCAATCGTATGTAGAAAAAACCCCGTTTTTGGAATTAAAGGCTACTTTTTCCAATCCCTTCGAGGCACTTGAATATTTAATGACCAATAAAACAGATCTGCTATTTCTGGATATCAATATGCCAGAACTTTCCGGTATTCAGCTACTCAAGGCCCTAAACCAACAACCCAAAGTAATTTTCACCACCGCTTATTCCGAGTATGGAGCCGAAAGTTATGAGTATGATGCCATTGACTATCTATTAAAACCAATTAAATACGAACGTTTTCTGAAGGCCGTTACCAAAACCTTGGGAACAACAAGCCATACAACAGATAAACCGGTCTCATCGCCCAACGCCAAAGCTCCTAAGGAATTCGTATTTCTGAAAAGCGGAACACAGGTATACAAGGTACATATCAAAGATATACTTTTTATTGAGGGAGCCGGTAATTACATGACCTTCCATACAAGAGAGAAAAAAATCCTTTCACTTCTAACCATGAAAGAAGCGCTGGATCTGCTTTCCAACAAAGGATTTATCAGAATCCACAAATCCTACATTGTTCCCCTCGACCAGGTTTCAATTATCGAAAAACACCGGGTCATTATTAATGATACTTCCCTTCCAATTGGAGTCACCTACCGTGAACATTTTATCAATTATTGGAAAGAGAAACTGGAATAATTTATTCCGGATCTCCCAATTAGGCTAGGACCTCATCATTTCCCGGCATTATGCATCAAAAGAAATTCCTGTGTATTAATATTATGAAACTAATAGTAATTAAACATTCGCATTTTTTTGTTACATTAGTGTAGGGATAATTATTCGAGAGTTCCTTTTCTGAAGGCTTTAATATTGGGCAAATTCTATTTTTTGTTATCCCTTATTCCCCGACAATCACTCTTGTAGCCCGTTTAACCAATTCTGTCCCTGAATTGATTTTAGGATGGTTTCATTTTATGGCAAAAGGAATTACAATATTTAAAGTATCAGATATATGAAAAAATTTGGACTAATTACCGGGGCTGCAAGCGGTATTGGTTATGAAATAGCCAAATTACTGATACAGGATTCCTACCACCTTGTTCTTATTGATAAAAACGCAACAAAACTGCAAGAAATCCAGTCTGATTTCAAGAGCCAGTACAAAAACGAAGTCCAAATTCTGGAAAAAGACCTAAGTAAAACCAATGTAGCTGATGAAATTTACGATGAACTACGTCAACAGCAAATTGAATTAGATTTATTGGTAAACAATGCCGGATACGGTGTCTTTGGAATGTTTTCCGAAACCGACTGGAAAAGAGAACGGGACATGATTCAACTCCATGTAATAACAAGCACTCATCTCACCAAGCTATTCCTACCGGGAATGGTTCGGCGAGGAACAGGTAAGATTCTAAATGTATCTTCCCTTGCTGCTTTTCAACCCGGTCCATTAATGTCCATATATTATGCAACCAAGGCCTACCTTCTCTCCTTTACGGAAGCCATTGCCAACGAGGTAAAGGGAACCGGGGTTACCATAACTGTACTTTGCCCCGGAATTACCAAAACCGGATTCCAAAAAACAGTAAGCGAGGAGGAAGCTCAAATAAACTGGAATCTGGCCTCGGCAGCCAATGTTGCCCGATATGGTTATAAGGCAATGCTAAAAGGTAAAATTGTTGCCATTCCGGGATTCATTAACTACCTCCTGGCCAATGCACCCCGATTCTTTCCCAGAAGAATCGCTGCCAATGTGGTTCGACGATTGCAGGAGAGGAACAGAAAAAAATCCCCGAAGAAGTCATGGTGGAAAAGTCAATCGGGGGAAAAAAGCATATCAGAAGGAAGTAACTGATCATTTTATCCACTCCAGGATCAGAAAACAGATAATCGATATAAATCTACTATACCCTAAAAAATAATAGGAACAACTAAAAGTGGGACTTGTTAATATTTTCCCGACTCCGTTGATTCTCTATTCCTTATCGGCAATCTTCTGTATTGCACTCAAGGCAAATCGCTCCGTAAATCCGGAACTAAAAGCCAAAGCAAAGTAATCGAAGGGCTGAGAGATTTCAAAGCTGAAAATCTTCAACTCGGCCGCCAGGTTGGTTTTAAGTAGGATATAGATCATCACAGCAAAGGCGGCTCCAATAACTATGCGACTTAATGTGATGTACACATTACTCACAATCTCAGGAATACGAGTCCCCTTGTACGATTTGCGTACATACAATACAGCACTCGAGGTGGCACCCAATAAACCAAACCATAGTACCCCCCAGATACAGGAACAATGACTCAAGCTATCTTCCCGAATAAGGGTACTTCTAAAAGGGAAATTCCGATGAAAATAGATAAACACGAACATCAGGAAAACAATCAAAAGAAGTAGGAGCAATCGAAGTTGCCCCCGAATTAAATTGTTCTTATGATACTGATTGGAATAATGTTCATCCCGAATCAGCATGGCCCGATACACCTGTTCCGATGTTAAACAGGTACCAAAACTCGAATCCTCATTTCCAACCAGCGAAAGAACTGCTTTTCTACGCCACTCTTTTAGTTTGACCGATTCTTCCCGTAGGATTCTTGCATGGACAATCAATTCACTGGTGCTACAATCATATATCTCTAACCTCTTTGCCTCATGAAAACATTTCCAGGCTTCGTCCAGCTTCCCCATTTTTAACTCGGCCCTACTCTTTTCAATCAATTCCTTTGCATTGATCACCCATGGTTTAAGCATTCCGGTTTCCTGCCTATCTTTTCTGTCTAAAACTTTTTCGAAAGCAGAAAGAGAGCCTGATATCCGTCTGACTTTGGGAGAGTATTCGGGATACCAAATCGCTCTCCACCAAAAACAGATCCAGCTAATACTTTTGCTTTGCTTTTTACACATGGTCAGGGTATATTTTATCATCTCCAATCACAACTCATAACCACAGCAACATTAGGGCATGAAAAACTCAGCAATAACAGGAGCATGATGTGATTGCAGGGATTTATTATCCATGGCATCAACCTCAAAATTATTCTGGATGAATTCTGTTTTCTCATAGTAGGCCAACATTTGCCGCGACACCAAGAGATGATCCAGCATAGGCCCCTTCCCTTGTTTCATCGGGGAACCATCAAACAATTCCGGATTAATCTGCTCACAGGGTATCAGCACCCTATTGGCTAACAAACCATTCCCGGTATATTCTACATCTCCGCGCAAAGCCTGAACAGGGACATTGTTACTGGTGGAGTTAAAATCCCCACAAACAGCAATCAGGGAATGCTCATCCTCATCAAACAATTTATCTACCAATACGCGGGTTTCCAGAGCCTGCCCCACCCTCTTCATGGAAGAAAGGTAAAAACCTTCGGCCCACCCGGCAGCCGATTTCCATCGATACTGATTCTGTTTTTGTCCCCTGATATTAACCGGCAAATACGATTTAAGCTCAAGGTTGATAACATGCAATACCTTATCATTTGGCAAAGCAAGCTTGACATGGAATACCGGACGTTCCCACTCCACCTTGTTGGCTTCCTCTTCAGTAGGGCTGGCTGTCGCTTTCCGGTAAAACGGAGCTGAAACATATTCGTGCTTGCACTGATGAAAATCAATCACATCAAACCGACTCAAAACAACCAGGTTGCGTTCCTCGTATACCTGACTCCCATCAGCCGTCATAGTTGAAACCATATTGAAGTATTTGTAGGGTGTTCCTATCAGCATTTTCTTTAGAGTCAACAATTTTCGTGACTCGCCCTCCATTTTCTGCCCACTCACTCCCTGTAAGCAAATAATGTCAGCCCTGAGTTGATTTAATCGGAGCTTCATAATGGCAATACGTTGTTCCATTGTAACTTTCTGCCCCGTTGTATCCTCCAGATTTTCCATCTTTAAAGATGCGATTCTGATCTTTTCATTCATGCTTTGTCCTCCTTCTCTATAGATTAAACAATTCGTAAATAACTTTCTACAAGTAGGGTCGCCAATCCTGCCAACCACATTGAACTTGTTTTATTTTCAAAGAGTATAACAACAATAATTACACGTTTCCGAATCAATTCACCTCCCCACCAAATCCCTGATTATTTTTAACAGCAAGAACTCATTGTATTGAAAATCGAATTCCGTCGAATTATCCTATAGTGAGAATCCTATAGAGAAAGGTCACCCCATCACCGGATTTCAATACAGCTGAATATTAAAGTTATGAATACAAAACAAGAAAGTCAACATAAAAAACCATTTGATACACAGAAAGTTTGTCTCACTTCATTTCAGTACACATGCAAATACCTCAATACGTAAAAGATTAACTTATTCCATCGGACTTTCAGGGAAAAAACGTCCCCTGGCTCTACGAGAAGATAAAAGCAATAGGAATTCTCAAACAAAAAAAACGACAGAAGTGAAGCTCATTGGTTCTGAATAAGATCGCAACTTCTGAAATGGAATGGAACAAAAATCAGAACAACTTTCCTTGATTCTTAACCAGGGTGAGCTTATATTTGAAGATTATACAATTCATTTTCTTTAAGAATTACAGAAAATAAATTTTAATACATCATATTAAAGATTAAATTATGAGCAAGGTTATTATCAAAAGTTTCAAGGAATTAGAAGAGTTGATCGGAAGTGATCTAGGGATTTCAGAATACCATGAGTTCACCCAGGAGCAGATCAACCTTTTTGCCGATGCCACATTGGATCACCAATGGATCCACACCGAACCGGAAAAGGCAAAAACCGAATCTCCTTTCGGAAACACCATCGCTCACGGTTACCTTACCATTTCCATTCTGCCTCACCTTTGGAACCAGATTGTAGAGGTACAGAACCTGAAGATGCAGGTTAACTATGGTATTGAAAAATTCAAATTCAACGCTCCCGTATTGGTAAACAGCAAGGTTCGCCTGCATGCTAAGGTAGTAAATGCAGTCAACCTACGTGGGGTAACCAAAGCCAACATCGGTGTAAAACTGGAAATTGAAGGCAACCGTAAACCAGCCTACGAAGGAGAAATCGTATTCCTATATCACTTTAACGACTAATTTCCGGCTGGTAGCAATTGGCTCAAGAAATTGACCTAAAGTCAGAAACAAAAAGCTCAGAGATTCTCTGAGCTTTTTTCTTTTCCCCCTACAAACAGTCACCATGCAATCAAATGAATTGCAAACAACAACCTATCAACAAAAACCCCAACACTGGTCCTGAAATCCAGATCTAATTTGCCTCGTTTTTTGTAACTTTATATTAGTTGCAACCTAAAATGGTACGTGCTATGTGCAGGCTAAAGATTCAGTGTCCAAAATGCAAATCAGAGAAAGTCTTCCCCCTTTTCTTTCGCCTCACGAAAAGAATGGGTCGGAAAAAAACGAAAAAGGACTTCCTTAGAATGGATTGTTGTGAAATCAATTTCACCTTTCCGATTCTCCATTGCCAAGATTGTGGTTACGAATGGAAGGAGGATTCCCTTCTTTTCTTTAACTAAGCTCTTAATCCCACTCCAACCACATCCTGTTTTCCTTATCCAGACGTACGCTTGTCCCCAGTGCTTTTCCCTCACGGTTCAAGACTTTCTGCAACCATTTTGCATCAGCATAAGAGGCTCTGTTTACCTTAAAGCGTTTGATCTGAGTGGGGACCATTTGTAGCGAAAGTAGTTTTCCATTTACGGGATCCATGCTCAGAAAATACATTAAGCCCAGGTCATCCCGGTATTTCTCATTTCCACTAATTCCCTCGTAATCGTTCAAAAAATCTCCACATCCGTAGATTATGGGTTTGTTCCGGTACACTTCAATTCCCAACACGTGATGCGAGGAATGCCCGTGAATAACATCCACACCCGCTTCATCGATCAACTTGTAGGCAAAACCACCATGGGCCGCCGGAATTTGATAGCCCCAATTGCCACCCCAATGAATGGAAACCACCACGATATCGCCCTCCTGCTTTACCTTTTCGATTTTCTCTTTTATATGGAGAACGGTTCGTTCGGAAAGATTGTTCAGTAGATTCACCCCGTGTTGATCATCCCTTGCTCCCCAATCAAAAGGAACTCCACTGGAGCCATAACAACAGGAGTAAACAATTATACGACCTTTCCCAGGTGTTTCCAGCACAACTGGGTCCTCTGCAGCTTTCCGATCGCTTCCGGCTCCTCCAAATCTTATCTTTGCCTTCTTCAGGGATTGCATCGTTTCATCCAAACCGGTGAAGCCCCAATCCATCACATGGTTATTGGCAAGCGAGCAGTAATCAATTTTAGCCTCAACCAAACAATCAATGTTCTTCGGATTCATTCGATAATTAATTCCCTTTCTCTTCCAATACTCTTCACTGGTCGTAATGCTGGTTTCCAGGTTGATCAAACGAACATCTGGCATCACTCTTTCCAGCTCTTCCAAAGCATCCCCCCACACGTAGGAAAACGAAACGGGATGGGGAATAATCCCGTTCCGTTTTTCAGCCAAATTCAGATAGCCTTTGGCATTTTTAACGTAGGTCTCATAAAGAACCGGATCACTGGGATAGGGCAAAGCCTGATCGATTCCCCGCCCCAACATCACATCCCCGCACAAAAAGAGGGTAACAGGGCGAATCTTTTCTTTTTGCTTTTCCCCAACAAAAGCAAGAAGAAAAATCCCGACAAAACCATATAGTATAAATTTCCTTTCCATACCCTATGCATTCCCAGGGATACAAAATACCAGCCCAGCTTAACACCCCTCTAATCAACTAATAATTAAGCATTATCCTACATTCAATTTACCACGCCACATCTGAAAAGTCAAGTATAAAGTATTCAAGTTGGTATCACCCTGGCTTAATGTTTTGATTCACCCGAAATAGATTGCCGGGATCGTATTTGGTTTTAATTTTCACCAGGCGATCGTAATTGTCTCGATAGGTGGCACGAATGCGGTCCTCTCCCTCCTCCATCATGAAATTGATGTAGGCACCGCCACACGAGTAGGGATGAAGGGCATCAAAATAATCTTTGGTCCATTGGGTAATTTTCTCCCGGTTGGCCGGATCGGGATCCACACCAACAATTACCTGCGCCCAATTGGCTTCCCTGTAACTCCAGGGAGTATCGTTAGGCCCTTGCTGATGCACTACACCATCAATAGGATACAGGTGCATGGTAGAATGCATGGTAGGCATACTGTTACCGAATTCAACATGCTTCTTCACTGCATTATCGTTAATTTCCTTCACAAAATCGGCCCTCCAGTACCATTGCAATCCGGGAGGATAAATAGGATCAAACATGGATTGCAATACCGGGTGGGGCATCATCCCCACGTGCTCAAACTCTATGGGTGGCACCTCTTTACGAATGCTCTCAAAAAGCTGATCTCCCTCTTGCTCCGATCCGGTGAAACACCAGATCACCCCGGCCATTTTACGGTTGTGAATGGCTTCGGGAAATGGAGGACCAGGCGGAACGGTGAGAAAAGCGAAAAAGCCGTTCAAATCCTCAGGCGCATTGAGGATGTAGTTGCGATACCACTTCAACACCTCTTCGGATCTTGCTATATCCCAAAACATGGGACCGGCGTAAACATTCTTCACCGGATGAAGCCGGAACAGAAAGGAAACCACAACACCAAAGTTGCCTCCTCCGCCCCGAACGGCCCAATACAGATCACTATTTTCCTGCTCACTGGCAGTTACGCAACTCCCATCGGCCAGCACCATTGTCACTTCCAGAAGATTGTCAATGGTTAAACCATACTTTCTCGACAGGTGTCCCAATCCACCTCCAAGGGTCAATCCTCCCACCCCGGTAGTGGAGATAATACCTGTAGGAGTAGCCATTCCAAAGGCATGGGCCGCATGGTCAACATCTCCCCATTGACAACCACCCCCCACCCGAACGGTTCTGGCTTTGGCATCAACATGAGTATATCGTATTCTCGACAAATCGATCACCAATCCATCGTCACAAATACCCAGACCTCCTCCATTGTGTCCCCCACCTCGTACGGCAAGCAGAATACTGTTTTCCCTGCAAAAATTAACAGCAGCCTGAACATCGGCCACATCCATGCAATAAGCAATGTATTCGGGTCTTTTATCTATCATCCCATTGTAAATCTTCCGGGCTTCGTTATAGCCCTCCTCTCCCTTCCGAATCAACTCTCCTCTAAGCTGCTGGCGTAGCAACTCTATTTTTGTCTCCATGATAACACAGGTTAAATAATTAATAATACAAATAATAGCAAAGGCACAATGTGATGTAGGAATGTAGAATGTCCATCTGTTCTGCCTCATTGGTGCAAAACATACCAGGAATGCATAAGTTACGAAGAAGATTTAATTGGCACAACGAAAATTTCCCGATAAATTGCAAGTAGGCCCATAGTTTGAGAAATTTACCATGAGAAATCGGGAAATTACAATGAGAACGGCAGGTACAAATTTCGGTCCTGAAACCCGAAGGGGAATTCCTCACTTTTAATTGAATTTCTAAGGTCCCCCTGTATTGCAGACGCAGATTAATTCGCCATTTTAACAGGAGTACAAAAAGATTGCCTCTCTTACACTTAGCCAAGTGTAAAAGATCTTACCCCAATCATATTGTATTTTCTATTCTTTCCTACTCACAAACATTTTGTAACTTTAATTAACCAATCACTTATTTAGGCAAAAGAATGGCACGAAATGAACAGCTTGAACTGGCCTGGGACTTTGTACGCTCCACAGATACCAACATCTTTCTTACCGGGAAAGCCGGTACAGGGAAAACTACCTTTCTCCATCAATTAAGGCTGGAGCTTCCCAAGCGCTTGGTAGTGGTAGCGCCCACCGGTGTAGCTGCCATCAATGCAAGGGGAACCACCATCCACTCCTTTTTTCAATTGCCTTTTGGCCCCATTCTACCAGGCCAGCTTTCAGGCAAGGAAGCCCCCGGAGAGAAAGGCCGGTTGAAAGCGTCCATTCGTAAATTTAGAAAAGAAAAAATTCAGATCATCAAATCACTGGACCTGCTGGTTATCGATGAGATCAGTATGGTACGGGCGGATCTGCTGGATGGCATCGACCAGGTACTACGCCGATTTAGGAATCCGAATCTAAGTTTTGGCGGGGTACAACTTTTAATGATTGGAGACCTGCAACAACTTCCCCCCGTAGTAAAACAGGAGGAATGGCAACTGTTGCGACAGCATTACGAATCGCCCTTTTTTTTCAACTGCAAGGCTCTGCAGAAGAGTCCCCCTATCTGCATTGAACTGAAACACATCTACCGGCAAAAGGACCAGTCCTTTATCCATATTTTGAACGAAATACGCAACAACCGTCTTTCGGAAACCTCCTACAGGGAACTACTCCAGCGCTATCAACCCAAATTCAAGCCAAAGCAGCAGGAAGGATACATCACCCTTAGCACCCACAACGCCAGGGCAAGGGAAATCAACGAGGCCCGACTGGACGAACTAAAGGAAAAGAGCTACCTTTTCCAGGCGGAGATTCAGGGCCAATTCCCAGAATATACCCATCCCACCAATCCAAATCTAGAACTGAAAAAAGGCGCCCAGGTAATGTTCGTGAAAAACGACAGCACCCATGCGAAACGCTATTTCAATGGAAAGATCGGACAGGTGACCGGGTTCGATGAGGAAGTAATCTATGTAGAATGTGCAGGCGATGATGATCCCATCGAGGTACAAAAAGAAGAATGGCAAAACATAAAGTACAGCCTGAACGAAACTACCGGGGAAATTCAGGAGGAAGTAATCGGAGCCTTTATCCAATTTCCGCTAAAACTGGCCTGGGCCATCACCATCCATAAAAGTCAGGGTCTAACCTTCGAAAAGGCCATTATCGATGCCAGGGCAGCCTTTGCTCACGGCCAGGTTTATGTAGCACTGAGCCGTTGCAAGTCACTGGAGGGGCTAATTCTCAAATCCATGCTGAATCGAAACGGCATCATCTGCGATCAGGCTGTATCTCAATTTACAACCGAAATTGAAAAGAATGTTCCCGGAACCGATCAATTGGAAGCAGCCCGAAAAAATTACCAATTCAACCTGCTCCGTGAGCTTTTCACCTTCCGGGAACAATCTGTACTATTGGATCGTTGCCACAATCAATTACAGGAAAACAGAACCAGCATACAAGGAAATCTACCCCAAAATGTAAAAAGCGCATTACTTCCCTTTCGCAAAGAACTATCCGATGTAGGAAGAAAATTCCTTAGGCAACTAAACACTTATTGTCTGCAAAAAGAAAATCCGGAACAGAACCAGGAATTTCAGGAACGTATCACCAAGGCATGCAGTTATTTCTTAGAGAAACAGGAAGGGATACTGCTTCCGCTTTGGATGGAATGTTCTTTTGTTACCGACAACCAAAAAGTAAGGGAATCCATAATAAAACTATTGGGACAGCTAGAAACTACCACCATCTATAAAATGGATTGCCTGAAAGGCTGTTGCAAGGGATTTAGGGTGAAAGAATACCTGGAGCTGAGAGCCAGGGCATATCTCGGACAATCCAAACCCAAACAGAAAACAGAGAGGACCTTCGAGGATGAAACGGTAGAACACCCTGAGTTATTGAATCGTTTGATCCAATGGAGAAGGGAACTGTCTCAAAAGAATAACATACCTGCCTTTTCCATCGTCACACAACAAAACCTGTATGCCGTAGTCAATCAATTGCCGAATTCATCCTCACAACTAAGAGCTATAAAAGGTTTCGGGAAAAAGAAGGTGGAACGGTACGGGGAAGCGATACTGGAAATTGTAACATCCTACCAGGGGGAAAACAATCTGGGACTTCTGGATTTCTCGGCAAGCAATGGCGAAGACAGAAAGCCCAAAACAGTCCAAAAGGATACCAAAAAGATCAGCTATGAACTTTACAAGGAAGGAAAAATGCCAAAAGAAATAGCCAAACACAGACAACTAACCGTAAGCACAATCGAAAAGCACCTGGCCCACTACGTAGGATTGGGGCTACTTCCTCTCAATCGCTTTGTTAGTTCCGATAAGATTGCCAAAATCCGCAAGCACTTCGATGAACACCGAAGCAGTGGATTACGGGAAGCAAAAGAAGCCCTGGGTTCCTCCGTCAGCTATTCAGAACTCCGCTTCGTTCTTAGTTTTTGGACCAACGCAAAAAAGGAACCGGAGCAAACAGAAACAAGAGAATCGTAATTCTTAAGGGAGATCAATCCTCCTATCTCCCTTTTGCTAAACAGTGATGTATCGGTGCATTACAGAAGACTTTAAACTTTTCTATTGTTACATATCCCCAAACAAAAATCCACCCTCATTCTCACATTTCGGCTTCCGTTTCCCCCTTGGAGTAATGCGAAGCATTCGGCGCAGCCAACGGGCCTGGGGGATTGAATACTATTCAGTCTTCTCAACGAACCACTATTTCACACCAATACACCCCTAGAATAAACAAATTCCAATATCTCGAAATACTTCTATTTGCCCCCATTACCAATCCCCCTTACCCCCTTTGCTAAGGGGGAATGCGGCAGTGATTTCAGGATACGACATATATTTCATTTACGCCAACACAAAAAAAATACGCTTTCACTCTTACCACTAACCTTTCGGCTTCCGTTTCCCCCTTGGAGTAATGCGAAGCATTCGGCGCAGCCAACGGACCGGGGGGATTGAATGCTTTGCAATCTATCCTTCGAACCACTATTTCACACCAATACAAGCCTACAATAAACAAATTCCAATATCTCGAAATACTTCTATTTGCCCAAAAACCAATCCCCCTTTTCCCCTTTTCCCCTTTTCCCCTTTTCTAAGGGGGAATGCAGCAGTGATTTCAGGATACGACATATATTTCATTTACGCCAACACAAAAAATACGCTTTCATTCTTACCACTCACCATCCGGCTTCCGTTTTCCCCTTGGAGTAATGCGAAGCATTCGGCGCAGCCAACGGGCCGGGGGATTGAATCCTTTGCAATCTATCCTTCGAACCACTATTTCACACCAATACAAGCCTACAATAAACAAATTCCAATATCTCGAAATACTTCTATTTGCCCCAAAAACCAATCCCCCTTTTCCCCTTTTCTAAGGGGGAATGCAGCAGTGATTTCAGGATACGACATATATTTCATTTACGCCAACACAAAAAATACGCTTTCATTCTTACCACTCACCATCCGGCTTCCGAACTCCCCCTTGGAGTAATGCGAAGCATTCGGCGCAGCCAACGGGCCGGGGGGATTGAATACTATTCAGTCTTCTCAACGAACCACTGTTTCACACCAATACAAGCCAACAATAAACAAATTCCAATATCTCGAAATACTTCTATTTACCCAAAACATCAATCCCCCTAACCCCCTTTGCTAAGGGGGAATAACCAACTGCATTAAAACAGACTATTTACGTTTATTTTTCTCACAAAATCCCTCCTATAAAAATCCGCTCTCATCCTTACCTCTCAACCTTCGGCTTCCGAACTCCCCCTTGGAGTAATGCGAAGCATTCGGCGCAGCCAACGGGCCGGGGGGATTGAATGCGATTCAGGCTCCTCAACAAACCACTGTTTCCTACTAATACAACCTTACAACAACCAAATTCAATTATCTCTAAAAGCTATCCCTACTCCCTTCAGACAATTATCATATATAAATTACAAAAACCTCAAAAAAAATTGGGTCGTTTTCAGAATTTTTCCTTAACTTTTTTTTACCGTTTTAAAAAGCTGGTTATGAGAAAACACACACATACATCTAACACAGCGAAAAGGTCCTGCAGCTACCGAAAAGCAAGGCTTACATGTTTTAGTTTGATCATAAGCCCAACTTCAGTCTTTGCCCGTCATCCGGATACGGTGATGGGGCTTCGCCGGTAAAATACAAGCGAAGCCATCTCCACATCTACAGGATATCCCCCTGATAATCTACCTCTACTCTTCCAGACTCTTCATCTTTCAGAAAAACAATCCGAAAGTCACTATTCGCAAGACTCGAAAGAACCAGTAAACAGAAGAATCAAATGGCTAGGATTACAAACAAGGGCAATCACTATAGACTTGAGCCTATCCCTATCATACAAAAGAGGAAACAAGGGATCCAGGAAAATAATAATCAGAACTTCCCGAACAATTTGGGCAAGCAAACAAATACTGTGGCCCTATCTCTGAAAAAAAATCCAGAGTTTCAGTCAAAACATTTGAACCAACCCATACTAATCCAGGAATCTCTAATATATTTCCGAAAACCTCAGACCAAATCAGGAAAGTCACAAACAGATTTCCGTAAACCTCAGATCAAAACTGAGAAGTCTCAAACAAATTTCCGTAAACCTCAAACCAAATCTGGAAAGCCACAGACAGATTTCCGTAAACCTCAGATCAAAACTGAGAAGCCTCAAACAAATTTCCGTAAACCTCAAACCAAATCCGGAAAGCCACAAATAGATTTCCGTAAACCTCAGACCAAAACTGAAGAGCTTCAGCCAAAATTCCGGGAATCTCAGACCAAATCGAGAGAGATTCAGAAAAATTTCCGAAAGCATAAGAAAAGAACAAGAGTCTACCGAATTCGGTCTCCTGAATCAATCGCTATCAAAGAGCGGGATCCGCCATTCCTGGGTATTTTCTGTTTCTCAACGGAATACAGGCCCATTAACATATTGTAATAGACAAACAGAATAAAAACGTTCGGATTTTGAATAAAGGGGTATGATTTTCTGAAAATCATACAACACAATATGATTACTGGAACCAGTTTGAAAATCGCCTCATCGCAAATACCGAAAGAAATAGTAAATAAAAATGGATATTATGAAAAAGGACATTAAATACATTGTAACAGTACTAAGATTACTCGTTGATCTGATTACTGAATTTGCTTCAACTATTAATGAAAAAGCAAACCTAAAGGAAATAAGCGATCAGCTTCCAAACCTTCTAAACAAAATTCTTGAAAACCTGAACATTCAGGAACAGCCCATTCAGGGGGTTACCAAACAAAAACGAGCCAGTCGCAATAAACTGGAACAATCCCTCTACCCTGTGATGACCATCCTGCATGACTACGCACAACAACATGGGGACGAAAAACTAATGGAGGAAATGAAAACTTCCACCAGCCGTTTATCACACATCTCTGCAGAAGCCCTGTTGACACAGGCCCGAAACACGATCAACTTCTGCACCAGCAAGGGCGAAGAATTGCCGAATCATGGAATAGCAACAGAAATGTTCGATACACTGCAGACAAACTTCAACCTATTCAGGGAGGTAGTGGCCAAACCCAAGAAATTAATGAACCGGAGAAAGGAAGCGACCAGGCAATTGGATATACTAGGTGACAAATCAGAATACCTGATCTACAAACGAATGTATCCCCTCATGGAAAGCTATTTCATACTCAACAATCCCAGTCTTTGGAAAAAGTTTCAGTTCGCAGTGTCACCGGGTAGAATACCAACACATAAGCTAGCGGTACAGGGAAATATTCTCGATACCGAAACCGGTGAACCGATAACCAATATCTGGCTGGAAGTACAAGGCACCGATATCGCATACCGTGCCAAAGGTAAAAAGGGCCAGTTTCGCATCCAACACCTGGAGCCGGGGAATTACCGACTCTCCTGCATCCACGCCAACTATTATCCTCTTTCAGTAGAGTTTACTCAGGTATGGGGCGAAACCACAAGACTCAACCTGAAACTACAGATGACCAACGAAGCAAAAAGAAAAAAACAGGAGAAAGATGAGAAAAAGGAGAAGCAACTGGCTAAGCCCTCGGTGACCTAAAAGGTAAACTAGCATAACATTCAACAAACAGGCCCCCTGGAGGGCCTGTTTAGAATCTTTAGAAAACAGGATATCTTTATGTATTTACACTTGTTTTGGTTGGTTACATGGAACGGGCCTAAGTGAATCCCTCGATAGCTACCAAGGCTCTTGTACCGGTAATATTTCTTTTGACTCATTCATCGTATTATCCTACCCACTCTATCGCATCGCATTAAAACCTAAACAAATCGTCAGTTTTTTGCTTTAATCCACTCATACACCGGGTCAATCCCCTTACTATATTCTTCAAAACTTGTTTCAATGATAAAATCCGGAGTTAAGGTATTCAAGTCACACTTGGTTCTTCTAAAAAATTTAGTGGAATAATTAACTTTCATTCCTGTAGCCGGAAGCGCAAAAGTTTTAAATTCACCAAAATGATTGGGTTTTCCACCGGTTTCCTCCCCCACAAATATCGCCTCGGTGATTTTTGCAAAATCCATCGCATTTAAAATGGCAGAGGAAAAGGTCCTGCGTCCCAACACAACATACAGCTTCCCCTTTTGATTGATATCCTTACAGGAGGATAACTTCTGAATGAATTCACTTCCCTGCAAAGAATTTCCTCCCCCGTTGAAACGCATATCAACCACAAGCTTATCTACAGGTTGATGCTTCAGTATCTTAAACACTCTTTTTTGAAATTGACTGAAAGAAGGCATCCTACTTGCATTTCTGCCATTCCTGTACTGCAACTCCAGCTCCTTACTCCAACATTTGTTGTACTGCAAGTAGTAGATTCTATCCCTGGACTGATAGTAATCCATAAAAAATGCCCGTTCATTTCGGTAACACAGGGCCAGTGAATCCGGTTGGTATCCCACCCTGTTCCTACGGCCCATGGGACCCGGTTGCATTTTGTAATCCAATACTTCGCCCTGCAAATTCTCCAGTTGCAAATCGATTGCATTGCTATCAACGATAGCAAAATGCTCCAAAACCTGAACGAAAGGAATCAAACCCGGAACACGGCTTTTCAAAAGTGCCTTGTTATCATTGGGAATCAATGTACTTAATGAATCCGTTATGCTTCCTATTGCCATCCCATTGATTTTGGTAAGCCGACAGCCCAATATTTTCCGGTGTTCCCAGGTCGTATGCAACACAAACAATCCATCCTTGAACCAAACGAGATGAATGGGCAATATTTTATCCCTCTGAATGTATCGCTGCCACTGAATACTGGTATGCGAATCGCCGAAACCGGCAATCAATTGCTGAAGCTTCAATGCAATACCAAGATCGCTGAGTCCATCCTTTACAGATGATATATTCTCGATCCCCCTGTCGAAATCCTCCCTACTCCGTACAGCAAAAAAGTTAATATGCCGCTTGGGAAGTTCAACTCTCAGAAATTCCAAATCGGAACTCCAATCCGGTCTGTTTTGAAGCTGCGATCGACCCGCAAAAGATACAAGCATAGCAATTATTACAATCCAATTCTTCACATTCAGCATAGATATTCAATTAAGTTTATGATCTGATCAATTCAGGGTAATTTTAAAGGAATTCCCCTCTAAAACGGAGTATTTCGCATCTCCAACAATTCAGATATCTGTTTCCTTATCTTTGCACTATTTCCAAAGACCCATCTGAATTGAATTGAGCTCACAAAATTAACAAAATATTATATCTGAAAAATTATATTCCTCGGGGTAAACATTTACTGAAGGAGCAAACCAGGTAGATCTCCTTCTACTGTTTTCTGTAAAAACTACTACGAACCATCACCGTACCGAAGCAAGGTGCTGCTATTCGTCTTCTTCCATCCATCTTATGGAACTAGTCCTGGTTCAAAAGCCCCAAAATTTCCTCTTCATAGCAATCAACATGATGCAAAAATAATTTCAGCAACCTGGGGGAAAACTTATCGCTGCGCTTGTACTCCTCCTCATCCTGAATAAACAATTTAAACTCAGAAGCCAATTGCTTCACCTTCCCCATATGCAATACTTCTGCAACTTCCTGCTTGCCGAATGCCTGAAAGCGCATCCACTCCCCCTCTCCCTGCCAGTAACCGATCAGGTCGTACGACTCGGTCATAGTATAGGCTCTTCGCCCCATGAGCCCCTTCTCTTTTAAATGCTTCTCAAAATACTTGTTAAAAGAATTCTTCGATAAACCTGTGATCTCGTAGAATTCCGTCTTTTTAATTGAAAAATTATACTTTGCATCAATTTTCTCACACAGTTCCCTCTCCGAAAGAGAAAAAGCGGGAAAAGTCGCCTCATCATTCTTCAAAAGAAAATCAAAGGCAAACCTTAAAGCTTGCCCCAGCGATTTGAACTGATCCCATACATAGATCAAAATCAGGATTCGTTTGAGAATTGTTTCCTCCCCCTCTACCTTTGTTACATTTACTTTACTCATACTATTCTCGTACACTCCCTTACATCAATCATAATTAAAAGCATAAAAGGCCTCCCAATCCATATCCGATTCCTCACACAGGGAGTCGTCCCGATCTGCGGCTTTTCGAATCTCCTGGTTCGGATTAAGTTGCTTGCCCCGGTTGCCTTGATTCTGATCGTAAATTCGATTCGTTCCATTCGTACCCCAATTGGGGTTTTTTACATCTGCCTTGTAGTTTCTCATTGTATTTGCATTAAAATTTAACGCAAAAGTAGATGCATCCGGATGATGACTGCCAAATTTTGATCGTTAGCAAAATCTTAAAATCAGGAACAAGGCTCTCTTTTTACGCAAACAAATGACACATCCACACCAACAATTTCAAATCCAGAATATTCCCACCCCACTCCCCGTGCAACACGTCCTTCTCTTTCTGTAAAATATTTCTTAAAATTTACGAAAAAATACGGAAGAAGAACAACGATCGAAAAGGATTACTTTCACCTCAAAGGAATATTCGGACAAAAGGAACCTCTGCTGTTAGCCAAAAGTAAGATTCTGCCTGTGCATATTCCAGGCATTTCCTATTAAAGTATTCAAAACCGAATCTCCATATTTCAAAAAGTTATCAATATCATATTCCTTAAAAAGCCAATTGCTGGTTTTTATTCCAATCACCATCTTTCCCCTTGGATCCATAATTTGAGGCATGTAATCCTATTCAACGAACAACTCAAATGGCTTTACAATTTTATGCAATTATAAGAATGATCAGATAACCTTTTAGGAAATAAGTCCTTCCGATACTTGGGATCTATTCAAAAGTATTAAATAATTATTCTGTTTTACACAGCAAAGTAGAGTTACTATTATGTTTCTCAAAACTTATAGCTATTTTGAGACGATTGACAAGCTGAGAATCACCAGGGAGGGATGCCATAGGAAATGAATTAACTCAGGAAAAAACAAAAGGTGTTTGCCTGCACATGCCTAACAAAACAAACACCTAATGAATCTATTAAATCTGATAAAAAACATATTTAATATACAAAAAAGGATTGAAATAATCAAATACAAAATGGCTGTATGAATTAAAAATATTATATCTACTGTATAATACGGATCTTTGAAAACCCTACTATTATGCTCAGTTTCAAGTTAATTTAATGCATCTTCTCTAATCTTCATATACGAACAATACATCTATACGTGATGGAAGATTACAACCACAGAGGCTACTGAGAAAAAGACAAAGATTCAGAGTTGCTTCTCATTCCCTTCCTCACCTTCCACAATCTCTCATCCTCCTTAAACCTGGACCTTTTTGGATTTCCTTCCGCTCTGAAGATTCTCCTGTTTGTTATATCAAACACAGAGGACCAAATCGTATCACAACCGGATGACTTGGGATATTGACACATAAAACCGTATTTACCACTAAGTATTTCCATTGCGTATACCGTACCATCCTTACTCTTCCCATTCAACAAGGCATTACAGGCTGTTTCATACCTTTCTTCTGAATAGTATTCATCCCTGTTCCCTATTTCATGAACTTTCATTCCATCGGAAGTGAAATGATTGGCGGCAACAATGAAATTTTCGCCCTTTTCCGGAGTTCTAACATTCACTTTTCCCGGGATACATTCTGCCACCACCATATCTCCTTTTTGATCTGCCAGAATTATATTGCATGCAGAAGCAATGGGCAAACTTTCCAGTGCTTTGCTTGCGCTCTCTGTAGTCTCACACTTCTCCAAAAGATATCGAACCAAAAATACTGAACTCAATCCGGGCTGAACCGTTAGGGGCAAAACAAAGGTCATAGCAACAGCTAAACCTTTTTCATTGATCCCCTCCTCAAGATTGATCATTCCGGAAGTATTCCCAACAAAGGAATAGCTCCTTTCCAATTGGTAAAATACACTTTGACTTACCTTTTTTAGTTGAGGTGGCAAGTCATTATTTCTGCCATAGATAATATTACCCTTGTTTTCATAACAGAAGGCCGTACATCCTAAGTCGTGCAAACAACACCCCATGCAAAGCAACCAGGAGGCAAATTTTTCGTAGGGGAAGTTGAGTCCCTCAGTAACCCCGCGAATTTCATCACTGATTTCCGGAAATACTTCCGCCAGAATTACCTGTGACTTTCTTCCAAAATCCTCCTGAAACTCCGTTAGATGAATAATTTGGTTGAAATCTACATTCTGTTTTTTCAGAATTCCACCAAACTTTAACCCGATATCATAATGTTTGCCTTTGAATCTTGGATGGTACATTTAATTCTCCTTTCCAATTACAAATTTGTTTTCTATTTCCCATATTGTAACAACCAGCAAAAATTCACCTCCCAAGAGAATTGTTAAATGCCCCATTCAAGGGTATTTCTATTCCGTTACAACAATCTAAAACCAAAAGTATTGAATTAATATTTTGTTTCACAATATGCAACCGAATTAATTTTATGTTCTTCACATTTCAGATAAACTACACGAAGAAATCGATCCCGGATATTCAATGAAATTAATCAGAAGCAAATCTACCCGATCGACACCCTCCTGGTCAATTTATCGTTACATAGCGCTGCAATAAATCCAGGTAAGCTGGACACGAGGAAGCCAATGGCAATTGAGAATACTTCTCCATTTTGTAACTCCGTACTGATTTGGGAAGCCAAAGAGATACCCCCCTGTAATCAGAGCAATTGGTATAGTTCCGCTCAACAATTTGCTGCTCCAACATATTTTTGAGCTCTCCGGCTTTCTGAGAGAAAGGCAAAATGTTGGCTTCGGTTCGTTCCAGCAGGGTATACAAATCAACATATTCTCCATTGGCAATACGCGGAATTTCATCCCACACCTCCTTACACGCTTCAAACATCTGGCTTAACCCTTCGGAAAGAGAATTTAAACCCTTAATCAACGAAGGAATTTTCTCTGTACGAACAAGCGAAAGACACAGAGGCTTTTCCGATTCCTGCTCCACGTACCGCATGGCCATAGCATTAATAAAATCCGGAATCTTATCAGCCTGAGGTAGAATATGAGCATAGTGCCACCCGTCTTTGGGTTCTACTTCCTGAGAACCAAGAAAAGTTGGTGTTGAATTGCCAAGCACCTCCATAACCTCCAAACTAGCCATTATGCAAGCATCAAAACCTACCGCCTTAAAATGGTAGTTTGACATCAAATCTCGAATTTCCAATAAATCCAGGCGGTCCTGATTTTTAAAATCATTACAACTTCCCATCCAGCCCTGGCCATGCCCCCAGAAAATAAAAAGGGATTTTTCAAAATTTACGGAATGCGATTCTACCCAGGATAAAAACTCCTTCAAAGAGGAAACTTCTCCCGTATCCAACTCCTTTTTAAGCATTATCTTCTCCTCGGATCCACCTTTACGAGCAATCCGGAAACTATTGGGTCGTTTATCTCCCCATCCCTTGCACCTTTGGTCCACCTGCATATATTGAGGAATGGATATCGATTTCAATTCAAGTAGATCTTTGTCTGCAAAATTACTTAAATCGTTATCTGCACACACATAAAGAATAATTGATTCAAACATAACCGTCTCTATTAATAAGAGGGATCCATACGGATCCCTCTTCTTTAATTATTTTGTTACTATTAATTATTGCCATAGTAAGTATCAGCGGCAGCCTTAAAAATTTTATCCCAACCATCCTTAACATCATCATAAACCTCGGAAGCCATATCAGCCCAGGTTTTACCTTCACGCCCCTCACGATACTTATTTTCTAGGGTTGTAAACTCTTTGTCAATAATTTCATGTGTCTGATTTCGAATTGCAGTTAAAGGATCCATACCTTCGTGATCACACTTTTCAATTAATTCTACAAATTCTTTGGGCAGTTTTGTTAACATTGCTATATCTCCTACAAATTAAATTTATTTATACTAATACAGATTCACTATCTGTACAATTGATTGATTTGAAAAAAATGAAGTATTGTCATCCTATACCTGTTCCTGAATAAACAGGTCGTGCAGTTATCTGTTTTAAAACGTTCTACTAGTTCGCTTTTTTAAAACTTGCAACCGCAACGAATCATCCGAATGGACCTGCGCGAATCATACAACCTCCCTTCTTATTGTAGTTGATCAACTATTTTAGATTGTGTTTAATCCAGTACTACAAGTTTGAAAATTGTTTCCAGCCCATTCCAGCCCTTACAGAACCTACCTACACACAACATAAGGTTAATTCTCAAACAATTGTATGTGATATAATTTACAACATATTTAACAACTAACAAAAATTATTTTGCCATTATTATAGAACATAGCAAAATTGCAACAATCAACACCCCTACTTTTAAAAGGCTATTTGTCTGCTCATTATAAAGACTACAACCCTTTTCTAACAAAACTTATCAATAATACCCTAGACCAAACAATCGTCTGAATTATTTTTCTCCAAAAATCTGTCAGCCTCCATATAATTATCATATTAGGATTTCGATCAAGGCAAATAGCTTAATTCTCCCCAACCAACCACTCCGGGAACAATCATTAAAAAATCGGAAACAAATAACAATAGACAGTAACTAAATTAGCCCCGAAACCTAGGATCAATATCCTGACAAGCCGTTCCTTTGGAAATCATAATACTTACCCCTAAACACAAACAAACTAACAATTCATTGCTATCAAAAGATTCATATCCAACTACCACATAATACAACACACGAAAAAGATTAACATATTTTCTATTTTACTTATAAATTTATTTCTGTAACTTAACACCACTCAAAACAAAAAAAACATTACCGATCTTGAAAAATTCATTACTCTACATCTTACAGCGCCTATTAAAGGAGAATTCAATTAAGGTGGATCAAAAAGAATTGGAATTTCAATTGCTAAGTCATCCTTCTTATCCGAGTCTTCATTCTCTAACCGGAGTGCTGAATCATTTTAGAATTGAAAATTTGGTGGTTCAGGTACCTATCGATAAGGAAACCTTCCAACAATTACCCGATGTATTTATTGCATACGTAAAAAACCAAGAGTACGACGACCTGGTTTTGACAACCAAGAAAGACTCCAAGGTTCAAGTGATTTTCGATCAGAATCGCAAGGAGCAATTCCATATTGAAGAATTTCTGAAACTATGGACGGGAATTTTGGTTGGTGTTGAAAAAGACGAAGAGTCGCCTATCTCCAATGAGAACAAAAAACAATCTTTACTCAATACTGCCATCGTAGCGAGTTTCATAGTTCTTCTTTCCTATTTCTTCTATTTACAACCCGATATTTTTCAGATCATCCACTTTCTATTGTCTCTTGCAGGATTGGCGATGGGCACAGTAATTGTAAAACATGAACTGGGACTGCAATCTCAAATTGCCGATAAATTCTGCTCAGGAAAAAGGGAATCTATAAATTGTGACGAGGTATTGCAATCAAAGGGAAGTAAACTATTCAATTCCTGGAATTTTAGCGACATAGGCATCACTTATTTTTCTACAATCCTCCTTTCCTCTCTTCTTCTACTTTCTGGTCAATCCTCCTACCAAATCCTGATTCTGGTAACAGCATTAGCCATCCCTTTCACCTTTTACTCCATAGCCTACCAATATTTTGTTGTAAAAAAATGGTGTTTGCTATGTCTGAGTATTGTATCCATATTGTGGTTGCAGAGTTTTGCTTTGTACTTTGCCCATTATGAGGCCTTTAACTCACAGATGCTTTTACCACAAGCATTGGCAATCGTTTTTAGTTTTGCCCTTTGCTTCTCATTGTGGCAGTTCATCATTCGAAAACTAAAAACAGAACAGGATCTAAAAGAGAAACTCGCCAACCATAATCGTTTCAAACGAAATTACAAGATTTACCAGGCACTAACCTCCTACTCAAATTCCATCAATACCAACATAAATCTTCCTGAAGAGATCAGCTTTACAAAAGGCGATCCCCACTTGAAAATCGTACTTGTAACCAATCCTCTTTGCGGTTTCTGCAAAGAAACTCACAAAATAATAGAAAAGCTTATCGGTCAGAACCACATCCAAATCACTATTCGCTTCCATGTGAATGGAAATACGGAATATCCGGACACACAAATTGCCTCTCGTTTACTTGAGCTCTATTCTCTTGAAGGAGAAGACAAATGCCTTCAGGCCATGAATGAGATTTACGGTAAACTGCCTGCTAAAGATTGGTTGCAAAAATGGGGAAAAGCCTCCGATCAAAAATACTTAACCATTCTCAAAACAGAGAGAGAATGGTGTCTGGGAAATAATATAGAGTTTACACCGGTAATTTTAGTCAATGGAAAATCATTCCCTTTGGAATATGATAGAGAAGATCTACTGTACTTTATTGATGATATTATAGAAGAACAGCAGGAATTAATAGAAGATACAGTTTCGTAACCTATTCAAAAAGATTTGACTTATCCCTATAAAATTGGCCCTAATAAAGACAAAACTCCAAACAACCTGATGATTTTTTGATCAACTCATAGATATAATATCGATGAAGGTAAAATTGTTAGAATAAAATACCAGTAGACCTTTTTAATATAATTCTACAACCGAAACCTTGACGGTTCAATTTTCAAGGATAATCTAAACAACAAATTTAAAATGAAAACTTTAAAGAATTTAAAAAACGTAAAAGAACTAAACAGAAAACAACAACAGGAGATCAAAGGAGGTTTTAGAGATCTTTGCGAGATCGTAATGTGCTACCCTGAAGCCATTTGCGTAGATGGACGATGTGTAGCAAGACCTGTTCACTATGCCGAGATGTAATTAAATAAGCACTTACTACCGAAACCTTGACGGTTTACTATTCAAGGCTAATCCAAACAACAAATCAAAAATGAAAAATCTAAAGAATCTTAAAAACGTTAAAGCATTAAACAAAGAGCAACAGCAAGAAATAAAGGGTGGCTTTATGGATCTTTGTCGAATAATAAGATGTATTCCTGAAGATATCTGCATCGATGGGAAATGCGTAAGCCGTGAGCCTGTCTACAAAATGTAATCCAATAGAGAGAATTATTGAAACCGAAATTTGACGGTATAATATACAAGAAATCAAAAAAACAAAAACAATATGAAAACTTTAAAGAACCTAAAAAACGCAAAAGAACTAAATAAGAAAGAGCAATTAGAGATTAAGGGTGGGGTCGACCTTTGCTTAATCATCATGTGTATCCCCGAAGACATCTGCATTGATGGAAAATGTGTAAGAAGACGTGACCCTATTTTCGAAATGTAATCAAAAATAGAGAATACAATAAAGCCGAAACCTTGACGGCTCATTTCTTAAGGTAAACCCAAATAACAAACCCAAAATGAAAACTTTAAAGAATCTTAAAAACGTTAAAGAGTTAAACCGAAAACAACAACAGGAAATTAAAGGTGGCTTTAAAGATCTTTGCGATATCATAATGTGCATTCCTGAAGCCTATTGTGTGGATGGAAAATGCGTAAGACGTGATCCGCTTTTAGAAATGTAATCGATAATAAAGACTTTTCTAAAAAATCGTTAAAATGAAACGTCCATGAGTAAATAACTATTACAATCAAATTGGTAAACTCACCGATGGTAATAATTATTTGCGAATGTAAGCTCCTCCCGATGGTTATCGGGAGGAGCTTAACATTAAAATTATAAACTGATGAAGAATCTAAAAGACCTAAGTGGAATAAAATTTCTAACCTCACAACAACAACAGGAGATAAAAGGTGGTCGCAGCCCCATTAACTGCTATGTAAAATGCCCTGTAGGCCACCTATGCATTGACCATTACTGCTACGTAGACCCCAATGATCCAAAATAACATCTGCGATTGGCTATTTCGGGAGGGGTATTGTATTTCCAAGAAATCACGGTACCTTCTCCTCTGATTTTTTTGCAAACAAACGGCACACTCGGTTTCCAATTAGAATTAAATAATCTATCACAAGAAGGGCATCTTTTATGGTTTTCAACTTAACTTTTTATGAAACCAAATCCTTCTACTCTCTTTCCCAACTTTATTATATCCGTCAAAAACGGAAAAGCTTCCAAATTGCCATTAAACATACAGGTATCGCCTCATTATTTTGTTAAGCATATTTTATTTGGCTAATTTTACCTCAAGGGTAAATCCCCTCTCACACTAAACATTTTATAACTCACTACAAAAAAACAATCAATTCATGAAACAATTGCAAATAATACTATTGCTACTCAGTTTTAGTATGATTTCATGTCAAAAAGAAAAGTACGACATCATCATTAAAAATGTAAATATTGTTGATGTGGAAGCAGGTAAAATCATCCAGGCCCAGGACATTGGCATCACCAATCAAATGATTACAAGGATAACCAACGCCAATGGCCTATCACCCAACGACAGTACAAAAGTACTGGACGGAACTGGAAAGTTCGTTATGCCAGGTCTTTGGGATATGCATGTTCATCTTTACTTTCCCGATAAGGAATATCTAAAACTATACATCGCTAAGGGTGTAACAGGTATTCGAGAAATGTCGGGCTGGAAAATGAAATGGAAAGACTCGACGAATCAAAATCAATTTGTCCCAAGAATGCAGATTTCCAGCCTAATTATGGATGGCCCGGCCCCCTGGTTCAAGGGTGATGTTCCGGTCAAAAATTGCGAAGAGGCTGTAAAAATGGTAAAAGAGGCCAAAAGAAAAGGTCATGATTTTGTAAAATTGCTAAGCCTGGTCCCTCGTGATCAATACCATGCCATCGTGGAAGAGTGCCAAAAATCAGGGTACAGTTTTGCCGGACACATTCCCTTCTGCATTCCTACTTTAGAGGCAGCCAAAGCCGGACAAAAAAGCAACGAACACATGGAGTCCATACTTCTGGCTTGCTCTTCAAAAGAAGAGGAATACAGAGTCAGAATAGATAGCTTGCTTGAAAATCTGAATCCGGACAATGCTCCAACCCAAAAAAGAAAACTCATCATGACCGAACGAGGAGCGACAGCAAGCTTTAACCAGGAAAAGGCAGATCGACTGATCGATTCTCTTAGCAAATACCAGATGTGGCAATGTCCAACCCTATCGGTTCTTCAAGCTCATGTATTCAATCAACTGCCAATTCAGAAAACAGATGGCCGGGAAGCCTATTTCCCTTTTCCGCCCAAAAAAATCCCGGAGTTCAAAACCATTCCCAAACCTCTTCAAAAAGCAAGAGGTCGCGTAAAACTTCAGATGAAACTTCTAAAGCAAATGCATGACAAAGGCATTGGCATACTTGCGGGAACGGATCAAGGCTGTGCAGGATTCAATTTACATGATGAATTAGCTTTTATGGTCAACGCAGGATTTTCAGAAGCTGATGCACTAAAAACGGCTACCATCAACCCTGCAATTTACACCGACCAGGAAGAGTTTCTGGGTAGTGTCAGCCCCAATAAGGCAGCCGACTTGATCCTACTCAATTCCAACCCTTTGGAAAACATTCAAAACACCCGAGATATCAACCTGGTAATCTACAGAAACCATATACTCGATCCTCAAAAATTGTTGCAGGATGTCAAATCGGTAAATGAAAAAATCGTAAGCGCAACAAAGAAATCTAAGGAATAAATAATCCAAACTAAATATAATTTTTGAACCCAAATAGTAAAAGGTGTTTTCATCGAGAATGGAAACACCTTTTATTTATTGCATCCCTCTAACAATAATTCATATTCTAAACTCAGCACATACCCTTTTAACCACTCTACATACTATCTTGATTGTAGATAAAACTTCATCCTCTCAATTTTTTATATATCGTTTTTATTATTATGTTTATACGGCAAAATAATACTTTTTGATGTATTAGTAAATAAGGTCAATTAGCCTCCTTTACTATTATCAGAAATCAACAAAAACAACACATAAGCAATGAATCATATTGAACACAATAGAAATAGCTGGAATAAACTAACATCACTGCATGTTGGATCCGATTTTTATGACGTCACTGGCTTTAAGAATGGAAAACCTTCCCTTAATAGCATCGAACTTGAAGAAATTGGAGAAGTTAAAGGTAAAAAACTACTGCATTTGCAATGCCATTTTGGAATGGACAGCCTGTCATTTGCACGTCTGGGAGCAGAAGTAACGGGAGTAGATCTATCTGATGAATCGATCAAAGTTGCAAAAGAATTGGCAACAGAACTGGAACTGCCTGCAAAGTTTATTCGTTCCAATGTTTATGAAATCGAACAGGTATTGGATGAAAAATTTGATATTATTTTCACTTCTTATGGTGCCCTCAACTGGTTGAATGACCTGGATAAATGGGCAGAGATTATCCATCACCATTTAAAACCCGGCGGAGTATTCTATATGGTTGAATTTCATCCATTCATTTACACCCTTAATGAAGAATTACAAATTGGTGAAAATTATTTTAAAACAAAGCCAATAGAAACCGTAGTAGAGGAATCCTATACTGATAATTCCCTTGTCTCAAATAAAGGGCTAAAACACGTTGAATGGCATCATAGCTTAAGCGAAATATTGAATAGTTTAATAAAAAATGGGTTGCAAATCGAACATTTCAATGAATTTCCCTACCAAGTATATAATTGTTTCAAAAATATGACTGAAATTGAAAAGGGGAAATGGGTGTTCGAAAAATACAAAGATCAGATACCCTATATGTATTCAGTTAGGGCCATCAAAAAATAACCCCTTAATGTATTCGTAAAAACACAGATTAACCGGAGATAATTTCACCCAGGTCTATAAACGCAAAGAGCTTACCTTCTTCGCCACATAAAGTCGAAGAAGGTAAGCTCTTTTCATTGTAAAATCAATTCCTACGGAAAACTTGATTGAACTACAAAGCAGGTTCCTGATTCAAGATCTTTTGGATAAATGCATATTTAAAAGCCATTCCACGAATCGTATTGTACATACCATTGGCTCCGCCATGACCAGCTTTTCCCTCAACTCTAAGTAGAATCGGATTCTTTTGTGCGGAATTCGATTGCAGACTTGCAGCAAATTTGTAGGAATGAAAGGGAGGAACCCGATCATCATGATCCGAGGTCATAATAAGCATGGCTGGATAATTTATTTCCTTATTAATATTGTGCAAAGGCGAATAGGCTCTGAGATTTTGAAATCCCAAACTATCCTTCACAGAACCATACTCATCAGCATGAAAATGTCCTACCGTAAATTTTTCGAAACGCAACATATCAAAGGCCCCAACAACCGGTACAACGGCTCTAAACAAATCGGGCCGCTGTATGGCCGCAGCGGCCACAACCAAACCTCCATTGGAAGCACCGGTACTCGCCAACATTTCGGGGCGGGTAAATTTATAATCTACTAAAAATTGAGCCGCATCAATAAAATCATTAAAGGAATTCTGCTTGTTTTTGCCTCGTCCCTGTTTGGCCCATTGCCAACCATAATCGCCTCCCCCGCGAATATTGGCAAAAGCAAATACGCCACCTTTCTTTACAAAATAAACAATTCCAGGATCAAAATGGGGTTTGGCTACCACTCCGAAACCACCATAAGCCTTTAGGATGGCAGGGTTATTTCCATCCAGCTTAAGTCCTTTTTTATAAACTAGCAAAATCGGTACCTTTACCCCATCTCTGGAAAGATATTCCATCTGCTTGTATTCAATATCTCTGTAGTCGAAAGTAACAGAAGTGCGTTGTACCAACTTTCGCTTAAACGTTTTGATGTTAAAACTATACACAACAGGAGGTATTGTATAGGATGTAAAATAGAACAAGAACTCTTCATCGTCAGGCTCACCACTAAATCCCCCTACAGAGGAACCCACGGGCAATTCCAGCTTGTATTCGGATTGTCCTTTGTAATTGTAAACAACAATTGAAGGTTGTTGGTTCGATTGATAAATGGCTATAATCTTCTCCCGTAAAGGAATTATTCTCTGCAACAAAGACTTGGGATTTTCCGGTACGATCTCCCGCCACTCATCAGGATTTGCAGGATCAATTTCTATAACATAACGATTATTCTTCTGATGATTGGTTTGTGCGATAAACTTTCCATTATGACTGTCAAGAATCGTGATACCATATCTCTGCTTCATCAACAATGGTTTCAAATGCGGACTTTCTTCCCTGTAATCAATATAAAAGAAGTTGTTGTAGCCGTGAACTTCATCCCTCTCTTTGAGAACCATGAAATTTTCATCAGAAGTTGTCATTACACTGAATCTCAATGAAGAATTTTTTCTCTTAAAGATCAACTCATCATCGGCTTGCTCCGTCCCCAATTTATGATAGAAAACCTGCTGCCCTTTGGTCTCTCCCATTCCATTTACCTGGGGAAAAGAGGAATAGAAGAAACCATCCCCTTTCCATTGTATGTTCGAAAACTTAACATTTTTAAGATGATCCTTTGTATGAATACCATTCTTCATTTTCACCACCTTGATTTCGGTCCAATCGCTTCCATTTCTGCTGAACTGATAGGCCAAATAGCGTGAATCGGAAGATAGAGAATGCCCTTTAAGCAATATTCGGTCCTTCTTCGAAATATAATTGGGATCTATTAACATTTTAGCATGCTCCTTTAAGGACAAACGGTAAAATAAAGCAGGCACACCAAAATTATTATAGTAGGAATAGCTAAAATAAAATTTCCCTTGTTTTCTAGGCCTCTTGTATTTGGCACATGCATATTTATCGATCTGATGAAAAGCATCGTACTTATTACTGGCTTTTTGCAACCACTTTTTAGACAGCTTATTTTCCTGCTTCACCCACTCCTGAAGTTCTAAATCATTCAAATCCTCCATCCATCGATAAGGATCCGAAACAATACAGGAATGATAGAATGTATCGCATACTGAAACCTGCTTTGTCACAGGGTATTCCAAATCCTGCCCCCTCAAACTACTCCCAATTAATAAAAGGAGTAGTGAATTAATAATTCTTTTGCTCATTGATATTTATTGATTTTTGGATAAATTAAGAAACAATCTACCCTTCTATTTTACTATACAATAATGTGCAACAAAAGTAAAATAAAACCAATAAATCCCAGAACCTACGAACTATAATAATTACAATAGGGAATACAACTCACATAACCTAATAGAAGATAGAACTACACCTTTTCCACTTTCTTAATTCCCCTTCGGTTGAAAATGATACGGTAACGTCGGTATGAGGTTTGATCATCCAGCTTAAAGCGCATCACCATATTAATAAAGTAAACTTTTTCTCCCGAAATTTTCTTAAAATCATCCTCTTTTAGAAAGAACAGAGGTATTTCAGGGTTGTCCATCTTCTGAATCAGGCGGGAAACGTTAAAGCGAATAATATCGGCTACCCCGGTAATATTGTAGTTCCCGTAGGTATTGTGTAAAGCCTTTTGATCCAACTGGAGTAATTTTCGATAGAAAATGATCTTCTCTCCGGCTCCCCGGCTCTCCACTTCCACAATCCGGCTTCGGTTGCGATGCTTCATCACCCGGCTGGGTACACTATCCTCCCGAACAAAATCGAAACTCTCCTTACACCAACCAATTTTCTCATCACCCTTTACACGAATAATGGTTTTGTGATCAAAGAATCGTTTGTTGATTTTTCCAACCAGGTAATGACGACTAAGATCTTTGATTCTATCCTTCAGCATATAGATAATCACCAAGGCCACAAACAATGGAATCGTAAATTTCCCAAGACTTTGCTGAAACACAAAAGTAAGGGCAGCACCAAAAATCATTGCCAATCCAGCTGCAAGACTGTAGAGCAATTGCACCATAAAAACACCTTCCTTTTTCTTTCTGGAAGATAGTAATAGTTGTCCTTCAAAGTATTTCTTCAGCACTCCCCTGCGATGAATTAACCATCTGTTGTGATCAGCAGGATTCTCCTCAACAACCAAATATCCCTTACTTTTCTTATATGCTATCTCTTCCCGAATCAAATTCAAAATCGCCTCTTTGTGCATTTGGAAGTCTGAAGGATGAATCTTTCGCAACCCACGATGCAAAAAGTAAGAATGTTGCTCAAATTGATTACTCATAAATTCATCACCAAAAAGGAAGTAATCAAACATCTCCTTCCGAATGCTGGGAACATTCACTATTCTTCGGAGTTCCCGGTAACGACAGGCAATTTTTTTAACATTACCAAGGTAGGATTTGATTAAGTAGTTCCGATCCTCCTCCAATTCATTTCGCAAGATATGCTGAATCTCCTTTCGAAGTGCAGACCTCAGAATGGAGTGAAACATACGAATATGATACTCATAATTGGCTTCGTTCTTAGGAGTAGGATGATTGGCCACCTTATGGAAGGCTTCTTCCAGATAACCAAAAACGGATCGCTCCCCTTCAGCAATCTCTCGTAAAAGATAGGGAGGCGTAATAAGGCGGATATTGGATTTAAAATCGTTGTAAAAGTCGTCTTTCTTGTAGGTAGAAGAATTGATATCCAAACTATCGGGTATAAACAGCCAGGTTTTGATCGAAAACTCATTGTCTTTTCGATCCTTCCGGGGTTCATACCCCATCTTAATTTCTACTGAAAATTTGTCATGTACTTTTACAACTTCATTTATCATACGCCTAAAACTTAAATTATGATCTGTATAAAACTCTTTTAAAAATTAAAGGTACAGAATTCCTTTTGATCTAACCACCTCCCAACACCCCAATTTTAAAGGGATATTTATTATAACGTTTGCATTATCTCATTTTAATTCTCAACTCATCAATTAACATAGATTCTTCGAAAACATATATTATTTTCCTTTTCGCAAAAGAAGCAGATTGAACAAATAGCTGATACTTCCCAACAGCAATATTCCCATGCCAAAAAGACATTCTCGCCCTTGCTCCAGCATCAGATAATATAGAATCCAAAAACTAAAAAGAAGAAAAAGAATTTGAGGAAAAGGATACCAGGGAGAACGATAGCAAGTTCCTGTTCCTTTCCTTTTCCTCAGAACAATAACCCCGGCAACACTTAAAGCTGCAAAAAGCTGTAAAACAAAGGTACTATACATAAGCACCTGTTCAAAAGTACCTGTAAGAATCAGAATCACAGCAATAAAAACCTGCAAAGCAATAGCTGACAATGGAATGGAATGAGTGGTTTTCCTGGCAAACCATCGCCACAAAGAATGATCCTCCCCCATTACCTTGGTCACACGGGAACCGGCCCAGATCATGGCACTAATACTCGAAAGCATCAAAATGGCAATTCCCCAACTTACTATCACTGCCCCCTTCTCACCCCACATGGACTGAGCTACAATACTGGCAACCTCCAACTCCCCCTTAAGCTCATCCAATCCGGCCTGCCGAAGAAACACAAGATGGAGCAAGACATACAGAACACTGACAATCAAAGTTCCCAACAATAGAGCTTTGGGAATCGTTCGCCGTGGTTCTGCAAATTCATCGGTCATGTATACTGCAGCATTCCAACCTGAATAGGAAAAACTGACAAAAACAAAGGAAATGGCGAAAGAGGGCATAAGAACCTCCCGCTTCCAACCCACACTCCAATCCAGAGCAGATTCACCGGGAACCAGTACAAAACCAGCAGCCAGAAAGATGAGAATCAGCAAAACTTTAAAAAGAGTCGTTAAATTCTGCAGCCAGCTACTGCTTTTTATGCTTAAGGAGTGAAGAAATGAAAGAAGAAGGACTACAACTATTGCAATTAATTGAGATGGCCAAACAATATATTCCTCGAGATAGCCCCCAATAATCATTGCAGCCAATGCTATAGCTGCAGGAAAACCAACCGTTACGGAAATCCAGCCACTAAGATACCCGACAAAAGGATGATAGATTTTTGAAAGAAAATGGTATTCACCACCTGAGCGAACCATACGGGTCCCCAACTCCGCATAACTAAAAGCTCCGCATAAAGCCATAACCGCCCCCAAACTCCAAAGTAAAAGGATTGACCAGGTATTGGAGGTACCTTCCAATTGAAAACCGAGGCTTGCAAATACACCCGCCCCGATTACATTGGCCACCACAATGGCCATGGCAGTTTTCCACCCCGGTTTTTGAACTGAAGACATTGTTTTTTCTATTGATTCAATTAAATATGCGTAACTGAATAACGAATATTTAACAAGTTACAACAATATCCTCAGCTCTTTATCAAAATAATTACTGTTTTTCTATGGATTAACTGCCACGTAGATTTGCTCTACATGATTCGCAAGCAAATCAATGTTTAAAATTTCATCAATCTCTTTTATCTGAATCAATCGGGACTGAGTCTCATCAATGTTCCCTTCCTCATGATGCCAGGTCAAACGAAAAGGAACATGAACCCCATAGCCTCCTATATTTATCACAGGTTGTACATCGGATTTAATGGAATTACCCACCATCAGAAATTCCTCCGGAAGAATACCACGCTGCTGCAATACTGCTTCATAGCTAGCCTCATCCTTTTCACTTACCACTACAACCTCATCAAAATAGTTTCGTAAACCCGATCGGTCCATCTTTCCATTCTGATCTAACAAATCACCCTTTGTGATAGCAATCAAGTTAAAGCGCGCTCGAAAATCTTTAAGCACCCTCTCTACATTGGGCAAAACATTGATAGGATAGTTCAGCAACTTATCTCCAATGCCAATTATAGCTGTAGTATCTTCGGCTGAAAGTTTCCCTTCGGAGATTTCCACAGCCGCCTCTATCATTCCCAATACAAAAGATTTCACACCATAACCATATCGGGATATGTTCCCCACATCAATTCTATGCAAGTGCTCCAACACCTCCTGATCCGATCCATATTTATTCATCAATTGTACATACTCGACATGAGCATCCTGGTAGAAGTTCTCATTCTCCCAAAGGGTATCATCCGCATCAAAGGCAATTGTTTTAATCATATATATGAGTTACTTTTCTTTTAAAAAATTTATTCAAAAATTACAGTTGAGCCACTAAATCCATCGGGTGCTTTAAAATCAATTTGGCCCCGTTAAGCAATAACTCCTCTTCATCCCTAAACCCCCAAAGAACACCAACACCATGCATTCCGGCAGCTGTAGCTGTTTGCATATCAATACCTGTATCCCCCATGTATATTAACTCGTCAGGAGCAAGTCCCATCTTTTGACAAATCAGCAAGACACCCTTTGGATCTGGTTTCCGGGGAATATCTCCTCCTGCTCCGAGAACTACTTCCATATTCCAATCATTCAAAAGCTTTCTAGCTATTTTTTGTGTTAACTCATCGGTCTTATTGGAAAATACGGCAAGCTTCAAACCACGTTCATGCAAGTGATCAAGTAGCTCATGAATACCATTGTACAATTTGGTCTTAACCATACAATTCTCTGCATAATCCTCCAGCATCATATCAAAACATCGTGCTATGGTCGTTTCCTCACGATTATCTTCCGGAATGGATTGAAACACCAAATTTTTAACCCCATTTCCAATAAATCCTCGGTAGGTCTCCCGCTTGTGGGTAGGAAAATGGTTAGCAACAAGAACTCGGTTCATTGAATCGGCAATATCATCCAGTGAATCTGCCAGGGTTCCGTCCAGATCAAATACAACTCCTTTGTAGGTCATCTTTTTTCTATTTATTACAATAAGTACAAATATGAAAAACCCAAAGGAGAACACCAACAGATTGGAACAGTTTGATCCTGATTTTAACAAATGACTAGGCGACCTCTACAGATAATGGAAGGAAAACCACTAAAGAATAAAGGGCTGCTTACACCTGCTACGTATACTATTGTATAGAAGCTCCTATAATGGAAGTTTTCAGTTTTCAACCAGGCTTTTCAAAAAAATGAATCACTATTCAGCCTAATCATAAACCGAATTCAAATTAATTACATAATTTGCACAACAAATCCAATACAGAATGACAATACAAGAATTATACAATAGAAATTTTGATTCGGAATTCAATTTTAAGACCTCCAAAAGCAGTGGTCCCGGAGGACAACATGTAAATAAAGTAAGTTCAAAAGTGGAACTTCGATTCGATATAAGACATTCCCAAATTCTAACAGATGAAGAAAAGGAGATCATCGAAGGAAAACTGGCCCATCGTCTTACATCCAAAGGAACTCTTATTATTATAGCCCAACTGGAGCGATCCCAATTAAGGAATAAACAGATTGCAATTGAAAAATTCTACGAAATGTTATCCAAAGCTTTGCAACCAGTGAAGAAACGGAAGCCAACAAAACCAACAAGGGCTTCCAAAGAAGAAAGACTTGAAAACAAACGTAAATCATCTGAAAAAAAGGCACGCCGAAGGAATATTTTCGATTAAGCAACATGTAATGAATCCGAATTCAGTCCATGCCAGTCTACAAATATAAATTCACATGGAAGAAAAAAATGCATGCTTCAATTCAATTATCTTCTTTTCAATCTAAGAATTATTAACTTTGCAGCACAAAAGTCCTGTTCGCCGGTTCCTGTTGGGTTGCGAGTTATTCTATAATCTTTGTCCAATGGCAATCCCAAATAGAACCATCAGAACAGGACTTTGCCATTTGACATCTTGAGAAATATCGGATCAAGCGAAATTGTTGGGGAGAAATTACAAATTGGCAGGAAGAATTTGATCGCTGCAATTCAAATCGCCGCATTCCGTTTTATTGCAGTGGCGACGGACTATACAGAACCGCATCAATCAATTGTGTGCGCCGTCGCTGTTTACATACTCTCATATCCGGAATTATTGTTAATAGATCCTCAACGGTTATCTTCCTTAATTTTTTTGACATCGACAAAATTATTCAAAATGTTACGTTCAATATTTATTGAACAAAGAAAGAACATATAAAAAAATACCCTTTAAGATATTATAAAAATTAGGTTTCGAACACTCAAGGGGGGGGTAGCCCAGGGGTCAGGGGCTGAATTTACTCCCCCTGGGTCTGCTTTTTCTGCCTCGAGGCAGTGATTTAGTCCCTTCAGTGACTAATTTACTGCT
>JBGRQA010000013.1:0-150230 GCA_041725895.1 Marinifilaceae bacterium
CCCTCCAGTATACCTTGGATCGCTTTTTCCTTAAACGAATCATAGTTGAATTTCTTTGTCATGGTGCTAAGATATATGCTTTATCAATTCACCCTGACACAGAGTTATGAACAGTCTCGGACAAAGTTTTTTTTTTTGCTCCCTCGAGTTTGGTAGAATTTCGAGGAATCTGGTTGGAGTATTAATGATTGTTATCGGTGAACTGTGTTAGTCCGTTTAAGGTGTTTTATTTGAATTTTGTTTTAGTGAGAGATACAAAGAAAGCCTCGATTAGAGTCGAGGCTTTTTTGTAATCAGTTTCTTCTTAGGCTTCCTGAATTACCTTTGATTTTTTTTCAAATATTACATCCGCTTTCAGTGTTTTGTATAGGCTGTAGCACATTATCAGCAAAATAATAGCAAAGGGCAAGCCGGTAATAATTGTCGCGGTCTGAAGTGCTGCCAAGCCTCCCCCGATAAGTAGAACGATAGCAATTAGTCCCTCCATGGAAGCCCAGAATATTTTTTGTCCTGCAGGTGCGTCCAGTTTTCCGCCCGAAGTAAGTGTGTCAACTACCATTGATCCGCTGTCGGAAGAGGTGACAAAGAAGCTGGCCACAAGTAGAACGGTTAGTATGGATGATAGGAATGGCATTGGATATTGCTCCAGTAAATGGTAGATGGCTGTGGCGATATTAGCGTTTACGGCTTCAGAAATCTGGGTATTGCCTAGCAATTCCTGATAGATGGCACTACCGCCAAATACCGAAATCCATAGGAAGGTAAGCAGGGTTGGTACCAGTAGTACACCCAGTACAAATTCACGAATGGTTCTTCCTTTGGAAATACGAGCGATGAAAATTCCCACAAAAGGAGACCATGCGATCCACCAGGCCCAGTAGAAAATCGTCCATGAGTTCTGCCAGTGCTTGCTTTCTTTTACTCCGGAGAAGGATTCGGTCCAAAAGCTTAAATCAAAGAAATGATTAAGGTAGTATCCAAGATTTTGTACAAATGATTTCAGGATAAATACGGTTGGACCAATAATAAGAACAAAGAGCAAGAGGGTTATAGCCAGGCGCATGTTCCATTCACTCAGACGTCGGATACCCTTGTCTAATCCTAAAACCAACGAAAGGGTAGCAAAAAGAGTAATCAGAATAATTAAGCCGATTTGCCACGTGCTTCCGTATTCAATTCCAAAGAGGTGAGAAAGACCGGCGTTTACCTGTTGAACTCCGAATCCCAGAGAAGTAGCTAATCCAAACAGGGTAGCAATCACGGAAATAATGTCAATAAGATCTCCTCTCCATCCGTAGATCTTCTCTCCAAAAATAGGATAAAAAATGGAGCGAATGGTAAGAGGAAGCTTTTTGTTGAAAGTGAAGTAAGCCAATGCAAGACCTACGATAGCGTATACGGCCCAGGCATGTACGCCCCAATGTAGAAAGGTCACTCCCATGGCCGATTTTGCTGCTTCTGCGTTGGAACCTCCGGCGAAGAATGGATTCTTACCAAAATGGAATATTGGCTCAGCTACACCCCAGAAAAGCAATCCAATTCCCATTCCTGCGCTGAACAACATGGCAAACCATGCTTTCATACTAAATTCCGGTTTGGCTTCCTCTCCTCCAAGGCGAATTCTACCAAATTTTCCGAATCCCAAAAATAGGGCAAAGCCCAGAAATAGGTTCATGCACAGAATAAAGAACCAGCCAACATTATTGGCGATATAGGTTTGGGCATTGGCAAACCATAACTCCATTGGTTTACCAACCACTAAGGTTGTGGTTACCAGTGCAAATATTATCAAAAAAGAGCATAGAAATACGGGGCCATTAGCCTTAATTCCTAAGAATGTCTTCTCGTCGCTTCGTGTGTAGTTCTTTTCATTGCTTTGGTTTTTTTGTAATGCAACAGCAATGGCTTTTGGTGCTTTTGTTTTCGATTGATTTCGATTCATCTGCAAAATATTGTTTGTAAAGGAATTCTTGACTCCCAAGGGGTGTCTCATCCGTATTCTCTCGTTTTCAATTCTATATCTAATAGAATGCTCCTCTCAGTAGAAAAAATCCAACTTGAATAAATTTGTTGAATTTCCCTTGTTGAGTAATAGTTGTTGGTAGGAATGGTTTGATTTCGCTTAATCAGTTAGTGTGTGAACTGATTAAGCGTATGGTTGAAGTGCATTAAAAATAGTAGCCTATGTTGATGTTGAACCATGAATGCCATTCAGGATTTTTAGCTCCCTGCCCCAGTCCGTAGCGGTTGGCTTCTTCGCCAAAGGCTCCCCACGGACCAAGCCAGTCATGATTTTTTCCTGAAGCATAATCCACGTAGGTGTATATTGGTCCAGCGGTGATGAGCATTCCTACAACATTCATTTGAGAATCATTCATGTTACTCTCTTGTTTAAGCATGTAGTTGTAGTTCTCGTAAAACTGAACCGATTCAATTGGTCCCCATTCCACAGGAATGGTGTAGGCAAGTCCACCTGAAAATATAGCAGCCTCTGTAGCGATGTCATAGGTGTAGTTGTAGGCAGCCATGGTAATCTCTTTTTGATCCAATCCGTTGTACTTGTATTGGACAGCTTCCAGTTTTACATCCAGCTGTTTTTGAGCCAGGAATTTCCCATGGTAATGAGCTGCCAATGCATAGTGTGACTGTTTTTTCCCGGTAGCATGATTTAGGAAACGACCATACTGCCCGGAAAATCCTACTTCGTGAGTGTTGAACTTATAGGCAACTCTTGCATTTCCCTGCCCGGTTTCTTCCATATCTCCGGCCAAATCGTATGAGTATCTTGCAGGATCAACACCATAGCCACTTTCCCCATTGGAAAAGGTGTTCCAGGATCTGCCACCTTCAGCATTTTTATACCAGGCCAGGGCAAAATCCCAATTCTTATTTTGGTGTACGAATTTTATTCCGGTATCATAGTCATCCTCCAATCCAACGTAGTAGGGGAGGTTGAAAAACCAGGAATGTGAGGCAAATGGCAATATTCCAAAGGGAACCTGGTTGACACCAAGTTGCAGTTGGGTTTTCTCATCGAATTTGTAACCGATAAATCCGTGGTGAAGCATCCCTCCTCCAAAATCGGACGGATAGAAACGATATTCGGCATCCAGGAATAGCTTTGAATAAGTGGCCTTTGCATTGATTCGGAAAACATCTAACACTGCATCGCCTCCAACCTCTTTGCTGTTTTCATCCCAGGCTTTGTAGCGGTAGTTGAACCTTAGGGCTCCGCCTAAATCAAGGTGTTTCGAAATCTGACCATAAGTGTTGGTCGTGATAAATAGGGTGAGAGCTAGTAGTTTAAAGTTTTTACAGAAAACTTGCTTCATAAAGAATATGGGTTTTGATTATATCTTGCATCACAACATCCAGCGCACCATCAAAAGATGAAACCTTAATTGAATTGCTTTTTGTTTCTGTGCGACAAATCTAAGGATATTTTTGGGGATTCCAAAGAATTCGCGTTTAGAGGAGATTAGAAATATTTTTTGTTTCCGCTTTTTGATTTGTGAAAATGAGGTTTTTATGATAGGGAGTTGATGGGGGAGATTAAAATCAATAGTAGTTGATGGATCGTACATTCGTAATATGTTCTGCAGAACCTATCGTTCGAAATAACAGACTTGGATTGTTTAAAAGGTACTGTAATGATTTTTGAGGTTTTTTGGAGGAGGGGGGATTAGCAGGAGTTAGCCTTATGATACTTTGTTTGGATGGAATTGATTGGCTAGGTTCGTTTGGATACGAAAAAAGCCGGATTACCCGGCTTATATGATTATTTGATTTTCAATTTTACTCTTTAGGAGTTTCGGTAGAAGCTTGGGAGTTAGGATCTTCTTTGATCACCTCTTCAGCTGTAAGCATTGGGGATGCATCTACATCTTCAATTTCCAGCATCTCCACCAATATATCCAATGATTCACTGATTTTCATCAATTCATTATCCGGAATTTTCTTTAGTTTGAGAGCTAGTCTTTGCTGCAGGAGATCCGGTGTTTTTTGCAACAATTCATCACCAATGGAGGTGAGGGTAATGGTGGTTACTCTTTTGTCTCCCGATTTGGGCAAACGTGCAAGCATACCTCTTTTTTCCAGACGCCCGATAATTCCTGTTACGGTACTGGAATTTAGTTTTAGGTGGTCCCGGATGTTTTTTTGCGTGGCTTGATAGTTGGGAGAATTCTTCAGGTATTCCAGGCAAAGAATCTGGGGTATGCTTACCCCGTAGTCCTTTTGTATCTTTTTTGATTCCAGATTGATGGAGCGGACAATTCTCCTGATTTTAATGATAATGTTTTTGTAATCCATATTGCGTAAAGCTTATGCCACAAATTGAAAATCGATTCAATTTGGTGATAAACATATTGATTTGACCTATTCCACAAAATTACAAATAAAATTATCGTATTGTTTCTATTCTTATCCTTGAGAATCTATTTTTTTTTAATTTCTTTTTTGAGGGGATGAAAAAAAGTTGGGACTGTCAAAAGAGTATTGACAGCCCCTCCATTGTTGTAAGTAATTCAAAGAGCAATTTTGTGAAAAAATCTCCCTCCAGCTTTTTGCTTATCGCTTGGAGACTTCAAGTATTGCTTTTTCGATGATCTCATCCCTGATGGGATTATCGTGGTTCAAGTGAACTTCTACATCAGGCATTACTCCATTGTCGATGTGACGGCCCTTGGCATCAATAAATTCACTTACCGAAAGGGAGTAGATCCAGCCATTGGCAAGTTGGCCATCGGATGTGGAGCCGCTTCCCCCGCCTGATTTGCCTCCTACGGTAAATACATTCTGCAAAGGATCGGTCATGTAGAGTAAGGTTGTGGTTGCCGAATATACACCTCTATCGGTGAGAATAGCCACAGGTTTAAGGTACTTAACTCCGGATGAGGGAATCAGGTAGATTTCACTTTTTGAGAAATCTTTTTGTCCCGGACCGGTTTTAAATAGTTCATGTCCTGTGTGGGTTTTCTTTTCGGTAAAATGAGAGGCCAGCATACCGGCGTAATCGGGATCTCCTCCACCATTGCCCCTGACATCCAGTATCAAACCTTTGGTGTCTTTTAGGTCCGTGAGCATTTTGTTCACCCCTTCCTCTGTGATTTCCGCCTCAAAATCACGATATACAATCAGTCCGACTTTTTGAGGCAGAATGGTGTAGAACATGCTGTCTCCAACTGTTTTTGCCTGTTTCCCCAGGTATTGGTTTTGCACCAGTTTAGGATTTAAATCCACAGGATACCCTTTTTGAAGATCAAAAGTATACCCCATTTTACCGGCATCAGTAGCCAGCCAAGTGTGTCCGTCCTTTACCAATAGTGTCATTTGTCCCAAAATATTGGAAAGAGAATCCTTTGAAATAGAGTTGTTCACATAGCCTGAATACTCTTCGTGTATTTGGGCCCAATCCAGCCCTTTGGCTTCGAACATGGCGTACTTTTCATTAAAGATGGTCCAGTATTCATTGAAAATGCTATTGTTATCGGTGCCGGGTTGTTTCTCCATGTCGAGTTTTTCGCAGGAGGAAAGGCCTAAAAGGCCTACGAAAAGAACAATACCGGAAATATATTTATTGATCATGATGATTTACTTTTTTCTGTGAAACATGAAATTGTAACTTAGGCAGATGTTGTGTGTTCCCGAAGTTACCCTGTAGTTCTTAACATCTTCGTAGGAGTAGTAATCCCATAGATATCCCACAGTCCAGTAGTGACGTTTGCCGCTTTGGGGATTAATTCGAAAATTCAGTTTGGTTTGCAGTCGACGATATTTCCCGATTCCCATGAATTGATGATAGCGGAATGGATTGTCAGCTTCTCCTGTTGCCCCCTGGTAGTTGAATTTTCCTTTCTCCAGAAATTCCTGAGGTGCCGTAAAGGCAAAGGATTTGGTATCTTTGCTTAGGGCCAGTAGTCCCAAACCAGCAGCAAACTCCCCCTTAATTTCTCGTCCCAATACCTTGAAGTTCTTACGGACGGCGGTACGTACCATTAGTGTGTTCAGAAAGTTGTAGGTGCTCTGGTCGTTTTGCAGACGGGAATTGTCAAATAGGTTGAAATTGGAATTGAGGCCGACTCCCAGGTACCACTTGAAGTATTCTGAATCCAACTGTCTCAGGTATTCAGCATCAAATTTGAATGTGGTTGATTTTACCTGCACATATTGAGATAGAGACGATTCCAGATCAACATTGCTCATGCCCACATTGATGTTCCAAATTGAGCGAGGCATCTCCTTTCCCCATTCAAGTCCAAAGGTTTTGCCTGTACCGTTCAAAATGTGTTGTGCTGATTTAAGATTTTGAAAGTTTTGTATGGCTACACCAGCTTTCAAACCCAAATGTGCCCCTATTACATCCTCGTTCGGATTTTGAGCAAATGTTGCAAGGGTTCCCGTTCCTAAAAGTAAGGCTAGAACTATTTTTCTTAATTTCATAACATTTTTTTTAAGTTTTCAGACCTGTCGAAATACTCTGAGACAATTTTCCGGGATGTATGGTATTGGTCAATTTCCAGATCTGATCCAATCAAAATAGAGAATGTGCACTTCGCTTATTTGTCATTTAGGACAGAGGAAAAGTTGGTGACACGTATGCAAATTCATAAAAAATATCTTTGTTGCGATTTGCTTTGTTCTTTTGGACAGGTGTTTACAGGTAGGAAATTAATGTTGTGTTTCGATAAAATAGCTTAACTTATTCATCTCGTTCCATTGTGATTATGGGAACTTCTTGTTAACATTGAGACCTTATAAAAACAATCAGCAACAAACACATTTTATGATGAACAAACTTTTTACATTTCTATTGGCAGTGTTTTTGCCTTTCCTTTCGTCGGGGCAATCGACCCATGAGGTGAAATTGGAGAAGCAAAATGCAGGTTTAACCGGTTCTTTGCGGGGTGTTGACGTGGTGGATGGTGAAACGGTATGGATTGCAGGGGCGGGAGGGGTTTACTCCTTTTCGTGTGATGGGGGAAAGAGTTGGAAGACCGGAAATGTGCCCGGGGCCGAAAAACTGGATTTTCGCGATGTGCATGCTTTCAGCGCCCAACACGTGTTGCTTATGAGTTGTGGCAATGGATCCGATTCCCGAATCTATCAAACCAGGGATGGCGGAAAGAATTGGAAATTGTGCTATCAGAATTCCTATGAAAAAGCTTTTTTCAATGGCATTGCGTTTTGGGATCAGCAGCATGGAATTCTAACAAGCGATCCAATCGATGAAAAGCCCTACCTGTTAGTCACTCAGGATGCTGGCGAACATTGGAGTCCTTTGCAGCCAAGTGAGATTCCCGTTTTGAAGGAGGGGGAGTTTGCCTTTGCAGCCAGTGGAACCGGAATTGTTACAAAAGGAGAACAGGAAGTATGGTTGTTGACCGGTGGTTTGGTATCTCGTGTCTTTTACTCTGCGAACCGGGGAAAAACATGGAAGGCATATTCAACTCCAATTGTTCAGGGAACTCCTTCGGAAGGGATTTATTCCTTTTGTGCGGATGGCGAGGAGCAGGCAATTGCAGTAGGCGGCAGTTGGAAAAGAACGGAGGAGACAAAAGGGAATGTAATTCTCTCCGGTGATGGAGGAAAAACATGGCGACGAGCCAAAGGAGTTGCCGGGGTTGCCTTTAAGGAGTGTGTAAAATACCTGGGCGACAATTGCTATATAATTACAGGGCCAACTGGTACTGCTCTGTCTAAAGATTTAGGGGAGCATTGGGAGACCATTGATAGCACTCCTTTTCATGCTGTGGATTACCATAAGGAAAGCGGAATTGGATGGATGGTAGGTGCCGGGGGCCAGGTTTATCGATTGGAGTGGCAACGATAGGGAACCGGTGTTGACCTTTGCTACTGTATAGTGGGCCTTTGGGAAAGATCTTTTCATTTTTAGGATTACTTAACCTGTAAAGCCCTTTCTTCTTTATTACTTTTGAGGCAAATTGAAACAACCGACAACCTTAAAACTTAATTGAAATGATCAGGAGAATTTTACTGACCTGTGGATTGAATTTGTGCATTCTACTTGCTTTCGGACAGGATATGGAATATACCCGGAAAGTGGTTAAAGATCTGAGCGGGAAGGAATATTTTGGACGAGGCTACGTAAATCGCGGGGATAGCTTGGCAGCCCTTTATTTGAAAAAAGAATTGAAGGGGATGAAACTGAAAAGTTTTTCAAAAGATTATTACCAATCCTACACAACCCCCATCAATACATATCCTGAAGATTTGGAACTGACGGTTGGTACGAAGAAATTGGAACCGGCCTCCGATTTTATGGTATATCCCAATTCGCCCTCCTGTGAAGGAACCTTTGATTTGGTTTGGCTGAACAAGAAGGTGATGACCAGCAGGAGAGCCTTGAAGGAATTTCTGAAAAAAGATTTATCCGACTCTTTTGTAGTAGTAGATTCCACCGGGTTAAAGAATAAGGAATTGTATAAGTTTGCTTCGCAGTTGGTGAGTGAGAACCTGTTCAAAGCCAAAGGTGTGATTCAACGTGCCGGGAAATTGAAGTTCTCAGCAAAAACATACGTCAATGATTATACTACCCTTGTGGTGAAGAAGTCTGTTTTGGATACCACTGCTCACCAGATTAAGGTAAAAGTGAAGAATCAGTTTATCGAAGAGTATCGTACTCAAAACCTGGCTGCCTACATTCCCGGTAAATCCGATAGCTGTATTATTTTCACAGCCCATTACGATCACCTGGGCATGATGGGATCAAAAATGTATCCCGGAGCCAATGATAATGCCAGTGGAGTTGCAATGGTACTGAACATGGCCAAGCATTACAAGAAGAAACGCAAACCGCACTATACCCTGGTTTTCCTTTTGGTGAGTGGGGAAGAAGCAGGATTTCTGGGCTCAGAGTACTACGTTGAAAATCCTTTGATTCCATTGGAAAAGACCAAAATGGTAATCAATTTCGATATGGTAGCTACTGGAACGGAAGCGATTTACCTGATCAATGGGAAAACTGTACCCAGGGAACTTGCTAAATTGAATGCCATCAATAAGAAGAAGGAATACGTATTTGAGATGTACGGAACGGGTGAATCTGCATCTTCCGATCATGCCCCATTTCATGAGAAAGGGGTCAAGGCGATATTTTTCTATACCCATGGAGGAAATGGCGATTACCACGAAACCACCGATGTAAGCGAAAAGTTGCCTTACACTCAGTTTGAGGGGATTTTCAAGTTGGTTCGCGACTATATTGACGGAAAGTAGAAAATTGATTTGATAAAATCCGTGAGAAGAAGGGGGATCAGAACAATGCTTTAAGGGCATTATTTTGATTCCCCTTCTAATTAGATAGTTTTTCAGGGGGAAGAGTATCGGTTATTCTACTGTTTTTTTAACGATAGACTATTAGGACTGCTTACGCTTCTTTTGCTTTTGGACTGAAGTTCTTTCTCTTGTTGCAGAGCAACAAACTATCTGTAGTAATGATGAACAATTGGAACACAATGTCGTGGAGCGACAATCCTTTTAGACTTCTTCTGAACTTAAAATTTGATTTATCCGAGGGGTCATTTTTCAGGCCTCCCTTCCTTTCTCAGCTTTACCTGCTGAACTTAATAAAGAATACACTCCACTCAAGCATGGATTCCATCCCTTAACGGAAAATACTTCTCCTCTACCCAGTTAATTGCTTGCTCTGTTGGAAGTATTCCATGCGCAGTATGTAGTATCTTATGCGCTTAAAGGGGACAACCAGTTCAAGGAAGCGGAGACGATCCTAGGGGTAGCGCACGTCATAGTAAGGGCAGCGCATAGGATGATTTAGGTAGCGCAAGCCATATTTGCCTAAGCGGAGAGCTTCCTTTCGTAGGGGGAAACCTTATAGGACGGAATTATAGGGGGAGAGGGTCGTAGTATTCCGTTAACGTAGGAGAGAGGGAAGTGATCCGTCAGGTAGTTTTTTGTTTATTCTGAGTGATTTCTTCTTTAAGAACGGGATGGGAATTCAAAGCAGTGATGCAACTCCGAAGAATTGCATCACCGCATCCGAATTAGAAGTTAAATTTCAATTTTACTCCCGCTTCTTTGTATTTCTTGCCTTTGAAACCGGCTATCACCTCTATATCCAATAGCAGGAAGATATTACTCAATCCATAGCCTGCTTCGTAGTAGTTTTCAAATCCTGGTTGCGTGAGATAATTCAGGAATACTCTTTCCTGTAGAACCAGGGAGTTGTTCAAAACGGGCAGTCGTTTTAAAATCAATCGATCGGAAATGAACTGAATGTGTCCCTCCAGAAATTTGTCCTGAGTGGAGTGCTTGTAGTAGGGTAACAAGCGGAACGTACTAAGGCCGCCATCCATCATTATCAGAGGTTTGTTGGTTGAGAAATGGTGGAAATCCGGGAAGAAGACTTGATCATTATTCAGAAAGATGCCGCCCCGAATAAAATAGTGGAAGAAGTCGTTGAATCCTACATTCAATCCATGGTAGATGGAGGAACTCAGGAAATCGTAGTCGGAATCGCTTCCCAGTAGCTTGTTAATTCCTTTCTCATAGCTGATAGTAAAGGTTGGATAATCGGATGTTCTCATGCGCTTTTTACCCTTTTCAATGGAATAGTGGTATCTGGGCGTATATTCCAGGCCGATTTTGAATTTGGCTGTGGTGTGATTCTCCACCAGTTTTTCAGGAATTCCGGCCGGTAGGTTGGGCGTAAACTCCTTATGGTCGGGGTTGGAAATGTAGAAATCCGAGTGGTTGAACAACTGTTTTCGTTGTGCGTATTCGGCTTTGGAATACAGGGTTAAGCCATTGGTCAGATCAAATTCGTGCAGAACCGAAAGGTAGTCTTTTCGGAAAAGTTTCATATTATTTTCCCGGTAGAAAAGGGTGGTAATACTATTCAGGAGCGGATCTATCCCTCGCTTCTCGTTGAAATCCCGGGTTACACTTCCTCCCTCTATTTCAAAGAAGGCCCGTTTGATTCCATTGTAACGATATTTTGATTTGAGAGCAAAGTCCAGGTGCTGACGGGCAAAGGCATATCGGAATTTAGGTCCAAAGGAAAAGAATTTTCCCAAAGTATCCGAATGGGTGATGCTCGCACCGAATTTATAGGCAAAACCATCCACCGTATTGTAAGATAATTTTGTTGGATCTATGAAGGATGGAGTAGACAGTCGGGTTTTTCCTTTTTGAGATTTTAACTTATAAGTATTCCCTGCCAGGAGGTGTATCAGCTTAAATTTGTTATTGTCCTTGTTGAGTGAGTCGACCTTTTTTTGAACCGAATCTTTTTGCTGAAAGCTGAGGGTTTCATCAGGAGTTAAAGGGATGGGGCGAAATTGCTCCCAATAAGAGGAATCTCTGTTTTTTGCCCCCTCAATTACTTTGGTTCGTTCTATTTTAATTTCGAGGGGTTTCTTTGGGCGATTTTTAGTGGCTTCTTTCGCCATTAGGCGTTGCAGGCGATGCACTTCGGCCATGCTTAAGTCCTCCTTCTTTACGAGCTCTTGAATCTCTTCTTTACGTTTGGTTTCTTTTGCCGTAAGTGGTTTCGAGGGGGCAAGCAACTCCTGTTCGGCTTTTTCTACCGCTTTTTCCTCCTCTATTGGCATTTGGGTTTGATGCAAAAGAATATTGTGATCCAGGTCAGGATTCAAAGTAATATTGTAATCCTTAATGGATGCAACGTACAGGTACTGCATGCCAAAGCCGACTCCCTCAAAATAGATACTGAAATCATAACTGATGGGCATCCAGACATTCTCGTTTACCGGAGCGTAGATTTGTCGCATTTGAATATCCGTCATGGGCATTCTTAGCTTCAAGTCGGTGCTATGGATGTTCCAATAGTTTTCTGCAATGTTAAGGTAGCCTTTGAACAGATCTTTCCCCTTTCTTTTGGGAATCACTTTGATGCGGTTGATCATTCGTCCCTGATCTTCGAATACCGATTCCAGTTCGTATCGGTATACAGAGAAAGCATTTTTATCCAGGGGAGAGATCAAGCCCTCATCCCGGGTGTCGTACAGATTGGCCGTGATGAGGTCAATAGGGGAGGTGTCGTTGTCATCACCCGACGAGCGAATGGAGATGACCTCCTGCTTCAGTTTGTCAGGAAGTTCAAAATGAATTTTGCTGATGTTTTCGGTTACAAAGGTTTTGCCTTTTTCGACCCCTTCTTTTTTTAGCTTTTTTCTGAACAACCATGGAATTTTTGTCAGCTTGCCGGAGCCCTTAAGGTACACCTGGCAATCGTATTGACTCACCTGGTTGGTGTAGTACTGCCCCATACTGATGGCTTTGCGCATTACGTAATAGGCCGGATCTTCTCCGCTTGCCAGTACTTTTACCTCTTTTAGCTGGTAATTTCTGGGCTGCAATACTACATTGAGTTCCTGTGTGTTTTCCTTTACCTCCACTTTGCGGGTTTGAGTGGTAAAACCGATGTACTGGAATAGAATTTCCCAATTCCCTTTTGGTAGAGTCAGTTGGTAATCCCCTTCCAGGTTGGTAGTGGTGCCGGTTTGCAATTGATTTACGTAAATGTTAGCAAAAGGGACTGGCTCTCCTGCCTGATCGGTAATTTTTCCTTTTAAACCTTGCGAAAACAAGGATGAGGAAAACAGAAGGAGGGGTAAGAGAAGTAGTAGTTTTTTCATATTTGCTTCATTGTTAATAGATTCATAATTGGGTTGTGTGGCGGACTGTGTTAGTTGAATAATACAGCCGACGTGTTGAAATTATGAAAAAAAAGCCAACCCGGAAGGATTGGCTCTATATTTTAAGGAATTTTAACATTAATCAATTATACTGTTCCATTGCATGTTTCGGTATGATCTAAAAGTGAAGTGCATAAGTAGTAGTAGAACAGGAATGGCAATGCTCACACTGTAGGGCAAAAAGCTTAATCCATAATGGAGGCCACCGATGATGGATCCTGTGAATATTAAAATGATTCCTTTTGCAAAGTTATTGCCCATTTCCTGGGTTTCCCGTTCCCTTGAAAAGGGTATTTGCGGAGATTGCCAGGAGTTGATCAAAGCGGTTATCAAAACAACAGTAATTCCTCCGTAAACCAGGTCATCCAAAACATTAATACCCCAAATCGAAAGGGTAGCTATGCAGATCAGCAGGTAGGCGGGCAGGTAGTATTTTACCAGCACCGATTTGGTTGCACCAATCAGAATTTGGCCCGGTTTGGACAGGGGAAGGGCACGGTAAAACCAACTGGACTTGGGTTGATCGCTGTAACCTAAATTTTGAATAATACCGAAGGCAAGTAGAATGCTCATGTAAATGAAAACGAGGTATTTTTTACTTTCGGCAAGTGCTTCCAAGCTAATGGCATCATCGGAGCGGAAGGCGAACACCAGGCCCAAAATCAAAATATAGCCGTAGGCCGGAAAAATGGCTTGCTTGTATTTCCTTTCCCTGCCGCTCATCAGCCAAACCATCTTAAAGGCTGTTGCTTCTTCCTGAGTTCGGGTAAATACAGCAGCTAACTTCTCCGCATAGCCTTTCTTTGCTCTTTTCTCCGATTTTGCTGTTGCTGGTTTGCTTCCTGCTACATCCAATTGACTTAGGCGTCTGTCGAATTTTGGAGCAAGTACTTTAATTACAAACCACAAACTTATAATGGGCATAATAAAACCAGACAGTACAAAAGGGTAGTGAATCCAGTCGTATTTGAGTTGTGTTAGGCATTCCATGGTGCCACTCATCCATACCGGAGGCACAAGGTAGGTCCACCAATGAATTTCCAGAGACATGTCGGCAATATTGATGTGATCCATCATTCGGGGCATTAACTGGTAGGCTCCCATAAACAGAATGGCTATGGCTACCTGGAAGTAAACCAGGATATCCCGCAGTTTTTGTCCGTCGACCAAACTCATCAGGCCCAGGTAAAAGATATTGGTAAGGAACAGGGTGAAGAGTGTGGATAGGCTGACGAGAATCAGGAACAAGCAGGCAAATCCCAAACCGAATTTAATCCATGTGAAAATGAAACTCGCCAGTGAAAGGGAGAGGCTCAGGAGCATCAGGTAAACAGCAATATGGATGATTTTGGCCATGGTAAGAGTGCGACTGTTTATCGGACGCGGCAGTAGGATGTTGTTGTCGCGGGTGTCGATGAGCACATTGGTAAATTCCGAAATCATCAGCATGGCAATCATGATCATCAGAAAGGAGAAGAAGAAGGTGTAGCCCACCAATGGTGAATCTATTGACATTACCAGAAAGCCGAAGAACAAGCCCAGCAGGCCATAGACAAAAGCCTGAAATATCAGTTGGTTGCTTGCCTTTTTTTGTTTTGTGGAAGCGGAAAATCTTCTGCGGTTATCCATGGTAAGCTTTACCTTCAGAATGGCTTGTAATTGGGCGTAATCCACTCCCATAGCCCGGAAGGGAACTTTAAATAAACCCAGAAAAAGGAGGATGAGTTGTACCATGTTTTCTACTTTTTATCGTTTTTCATCAAAAGGGATGGAATGGGATTAATTCTAGTTTTCAAAAACATTAATGATCTCTTCAGCTTTTTGGCTGTGTCCTGAGGTTCCTGTCAGTTCGGTAAACAGGTTCTCAAGCGATTCTGATTTTTCGCCCGAATTGAGCTCCTCAAAACTACCGTCAGCCATTACATTGCCCTGGTCGATTAGGATAATTCGATCGGATATTTTCTCCACCACATCCATGATATGGGAACTGTAGAAAATGGTTTTACCCTCGCGGGCCAACTGGGTCAGGATTTCCTTGACGATGATTACGGCGTTGGCATCCAATCCCGACAGGGGTTCATCCATAAAAATGATATCCGGATTGTGCAGCAAACCGGAGATGATTAAAATCTTTTGGCGCATCCCCTTGGAGAAGGTATTCATCCGATCATCCGCATTAGCGTGCATGTCGAAAAGTTCCAGTAGCTTTACAATTTTCTGCTCTATCTCTTCGGCTTTCATTCCCTGCAATTCGCCAACAAATTGTAGGTATTCCCGAGGGGTAAGCGTGTCGTACAGGGCAGCATTTTCAGGGATGTATCCAATTCGCTTCTTGATTTCCAGGGCCTGGGTTCTAAGGTCGTAGCCCAACACTTTTACTTCTCCCTCAAAATCGGGTAGGATCCCACATAGGATTTTAACAGTGGTAGATTTGCCTGCCCCGTTGGGACCAATGTATCCAATAATTTGTCCCGGTTGAATTTCCAGGTTGATGCCTTTTAGTACTTTTTTTGGCACTCCTGGAGCAGGATAGCTCTTTTCCAGGTTTTGAATGGAAATCACTGAAGTGTGATCTATTGTCATATCGAATTGAATTTTCGGGTTTATGGGAATAAAAGTACACAACTACAGGAGGATTGCAAAAAGGGGATAGGGTTATTGTTAAGTTTTTCGATGAGGTTTTATTTATACAGGAAAAAGTGAAGTTTTTGCACGATTATTCAAATATTGTCTGTCAGAATCCTGAAATATTTTCTTTTTTCCTGTCTTATTGGCAGAGAAAATCCTGTGGCATGGCCTTTGTCTGTTCTCTTTCCGAAAATTTGTAATAAACTTAAAAAACGATATAACTATGTCAACAGGAAAAATTGGTGTTACCAGTAACGATCTGTTTCCCATTATTAAGAAATTCTTATACTCTGATCACGACATTTTCTTGCGTGAGATTGTTTCCAATGCAGTAGATGCAACCCAAAAATTGAGAACCCTTGCTGCTACGGGTGAGTTCAAAGGTGAACTGGGTGATCAAACCATTCGTGTTAGCATTGACCAGGAGGCCAAAACGCTGACCGTTTCCGACTGCGGTATTGGTATGACATCAGAAGAAATTGAGAAGTACATCAACCAGATTGCTTTCTCAGGAGCTGAGGAATTCCTGGATAAATACAAGGATCAGGCCAATGCTATTATTGGACACTTCGGTTTGGGATTCTATTCCTCATTTATGGTTTCCGATAAGGTGGATATTATCACCCGTTCGCACAAAGAAGGCGCTCAGGCGGTAAAATGGAGCTGCGAAGGGAATCCTGAGTATTCTTTGGAAGAAGTGGAAAAAGCGGAATTCGGTACCGATATCGTAATGCACATTTCCGAAGAGGAGAAAGACTTTTTGGAGGAAAGCCGTATTTCGGAACTGTTGAATAAGTATTGTAAGTTCCTTCCTGTAGAAATTGCATTCGGTAAGAAAAAGGAGTGGAAAGATGGCAAGCAGGAAGAAACCGATGAGGATAACATTGTAAATGATACAACTCCTGCCTGGACCAAAAAGCCAGCCGATTTGAAGGAAGAGGATTACAGCAATTTCTACCGTCAGTTGTATCCAATGGGTGAGGATCCTTTGTTCAAGATTCACCTGAACGTGGATTACCCATTTAACCTGACAGGTATCCTGTACTTCCCTAAGATCAAGAACTCCGTTGAGATTCAGAAGAACAAAATTCAGTTGTACTGCAACCAGGTGTTTGTAACCGATTCTGTGGAAGGAATTGTACCAGAGTTCTTAACTCTGTTGCACGGTGTAATCGATTCTCCGGATATTCCATTGAACGTATCCCGTTCCTACCTGCAGAGTGATGGAAATGTGAAGAAGATTTCCAATCACATTACCAAAAAGGTAGCTGATAGCCTGAACGATATCTTCAAGAAGGATCGTAAGGAGTTTGAAGAGAAGTGGGATGATCTTCGCATTTTTGTTCAGTATGGTATGCTTACCGAAGAGAAGTTTGCCGATCGTGCCAAGAAGTTTGTGATGGTGAAGAATACCGATGGCAAGTACTTTACTTTGGAGGAGTACGAAAACATTATCAAGGACAACCAAACCGATAAGGACAATAACATTATTGCTCTTTATGCAACCAATACCGACGAGCAGTTTACCTATATCGAGGCCGCAAAAGCCAAAGGATACGATGTACTGTTGATGGATAGCCAGCTGGACAATCACTTTATCAATCACCTGGAGCAGAAGGAAACTACAAAGAAATACGTTCGTGTTGACTCGGATGTAGTGGACAAATTGATTCAGAAGGAAGAAGTTAAGGAATCTAAGTTGACCGAAGAGCAGAGAGGTGAATTAAGTCCTGTATTCCAGTCACAATTGCCAACCGATGGCACAAACTTCATGGTGAACTTTGAGTCGTTGGGTGAGAATGGAGCACCTCTGATGATTACTCAGGCTGAGTTTATGCGTCGTATGAAGGAGATGGCTGCAATGAACCCCGGAATGGGCTTCTATGGTGAAATGCCTGACTCCTACAACCTGGTGGTGAATACCGATCATGAATTGGTTGAGAAAATCATGCAGGAGAAGGATGCTACTTTGACTGAGAAGCTGGCTGAAGTGAAAGCTAAAATTGATCCTCTTGCTGCAGAGAAAGCACAACTGGAAGAGTTGAAGAAGGACAAGAAAGAGGAAGAGGTAAGTCAGGAAGAGAAGGACAAGTTGGCTGAAACCGAGAAGGAGTTGACTGCCTTGAATGCTGAGAAGAACGAAATTCTGACTTCGTATGGTAAAGACAACCAATTGGTGAAACAATTGATTGATCTGGCTTTACTTGCCAACAATATGTTGAAAGGGGAAGCATTGTCACAATTCGTGAAGAGAAGTGTTGATATGATCAAGTAATTGATTTAAAATCATTATATTTAAACAGCCGGACATTTAGTTCGGCTGTTTTTTTATACCCTGGAGCGGCGCAAGTTTTGGTCGTGGTGCGACGATAGTTTATATCGTGGTGCGACGATAGTTTTTATCGTGGTACGACGATAGTTTATATCGTGGTGCGACGATAGTTTATATCGTGGTGCGACGATAGTTTATATCGTGGTACGACGATAGTTTATATCGTGGTACGACGATAGTTTTCATCGTGGTACGATGATAGTTTTCATCGTGGTACGACGCAAGTTTCTATCGTAGTACGACGATAGTTTCCATCGTGGTACGACGATAGTTTTTATCGTAGTGCGACGATAGTTTTTATCGTAGTGCGACGATAGTTTTTATCGTGATACCACGATGAAAGTAGAAGGATTATGACTCCTGTGGTTGAATCGGTAGGGTGAAGTTGAACACCGCACCTTTATTGGGTTCCGATTCTACCCAGATCTCTCCCTTCATCAATTTAATAAGTTCCTTCGAAATGGCCAAACCCAGTCCGGTACCTCCGTACTTTCTGGTGTGATGGATTTCCAATTGGGTAAAACGACCGAAGATAACTTCCTGCATTTCTTCTGAAATGCCAATACCGGTGTCTTTTACATAGAATTGTATACAGGAGTCATTGGGGAAGAGGTATCCAAACTCAATGCCTCCCTCTTCGGTAAATTTAATGGCATTGTTCAAAAGGTTGGAGAGGATCTGTTTCAGGCGAACCTCATCGGTTCTTATTCTGAAACTAGGGTTATCAGCACTTGTTTTAAGTTGAAAGTTGATCTTGTTTTTACCCAAACTATGCAGATGTTCCACAAATACGATATAGATTTCCTGCATAAGATCATCAAGTAGTACTTCCCTTGGTTTGATATTCAGTTGTCCCACCTCAATTTTGGAGAAGTCGATGATATCGTTGATAATATGCAGTAGCTGGTTGCTGTTGGCATTGATTATTTGGATGTACTTCTTCTTCTTATCGTACTCCAGATTGTTTTGGCTGAGAAGATTGGAGAAGCCCATGATTCCGTTGAGGGGAGTTCTGATTTCGTGACTCATATTGGCCAGGAAGGCCGATTTCAGGCGATCGCTCTCTTCGGCTTTTGCTTTGGCCTGAATCAATTGTTGTTCGTACTCTTTGTTTTTGGTAATATCCTCAATAAATCCTTCTATGTAGAGGGGATTCCCTTTTGCATCCCGTACTAATCTGACATTGAGATTGGCTATTACTATCTTGCCGGCCTTGTTTTTGAACTTTTCGGTATAGGTGGCAATTTCACCGCCCCTGATCAGTTCCTCAAGGATTAGCTTTCTTCGCGAAGGGGCCAGGTAAAACTGTTCCGATATGTTTTGTATACTTTGGAGGGCCTCCTGGGGAGAGGAGTAGCCCATCATTTTTGCCAGGGCATGATTGATGCTGATGAATTTTCCCTCCAGGCTAGACTGAAAGATGCCCAATACCCCGTGATCAAATATGGTTCGGTATTTTTCCTCTGAAAGTTTAAGGGATTCCTCGGCCTTCTTGAGGTGGGAAATATCCCTTACGGATTCAATGGCACCATAGGTTTTCCCATTCTCATCAATCAATGGTGAGGCGGTAACCCAAACGGTAGCTCCCTTGCCTCCGTACAGGGAAGGAACATATACCTCTCCCATAAGGTAATTGTCTTTTCTCTTCACATTATGGTATTGCAGCAAGGTTTCGGAGTTATCACTTCCAATAAAGTCGATAAGAATGGGGCGTCGTTTGCCGTAGAAAGGCAGCGAATAGGCGTAGTTTCCTTTGTTCAGTATTTCCGATTTGGGAATCAGGGTCATCTCTTCCAAAGCCTTATTCCAGGCAATTACCTTTTTGTTTTTGTCTATAACGAAGGTTGCATCGGGCAGAAACTCAATAATATCCTGCAATTGACGATGGGCTTTTACCAGGTCGGATTCTGCCTTTTTTTTTTGACTGATATCAGTTGCGAAGGCAAGAACGAACTCCTGATCCTCAACTTTAATTCTTCGAAGTCGAAGTGTTGTGGGAATTTCCATTCCCGCCCTGTTGTGGAAAATCCATTCGGTATCGACAGCACCGGTTTTCCAAACCTCTTTGATTTGGTTTAGAGCCTCCTCTTGAGTATGTATATCTCCACTGAAATCTGCTATAGTTAAACCTTTTATTTCATGATTGGTATATCCCAGCATTTTCTCGCAGGTTAGGTTTACCGAATGAATTTCGCCGGTAGGAAGGTGGACCAGAATAGCATCGGGGGAGTGATCTTTTAAGCGGTTTAGGAAGCTGCTAAGCTCTTGCAGTTGAATGTTTTTACAGATTACCTCCTTTTTAGTCTTTTGATGCTGAGAGATGATGGCCTCCAATTGCTCTGCCATATGATTGCATGATTCCTCCAATGCTCCAATTTCATCTTTGGAACTGACGGGAATTCGATAGCTAAAGTTTTCCTTTCCGAATTGCCGGGTTCCCTCCATCAAATTATTTAATTTGGAGGTGAGGTAGTTCGAGAGTCCAATTGCAATTATCACAACCACAATAATCATCAGAAGAGCAACAAGTATAAGTATCTGAATCAGGTTATTCGAAAACTCATGGAGATAGGATCTGCTTCGTTTGATGTTGAGGTTCATCATTGACTCACCACTTGCGATCACTTTTTGCAGTTTTGCCTTCGTGGCTGTTGCTGCTGCATGAAAATCTTTAACATCGGCTCCCAGGCAAACAATACCAAATCCTCTGGGAGAGTCTTTGTAGCGGCCGGTAAAATAGGGGATAGGTGAAGCTGACATCAATTTCCATTTGCCATCCCAAAAGTATTGATAGGAACCGGATCCTCCGTCCTCGGTGAGCTGAAACAGACCATAGCCGGTCCACATCGGTTCACGAGAGTAACGCATATCCAATCCCATTTGAGCGGAGTCTTGAACCTGTTCTCCTGAAGGGTAGTTAAATTCATCCGGATGATCCCATTGCGGAATGGTACGCAGAAAAGTGTAGGCATCTTTGATCCCCGAGCTTTTCCATGCATCAAACAGTTCCTGGTGCATCCAAGGGGCTACTCTGGTTCCGGTTTGGGGATTATAGCCCATGATGTAGTAGTTTTTGGGATGGGCAATCAGCATGCCTTGGGCATCCCACAGGTAGCAGTAGTTGGCCGATGATGAGTTGGGAATGTTGCGTACCTCTCCGGAAATGGGAGTGGCGTAATCGGTAAATTCCTGAATATGGCGATGATCCAAAGCAAGAGAAATGTAACCGGTTTTTTGGCCGTTTCTATAGTAGGGGGTGATGAATCGGATAATTCCCTCAAATCTTTTACCCACTGGATTTTCGATTCCGGCAAAGGCCGATTTTTCCGGGGTGAAACGGCCTTCTTCCTTCATAGCATTGGGGCGGTTGTATACTCCTCTGATCCGGGCTCCGATATAAGCTCCAATCAATTCACTAACGTAGATTTCTCCCTTTTTTAGTTCTTGTATTTCTTTGAAGTAATTTTCCGATCGGATGTAGGTGTTTTTCTTGTTACTGATATTTTGAAGCCTGGGGTTTAGAGTGCTGTATTTTATTATCTCCCTGCCTTTCAGATCAAAATAGCTGATTTCTTTGTAGACGGGCAATTGTTGGTATTGAAGTTTGGAGGGAGGATTGTGCCGGTAGTACTTGTTATTTTGTTTCAGTCTGGCTTTGGTCGTATCAATTGGATGTTTGTTGATTTGCGGACTTATCCATTGGTTGCTTTCCTCGTCGTAGTAGTATTCGTTGGGAATGATTATTTTTTCGGTTTTCTGTTGAGCGAATTTTCTATAGGTTGCACTGGAAGGGGGCAGGGAGGCCAGTACAAGTAGATCCTTGTCTCTTTGATACAGAAAATTGGCGATCCTGATCCCTATGTCCATTCCATAATGTTCAATGCTTTTTTGGTATTGGCTGTTCAAGGCCTGAATACTTTCCTGAATGGCTTGATTGGAAACTTTATTCAGAACATCCTGTTGGTTATGAAAGGCTTGTTCTGTGTTGGGCATTAGCTTATTTTCCAGCAGTATAGCGCCTAAGAAAGCTATGGAGGAAATAATTAGTACGGGAATAACAATTATGATTGTGAAAAGGGTGATGAGTTTGGGTTTTATCCCCAGGGTTTGAATGCGATGAAATAGTTTTCCAAGGATTCTCATAAGAAATTAAAGTAGGTTTTTCAAGGTAGTTAGTAGTTTCGTCTTTAAGATAGGATTAATTTTTTAGTTAACAATGGTAATATGTTAACTACCTTGAACTTGGTGCTTTTTGTATTGGTTGCAATTGTTTTTTTACTTTGCCGGGAAGTGTTCTGATGTAAAAAAGACCTTTCAGTTTTTATCACTGAAAGGTCTTCCGTAAATTAATTCTTTGTCCAATGCCATTAATTTAGTAAGTGCTGATTGGATAATATTTATTTCCTTCTTTTCTTTTTATTTCTCTTTCTGTTTTCGATCGCCTTTTGTCTTCCCTTAGAACCGGAAGGAGTTTTCATATTTTTGGCTTTCTTTTCGTGAAAAGCTCCGGTGTTTCTTCTTACATCGGTTTTAACACGGATGTTTCGAGTTTGAATCTTTTCATCTTCCAAAAGCTGAGTGGTAACTTCCACATCCAAAGGAATGGATTCAACAGAGATGGATTGACGCATCAGTTTTTCGATTTCCACAACCAGTTCCTGCTCTTTTTCATTTACGAAACTGATGGCTACCCCTTCTTTTTCAGCACGACCGGTACGACCGATTCGGTGAATGTATTCGGTATGTACAGTAGGGATGTCGAAATTAATCACGTGACTTACATCCTCAATATCCAGACCACGGGCTGCCACATCAGACGAAACCATTACTCGTGCACGTCCTTCCTTAAAGGCATTCAGAGCATTGATACGGGTGTTCTGGGCCTTGTTGGAGTGGATAACACTTAAGGCTTCTCCCAAATCATCCTCCAGTCGTTCTACTATGCGGTCGGCATTTTTCTTGGTTTCGGTAAATACCATCACCTTGGTGAATTCCTCCTTGTTATTCAGTAGGTGCTTCAGAAGATTTACCTTACTCAGGATATTGGGCACATGGTACAGGTGCTGACGGATGTTTTCAACAGTAGTTGCCTGAGGTGCCACTTCAATTCTTTGGGGAGCAATCAGGAAGTCCTCACTCAATTGTGCAACGGTATCCGAAAAGGTTGCGGAAAAGAGTAGGTTTTGATGTTTTTCCGGCAATACTTCGAAAATACTGTTTAACTGTGGCATGAATCCCAGATCCATCATCTTGTCGGCCTCGTCCACTACCAAAGTTCTAATGTTCTTGAACTTTAAGACACCAGTCATGTAGATATCCATCAAACGGCCCGGTGTTGCTACCAAAAGGTCGACTCCGTAATCAAAGATCTTGTCCATTTGGGTGCGAATGTTTACACCACCATAAACTCCTCCGTAACGGATATCCATATAGGGAGTAAGAAGTTCAATTGTTTCACAAACCTGCAGAACCAACTCTCGGGTTGGTACAACGATCAAAGCGCGAGGCTCCATTCCCTGGGCGTAGTTCAGTTTCATCAGGATTGGCATCAAATAGGCCAGCGTTTTACCTGTACCGGTTTGGGCGATTCCAATTACGTCCTTACCGGAACGAATAGCTGAAAATGCATCCTTCTGGATGGCAGTAGGTTTGGTGAAACCTGCTTCATCCAATGCCATTCTGATTTGTTTACTGAGTTTTATTTCGTCAAATGATTGCATTCCTCGTTATTTTGAAAATTTGTGCAAAGCTAATCATTATTCCCGAAATGACTATAGGAATAGCAATTAGAATAAGTTTCGTACTTCATCCCGTAGGGTTTCCAAAGCTTTTTGGGTGACAGCCTGACTGGTTTCAACGTGTTGTTCCAAAATAGTTCGGCTCAATTCCAGTGACGAATTTTTGGGGTTGATACCTTGTGCTGACGAATTTATATTGCGAATTACCGTTTCTTTGGCATTTCGGATTTGCTCCCATACTTTATTGGAAACGTACAGTTGCTGGGTTAGATTGTGTTCAAATTCCTGGCGAATTGTTGATAGAAGTGTCTGATGCAATTGGTGGTTGTTCATGCCACTTTCGTTCATGCGGACAACAAGGGATTCCGGGTTGATGCGTTCCAAAAAGAGGATCAGGCGCTCGTAGGCTTGCAGGCGGATGGGCGTAATCTGCTTCTGATTGTTGAGGAAAATCTCCAATTGTTGCTTTTTCTCATCCCGGCGCAACATCTGACGAATCAGTAGGTAAGCAGTGGCAAATACAACAAGGGCCGGGAGTAAATATTTAAAGGATTCCAATAGTTCTTTCATCGTAATTTTATTAATTGAATATGAAATTTCGGGATATCTAGATACGAATAAGGGTGAAAACTTGTATCTTTAAACTTTCTACAATTATAGCCATTTTTTGGTGAATAGAAGTAGTAGATATTGTTCAAAGCAGGGAACAAAAAAAACAATCCAAATTCTAATCCTAAAATAAGAATAAAAACATGTTAAAAATCTCTGATCGTTTAGCCAGTCTTTCTATTTCGCCCACTCTGGCTATGTCGCAGAAAAGTAGAGAATTATGCGCTCAGGGGGTCGATGTGATCAATCTAAGTGTAGGAGAACCTGATTTTGATACCCCTCCTCATGTAAAAGAGGCAGCCAAAAGGGCTATTGATGAAAATTATTCTCACTATTCTCCGGTTCCGGGGTTTCTTGAGCTACGAGAAGCCGTGGTGAAAAAACTAAAAGAACAAAATGGCTTGGAGTACCGTCCCGATCAGATTGTAATTTCCAACGGGGCGAAACAGTCTATTGCCAATGTTATTTTGAGTGTGGTAAACAAGGGGGAAGAGGTTATTATTCCAAGTCCCTACTGGGTTAGTTACTGTGAGATTGTTAAACTTGCCGAAGCGGAGAGTGTTTTCATCCCGGCAGGATTGGAGCAGGACTTCAAGATTACTCCCGAGCAGTTGGAAGCTGCTATAACGGATAAAACCAGGGCTTTTCTTTTCAGTTCGCCCAATAATCCCACCGGAAGTGTCTATTCCTATGAGGAATTGAAAGCTTTGGTGGAGGTTTTCGTCCGACATCCGCAAATTGTAATCCTGTCCGATGAGATTTACGAACACATCAATTATGTGGGAGAGCATGAGAGTATTGCTCAATTTGAAGAACTTCGCGATCGGGTAGTGGTGATCAATGGCGTGTCGAAAGGCTATGCAATGACCGGTTGGCGAATTGGTTATGTGGCTGCTCCGGATTGGATTGCAAAGGCCTGCGGAAAATTGCAGGGGCAGATGACCTCAGGGGCTTCAACTATTGCTCAGATGGCTTCTATTGCTGCCTTAACCGGGAATCAAAATTGTACAGGAGAAATGCGGGAAGCTTTCCGAGGTCGTCGAGACAAAGCACTTGCTCTAATGAAAGAGATTCCCGGTTTTCAAATTCGGGAACCCAAGGGCGCTTTCTATCTTTTTCCGGAAGTTTCTGCTCTATTCGGAAAACAGAACGGAAGTAAGCGAATTGAAAATGCTACGGATTTGAGTGCATACCTTTTGGAAAAGGCACATGTGGCCACTGTTACCGGTGAGGCTTTTGGAGAGCCTAATTGTCTGCGTTTATCCTATGCTACCAGTGAGGAGAAAATGGCGGAGGCTATACGAAGAATTAAAGAGGCATTGACTCTGTTGAGTTAAAGCTGTTTTAAATTATATTATTCAGGGGCTGTCGAAAGAGTATCGATAGCTCCTTTTTTATGTAATTTAGGACAGATCCTACCCTTGCATTTGTAACGAGAAATGAAAGAAGGATATTTTTGATTTCTTTGGAGATCTGTGAAAATCAGTAATATCAGTCTTGTCTGTGTTCGATTAAATAAAAAAGGCTCCCACTATGGAAGCCTTCCTGTGACTAAATGCAAAATTTAGCCTATTGGTACAGTTCTTTTAAGCGTGTAGCCATTTTCTCTGCGATTTGTGCGCAGTCATTAAAATCATCTTTATTGGGAGAGCAAAGTGCTTCGGCTGGATCAGCAACCACTTCCCATTTGATGGCTTCTGAGAATTTCTTCAGGCGTTTTACACCACCTCCACCCCAGGCGTAGGATCCGAACATACCCAGAACGTGGTCTTTGATACCCATGTGCTCAATCTCATTGATAATAGTTTCCATGGTTGGGAAGATATCTCCATTGTAGGCACAGCTACCCAAAATTACACCACGGAACTTGAAAATATCGTTGATGATGTAGGATGGGTGGGTCTTGGATGCATCATGGATACGAATCTTTTTAATGCCTCGCTTCACCAACTGACGTGCAATGTTGTCGGCCATTTTCTCAGTATTTCCATACATCGAGGAATAAACGATAACAACACCTTCGTCGGTTTCGTACTTGCTCCATTTGTCGTATTTTGCGATAATATCAGCAACGTGGCTTCTCCAGATAGGGCCGTGAGTGGCACAAATCATGTTCAGCTCCAATCCGCCTAATTTTTTTAGGGCATTTTGTGCAGGACGACCATATTTTCCAACAATGTTGGAGTAGTAGCGGCTGATCTCATCATCCAGGTAATCCAAATCCAGCTCATCATCAAAAATACTACCGTCCAAAGTTCCGAAAGCTCCAAAAGCATCGCCGGAGAATAGAATTCCATGAGTTGATTCGTAGCTCACCATGGTTTCAGGCCAGTGTAGCATAGGCACCATGTAGAAGTTCAGTTTGTGTTCTCCCAGATCTAACGAATCCCCTTCTCTTACTTCCAATAGGTTGTCTTTGATGTTGTAGAAACGTTCCAGCATCGGGAAGGTCTTCTTGTTGCCCACAATCTTCATATCAGGATATCGTTCCACCAATGATTTGATTGAACCGGAATGATCGGGTTCCATGTGGTTTACGATCAGGTAATCTGCTTTGCGGTCACCCAGTACTTCCTCAATGTTTTCCAGGTACTCATCCATGGTCCCCTTTTCAACGGTATCCACTATGGCAACTTTTTCATCAACGATGACATAGGAGTTGTATGCAACACCTTTGGGAAGAGGCCAATAATTTTCAAAGATGTGGGTTTTGCGGTCGTTTGTTCCTACCCAAAAGATCTTTTCTGTGATATTGGTTTTGTTATGCATTTTTTTCGGTTTTTCGGTTTATCGCATTTTCGGATGCCAAAATTACGAATATATTTTTATCAGACCCAGAACTCTGGTTCCAAATTGATTAAAATTATGATTTACTGTTGCAGAAGGCGGATCAATTTGGTCTTATCCAGAATCTTAATCTCCCTTCTGTTGGTCTCAATCATCCCTTCCTGTTCCATTTCCTTAAGACTACGGGCAAACGAAGGACGGGTTACGCCAAAGAACTGGGCCATCTCCGCTTGTGATTTGGGCATACTTACAATTTCCTTGTCAGGAGCGGCCAGCTTTAGTATGTAATTGGCCAGTTTTCCTTTAATGGTTTTAAAGTTCAGGAACATGAGCTTTTGAGCAAGGAATTGACTTCGGTTGGATATGGAATTCAGAAAATTCAGCAGGAAGCGGGAGTTCTTCTGGAACAGTTCCAGCATGGAATCTTTGGGAAGGTAGAAGATCTCTACCTCCTCATTGGCCGAAACATCCACGGGAAACTGGTTGCGCTGCCCGAAAATAAAGGCTGAGGCCATGGGGTAGGGGGCCATGATGTCTTCAATTTTGATGGATTTTCCCGATACATCGAGCATTTCTCCCTTGGCACTTCCCTTGAGCAGAATCATTAGACTCTCGATTCGGTCTTCGCGTAGGGCAATTAGATCCCCTTTCTGATACTTTCGAATTTTATACGGGACCTGAGTAAGTAAAGCTTCTAGTTCCTCAGCTTTAATTCCTCTAAAAACAGGCGATTGCGATAGTGTTTCAAATAGCATTTGGATGTTTTTATTGTTCCAGAGGCAAAGATTGCCAGTTTTCTTAGAAGTGCCAAATGTTTGCTTGAAAAAAAATACTTTAAAATCTTATAATCGGTAATTTTAGCCTAGCCAGGTTTTGAACTCCTTAACTCTTTCCCGGCTGACAATGATTTCGTCATCGCGGTAGGTGTTTAATTTTACCTTTAGGCGACTGTTGGAATAGGCAATAATGTCCTCGATTGAATTTAGGTTGACAAAAAACTTTCGACTCACCCGGAAAAAGGTGTTGGGGTCCAATAATTCCTCCAGTTGTTCCAAAGAATGCTCAATTGGGTAACTTCGGCCTGTGTTGGTGTAGATGAAACTGGCTTTGTTTTGACTAAAAAAACATTCTCCCTCCAGAGTTGGTATTGTGCGGATGTGTTGTCCTACTTTCACCGTAAATCTTTCCTTGTAATTCTTTTTTGGCGAAATCAGAAGTTGTTTGATTTGTGCAATTTGTTTAGCGGAGAGAGTTTCCTCTTTTTGGGGATGAAATTGATGGTATTTTTCAATAGCTTTTTTCAATTCATCTTCGTCAATGGGTTTTAACAGGTAGTCGATACTTCTTAATTTGAAGGCCTTTAAGGCATATTCATCGTAAGCTGTGGTAAAGATGATACTGCTACTAATCTCTGTTTGCTCGAATATTTCGAAGCTGAGGCCATCCGAGAGTTGGATGTCCAAGAAAAGTAAGTCGGGATGTTCGTTTTGAGCAAACCATTCGATGGCTGCGGCTATCGAATGCAAGGTGGCAATGGTGGTTATCCCTTCGGCTTTCAGCATTCTTTCCAGTCGTCGGGCGGCTGGCTTTTCATCTTCAACAAGTACAACCTTTAGGTTCATAGTTTGGGGATTAGAGGTAGTTTAACGACAAATTGGTTCTGTGTATTTTCCAGAAGGACTGCTTTCTCTGAAAAATGTGTGTAGCGGGCTTTTATATTTTCCAGACCTAGTTTATGTGATGCCTGGTAAATCTTCTTTTTGTTAATGTTATTGGAAACAACCAGATAGTCTTCCTCGGTATAGATTTTAATGAAGACGGGATTTTCATCCGATACCACATTGTGTTTGAAAATATTCTCCAGCAGGATTTGAAGGGCCAATGGAATTGTTAGTGTTTTCATTTGGCCAAACCCGATATTCGTACTGTAGTTCACCCCCTCCTCAAATCTAATTTTCTGAAGGAAAATATATTTTTCAGCAAAGGATAACTCCTCCTCAAGGTTCACCAATTCTCTGTCCTTCTGATCGAGAATGTAGCGATAGATTTGAGACAATTTGCCAATGAATTTTTGTGCCATTTTAGGATTTTCATCCACAAGGGAGGAAAGCACATTTAAGCTGTTGAAAAAGAAGTGCGGATCGGTTTGGTTTTTCAAAGCCTCGTATTGTGAGGCTATATTTTCCTTTTCCAATTGGTTTTGGATATTGACTGAACGTTTTAATTCCAACATAAACCCTTTGGCATGAAAAAATGAAGCGATACCCAACGACAGAATAATATAGAACAGGTGTACCCAAAGGTATTTCTCCTTGAAAAAAAGCGAGACAGAAACTTTTTGCACTTTTACAATGATAAAATAATCAATGAGTAAAACAACAACAACAACGTAGATTATGGTAGTGAATATGCCCCAGAATAATCGTTTATGGAATTGTTTGTGCCAATCGTATTTCCAATCCCAAAGGTTGGAGATTATTCCGCAACCACAGCCCAGGCCAAAAGAGTACATTCCAGATATTAGGAATCCATTGATAAAATAAGACCAGGAAAATTGGGAGATGAATGTTATTGAGGATAAGAAAGTGAAGATGAGGGTGAGTTTAACCCCCATCATCAAATTTTTTCTGAGATTTATTTTTAATTCTTTAGTTTCCATTTCTGTTTGCCAGTATTTGTTTAGCTCTTTCTGCTCCCCAGTTTGGATAAAAAGCTTCAGGAGCCTTAAAGGTATTAAACTTTTCCAGTGATTTTATGATCATTTCATAATATTCTGTGGTATCTGAACCAAAGAATTTGGCCATGTTGATTTGAAATTCGGCCAGTAGATAGAGTGCTCGTGGATTATTGGGATCCAGTTGAATTGCCTTTTTATAGGTTTCAATTGTTGCTTGTGATAATTTTTGACCATTTGTCATCGGATCCAAAGTAATTTTCGCGGTATTGATGAAGCCCTGAAGACAGAGTAATTCAGAATTTTTTGGTGATTTCTTTTGGGCGATGTCCAAATGCTTTTGCGCTTTGGTGAGCATCGCTTCAGCCTGACTTTTATCCCTATTGGAAAACACCTGAGTAGTTAGTACCAAGCCAACATAGTAGTTGGGAAGCCAGTTTTCTTTTTCCGCTGAGGCGATGCGCTCAAACAAGCCAATTGCCTCCATCGGCTTTTGGGATTGCCATAATTGTAGAGCCTGTTGCATTCCTTTTTCATACTGATTTTGGGCAAGTCCTGCCAGTAAGTTTCCGGTGATGAGGATCGTTATAAGAAATAGTTTTTTCATAATGTTACTGTTTTTATTTTGTTTGTTAAAGTTGTGAGAAGGATAGCAGGATTAAAAAAAAGAATTACCCAACTGTCGATTTTTGATGCTGAACTGTAATTATCCATGATTCTAAGAATCTGTAGAAGATTTCATTCTTCTAGGAGCGCTATTGGCCGTATGTCTATAGAAAAGGATAACGGCCAATAGCTTGTTTCATTTAGATTTATAAGAAAGATTTGGTATTTCGTTCTTTGGGGCTCGTTTTCTGCCCGTAATCATCCTATAAGGTATTCAACATGTTTGACCTTTTGTCCTTATTGATGGTGATGAATAAGCCTGCAAAAAAGAAATGCTTTGCATAGGGCTTGATTGCTTGCCGGTCAAATTGGCCGGTTGCATTGGGTTGATTGGCAAAGTCGTAGCCGAAAATGTTTTTGTGGCCCAATACATTGGTTGCGGAGCAGTAAAAGATTGTTTGTTTTGATATTAACCACGCCCAGTTAAGGTTAAGACTGTTGTAGTTTTTGGTTTTTCTGGCCATAAATTCTGTTTGATTGGGATCGTGATAGGGACGACCGCTGGCAAAATTGTAGGCCATTCCTATTTGTGAGCGGAGTGCACCAACCCAGTATTTTCCCACAACTGATAAATTGTGTTTGTTGGTGAAATTGGGTTGCACTTTTGTTGGATAATCTTTGCAGTTTCTTTTGGTGTCGAGGTAGGAATAAGAAATCCAGTATTCAAGGTTGTTAATGGTTTTACCATCTTTCCAGAAGATGTCCAGACCTTTTGAATAGCCGGAGCCGTTATTACTAAAATTAGAAAGGAAATATTCATCGGTGGAATGATATTTTATCAAATTGTAGTATTGTTTGTAATACAATTCCGTGCGCAGAGTTCTGTTGTTGTTATTGTATTGGTAGTTGAGAATGTATTGACGACTGTTTTCTTCACTCAATTGGTTGGTGTAGCGTAAATATCTATTTTGAGGCAATTGGTAGAATTGACCCCATGCAAAAGAAAGTTGACTGTGTTCACTGAGCTTTTGGGCTATGGAAATACGGGGAGCCAAACGAAACTCCCGACTGTAATCAGAATATTCACCTCTGGCCCCAAGAGTAAGCGTACTGTTTTTTGAGAAATAGATGTTGGTTTCGGTAAAAACTGCTGCCATTTGGTTCTGCAAGTTATATTTTTGTTTTCCTACAGACTCTTTCGTGCTAAAGATTTCTTCCGATTGATTGAAAAAGTACTCTGTTCCCATGCTTAATTTAAGACTTTCAGTGGGTATGTGTTTTACTTTGAATTTGAGATGCCCGTTTTGTTCTTTGTTGGCAATTGTTTTGGAGAAAACTTTTTCCCTGTTGTTGTTTAGGGAGTAACTGGCACCTGCAGATACCAACCAGGTATCGCTGAAGGATCCTTTATAGGAGGAGTTTAAGTAAAGGTCTTTGTTTTTTGTTTGGTAACTGACCGGATCGGGATAATCAATATCCTCTTGTAGGATATGAAATTGAGTGTTTTCAAAACCTGTATAGAATTTGAATAGACCTTTATCGAATTGGTGACGGTATACCGCTTCTCCCGATAAGGTTTCAGGTAGTTTTTTCCACTCCAATCGGTTGGGGATAAGTTTAAAGTAGGGTGCCATATTGGTATAGGAGGTATTCAGGCTCAATGCATCTTTTTCACCTTTTACAGTATGGCCAATCGCTCCTCCAATACTCATTAGTGAAATATTGGTTTCCTCTTGTGTTGGATTGTCTTCTGTGTCCAGAAGGAGAATGCCTGAAAGTGCTTGTCCGTATTCGGCAGAGTATCCCCCGGTGCTAAAGGTCATTCCTTTGAATAGGGTAGGAGAATATCTGCCCCGAGCCGGAACATTGTTAGGGGTAGAGGTATAGGGGTTGAAAACGCGCATTCCATCAATAAAGGTTTGCGATTCGTTACTGTTTCCTCCCCGAATGAATAAACGGCCGCTTTCTCCTACAGTTGAAGTTCCCGGTAAAGCCTGGAATGCAGCCACATAATTTCCGGCAGCTCCGGCTGTTGTAACTACGTCGAGTGATTTCATTGCAGTTAGCTTCGAGTTATCTCCTGCCGAAAAAGTACCGGCTGTAACCACTACGGCATCCAGTGAATTGACTGACTCTTTTAGTTTGATGATTAGTTTTTGCATTTCCCGAACCTCTTTTGTGAGTTGAAAGTCTTCATAACCAATAAAAGAGATGATCAGTGTTTGTTTGCCTGTCGATGTAGTGGTGAAATGAAATTCGCCTTCAGCATTGGATGAAGTTCCATCGTAGGTGTTTGCAATGTAAACATTGGCACCGGGGATTGGATTTCCTTTTCTATCGGTAATTTTACCGTTAACACTGTTTTGAGCAAGAAGTACCTGACTTGATAGAATTGCGAGAAGTAATAGGATTTGTCGTAGCATTTTGTTTGAGTTTATTGTGATTTACTCAAGCAAAAGTGCGATCGATAACTTTTCTATGGAAAAATTAGTTGCTCAGTTGTTGAAAAAAAGAACTGAGTTGTAAATTGATTGCTAAATTCTATGTTCCGGGAGTAAAATGTTGATAGATTGCAATCAGAAGGTTGTATTTGTCGTTTAGGTCAGCCCAATCGGCGGACGAATTGCCTGAACGAAGTTTCAGTCAACCCAATCGGCGGACGAATTGCCTGAACAGAGGTTCTGTCAACCCAATCGTCGGACGAATTGCATGAACAGAGGTTCTGTCAACCCACTCGACGAACGAATTGCCTGAACGGAGGTTCAGTCAACTCAATCGGCGGACGAATTGCCTGAACGGAGGTTCAGTAAGCCCACTCGGCGGACGAATTGCCTGAACAGAGGTTCAGTCAACCCAATCGTCGGACGAATTGCCTGAACGGAGGTTCAGTCAACTCAATCGTCGGACGAATTGCATGAACGGAGGTTCAGTAAGCCCACTCGGCGGACGAATTGCCTGAACGGAGGTTCGGTCAGCCCAATCGGCGGACGAATTGCCTGAACAGAGGTTCTGTCAACCCAATCGACGAAAGAATTGCCTGAACGAAGGTTCGGTCAAACCAATTGGCAGACGAATTGCCTGAACGGAGCTTCAGTCAACCCAATCGACGGACGAATTGCTTGAAGGATGCTGCCTTTTCCCCCAATAGCTTAACGTTTTGCATTAAGCTATTAATGAGGAGTTCATTTTTTTTGTAAGATATAATCTGAGAGAAAAAATAGTAGCAGCTACTTTTTATTCTTGGTTAGCTACCAATTATACTCTCAATTTCTTCTAAATGTTTATGAGGATTGCCAATTAAAAGGACCTCCATTTTATCGTCAAGAAGCACAATGGTAGGATAACCTCCAGGAGGATTTAGAATCTCGATTAGTTTTTTAGTGCCGTAAGCCTGCTGCCAATTCATCCCCTTTATTTCAATTACTTTTTTTACGTAATCAGAACGCAGGTCTTTGCAATTGAAAGAGATCATATCCACTGAGCTTTTGTGTTTTGCGTAGAAAGCTTTTAATTTTGGGGTGGCTGCCAGACAAGGACTGCACCAGGTTCCCCAGAACTCTAGTATCGTGTATTTACCATTGGCTTTGAAGGAATGTAAGGATGTTTTTTGATAATCCTGCACCTTATGAAAATATAGATCAGGTGCAGTGGCATGCACTGCCAGTTTCTGCGGCTTGATCTTTTCATTTTCATGAAGTGTGGCATACATTCTGTCTGCATCATTTAATTTTTCGATTGCCTTTAGTTTTGGCTTCAGCGAATTTTGGGTAGTTCGAGAAAGGTTTTGCAATAAGGTTGTCTTGGTAATTCCATTTCGTTTGAAAAAGACCTCTTTTTTCAGAATCAGATGCCCTTTAAAACTGATTGTTGTGAAAAATAGGTTTGTTGGTAGCTGAATATCTTCTTTGGCAATCCATATTTTGACTTTAAAGAATGTACTTTCGGCTTCGTACCTTTCACTTTCGAGATTAAGAATGGTTTCAGCATTCTTCCTGGTTCGTTTGAAATTCTGTTCCTGAATTTTTGGGCGCTGGTATTTTGCAGATGATCTTCTGCCATTCTCGTTGTTGTAACAGAATCCTTCGTTTCCCGTTTGTGCAATCATTTCGTAGGGGGCTGAAAGAACTGAATAATATTTTTCTGCGTAAAGGGTATCCTTGCTAATGAAAAAGTTTTGGGTGTAGGGCATGTTGGAATGGATTGATCTAAGGAGATCCCGTTTACTTTTTTCACCTCTCTTACAATGTTTAATGCTGTCTTGGGAGTTGGAAAATTGTATGGAGGTGTTGTATTTTAATGTGCCCGAGAAACTTTGGGCCTTTAATTCGAAGCAATAGCTAAAGACTAGAAGGATGAGTAGAAAATGTTTCATGATTCTATGTTTTATGTGGATTTATTTGTTTTGGCGAATAGCAATAATCTTTAGTGGTTGTAGTAAAAAGCAGATTGTTGTTTGTTATTTGTGTTGTAGTATAGAGTGTTATGGTGAATGTAGTTATAATTTATGAAAAATAAAAAAAGCAGCCAATTCAATTTATGGCTGCTTCTGTCTATAGAATCAAAGGGGTGTGATATCCTTCCTAATTTTTGCAAATAGCGTAAATCTTGCAGGGTTTTCCTGTTGATGAAGGGGCGGATGAAAGTTGTATCCGGATTTTTGTTAGGGTATTGGCAATCGCATCATTCAGATATACATTTTCGATGACGAAACAATTTGTTTTCTCACAGATTCGGTCAAATTTGATGTGCTCTTCCCCATGATTTCCTATACCGTAGGAATCGATGATGATGAATTGCGGTTCTAAGTGCAGAATTGCATTCAGAACTTCTTCTGAAAGAAAGGTGTCGGTTTCGCCATAAGCTTTTGAGCCGTATTCATTCTGTTCCAGATTTCCTGTGTACAGAATCAATGCCTTTTGTGTTAGCTGCAGGTCATGAATATCGGTCAATTGCGGCATTCCCTTTAAACAATTCAAGGCAATTGCTTCCAATTCGTATTCTGTTTCGTTGGGGGTGGTAGAGTAGCAATCCAAATGGGTCCCAATATGCCCGAAAGCATTTACCGAATCGGATTGTCTTTTTGCCCATTGATAGGCCGGGTGCTTTTCATCTATTTCAATATGAATCCCTATTTGCTTCATTCTGTGTTTGATGTGATGTTAATCTCTCGCTTCGAAAGAGTTCCAATGTATATTATTGGGAACTGATTCTATTCTACTTTTACTCCTATCATTTGCCAGAAAGCCTCCTCCGAAAGAATACTTACATCGTATTCTCTGGCTTTTTGGCCCTTTTTTCCTTTTGCGGAGTATACATCGGGATCGGTCACAACCAGAAAGTCCAGTTTTTTGGAAACTACACTTTTAACGATCAATCCCCTTTCGTTGGCCAGTTGCTGGGCCAGTCCCCGTTTTATTTTTTGTCCGTTTATTTTACTGTGCAAATGTCCGGCAAAACATACACTTTTTCCCACGAGGGATTCCTTTGGGACTGGCTGCTCGGGACAGGTGATGGCAATGGAAGCCTGTTCGTAATCAATCAAATGAGTCAGGTGGGTTTGGTCAACCCCCAGAAGTTCTGCAACGGTATTCAAATCGTCCATTTCCGAAGGAGTTAATATTTCGTCCAGAAGGTAAACGCGAACCAATTTGCGGATGTACTCCTCATGAATCTCCATGGCTTGCTCTTTGGATATGGAGCATTCCTTTGCCAGTTCAAAAAGCGAATAGGCTTCCTTTTCGGTTAGAATGCGATCGGCCAGAGCCCGGTCAAGAACCATAAGGTATTGTTGTACAGGAATAGACTCACTGGGTTGGGAAGAAAGACGGTTGAGAAGTTCAAACAATCTTTCCTTTTTAACCCGGATCTTATCCTGGGCTTCCTCCCTTTTTAAAATTTTGGAATGGGAGGGAGGAAGTTCACCAATCTCAATGGGGGTGACGAACTGACTTGAGAATTCCTCTCGGCTGCGATTTATTATGAAAGCATTCTTAAGTATCGAAAAGAGTTTTGCAGTAGCAATACAGCTGGTTTTAGCCGATTGTGTTTCCGGAATATCGATATCGTAGTATTCGCATAGTTTTTCCAATTGGAGGAATGGAAGTTCCTGATCTACAAGATTGGAAAAGTACAGGGTGCAAATTCCGCTGTTGTTGTTTGTTGTTGGATTCTGTAGGTTGATTGATTTTAAAAATTTGAGAAGCCATGGAAGGTTATGGCCCACAAGCGTTTTTCCATTGATTTGGCACAGCAGGTCCGGAGTGATTTCTTCCAGAGTAGGAGCCTGCTTGGTCATTTCCTGAGTAATTCCATGGATGAGATGTCCGGTGAATTCTTGCTGTGGGTTCACCAATGTTTCATAAAAATCTACAATTTCGCCCCGCCAGTTTACTGTTTGTATGGCAATTTCCAGAAGGGTATCCCCTTGTTTGGGTGAAAAACCGGTAGTTTCAATCGCTAATACAGCAAATAGATCAGCAGGGCAGTCCAGTAGCTCTTGTGACATGGGTGCAGTAGTTTTCAAAGATTGGTATTCGTTTTTTATTCGTATCAAGTAAAAATATAAAATATTGTTGATTTTAGAGGACTTTATTACTAGTCCTCCTTAAACAATCAGGATATTGGGTACATCCTATTCCAGATTAAGATTGTACCACAAGCCATTATAACCTCCCGCCAGAATTTCATTTTCAGATAGTACCAGAAACTTGTTATTAACCATTATGTTTTCAGTAATTAACTTGCACAAATTGTCTTCAATACGGTAGATTCCTTTACATGCTGAGTGGAAATAAATATCACCACCATGATCTGTTATTCTGGTTATTTCCATATAGCAACCATTGTGTTCCTTATTTTCAAACAGTTTTTCCCAGGTTTCTCCTTTGTCTTTTGAGCAGAAAATAGATTGATAGTAGTTATTGACTCCAATGTACAGAACTCCTTCCTTGTCGAAGTGTATAGCACTAACAGAACTTGTAATTGAAAATCGTTTTATTTCCCAGTGGTTACCAGCATTATTCGATTGAAAAACATCTCCAACATCGTTAATTAAGTAAAGTGTTCCATCAGGATGTTTAGTTACCTGGGAGTATTGATCTCTGTTTGGAAGCTCATTTTTTAAAGATTTCCATGTTGTTCCGTTATCGTTAGAAATGTGCAAGCTTCCCATATAAGTACTATAGAATATAGTTTCGTTGGAGACACTAACCAGATCCTTAAAGTATCTTACGTCATTAATACCTGTATTGCAAGAGTGCCAACTTAATCCATTATTTGTTGAACGCAGAATACCATTATCCTGAGTTGCTACGAAAATATCCCCATCCTCTTGAATTTGGATTTTTTGTATATAATCTATTTCGGGGAAATGCTCCAGAGGAGTCCAATTGACTCCGCCGTCATTGGAGACAAATAATTTGGTATTACTAATATGAAAGGCAGCGTAGATTTTTCCATTCGGGTGTTTCGCAATAGAAGTAACTTCGTACTCCGGAAGACTACAAGCCTTATTCCATCCATAGGGGATGGTTGCGTTTGCTTCAAAGTTGACAGAATCAATTCTGTGGGCTAATGAATCGCATAAGTAAGCAGTGATTTCCTGATATTCATTATCACAACCCAGGGTCCATTTTGCTGCTGCATGTCCTTTAGAGTCAGTAAAAACCCATTCGTGAGAGATTTTGCCATTCCCTTCTTTTATGGAGAACTGTATGGTTGCTTGTTGTACCGGTTGACCGGAGAATTGTGTAATAGAAACCACCAAACTATCGGGAAGGGGCGTATTGTATTCCCCTGTTTGATGATTTCCTTTTGCAATGGTAAGTTTGTGTTTGGAGGTTCTATTTTTCAAGTCAGAATCCTCTTTGTTACATGATATGAATAGAAATATTACTAAAAGAACAGGGGTATACAGAACAGATCTCATCATTGTTTATTGAAGTTTGAATTGAAATACAGGGCAGGCCATTTTAAAGCTGGAATAATTATAAGTTCCGGTTTCCGGATTGAAATTCCCATAACTTTCGGCTGTGTTTTTTAAGTAAAGTGCAACGTAGATAATTTGCCCGGTGTGATAGGGTACTTCTCTTCGAGAAATGGGGATACCAAATGTAGTAGTGGGTATACAACAAAAAGAATAGGAGATTGAATAATCATTTTCTTCGGGCGATACATCCGGATTAGTTCCCAGAAATAAGTGTAAATCATAGGATTCTGTTTCTGTTAATTCTCCTTCTACTTGTATCCGGGAGGAATTGTTCTGTGAAACATTTACTTTGGTTATTTGAGTTGATGGTTGCTGGTATAGAGTCTGTTTTTGCAGCAGGGCTGGTTTCGGCCCCCCAACAAATTGGCAACTGTATCTTTTTCTGTTTCCAAATCCTTCTTTTTCAAATATTAAATTGTAAGTGCCTGCTTCTACGTTTTTAAATTCATATCTTCCCAGTGCATTTGTTGTTGTTGTATGTGATGTTGTTTCAAATTCAACGTTTATCCCGCTCCGGTCTTCAATTTCTTTGCCGGTTTCATCAATCAATTTTACAAATCCCACAACATCTCCTTTGGGAAATATTTCTGTTTTTTTCTGACAGGAAATCAATAGCAGAGCAAGAAATAATATTGTGTATTTATTTTTTTTCATTTTTGTTTTGATTTCTATATTAGGGAAGGTTAGTTTTTTAATTCGGGGATGGTAAATTCTGCAATATTGGATCCTGGTTGTGCAAGGGTGGTGAAAATTTCCAAGCCGGAGTTAATGTCAATGTAGCTTTGTGTTGTAGTGGTGCAGGAATAAAGTTTTGCATACAACTTGGTTCCGGGAGGGTATTTTTCCAGATCTAAATTAAAACTAAAATGAAGCTTTTCACCGGAATAGTAATATGCTTTTTGATATTGAAGGTACTTGTTGAAAGAAACATCGGGTGTTTTACTAAGGAATATTAGAGCATTTATATAACGATTTTCTTCTGGCGCAACATCAACCTCAGCGCTTCCATATATATCTACGTTATAGTAATTATCCTGCGTTTCAATGTATAATTGATTGAAGGTTATTGTTGGGAGATGATAGAGATAAAGAGGGCCATATATGTCAGTTGTTTCTCCTCCCACGAATTTGTAGCCCAGTGCTTTATAGTCTCCATATCCCTCTTTCGAAAAAATCAGGTTGTAGGTTCCTGTTTCCAGTTCCTGAATTGAATAATGTCCTTTATTGTCTGTTGTAGTAGATCGAAGAGGATCTGTCCCATCAATGGTGACTGTTATTCCGCTATTATCTTTTTCCGTATACCCTTGCGAAGTCATAAGTTGAATCGTTCCGGTTAATTCGCCTGAAAGTCCATGGTAGGTGGTTTCTTCTTTACATGCTACAAGTAAAAGCGAAAAGAATAATATAATTTGATACAGTTTTATTGTCGTTTTATTTTGTCTCATTTTTCAAAACTTGTTATTCAAAAAAAGATTTTGATTGTTTTATTAATTCCGAACCCTTTTACGGCATTATAAAACTAATACGGTTGGAAGCTTGCCCTAAGTCGTGGAAAATATAATTATTAATTGTTGTATTCCAGTTTCTGTAATAGTTGTTGCTTGCTCCATAGGCAATTGCATAGACTTTACTTCCGGAGGGATAAGAGTTTAATCTGATGTTGAAAGTTTCCTCTAATTGTGTGCCGCTTATTGCTTTTGTCGTGAATTCTCCACTTGTTTCATAATTTTTGAAAGAAACCTCGGGATCTAAACTCAGAAAGACCTTTATTCTAGGATCCGGACTCCAATAGTCCGATTTTATGTAGTTATGGTTAATTATTGCTTTTGCCTTCAACCTGTTGGAGTTGATGTATTCAATTTGTAATTCATGTATCGTTGTGGAGGATTTTTGACCGATTCCAAAAGAGAAGTAGATGGGCAAATCTCCACCAATAAGTTGTAGACTTTGTATAATTCTTGTCCCATAGCCTGGTTTTGTACAGACTAGTTTGTAAGTCCCTGTGTTCAATTCGTTAATTTGATAATTCCCTGATTCATCAATTGCTGCTGAGTTGGAGGAATCACCAGCTAAGGCAACTATTTCAACATCCTGATATTCGGTATTCGATTTTCCGAATTCATCATAAAGGAATACTTCTCCTTTAATTTGACCTTTTAAGTTAAGTTCCGCTTCTTTTTCTTTAGAACAACCGAAGGTTACAAGAAATAGAATTAGGAGAAGGGATAGGTGTTTAGGCATTTTGATTGATTTTGAAATTTGGCCAAATATAAAAAATATGTATTCAATGTAATTCAATGGTCAAAAATAATGATGTCATTTTATTTAGAGGAAAATGAATGAAAACGTAGAATACATTCTTGTAAATTGTAAGGGCAAGCTGAGTAAGTTATAATCTTTGGGAGTTTTATACACTTGTAGCTAATTTGCTAGTGTATATGATTAAAAAACCGAAAGCTCCAAAGGAACTTCCGGTTTCAATATCATTAGTAATCTAGTTATTTCATTCCTTTCAATGCCTTGCTGGCAGCTTTCAGCATTGGTTTTGGGGATAGTTTATTGCCGGTGGCTTGTACCATCCATTCATTGGGGGCAAGTCGTCCCTGTTTGTAAATTCGTACTACCTCATTGGCAAAATCTTTGCCTGCAAGATGTTGTTCCAGTTGGAATTCAATCAGGTTACCAAAGGCATAGGCCGAAAGGTACAAGGGATAGCTAACCATGTGTGAGTAGATCGCCAGAATTGTTTCGTCCTTGCTTCCATAAACCGGAGCATAGAATTCGTTCCAGATTTCTTTGGACAAATGTATTACCTCTGCCTTTAACTCCGTAGGCGTAGCTTGGGGATGAGCATACAACCATTTCCAAACGCGCATATCCAGTAGTGAAACGCCCATAATTTCGTAGGTGCTCCAAAGAATATCCAGTGTTTGAAGGTTTTTCTTCTGAGGGTTGTTGTCATGAATGCCAAGTAATTGCAAATCGCGTTTTTGGAAGATAAAAGCCAACGCTTCGGTGAATGCTGTGTTGGGTACTCCATTCATGGTGTAGTAGTCCACATCGTGCAGGGAAATAGTTTGCTCCACATTGTGACCGAATTCATGAACTGCAATGTTGTAACCTTTGTAATCCATTCCTTTCTCACCAATTCGTGTGCGAAGGTGGGCTTTTTCGCCTTTCATAGACGCTCCCCAGGCATGACCTGAACCACGTGCAGGATCCACTGAAATATGGTCGGCCAGGAATTGAGCCCGTGCGTTGTCGAAGCCCAATTTCTTTAACAGGTTGTACAAATCATCCTCCAGTGCCCGTGGATTGGGATACAATTTACGGGTTTTGGCATCCAGCTTACTTTCATCCATTGTACTGCGGGTTTTGAATCCGTCATACCAAATATCAAAAGGTTGTAGGTCGCGGCCCAAACGTTCTTTTACCAGTTCGCCCACTTTCTTCAGCTCCTTGGAGCCCAGAAATTCTGTGAACAGTTTCTCCACATCAGTCTGGGAGATTTCCATTTCCCCATCGAATTTTCGTTTGATGTAGGTATCCTGTTCGCCACTATAGGCATCAATAGCTCTTAAAGCTTTGAAATTGTTGATGATTTGTAAGTAACGGGTGTCCGGTTCGGAGTTTAGATTCACAACTTTTCCTTCCATGTATACCTCATTGGTATAGGGATCCCACTGGTATTCTCCGTTGTTGATTACTTTTTCAGGGATATCCTGGGCAATGATTCTCTTCATTACCTGGTAAATCATTTCTTGTTTCTCCAGGCCACTTACCTTGTTGGCATAGTTGGCTTTGATTTCATCACGAAGATTCCAATGGGAGAGCAGAACCTTATCTTCCGGGAAGAAAGTGTTGCCCTCTTTGTCTCTCAGGCTGCCCATGTAGATATTGTAGTGGGCAATGTACCGGCTGGCATCGGCATTGGCTTTGGAGTAATCCTGTAATAATTCAGCAGGAACTCTGGAGGTGAATACATCTCCCAAACGTGCGTAGGCCCATTCCAAACGGTTCCAGTCTTTGCCCAGTTTTTCCTTCTCCTCCAGTTTGTAGGCGGGGAAGTTCAGGGCAATGGTAAAGGCAAGTTTGTTGCGGTAGAAATCGTCCATCCAATGGGAACCAACACTGTAGGACCCAAATGCATTGTCGATGGGATGGCTCTTGTGCGTGTTCAGGTGGACAGGTTCCAACAGATCAAGTGTGATTTTGTTGAAATGTCCCTGTAGTATTTCCAGGTTTCGTGACACCTTGTGGAAGACCAAATCTCTTTCCTCCGATTCGGAAATGTAGTTCTCCTTGCAGAAGTTTTGGAATTCTGTCTCCGTTCCATCAGAAGTATGCCATAGACTGGCAGCATGTTTTACGCCACGTTCCATAAGCTCTTTGTTGGCATTTGGATGATCCTGAGTTAATTGCTTTACCGTAGCCTTTATGGTTCTGGAGGTAATGTTTGCTTTGTCGGTTTGGGTTTCCTGTGCGGATTTTTGTGTACAGCCGCCAAGTACCAAAACGAAAAGCAAAATGGGAAGTAGTTTTTTCATTTTACTATAGATTTAGTTGTGGTGTATTTTGTTTTTCAAAGTTAAGTAAATTACTAAGATAAGGATTTGCTTTGCCGGAGAAAATGAGGAAGATCATTAATATTATGCCCTGGAGGGGATATTCCTTTTAGAAAACTTCTTTTTTGATTTGCTGAAGGTTTTGTAAATTATGGAATCAATTGCTTTTTTTAATTACCACAGAGTTTCACGAAGTCTCACAGAGGTGAAAGAGGGATTTCTATGTGGTGAATTATTAATACGCAGTGGTACTCTGAAGCTTCAATAGTGATATTAATAGGAAAGACAGGTGAAAAGAAAAAATATTTTTAAAAATAAGTGGGGGTATGGAGCATTTAAATGAACTCAGTTACAAAATTCTGGGCTGTGCTTATAAAGTTCACTCTGCATTGGGACCCGGATTGCTGGAATCAACTTATGAAACTTGTTTGGAATTTGAATTGATGAATTCGGGCTTTGATGTCGTGAGACAGAAAGCTTTACCAGTTGTTTATAACGGGGTGAAGTTGGACGCTGGTTATCGAATTGATTTGCTAATCGAGCATCAGGTTATTCTTGAGATAAAATCGGTTGATGCATTGGCACCTATTCATGAAGCTCAGTTGCTCTCCTATCTGAAATTGGCAAAGAAAAGGCTTGGTTTGCTCATTAATTTTAATGTAGAGCATTTAAAAGAAGGAATTAAACGAAGGGTGCTATAATAAAAGGGCTCTCGATTGTAATAAAATAAGAAATAACCACAGAGTTTCACAGAATCACACAGAGGAGAAAAGAGGAATTCTTTTGTCACATTATTATTCTCTGTGGTACTCTGAGTCCTCTGTGGTGAAATTAAATAAAAGCATGAACGACCAGCAATGCATTGATTTCCTGCAATGGTGCCTGCCGAGGATGGGCTATCGGTGGCCAGGCTTTCGAAAGGTTCGCAAGCAGGTATGCAAGCGGATCGTTCGTAGAATATTGGAATTGAAGCTTGCTGATGGTAATTCTTATAAGACCTTTCTTGAAACCAACGCAGAGGAATGGAAGGTTTTGGATTCATTCTGCTATATCACTATTTCCCGATTCTATCGTGATAAACAGGTTTTTGATACGATTCGGGCGATAGTTTTGCCGGACCTGGCTCAAAGGGCATATGCAACAAACGAAGATGAAATTAGTGTTTGGAGTGCCGGTTGTTGTGCAGGAGAGGAGGCTTATACTTTGAAAATTCTATGGGAGTTGTCTGTAGTACAGCATTTGGAACGGATAATGTCTTTCAAAATAGTAGCCACAGATAAGGATGCCCAGGTTTTGGAAAGGGCCCGCAGGGCTGTCTATTCCTATGGAAGTGTAAAGGATCTGCCAAAGGATTACTTAGATCTTGCATTTGCAAAAGAGGGCGAAGCTTTTCGGTTGAAGGATTCCTTCCGTGAGAATGTGCTTTTTCTGCAACAGAATATTCAGAAGGAAAGGCCTGAAGGCCTCTTTGACTTGATTCTTTGCCGTAACCTGGTTTTTACCTACTTTGAAGAAGCTCTCCAGTGTAAAATAATGAAGGGGATGCTTGCCAAATTGAAAACTGGTGGAATTCTGGTTATCGGTGGCAGTGAAATGCTACCCCAAAAATATTTTGAATTGATTCCTTTGGAAGGCAGCAGGGGAATATTCAGAAAATTGAACCGATCTTAAGTTTTGGAATTTTAGCTTCTTTTCATTTTTTTGTTTAGAATGAGAATTGATGGTGTTTTTTTATAAGAGAATTAAAAAACTATATTTGAAAACTCGGAAATATGAAATACCAATGAGAAGTTTACTGACCTTACTACTAGTTTTTATTTCGCTTGCCCTTTTTGCAGCCGAAGATCTACCTCTTGATGATCATCAGGTAGACAGTTTGGAGGCCCGATTGATGAGTGTTAGCGATAGAGAAAAGTTGGAAGTGTTGTTGGAGCTTTGTGAAGGGCTTGTTGAAAAAGATTCAGAAAAATGCATGCTATACGGACGGCAAGCTCTGGAGCTTTCAAGAAAATTGAACAGACCCAAAGATGAAGTTCAGGTATTGATTTTTTTGGGAAGGGAGTACTCCAATTTGGGCAATTACTTTGAAGGGTTGCAGCATTTTAAAGAAGCTTCGGGTATAGCCGAAAGCGAAAATGACGAAAGAGGCCTGGTTGATTCCTGGAATGAGATCGGAATCACCTATTTCAACATGGGAAGCTATGAGGAAGCCCAAACCTACTACTTTAAAGCACTAAAGAAAGCCGAAGCAATCGACTACAAAGAGCGAGTGACCGGCATGCAGAACAATATTGCGATAATCTATTCCATTTACAAAGATCATCAAAAGGCCCTGGACTTGTTTGAAAAGCTGTTGGAGATCTACAAACAGGAGAAGGATTTGTTTCATATTGCTTTAACCTCTGTAAATATGGCTAATATTTACGATGAGATCGGTCAGTACGAAAAGGGCCTTCAGTACCTGAACAGTGCAATTCCCATTTTTTCTGAATCAGGTGATAAACTGAAGCTTTCTTCCATTTTAAACAATAGGGGGTTGATTTACCTGAAGTTGAATCGTAGAGGGGAAGCTTATGACGATTATCAAAAAGCCCTTGAAATCGCTGAAAAAAGCAATTATGAGAATGGGATTATATCCTCCTCTATTAGTATTGGAGAATATTTTGTGATTGAACAGAAGTTGGATAAGGCTTTGGGATTCTTTGAAAAAGCTCTGAAAATAGCATTGGAGGATGGAGATAAGTCCAGTGTAAAGGATTGCTACGAAGGAATAGCAAAGGTTTATACCTTGCAGGGCAATTATCAGAAGGCCCTGGAAAATACAAGATTGTTTCTTGCCTATAAGGATGAGATCTATAACCAAAGGACCCAGAAGCAAATTAGTGAATTGCAGATAAAATATGAAACAGAGAAGAAGGAAGAAGAGATTGAATACCTGCATTTGACGATGAAAACTCAGAGAAGAAATCTGTTTTTGTTGATTGCCGGTTTGCTGATAATTTCCTTACTGCTTTTGAGAATATTGTATTTGCGGCAACTCAATTTGAAACGGAAAAATCTTTTGCTGGAACAGGAGAAGCAACTGGATCAAATGGCTTTGGAGAAATTGGATGGGGAGAAACGTGAAAAGGATTTGGAAAATTTGCGTTTGCAGGAGGAGATGCAGGCCCGTGAGGAGATTACTCGATTGAAGCAATTGAAGTACAAAGCCGAAATCAAGCACAAGGAAAGGGAGTTAGCAGCGAATGCGTTGCATATTGTTAGTAAAAATGAGACCCTCGAAAATCTAAAGAAATCGGTGGAGGATGTTTTGGATGCTAAAAGTACCGAAGTGAAAAGTGCTTTGAAGCAGTTGCTGCAGGGGATCGAGAGCAACATTAACCTGGATCAGGATTGGGGGAATTTCAAAATGCACTTTGAGGAAGTTCATCAGGACTTTTTTAAGCAATTGCTTGAGAATTATCCCGATTTGAACACCAACGAACTTCGGTTTTGTGCCTACCTGAGGCTGAATCTGGATGCAAAGGAGATTGCCCGTATTTTAAACATTTCTGTGAATGCAATTGAGAAGCGAAGGTATCGACTTCGTAAGAAGCTGAATTTGAATCCTGAAGACAGTATTTTTGAATTTCTGAGTAAATTCTGATGCTTTACTCCCTGGAAGTCTTCCGTTACACAAGTTAGTTCGTCAGTTACAAGAAGGAGGGCTTCCGTTACAAGAGAGACCCTTTCCGTTACACCAGGTATCCTCTCCGCTACAAGGGGGATGGCCTTCCGTTACCAATGTAGCCCCTTCAGTTACAGAAGGTACCCCTTCCGCTACATAAATATGCAGGGAATTCGTTTTGTAAAGGCTGATTTTGAAATTGCTTTGATAGCTATTTAGGGTAAATTTTGGATCAGAATGCCAAACTTAAGTGGGCTTCAAGCGCTATTTGCCTTTTTTTATTCTAATTCAAAATAGAAGAACACCTCTGTATCGTTCAACAGGGATTTGATCTGTCTTTTTTTCCAAAAAATCGTACAAAACTGGAACTTTTTTCTTTCCGACCCCTTTTGTCTGGGGTAGGTGAAAGAGAGCGACCCCAATTGTCGGTGCTGTAGATAAGGTTGTTACGTTTTGGTTTCAATAGTTTTATACACAGAATTCAGAAAGCCCCCAATAGCTTCTGATTTCCAGGAAAACTTATTAACCAACCAAACTATTAACCACAGTGAAGAGGAAGAGAACAGAATTCCGGCAGTTTTTTGAAGGCTTTTACCCCATGCTGTGTTTGTTTGCCCAAAAGTATGTTCAGGATACTGATGTGGCATCCGACATGGTTCAGGATGCTTTTATTAAACTATGGAAAGGAAAAGAGGACTTTGAGAATGAAAATGCCGTAAAAGGGTTTCTGTACACGGTAACAAGGAACAATTGTTTAAATTATATCAAGCACAATAAAATTGTTCTGGATTATAGTGTGCAGGCTATGGAATCGGAACAGTTTTTCCGGGATCATATTATAGAGGAAGAAACGTACAAATCAATTCATGATGCCATTGAGGTGTTACCCTCCCAGGGGAAACGTGTGGTTGAGATGAGCATGAGAGGGTTCAAGAATCCTGAAATTGCACTTAGGTTGAATATATCGGTGAATACTGTGAAATCTGTCAAATCCAATGCCTATCGTTTGCTTCGTTTACAGTTGCAGGATGTGGTTGTACTACTGTTGGCAGTACACTTATGGATATGATAGAGGCCTTTAATTTAGGCTGTATTGTATGAATTTGTCAGAGTTTTTCGGAGCTCTGACATTTTTTTTTGAAAAAAATTGTAATCCCACCCACCCACTTTTATTTCTGAGTTGTTTTAGCATTAAATAGTAGAAATGAGAGGTCCAATTTTGAGACGAACTTAAATTATAAATATTCGCGTGAATAGAATTGATAATTATATAAGAATATCCCAGTTGATTGCCAAAGAGGTGAATTATGGCCTAGAAGAGGAGGAGCAATTGGAATTGAACCAATGGATTGATGATTGCGAGGAGAATCGTCAGCTCTACGATCGTATTCGAAACCGTGAGAGCTTTCTGGAATGGGATCAACAAATGCATAAGGTAGATCTGGAGGAAGGATGGAAGTGTATTGATGAAGCAATTAATCCCAACCGGAGAATGGCTGTTTTTCAAGCTGTTTTGAGGTATGCGGCTGTTGTAATGATTCCCCTGTTTTTGGCAGGAGTTGGTTACTACCTGTACAATGATATCACCAATTTGCCACAACCGAAACAAGTGGCAAAGTTGTCAAAACCAAAGCCCAAAGCGAGATTGATTCTGGCCGATGGAAAGAAGGTGAATCTTGATAATGTAGAGGTCGCTGCAATGAAAGAGAAAGATGGAACCCATATTGAAAAAGGAGCAGGGGTCTTAAAGTACCAGGCTGGTGAAAAGGAGCAGGAGGTAAAGCCATTGTACAATACAGTGGAAATCCCAAAGGGAGGGGAGTATCAGCTAAATCTTTCGGATGGCACAAAAGTGTATTTGAATTCCATGAGTTCGTTGAAGTTTCCGGTTCGTTTTTCAGGGAAAACAAGGGATGTCATTCTCAAAGGGGAGGCCTACTTTGAGGTGAGTAAAGATGCAAAACATCCTTTTGTTGTGAATGTGGCAGAAACGAAGGTTGAGGTTTTGGGAACTTCTTTCAATGTGAAGGCTTATGATGAGGAAACGGAGATTGTAACCACCCTGGTGGAGGGGAGTGTAAAGGTGAAAACGAGTGGAGAGAATGCCGGATCCCTGCTTCTAAAGCCGGGACAGCAAGCAGTTGTGAATGAAGAAAACGGCATGATGGATATGCGTGAGGTGGATGTGGCTTTGTTTACCTCCTGGAAAGATGGCGTTTTTCTATTCAAAAATCAACGAATGGAGGATATTATGATGGAATTGGCCCGGTGGTACGATGTTAAGGTATTCTACCAAAATCCATCGGTGAAGGAGCTATGTTTTGGGGGCCATTTTAACCGAAGTGGTGATATCAGTTCCATTATGGAAATGTTCGAATTAACCCGGAAAGTAGATGCGAAAATCAATGGGAAGACCATTGTAATTAGTGAAAAGTAAAAACAGGAAATGCTGTAACATTTCCTGTTTCATAAATATTTCTGCTGTAACAGAGATAAAAACCTAAGTGTAACCTAAATTTTCACAAAGTTATGAAAAAATGTTTGAATTATGGCTTTCGACCCCGGAAGCTATTTAAACTATTACTGTTTATGAAGATGCTTGCAGTGTTCCTGTTGGCCAGTGTGATAAACGTTTCGGCGAAAACATTGGCCCAGGATACAAAAATCACCCTGAGTATGGAAGGTGCAGAGCTGGAACAGGTGTTGTGGGAAATCCATGAACAAACTGGTTTGGTGTTCCTTTATAGTGCTTCAGATGTTCAGGAAGTGAAAGATGTTAGTGTAGATGCTAAGGAGGAAACTGTGAAATCGGTTCTACATCGTTGTTTAAAAGATAGTGATTTGGAATATGAGTTCCGGAATAAGGCTGTTACCCTCCGCAAAAGTTCAAAGCCCAGTCCTGCGCCTGCTACTTCGCAGCAACAGGAGAAACGAAAGATTTCCGGTGTTGTTGTGGACGATCAGGGTCTTTCTCTGCCTGGTGTATCGGTTCTTGTAAAGGGGACTACCACCGGAGTTTCTACCGATTTCGACGGGAAATTTTCCATGGAGATTCCTGCATCAGGAAAAGTTACTCTTGTGTTTTCTTTTATCGGTATGAATGCACAGGAAATCCTTGTAAAGGATCAAAAAACTTTAAACATTACTATGACAACTGATTCGGAGCAATTGGCCGAGGTTGTGGTGGTTTCGGACGGTTTTCGTAAGACCGACCGTCGCTTGTTTACCGGTTCTGCTACCACTGTAAAGGCTGAAGATGCCAAAGTAGTTGGTGTGGTTGATGTGGGGCAAATGCTGGAAGGGAAAGCTGCCGGTGTTTCCGTGCAAACTGTATCCGGAACTTTCGGGGCCGCGCCCAAAATTCGTGTACGTGGTGCTTCTTCCATCTACGGTGATCAAAAACCTTTGTGGGTGGTTGATGGAGTAGTATTGGAGGATGTAGTGGATGTTTCTCCTGATGATTTGTCCTCCGGGGATGCTGCTACTCTTATTAGTTCTGCTGTAGCCGGTTTGAACTCTGATGATATTGAAAATTTTCAGATTTTGAAAGATGCATCTGCAACAGCTCTTTATGGAGCCCGAGCTATGAACGGTGTAATTGTAATTACCACCAAGCGAGGAAAGCAAGGAGCAGCTTCTGTTTCCTATTCCGGTGAATATACCATGAGAATGAAACCCTCCTATTCCAATTACAACATCATGAACTCTCGCGAGCAGATGTCGGTGTATCGTGAATTGGAAGCCAAGGGATGGTTGAACCATGCCGAAATCTCCCGTCAGAAGAATGGTGGGATCTATAAGAAAATGTACGACCTGATCAATACTTACGATCCGGCTACCGGTTTTGGTTTGGAGAACACTCCAGAAGCACGGGCTAAATTTTTGCAGAAGTACGAAATGCAGAATACTGATTGGTTTGACGAATTGTTCACAAACACCATTACTCAAAACCATTCTGTGAGTTTAACAGGAGGAAATGAGAAGAGCAACTTCTACTTCTCAACAAGTTATTACGGAGATAAAGGATGGTCCATTGCTGATGAGGTAGACAGATATACCGTTAACGCGAATGCCTCTGTTAAATTGAATGATAAACTGAAGATTGGATTCATTACAGCAGGTTCGTTTCGTCAGCAAAAGGCTCCTGGTACTGTAAGTCGTACCGAAGATCCTGTAAATGGTGAGTATAGTCGTGATTTTGATATTAATCCATTCTCCTATGCTTTGAATACCAGTAGAGTGTTACGTCCTTATGATGATAATGGAAATCTTGAATTCTATCGAATGAATTATGCCGATTTCAACATCATTAACGAAATGCGGAACAACTATATGGATATCGATATGCTGGATTTAAAACTCCAGGCTAATATTGATTATGAATTGGTAAAAGGATTGGATCTGAATTTTGTAGGGTCGATAAGATATGTGAAATCTACCCAGGAACATAAAATTCTGGAGAACTCCAATATGGCTCAAGCCTATCGTGCCGAAGATACCTACGAGATTGCCAAGAACAATAAGTTCTTATTTAAAGATTTGGAGGTACCCAACTCATTGCCCCAGGTTGTTTTGCCTAAAGGAGGTTTTTACAACAGAAGCGACAATAGCTTGTTGAACTATTACTTTAGAGGAACAGGTAATTGGAACAAAATATTTGACGAAACGCATATCGTGAATGTCCTTGGAGGTATGGAGGTTAAGTCTTCCAACCGACAAAACAGTTCTTTTGATGGTGTTGGCTACCAGTGGGAAAGAGGGGGTATTCCTTATATCGATCCTAATTTTGTAAGACATCAATTGCAGAATGGAATTTCCTACTATGGTATGCAACAGTACCGTGACCGTTTCGCGGCCTTTTTTGCAACCGGTAGTTATTCCTATGCTGGAAAATATACTGTAAACGGAACCTTCCGTTACGATGGTTCAAACCAGTTGGGCAAATCAGCCTCTGCACGTTGGTTGCCTACCTGGAATGTGAGTGGATCCTGGAATGCGCATGATGAAGATTTCTTAAGAGATTCTGAAGTAATCTCCCACCTGTCATTAAGAGCTACCTACGGTTTGACTGCAAGTATGGGGGCTGCAACCAACTCCACCCTGGTGTTGATGAATCAGGTGACCGATCGTCCTTACCTTTCTGAACAGGAATCCCAGATGTATATTGATGGATTGGAGAACTCGGAGTTAACCTGGGAGAAGCAGTACGAAACCAACGTAGGGATGGATTTAGGATTGTTCAGCAACCGAATCAACCTGAGTATGGATGCCTATCAGCGTAAAGGTTTCGATTTGATTGCTTATATCAAAACTTCAGGGATTGGTGGTGAATTCTGGAAATTTGCCAACTATGCTGATATGGAATCACATGGTGTTGAGTTTACCTTGACAACTCACAATGTAAAGTCTAAGGATTTTAAATGGAACACCAACCTAACCTTTGCTTACAACAAGAATGAGATAACCAAGTTGAAATCATTCCAGAATATTTACAACCTAGTGAAAGATGTTGGAGGTCCATTGGAAGGATATCCGGTTAGATCTTTGTTCTCCATTCAATACAAGGGATTGAACAGCGAAGGTTTGCCGACCTTTATCAACGAAGATGGTGAAGAAACCGTTTCTGATTTGGATTTTCAATCCACTAAAATTGAGCATCTGAAATATGAGGGTTCAATTGATCCCAAAGTGACTGGTGGTTTCGGAAATAATTTTACCTACAAAAACTGGAAATTGAATGTTTTCATGACCTATCAGTATGGAAACAAGGTAAGATTGCGTCCCCAGTTTAAAGCGAAATATTCTGATCTGGATGCGATGCCTAAGGAGTTTTACGATCGTTGGATGCTAAGTGGTGACGAAGATAGAACCGATATTCCGGTTATTCTGTCGCAACGTCAGTACAATGTAAACTATACCAAGGCTTACAATGGATATAATCTATCTACAGCACGTGTAGCCGATGGTTCTTTTGTGAGAATGAAAGAGATTTCTCTGGCCTACAGTTTGCCTAAGCGATTACTATCAGGAATTGGGGTTAGCAATGCTACTCTGAAACTTCAGGGATCGAATCTGTTTTTGTTGTATTCCGATAGTAAGTTGAATGGACAGGATCCTGAGTTTATGGGCTCCGGTGGTGTGGCAATGCCTGTACCGAAACAGTATACTTTTTCGGTGAAGGTAGGTTTTTAAGAATTATTGAAGGTTGTTTTTTAGTATGATGAGAATATGATATTGAAACGAAACACACTTGTTTTTTTTACTCGTCAATCAGGCTCATATCTCATCCCGTCCCGATTTTTCGGGAGCTGAACTGGAATCGAACGATCTATTAAAATGAAACAGATGAAGAAAATAAAAAATATAGCCATAGTCTTTTTGGGGATGACCATGTTATCTTCATGTAATGACTTTTTAGATGAAACGCCTGACAACAGGACTGTTTTGAATTCGCCTGAAGCTGTTAGTGAATTATTGGTGTCAGCTTATCCTGAAGCAATGTATCAGGGATTTACCGAAGTTATGTCGGATAATTCAGGCGATAAGGGAGTTGGACAATATGTTGCAGAATATATCCCCAATGGTAGTGCTTACTATTGGGAGGATGCGGCTTCGGAACAGTACGATACGCCTACATTCTACTGGAATGCTTGTTATGCTGCCATTGCTGCTGCGAACCATGCTTTGGATGCAATTGAAAACGCTTCCGATAAGGAGAATTATACAGCTCAAAAGGGTGAGGCTTTGGCTGCACGTGCTTATGCTCATTTTATGCTGGTGAATCTATTCGGAAAGCATTACAACCCTGCTACCGCTGAGAGCGATTTGGGAGTTCCTTTTGTTGAAGATCCGGAAACCGTTGTATTCAAGGACTACAAAAGAGCCAGCGTGAAAACAATCTATGACCGAATCGAGGCAGACATCGAAGAGGCGGCAACTTTGATAAGGGATGATAGTTATGCTGTTGGTAAATATCACTTTACTCAGGCTGCACTTCATGCTTTTGCATCACGTTTCTACTTGTACAAAGGTAACTGGGATAAAGTAATTGAACATTCCAATTTTGTTTTGGGTGCCGACCCGGCTAGTAAATTGAGAGATTGGAACGGGAAATATCTGGAGTATGAAGCCAGTGAGCTTTGGGCCCAGTATACAAAAGCCGAGGAATCCTCAAATATCATGCTGGCAAGAGGATATTCCAATTGGGGAAATGGTGCTGTTGTATTCCGTTATTCCCTCTCGGCCCCCAAGATCGGAGAGTTGTTTGGGAAGGATCCGATAACCGAGGAAATGCGTTTTGAGATGGTGATTGGCGACAAGGTATTGTATGCAGCAGGTTCCCAGCAGTTGGGTTTTATCCCCAAATTCAAAGGTAGAATCGAAAGCCACGATAACAATCCTGATCAGGGGTATCCCAATATGGTTGCTCCGCTTTTTACCACGGAAGAAGTTCTGTTTAACCGGGCTGAAGCCTATGCGATGAAAAAGGATTACACTTCGGTATTGAGCGATCTGGATAGCTATCTTCAAAAAAGAGAGCGATCGTACAATTCGGAAAATAAAGTTACTCTGGATAAAATTAAGGCAGAGTATGAAAGTATGGATGGATCCGATTTGGCACCTTTCTATACTGTTGAAGAGGGGCAGAAATACTATCTGTGGTATCTACTGGATTTACGTCGTCGGGAATTTGTTCACGAGGGATTAAGATGGTTCGACATTAAGAGATTTAATTTTGAAATTTCTCATGATGTGTTTGAAGGAAGCCCTGTTTCCTTGCCAAAAGATGATAACCGCAGAGTTATTCAAATTCCTGCACAGGCAGTTGCTGCCGGATTGCAAGCAAATCCCCGATAGGTAGTTTAATTGAAAGAGCGTTGAAATGAGCCAGGAGAATGATTTTTCTTGGTGATTTTCTCCCTCCCGAAATTATCGGGAAGGAAATAATAAATAAATTTTAATCAGATGAAGAAATATATATGTTTCCTAGTGCTGGGAGTTCTCCTATTTGGCTCCTGTAGCAGTGATGAAGATCTGGGAAAATCCTTGATCGATACCTCTACCCCTGAGCTGAATGAGGTGGATGAATGGATTAGAGAGAATTACACCTATCCCTATAATGTTGAAGTGAAATACAAGTGGGATAATTCAGAGTTGGACAACACAAAAATTCTTACACCTACAGAATTGGAGCGTGTGGTTCCTTTTCTGGAAAAGATGAAGGAAATTTGGGTCGATCCTTATGCAAAGAATGGAGGCGATGATTTTATGAAGGCATTCATACCCAAACAAATGGTGTTAGTAGGTAGTCACAATTATGAAGATAATGGGGGTATCGTGTTGGGGCAAGCTGAAGGAGGAAGAAAGATCACCATTTTCGACCTGAATTACATAGACTTTGATTTGTCAGGATTGAACAGTTGGGAGAAACGTAGTGCAATGGAACCCATCCTTAGGGTGTTTAAAACCATGCATCACGAGTTTGGTCATATTCTCCATCAAACCATCGCTTATCCTGTTGAATACAAGAAACTGACTACAGGGTATACCTCCAACTGGATGAATTTTAGCAATTCAGAAGCCAGGGGAATGGGATTCATCACCGCTTATTCTCTGTTGAATCCGGATGAGGATTTTGTGGAGATGTTATCGGAATTTCTAACCCGCAGCAACGAGGATTGGAATGAGTTGATTGATAAGATCAAAGTATACGATGAAAACTATTATACAGATGAAGATGCATCTGTAATAGCCAGAGCTAAAATTCGTGAGAAAGAGAAGATGATTGCAGATTACATGTTGCAGATCTGGAAGATCGATATCTACAAACTGCAGGCGGATATTGCTGAGGTTTTGGACGGATTGAGTAATTAATTCAAGAAAACAAGAGTGTTATGAAAAAAATATATTTAAATATAATATGTTCCATGCTTGTTTTGTTTACAGCATGTGACAACGATTTTGAAAGTGAGTTTGATCTTGCACCGGATGAAAGAGCTGGTATGGCTGTTAAAGAGTTCAAAGATGCTTTAACCTCCTCTGAACATGGATGGCTTACCCATTACTACCCTAATCCAACAAAATTAGGATCATTTACCTATTATTTTAAATTTGATGAGACGGGTATTGTAAATATGAATTTTGATTATTATGATTTTCCGGATGAATCGGAATATTCTGTAAAGATGTTTGAAAAGCCAGTCTTGGTTTTCGACACTTATAGCAAATTTTCGAAGATGACTGATCCTGAAATTGGAGAACCAGGAAAAGGATTTGGTGGCGAACTGGAGTTTAGCCTGACTAAAAAATCAGCTGGTGGTGACACCTTGTATCTTGCAGAGAGAGTGAGTGGTGATCCTATGGTTCTTGTTAAAGCTACAGCTGAAACATCTGCTCAGCTTAGAGAATACACCAAACATACGAAACATCTTGAGAGAGCGAATGAACAGGTAGTGGTACCTTTTTATTTCAACTTATCTGTTGAAGGTTGGGATACAAAAGTGAACATGGTATATAGTGGGGATAAGATTATTGCATTTCTTAACTATGTAGATAACGGAGAAGTAAAGCATGAACTGATGCCAATTAACTTTACTCACGAAGGTTTTGAATTTCATCATGCCGTGGTAATGAATGGTATTGGAGTAAGATCTTTTAGATATGATGAAGTTAAGAATCAGTTCGATGTAACGGATGCTGGAGTTACTGGTGTTTTTAAATATGAAGCAGATTGTCCTGCTCATATTGAAGGGATGACTGATAAGCTTTTTGGCCCCTCAACATTTGGTGGTAGCGCAAAGATAGTCAGTCCTAAATTAGCGAATCTGATTAATGGTATTTATCCTGATGCTGCGTTGCGTTGCTTGTCTACAGACACTTATGTGGCTTCCTGGTTTCCCTGTACTTTCAATTTAGATTTTGAAGATTGGAAATCTCTTAAAATTAAAGTTAACTATAATAAGAAAACTGAGGATGTTGTTGAGATGGAATTTCTTGGCTATCATACGGGGTACTCTGCACCATTTGATGATTTGGCTTATATAGAGGGATTAATGTCTACAGAGAAAGGCCAGGCTATTAAAGATATAGTAGCAAGTCCTAAGGGATGGACTATTGTTCCTGTTGAGTTAAAGGAATATGGCTCATCTTATTACCTGGTAAGTAATGAGGATCCTGAGATGTACATGTGCTTTGGATTGACTTATGAGGATGATGAATAAAGTCCTAGTTCATTGAGATTGTTAAATCTTAAGGATTAGTTAGTGGTTTGAGAGCCTTCCCCTTATTTCTATCCCTGTAGTGAAGAGGAAGGCTCTCCTTTTAAGCATTTTAAAATTTTGGTTAGTAGTTTGGAGCGACTCGCTGAGGTTTTCTCCCTTTTCAGTGGGGCGCTCCTGTTTTATCGTTTGGAAAAAAGTTACACATAGACCTTTAGTTATTTGAGTGCTCCAGTTGTATTGTGTTTTTTCCCGCACTCTTATTATGCTTTCCCAAACCAGGAAAGCAAAGTCCTCTCCGTCACCAAAATGCCTTTACTGTTTCCGCTTGCCATATTATTTTGAATGGAATCCCCGGTGGCGGAGGGGCTTACTTTATTCATGATTTTTCTCTTAAGAACAGATTTGTTTTCCTGCCGGAACAGTTTTTGGTGATGCTTCTTTTGATTTTGGGTAGGGAAGAGTAAAATAGAAAGAAGTTCCTTTTCCCGGTTGCGATTTGCACCAGATCTTACCTCCAAGCAATTCAATCAAGCTTTTGGAAATGGAGAGTCCCAAGCCTGTACCTCCATATTTTTTTGCATCGGTGCTTTCCACTTGTCCGAAACGTTCAAATATATGTTCCAGATGATCGGCCGGGATCCCAATTCCCGTATCACTAATTTCAAAAAGAATACAGTCTTGGTTGTGGAGGCTGTATTTAATCAGAATGTTTCCTGCCTGAGTGTATTTAAGGGCATTTCCTGTCAAGTTGATTAGAATTTGCTTTAGGCGTATTTCGTCGGTTTCAATTTGGTCTTGTCCATTCGCAAAAGCCAGATCCGATTGAAGTGTTATAATATTTTGCTGCAATTTGGGATTGGTTCTGAAATATTGAATCACTGCCTCTATGGTATTGTTCAAGGCTAAAGGTTTGATAAATATTTTTAGTTGTTCGCACTCAATCATCGAGGTGTCAAGAATATCGTTAATAATTTTTTGAAGGTATTCCGAACTCTGCTGAATGATTTTGGCATAAGCCAACTGTTTATCTTTGGAGAGATTGGATTGGGCAAGGATGGAGGAAAAGCCCAATATTCCATTCATAGGTGTGCGTATTTCATGGGACATGTTGGCCAGGAATTGGGTTTTCAAACGGTCGGCTTTTTCGGCCTCTTTTTTAGCGATTTGCAATTGTTTCTCCTTTTTTATTTGTAAAGAAATATCGCTCATAATTCCCAGCATACGGTAGGGGGTTCCATCAATCTCTTTTAAAAAGGTGCCCTTACTCAGAATGGGGATATAACTGCCATCCTTGTGTTGGTAGCGGTAGATGATTTCATAGTCATCGCCTGATGAAATGGATGATTTTAGTTTTGAAATAGCATTATCACGATCATCAGGATGGATGAAGTTTTGCCAGTCTTTTAGGTTGAACTCACTGTATTCTTTTAAGGAATATCCCGTTGTGTATCTTATATCTCCAAACCAGAGTATGCTATGGTCACTTAAATTGTAGTCGTAAACTATTTGTCCTTTCTGACGGGCAACAATTCCATATCGTTCCTCACTATCCTTTAGAGATTGCTCTATTTTGAGCCGGATATTCAGCTCCCTTTTTAATTCTGCGGTGCGTTTTACTACAAGCTTTTTGAGTGTTCTATTCCAGGTTAAAAAGTAGGTTGTACCGGTTCCGATAAAGAGAAGTAGTAGCACCATCCAATACCAGAAATTCTTTCTTTCCCAGAATTCCCGGGTACTAAGAAAAACCCACCTTTTTTGTATCTTCTTTTTTTCCTCTTTGGATAAGGAGGCCAGTGTTTTATTCAGAATATTTCTGAGTATTGACAGATCTTTTCTGACCCCAATAGCTATTTTGTATACAAAATCAGTTGTTCCAGCCACATGTAGATTTGAGATTCCCGATTTTTCCAAATAGTAGGATGTGGATCCAAGGTCTGCAATCAGCACATCGGTTTCGCCAAATGCCAGTTTTTTGAGTCCTTCCCGGTCATCTGCAACCAGGTCCAGTTTTAATTCCGGGTAGTGGTTTTCTAGGTAGTCGTGTACGGCAAATCGGTTGCCCACCGAAACTTTTCTCCCAACTAAATCCTCTACGGTTAGCCTCCTTTGAATTTGTCTGTTTACAATAATTACAGCGGGGGTCTCAAAATAGGGCTCGGTGAATGTCAAAAATTTACTTCGTTGAGGCGTGTTGGCAATGGAGGTCACCATGTCAACTTTCCCCATTTTTGCACTGTTCAGATTTTCCTCCAGGGGTTGTTCCTGAAGCCGGATAAGCTGAATATTTAACTTCCTTTCAATAAGCTGTAGGTAATCATTGGAAATGCCCACAATTTCTCCCTTCTTATTTCGAAAATCCATAGGAGGATAGCGAGGATCCTTGGCTACACGAATTGCTTTTTTGTGTTCTTTTAGCCATTGCTGTTCTTGTTCCGAAAGAAGAAAGGTTTGATTCTGTTCTTTGCAACTTATTAGAGTAGAACAGAGGATAAAAAAGTATAGGAGTGGTATTAGCTTTAGTGAATTCATGGTTTTCTAAAATAAAAAAAGCCTGGGATATTGCCAAACATAAAAGGAGAGAAGAATTTATCTCAAAGCAGGCCGAAGAACAATTGCAAGGTCTGGGAGAGTTTTGGGGTATAATGGTTTTTCGTGATCTCACTCTAAAAAATAACCCACTATTCTGGATGAGAATAACCAAACCGAACTTAAACAAAGGGGGAATGTCTTTGTTTTAAGTCTGTATCATCTCTGTATTAACCCCGTATTTATACGGACTTGATACGGAGATGATAAAAAGAAAGTATTGAGTTTGTCTACCTGAAAATGATAGTTGAGTTACTGAGGTAATTTTCCTGTTTTAAAATAGGTAGATCAAAGAACAGCCGCCCATAGAAGGAGCGGCTGTTACGGTTTTAAATTTTACGATTTTTCAATGGGGATTTCCGGCCTTCGATAATCCTTGTCCACGATTCGGTAGTAGGGATCAACCACGATGTGGTCCGGTTTTCGTTTTAGGTCGAAATGGATTTGATTTTCCCCTTTCTGCAGTTTCACTTTCTTCAGCAACAATTCCTTGCCTTTGCTGTTGTAGATTCCAATCTCTACCCAGTCTGCGCAAGCAGTTTCTGTTTCCTTACCTTTTCCGTTAGCGTAGTATTTGTGACAGGAGATGTTGGCATCAACCTGGTAGGTGAAGTTCTTGTTTCTTTGGTAGGTTGCCGAATCCACTTTTGTTTGGTAAAGCGTGATCTTCTTCAGAGCATCCTCCACGTAGTAGGCAAGGCTATCAGGAGTAACTGCTTCAATGCGCTCAACCAGTTCGATGGTTGTAGGATAGGGGGCCCCCTTAAAGGCATGTTCTTTTAGGAACGATTGGCAAACCTTTAGCAGTTTATCATCTCCCAGGTATTCGTTTAAGGCATACAGAACCGTGGATCCTTTACGATAGTAGATATCAGATTGATGTTTGGCTACTGTCGCCAGAGGGCGTTCTTCATGAGATTCGTGCTTGCGGGAGGTGAGGTAGCGGAACATCTCATCCTGCAGGAATTTGGTCATTTTTTTCTTTCCGTAATGGTTTTCCATGGCCTTCAGGGCACTGAACTGGGTAACCGATTCCATAAGCATCTGGCAGCCTTCCACATTTGCCGCAACTACCTGGTGGGCCCACCATTGATGCGCCATTTCGTGCGCTGTTACATAGAAGGGGTAATCGATAATCTGCTCGTCAAAGCTAAGATCTTTTCGATCCAGTTCCCGTAAATCGGCGATGAAGCCGATTCCTTCAGAGAAGGGAATCATGTTCGGAAACGACTGGGCAAAGGTAGAGTGACGTGGAAACTCAACAATTCGCAACTGTTCAAACTGGTACGGTGTGTAATGCTTGCTGTAGAAGCTAAGCGAACGTTTCACACTCTGAATCATGTTGTCCAGGTTGTAATTATGAGGCTGATGGTAGTAAACTGCAACTTCCACCTGTTTCTGGTTTGGATCATCGGGTTGCCACAATTCTTTTTTAACCTGGTAGCGTCCCGACAGGATGGCGTAGTAGTGCAACATGGGATGCTCCGATTCGTACCGGAAATAGTTGCGACCGTTCTCCTTCCAATGCTTCACAAGTTTGCCCGGAGTAAGAGCGGTTTGATCGGCATCGGTACTTACCACAGCTTTGAAATTGATGAAATCGGCATCGGGTGTAATAAAGTTGCGGTTGAGTCCATTGGGATTGGTGCGCTTCAAAGCAATCGGACGTTCCGGCAATTTGTGCTTTTCCCGTATCCGTTTGCTGAAGATTTCCCGCTTGGAATTGTAGCCGATGGAGGGGAATAGCGAGTTGTACAGGAAGCTGCCGTTTTTTTCAGCTATGTTGGCTGATCCCGATTGGTTAAATCCCTTGTTTTCGCCCTTGAATGCAAAGGCCAGTTTCAGGTTTTCGCCTGGTTGCAAAGGCTGTTCCAAATGGTAAAGGTAGATCTTTTGCTTTTTATCCACCTGTATAAGTTCCGTTTTTCTGTCGAACCATACCGAATCCACAAATTGATTCCGGTTGATCAACAGGGTGTCAATTGCCTCTTGTCCCGGGTTGCAAAGTAGGTATTCGCCCTTTGCCATCATTTCTCCAGATTCAGGAAACAGATCAACTTCAATGGATACATCTGTGATTTTTGGTTGCTGGGTGTATTCGAATTTCTTGTAGGTCTTCTCGTAATCCATCTGCAGTAATTCACTTTCGTAAGGAGTGTTAAAATCATTCAACACATTGGTGTTGTAGTAGATGTATCCACCCAGTATTAGCCAAATTACACCCAATACCATGCTGTATCGTTTGGGAAGTCCCTGGAATCGTTCCCTGAAGAAATTGAAGCGGCTCTTCCAGTGGGTTTCGGTTTGTGCTACGAGGAATTGATTGGCCAGGATAATTAGAATGCCTGCAAACAAGATCCAGTAGATCTTGTAGATCCAGAATGGAGCCAACTCGAACCCAAATTGATTCATGTCGGAATAGACAGGAGAGGGGCCGCCGTTAAAAACCAGGAAGTTTTGCTTAAGTACTGTAACGGTAAAGTAGGTGTCCCATACCCAGTAGAGGATGAGGACCACATGGCCCAGGTATTTGTTGTTGACCAGGATGTGGATAAGGAAAGCCAATACCATTAGCAACAGGTAGGAGACAAATGAGATTCCAAATACCGACTGGAAGTACAATCCAATTTCGTAGCGGTAGTATCCGGCATTGTATTGAAAGAGGATACCACAGCCAATCATCACCAATTGCAGTAAGGCAATTCCCCCTGCAAGAGCTGTGAATTTACTTGCCAGTCTGACCCAACGGGGGGAAGGTAAAGTGTCGGCAATTTCGTGAATCTTCACTTCCCGGTCGCTCCAGATCATTTCCCCTGAGAAAACCATTATCACAATGAACAGGAAAAGGCTAATACTTCCCTGGAGGATATCCAATACCTGGTAGGTAACGGGATAGGTTTGCGTATCGTACATTTTGCCGATTCCTTTGGAGGCAACAAAGAGGAATACCACTGTTGTCAATCCGATGAGCAGAAAATATACGTTACGGATCAGCTTTTTGAACTCAAAAGCAGTAAGGTGACGGAACAGCATTGAAGAGTTATTTCTCTTTGTAGTAAAAGGTTTGGAAGCTGGTTGCTCTTTTTGTCCGTTATTTCTATTGATCGGTTCCGTTTCGGTTGTAGCCTTGTTTTTTCTTTTGAACAGTTGGAGGGGCTTCAGATCATAGGCAAAACGGAAACGGTAGTAGCAGTAGGTTAGCAATGCACCCCCTAGAGAGAGCCATAGGAGTCGGTTGTAAAAGTATACGCCCACAAGTTGTGCTCCTTCATTGTTCATGTCGTTGGCTGATTGGTTAGCTGTTACCACAAGGGACGCGGCAATACCAAACGGATCAAGCAGTGCAGCCAGGTTTCGGCTGTCCAGATCCTTCAGCAAATTCATTCCCAGGGCATACAGGATGTAGAGGCCCAGAATGGATAGCCAGTTGACAACCACACTTCGCAGAAGGAGGCTCATGGAGAAAAAGATGGCGCAAACAAAAAACAGGTTGGGCAGGATACGAACGGCATAGGGATCCAGGTAGGCTTTCCATAGAAATTCCCCGAAGATCTGCTGGTTGAGGTAAGGCATTATACTGCCCAAATAAAAACCCAGACCAACTCCGGTAAAGGCCACAATGTTTAGGACATAGGCAGCCAGAAAACGGCCAAAGATGTAGTCCTTTTTTCGTATGGGAGTGGTAAACATCAACTCCAGCGTATTGTATTTGAAATCTTTGAAAACAATACCGGAACAGATAGCAGCTGTGATAAAAATGCCCAGATAGCTGAAGCTGCCAAAGAGGATGTCCATAACACGGGGAGCGTTCACTTTTACGTTATCACCTGCGATGTGAATACTAAGGCTTTCGAATGCTCCGCCTGCGGCATTCATTATTAAGAAAGCCAATGCAAACAGAATGAACCAGTAAAGATAGATGGCCGGGCGTTTAAAGGCCCTTTTGATTTCGAATCGGAATATTTCGTAGAACATATGCGATGGTTTAAATTTACAGGGAGAAATTGAATCATGGATTCTATCTCCGACCTATTGAATTGCTGAGAAGTATACATCTTCCAATCCCGGTGTGATTCTTCTGAAATCATCACCGGGGTGATCATCGTCCAGAATGTGAACCAGGGGTTGTCCTTCGTTCAGATGGGAATAGATGATTTGGTGTTCCTCACCGAAAGCTTCGAACTCTTGCTTCGGTACTTTTTTCTCCCAGATGCGTCCGTTTAATTCATTGATCAAATGGGTGGGGCGACCTTTGAGCAATACTTCTCCCTTATTGATGATGGCCATATCGTTACACAGGTCACTCACATCATCCACAATGTGGGTGGACAGGATTACGATTTTGTCCTCACTGATTTCACTCAGCAGATTGTTGAAGCGGTTGCGTTCGGCAGGATCAAGACCTGCTGTGGGCTCATCTACAATAATCAGTTTGGGATCGCCCAACAGGGCCAGTGCAATGCCAAATCGTTGCTTCATCCCTCCACTAAAGGTATGAACGCTCTTCTTGCGTGCTTCGTACAGATTTACCTGTTGCAGCAAATAGGTAACCATTTGGTTGCGTTCGGAAGAATTCTGAATGCCCTTTAGAACTGCAAAATGGGAAAGGAGCTCCTGGGCACTGACCTTGGGATATACGCCAAACTCCTGGGGCAGATACCCCAGCAGGGGTTTAACTTCCTTTTTCTGTCGGATAAGATCCAGATCGTTGAGGAAGATTTCTCCCTGGTCGGCGGTTTGCAGTGTGGCCAGGGTGCGCATCAGGCTGGATTTACCAGCCCCGTTGGGGCCCAAAAGGCCAAACATTCCGGTGCCAATGGTCAGGTTTAAATTATTCAGTGCTTTTACCCCATTGGGGTAGGTTTTGGATAGGTTTTCAATTCGTAATTGCATAGTATCTCTTTATTTTGTGAAGTGTCAGTTTTAAATCATGTGGATGAGGATTCAATGAGATTGAAAAAGAATGGTTTTTGCGCTCTTGCTATCGATTCATTTCATCCCTAGCTTCCTCCTGAATGTCCTCCAGTTGTTCGGAGGAGATTTGTTGTGCTTCCGGCAATTGATTCAGCTCTTTGTCTGTGAAAGTTTTTTCCGTAAATTGAATGGCTGTAATGTTGACTTTGTCGTTTTCAATGAGTAGGATGGTTCCTGTGGCAAAAAGGGGAAGCAGAGGAGTACCCTTTATGTTCAGTTTTGAGGTGTACCAAATACTGAATTTCCCGTCTTCTGTTTTCATTTCCTGGCAAGGGTAGCCCAGGATGGTTTTTGAATTCCCCGTAGGTTCTAGATCAACTTTGGCTGGGATGGAGTTCACTACACAAAGGCTTTCACCCATAATGTTGTGGTATTCGCGGTACTCCTTTTTTGAGAAGTCGAACCAGGCATCGCTGCTGCTACTGATGTTGATACTGATTCCTTTGGGTTGATCCTTTTTTACTTCTTGCAAGCGCGCATAATTTTCGTTAAAACGGAGGGAAAGCTTTTTGGAAATGGTTTCAGGAATCATGGCTTTGAATGCTTGCTGTTCCGGACTAAGGCTTTTATGGATGTTGATGATTTGCTCATACACGATGGTCCCGGATTTTTGCGCAAGAGCGCTAAGGGTTAATCCTCCTATAAGGATCATGGCCAGTGTAAATGTTTTTAGATTATTCATGTTCATTCGTTTTAACTGTTTAACATTTCAAAAGTAATTGGGTAGTAGAACAAATTGGGTTAATGCTTTGTTATCTAGTGTTAACGTGTGTTAACACATTGTTTTGTCTTGTGATTTGAAAAAGATTGGGTTACTTTTGAAAAACACATTCTGTTTAACGTTGATCCATATAAATTCTATTATGGGGTTCGCGGCAGAATCATCCCCATTATTATAGAGAATATGACGCAACGCATTCGGTTGATTTTGGTTTTGGTAGTTGTTTCCGTTATGGGAATTTTGCTGCTGCAATGGTATTGGATCAGCAACTCCTATTCGGTTAATCGAGAGCAATTGTTGAAGGAGTTGAACCTGGCCCTGGAAAAGTCTGTAAAACAGGAGATGAATACGCGACTTTCCAAAGTAACCAATTTAGTCTATCGAGATAAAAATACTGCCGTCCTTTCCTATTCTGATTCGGTTCAGGATGGTTTTCTGGATTCATTGTTGCGTGAGCGAAAGAAAAATCAAAAAGAAGGGGAGTCGGCACAAGTGTTGTTCTCATTTTCAACCGGCGTGAGTGAAGTTAAGGCGATCAATTCCGATTCGATTCCCGAGAATTTGCAATTTAAGCTGAAGGAAATAATCTCCTCCATGTTGTATCAGGAGGCCAAGGGCAATATGCATGTTGATTTGATGCTGTTGGATTCTTTTTTAACCAGGGAGTTGGAGGACCGGGATATGTTGGCCAATCATTACCTGGAGGTGTTGAACCAGAAAACCGATTCGGTGATGAAAGCCAGCTGGGAGAATCATCAGGATACCATAAACTCCCTGGCATCCCGTCCGGTTAAGGTAAGTTTGTTGGAGGAAGAGTATGTTCGGGCCCGGATTCCACATCAACAACAATTCATTCTTCAGCGAATGGTTATGGGATTAGGGGGTTCCCTGTTGCTGTTGGTGATTGTGTTTGGCTGCTTTAGTTTTATGCTGATTACCATCTTTCGGCAAAAGCGCTTGTCGGAGATTAAGAACGATTTCATCAACAACATGACGCATGAACTAAAAACCCCCATCGCCACTGTATCGGCTGCTGTGGAAGCCATGCAGCATTTTGGGGTGTTGGAGGATGCCCGGAAAACCGAGAGTTATTTAAATCTTTCCAGCAGGGAGCTACAGCGTTTATCAGGCTTGGTGGAAAAGGTACTGAATATTGCCAACCACGAAAAGAAGAAACTGGATCTTACCCCTGAAACCATTGATCTGAGGGAACTGTGCCAAAATATATTCAACGGGCAGCAGTTGCGTAATGGAAAACGGGAGGTGAAGTTTCACTATGAGGCGGACGAAGGGACAGACAGGATCAATGCCGATCGGTTCCACTTTTCCAATGTGATGCAGAACCTGGTAGAGAATGCCGTGAAATATTCAGGAGACCAGGTGGAAGTATGGGTTGCCTGTAAGCAGAAGGGAGCTGTAACCGAAATCAGTGTCACCGATAATGGATTTGGTATTCCCAAGCGGCATCAGGCACGTATTTTTGATAAGTTCTATCGGGTACCGACAGGAAATGTGCACAATGTGAAAGGTTTTGGACTGGGATTGCACTATGTGAAAACCATTTTGCTTGAACATGGTGGGGATATCCGGGTGAAAAGTACTCCACATAAGGGGAGTTGTTTTACAATTAGTCTTCCCTGATGGTAGGAAACCGTTTATTGGAATCCCTTTCTAAAGGGAGTATGGGAGCAGTTTTAATGTTTATTTGATTTTTTGAACAGAGATGAGTGAACCGGTAAAAATATTGTTTGTTGAGGATGAGGAAGCCTTGGGCATGATTGTAAGAGACAGTCTGGAAAGCCGGGGATTTCTGGTCGATTACCTTTCTGATGGACTGGCTGCCTTCGATGCTGTTCTGCAGAACCGATATGATGTGCTGGTTTTGGATGTGATGCTTCCCAAAATGGATGGATTTACCCTTGCCAAAGAGGTTCGCAAGCGGGACCAGCAAACCCCGATTCTCTTTCTAACCGCCAGATCACAAACCCAGGATGTGGTAACCGGTTTCGAGTTGGGAGGGAATGATTACCTGAAGAAACCCTTTAGTATGGAGGAGCTCATCGTACGCATCAAGGCCCTAGTGGGGCGAAGTTGCAATGGGACTCAGCCTGTACTGGAGGATTGTATTATCGGCAAATACCGGTTTGATGTAAATCGTCAATGCCTTGAATTGAACGGGAAAAGCCGAAGTCTAACCCATCGTGAAGCGGAGGTGTTGCTGATGCTGTTTGAGAAGCGTAACCAGGTGCTGGAACGGAAATTGGTTCTGGATAAGCTCTGGGGAGATGATAGCTTTTTCAATGCCCGCAGTATGGATGTTTTTATTACCCGCTTGCGAAAATACCTGAAGGATGATCCATCTATCCAGATTCTGAATATCCGTGGAGTTGGCTATAAATTGATTTTGTAATTGCTTAGCTAGGAGTTGGTTTGGAGTAGGGGAGTGTAAAATAGAACGAAGTTCCTTTGCCCATTTCAGATTCACACCATATTTCTCCTCCAAGTAATTCAATTAACCCTTTGGAAATGGAGAGGCCAAGACCTGTGCCTCCGTATCTTTTGGCATCTGTACTTTCCACCTGTCCGAATCGTTCAAAAATATGCTCTATTTGATCTGTTGGAATTCCGATTCCTGTATCGCTTACTTCAAAGAGAAGTTGGTCCTCATTTTTTTTGTGGTATTTAATGAGAATTCTGCCTTCATGCGTATACTTGAGGGCATTTCCTACCAGGTTGATAAGGATTTGTTTTAGCCTGATTTCATCTGTATCAATTTGGTCCTGTCCATCCGCTAATCCCGTTTCCGAATGAAGTGATATGGTTTCCTTCTTCAGTTTTTCGTTGGTGCTGAAATATAACTTGATGGATTCGAATGTTTTGTTTAAGGCGAGTGGTTGAATGTAGGTTTTCAGTTGGCCACTTTCAATCATCGAAGTATCCAGTATGTCGTCAATAATTTTCTGGAGATACTGTGAACTTTGCTGAATTATTTTGCAGTAAGTCAATTGCTTTTCTTTTGGCAGATCCGGTTGTGTGAGCAGGGAGGAGAAGCCCATAATTCCATTCATTGGGGTGCGGATTTCATGGGACATATTGGCCAGGAACTGGGTTTTCAATCGATCGGCCTTTTCTGCATTCTGTTTGGCGATTCGCAGTTGCTCCTCCTTTTTCATCTGCATTGAAATGTTACTCATAATTCCAAGCATCCGGTAGGGAATGCCGTCCCTGTCCTTAAGAAAGGTTCCCTTATCAAGCATGGGGATATAGTGACCCTTTTTGTGTTGGTATCGGTAGATGACTTCATAGTGGATTCCGTAGGAAATGGCATCATTCAGACTTTTATTGGCCGTTTCGAAATCATCGGGATGGATAAAGTTTTCCCAGTCTTCCACACTGAATTTGTTGTATTCATCGGTCGTGTATCCTGTTGTGTTTTCTAAATCTCCAAACCAGAGGATACTGCGATCTATTAAATTGTAGTCATAAACAATTTGTCCTTTTTGCCCGGCTACGATGCGGTAACGTTCCTCACTTTCCTGTAAAGATCTTTCAGCTTTTAAGCGGGTCTTGAGCTCCTTATCCAATTCTACCGTTCGTTCCAGAACCTTAAGTTTTAAACTTTTGTTCCAGGTAATGATAAGGAATAGTCCTATTAGGGTAACAATCAGAAAAGAACCCAACCAATACCAGAAATTTTTTCGTTCCCAAAATTCACGTGTGGAAAGGAAAACCCATTCCTTTCGGATCTTGTTTCGTTCAGCTTTTGAAATTGTAGCGAGGGTTTTGTTAATGATACTTTGAAGAATAGGTTGATTCTTTCGGATGCCAATGGCTATTTGGTATTCTAAGGGGGTGTTACCGGCCACATGCAGATTGGAAATGCCTGATTTTTCCATATAGTAGGAGACCGAAGCCACGTCGGCAATAAGAACATCCGTTTCGTCAAATGCCAGTTTTTTAAGTCCTTCCAGATCATTTGCAACGAGATCCAGTTTCAGATCAGGGTAGTGATTTTCCAGGTAATCGTGAATGGCATAGCGCTGGGTTACTGTTACTTTTTGTCCGGATAAATCCTCCAGAGTTAATGTTCCTTTCGTTTTTCCATTGACAATAATTACGACCGGGGTTTCGAAGTAAGGATCTGTAAAGGAAAGAAACTCCTCTCGCTGCGGGGATTTTGTTATGGAGGGGATCATGTCCACTTCGTCCATTTTGGCCGCGTTAAAAATTTCCTCCAAAGTATTCCTATGGAATCGTATAAATTCGATGTTCAAACGATTCTCCAAAATATCCAGGTAGTCGGTGGAAATACCAACAATTTCTCCTTCCGAATTTTGAAATTCCAAAGGTGGATAGCCGTGCTCCTGGCCCACACGTATACTGTTTCCTTTGTTCTTCAACCAATGCAGTTCCTCCTCATTAAGAAAATCGGAGGGCTGCTGTTTTTGGCAAGCACACAGAATGAGACAGAAAAACAGGAGAAAATGAAAAGTTTTTATTTTCAGTAACTTCATGGTTGCTCTAAAATATAAAAAGGAGAGGATTTGGCCAAACAGGATTTAGGATTTTGGGCTGATAGAGTAATATTAGAGGTTCTGTTTCTTGCCCTGAATTTTATGCGAACCTTTCAATAAGAGAAGGTTGGTATATATACACTGTTTTGGTTCTACTTCGAGAAGGATTTGCATTGCTTTTTGGGGGATGTAAATTTGTTTCAGAATTAGCGGAGAAGTGAGATATTTCCTTTTTGTCTTGTGGTTTTTCCATTGATGTAGGTAATATCTGCAAAATATACGTAAACGTCTATTCTCTGTAGTTCTCCATCGAAATAGCCGTCCCAGCCGTAATCCTGATTCCGACTTTCGAAAACTTTTTGTCCAAGTCTGTTGAAAATGAGAAATCTCAAAGTCTTGATGTCTTCGCCTTTTATGTATAGGATATCGTTTTGCCCATCCCCATTGGGAGAGAAGGCCAGGGGAATTTCTGCGATTGGGAGTTCATCTTTGAATTCTACAGAAATTGTGTCGGAGGTACTGCAATTGTGCGTATTGGTTACTTTTACAGCATATTTTCCCGGCTTACTAATTTGTATTTTTTGAGTAATTTCCCCTGTTGACCATTCAAACAATTGGCCGGGATTACCAGCATCCAGTTCTACTGTTTCACCGGAAAGGGCGGTAAGGTCCGCACCGAGATCGACTTCCGGGCTTGGTAGGATCTCAACAGAAATGCATCCCTTCTCGATGTTTCCATTCCCATCGGTTACTTCCAGGCAATGCTCTCCCTCGGTTTTTAGGTAGATTTCGGGTTCGTTGTTTGCTACGGGACTCCAACGGTAATTTAAGGGAGGGTTTGGATTGCCATCGATCTGGGGGAGAATCAGGATGGAATCTCCCTGGCAAATCGTAGGATCTTCCCCTAGATCCACTCCAAAACGTTGTCCTTTTCGGAAATCGACAAAGATTTCATCTGCAGCGAAACAGTTGAATTGGTCGGTAACTGTTACCGAAAAATAACCTCCCGAAGTCACCTCCAGAGTTTGTGTTTTGTGCCCTGTACTCCAAAGGTAGCTTGCTCCGGGATTCTTAGCATCCAGAATCCTGCTCTCACCTTCCCAGAGAGTAATATTTTCGCCCAAATTGACAATGGGAAGGGGATGTTCAATGACCATAGTTTTTGCCTTTCGGATCAAACCATTGGGGGCTGTAACTTCAACTGAATATTCTCCCGGTTGATTGATTTCGATATTCTTTGTTGTTGCGCCGGTGTTCCATTTGAAATTGTAGTCTTGATCTACTGAGAGGGTTGGTCTTAGTAGAATAAGTTCTCCGAAGCAAAGCTGAGTTTCCGATGGAAGCTCCAGGTGGAATGCTTCACTTTCGGGTATCACCTTGAATTCGTTTGTTGCGCTACAGCCCTCTGCAGATTGGGCAGTAACCCAGTATTCTCCGGGACTGTTAATTTGAATCGTGGGGGTTGTTTCTCCTGTAGACCATAGGCAGGAACTGACATCGCCCGGAATTTTCATTTCGATCTCTTTTCCTTCTTCCAGAACCATTACTTTATCGAATTGAAGATTCGGTGGAGATACCGATATAACCTTGATTGTTATGGTTTCGGTTTGATTGACATTGGTTTCTGTTATTTGAACCTGATAGTCCCCGGCTTTAGTTACTTTAATGGAGGGAGTTTCGGCTCCCGTGTTCCATAAGTATTTGTAATCGCCGTAAATATCGGGCTTTGGTGCAAGTTGCAATTCTTGTCCCTGGCAAAGAGAAACCGGACTTTTGTATTCAAGGGTAAAATGATCCGTGAGTTCTACCCCGGCATATACGGTATCACTGTTGCAATTCATTGGGGTGACCTCAATCAGTTGAAAAAATTGAGGTTGTGTTCCTGATGGCCATTTTATTGTGAAATCAACAAGTTTTCGGTTTTCTTCCATTCCTGTAAGTACCTCTACCAGTTGGGATTTTGGAGAGGTTTTAATCTCAAAATTGGAGTTTTTCCCAATGAGTGCCTGGTATTTACTATTCCTGTTACTCCAGGCTTTGGCCGGATAATCCTTAATTTCAGGATCGGGAAGTGGTAGTACTTTTAAATCCACTTGATAATGTGTAGTAGAAATTGGAATCGGTTCATCTTTTTCGTTCCAGGCACTTTCTAGTTTTATGGTGTAAGTAACAGCTTTCGAACTCTCGTTCCGAAATTTTAGGGGTAGCGTAAATTCCGGTGTTGTGATTGGATTCCCTAGGTTGGCAGCTATTGGAGGGGCATTGTTGATGGAATAAGAGAAGCACCAGGAGCCTTTTTCCGGGCCTTGTACCAGGAGAAATGCTTCCTGGTTTCGATCTGTTTTACCGTTTGTTGTAGAGCATAGAATAGCATCTGCCGGGTTGGATATACTCACCTGGGCAGACGAGTGCAGACTGCAAAATAGTAGTAGAACCAAACAAATGGTGTTCCACTTTTTGTTCGTAAAGAAGGTAATTTTAAGTAGTTTTTTGTAATACATGGTAAAATTGTAAGGATTGTATCACATTCGGTTTTTAAAGATATGAAAAATAGCCCAAAACAATGCTTTAATCTAAGAAAAGCATATTCTTATCAATAATTTGTATTCTTTTGTCATAAAGATCTTGCCGTTTGATCTTTTGATTACCATTGATTTAGGCGTTTCCTATTTGTCGATGCGATTATTTTCAAATGAATTATTACGCAAAAAAAATTGAGTTTGTAACATAGGTTACAATTTAGGAGGATGGGGTCCTGTACATTTGCAGTGTAAGATTTGAGAAAATATAAAATTTCACCAGGATGGAAAACAAATATTTCAAAACCAAAGACACTTTGTTGAGCATCTGCCAGCAGTATCCGGAGACCATCAGTATTTTTGTTTCCAATGGATTCAAACAATTGGAGGACGAGAAGAAGAGAGAGTTGTTTGGGAAATCACTTACGCTGGAAATGGCGTTAAAGATGAAGAAGATGAATGTGGAGGCCTTCAGCAAGTTGTTGGTGGAAGGAATTGAGGCAGCCCGTAACCAGATAGATGCCTCATTGAACGAGGAGAAAAAATCTGTAGCGAAAGGTGCCATTCGTCTGGAGGGATTGTTGCCTTGTCCGGTGCGCATTCCCTTGGTGGAAGGTTTGGATAATTTTATTGCAGAGTATGAGAAGGAGCATGATACTCCCATAGTATATGATCTAAAGGCTGCTTCTATGGGGCTGGATTGGTTGATGGATGCAGTGGTGAACGAAGACAATGCTGATAAATTGGCCGATATCTTTATTTCTGCAGGTTTTGATCTGTTCTTTGAAGATCACCTGATGGGCAAATTCAAGAAAATGGATGTGTTTGCAGATTCTACCGGATTCGATAGGCTGAATAAGGATGTGGACAATGAGCAGATCAGTCTTAAGGATCCATCCGGGCACTACTCAATGATTGGTGTTGTGCCTGCTGTTTTCCTTGTGAACAAGAAAGAGTTGGGCGATCGTCCAGTACCTCGTACCTGGGCCGATATCCTCAAGTCGGAATTTGCCCAAAGCGTAAGCTTGCCCATTGGCGATTTTGACTTGTTCAACTCCATTCTGTTGCATTTGTACAAGGCCTATGGCGAAGCTGGCATCAAAGGTTTGGGCCGCTGTTTGTTGGAAGGTATGCACCCCTCTCAAATGGTAAAGTCACATACAAAAAAGAGTAATAAGCCTGCCGTAACTATTATGCCCTACTTTTTTACCAGGATGGTGAAGGAAGGGGGAGTGATGGAGGCTGTATGGCCCGAGGACGGTGCAATTATCAGCCCGATTTTTATGCTGACCAAGAAGGACAAATTGGAGAAGCTGCAGCCGGTGATTGATTTTTTTGCCTCCAAAGAGGTTGGAGAGGTGCTTTCACATCAGGGGTTGTTCCCAAGCATCCATCCGGAGGTAGACAATCGGCTAGCCGAAGGCAATAAATTTATGTGGCTGGGATGGGATTACATCTATGGGCAGAACATTGGAGATTTGATTCGTAAATGTGACGGTCTTTTCAAAGATGGCATCAAGGAAGGTGATCGGATTGATTTTAGCTCCTTAAGTTTTGTGCCTAATGCGGATTAATCGCAGGAATTATTAGTTTTGATATTCTCACAGGAATTTAAATATATAGAACAATGAATTTAGTAACCGTGTCCGGCCCTCCATCATCAGGAAAAACAGCCGTAATTCTGAAAACCATCGAATCTGTGAAGCAACGCGGCTTGAAGGTGGGCGTAGTGAAGTTTGATTGTTTGTACACCGATGATGACGTACTGTACGAAAAAGCTGGCGTATTGGTAAAGAAGGGGCTCTCAGGAGCACTATGTCCCGATCATTACTTTGTTAGCAACATCGAAGAGGTGGTGGCCTGGGGCCAAAAGGAAGGAATCGACCTTTTGATTAGTGAGAGTGCCGGTTTGTGTAACCGATGTTCCCCCTATATCAAGAATATAAAAGCCGTTTGTGTGATCGATAATCTGAGTGGGATCAATACACCTAAAAAAATCGGACCAATGCTCAAGTCTGCCGATATCGTGATCATTACCAAAGGGGATATCGTATCGCAGGCCGAACGAGAGGTGTTTGCCTCCCGGGTGAATACCGTAAATCCTGCTGCTACCATTATGCACGTGAACGGATTGACCGGACAAGGTGCTTACGAATTAAGCACACTGCTTTACGATGAGAAAACGGATGTAAAGAGCCTCAAGGGAGAGAAACTTCGTTTCTCAATGCCATCGGCACTCTGTTCCTATTGTTTGGGTGAAACCCGAATCGGAGAGTCCTACCAGATGGGGAACGTGAGAAAAATTAACATGGATGATAACAATTGCCCAAAGTCTTGTAAATAATGATACGAACCGAAGAAATACAATACAGAACCATAGCCGAACTGTTTGAAACCTATCCTTTTCTTCCCGGCTTTTTTGAAGACAATACCCTTGAGGTTAATGGGCATTTAAAACTCACTCTGGATGAGTATCTGGATCAGTTTGACGAGGAGGAAGTTGAGAACCGTGCCCTGGACAAACCTCAGGTTATGGAGTCCATGGGTACTTACATCTCTCAAATGCTTGAGTTTCTGGGGGAGGATGAGGACGAAGGTGTGAACAGCATCACCCTACTGCCAGGAACCGATAAGTCAGGAAATGCAGAGCAATTTGGAGAGCTGAAGATCAATAGAAGTGAGATTGTATGTATCGTTGGGCCTACGGGATCGGGAAAGAGCCGGTTGTTGGCGGATATCGAATGGGTTGCCAAAAAAGATACTCCTACCTCCCGAACAGTCCTGGTGGATGATGAGGAGGGAGATCAAAAATGGAGAATGACCTCTGGCAACAAATTGGTAGCCCAGCTCTCGCAGAACATGAATTTTGTGATGGATCTTACGGTATACGAGTTTTTGGAGCTGCATGCCGAAAGTCGTATGGTGGAGGATGTACAAGGGGTAATCACCAAGATTATAGAATCGGCCAACAACCTGGCCGGAGAGAAATTCAACCTTGAAACTCCTATAACCAGTTTGAGTGGAGGACAGAGTCGGGCCTTGATGATTGCAGATACAGCAATTCTAAGTAAGTCGCCCATCATTCTGATTGATGAAATTGAGAATGCGGGAATCGACCGAAAGAAAGCCTTGGATTTATTGGTGGGCGAAGAAAAAATCGTTCTGATGGCGACTCACGATCCAATTCTGGCCTTGATGGGCGATCGACGAATCGTGATTCAAAATGGAGGAATTCATAAGGTGGTAGAAACCAGTGAGGAGGAACGTCAAATGTTGACCGACCTGGAAAAAATGGACAATATGGTTCAGAACATGAGAACCCGCCTACGTTACGGCGAAACATTAAGCAAAGAAGATATTAAATTTTAGAATACAAATGGTATGGTCAGGATACATCCTGTCCGAAAAAATAAGGAGGATACATTATGCACGATGGATGCGCAGGAAGTTTCGAAAATGGAAAACAAGTAGTGGATAAAATCAGAATGATGGGGTTTGCAGAGCAATTGATGCCTATGCCTATGGATATTGAATGTCATGGTTGTGGAATAGAATTCACCATGTCCGAATTTGAGGGCCACTGCCCCGAATGTGATATGGTACATGGAGTAACTCCTTGTCATGCTTTTGACCCCAATAACATTATGGCAGCCGGAGTAGGATACTAGTTGCCAGTTTGTGTCTTGAATTCATATCATCTAGTAGGAAAGAATATATTTAATAATTTGTAGGGGGAATCGTTGATTCCCCCTTTCTTGTTGCTTATTGCTTTGGGGATCAGTAAAAAGATTGATAGTTCGGTCAAATCTTGTCAGGGAAGTCGTAAATTTTCTTGTTGGATTCGGAAATTTACTAAGGGGAGAGATGTTGAGTGCAATGGGATGATGGATATTGCTAGTTGTTTCACAGAATTAGCCCAGGGAAGGGTTGATGATATCAATTGGAGCTAGTATAGTTTATGTTGAATGCAATTGTCCTTTGAATTACGGAGACCAAATTAGTGGCATTGATTCTAATCAGTAACGGGGAGCTTTCGATAAGACCAGGAGAAGTTTAATGGTTTAAATATTTATTCAGACCAAGCAACCTCAAGGAAGGTAAAGGGCGGAAGCAAAACTCCTTACCCTCTCTTGAGGTTGCTTGATTGCGTAGGGCAATTGAAACCAAGAATAAGTTGAATATTACTCGTATTTCAAAGCCTCTACGGGATCTTGATTTGCAGCTTTCCAGGTTTGCCAGCTTACGGTAAGTATTGCAATTCCTGTGGCAATTGCTCCTGAAAAAAGAAATAGTTCCCAGCCGATTGGAGTTCGATAGGCAAAGTTGTTCAACCAGTTGTTCATTAGAGACCAGGCAATGGGACAGGCAATCACGAAGGCAATTCCCACCCATTTTAGGAATTCTCCGTTCAGCATCAATAGAATATCCCCAATGCTACCGCCATTTGCTTTTCGTATACCAATCTCCTTTATCTTGTGTTGTATACTATAGGAAGCCAGGGCATACATTCCCAGGGCGGAGAGGATGACGGAAAGAACAGCGAATAGGGAAAGGGCTTTCATTTCATTGTATTCATTGGCATACACTTTTTGGTAACTGTCGGTAATGAATTCGTACTGGAAAGGGTAATTCGGATTGATCTTATCCCATTCCTTTTTTATTGCAGCAAGGGCCTCTGATTTCTGTTTTTTATCAATTCTAACCAGAAAATTGGAATTGAACATCTTTTTGGAAACAATTGCCAGAGGTTTCTCCTCCCGGAATAGATTGGTATAGTGAAAATCGTCCACAACCCCAATTATTTCCCCTTCAGGGAATAGTTCCGGTTGGTTGAAATTCAGACGGAAGCGTTTGCCGATGGCATCCTTGGGATTGGGAATACCCAATAATTTCAGGGCGGACCGATTCAAGAGATATTTCTCACGGTAACCGGTTACTTTTGCTTCCAATTCTTTATACTTTTTGCTGTCGGTTGCTTTTTGTCGTCTCAGTGAATTAAGATACATGGCATTGTTTTCCCATTGGATACTTGGTGTTTCTCCGAAATTCACTGTACCTGCCAGCGCCTCGATATTGAAAAAAGAAAAGAAATTGGAATCGCAGGTAAAAATGTTTATGGTTGGTTTGTCCGTATCATCAACTCCTTCCATTTCGAACCGGAAATTATCCAGAATATCTCCACCTGGTTCCTCCAGAGCGCTGCTTACTTCCAGAATTGAAGGATGGCTTAGGATTTTTTCCTTAAAGGTCTCGTATTGTTGAACAGCCTCCCAGGTATTCTTGGGCATTATAACATAACAGGAATCCTGGGCACCGGGATGATGATTGTTGATAAAGTCTATTTGTTTCTGCAGAACAAGCGTAGAAGTGATGGCTACTATTGAAAGCATAAATTGAAAGACAAGAGACACCACAAACTTTTTGGCACCGCGTGCCGGAGTGGCGCTTAACGTTTTAGATAGTTTTTTTGTGAAGAGAGGAACGATTGCTATTGTTCCAATTAGCAAAAGGAAAGCTGAAGCAAGAATTAAAACATCGAATGTTTTAAGCTGAACCGGAAAAGAAAAACCCGTGAGGAATTCAAAATCCCAAACCAGAATCGTGCCAATAACAATGGCAATTAAGGCTTGAGTAAAGGCTTCGGCGATTGTGCGTTGAGAAAGATCGAATCGGGAGGCCCCATTGATCATACGAATCTTGAGATTCTTCAATTCCGTGAGAAACTGAACGTAGTTTAGGTTGGAGTAGTTTAGGATCGCAATTAAAAGAACGATAAGCGCTCCGCCTAAAAGCAGGAATACCGTAGTGATATTTCCATTCTGTTCCATTTCCCTCGTTTTGTGACTGTACAGGTGAATGTCACGTAGAGCTTGTATATGAATCGTAGGAGTTGTGGTTCCTTCCCGGGCGTTTCTATCCCATTTACTCTGAATATTGGTTTGCAAATTTTTGCCACTTGCTCCCGGTTCAAGAAGGAGGTAGGTGTAGGCCCATTCATTTTGTTTTTTGGGATCTTCTATGGAGCAAAGCAGGTCTGCATGAAAATGCGAATTTGCAGGAAAGTCCTCCATAACCGCCTTGATAGTGTATGCCTTGCTTTGTGATTCACGCTGATGGAGTACCTCTATTTCCTTTCCGATAACATCCACCGAACCAAAATATTTTAGTGCTAAGCTTTTGGTGATTGCTGCCTGATGTGGATAGGCAAAAACGGTTTCTTTGCTACCCGAAAGTAGATCGAAATCAAAAACTTTGAAGAAGGAACTATCTGTTTGATAAGCCTTATGCGAATAGAATTTTTTATTCCCGATGGTGATAATGGCTTTTCGAAAGGGGAAAAGCCTGGCAATATCAACAATTTCGGGATAATCTTCCGGGAGTTGCATCGTCCAATTTCCGGAAACCCTGGCAGGATGCCAGGAGGTTAGGCCGGTGTTGCTTTCCAGAGTAATCCGGTAAATATCTTCAGACTTTGAATGGAAGCAATCATAGGATAGCTCCTGTCGAACAAAGGAGTAGACAATTATAGTGACGGCAAAGGCAATACTTAAGCCAATGGTATTAATGGCAATCCACTTCCTGTTTTGTAAGAATCTCCTTATCAGCATTGGTCGGTAAGTTTAGTTTCTGAATTTATTTTATTTCCCGCAAAGAATGCCAAGATTGTAATGATTGTATGTTTTGCAACCCAGGCATTCTCCACGGTTTGGTTTTACTCATATTTTAAAGCTTCCACCGGGTTTTGGGAGGCTGCTTTCCAGGTTTGCCAACTTACGGTAAGTATGGCAATTCCTAAAGCCATAATACCCGACAGGACAAAGATCCACCAGCTTACTTCAGTACGGTAAGCAAATTTGCTGAGCCAGTCGGTGGTAATGTAATAGGCAATGGGACTGGCAATAGCAAAGGCGATGATCACCCATTGGGTGTACTCCCTTATTAGTTGAAAAAGTATTTCCAGAGAGCTGGAGCCATTGGCTTTTCTGATTCCGATTTCTTTTGTTTTGTGTTGAATACTAAAAGAAGAAAGAGCAAACATTCCCAGAATCGAAAGGATGATCGAGAGGATCGAAAAGAGTGTCAATGCCCTCATTTCCTTGTATTGATTGGCATAAATATTGGCGTAAAGATCGGTGATGAATTCATATTTGAAGGGATGATCCGGATCAATCTTGTTCCATTCCTGTTCCAGTATTTTAATGGCTTCGGCTTTTTGATTAGGATCAATCTTTGCGATAAAAGTACTGTTAAAGAGTTTTTTTGCGGCCAGTACCAATGGCTTCTCCTGGGTAAACATATCCCCATAGTGCAAATCATCAATCACAGCAATTACTTCTCCTTTGGGAAACATTTCATAGGCTGTGAAGTTGACTTTGAACTGCTTGCCAATGGCATCTTCCGGTCGTTTAATACCCAATTCTTTGAGCGCAGCTTTGTTTAAAATGTACTTCTCTTTAAAACCACCATGCTCCTTTGTATATTGGTGAAGTTCTTCCAAAAGTTGATTCTTATAGGGATTTTGATCATGTATCCCGATGGCCTTTTGTTCCCATTTTACCGAAGAGGTTACCCCCATGTCCAGAGAGCCGGCAAGGGCCTTAATATCGAACAATTTGAAAAAATCTTCATCAATAGAAAGAATGGTGAGCTTTTTTTTCTCCGGGCTATCCAGCCCCTCCATTTCAACAGGGAAGATAAGTGGAGCTATTAAACCGGGTTTATAGGTTGATGCACTAAAATTCCTGATTTCCGGGTGCTTTAAGTAGGATTCTTTTAGGATTTCATACTTCGCAATCATTGGATAGGGAACATTGGGGATAAGTATTATGGCGGATTTTTCAGTTCCCGGATGTTGCTGGTTGATAAAATCCATCTGCTTGTGTAGGACAATGGTGGTAATGATGGCTGCGATGGATAGCATAAATTGGAAAAGCAGGGAGGCCACAAACTTTTTTGATCCTTGATTTTGGGAGCGACTCAGGTCTTTTGTTATCCGGATAGTTATCAGAGGTAGCAGGGAGGCGCTTGCAAATATCAAATAGAATAGTAATGAAACGGTCAGTAGCTCGTACAGGTTGATGGGCAGTTTCAGTAAAAGCTTGCTGAAATGATTGAAATTAAAAGCAATGGCTGCACCCACTACTATCGCTAAACTGATTTGAAGCAGGGATCGGCGGATTAGGATTTTGGCTATGTCGATTCGCGATGCACCATTTACAACGTGAACTTTAAAATTTTTAAGATCAGTGATAAACTGAACGTAATTTAAATTGGTAAAGTTGATAAAGGCAATCAGGAAAACGATCAAGGCCCCGGTAATCAAAATAATCAGAGAGGTGATGCTGCCGTTCTTGCTAAGTTCCTCGTCATTGTTGCTGTGCAGGTGGATATCTTTAAGGGGCATGAGGTGAGCAGAGGGAACCGGCTCTCCTTCCTTTATGCCATTTTTCCATTGTGCATCAATTAAACTTGTAAGAGAAGTTGCTTTGCTGCCTTTTTCCAAAAGCAGGTAAGTGAAGCCGGGAAAATGAACTTTTTCCTCTTTACTGTTTAACGAAAACAGTAGATCTGCTTTGATGTGTGAGTTTTGGGGGAAATCATCCAGTACAGCTTGCACGGTATAAATTGTCGCTTGGGAACGGTGATATTGTTCCTGGATTTGAATTTCCTGTCCCAATACATCGATACTTCCAAAGAAAGTGAGGGCCGTTTTTTTGCTGATGGCTACCTGATTGGGGGCTTCAAACAAGGTTTCTTTGTTGCCTCTCAGTACCTTAAAATCGAATACCTCGAAAAAGCTTTTGTTGGTAAAAAACAGTTTGTCTGAGGAATATTTGTTTTCGTTGGCTGTTAATATTGCATTTTCGGTAGGAATCAGGCGGACAACATTCCTAATTTCGGGGAATTTATCGTAAAGGGGCTGGGTAAGCATGCCAGGCAAACGAGAGGAGGTGGGTTGCTGTTTCATGCTTTGTAAATCGAGATTGATTCGGTAAATATCCGAAGCATTCCTGTGAAACCCATCATAGGAGAATTCGTTCCGAACAAATGAAAATATAATCAGAGTAACGGCAAAGGCAAGTCCTATTCCTAGCGTGTTAATGCCGTACCATTTTTTGTTTTTTCGTATTTGGTTGAATAGCATAATGGCTGGGTTTGTTGATTAGTAGTTTATGGTGGCGTATTCTTTAGCGGTACTTTCAACCACAACCTGTCCATCGAAAAGACGGATAACCCGGTGAGCAAATTCCGCATCCCGTTCGGAGTGGGTTACCATTATGATGGTGGTGCCTTCACTGTTGAGTTCTGTTAAAAGGTTCATTACTTCCAGTCCGTTTTTGGAATCCAGGTTACCAGTAGGTTCATCGGCCAAAAGAAGTTTTGGATTGGCAGCAACGGCGCGTGCAATGGCAACTCTTTGCTGTTGTCCTCCTGATAACTGCTGAGGGTAATGCTGTTTTCTGTGTCCTATTTTCATTCGGTCCAGTACTTCCAGTACTCTGTGTTTTTTTTCACTGGGTTTTATGCGTAGGTAGTTTAGGGGAAGTTCTACATTTTTATAAACATTCAACTCATCAATCAGGTTGAAGCTCTGAAACACGAAGTTGATGTTTCCTTTCCTTATATTGTTGCGTTGACTTTCTTTCTGGTTTCCAACCTCCTGTTTGTTGAAGTAGTATTTTCCGTGGGTTGGACTATCGAGCAATCCCAGTATGTTGAGTAGGGTTGATTTCCCACACCCCGAAGGCCCCATGATGGCTACAAATTCCCCTTCCTTTATTTCCAGGTTGATGTTGTTGAGTGCAGTGGTTTCTACTTCTTCTGTTTGAAAAATCTTGCTTAGGTTTTCGATTTTAATCATGTTGTTATAGATTAGTTTGTGTAAATATTATTTATTGTTTTTGGTTTTTTATGATCGCAAGGACTGAGTAAATATCCCCGCGATCAATAAGTTTCGAAATTTTGCAATTGGGATGCTATTCGTATTTAAGAGCTTTGATAGGGTTCTGCTGTGCTGCCCGATAACTCTGCCAACCTACCGTAAGGAATGCAACCAGGATGGCAACCAAGCCGGATAAGGCGAAGATCCACCAACTGATTTCGGTTTGGTAGGCAAATTTCTGAAGCCATTGTTCCATGATGGAATAGGCCAAAGGGCAGGCTACAAGAAAGCCAAGTAATACCCATTTCAGGAAATCAACATTCAGTAGTGCCACCAATTCGAGTACTTGTGCTCCATTGGCCTTGCGAATCCCGATTTCCTTCACTCGTTGCTGTAAATAGTAGGTAGACATGGCCAGAATTCCCATGATGGATAAAATGATGGTGAGAATCGTAAAATAAGCAATAATCAGAGAGGTATCTTTCTCCTTTTGGTACCACTGATTGACGGTATCGTCTACAAAACCATATTTTGCAGGAATGCCCCCGGTAAAACCCTGATAGGCTTTTTTAATTCTCTTGGTGGTTTCGATTATGTTGTGACCTGAAATTTTTACGTAGATCGACCAGGGTGATTCTTTGGCATGAAGTTGTTTAACCATGGCAGGACCAACTTTTTCTTTCAGATTTCTGAAATGGAAATCTTTGACCACACCATAAACAGGCATAATGTTATCATTCATCTTAAATTGGGTTGGGAGAGAATCCAATTCCAATTGTTGCACTGCAGTTCTATTCAAAAAGATAGCATCTCTGGAATAGGCAATTCCTGTTGGGGTATAGCTCATGTTCATCATTGGGAAAAAGGCTGAATCTACCTTGAAGACCTGGAAGCTTACCGGTTTCTCATTGTAGTTGAACGACTGGTTGTTCCCTCCATGAACAATACTTCCTGCTACATAGGATACCGTTTGCACTCCGGGTATTTTTTCCAGGAGATCCTTTAGTGCCTCTTTTTGATTGACTTTGATTTCACTATCCATCCATATCACATTCTCCTTTTGAAAGCCCAGGTTGTAACTTTGCATAAACTCGGTCTGTTTCCAGATGGTCCAGGCACAGATTAAAAGAGTGGTGGCAATACAGAACTGAAAGGCGATGAGAAGTTTTGATAAAATGCCCTTGCTTTTTTTGCGGAAGGTGCCCTTTAAAACTTCCAGGGGATGAAAACTAATGATGACACTGGCGGGGATCAGACCGGACAGGCTTCCGATAATCAGAACCATTCCAATCGCAATCACGAAAAAGGATAGACCGAACTCCCGAATCAGGTTCAAATCGGTTTTTAGTAAATGATTGAATAAGGGTTCCACTGCCAGGCTTATTAATAGAGAGAGGAAAAAGGCCACCAGGCAAAGCAGTATCGATTCGTTGACAAATTGTGCGAACAATCTTTCCTTCGAGCTTCCGAGTATTTTTTTGATGACGGTTTCCTTGCTTCGTGCCGTGGATTGAGCGATCGTTAGATTGATGTAGTTGATGATTGCTACCAGTAGAATCAGTATCACAATTCCTGAAAGGATCATAAGTTGGGTTTTGCTTCTGCTTTTGGTTCCATTACCTTGCATTTCACTGTAGTAGCATTCGGTGAGGGGTTCAAAGTCCAAAGTTTTGGAATATTCGCCTTGATACAACCAATAGTTTTTTTTGAAGGATTTCAGGATTTGCGGAGCACGTGATGGTAAATTTGTGTTCTTTTTTGCAAGGAAATAGAAGCCAAAGGAGCAATTGGCATTGGTAGTAATCAATTCCGGCCACCCCCAGAAATCAGCCAGGTTTGCAAAATTGATAATGGCCTCACATTTCTCGATGTGGGTGTTGTTTGGGAAATCTTCCATGATGCCCGAAACCGTAAATCGATGCTTTTTCTCGAGTATAACTTCCTTTCCCAGGGCGGGTTCTTTTCCAAAAAGTTTGTAGGCCAGTGATTGGGACAAGACGATGCAGTCTTTGGTTTTCAAAACCTGCTCTCTGTTTCCTTCAAGCAATTTATAGGAGAAGATGCTGAAGAAGGTAGAATCGGTGAGCAGGTAATCCATGCGATATTTTGAGCCTTCTTGTCCGCTGATTATACCATTGCGTCGGTCCAGAATAGTATAGCTCTCAATTTCCGGATATTGGTTTTGGAGCTGACTCCCAATGGGGGGAGCAAAGCTTGAATTGTTGTCGCTTACCATACGGAAAATTCTGTCCTTTTTTTCATGGAACTGATCTACCGAGGCTTCCTGTTTGATGTAGATGCTGAGTAAAATGACGAATGCCAGGGATACGGCAAACCCCATTACTGTAATAGCGGTGTACAACTTATTTTTCAATAAGTGTTTCAGAAAGGTTCGTAAGTTTTGAAGGTGCATGTTAGGTGTTAATTTTAATGGGTTATTTACAGATGTTATTTTGTAAAATTGAATTTGGCGTTCAAACCGGTTTCAATATGTAGAACAGTTTCACGTGTAAGTTTTATACTGGTTTTGAAAGCAGTTCGTCTTCAATGTATTTCAAAACAATCTATATGCCATTGTTTGTAATTGTTTGATTGGTATGTTGATGTGGTTTGTGATTTTGTTCTGTTAAATTTATTGGATGTAAAGATGTTTTACAATAGTGTGTAAAGAATTTTTACACTCTATTGAGTTCTATGGATGAATGTCCTATTTTTGAAAGAGCTAAAAAGAGAAATTTATGTCTACTGGTAGAATTTTGATTGTTGACGATCATAAAAGTGTTTTGGTGGCATTGGAAATGCTGCTTCAGGATGAGTTTGAAGAAGTATACACACTTTCCAATCCCAATCGACTCCTGAATACATTGGAAAAAAAGGATATAGATGTGGTAATCCTGGATATGAATTTCTCTGCTGGGGTTAATACAGGAAACGAGGGGATTTTCTGGATGAACAAGATACTCGAATTTGATTCTGAATTGGCGGTAATTCTACTTACTGCTTATGGTGATGTGGAGCTGGCTGTAAAAGCAATAAAGCAGGGAGCTGTTGATTTTATTCTCAAGCCCTGGGATAACGACAAATTGATAAATACAGTTAGTACGGCATTACAGTTGAGGCAATCCAGGCAAAAAATTGTTCGTTTGGAGGAGGAGAAGAAGGATCTGACACGTGAGATCAATCAACCCAAATACCAGATGATCGGCCGTTCCAAACCCATGCTTGAGTTGCAACGAATTATTCAAAAAGTAGCTGGAACAGATGCCAACATATTAATTATGGGGGAGAATGGAACGGGCAAGGAGTTGATTGCCCGTGAGATTCACCGACAGTCGCTACGTAATAATGAGGTGTTGATTACGGTGGATATGGGGGCTATCACCGAAACCTTGTTCGAGAGTGAATTATTCGGTCATGTGAATGGGGCATTTACCGATGCACGTGAGGACCGGGCCGGACGATTTGAAGTGGCGGATAAGGGAACACTCTTTTTGGATGAGATCGGTAATCTTTCGTTGCCTTTACAAGCAAAATTGTTAAGTGTACTGCAAACCCGTCAGGTTGTTCGATTGGGAGATCATCAGGTTCGGGAGATTGACATTCGCCTGGTATGTGCGACCAATAAAAATTTACCTCAAATGGTTGCCGATGGTGAATTTCGGGAGGATCTGCTCTATCGAATCAATACCATTCAGGTGGAAGTACCTCCCCTGCGGGAGAGAGGAGAAGACATTGCTGTTCTGGCTGAGTTCTTCCTGAGAAAGTATGCTCAGAAATACGATAAGAATTCACTTGGATTTTCGGATGCCACCATTGAAAAACTGATGCGTTACTCCTGGCCGGGTAATGTGAGAGAATTACAGCATACCATTGAAAAAGCGGTGATTCTCACAGATAATTCTGTCTTGATGGCAGACGAATTCCTTTTCCAGCAGTATCACAAACTGAATAACGATTTTACTGCTACCAGCCTGGTGGAGATGGAGAAGAGGATGATTGCCTCTGCACTCGATCGCCATGCCGGAAATATGAGTAGTGTTGCCAAAGAATTGGGTGTGACCCGACCAACCCTTTACAACAAATTAAAAAAGTATGATCTATAGAAATCTTCTCCTGCAATTGTGTTTTCGGATTTTCTTCATTGTTCTGCTTTCAGTTGGAATGGGCTGGGTTATTTGGGAAAGTAAGCATCCTCACTGGGCTGTGCCGATTGCTGTCTGGATTGTTTTTCTCGGTTACAGACTGGTACGGTACTTGAATTCCACCAACCGTTTGTTGGCCCAGTTTTTTTCTGCAGTTCGAAATGATGATTCTGCCTTGCAAATTCCCAATTTTGGAGAGGGGAATTCCTTTAATCAATTGCGGGCCAGTATGCACAAGGTGAACCAAATAATCAAGGATCTTCGGTTAAAGTATCAGCAAAAGGAGATTGTGAGTGATGCAATAATAGAGCACGCTGCCGTTGGGATTTTGTCTTATAATTCCAATGGCTTGATAGAGTGTTTGAATCGTAAGGGCCGGGAATTGTTGGGTGTTCATCACTTGGTAAGCATCAAAGCTTTGTTGCAGACGGATCCAAGGTTAGTGGATCTGTTTGAAAATATAAAGGCCGGAGAAACACGTATATTCAAAACGACTCTTAAGCAGAAAAGTTTGCATTTGGCGATCTCCTGCGCTTCTATCAAATTTGAGGAGGAGGAATGGAAATTGCTCTCTTTTGCCGATATTAAGAATGAGGTGGATGCTACCGAGTTGGAGTCATGGCAGCGTTTGATCAGTGTTTTGACTCACGAAATCATGAATTCCGTGGCTCCCGTAACTTCTCTTTCGGAAACTTTGGTCCGAAGTTACAACCGAATTGAAGCTGGGGCGGTTATTTCCGAGAAAACTTTGTTGAAAACCCGCACCGGCCTACGTGTGATTCAGGAGCAAGGAGAAGGTCTGATGCATTTCGTAGGGAATTACCGGCAGTTGACTCGAATTCCCAAACCAATTCTTAAGCCGGTTGAAGTGCAACATCTGTTCGAACATGTAAAAACCTTACTAGCTCTGGATGAGGATGAGCGCATAACTTATGATTTTTCGATGATTGAGGAGAATCTTCAGATTGTTGTGGATGAGAAGCTTCTAATGCAGGTTTTGCTTAACCTGGTTCAGAATGCCCAGCATGCTATATCCCATCAGGGAACCATAAAATTGAAAGCTACACGTAATGCAATGGGACTATCCCAAATTATCATCGAAGACAATGGTGCAGGAATAAAGGAGGAAGATATGAAGAATATTTTTGTGCCTTTTTTCACTACCCGGGAGAAAGGTTCTGGAATCGGATTAAGTATTGCTCGACAAATCATGCGACTGCATTACGGAAAGATTCGGATCGAGTCGGTATATGGAGTCGGTACCAAAGTGGAACTTTCCTTTGCTTAATAAATAGTAGATATTGATTGTTCTATTTGAAATTCTATTTCCTCAATAAGACTTTAAAGGCATCGTTTTTTACCTGTTTTTTAGGGGAGGGAGTGGTACCTTGTAAATAGTGGACCTTTTCATTTTCTGTTCGATTAATTTTGGGTTTACGATACTTTACATTTATCAATAAGAATTCAACGGTAGGAACTTAAATTTATGGAAAAATTTGTGTGGTGAGAGTTATCAACAATAGAAGTTCAGCTATTATAGGGGCTTGCTTCCTTTTGGTCTCTTTGTTTGTTAATAACTCTAATTTACCTATCGGTTTTTTATCCCTAATATTGTAATGAATTATGGGTTCCAGTTGGAATAATAGGGAATCAGGTGATCCAATCTATTGGAAAATCCTGAGCTGTCCCCGCAGCTGTAAGTCCTTTACTGTTTAAAGTTTATCTGCCACTGTTCTTATGGAATGGGAAGGCACTTTAAAACGGACAAAGCCAGAAGACCTGCCTGTAAGGATAATTCGTAGCTTTCGGGAGAAAAGCAAGGAGTTGAGGGATCACTATGCAGTGGTTTGTCTTGTTCTGTCTTTCCTCTAAAGCTACCGTGTTTTCAAAATTAAAACCGCTAGAAAATGAAAAACAATGGTAGTGTAACGATTCAGCAAATCCGTAAAAGAAATGGAAAGTTGGTCGCTTTCGATCCTCAGAAAATACAAAATGTAATATCAAAAGCCTTCATGGCAGTTGGAGTACAAAATGACGAATTACCGGGGGAGTGTGTGCAATTGGTATTGGATAGCCTCAAAGGTATAAATATTCCAACAGTTGAAGAGGTGCAGGATTTGGTGGAGCGAAGTCTGTTTGCTAAAAATCAGTTTGATGCTTTAAAGGCTTTTATTCTTTACCGTAAGCAGCACGAATCGGTAAGAAAAACAGGGGAGCTTTTTTCCAACCTGAATTTAGTGGAAGATTACCTGGACCTGCAGGATTGGCGGGTGAAGGAGAGTGCCAATTCCTCCTATTCACTTCAGGGCTTGAACCAACATATTTCAACCATTGTTAGTTCCCAGTATTGGACCAACAAAATCTATCCGAAAGAGATTGGGGATGCCCATAAGAAAGGAGCTCTTCATATTCACGATTTGGGATTCCTGAGTGTTTACTGTGTGGGCTGGGATCTGCAGGACCTTTTGCTAACAGGTTTCAAGGGAGCCACCGGTAAATTGGTGAGCAAACCGGCTAAGCACTTCAGAACAATACTGGGGCAAATTGTGAATTTCTTCTATACCATGCAGGGGGAAGCTGCAGGAGCCCAGGCTTTCTCCAATTTCGACACCTATCTTGCTCCATTTATTCGTTACGATCAACTGGATCGGAAACAGGTAAAGCAAGCTTTGCAGGAATTCATGTTTAACATGAATGTTCCTACACGAGTGGGCTTTCAAACTCCTTTTACCAATATTACCATGGATTTGGTAATTCCGTCCTTTATGAAAGATCAGCCTGTTATTATTGGCGGAGAAATGCAGGAGAGCACCTACGGAGATTTTCAGGAGGAGCTGGAACTTTTCAATGCCGTATTTGCTGAAGTAATCGCAGAAGGTGATGCCAATGGCAGTGTTTTTTCCTTCCCAATTCCAACCTATAACATAACGCCCGATTTTGATTGGAACAACCCCAATTATGAGAAAATTTGGGAAATCACCGCAAAGTATGGTATTCCCTATTTTTCCAACTTTGTAAATTCAGAACTGTCTCCCGACGATGTGCGAAGTATGTGTTGTCGATTGCGATTGGACAAACGTGAACTGGCACATAGAGGCGGAGGTTTGTTTGGAGCGAATCCATTGACCGGATCGGTTGGAGTGGTAACCATCAATTTGCCGCGATTGGGCTACGAGGCCAGCAATGAAGAGGAGTTCTTCAAGCGTTTGGCTCGATTGATGGAAATCGGGAAGAACAGTTTGGAGATCAAACGAAAAGTGATTGAAACTTTCACCGAAAAAGGATTGTTCCCTTACTCCAGTTTCTACCTGCGCCATTTGAAGAAGAAGAACGGAAAATTCTGGCAGAATCACTTCTCTACCATTGGTCTGGTGGGGATGAACGAGTGTTGTCTGAACTTTTTGGGAGAGGATTTGGTTTCGAAAAATGGCCATGCCTTTGCTTTGAAGGTGCTGCAATTTATGCGAAGCAAGCTGGAAGAGTTCCAGGAAGAAACAGGGAATATCTACAACCTGGAAGCAACTCCTGCAGAGGGAACTTCCTATCGTCTGGCTCGTTTGGATACCAAAATGTATGAGGATATCAAGGTGGCCAATCCCCAAAGTGTGAAAGAAGGGGCAGCTCCCTACTATACCAATTCCTCACAGCTTCCGGTTTATTTTACCGATGATCTGTTTGAGGCTCTGGAACTGCAGGATGATTTGCAAACCCAATACACAGGGGGAACGGTTTTCCATACTTTTATCGGGGAGAAGCAACTGCCTGTTGATTCGGTAAAAGCATTGATTCAAAAAGTAACAGCGAATTACCATTTGCCCTATATAACACTTTCGCCGACCTTCAGTATTTGTCCCGAACACGGTTACATTTACGGAGAGCATCCAATGTGTCCCAAATGCGCTGAGCAAGGCAGGGAAACCAAATGCGAAGTTTTTTCACGTATCGTTGGCTACCTTCGTCCTGTGGATCAGTGGAACGATGGAAAACGCCAGGAATTCTGCGAACGAAAACTGTTTGATAAGCGAATTCTGGAGACGAAATAGACCAACTATTGGTATTTGGCTATTGGTCCCGTAGGGATACGGAGGATAATATTCTAGTAAAATACCACAGAGGGGCACAAAGTACATCACGGAGTATCACAAAGTATTCTTAGTGTTCCTTCGTGGTGAAATTTTTTAGTCTTGGAAATTCTTGTTACTAATTTCTTGCTACTAACAACTTAACTTATGCTAATTTCAGGTTTCATTAAGAATAGTTTGATTGACTTTCCGGGAAAGATTTCCTCCGTAATTTTTACCCAGGGTTGCAATTTGCGCTGTAAATTTTGCCACAACTACGAGCTCATCCCTCGCGGTCTGCAGGAGGAGGATGTTTTTCTGGAGGTGGAAGTGCTGCAGTATTTGGAACGAAGTAGACGATTGATCGACGCCCTTGTAATAACCGGGGGAGAACCCTGTCTTCAGCCCGATCTGGTGCAATTCATCCGCAAGGTGAAGGACATGGGCCTGAAGGTGAAACTGGATACCAATGGTACCGATCCGGGCAAATTGGAATACCTGTTGGAGCAGAATCTTGTAGATTACGTGGCCATGGATGTGAAGGCTCCCTTGGATTTAATGGCCTATCGCAAATTGGTGGGCGATCAGTTCTCCCGAAATGCAATGGCAAGGGTAAAGGCCTCCATTGAATTGATTAAGAACTCAGAAATCCCCTATGAATTCCGCACCACCCTGATACGCGAATGTCATCCCCAAGAGCACATTCGTACCATTTGCAATCAGCTGAAAGGGGCCCGAAAATATACCCTCCAGCAGTTTGCTCCTGAAAAGGTATTGGATCAATCCTTTGCCCTCTATTCAGGCTATGATTGCTCAGACCTGGAAGAGCTAAAGAGTCAGGATGCCGATTTGATTGAGGAAATCCATATCATTTAAAATATAGTCTGTTCCCAATTTCATTGCTACCGAATGAAAGACTAAAGCCACTAAGATTTTTCTTGGTGGTTTTTTATATTTTCTAATTCTTGGGATAACCTTACCTAAATTTTTTCCTTACCCACTTCTGGAAATAAGAGTCATAACTCTTATTATTCCTACCTAGCAATTCCACCTAAGTAATCCGATCAGCGAACTAGCTCTTGTAAAGAAAAAGATAAAAAAATCCAAAAATATTCAATCTTGTAACATAGGTTACACTTTTTCCCCTTCACTTGTCTCATCTTTGTGGTATCGAAAGGCGAGAAGTATTCAAAATGATGTACTTCAAAAAATATCACAAGTTCGATTTTTTACTGGACATTGATTTTTAGTCTTCGTAACTTAAGTAGAATTATAGAAAACACCAGGAATAAATAATACTAAAAATTGAAACTATGAGCATGTTTTGTTATCAATGTCAGGAAGCCTCTAAGGGCGTAGGATGTACCATCAAAGGAGTATGTGGTAAGACCGATGAGGTTGCCAACATTCAGGATCTGTTGATGTATGTATTGAAAGGAATCTCTGTATACAGCACCAAGGCTCGTGAGGCCGGTATTGAGAACGAGAAAGTGAATCACTTTGTGATGAACGGATTGTTCATGACCATTACCAATGCCAACTTCGATAAAGCCAAATTCGTTGAAACAATTCGTGAAGGTTTGAAGCTTCGTGAGGAGATCAGGAAGCAAGCCGAGGATGCGGGAGTCGTATTCGGTGAGGTTCACCACTCTGCAACCTGGTTCGCCGACAGCGAGAATGATTTTGATGCAAAAGCACGCGTAGTTGGGATTCTGACCACTCAAAACGAAGATGTTCGTTCCTTGAGAGAGTTGATGATCTATGGTTTGAAAGGTTTTGCTGCTTACACAGAGCACGCTGTAAACCTGGGGACAGAGAAGCCGGAACTGTATGCCTACATGCAAAAGGCTCTTGTTTCTACCCTTGATGATACTCTTTCTGTTGATGAGTTGGTTGCCAACGTAATGGAGTGTGGTAAGTATGGTGTAGATGCTATGGCCACCCTGGACGCTGCCAACACTTCCAGCTATGGGAATCCCGAAATCACTTCCGTGAACATTGGTGTGAGCGACAAGCCAGGTATCCTGATCTCCGGTCACGATTTGAAGGACATGGAAGAGCTGTTGAAGCAAACCGAAGGAACCGGAGTGGATGTATACACTCACTCAGAGATGTTGCCAGCCAACTACTATCCAGCATTTAAGAAATACAAGCACTTTGTAGGAAACTACGGTAATGCATGGTGGAAGCAGAACGAGGAGTTCGAGACTTTCAACGGACCTATTTTGTTCACCACCAACTGTATTGTTCCTCCAAAGGGTAACGTTACCTTTAAGGATAAGGTTTTCACAACCGGTGCTTCCGGATTCCCCGGATACAAGCACATTGAGAAGGATGCCAACGGCAAGAAGGACTTCTCTGAAATCATTGAGTTGGCCAAGACTTGTGCTGTTCCAACCGAGATTGAAACTGGAGAGATCGTTGGCGGATTTGCACACAACCAAGTACTGCAATTGGCCGATAAGGTTGTTGATGCAGTGAAATCAGGTGCTATCCGTAAGTTCTTTGTAATGGCCGGATGTGACGGTAGAATGAAGGATCGTAACTACTACACCGAATTTGCTGAGAAGTTGCCACAAGATACTGTAATCTTGACTGCAGGTTGTGCCAAGTACCGTTACAACAAGCTGCCTTTGGGTGACATCGGTGGAATTCCAAGAGTTCTGGATGCAGGTCAGTGTAACGACTCCTACTCATTGGCAGTAATTGCTCTGAAACTGAAAGAGGTATTCGAACTGAACGATATCAATGAGTTGCCAATAGCATACAACATTGCATGGTACGAGCAAAAGGCCGTAATTGTACTATTGGCTCTGCTTCACCTGGGTGTGAAGAACATTCACTTAGGACCTACATTGCCAGCTTTCCTGTCACCTAATGTAGCTAAGGTATTGGTAGAGACTTTCGGAATTGCTCCAATCGGAACTGTAGATGAAGATATGGAATTGTTCCTAAACTAAGGATTCGTTTCAAGTGGCAAGTTACAAGTAGCAGGAATAGTTGACACTTGTTTCAAATACCTTGAATAACTTATAAGTAACAAATTTATTGGGCTCTTTCAGTTGTATTTCTGATTGAGCCCTTTTTTAAACCGAATTGATATGATCCCAGGATTTTTTAAAGGCAAAGCCTACAATTTCGAAAAAGAAGTGAGTTACGCAGAAGGAGCAGTTGTAAGTAAAACCATTCTGAAGAACGATGCAGGAAATGTTACCCTGTTTTCCTTCGACAAAGGGCAAGGCTTGAGTGAACATACAGCCCCCTTCGATGCTATTGTTCAGGTTTTGGATGGCAAAGCCGAAATCCAAATTGACGGACATCCCAATGTATTGGAAGCAGGAGAGAGCATTATCATGCCGGCCAATATACCTCATGCCCTGGTGGCAGTAGAGCGCTTCAAAATGCAATTGATCATGATCAAGGGCTAGTGAATCTTTTCGGTTTTGTGGCGTAGGAAAATCCCACGCAAAGGGCGCAATAAATACACGCAAAATTCGCAAAGTCAGAATAGGAGAAAATATAGATATCGGAAAATTTTTTCCAGAGAAGTTAATTGAATAAGTATTTAAAATAAAGTTATAACTTATTGACTACTCTATGGATATTGTTTTTGAGAGTTTTAGTATTGAAGTTGATCAAAAGTCCTAATTTAAGACCGGATAGTTTTAAGTAAGTCAAAAGTTGGGCAAAATGAACAGGAGCCAGATTTTCTACTGCTTTTATTTCAACAATTACTTTGTTTTCAACTAATAAATCCATTCGATACTCAATTTACTGTTTTACTTTCTTATAGATAAAAGGCATTGGAACTTGATGTTTTACATTTAATCCAATTTCTTTAAGATCAAACATCAGGGCATTCTCATAGGCCGATTCCAATAAGCCCGGACCAATATTTTTATGGATTTCGATCGCTTTTCCGATTATTTTGTAAGAAATTTCATTTTCGTGCATTTCAAGAGATTTTGAATATTGGTTTGCAATTTATAAGTTGATTGTCTGATTAAATTATGAAATAATTAATTGAATATGAAAAAGAATTCTCTTTGAAAGTTTTTCTTACGCGGTTGCAAAATACATTATCTTAGTTTTTTGTATTGTTAATTGTGACGAATGCTTTAAATGCTTTGCGGTTTTTGCGTGATTTTTTTTTGCGGATTTTGCGAGGATAAATAACACAATGTAGCAGTAATGTATTTTTTAGTCTTTAAGATCGAATTCATTTTAAGAATTGGTCTACCTAGTTAGTATTGTAAACGATTCTTTAAATAACCAAACATATTTTACTTCATGAGTAAAAAGAATTGGCTCCAATTTTTTAAGAAGTACCATAAATATCCATCCCTGGTACTCTCTCTCTTTATCCTCCTTTTTGCGGTTTCCGGAATCGTTCTGAATCACCGTCAACTGTTTTCCTCCCTTGATGTGAATCGATCGGTACTGCCCGAAGATTATCATTACACGCATTGGAACAAGGCAGCGGTAAAGGGAAGTGTACAATTAGCCGGGGATACAGCTGTGATCTATGGCAATATTGGGGCCTGGAAGACTCATGACAACTACCAGACATTCCAGGATTTCAATCAGGGACTTCCTGAGGGAATGGACAACCGAAAAGTGGAAAGGATGCTCAAGACTTCCCGGGGGGAATTGTATGCTGGCACCCTATTCGGATTGTATCGATTGAAATCGAACCAGGAGAGTTGGCAAAAGGTTTCCCTTCCGGTAAAGGAGGAGCGAATCGTTGACCTGCTGGAGGTAAAGGATTCCCTATACGTGATGACTCGTTCCCATATCCTGGTAGGTGATTGTGCCGGCAGGAATTTCAAAGTAATTGTTCTTCCTGCTCCGGATGATTACGATGGCAAGATGAGTCTTTTTCTTACCCTCTGGCAAATTCACAGCGGAGAAGTATTTGGAACCCTGGGTCAGCTCTTTGTGGATTTTCTCGGATTGGTGTTTATTGCACTCGCCCTATCGGGATTGGTTTACTTTTTCTTTCCCGGTTGGATTCGTCGCCGGAAGCGAAAGCAGAAACCTGTGATAAGGAAAGCTCGTTTTCTCAAATTTAACCTGAAATGGCACAACCGTTTGGGTGCCTGGTTGCTTGGTTTCCTGATTGTACTCACCTTTACCGGGATGTTTCTTCGTCCGCCATTGCTTATTGCCATAGCCAATAGCCGGGTGGATAAGTTGCCCTATACTCACCTGGACAACCCCAATCCCTGGTTCGATCAACTGCGTCGTCTCCTTTACGACGAGGAATTGGATCGGTTTCTGATCGCAACAGCTGGCAAGGTGTACTATTCCGATGATCATTTTACCGGCACCATTCGCAGCTATTCCCATCAGCCACCCATATCGGTGATGGGGGTGAATGTATTCGAAAAGCTGAAATCGGGTGATTACCTTGTGGGTTCCTTTAGCGGTATTTTCCGTTGGATTCCGGAAAAGACTTTTGTAATGGATTACATTACCCGTCGTCCTCATGTGCCCCTGAAAACCATGGGACCACCCATATCCGCCCATCCCATAGCGGGATATTTAAAGGATGCAAATGGGCAGGAGATTCTGTTCGATTACAATCTTGGTGCCGGCAATCTTACCAGTGGCAATGGTTTTACACCAATGCCCAGGCAGATTGCCCAAAGTTCATTTTCACTCTGGAATCTGGCCCTGGAAATCCATACGGCTCGTTTCTACCGAATTTTCTTCGGAAAATACTACATTCTTTTCATTCCATTGGCTGGGCTGACCATCCTGTTTATTCTGATTACCGGATACATGGCCTACCGCTTGGGGCACCGGAAAAAAAGAAAGGGGAGAAGAGTAAGACCGGCTAAGAGCTAAGTTTTTAGTAATACAGAGATGTACAGGAAAGTTCCTAGGTGCCCTTGTAAATCCGTACTCCGTTAGCCCCGCCTTTCCTCCGGGGCTACTATAAATTCAATGTTTCAAAGATCATTTCTGTACAATAGGGAGAGGTTTTAATTCAACCCTTCTGTTCGCCTGGTGGGCTTCCTCATTGCAATCACTGTTGTCGTTACACTGATTAAGCAATTGGGTTTCACCATATCCTCTCTGAATCATTCGGTTTTGTGAAATACCTTTGCTTACCAAATAGTTGAAAATGGAATGGGCTCTTTTTTGGGATAGCTTCCTGTTGAATTCTTTCGAGCCCCGGCTATCGGTGTGAGCCCCAATTTCAATTACGATATTTGTGTTTGCAGACAGGTAATCCACAATATGGTCCAAAACAGTGTGGTATTCACTTTTAATATCTGCTTCAGCGAAATTGAAATAGACAGTTCCCAAATTCAGCGTGACAGTTTTTTCATTGGAATCGAGTGTTTTTTTCGGATGAATTTTTTGCAAGGAATCTTTTAATTGAAACTTTTCCATTTTTACAATCAGGTCCTCTGTGGGTAAAAGGGGCGGGGGATTGACAGGCTCCGGCTTGATCTTCATGAAATGCCACAGCCTGTCTTTTCCATCTTCCTGAAAGCGATTGGAAACCAGGTATCCCTCATTTCCCGTTTGGAGCCGGTAGCAAAAATCATCGTACGAACTATTTACCGGTTGGCCCAGGTTGACTACCTCTTCTCCTTTCTCCAGATCTACCTTGAAAATATCGAGACCGCCATAGCCATAATGTCCCTGGGATGCGAAATAAAGAACCCCATCTTTGACAAAGGGGAATGCCTCGTCCCACCGGGTGTTGATTTGAGGACCCAGATTCGTGGGGGTACTCCAGCGACCTTCCTTCTTTTCCGTATAGTACAGATCAAATCCACCATATCCGCCAGGCATATTGGAAACGAAATACAGTTTTTTCCCATCTTTTGTAATAAATGGATGGGTACAGCTATATTCGGAGCTGTTGAAGGGGAGTTCGATGGGAACTAGCTTTTGTTTGTTCAATTGAAGCTGCCAGATATACAGGTTGTTGAATCCATCTTTCCCGATATTTCGTTTGTGTCGGTTCCTTTTGGAATAGGTTGTATGGGTGGATCGATTTCCGCTATAGTACAGGACCGAATCATTTGTATTCAGGCATGGCGAGTTGAAATTGAGAGGCAGGTTGATTTTCAAATTCCAAACCGAATTTTGAGTAGGAGTGTGTGTGCTTGTATTATGAGCAAAAGCTGGCTGAAAAGATCCCTTTATCTCTGTATATTTTGGCTGACAGCCTAATATGCCATCAGGAGTGAGGGAAATCCCATGACTGAAGTGGATATTGGGAAGAGGGATTAATTTTATATCGATAATGCTATCTACTTTTGTTTCGTTTAGGGATTTCTCACATGCTTTGATCCAATAGCGGGCATTGCTTTCCGGATTGGTTCGAGCGGCCGAAAATAGTTCCATTGCTTTTTCGTACTCTTTTAGCTCCATTAATACTTTGCCATATTCAACCAAATCAAAAGAGGTAAACTGATTTTTATCTGCACGGGCTTGTTCAAAATATTGTGCTGCCTGGGCAGGATGATGCATCCGGGTATAGCATTTTCCCAGTTTAAGGAAGGCGGTGTTTCGTAAGGAATCCGAAGAGGAGGAAATCCCTTTCCTGTATTGCTCTGCAGCCTCCGAAAATAATTTTTGGGAATAGGCTCTGTCTCCCTTAAGCATCCACATTCTCTGGCCTGCAGCATTTACTGCCAGTCCAACCATTACAATAAACAGAATATAATGTTTCCTCATAGCAATTGTTTTTAGAACCTGGGACTTTGAATGATTGCTGTAGCTGGTTTATCCATCGAGAAGATAAGCATTACCTCATGGCTGCTTAATTTCTCATGGCCCAATCCAAAAGTATACTGGTAGGCGTAACCCAATTTAAACATAGGGGTTAAGCGTAGATTGACAAAGGCCAGGGCTTCCTTAGTTGTTCGATAGGAAAGACCGGCTCCATACCTTTTTTGGTAACGCAATTGGGCATTGAAATCGGCATCAAAAGAAGTATCCACCAAATATTTTACCAGGGAGGATACATTCAGATCCCAATCTTTGTGGAGGGCCAATTCATACCCAGCTTGTAGGTAGTAATGATAGTATTTGGGATTGTAGTCCGGGCGTTGCTTCCTTTCTTCCGGATCGTAATAGATTTGGTTGTTCAGCAGGCTGGGGATGGTCAGTCCCAAATAATATTTTCTGGAAAAGTAGTACAGCCCCAATTGAAAATCAGCCCTTGTAATGTTTTGGTCCAGGAGGAATTCCGTGTCATTTCCTTCAATTGAAGTTACCGCATCCAAATCATCCTTCATAAACAAAGCGCCGGCCGAAAGCCCAAAGGAGAGGTATTTGTCGGTGCTCAGTCGGGTACGATAGGCATAGGATGCCCAGAAGCGTGTATTTGTGTGAACTCCAAGTTTTTCATGCAGAACGGATACCCCTGCGGAGGTTTTTAGAAAGGGCATGTTAACGTTCAGAACATTTAGCTTTGGGGCTCCCTCAAAACCGATCCACTGCTGGCGGGATAGTAATGCGGCATTCACCTCCTCGTAGCTTGTGGCTGAAGCAGGATTGATAATGGGCTGGTGAAACATATACTGGGCCACATCCATCTGGTTCTGACCGTAATTCTTGCTCTCTGGTAAAATGCAGAGAAGAACAAACCATACTATGTAATAAATTCTTTTCATACTTCAGAGATTTACTGTTTGCCACTCCGTATTTCTACATACCCTTTCATTGGATGAGTATCACCGTTGTGGCGGTAGAAAATATAGTAGTAGGTGCCGTTTACCAGTTTCATGTCACCGGATTGGAGGAAACCTTTTTTACTCGTTCCGGTCCAGGTATTTTCATAGGGGCTTGCTTCGTGTACAACATCTCCCCAACGGTTAAAGACCACCAATTTGTTGTTGGGGTAATTCTCCAGCCCCAGGATTACAAATTGGTCGTTGATTCCGTCTCCATTTGGCGAAAAGCCGGACGGAATCTTCAGGGCTGTTTCTACCGCAGGAAATAGGGAAACCTGTTCCGCTTTTTGATTGACAAGAACGGATATGCTATTTAGGTTTTGATTCCTGGAAGCACTGGCCAGAGGTTTCCAGGAGGCTGACGATCTGATATAAACATCCAGTTTTGTTTCGGCAATATCCTCCAGTTCTGCCTCCAAATAGGAGAAGCTCATTGCCTTTATCTCCAGAGCTTCGGCATTAAAATGGAAGTGTCGGTGAATACTTTCCTCCCTTCCGTTGAAATAGGTTTGGTGTCCCCTTCTCAGTTCAATGTTGGTGTAATTATTCGCTGCTGTTATTTCCAGTCCCATGTTCCCGGGCTGAACCGCCTGGTCCTTCACCAGGGATATGGTTTTTACAATTTCTCCGGTTCCGCTGGAGGTGATATGGCTTTCCTCTCTTTCATTCAATATATATCCATCCAGCACCAGCTCGCTGCTATTCAAATCCAAGCGACCTGATTGAAGATTCACATCTCCTGAAAGCTGTAGTAGAGTATGTAGAGAGCAATTGGCATCCACTTTCAGGTGATGGGCGCTTACTCTTTTATCGCCATTGATTTCCAGTGTTTCTGAAAGACTCTTCAGCACCAGGATACTTTCATCACTGGCCTTAAATTCCCCGTCGTTAAGAAGGGAGGTGCCGTGCAGATTGAAAACCGTATTGCCTTTTATGTACAAGCCTCCAGTTTCGACCTGTAGGTTTTGAGCACACAGGCAGTGACTTAGCAGCAATAGTAAATAGGTTAATTTTGGTTTCATATCCCTTATTTTTGTTTTGCTGGAATTGTTCCTTACCATAAATCCTGCCAGCTTGTGCCATCATAGCATCTTAGCTTATGGCTTACTGCATCCATATAGATATCCCCTTCACGGGGTGTTGCTGGAGCTATCCCAGGTGAAATATGCAGTACCTGGGATATACTCACGTTTCCATTTAGTATTGTTTGGGTAATGGAGTGATTTCCAACCGTGATTATGGTTCCACTGGAGAAAATGTGACCATTGTTCCCAATCGGTACCCAACTTGTTCCATCGTATACATACAAGGTATGATCGGTGGTATTGAAATAGATGTCTCCGGGAGAAGCCGAGGGTGGGTTGGTACCACCAACCGGGGGATTTCCCAATATTGCCGTGAGGTCTACCGAGTTTCCATTCTCTATCTCAAGGGTGTTTCCGCTTAAAGTCAGTTTTTGATCGTCGGTGTTGGTACTGGCAGCAAAAGTAGTTTTGTCCATCCATTCTACTGTTCCCGTTGCATTGGTCGACAATATCTTGTCGTTTCCTCCCGAAGAAATGTCTTCAGTGGCTATGGTGCCGTTGTTAATTTTATCACTGGTGACGGCATTTGTTGCTAGCTTTGTGTTTGTGACTGCTTCGGTAGTAATTTGAATGGTACCGCCGGCAGCAATACTGGCATCACCAGATGGGGATACACTTTGCCAGCTACTGCCATCTGCTATTAGGAAATTGCCTGAGGTAGGGGTGGCAGTTCCCACATCCGCAATTTCACCGATGCTCGATACGGTTTTATCGATCTGGGCCCAGGTGTAGTCATTGCTTTGTGCCGTGATAACTCCTGTCCTTCCAAAAACCGAATTCACATCATTGGAGTTGTTAATTCTTTGCCAGATTGATCCGTTGAAAATAGCCCAATCCCCAGCAGCAAAGTCAATGTTGCCCGAGCCAAGATTTCTGGTGGCGCCGACCGATACTACTAAATAATCGCCATTGGTGCCGATTCCATTTACAAGAGTGGGTGAATTGGACGAGGCATTCCATGCTCCCCGGTAATTCAGTGTGCCGGGGACAGAAGCAGGTGCCCAGGCAGAACCATTCCACTGAAGGAACTGGTCGGTGCTAGCACCCATAGGGTGGAGTTTGGGAGCTGTAATCGAATTGTCAGCGAGCTTGGCTGTGGTTACCTTGTTGCCTCCAATCGTTGTAACCCCGGTATTGTTCATGGTGACGTCACCACTCATTACTACTTTTGAGTTATTGACTGCTGTCCCATCCGTCCCGATAATTATTTGTCCATCAGCCAGCCCTTCCAGTTTGGAGAGAGAAATGGCTCCTTCGGTAATGTTGGTGGTGGAAACAGAAATCCCTGAAAGGTCTACCGAGTTGCCATCGGCAATACTCAGTTCGTTACCACTTAAAGCAAGAGTCTGGTCGTCGGTATCGGTATCCACTGCAACCCAATTGCTTCCATTGTATACATAGAGTTTATTGTCAGAGGTGTTGTAAAATGTGTCACCGGTAGTAGCGGTTGTCGGGTTGGTATCTCCCTTTGGGGTATTGCCCAATACAGGTGTCAGGTCCACCGTGTTACCATTTGAAATACTTAGTTCCTTACCACTTAATGCAAGAGTTTGCCCGTCGGTATCGGTATCCACCGCAACCCAGTTGGTACCATTAAAAACATAGAGGGTGTTGTCAGTGGTATTGTAAAACGTGTCACCGGTGGTGGCGTTTGTGGGGTTGGTATCCCCTTTAGGAGTATCGCCCAATATCGTTGACAGGTCTACCGAGTTGCCATTTGTAATGGAAAGGGTGGTACTGTTTAATGTTAGATTCTGATTGCTTATCTGCCCCAGGAGTTGCCAGGTTGTTCCATTGTAATAGTAGAACCCGGGCGTACTATCATCCTGGTAGATCAACAGGCCTGTTGCCGGAGATGTTACTGCATCCCTTTCCGATTGTGTTAACCGGGGAATCAGTATCCCCTTTTCAGACGTTCTGATCTCCAGAGCAGCACTGGAATGAGGGGTGAATTCTTCCTTTCCGATACCAACACTTTGTGAGAATACGGAAATACCTGAATACAACAGAAAAAAGAGGAGGAGGACAAGGTTTTTCATCGCGATTGGATTTATGTTATGTGTTGTGTCTCTTGGTGGTTACCATAAAAGTTAATGAATTATTTTTACACTGAAAAATATTTTTTAGACCCTGCTTTTTTCTGTACTGTATGAAAGAGGGAGGGGGAGTGAATATGCTCTGTTGTTGTTGTCACCTGGGCAATACTTCAGGTGGCAAAAGGAGTATTTCACTGCAGAAATTGATTTCAATACTATGATGATCTATTGCTTGGGATGCGAGGTTGCAGAGCAACAATCCATTCTCCTCCTTTTTAGGAGGGGATCAAATATCGATGTATCCGTTCATTCTCTGTTTGATATGTATTGTTTTTGCAAAATCAGCACCATCTGTAAATGGTGCTGATTATTGCATTTAGATTATTTTACACGAGCAATTTGAGAATTGATTGGAATATTATGTGAATGGAGACCTGGTTCCTGACCATGAGTATCAAATTCAATGTTTACCCCCGGCCTGAATAGCAGGCAATGGGTTGATCCTCCAAAATGGAACATACCCAGTTGATCTCCTTTGTTTACATGCTGCCCCTCGTACACGGTTATCTCATTGGTAGATACCTCACTCATTCCAACCGAGAGGAAGCACATCAGGCCAATGGCAGGATTGTCCGCCTCAATAAATATCATTGCCCTGGCAGCCACTTCGGTTAGATAGGCTTGAGAGTTGTTGGGAGCCGAAGGATCGGGGCCGTTGGGATTCAGGAAGCCCTGTGATAAAGCTTCGGAGTAGTAGGACCCATCGGTAACGTAAGCCTTAACAATTCTACCGCTTACAGGACTGTGCCAGCGATGGTAGCTGAGTGCACTTAGAAAAGCCTGGTATATGGATCCGCCAACAAATTCTTTGGTTAAAGGATCACCGGCCAGCATGTGTTCCAGGGAGTAGGGTTGTGATTTGATCCAGAAGCGATCCCTGTTTTTCACATTTCTTGCGATTTTGTAGGGAGCCGATTCACAGGCATTCACAATAACATTATCATTTTCTGGTTCTGCAATGGGGCGGATTCCCTCCCGGAACTGGCGGGTAAAGAAATCATCCCAGGAATTGAAACCAAAATGCTCCTTTTCCGGATCACATTGAAACTCCGCTGCAAAGTTTGGCATTTGCTCCATTGCGGAGGGACCAAACCAGCCATTGGAATTGCGGTTCAATACATAGCAGGAATCTTTGGAACCCAAAAAGCGAGCCCATTCGTTTAGGATTTTCTTCAGCTGCCGGTTTACTTTTTCGTTCAGAAAAGCCGAAAAACCACCTATGGTGCCCATGGGCCAGTCTAAAATGGCATTGATGGGAAAGCCTACCAAACCTGTATCGTTGTATTCGGGTGCCTTGGTCATAATGGCGTTGAGCAATTGAAGCATGTGCTTGTAATTCCGAACCTGTGGCTTGTGTGTAGGTGTTTGAAAGTAGGGGGGCTTGTGAGGAATCTGCTCAAACATCATGTAAAAGAGCATGTAAAGCTCCGGATCCCCCTCGATGAGATCTTGAAACTCCTGAATCACCGGATGAAGTTCCTGGGGACTTCGGTCCACATCATCAATCAGATTTTGCAACCAGCTTTCCAGAAATTTTTGATCTGAACTAAGCCATTGCCCCACACGGTAGGGGATTTTTTGTTCCAGAATTTTTTCCATAACCTAAAGTTTTAATTGTTACGTTTCTATTAAGATTTATTAGTGGTCTATATGATTTTTAGTGGGTGAAAATGATCATTGTTTTCTATCGAGGATATTTACCCATACAAATACTTTATTCCAGATCGCATTAACTTTAATTGTAGCGCTTTGGCATTGGTAACGTAGGTGGGGCCCCATAGACGAGAAAGGTGTTAAGAACAGAATGCTGTTTGAGCCGAGGAACGAGGTGAGTTCATTCTGTTTAACCTTCGAGTCGTTATGGGTCACCGAGTGCCGTAGCCTAGAATTTTTGGTACTTTTTTTTCATGAAAAAAGTACAAGCCCGTCCGGCTAAAAGGACAAAAGCATAATATTTCAAATTACTTTGAACGAAAAGCACCCACTGTAATCCAGAAAGAGCATTTATTAATGCTGTATTCGTATTTTTTATATGAATAAAATAGTGCCTAAGATGATTTGCCCTCTTTCTTACTCCCCTAATAGAAGGAAGTATAGAGGCAGTCTACTATTCTTTTGTTTGTAAAGGGTGACTCCTATTTACAACATTTACAGACTGCTTTATGCTTAAATAGAGCTTGATCTGAGACTTATTATCAATTGGTTTCCTCTTCTATATGTGGTTTAGCCAAAGGATCCGGTTGCATTTTTACATGCAGCTTGCATTGCTCCGAAGCAAAGCATCGGATGGGAACCAGAAGGGTCTTGTAATTCATGTTGGTAATCCGAAGGGTGTATTCTCCTTCAGGGAAGGTTTTAAAGCGGAAGGTTCCATTGGGGGATACATCGGTGCTCAATTCCAAACCTTCTACCGACACGGTTCCCCGGGTAATGGAATTGCCACTTTCCTCGTCGGTGACATAACCAAGTACCGCATTGGGCCGGTAATGAGTTCTGCTGGCCTGGCGAGCTGCAAAGTAATGATTTACAAACTCAGGGTGTTCCGATCGGTATCCCTCTATGCTCCAGTCCAGTTCATTTTTTAGAAGTAGGTTGATTTCTCGTTTTGTAGTTTTGAATTCAGTACCGGCCTCTTTCTTATCCTTCAGAATCCTTATCTTATTGGTTCGGTTTTCCTCCAGGGCATCTACGTCCGTTGAAAAGTCAGTAATGGTTTCAGGAGTAATTTTGTAATTGGCCAGTTCTGCAATGTTTTCATTGGATATTCTTATGAGATTTTGGCTGGAATTGATCAATTCTACAATACTCAGTTTGCGTAGATCTGATTTGGTGCTTTTCACCTCTTCCAGCATTTTTTTGTTGTTTGTGGCATTGGCAAAGCGGACCAATCCTACAGATAGGGGGTAGGCCTTCTTAAGTAATTTTTTTTTGATCTCTCTTTTTTCCTGGGTTAGCCATTCTATCGGTGTTTTCATTATTTGAGACAACTTTTCCAGCACTCTCAGTTGTTTTGAAAAAATTGTTTTCAAATCATTTGTTGCCTGATCTGCTTCGTAAATCGCAGTATTTTCATCCAACACTTTTTCCGTTTCATTGAAGGATTCTAACTTCATTCTATCAGATGCATTCATAGTGGTAGTTTTATTAGTTATTAATACGCTTATCTGTAAACTTTTCAATGCAATCGTTGTTCGCCCCAATAGCCCCGAGGGATTCTATAGGAGACGGATGATTTGATTCTTGTTTTTTCGGTCTATTTTCTCGTTCAAGTCGTGTCTTCGCGCAAAGAAGTTTTCAATTTTCTCGTTCAAGTCATGTCTTCGCGCAGAGAAGTTTTCAATTTTCTCGTTCAAGTCATGACTTCGCGCAAAGAAGTTTTCATTTTTCTTGTTCAAGTCATGTCTTCGCTCAAAGAAGTGTTCATTTTTCTCCTTCAAGTCATGACTTTGCGCGAAGAATTTTTCATTTTTCTCATTTAAGTTTTGGACTCCCAATTGTACCTTTTGGGTCTCCACCCGGAAGTTTTGTTTGCAGGAAAGTCCTCCTGTTCCATTGTTCTCTGTTTGTTTTGATAGCTGTTGTTAAACTGTTTGTAATTAGATCTTTGTTTTAGGTGTTAACTGTAGGCAAAGTCGAAAATTGAAACCAGAAAAGAAAAAGAAATGAGTGAATGGCCAGAAAAATTTAGTGGGGAGTACAAAATCCTGAGTAAATGGGATTTTTGGGGTAGAATGTCGTACCATTCTTGGAGATATAACATAACTTAACGTAAAATGGGGCTTTCAGGGTATTTTTTAGATCGATTTCAAAAGTGTGAAATGATCAAAATCCTGAGCGAATGGTCAAAATCTTTGAGCGAAGAGTACAAAATCCTGAGTAAACCAAAATGGAATAACAGAACTTGAAATTTTTCGAAAAAAGAATAGGTTCCAACAATGGTAAAAGTCAAAAAGTTCCTCTTTGATTCCGCTTTTGCAGTGCGAGGAGTGATTTTATTAAAGTAATCATATTATTGGTTGTTGACTTTGTGGTGAAGTGTTTGTAAATTTAATATTTACGATTTTTTAGTTGGAGAACTAAATGTTTTTCGTAGGAAAAAGTACTGTAATGCCAGACAGAATGCGATGTGTCGGTGTTTTCGTAACGTTTAATTTCGTGTTTGTGTTGTTGTAAAAGGTTGAAAATGCGCAACAAAGGGTTTGATGGGGTTAAATGTTTAAAACTGTTGATATGTAAATCTTCAGAATTCTTGATTTTGTCAATTAAAGAATATGTTTAGTCAAACAGAGTATGATTAACCACTTGGTCTTTACTAATTTTAATAGGAAGAAATCAACATAAAAAAACTCAAATGTGGTTTAGTTTTGGTTTAATTCGTTGTTTGAAATCCTGTAAACAACTCTTTGTATTATTAACCTTTATTCTGTGTGGGTTGTCCTGCTTTGCCCAGCAAGATAAGATGTTTACCCAGTTCCTGAATTATCCTTCCGGGATTAATCCCGCCTATTCCGGTTCCAGGGATGCTTTTCAGTTTTTGGGCATTACCCGTAAGCAGTGGGTAGGAATTGATGGAAGTCCTACAAGTTCTGTTTTTTCGGTCAATTCTCCCATTAATTTTTTTAATCTGGGGCTGGGCCTAACTTTTGAATCGGATAAAATTGGGCGGGAAAAAAACAATGAGGTGGAATTTGATATTTCCTATAAGATTCAGTTGTTCAATGGTACTTTTTTGAATCTGGGTATCAAATCCGGTTTTTCCAACTACAAAGTCGATTTGATGAATGCCCGGGTGGTTGATCACAACGATCAGTTGCTTCAAGGGAACATCAACAAGGGATGGGTTCCCCACTTTGGAGTTGGAGCTTACTGTTACGGGAAGCGATATTTTGTTGGTTTTTCCATTCCTCAACTCTTTCAGAACGAATCTTCGGGGGGATGGCTAATGAGTTCATCGCTGGATCGGGAGCGTCTTCATTACTATTTGATGGCCGGCTATCTACTTCCACTGACTCCCTCCCTACAATTGAAGCCTTCTCTTCTTGTTAAAGCCTCCGAAGCATCAAATTTCAGTTACGATATTTCAAGTGTTTTTATTCTTTTTGATCGACTTTGGCTAGGTGGTTCCTACAGGAATGAGGATGCTTTTGCAGCTATTGTTCAATTTAATATTAGCAGTCAGTTGAAGCTTGGTTACTCCTATGATATAGGAATTGCAAAACTTTCGGGGCGCAGCTATGGTTCTCATGAATTTACTTTGAGTTTCGACCTGGCGCTCTCCGATCATAAGATAAGATCACCAAGATATTTTTAACCTAAATAAAAACAGATGTAACTTTTATGAGACGATACTTACTCCTGATCTTTTTGGTTTTTATGATATGTGCGGGGGGAATGAGTCAAACCATAATGAATCGAAAAGGCGATAAAGCCTACGAAAAATTTAACTACAAACGGGCTGTTGAATTCTACGAGAATTCTCTGGCCATTGATAGTACCAATGTACACGTTATTCGGCGTTTGGCCAATGCCTATGATAAGATCGGTGAATTCCGAAAAGGACATCAGATCTACAGGCTATTGATGGAGAATGATTTCCATCGGGATTCAGATCTACTGAATTATGCTTTTTTCGTAAAGAAGCGGGGGGAATACCGGGAGGCATTGAATCGGTTGGAGCAATATCTTGCCCTGCATCCTTCCGATCGAAAAGCACGAGAGGTGGAAAAGGAGGTGCGGAAGATTCTTCAAAATCCTTTAATGGAGCTGAATTGTGAGGTTAAGCTGATGGATTGTAATTCGGAGTATTCCGATTTTGCCCCGGTCGTATTTCAAAACCAATTGGTTTTCACCTCCGGACGCAAGGGAGATCCTGCTCACAATAAGAAGTATGGCTGGGATGGACAATACTTTCTTGGGCTTTTTCAGTACGATTTGGATGGTGAGAGCAAGGAGGTGGTTCGGTTTGCTAAGGAGGTGGGGTCTCGTTACCACGAAGGCGTCATCAGTTTTTCTCCTGACAGGCAAAAAATGTATTTAACCAGTAACAATAACTGCAAAGGGAAATTACGACGAAGTAAGCAGGGAATCAACAATCTGAAAATTTTTATCTCTGAGCTAAAGGATGGAAAGTGGGAGCCTTTGCAGGAATTTGTCCACAACAATGATGAGTTTTCGGTGGGGCATCCTGCACTTTCTTCCGATGGTCGTAAAATGTATTTTGTTTCGAATATGCCGGGAGGTTTTGGCGGAACAGATATCTATTTCTGTAGTTGGGTAGAGGGAGGGTGGACTGTACCCGAGAATATGGGGCCGGAAGTAAACAGTTCGCAGAATGAGATGTTTCCTTTTGTTGATCAGCAGGGGAATCTATTCTTTGCCTCCAATGGCCATTCCGGTTTGGGTGGCCTCGATCTGTATGGTATCAATCCTAATGATCCCCAGGCCCGCTTGATTCATCTGGGGCCTCCGATTAATTCCGAAGCCGATGATTTTTCCATGGTTTTTCACGGGGATGGTGCCCGGGGCTTCTTTGCCTCCAATCGGGCCGGAGGAATGGGAAGGGATGATATTTATGCTTTTGAAATTGATGCAATTAGTAAGGTGAAGGTAGAGTTACTGGATTCTCTGGGGCAAAATCCAGGATTGGCGAATCAAATTATTGTTTTGGGTCCTGGTGAAATCGAGCCGGAATACAAAGTGGAGGAAAATTGTTACCGATTCAATATAGAAAGTGGCCATTCCTATCGGCTTTTGGTGAAGAAGGACAGTTTCTATTCCATCGACACGGTATTGTATAGCCATCTGCTTGAACCCGAATTGACCCACTCTGTTAAAATGAGAAAGCTACCTGTGGAACCTGAACGAACAGTAAATTTTGTTTTGAAGGATTTCATTTCGGGGGACACCATGATGCCGGATGTATTTCAAATTGTTGAGCCCGAGATTGTAGACCTGAAGCAGGAAATGGAAAATGGGAATTTTACGGTTCAGCTCAAAAGCAATATAGACTATCGGATTTTCGCCCAAAAGGATGGTTACTATGCTTTGGATACCAGTTTCTATTGTCCAAAGAATTCGAATGTTCTGAACCAGGAATTGGCTATGCGCGTAATCCCGCCAAAGGAGGAGGAGAAGGAGTTTTTGCCCGAGGAGCTGACTACTGTTTATTTCGAATTTGATCGCTACGAGGTTAAAAACAAGGCTTTTGCGAGTATCGCCAAAGTGATAGATATTTTGAAGGAAGAGGAGAGTTTGATGGTGACACTGGTGGCCAGGGCGGATACCAGGGGGAGGACTGAATACAATCAGAATCTGGCATTTAAGCGGGCGATGGCGACCCGTGATTTTTTCCTGCAAAAGGGGATTGAAGGCGACCGGGTTGTTGTATTGGCTTTGGGCGAAAGTGCTCCATTTGAACAAGAAAAAGATCAATCCCTTGAAACCTGGTACCAATTGAATCGATGTGTTGATTTTGAATTGAATACCATTTTTCAGACGAATACAGTAGAGACTGAAATACTTAAAGTGGGCAGCTCCATGGAGCCCTATTCATCAGAGTAGAGGAAGATGTTTGCTGAGTTTATTTTTTATGGCAGGATGTGATCGGAAGTCTAAACATTCTGTGGTTTTGTTTTAGAAAAAAACGATTTGCCTCTAGTGGTCCCAATCGAGGCAGATCATTTAACTGATACTACCGTTTACCCTAAAATGGAAGGAATGAAGAATTTTTACTCTCGAAGTCTGGCAGGTTTGTATGTCAAATGGCAGTTGTTGCTTGTTGTGCTGCTAATTGGCATAAGTGAACAGGAGGTTTGGGCGGAAGGAACCAAACAGTTGGCCCCCAATTCAACCGATCGAATCTATCTGGCCCTTTGTTTTGGTGATTACGGAGATTTTGGTCGTTACAACGGGACTTCCGATCAGCGATTGCACATTCATATTGAACATCCTGAGCAGGAGCAAGTGTTTTTGGGTTTCTCCAATTTTGTGAGCGATGGGCATTATCCTCTTAGCGGACAGGCTGTACAGGGTTTTATTCGCATAAAAGATCCTTCGGGGCGTGTGGTTTGGCCTACCAAAGACAATTCCAATGGATATGCTGTTGGCTGGGGAAATATTGATTCCTGGTCGAAAGCTGTAAATGGTCCGAAGCAAATTAATGGAGGAAAAGGTTACAATGCATGGGTTTTTGATCCGGCCGGATTGTCTGCTGGTGATTACTATATAGAGTTCAGCCGAAATCAAACGGAATATAGTTCCCATAGCTTGTTTGTTGAATGGTGGGATATTACCGTAGCGACAAAGGGTGCAAATCCTAAAGCCATTAAGGGGCGTGTGTGGAGTAAAAACTGGGCTTTTCAGAGTCCGGCTACCTGGCACTGGGTTTCCCATCCCAACAATAAATTCAGGTATCGGGTAAGGGATGATTGGTTTGGCCGGCCATTTAATGGTACTGTTTACAGTTATTGTACCGAAAAGAATTTTCCAGGGGGGTATGTTACCGAAGTTGATTTTAGAAATTCCGGATTTCGTGGAGCTGCTTTCAACCTGGCCTTTAACTGGTCGGGTACCGATACAACCGACGATTTTACAGTGAATCGCAAATCTATTCCCGGACAAAATCGGCTTTCTCCCGAATTCCCGATTTTCCTAAACGATCCGGATCATGAGGTTTACCCTTCTGCTCCTTCGTATGGTAGATTTTTAAACGATGAGGTAGAGGATTGTCCCAGATTATTCGGTTGTCCGGGGAATTATTTCTTTCATGTTGCTGTTGAGAAGAAGGGGCGAATCGAGCTGATTCTGGATTTTGATCTGAATGGAAGGTTTGACCCCGATTCCAGGGACCGTGTTATCACCCAGTTGTTCAAGCCTCACGAACACGAATCCAACCCCTTGATTCGTGATATCTACTGGGATGGATTGGATGGCAAAGGCAATGAGGTCACCGATTCTAAAATCCATGTGATCTTCGATTACATCCAGGGAACCTTTCATTTTCCCATGTACGATGTGGAATTTATGACCCGTGGTTTGGTTCCGCGTACTGTACGACCTGTACCGCCTCCGGTAATCAATGCGAATGGTACTACCCAGGCTTATGTACCAAAGCTTTATTGGGACGACTCCCGAATTACAGGACAACTCATGAATGGTCAACCCAAAATTGAGTTAACGGGAGCCGGGGCACCCAGCCATGCATGGGACGATTACAACGAATGGGAAGACCAGGGGTACGGGAATAACAATTCCATCAACACCTACTGGAATTCGTACAGTTCAGGAGCAGATAACAGTTTTATCTTCGAAATGCCGTACCATGGTTGCGAACTCTTTGTGCCCGGGAGTATCAGTGGTACGGTGTATTACGATGCCAACCGCAACGGGAAAATGGATGGGGGAGAGAATCCGGAGCAACCCCAGTCAGGGGTTACTGTCTATTTGTATAAGGATAGCAATGACAACAAGATTTTTGACGATGAGGATGTGCTGGCAGATACTTTTATAACACAGGAACCGGGAACTTTTGGTTATCCTGAAGGTACCGGTAATTATTTATTCGAACCGGAAATTGGCTATGAATACTTTGTTGGAGTGGAGTCGGGAACAGATATCGTGACAACCGAAAATTACAGGTACTATACTCTCTATTCGTTGGGGACGGAGCATTTCGATCAGTACTTTGGAGTGACGGCTGCCCCCGTTGTTTCTCTCTCCGCTATACCCGTACAGTTAACTGAAGCCCCGCAGACTTCTACAATTACTGCCACTTTGGATTATGAGCCGATATTACCGGTTACCATTGGATTAAACTACCAGGGGACAGCTTCTGCCGATGATTTCACTCTTATAGTGGGGGAGAATGCAACAGACAAGAATACCCTGAAATTTGAACCTGGTGAAACAACGGCCTCGGTTCAGTTGGTGAGTGTAAATGATGAGGAAGCCGAAGCAGATGAGTCTGTTGTTGTGGAAGTAAACTCTGTGACCAATTGCGTGACCGGTGATGCAATCACCCAAACCATCCGAATACTGGATGATGATGAAGCAGGACTGATTGTTTCAAAAAAACAGGTGGAGGTGGCTGAAAATGGTCTGAATGATTCCTTTTCGGTGCAACTGAAGTCCCAACCAACTCATTCGGTTACCCTTTCTATCCACTCCTTAATACCCAATGAAGCCATAGTTTCACCAACGGAACTAAGTTTTACTCCCGAAGAATGGAATATTCCCCAAACGGTTTTTGTATCAGGAAAGGATGATCTTGTGGATGATGATGATCAGGCATTTGTGGTAGAACTTTACAATGTAAGGAGTGAAGATCCCTTTTATGATGAAAATTTTCATGAGGAATTACTGGGAGTAAACAGGGATAATGATGAGGCTGGCTTATTGCTCTCTAAAGACAATTTACAAGTTCATGAGGAATTGACCACATCCGATGTTTTTTCGGTAAAGTTAAAATCGCAACCCTTGAGGGATGTTAAAATTAAAATAACATCATCCAACGAAGAGGAGGGCACCGTAGATGTGTTCTGGTTGCTGTTCCAGCCTTCAGACTGGCAGGTAGCAAAGGATGTTGTGGTAACTTCGGTTGATGAAAGAATTGCGGATGGCGATCAGACTTTCCATATTCAGTTGGACCCTTTTGCCAGTCTGGATGAGAAATATAAAGTACTTGGGCCGATAGAGATTCCGGTTGTAAATGTTGATAACGACAATGGCGTGAGTCCAATAGCAGATACGGATGTAGCAGTGAATGAGGTGACGGAGAATGCCGATGTTAACGATTTGGTGGGGATAACAGCTTCTGCACAGGATGAGGATGAAGAGGATGTTGTTAGCTATCATCTTAAAAATGACTTTTATGGTTGGTTCCGGATTGATGCCGGTACCGGTGTTGTTACTGTTGCTGGGAATATTGACTATGAGGATAAGAACCTGCTCAATCATGAGGCTACGATTGTTGTAGAGGCAACCAGTACCGATTTAAGTACCTCTGAAAAAAGTTTCAGCATACGGATTCTCGATGCCGATGGAGGAAATTCAGGCGGAGGAGATACGGATCATCCTATTTCAGCCATCGAGGATAGGGATTCCAATACGGAAGAGGTGAATGAGAATGCTAAGGTTGGGGATCCGGTTGGAATCACAGCTTTTGCCAGTGATCCGGATGAGGATGCTGTTTCCTATCATCTATCCGATGATTTTCATGGCTGGTTTCAAATTGATGCCGGTAGTGGTGTTGTTACTGTTCTTGGAAATATCGACTACGAAAATAATAATTTAATCAACCACGAGGCTACGATTGTTGCAGTTGCCACCAGTACAGACTTAAGCACATCCGAAAAGAGCTTTGCCATAAAAGTTCTGGATGCTGATGGTGGAAGCTCTGGCAACGGGGATACGGATCATTCCATTTCTGCTATTGAGGATACGGATTTGAATGCAGATCAGGTTGATGAAAATGCAACAGTTGGAGCTTTGGTTGGTATTACTGCCTTTGCCAGTGATTTGGATAAGGATGATGTTTCCTATCATCTTTCCAATGATTTTCATGGTTGGTTCCAAATTGATGCGGTAAGCGGTGTTGTGAGTGTTGCTGGAAATATTGACTATGAGGATGGTAATCTGGAGAATCATCTGGCTACTATTGTTGTTGTTGCTACCAGTACGGACTTAAGTACATCAGAAAAAAGCTTTGCTATTGAAGTTTTAAATGCAGATGGAGGCAATTCAGGTGGGGGAGATACGGATCATTTCATTTCTGCTATTGAGGATACGGATTTGAATGCAGATCAGGTTGATGAAAATGCAACAGTTGGAGCTTTGGTTGGTATTACTGCCTTTGCCAGTGATTTGGATAAGGATGTTGTTTCCTATCATCTTTCCTATGATTTTCATGGCTGGTTCCAGATTGATGCTGCAAGTGGTATTGTTAGTGTTTTAGGAAATATTGACTATGAGGCTGAGGATTTGGTCAATCACGAGGCTACCATTGTTGTAGTGGCAACCAGTACGGACTTAAGCTCATCTGAGCGAAGTTTCACAATACAAGTTCTGAACGCAGACGGCGGAAATTCGGGTGGTGGAGATACGGATCATCCCATTTCGGCCATTGAAGACAAGGATGGAAATACTGATCAGGTCAATGAGAATGCGGAAGTTGGAGATCTTGTCGGAATTACGGCTTTTGCCAGCGACTCGGATGAGGATGTTGTCTCCTATCAGCTATCCAATGATTTTCATGGTTGGTTCCAAATTGATGCCAGTTCAGGTATTGTAACCGTTTCTGGCAATATCGACTACGAGGATGGTAATCTGGACAATCATGAGGCCACCATCGTTGTAGTGGCTACCAGTACGGATTTAAGTACATCAGAAAAGAGTTTTACCATTAAAGTACTGGATGCTGAAGGGGGAAATTCCGGAGGGGGAGACACGGATCATCCGATTTCCGGTATTGAGGATAAGGATAGTAATCCCGATCAGGTCAGTGAGAATGCAGTTGTAGGTGATTTGGTGGGCATTACCGCCTTTGCCAGCGATCCGGATGAGGATGTTGTATCCTATCAACTTACCAATGATTTTTATGGCTGGTTCCAAATTGATGCCACTTCAGGTACTGTAAGTGTTCTTGGCAATATCGACTACGAGGATGGTAATCTGGTTAATCATGAGGCCACCATTAAAGTAGTTGCCACTAGTACGGATTTAAGCACATCCGAAAAGAGCTTTACAATTAAAGTTTTGGATGCGGCTGGGGGGAATACGGGCGGAGGAGATACGGATCATCCGATTTCCGGTATTGAGGATAAGGATGAAAATACCGATCAGGTAAATGAGAATGCAGTTGTAGGAGATCTTGTAGGCATTACTGCTTTTGCCAGCGATCCGGATGAAGATGTTGTATCCTATCAACTTACCAATGATTTTTATGGCTGGTTCCGGATTGATGCAGGTACGGGTGTTGTCAGTGTTCTGGGAAATATCGATTACGAGGATGCCAGGCTTGTGAATCATCTGGCTACCATTGTTGTTGCAGCCACCAGTACGGACTTAAGTACATCAGAAAAGAGCTTTACAATTAAAGTTCTGGATGCTGATGGGAATACACCCGGGGGTGGAGATACCGATTTTTCCGTCTCACAAATTAGTGATGTAGATAGTGCTCCCAATGAGATCAACGAGAATTGCAAGCAGAATGAAATTGTGCATATTCAGGCCAATGCAACCGATCCGGATGGGGATGCTGTTTCCTACTTTTTGTTGGATGATGCCGGCGGAAGATTTAAGATTGATGAAGGAACGGGAGTGGTGCAGGTGAAGGATGACAGTAATATTGATCATGAAAATTCATCTTCCCATAATATTGTAGTGAAAGCAGTAAGTACGGATGGATCATTCAGTACCAGGCTGTTTGCGATTACTGTTTTGGATGCTGTAATTGATGATGATCATACGGTCTCGGAGATTCAGGATATTGATAAGGTTGAGAATCGGATTAGCGAAAATTCCAAAGTTGGAGATTTGGTGCACATCTGGGCTTTTGCAACCGATCCGGATCCCGGTGATGTAGTTAGTTATAGTCTGAATAATGATATTTTGGGCTGGTTTACAATTGATGAACAAACCGGGGTGGTTAAAGTGAATGGCAATGTTGATTATGAGGATGTAAGATTGGTAGATTATAAAGCCACTTTTGAGGTGATTGCCACAAGTGGTCCGGATTCCAAATCCTCCAAAGAATTTACTGTGGAAATCGGAAATGCCGATGGTACCACTCCAGGTCAGGGCGATACGGATCATTCCATCTCTGCGATTGAAGATAAAGATGCAAAATCCGAACAGGTGAGTGAGAATGCAGTTGTTGGAGATCCTGTCGGGATTACTGCTTTTGCTAGCGATCCTGATGAAGATGTAGTGTCCTACCAACTTTCCAATGATTTCCATGGTTGGTTCCAAATTCATCCTACGACTGGTATTGTAAGTGTTTTAGGCAATGTTGATTACGAGGATGAACGGTTGACCAATTACCAGGCTACTATCGTAGTTGTTGCTACCAGTACCGATTTAAGCACCTCGGAAAAAAGTTTTACCATAGATGTTTTGAATGCAGAGGGTGGAAATTCGGGAAATGGAGATACTGATCATCCGATTACTGCTATCGAGGATAGGGATTCCAATGCCGAACAGGTGAATGAGAATGCAATAGTCGGTGCTCCGGTTGGAATTACGGCTTTTGCCAGCGATCCGGATGAAGATGTAGTATCCTATCATCTTTCTGATGATTTCCATGCATGGTTCCAAATTGATTCCGGTTCAGGTGTGGTGACTGTTCTTGGAAATATTGATTATGAGGATAGTAATTTGGTCAACCATGAGGCTACCATTGTCGTTGTGGCTACCAGTACTGATAAGAGCACTTCGGAGCGGAGCTTTACCATAAAGGTTTTGAATGCAGACGGAGGAACTTCGGGTGGAGGAGATACGGATCACCGGATTTCAGCCATTGAGGATAAGGATTCCAATATCGAAGAGGTAAATGAAAATGCCAAAGAAGGCGATCCTGTAGGAATTACGGCTTTTGCTAGCGATCCGGATGAAGATGTAGTGTCCTACCATCTTTCCAATGATTTCCATGCATGGTTCCAAATTCATCCAACTACAGGTATTGTGAGTGTTAAGGGCAATATTGATTATGAAGATGAATATTTGGAGAATCATGAGGCTACCATTGTCGTTATTGCTACCAGTACGGATTTAAGTACCTCAGAAAAAAGTTTTACCATAAAGGTTCTGAATGCAGACGGAGGGACTTCAGGAGGCGGAGATACGGATCATCGGATTTCAGCTATTGAAGATAAGGATGTGGATCCAGAGCAGGTTGAGGAGAATGCAGTTGTAGGCCATCCTGTAGGAATCAGAGCCTTTGCCAGCGATTTGGATAAGGATGTTGTTTCCTATCATCTTTCCAATGATTTTCATGGCTGGTTCCAAATTGATGCTGTTAGTGGAATTGTGAGTGTTTTAGGAAATATAGACTACGAGGCTGAGAATTTGGTTAACCATAAGGCTACCATTGTTGTGGTTGCTACCAGTACTGATTTGAGCACTTCGGAACGAAGTTTTACCATAAAGGTTTTGAATGCGGATGGAGGAACTTCAGGCGGGGGAGATACGGATCATCCGATTTCGGCCATTGAAGATAGGGATTCCAATGCCGAGCAGGTGAATGAGAATGCATCTGTAGGCGATCCTGTAGGAATTACCGCTTTTGCCAGCGATCCTGATGCGGATGTTGTTTCCTATCATTTGTCCAATGATTTCCATGGTTGGTTCCAGGTTGATCCTACTTCCGGAATTGTGAGTGTTTTGGGGAACATTGACTACGAGGATGCGAATTTAATCAACCACGAAGCTGCTATTGTAGTTGTTGCTACCAGTACGGATTTGAGCACTTCGGTACGGAGTTTTACCCTAAAGGTATTGGATGCTGATGGCGGAACTTCGGGCGGAGGAGATACGGATCACCAAATTTCAGCCATTGAGGATAAGGATTCCGATACAGAGCAGGTGAATGAGAATGCAGTTGTAGGCGATCCAGTAGGAATTACCGCTTTTGCCAGCGATCCTGATGGGGATGAGGTTTCCTGTCATCTAGCCAATGATTTTCATGGTTGGTTCCAAATTGATCCAATTTCCGGAATCGTGAGTGTCTTGGGGAACATTGATTATGAGGATAGTAATTTGGTCAATCACGAGGCTGCTATTGTCGTTGTTGCTACCAGTACGGATTTGAGCACTTCGGAGCGGAGTTTTACCATAAAGGTTCTGAATGCAGAGGGTGGAAACTCAGGAAATGGAGATACGGATCATTGGATTTCAGCTATTGAGGATAAGGATTCCAATGCGGAGCAGGTGAATGAAAATGCAGTTGTAGGCGATCCTGTAGGAATTACCGCTTTTGCCAGCGATCCTGATGAGGATGTTGTATCCTATCAGCTTTCTGATGATTTCCATGGCTGGTTCCGGATTGATCCTTCAAATGGGATTGTGAGTGTTTTGGGGAATATTGATTATGAAGATATAAGATTAGTCAATCACGAGGCTGCTATTGTCGTTGTTGCTACCAGTACGGATTTGAGCACTTCGGAGCGGAGTTTTCCAATAAAGATATTGAATGCCGATGGTGGAATTTCAGGCGGAGGAGATACGGATCATCGAATTTCAGCCATCGAGGATAGGGATTCCAATGCCGAGCAGGTAAATGAGAATGCAAAGGCAGGCGACACGGTGGGAATTACGGCTTTCGCCAGTGATGCGGATGATGATGATGTCTCCTATCGACTTGCTGATGATTTCCATGGATGGTTTCAAATTCATCCTTCGAATGGTATCGTAACGGTTCTTGGAAACATTGATTATGAGGATACCAGGATGAGTAATCACCTTGCCCCAATTAAAGTGGTGGCAGAAAGTACGGATGGATCTTTTTCCGAAATGGTTTTCTCTATTGAGATTCGGGATGCAAATGGCAGTTTGCCGGGACAAGGCGATACCGATTATTTGATTTCTGATATTGTAGATGAGGATGAGTTGGAAAACTCTATCAGTGAAAATATTTTAAAGGGCGGTAAGGTGAATATTACGGTCCTGGCTACAGATGCGGATGGTGATAAGATTATTTATTCCCTGATAAATGATGCTGATGGAAGGTTTCAGGTGGATCCGGAGAAAGGAGTCGTAACCGTTCTGGATGATACACGCATCGATTATGAGGTTTCGCCTTCTCATCAGATCCGAATCCGGGCGCAGAGTATGGATGGTTCTCAAAGTGAGGCCAATTTTACCATCAAGGTACTTAATGTGGATCGGGAACATGGGGATACCGATCACTGGATTTCCCAGATATCAGATGCTGACAATGGCCCGAATCAGGTGAGTGAGAACGTTTTGAAGGATGAAAAGGTCGGGATTACTGCACTTGCCATTGATGAGGACAGGGATTATGTATCTTATAGTTTGATAAATGATGCAGATGGTCGCTTCCAAATTTCATCGACCACAGGAGTAATTACGGTACTGGATGCCACACGCATTGATTTTGAAAATGCCGAGTCGCATCTTATTAGGGTAAGGGCTGTTAGTACCGATCTTTCGGAAGCCTATGAGAATTTTACCATAGCGGTGATTGATGTGGACAATAATCAGGGGGATACGGATCATGCGATTGTTGATTTGAAGGATGTGAATGATGATCCGGATCAGGTTTCTGAGAATGTTTTGCCGGGGGCTTCTGTTGGAATTATTGCACAAGCCACAGATGAGGATATGGATGTGATAACTTATTCTTTGGTGGATGATGCGGATGGACGCTTTGCAATTGATTCGGAAAATGGGCTAATAACAGTAGCTGATGCCTCTCAAATTGATTTCGAACGATGGGCTTCGCACACCATTGTTGTGAAAGCAAAGAGTTCGGATAATTCGGAGTTGTCCAAAGCTTTTGTAATAGATGTACTGAATGTAGAACAGGGAGATACCGATCATGATATTTCCGATTTGAAGGATTTGAATGATATTCCTAATTTAATTAGTGAGAATACATCTGAAGGGGATATGGTTTATATCACAGCCAATGCATACGACGAGGATGGTGATTTGATATCCTATTCTTTGATTGATGACGCGGAGGGACGTTTCCAAATCGATGCTGTTTCAGGCGAGGTTACGGTGTTGAATGCGAGTTTAATTGACTACGAGCAATGGATCTCTCATTCTATCAAGGTGAAGGCTTTGAGTAGTGATGGCTCTTCTGAAGAAGCCTTATTTACGGTTCAGGTAAGCAACGAGGATGAAAATTCCGGTGACACCGATCATCGAATTTCTGCAATTCTTGATTCCAATGGTAGCGATGATATTATCAGTGAGAACGCAGAGGAGAATGATCTTGTTGGGATTACCGCCTTTGCCAGTGATGCCGATGGTGATTTGATATCTTATTCTTTGATTGATGATGCGGAGGGACGTTTCCAAATCGATGCGGTTTCAGGTGAGATTACGGTGATGGATGCAAGCTTGATTGACTACGAGCAATGGATCTCTCATGATATCAGAGTGAAGGCCCTGAGTACCGATGGTTCATTTGAAGAGGCTTCCTTTACCGTTCAGGTGAGCAACGAAGATGAAACATCGGGAGATACGGATTCTTCCGTGACTGACTTGAAGGATATTGATGAGGAGGAGAATGGTTTTTTTGAACATCCCGAGCCTGGCATTTCTGTTGGAATTACAGCCAATGCTACCGATGCCGATGGCGATGTGATTACCTATAGTTTAACTGATGATGCGAATGGTCGTTTCGCTATCGAAAGTGAAACCGGGGTAGTTACTCTTGCTGATGCTTCTCAAATTGATTATGAACAATGGATAAGTCATTCCGTTACCATTAGAGCTACCAGTTCTGATGCTTCCTTCGTGGAAAATGTGTTTGAGATTCTAGTGAAACCTGTTAATGATCCTCCTTCATTTGTTATGGAAGGAGATGTTGAAGTGAAGGAAGATGCGGGGAATCAGTTGATTGAAGGTTGGGCGAGGGAAATTACTCCCGGACCTGCAAGTGAACAGGATCAGGAGGTAGAGTTCATTGTAAAGAATAACAATAGCGAATTGTTTACCCGGCAACCTGAAATTGACGTATTGGGAAATTTGAGTTTTGCTCTTGCAGAGAATGCCCATGGTTCTGCACAAGTAGAGGTTACTCTCCGGGATAATGGAGAAATATATTATGGGGGTAAGAATGTTTGTGCACCTCAAACTTTTGAAGTTCGGATTCTGGATGTTAATGATTCACCTCAATTTATAAAGGGAGCCGATCAGGTTCTGGAGGAGGATGCGGGCAGTCAGTTTGTGGAAGGATGGGCCTCCCAAATATCCGCAGGTCCGTACAATGAAATACACCAGAAACTCCATTTTGAGGTAAGCAATTCAAATACCGATTTGTTTACAGAGCAACCTCAAGTAGATGCGAAGGGTAATCTTAGCTATACTCCTGGTGATAATTCCAACGGAATTTCTGTGGTTACAGTTGTGTTGAAGGATGATGGCGGCGTTCTTAATGGGGGTGTGGACAGAAGCATGGAGCAAAGTTTTACTATTACCGTGAATAGTATCAATGATATTCCTGTTGCTTTGGCCGATCAATATGAATTAGCTGAAGGGGAAACTTTGTATGTAAATGATGGAGGTGTATTGAAAAATGATATAGATGTTGAAAAGGGTAATCTAAAGGCCATTCTCAAAAAAGGGGTGAAGCATGGAAGTTTGGAATTGTTGGAGAATGGTTCCTTTACCTATATACACGATGGAGGAGAATCTGTAGCAGATGATTTCACGTATTCAGTGAGTGATGGATTTTCAGAGAGTCATGAAGTCGAAGTTGCGTTGGTTATTACTCCCGTAAATGATTCACCTGTTTTACAGGAAGATTTTGCAGTAGTAGCAGAGGATGAAACTTTCTACGGAGCGAATTTGTTAGAGAATGATACGGATGTTGAATCCAATCGATTGTTTATTCAGACAAAAGCGATTCGGGATGTTGCCCATGGAGAATTGGTTATCAACCCGGATGGAACTTTTGTTTATACACCTGACAAAGATTTCTTTGGAGAAGATAGCTTTGTTTATAAAGCGGAAGATGATGGTACTCCGGCAGAATCTGCTACTTCAGTTGTGCATATCGTGGTAAATCCGGTGAATGATGCACCTCAAGTGGAGGACAATTCAATTACTGTTAAGGAAGCTTCCCAAAACAATTCCCTGAATATTGTTGCCCCTTTTGATCCGGAGGAGGACGAATTGGAGGTTACTGTTCTGAAACTTCCTGAATTTGGGGAGGTGGTATATTCCAACGGCAATTCCGTTGCCTTGAATGATGCCCTAAGTGTAGAGGAGCTTCAGCAATTGGTCTACAATACGCCGTTCAATTATGTTGGTCAGAATACTTTTGTGTATCAGGTTGCCGATACTGGCGGTTTGGTGGCCAGGGCCCAGGTGAGCATACAGGTGGTTCCCTTGAGGGTATTTGTTCCTGAGGTTTTTACGCCTAATGGGGATAGTCAAAACGAAAAATTTGTAATTGTAGGAATAGAAAAGTATCCCAACAATTCTGTTCAAATCTTTAACAGATGGGGAAATATGGTTTACAGTAAACAGCATTACGACAATTCATGGGATGGACATAGTAATATAAGTGGGTTGCACTCCGGTAATAAGTTGCCCTCTTCTACCTATTTCTATGTGGTGAAACTTTCCGATGGAAAAAAACCGCTTACTGGCTCAATTTTCCTCATGTATTAAAATGTTTTGATTTTATGGCCCATTGAAAGAGAGTGAATTGTTGGTTTGGATTGATCTAAAGAAGGATGTTTGTCCTTTCCTGTGTAGAATTAGCTTGTTATGCAAACTTGAGAATAGGTGAAGACATTATGCTTGTTTGATTCATTTGTCTGTAATGGAATTTAGGTGCAGAATTATCGATAATAATTTAGAAAGCAGGACAAGAGCTTCTATATAGAATTGTCTGCCTTAAACTTTGGGGAGAAATTCCTGTACTCGTAACTTATAGTTTCGACCAATTGGAATGCTGTTCCCTGCGATTTCAACATGTTGGTTGGAATAAGCCTCAATTTGGGGACGGGAAATGATATAGGAGCGATGAATGCGATAGAATTGATCTGAAGGTAATTCTTGCTCAAAGTAGCAAAGCAATTGTTTGGTTACGATATTTCGTTGTTTGGTATGGATTTTTACGTAATCGCTGAGACTTTCAATGAATAGAATATCCTTAAGATATATTTTTACCATTTTCCGGTTTTCCTTAACAAAAATGTGTTTTTCTGTTTTTTCGGGAGTGGATAACTGATTGAATTCCTGCTGGGGCAGTGATCTTAGTTTGTAATACTTGTTCATTGCAGTCAGAAAACGGTCAAAACCAAATGGTTTGAGTAGGTAATCCAGTGCGTTCAATTCAAATCCTTCTACTGCATAATTTCGATAAGCTGTGGTAAAGATAATGGATGGGGGATTGCTGAGACTTTTTGCAAAATCAAGTCCGGAGAGTTCGGGCATTTGGATGTCCAAAAAAATCAAGTCGATTCTGTTTTGATGGATAAGATTCACAGCTTCCAATGCATCCTCACAAACTTTTACCAATTCAACGTTTTTTAATTTTTGAATGTAGTTTTCCAGTACACTGGCTGCCAGTGGTTCGTCGTCGATGATGAGGCATCTGGTTTTCATTTTTTTATTTGTTGAGTGATAGAAAATAAATTTAACAAAAAACAGGAAGGATAAAAACCCTAATAATTTCTTCTTAATCCTATGTATTAGAAATTTTTAATTTCAGATCGACTCTGAAAACAGATTTTTCTTCTCTTACTATCAATGTGTGTTGGTTGGGGTAAAGCAGTTCCAATCTTCTTTTCACATTTTTCAGGCCGATACCATTGGTATACCCATGGTGATCCTTAACTGGTGTATCCGATTTGCTGTTTTCAACCAGTAGACTGAAATTTTTTTCCTCAGTTTTGATTCGGACTACAATCCGGTTATTTTTCGATTTCTTGCTGACCCCGTGTTTAAAGCTGTTTTCAATAAAGGGTAGGATAAGCATAGGTGCAATTTGCTTTGAATTTTGAGTTCCTGAAATTCCAAGGTCTACTTCCAAGCGATGTCCGTAACGTAAGCTTTCCAGGGAGATATAGTTTTTTATAAGTTCGATTTCTTTTTCCAGGCTCACATAAGGCTCGTTGCATTGGTAAAGCATGTAATCCAGTAGGGAGGAAAGTTTTAGAATTCCTTCGGCAGTTTGGTCTGACTTCCTTAATGCCAAAGCGTAAAGATTGTTTAATGTATTGAATAGGAAGTGCGGATGAATTTGTCCTTTTAAGAGAGCTAATTCCGATTCCAGATTCTTTTGTGTCAATATTTGATTGTCTCGATTTGATTCCAACCACTGTTTCATGAATTTTAGGGTGGCAAATAGGCTTACCACCGCATATACACGAATGAATTCCCGAAGGATTTGGCCTGGCATATAAAATTCCGTGACCATGGCATCCAGGTAACAAATTGGGATGATGAAGTATTTGTAGGAGGTTCGTTGTAGCACAGAAAACACTAATGCAGATAGGAGGAAACCGAGAAGAAAAAGCAGGATGCGTTTTCGCACCAGCAATTTGGGGACTAAAACATAAACTGTAAAGTAACTTGCCGACAACATAACTGGCAGCAGGAGAAGAGTATGTATGAATTTGATGAGATACTGTCCGCCAATGCTTCCGTAGACAAAGGTGTAGAGAGCTGTAAATAGCAGCCAGAAAAGCAGATGGGTGAGGTATTTGCGTTTTACAAATATCGGGGGAAAAGAGTATTCAAGCATAAGTTTTTATTAATTGAAAAGAGAAAATTCTTGCTTTCACATGCTTTATAGTCAATAAAAATAGGTGATATTATGATGCATTCCTATTTTCTGCTTGTTTACTCGGTAAATGTAGGATATACAGCGCTGAACTACTCAAAAAGAGGGTAAACGACATTTGTTTTCAGCAAACAGTTCCCTGTCTACTTTTCGGAGTTCCCTGTCGATTCTTTTTTTTTCCTAAAGCCAATCCTACGATATTCGTCAATGAAGTAATTAGTAGAAGTGAAAGCAAATCAATTGTCTAATTATAAAATGTTTCTTATATGAAAAAAGTTGTCTTAATATCTGTATTTATTCTAATGAATGTATCAACTTTGCTTGCACAGAAAGATGTGGAAGCAGAGGCAATTAAAAAGGCTATAGTAGAGGCTTATGTGGATGGAATATTTAATATTGGGGATTCGGAGGCCATAAAGAAAGGTTGGCATTCTCATTGTGATATTGTTATCTATAATCGTCGTGCTGATTCTATTAAAAAGTTACCCATTCAATATTGGGTTGATTATTTCAATGACAAACCCGGGCCTTTGCGGAAAGAAACACGTTACGAATTTACCGACATTCATATCAGTGGGAACGCAGCCGTAGCCATTGTGGAAATCTATCGGCATGAACGGCATATTTATACTGATTTCATGTCCTTGTATAAATTTAAGGAGGGATGGAAGGTTGCAACAAAAATATTCTATACTCATCCCAAAGTTTAGTGATTGTTTTTGTGACAGGAAAAAAGTCCCATATAAGATTTTCTTGTGTGGGATTTTTGGTATGTAGCTCTATGGGATGAAGGAAATTTGTCTGGAAAGGGAAATTGTTAATTCCCTACTCAATAAAAAGAGCATTACGAGGCGAAATTCCAATGAAAAAGGAGGAAGGAGACGTATTTTTGGACACAACCTTTTTATTCTCCTTCTTTTTTATGAATTTTGCGCTTCTTTTATTTCGCAAAGTATTTATCTTTAATACTCCAATTCAAAGCTATATAATATGTTTAATTTTGATGAAATTAGTCTGGATCGGATTGTGGTTCATAGTGTAGGGAATAAGCACAATGAGGAAGCCTTGAATCTTTCCAAATCTGAAATTCGCTTAGAGGATGAAACGGTGAAGGAAGTGTTGATGAAATATTTTCTTTCCTCTTTTAAAAAGGAAGAATTTTTTAATTTTCATCACGAATCCGGGCTTGATATGAATGAGGTGTATTGTTATGCCACGGAGTATTTTGATAATTCGGATAGTTTTTACGATCAATCTACCAACATTGCAGTTCATCTTTTCGAAAAATCAAATCATCCCAATATTAAAGGAGGGGAGTTCTATTTGGTGAGCTTTTCAGGTTGTGTTGTTGATGGGGAGGTTTGTGAGGCCTTAGGGATTTTTAAATCGGAAAATAAGGATACCTTTTTGAAGGTTTACCATCACCAGGAGAATTATGAACTAGGTTGTGAGAATGGCATAAACATCAAAAAACTCGATAAGGGTTGCTTAATTTTTAATACGGAAAAGGAAAGTGGCTACAAGGTTTGTATTGTGGATGCTACCAATAAGAACAACGAGGCATTGTACTGGAAGGATGACTTCCTGGGATTAAAATTAAGGGAAGACGATTTTTACCATACACAGAACTATCTGAACATGTGTAAGGGCTTTGTTCAGGAAGTGTACAATGATGAGAATGAGGTTGGCAAAGCCGATCAGATAGATATGATGAATAAATCCATTAACTTTTTTAACGATAAAAAGGAGTTCAATGAGGATCTATTCAAGCAGGAAGTTATTGAACAACCTGAGGTGATCCAAGCTTTCGACGAGTATAAGGAATACTATCAGAATGATCGGGACGTGCAGGTTAATGATGATTTTCAGATCAGTAATGATGCAGTTAAGGATGAAAAAAGATTCTTTAAGCACATCTTAAAACTGGATAAGAACTTTCATGTATATATTCACGGACAGCGTAAATTTATTGAGAAGGGGTACGATACCGCTCGAGATTTGAATTACTATAAACTTTATTTCCGGGAGGAAAAGTAGAGTTGTTTTAAATATTTACACCCCCTTTGCAAAATAGAGTAATAGTTGGCTCTTTCTGTAAAGGGGGTGTGTTCTTAACAAATAAGTATGTGTTAAAATTCTTTTGGGGCGGGTGATGATTGAAACTCTACCTTCTTCTGGATTTTTTAGCCGGTTTTGTTATTCGTGATGCCTCTTCTGTTTTTACAGAGTTAGAAACCATTCGGTTGATTTGGTTCATCTCTTCTTGAGTTAAATATCGCCATTTGCCAACAGGAATCTTATTCAGATTGATGTTCATGATGCGTTCACGTTTCAACCTGGTAACATTGTAGCCAAGGTAGCTGCACATTCTTCTGATTTGTCGGTTTAGTCCCTGGGTTAGGATAATCCGAAAGCTAAATTTACTTTCCTTTTTAACGAAGCATTTTTTTGTGACTGTATCCAAAATAGGAATACCATTTCCCATTTTTCGAATAAAGTCCTCTGTTATTGGCTTGTCAACACTAACTAAGTATTCCTTTTCATGATTATTACCTGCACGAAGAATCTTATTTACAATATCTCCGTCGTTTGTAAGAAAGATTAGGCCTTCGGAAGGTTTGTCCAGGCGGCCGATGGGAAAAATTCTTTTTGGGTAATTTATATAATCAATGATATTCCCTTTAATATGAAGTTCGGTTGTACAAGTAATACCTACCGGTTTGTTAAAAGCAATGTAAATCGGTTTTTCTTTCGCCTTTATAGCTTGTCCATCAATGGCTACAAGATCATCGGAACTCACTTTGGTACCCATCTCAGGTTGAGCACCATTTACAGTAACTCTTCCCTGATCAATTAGCTTGTCCGCTTCCCTTCGGGAACAGATTCCCGTATCGCTAATAAACTTATTTAGTCTTATTTTTGGTTTGTTGTCAGATGTCATTGTCATTGCGTCTTTTATCTAATAACTAGGGACTATTTAGGCCTTAGCCATCTGGTAGAATACTTGTTGTAATGCGTGAAATTAATCTTTAAAGCATTATTTGTGCTTAAATAATCTACAGTGTAAAGATAGTTATAAATGGTTAAGGGACTAGTTTTTACTAGAAATGAAAAGGGAGATATGCAGCAGAAGTTAAAGCAAATAAAAAGCCCACACCTACGGAAGCTTAGGCATGGGCTTTCTCGAGTAATATACCTAGCGTATATATCTTTATTATCTTAGTTTGTCTACCACCTGAAGGATTGGGTGCAGTACAGATTCTCCAAATAGTTCAGAGCGTTCTGCGGACCATCCGAATTCAGGATCAGCAAGATTATCGTTGTCTTTAAATGGCATCTCAATTGTCAGTGACAGACATTTGAAACGTTCTCCAATGTGTTTGGAACAGATAAGCAAGTTGGCTTTTCCGGGTTCATTCTTTGGATATCCGTGCTCATCCTGAAAATCAGGACTTGCTGCGAGCCATGAATTGATGAATGTTTCCGTTAGGTCTTTCAATCGATCATCAAACGAAGGAATTCCTTCAATCCCTGATATGAAATTGTAGGGAAGGGCTTCGTCGCCATGAATATCCAGATTCAAATCGCACCCAACTTCATCCATTTTTTGTCTTACATGATAAACCTCAGGGCTTTCTTCCAGGGAAGGTTCTCCCCATTCCCGGTTCAGATTTGCTCCGGCAGCGTTGGCACGAAGGTTTCCGTGGATACTACCGTCAATGTTCATATTTGGAACAAGATAAAAAACCGCTTTCTCCAAAAGTTTGCGGGAAACAGGATCATCTTCATCCAGAATTCTATTGATGAAGCCTTGCATGAACCATTCGGCCATCGATTCTCCGGGATGCTGACGGGCAATTACCCAGATTTTTTTCTTACTCTCTTCAGGTTCTCCTACTACCAAAAGGTCAATATCACGACCTTCAACAGTTTTTCCAATGGTCTGAAGTTCACATTCCGGAGACATCTGAGCTGCATGAACCAAGTTCAAATGTTGTTCGTATGTGAATGGGGCAAAATAGGCATAGTACACTGAGTTGTACTCTGGTGTATGCTCAATTACCAATTCCTTTCCATCGTAGCTACTAGGTACTCTAAACCAAGTTTCACGGTCGTAAGAGGCTACGGCTTTATAGTTCTCATACCCTTCGGGGTAGGAAGCTTCGGAGGCATTTAAAATGCGCATTTTACAGGATTCTCCTTGAGCGCCCTGAAGTCTGTAATGGAACCATTGAAAGAATTCCGCATTGCTGTCTTGTGGAATCCTCAATTGTATATCTTGAAAATTGGAGCTGTCAACAACCTCAATATTTCCGCTGTCAAAATTTGATGAAATCATCATTATATTCACTGGAATTTTAAAACGACTCCAAAGATATAATTTTTAGCAGAAGAGTCCAAAGGTCTTTCTAATTTGTTCTTCATAATGATTCATGTTTTTTTCGAAGCAGGATTTTGACGAGCCCGGTGCAAACTTTATATTTATTGTATATTTGTGAAGGACCTATTGTGTGAAATTTACATTGATCTAACAGTTAGCTATGATAAATCTATTTCGTTTAAAGGGGATTAGTTCTCGTATTTGGAAATCGATACTACTTGTCTTAATGATTCTATTTTTGGTGGTGGGCACCAAGTTGTTTATGCTGTATCGGGATATTTACAGTGCAAATGTTGATTTGGATGGAAAAAAGAAAAGTTTTCTTTTTATTCGAACTGGTGCCGAAATTCCCGAAATATTGGATTCTTTGGAACAAAATGGTTGGATTCGAAACAAAAGATCTCTTCAATGGGTCATGGAAAAAAAGAATTATGCCAGTCATATCCATGCGGGCCGTTATCTTTTGGTAGATGGGATGAGCAACAATGTTCTGGTCAATCTACTTCGTTCCGGGATGCAAACACCCATTAGTCTCACCTTTAACAATACCCGAACTGTAGAAGAGTTTGCGGGGAAAATAGCCAGCCAGATTGAACCTGATTCGGTTACGATTTTGAATTATTTAAAAGATGGGGATTATCTCAGTCAGTATGGATTTACCCCAGCAAGTTCAATTGGGATGTTTATTCCCAATACTTACCAGGTGTATTGGAATATTAATGCAGACGGTTTTTTTAGACGAATGTATAAGGAATACCTTGCCTTTTGGAGTGTGAACAGGTTGAAAAAGGCGGAGAAAGTGGGACTATCTCCCAAGGAGATTGGAGTGCTTGCTTCTATTGTTGATGAGGAAACGATAATGAATGATGAAAAATCTAAGGTGGCGGGGGTGTACGTTAATCGGCTTAAGCGGAAAATTAGGCTGCAAGCTGATCCAACTCTAAAGTTTGCCTTGGGAGATTTTACCATTCGCAGGATTTTGAACCAGCACAAAAAAATAGATTCTCCCTACAATACCTATAAGTACAGAGGTCTGCCCCCCGGTCCAATTCGTCAACCTTCAATAACCGGGATTGATGCTGTATTGAATTATCAAACACATCGTTACTTGTACTTCTGTGCCAAGCCTGACTTTTCGGGGTACCATGTATTTGCCCGTACTTTAAAGGAGCACAATCGTAATGCTCGAAAATATCAAAATGCTCTAAACAAAGAACGCATCTATCGATAAAGAAATACTTTAAAAAAAAAAAGAGGCAGAAACTTAAAGTATAGTTCCTGTCTCTTTTTTTTGAATTTCGGACAGAGCAATTAAACTGCATTCACTTCCATTTCTAGGGTTATACCGAACTTTAGGATTACTGATTTTCGAATTTCATTGGCTAGATGTGAGATTTCCAGACCTGTGGCCTTGCCGCAATTGATCAGTACCAGGGCTTGGTCTTTATGTACTCCGGCGTTGCCAATTTGTTTTCCTTTCCAACCGCATTGTTCGATAAGCCAACCTGCGGCCACCTTGGTGTGAGCACCATTAACTGGATACAGAGGGATTTTGGGATACTCTTTTTGTAATTGCCCGGCAACTTCTGTGTCTATTACCGGGTTTTTGAAGAAGCTTCCTGCATTGCCAATTTCTTTGGGATCGGGTAATTTACTTTCACGAATTTTAATGATGACTTCCCGAATATTTTGTAAGTTGATTTCAGAATAGTTTTCCAACTCTCCGGACAAAGAACCGTAATGGGTTTTGTAGTTCGGTTTTTTTGATAATTGATAGGTGACGGAGGTAACTATGAAAAGATTTTTTAGTTCATTTTTGAAGATGCTGTCACGATATCCAAATTCGCATTGGGCGTTTGAAAGGGTAACTCTACTTCCGGTTTCGATACTTATGGCTTCTACTTCTGTAATTACCTCCTGAACTTCGACTCCGTAAGCTCCTATGTTTTGAACAGGTGTAGCCCCTACTTTTCCAGGGATCAAACTTAAGTTCTCAATGCCACTGTATTGATTGTTTACACTCCAGGCAACGAAATCATCCCATTCTTCATAAGCTCCAGCTTTTACCCATACATGGTCTTCATCTTCCCGAACAATTTCAATACCTTTAATTTTCGGATGGATTACCAAACCGTCAAAGTCTTCGGTGAACAACAGATTGCTGCCACCTCCCAAAATTAGGTAATTGGTGTCACGAATGGGATTGTCCTTTAGGAATTGTTGGATTTCGGCTACCTCTTGAAATTCAAAAAAGTAACGGGCAGTAACATCAATACCGAATGTATTGTATTGTTTTAGAGAATAATTATCGTGTAAAAAGGCCATTTCATCGAATTTTTGGCAAAGATAAACAATTAAAATTTTTTGGAAGGAGGGTTTACGATATCTTCGTAGAAATTAAATATTCTAAATCTTTTGCTTGTTGTGCTTATGTTTTCTAACTTAGATGAGGAAAAGGTTTATGCTGTTTTTACCAATTTTTTATATTGATAAAAAACTTGAGTAGATCTCAAAACTCCCATAGATAAAGCCTTTTTCGGGGATTGTAAAGTGTATTCAGAATTAAGGTTGAAATATGTTTACCTTGTAAACGTCCTTAATTTTTTCATAGTTTGTGTAAGAATTCCATCGTTTCGGCGATGGTTTTCTGTTTTTAAGAGGGATATGATTAAGAAAAGTCTGGGATAAAAATTAAAAAATCCCTTTTACATTAAGTAAAAAGGATTTTTATTCGGTTACGAAATTTGCGAAGGGCTTAATTCCCTGGTCAATAGTTCTACGAAACCGTAGATGTCCTCTTCTGTAGTATCAAATGAGCACAACCATCGAACTTCTCCCTGGTGTTCATCCCAGATCCAGAAAAAATATTTTTCCTGAAGTTTCTCTATTTTGTCTTTGGGAAGAATAGCCCAGATTCCATTGGCTTCCACATTTTGCGTAATTTTTACATTGGGTAGCTTTTTTACTTCTTGTTCCAAAAGTTTGGCCATTTTGTTGGAATGTTTGGCTGTTTTGAGCCATAAGTCATTTGTCAATAAGGCTTCAAATTGTGCCCCAATGTATCTCATTTTGGAACAGAGTTGTGTGCTTTGCTTTCGGATGTATTTTGTGTTTTTTGATAATTCCGGGTTGAAGAAAATAACAGCTTCACCGTACATCATTCCATTTTTCGTACCCCCGAAGGAAAGTACATCAATTCCAACATGGGTTGTAATATCACGAATATCCACATCAAGACTGACAACAGCATTGGCAATTCTTGCTCCGTCCATGTGTACAAACATATCGTGGGCATGGGCCAAATCACAAATTGCTTTCAATTCATCAGGGGTGTATACGGTTCCCAATTCTGTACACTGAGTGATTGAAATAACTTTGGGCTGTGAGTGATGTTCGAAACCAAAGCCGTGAAGCTGGGTTTTAATGAGTTCTGTAGTTAGTTTTCCATCGGGAGTGTCAATGGGAATGAGTTTGCAGCCGGTAAATTTGTCCGGAGCTCCGCATTCATCAACCTGAATATGGGCGGTAGTGGGACAAATAATGGAATTATAGGATTGTGTTAAAGCGGAAAGGCCTACTACATTGGCACCGGTTCCGTTAAAGGTGAAATAAACATCAATGTTCGATCCAAAAAGCTCGCGGAATTTTTCAATTGCTGCCCGTGTGTATGGATCGCCTCCGTAGGCCATCACATGTCCGTTGTTGGCCTTTTGCATGGCCTCCATTATTTCGGGAAGTACGCCCGAGAAGTTGTCGCTGGCAAAACCTCTTCTATTCATGTGTTTCTTTTTTTCCTTGGTTAGAAGTCTTCAAATCTAACAAAATTTCTGTCCAAATGAGAATAAAGAACTGAGATACCCCTCTTGATAACTAAAAACTGTATCTCTAAAAAGAAGAATGAAGAAAAATTAAAAACAGGATTAAAATTGTAATTATTTCAATCCGGATAATTGAAGAGAGAATTTTAGGTTCGTTGGACTATTTAAGGTTTTCGAAATTGTTTTAACTTCAGGCACTATTTCTTTATTGGCTGGAGATAACTATTGTTTGGTAATCCAATTTACAATTTTGTCGCTTGTGGGTTTTTCTCTTGGGAAAACAACGTCTACCAACTGTCCCTTTTCGTCGATTAAATATTTCTGAAAATTCCATTTTACTTTGGAATCCATTTTGCCGTTTTGTGATTTCTGTGTCAACCAACTATACAAGGGATGAATATCTTTGCCCTTTACAGATATTTTTGACATCATTGGGAAGGATACTCCATAGTTTTTTGAGCAGAACTCTTTTATTTCTTTGTCTGAGCCTGGCTCTTGATTCATGAAATTGTTTGCGGGAAAACCAATAATAATAAAATTGTTCTGGTTGTATTGTTTGTAAAGACTCTCCAGGTCCTTGTATTGTGGTGTTAATCCGCATTTGGAGGCTGTATTCACTATCAGTACCTTTTTTCCTTTCAGTTGGGATAGGTCGAATGGTTTTCCGTCAATGGTGGTTACCTTAAAATCGTATAAAGATTTTTGAGCCTGAGAGGAGAAGCCCAGGAGCATTATCAGTAAGGTCAGGACTATTGTCTTTTTCATATTGCTGAATGTTTATTTGTTTGGAGTTCTAGTTAGTAAAGAATCCAACTAAAGGTAATGAATAATTTAAATAAATCTAAATAAAAAGAGTGGCTTCTTTGCGAGTAGATTAGAGAGGTAGAATTATTCGATCAAAAGGCAATGCTTTTTTTTGAATAAGTTAAGGTGGATCCTAAAAAGAAATTTTTCAATTAATTCAAGTTTTGTTAAATTTAGGTTATGCTTTAGTAGAAGGGTGTAATGATAATTTTGTTTTATGCAAAGCTCTGATATATAAGGTTGATGTTGGCTGTTGTTAATGAGGGTAATCAAATTTGAGAATAGCTGGGAGGTGGAATTGTATCTGGGAATAACAGGTGAAACGGGAGCGATTTTGGGAGTGGCATGCAAAAAGTGTTTTGGTTGAGAGGATGCTTGTCAGGGTGCGATTTCTTTTTTTGTTATTTCCGAAAGAAAAATTGTTTAATTATGCAATTAAAAAGGATAGGTAACGTTACCTTTATCGAATAAGAAATATAATTTTACAACTAAGATAAATGGAAATGAAGATTAAAAAATTACTACTGTTGCTGATTTCTGGATTGTTTCTTTCGTATGGACTTGTAGCACAGGAAGTACAGGGTGAAAAGCAACAGCCTCAGACGACTGAAAAGTCAGAAGTTAAAAAGACAGCAACTCAACGGAAAGTAGTTGCAAAGCCAGAGGTGAAACTGTCTTTGGATAGCGGTACTGTTAGTAGTCAGTTTGATTATGTGATTAAGAAATCCAATCGTTATGAGGATTACAAAGTTGTAAAAATTCATTGGTTGAACAAGTTAAAGGCCAATGTGAGTGATACTTTGAATTTGGCTGATAAGAATTTACAGAAAGCTGAAGATAAAATTGCTACTCAAACCAATGAGATCAATTCTTTAAAGGAGCAGTTGATGGAGGTGAAAGATCAGTTGGCAAAAGTATCGAAGGAGAAGAATAGCGTTGCCTTTTTCGGTATTTTGATGGAAAAATCTGCTTACAATGCTTTAATGTGGACAATTGCCGGAGGATTACTTGCGTTAGCCATTATTTGTTTTCTTTTATTTAAGCGAAGCAATGCGGTTACTGTTAGTACCAAACAGAGTCTTGAGGATACCCGGGAAGAATTTGATAAGCACCGAAAATGGGCTTTGGAGCGTGAGCAGACTTTAGCTCGTGAACTGCATAAATTGAAGACAAAAATTGGTTCGTAAGGTAGCTTAAATTGTAAAGTCTGGTTCTCCCTTTTTTGCTGGAAGGGAGAAGAAAAAGATATAATGAAGAGCTTTTTGATCATAAATGTGATCAGGAAGCTCTTCTTTTTTAGGGTGCCAGACTTTCTTTATTATAATTTACTTTTTTAAGGTGTTTTAGGAACAACAGGTGTTTCGTAATCGAAGAAAAGAGTTCTGTAGCTGAAGGAATAAGAGTATTTTTTAATCTGTTTCGTAAAACAAAATCTGTTACCGGTTTTAGTATTAAAGTTGATTCTATTAACTAAAAAGAAGGGATAAAAAAAAGCAGCTCAAAAGAGCTGCTTTTTTATCAATATTTTAATGGGTTAGAACTTTTCATCGTATTTGTTCCATAAGCCGTCACCCACTTCCCAGGCTTTCTCTACAACCTGATTTCCCAGATCGATAGTGCGCTTTGTAAGGAATTCCTTACGCTTTCTTTTGCTCAGGTTCATGTACTGCTTGTCTATTTCGGCCTGTTCTTGGAAGAATCGTTTCTGCATTGGAACAAAGGCAGCATCAACATCGTGACGCATGTCTCCCCAACGTTGAGCAGTCAATGTACTCAGGCGGTTGAAAGCCCACCATGCAGATTTACGGGAATATCCAGTTCGACGCCCTGGTACCTTATAGCTTTCAGCCAAATCCGTTGTTCCAGCATACACTGGGATATAGATGGAAGTAGCTACATTGTCTTGAGCAAGCCAAACAACACCACCTACTTCATCTGGTAGCCAGTCCCGACATTGGATAATTGTTGCGTACATGGTGTACCAGCGAGCAATAGTGCGTTCGCCCAGCTCACCCCATCCACCGTTTACGCGGAACAGACGGTTCATGCCATAAGGCATGAAGGGGTTGGCGAATGGTGAAATTACTTCTTTTCCATCCTTGTCGGCTTGTTTAATGTTTTTCACAAAGTTGAAAGGAGTTCCCTCGTAGTAATCTTTGAAAATTTCTACAAGTTTGTCCATGGTCACTAAGGAATCTGGCTTAACAGAGAATGGGTAGTTGGTATCGTTGGGGTCAAGGTTTAGAGAGGGAGCGACCATTGAAAGCACTCGCCACTCACGTCTGCGTGATGCAAGGGAGTGACGGCTCTTGGGAGCATATACCTCATTCCAGCGGAATGTTCCGTCTTCCGGTTTCCACCATCCATTTTCCTGTGCTGCACTAAAAATGTTTTCGGATGCCATAAAATGCTCCTTGTCCTCCAGTTTGATTTCCTTAATTGTACTGGCATTGGCATTCACGGAAACATGACCGTCAGGTACTCGTTGTGCGACCCAAATGGCGCCTACTTTTCCTTTACCTGGACCTACTACTTCAAAGTGCCATACTTCCTTTTTGTCGGCAATAGTCAAACACTCACCGTAATCTCTCCAGCCATATTTTTTCAATAGTTCATCTGCTAACTTGATGGCTTCACGGGCAGTGGTGGTGCGTTGAAGCATTAATTGCTGAAGACGTTGGCAGTCGATCAAGCACTCTTTTGAGAACAATTCTTCACGGCCACCAAAAGTCGATTCACCAATGGCCAACTGCTTTTCGTTCATACAAGGGTAGGCAGTATTTACGAACTGGTAAGTGTTTTTCACTTGCGGAATCTCACCAATTTTAGTATGCTTGTAGGTCGGCATGCGTAAGCTATCATATGCGGTACGTTCGTACAAGCCAAACATACTGCCTTTAGCATAACTTTGGGCGGGTGTAATATCCATCCATGCACGGGTGCGGTGGCTATCATCGGTGTGTGACGTAATTACTGATCCGTCGAAGGAGGCTTTTTTGCCTACTGTAATGGTGGTACAACCTTCTGGTACACCGTTTTGCCAATCCGATTTGTCCTGAGCTGCGGATGATTGAGAAAACCCTATTCCCATAAGGCAAAGCAGTGCCAGACTTGTCGCTTTAAATTTCTTCATGGTTTAGAATTAGTTAGTGGTTTTTATTTGGGTTGAGATAAATTCCAGTGGATTCAATCTTTATTATTTTTTCTTTGTAGAGCAGACCAATTGCCTTTTTGAAATTCTTTTTGCTCATGTGAAGCAATTCGTAGATGGCTTCCGGAGAACTTTTGTCATTCAAGGGTAAGAATCCTTCTTCGGCTTTCAGCAATTCCAGAACTTTGTCGCTAGCTTGCGGTATTTCTTTTTGGTAGCCCTGTGCTTGCAAACTTAAGTCAATTTTCCCGTCGGGACGGATTTTTTTAACATAGGCTTTACGGGTTTCCCCTTCGCGAATGGGACCAAAAATCTCATTCTTATAGATCATTCCCAATCCGGCATTGTTGATTACAGCCACATGGCCTAATTCGCCGCGGTGTCCAACAAGAACATCTACTTCCTGCCCAACCTCCAATTGAAGGTCTTCCGAAAGAATTACTTTGTTTAATTTTGCTGTCGCTACAATTCTTCCCGTTGTTTCGTCAAGGTATACATACACCAGGTAGCTTCGTCCCTCTTCCATCTTAACCTTTTGGTTGCTGAACGGAACCATTAAATCTTTGGTAAGCCCCCAGTCCAGAAATGCCCCCATTTGATTGACCGATTTTACACGTAGATAAGCAAAATCTCCCACTGTGGCATATGGTTTTTCTGTTGTAGCTATCAATCTGTCTTCCGAATCACGATAAATGAAAACATGTATCTTTTCATCAATGTTTACCTTTCCGGGAACGTACCGGTTGGGAAGTAGAATTACCTCTTCATGCTCTCCCTCCAGGTATACCCCGAAGTCTACCAGCTTAACCACTTTTAGGTCAGCGTATTTTCCTATTATGCTCACGTTTCAAATTCTTTCTTTGGGGAATTCCCCTGTTAGAGAGTGTAAATGTAATGAATATTGAGGAATCAGGGAGTAAATTAGTCCTTTTGATGGTTGAATAATGATATTAATTCTGTTTTGAAAGTCCTTTTTAGTAGATAAAGCAAGGTTTAGGTTTACTTCTTATTTAATGGATTTTCCAGACAAGATGAAAATAGTCTCATAAAATATGTTGTAGGACATGTGTTTCTTTCGAAAACCTTTTCATACAATTTGATCTATGTCGTCATGATTAACAAAAAGAAATAGTCGTTAAGTTGTGGTAGTTTTGATCAAAAACTCGGTAAGTGGCTGAATAGAAGGAGGAAACTCTGTTTTGTAATATCTGGATAGCAATTTCTTCCAACGTTTGCACACTCAAGATAGAAGTATTAGAGAACTTATTCTTTAATTTGAAGTATGACTTTTGTCATTACTGTCAGATATTGTACAACATACTAATATAAATAAAGAATTAATTCTCTAATAAAAATTTGTTTCTATATTTGATTCCGTAAAGTCAAAAGGACACCCTCAACTAGTAATTAGAGTAATTTTTTTAATAAGTCAGGGTTTATGAAAACAAGGAAACTATTAGTAAGAGATCTTACGCTGAGAGATGGACAGCAGTCTCTGTTTGCAACCAGAATGCCACAGGCTGAAATTGAAAAGGTATTGCACTTGTATAAGAAGGCTAATTTCTATGCGATGGAAGTGTGGGGTGGTGCAGTACCTGATTCTGTGATGCGTTACCTAAATGAGGATCCGTGGTACCGATTGGAGTCGATCAAGAAGGAGATTGGTGATGTTTCTAAGCTGACTGCTCTATCTCGTGGTAGAAACCTTTTCGGATACAGCCCATACCCTGAGTCGGTGATTGAGAAATTTAACACACAGGCAGTAAAGTCTGGTTTGGGGATCATGCGTATTTTCGACTGTCTGAACGATATCGAGAACATGAAGTCTACCATTAAGTATGTGAAAGCTGCTGGTGGTATGGCCGATTGCGCTGTATGTTATACTGTTGATTCCAAATTTCCTGAGAAAGAAGAAGATCGCAAAAGATTAACTGTAAAGAACCTGCCTGACCAGATCTTCGACCTTGATTACTTTGTGAATTTGGCCAAGAAATTGGAGGCCCTGGGAGCCGACATGATTTCATTGAAAGACATGGCCGGATTGGCTTCTCCTTCCCGTGCCGGACAAATTATCCGTCGCTTTAAGGAAGAGTTGAGCATTCCTGTTGATTTTCACTCTCACTCTACTCCTGGTTACGGTTTGGCATCTGCTTTGACCGCTATCGTGAACGGTGTTGATATTATTGATACCAATATCATGAACTTTGCCGGTGGTTCGGCTGCTCCTGCTTACGAACTGGTTTACCTGTTCTGTCAGAAGCTGGGCATCGAACTGGATGGTGATCCTGCTGTGGTTGTTGAGATCAACAAGATACTGAAAGAGATTCGTATGAATGCTTTGGCTGAGGTAGACAGCTACAAGCAGTTCCCAATTGAATTTGATATTACCAAGGACAAGCTACCAGCTGAAATCGACAAGTTGTTCGATGATGCCATTGAGTACGCCAAAGCCGATAAGGAAGAAGAGCTGCTTACTGCTTGTCATGCAATCGAAAAATATTTCAACTTCCCAGCCCCTAACGAAATGGTTAAGAAGGCTGAGATCCCTGGCGGTATGTACACCAACATGCTGAACCAGTTGAAGACTTTAGGTTTGGAAACCCTGCTTGAGAGAGTGTTGGAGGTGGTACCAGTGGTACGTTTGGATGCTGGTTGTTCCCCATTGGTTACCCCTTCCTCTCAAATCGTAGGAGTACAGGCCGTAAACTGTGTAATCGACGAGAACTCCGGACGTCCGTTCTACACCAACGTGTCCAACCAGTTCTTTAGTCTGGTAAAAGGAGAGTACGGAACTACTCCGATTGAAATCGCTCCTGAATTCCGTGAGAAGATCACCGGAAACCCGGAAAGAGAAGATTACGATGTAAGTAAATACCTTGCTCCCGAAAACCCAACGCTACCTCTCTACGGAGATGTGAAGTTGGCAAAGGACGACAAGGAATACATGTTGCTGGAGCTGTTTCCAATGGTGGCCAAGGGCTATCTGGAAGGAAAGCGGAAGGCAGAGTTTGAAGCACAACGTGAGGAGAACCGCAAGATGATTGCTGAAGAAAGAGCAAAAATCAAGCGAACCCGCAAATTGAAGATCCGTGACTTGACCCTACGGGATGGTCAGCAGTCCCTGTTTGCAACCCGTGTACCTCAGCACGAAATTGAAAAAGTATTACCATACTATAAGGATGCTAACTTCTATGCAATGGAAGTTTGGGGGGGAGCGATCCCTGATTCCGTGATGCGTTACCTGAACGAAGATCCATGGTACCGTTTGGAATCCATCAAGAAAGAAATTGGAGACGTGTCATACCTGACTGCTCTTTCTCGTGGGCGTAACCTATTTGGATACAGTCCATATCCAGAGTCAGTGATTGAAGGGTTCAACAAGAACGCGGTGAAGAGCGGTTTGGGTATCATGCGTATCTTCGACTGTTTGAACGACGTGAAGAACATGGAAACCACCATCAGGTACATTAAGGAAGCGGGAGGTATTGCCGACTGTGCCGTATGTTACACTGTGGATCCTAAATTCACCCGCAAGCAGCGAATCAAAGCAATTTTCTCTGGTAAGAAATTGCCTAAGAAGATCTTCGATGTGGATTACTTTGTGAACAAGGCCAAGCAGATGGAAGCTTTAGGAGCCGATATGATCTCTGTTAAGGACATGGCTGGATTGATTCCTCCATCCCTATCAGGTAAGATTGTGAAGCGTCTGAAGAACGAGGTGAACCTGCCAATTGATTTCCATACGCACTGTACTCCAGGTTACGGTTTGGGTGCTGTACTGATGGCAATCGTAAACGGAGTGGATATTGTTGATACCAACATCCTGAATTTCGCCGGTGGACCTGCTGCTCCAGCCTTCGAAATCATCCAGATTTTTGCAGACAAGCTTGGTTTGGATACCGGAGTGGATTTGGATGCCGTTGTGAAGATCAACGCTGAGTTGAAAGGAATCCGTGACCGCATCGCTGAGTTCGACTCCTACAAGATGTTCCCACGTGAGTTCGATATCACTTCTGACTACCTGCCTGCTGACATCGATGCATTGTTCGACAAGGCCATCGAATTGGCTAAGACCGATAAGGAAGAGGAGTTGTTGAATACCTGTCATGCCATCGAAAAGTGGTTCAACTTCCCTGAGCCAAACGAGAAGGTGAAGGAAGCAGAGATCCCGGGAGGTATGTACACCAACATGCTGGCTCAGCTGAAAGCCCTTGGCTTGGAAGATCTGTTGCCAACTGTATTGGAGAAAGTTCCTGAGGTGCGAGTAGCTGCCGGTTGTCCTCCATTGGTAACTCCATCTTCACAAATTGTAGGAGTGCAGGCTGTGAACTATGTGTTGGATGTGAACTCCGGTAAAGCTCCTTATACCAATGTAAATAACCAATTCTTCAACCTGGTGAAAGGGGAGTACGGTGAAACCCCAATCGATATCGATCCTGAGTACCGTCAGAAGATTTGTGGTCAGCGTGAAGCAACCGATTACGATGTAGCCAACTACAAGGCTCCTGAGAACCCTGTTCTGGAAGAGTTCGGAGGTGTGAAACTAGCTGAGAACGAAAAAGAGTTGTTGTTACTGGAATTGTTCCCAGCTGTAGCTACTCCATTCCTGAAGAACCGTAAGGCAGAGGTTTTCTATGCTGCTCAGGCTGAAGAAGAGGAGAAAAAGCGCGGAGAGGCAGAGGAGAGACGTGCTGCTTACGATAACCTTCCTCAGGAGAAAAAGGATGAAATTCTTCAGAGAGGATTATACAACTACGAGTGGTCATCTACTCAGAAATTTGAAGAAATTCAGCAACCTGAGGAGAAGGAATCCAAACTGGATTTGAAAACCAAGGAAACCATTGCCAGGGAAAAACCCAAAGGCAAAAAACTGAGTTAAAGTTTTCTCACCATACAATACCTAATCAAAAGAGGGTGTCCAAAATAGGGCACCCTCTTTTCTTATTGATCATATTTAGCGTTTAGATCTTTTTGAATGTAAAAACACCGGAGCCTGAAAGGCTCAAATGAATTTAGTACGGGGCAAACGAGCGGAGTGAGTGCCACCCCGGGTAGGAGAGGCCTTTTGAATCGGCGCATCACCATTGCTCCTTTGAAAACCCCGGCTGTCCGCGCCGAAATGCAATGGAGTGGAATAAACCACCCACAAAAGAGCAAGTGCAAAAAATCAGATCCAATCCAGGATTGCTTGTTAGCATAATAAGGAGTAGTTTTGAGCAAGGAAATAAAAGTAAAAGAGTTTGGAAGTAACTAGTAATTTTATAGCATGACCAAAGAATCATTTTTTCTTAGATCTTCCTTTTATAGATCAATATTTGTTTTCATACCTATGGGCTTTTTGATGGTTTTTTACGGTATAAAGGAATTGAAGGAAACAATTAATGATTTTCCCAAAGTTGAAGGAGTTATAACATCTGCTAAATTGTATTGGGAAAAATCCCCTTATAGTATTGAACTCTTCGATAATCAATGGTATGACATTTATGAGAAAAAATACTTTAGAGTACTAAAGGAGAAAGCTGTTAAAGGGAAAAAAGCTGAAATTAGGTTTGATGCTGGAGATAATAGTGTTGAGCAATTGATTGTAGATGGAGAAATATTGTTTCCCTATTGTAAATGTAAAACTTTTTGGATCGTGTTTATAGGTATAGGATGTGCCATAATAACCGGGAATTTTACCTGTATAGTTAAGTTTGCTAAGCATGGAGAAGGAAAACGGTGATAATTGATACCCGGCTGTCCAAGATATGCAGCTCCTTTGGATTTACCATCCACAGGTAAGGAGTAGGAGGATTTATTCACTTCGTTTATGAATATGTTAGTAATCCGAAATGATTGTAAAGTCTCTATCATAGTGCAAGTTTGATGATGTTTGTAATCCCTGGTTTATGTTAGAATCTGTTTCTGCTGCAGTGACTGATTTTAAACGATTACTCAAATATGGCATAACGAAGCAGATAATTATTAATTTAAAGGCGAGCATCCAAAAAGAATCTATTAGAAAAGAGATCGATAAAGCTATTTTTGAATATGAACAGGAAAGTTAATAATAACCTATGGAAACACCATATGGTTGGATTTGTGTCATTTTTAGCATTACTATTGTTTTTGTTATTCCGCTATGAAACCATTGTTTTCGAAAAAGGAGGATCAACCGGCAGCCAGGCAATAAGGAGGTTTTTAAGAGTGGTTGATAATCGTTGGGGTAAAGAATATATTATTGGTGTTGTTGTTGTATTTGTTGTTTTAACTGGTGTTTTGGCATTTCGAGGATATTCTAAGAGTAAGGAATGAAAAGGGGCATGCTATATAGGAGTTATTAGCAATAACTAATAATCGATTAAATTTCATTACGAATGTAAGGTTTTCTGATTGTAATTGTTTGCTGTTGAACGAGAGATCTCAACTGCCCTTTCCTTTTTGATCATATTTAGGGTATCAATTCTTTGAATGCAAAAACACCGGAGCCTGTAAGGCTCAAATGAATTTAGCCCGGGGCATTCGAGCGAAGCGAGAGCCACCCCGGGTAGTAGAGTCGTTTTGGTATCGGCGCATCATTACACTTGCTATGAATTACCTAAGCTACTTGCGCCGAAAGGAAATACTGTGGAACCAGAGAACATCAATAGAGCAGTAGAGAAAATTCGCATCTTCCAAGGATTGTTTGTGAGCATAATATAGGTAGCTTTGAAAAGGGGATTGCAAATCCCCGTACTCTAAACCTGCAGATAACATAGCTGCAGGAGCGGGGATTTTTGGGGTTCGAAAAGTACGTTTATAGGAATTGAAGGACACACGGTTGCTATGCCAGGGATTTTACTTGCCTGGCTTATCGATCAGGATGAACTGGGAAAAAATAGGGAATGGCCAGTATTTGATTAATAGTAGCTGCTTTTTATGTAGGTGTGTAGGAGTTCTTTCTGCAGAGGGGTATGCAAGTAAAATATTACAAATACTATTATTTACGAAAAGCGTATCGGATTTGTTATTACTCTCAGATATTCAGGAAATAAATGAGATTCATGGTGATGAGTTAATAGGAGCCTATAAATTGTTAAGCAATGTAATTGATTGTAGTCTAATCTTTAAATAATTTGCCGATAAAGAGATAAATGAAAGAATATTAACAGTATCTAAAGTGTGGAATGGACTTATTACTTACATGAAGAAAAGGCTTGCGCAAACAAATAAAGAGTTATATAATTTATATAAAACCAGATTTGAGAATAAATGAGCAAAATAAAAATGATTAATTACTGGAGGGCTGTTTTCACCGCTGTTCCACTTGGTATAGCAAGTCTTGTTATAGGTATAAATAAATTTGTATCCATACCCGCTACAATAGATGATCTAGTCGTAGTAAAAGGAATTCCTAAATCATTTGGGACAACTACAATAAAAAGCTCTCATAATACATTTAATGTTTATTACATACAAATTGGTCCTTCAAAATATAGAACTATTTATGGAAAAGAACGTGACCTTTTGGTAACAGTATTTCCGACTTATAAAAACGAAGAGGTAAAAATTTGGCATAACAAGGGAGAATATCGAATTAGAAAACTGGCAGTCGGGGAAAAGGTTTTAATTGAGTATCACCCTCCATATTGGATTGCCCATGTATTTTTTTGTTTTGGGTTAGTTTTACTGATCTCATCAATTGTCCATATCATAAAACATCCCGAGGACATGGTTGGAGGTGATAAAGAAAAATTTAAAAAGTTTTGGGATGATTGGTGAAAAATATTGTCCTTAAAGTCATGATATAGATTTCAAAACCTAATTAAATGTCTTGTTATATAGTGAGTTGTGTGATTTTATGAATCAAATAACCTAAGCATTATCTATGAGGCTGTCGAGCGAGTATCGATAGCCCCTTTTTTAAGAGGATTATACTGTAGTAATGCCTGGTGTGCTACTAGCTTGAATTATTGACCTGCAAGAAAGAGAAACCAAATCAAATGCTTGTGGATATTGGATTAACAGCAGTTTCTTTTTATTTACGTGGCTCTGATATAATAATGGGCACAGGGAATGCTGGGAGAATTGTAAGAACTATCTTATTTGTAAAAGGTTTTTCGGATCTTATAATTAATGCCAATAATCAAGAAGTAGAGAGGATTCTGGGGCGTGAATTTATTAAAGTGTATAAAGATGTTAGCAATATAATTGATTGTGGCCTTATATTTAAACAATTTGCCAACAAAGAAATAAATCAAAAGGTGCTTATGTTGTCAAAAGTATGGGGTGGTATAAGTTCAAATCAAAAAATACGATTGAAAAATAATTATCCAGATAAATTTAATTTTCTTCAAAAGAAACTTACTGAGATTGCAAATGTTTAATTATGAGTGTAATTAAGAAATATGGTTATATTCGAGCAATAATAGTGGGAATCCCCTTTGGTATTGCTTGTTTGATAGTAGGGGTTGGTCAGTTTAAAGATATACCTAAATCGATAAATGAATTAGATAAAAGTGAAGGGATAATAGAATCTTTCGGAATAAAGGATATTTATGATGCTGAAATCGAAACTGATTTAAATGTGTTTTTCATCAAATTAAAAAATGATGAATATTATACTGAACTTGGTCGGAATATAGAAATCCTGAAAACGCATATGCCTGTTAAGTTGAAGAAAACTAGCAAAGTGACCATTTGGCATAAAAAGAATGAAAAATACATAGAACAATTATTAATTGATAATGAATTATTGATAAAATACGTCCCACCATATTGGATTGCCCATTTTTTCTTTTGGCTTGGTCTTGTTACTACAATATCAGGAATTGTGTACGTAGTAAAACATCCTGAGGATTTAACTGGTAAGAAAAGAGATTAAAAAGGTTTTATTAATTAGGTTTTACCCTTGAGTGCTAAGATCTGCTACTTCTATTGATTCACTACCTTCGTACATAAATCTAGTAACAAACCACAGGTAGAGTGGATGAGGATTTTTAATTCTGATGATTGAAAATCGCCTAATCTTCAGTGAAATATGTTGCTGTTGATAATAAATAGAAAGGACAGTTGAAAATACGGTTTTCTGCGGCCCTTTCCTTTTTGATCATATTTAGGGTATCCGATTCTTTGAATGGAAAAACATCAGAGCCTGTAAGGCTCAAATGAATTTAGCCCGGGGCAAGCAAGCGAAGCGAGAGCCACCCCGGGTAGTAGAGTAGTTATTGAATCGGCGCACCACAAATGCTCATAGGAGGAAATGGAGTAACTCGCGCCGAAAGGCAATGGGGTATAATAGGCGGACCGCAAAAAATCAGATCCTATTCAGGATTGTTTGTTAGCATAATTAAAAGTAGTTTTGAGGGGGAGGTACATAACCACCTTATCCTATCCTGGAAATATATTAGCACTCAAAATTATGCCGGGAAGCTTGGAGAGGTTGAAGTAGTATTACCATAAAGTGTAGCCACAAGCTTGCGTAAGTAGGGGGATAATACGAACAAACTCTATAAAAGACAGAAATGAAAGCATTAAAATTAGTTTTTGGAATTCTATTCCTTTCAAAAATAATATTGGCTCAACAGTATCCTATAGTAAAGGGGTCAACAATGGACTACTTAACAGGTATATTTAAAATTGATGAATATCCAACAGATAAAGTATATAGTTATACTGTTGGAAAGAACTATAAGAGTGTGTGTTTTGAAAAAACAGTTACGGATACTTTATATGTAACAATTGTTTATGAGGGGTTTCAAAATAGCTACTCCTCATTCTCCGATTTTTTAGATAAAAATCCTGAGCGAAAATTCTATTTAGACAGTTTAAAATTAACGGGAGAATATTTTACATGTTTCTTGGAGAGTGATTTGAATAAATCAGATAATAGAACCAAATTCCTTAGTGTTCAATACTACGATGAAAGAGATGAGTATTATGTAACGGGCAGAAATATGGATATATATTATCACAAGAAACATGAACCACCCTACAATTTATCGGTTTTTCAACAAGGAGTTTGGAGAGATATTATCACTCTGTCGAGAAGAGATGTCAGGGACTATATTTCAGAGTTTCTTGAAATTGATATTAGAGTGGTGAGAAAAGCAAATGTTCCTCTTTATAAAGAAAAAGGCGACAAAGTCGTTGCTAGTTTAAATGCTTTAGATATTGTGAATGTTATGGGCGTTGCTGATAAAGATGGATATGTTAAGGTTGAGTATTTCATAGATACTATGGCAGTGGATACCGCGTATATTAGATCTAACGAGTTGGAAACACCCATAAAAAAGATAGAGGCAAGTTTTAGCTGTAAAAGGGCGCGTTCGGCTGTTGAATTGTTAATCTGTTCAGATAATTATTTGGCAACACTCGACAAAATACTAAGTGCGAAATACTGGCAGGCCAAGAATTATAAGGGAGAAGAGTTGTTTAAAAGCCAGATAGCATGGATAAAGGATCGAGAGAATAAAGTAAAGTCAAAACCTGATTATGAACAGCGCGAAATACTGGAGCGCTTGATAAAGGAAAGGATTGATTTTCTGAGAAATTGGGGGCAAAAGGAGGCACAAGAAGAATATTGGAAATATGTTGAAAATCTTTGGGGGGACTAAGCTTATTAAGATTATTATTAGACCGACAGTCTAAGAGTTGCAACTTCTGTGGTTTTACTCACTTCGTTCAAGAATATATTAGCAATCCACAGGTAGGAAATTGGAGGATTTGTAAAGACATCCTTTTAAAGGATGATTGTAATCCTTTATTTAATCCTAACAATTAAAAACTAGTTGGCCCGCAACACAAAATACATTTCAATTGCCCTTGCTCTTTTGTAAACGCTGAGCCCGTCGGGCTCCAATATCTATAGCCCGGGGCAAATGAGCGAAGCAAGAACCACCCCGGGTAGGATTGTTGGTTTTGAATCGGCGCACCACTGCACTTGCTATAGATTACCTAAGTCGCTTGCGCCGAAAGGAAATACCGTGGAATTAGAGGGCTTCAATTGAACAGTAGAGAAAATTCGTATCTTCTAGGGGTTATTTGAAATATAATTAAAATAGTTTTGAAAGGGGATTGCAAATCCGCGTGCTCCAAATCTGCAGGAGCTGTTGAAATTGTATACTTTTTTGATCGAAATTGAGCAAAATAAATGATTATGGAAAGGAAGAAAAAATTGAATCTATATATCACATCTTATTATAAATCACTTTTAGCAATTGCGTCAAGTATGATATTGATATTCTATTGTGTAATAGGATTGAATAAAGAAGTTGATGATTATCCTATGGTAAAAGGAGTGATTCTTAAAGCTCATTTATATTGGGAAAAATCTCCTTTTACCCTTAGTATTGACAAAAATCCCAATCAATGGTATGATATATATCCTAAAAGGTATTATTCTACATTAGAGGGAAAGGCCATTCCTGGAAAAATTGCAGAAATTTGGTATGATCCTCAAAATAATAATATAAAAAAGCTTGTAGTTGAGAATGAGGTGCTGAGACCTTATGTTAATAATTCATGGGTTGATATTGTATTTATAATTGTAGGTGGGTGTATTTTAATCTTTAACTGCTTATATATTATTCGAAACCCCTCACATGCAAAATATGAAAAAAGGAATTTTAATGGATAGATTAATTGGTATTCTTATTTTTTAAAATAGTTGTTATCGTTTTTGTTCGTAAACTAAATAAAATAGATTATACTTACCTTATTTTGAGGTTATAAATACTGTAAAATAATGGATGAAGTATATGACTAAAAAATTTAATGAAAATGCATGGTATGTAGATTTAATAATGAGTTTTGTTTCATTCGGATTAGCTATTTTATTTGGAACAATGAATGGTTATGAGGAATATTTAAGCAGGCAAGGAAATGATTTACCCTCAGGTAAAAGTGGTAAGGTGGCTTTATTGATTATGAAATTAATTGATAGTATAGGTGGGAAATCTTTAGTTGTTGGTGTTTTTGTATTTCTAGGGGTACTTTGCATTTGGTGGGCCTACAGTAAATACCAAAAGAAAAATTGGTGATATATTAGAAAGGTTGAATTTGATTTTTTTAATATCCCAGTGTAAGCAGGAGGGATTATTTGATATTCTTTCTGATGATTAAAAAGTATTACGCGCTTAATTTTCTTCAAGTCAAAATATATTTATTCCTGTTTTATGATGATTAGAAATGCAATATATACCTTATACAAAGGGTTTCATTTGGATCTAACAGAAGTACGTTTAGAAGTTCCAATTCTAGATCATAAGAAGGAATATTTTATTAACTATAGAAATTTGTCCTTTTGAAGATTTTGTTAAAAGTCCTCATGGTGATGGATATTTCAAAACGATATTTCTAAATGATCTAGATAATGCTTATCTGGTAAAAACCTATGGTATATACCAGAATAGAGTAGTTGAAATATATGAATTGAAGATTGATGCTGATGATATCATTACAATTGCAACTCGTGATAAGGTAATAAGTGATTCATTTGGTATGCTTGAAGTTGGTCCCAATCTTTATATGAAAGATATTTCGTTGTTTCAGATTGATAGTATTTGGGAAGAACGGTCACCAACCCTTAAATTGCCCATGCCAAAAGGGTTAAAAGAAAAAGAGATTATTAAATGAATAGTTGAAATATGCTTTTGCAGTTCAATGATAGAGTGTGAAAGATTTTAATTTTACCTGTTGTAATTGACCGGTTGATTACGATTTTAAATAATACCAATTTTTTGGGGCAATTGAAAACAGTTTTTCAATTGCCCTTATTTCTTTCATACTATTAAATTATATTGGATCTGCTGTCCTGTAAGGCTAACTAATTCCCCTTACCTATCCATTATTCCCCTTAAAAGGATACAGCACTTCGGCAATTCTAAACCTTTAAGCCCTTTCAATAATTTTTTTTGTTCAGTTTTAAAACTTGTCGTAACTTCATTAACGCAAACAACTTAGAGGTGCGAAAATGAAGTTTAGGGTAATCTCATTCTATCAATCTTTTAAAGTAGCCAAATACTTGTATTGCTACCATCTTGCCGGCATAACGGGTAGGGGAGTTGTCCGTTAAACTCCCGCAAACTCAAAAGCTTTCGGCGGGTACAATTAGCAGTCCAGCCAAAGCTGCTACCGGGCTCCCGTAGGGACATAGTAGTAGATTCTATCTACCACAATTGCATCCGGTAATTCCATTAGGTCCTACAATCTGTATCCTTCGTATCTTCTTTTATAGATGAGTAGGCAGCAGAAGCGAAACCCAGGGAGTTGTCTCAATCCGACCTTCCTGTTATTGATGAGGTTCTCCTGCCTTATTCCAACGAATGTAAAAAAGGGAGAGGATGCATAACAGGAAACTACCGGAGACAGCAATGCATACTATCGTGGATAGCATTGCATACTATTGAGGATAGTAGTGCATACTACCGAGGATAGCACTGCATACTACCGGGGATAGCACTGCATACTATCGAGGATAGCACTGCATACTACCGAGGATAGCATTGCATACTACTGAGGATAGCATTGCATACTACCGGGGATAGCACTGCATACTATCGAGGATAGCATTGCATACTATCGAGGATAGCATTGCATACTACCGAGGATAGCAGTGCATACTACCGAGGATAGCAGTGCATACTACCGGGGATAGCAGTGCATACTACCGAGGATAGTAGTGCATACTACCAAGGATAGCAGTGCTACTCAATGCGGTTTGTACATGGAAGATGGTAAAAAAAATCGAAACCATCTCGCCCTCAAAGCTAGCAAAAGAAAATGATACAGGTGTAGACAAGCCCATTAAATGGGAGGAAAAAATAGCTCATAAATTACGA
>JBGRQA010000014.1:0-148438 GCA_041725895.1 Marinifilaceae bacterium
GACTCGAACTCGCGACCCCAACCTTGGCAAGGTTGTGCTCTACCAACTGAGCTATTCTCGCATATTTAATAAGAACGTTGTTTTCTTGTTTTGCGATGCAAATATAGGGATTCTGTTCAATCCCACAAACCTTTTTTTCAAAAAAAAACAGAACCACAACACACCAAAACCCCTTAATTTTTTGACTTCCCGCAGTATACTTCATCTTTTTTTTCTTAAAAAAAATCAACTCCTGGCACGGAAAATCCGAGTTCTTGAGCTTTTATCCACTTAAAAGTTGAAAACAAAAAAATCCCCTATCCGAAATCGAATAGGGGAAAATCGTAAAAAATATATTTCTACAAATTATCCTGTAGGAATTTCATAAATCGTTTGTACAAATGCAAACGGGTTTTTCCTCCATAAATACTATGATTCCGATTGGTATAAATCTGCATCTCGAATTGCTTGTCTGCCTGCACCAATCTTTCGGCAAATTCGTAAACATTTTGAACATGCACATTATCGTCTGCCGTACCGTGACACAACAACAATTTACCCTTCAACTTATCTACATGGTTGATGGGGGAATTATCGTCGTAACCTGACGGATTCTCCTGTGGTGTACGCATAAATCTTTCGGTGTAAACGCTATCGTAGTATCTCCAGTTGGTTACAGGAGCAACTGCAATTGCTGCAGAAAATACATCGCTAGCCTTCTCAAGACACAGAGAAGACATAAAACCACCAAAACTCCAGCCCCAAATGGCCATCCGGTTTTCGTCAATATAATCCAGTTTGGCTAAGTAACGAGCTGCTGAAATCTGATCGTCCGACTCCAATTTTCCCAATTGCATATAGGTACATTTCCTGAACCATTCGCCACGGGCACCAGTTCCGCGAGGATCTACACATACAACAATATATCCCTCCTGAGCCAGGTATTGATACCAATCGAAACTCCAGCTGTTTTTCACTTGCTGAGAGTTAGGACCACTATACTGAGTCATCAATACAGGATACTTTTTCTTTGAATCAAAATTGTAAGGCTTAATCACCCATGCGTTCAATTGGGTTTTACCATCCGCTGCAGGAACTGTAATAAACTCTTTGGCATTGTACTGGTAACCCTTCATTTTCTCCACCAACTGCTTGTTATCCTCCAAAACACGAATCAACTTGCCTTTGGCATTGTGTAAAGTTACATAATTGGGAGTAGTAACACTACTGTAGTAATTAATGTAATATTTAAATCCTTTGCTGAAGACTGCTCGGTTGGTTCCCGCTTTCAGTGTCAATCGTTTTTTCCCGGTTCCATTGTACTTTATGGAATATACCGCACGTTCCATTGGTGACGACTCAGCCGACTCATAGTAGTACAACTTCTTTTTGGTATCATACCCCAGGTAATTGGTCACATCCCACTCCCCTTTGGTAATCTGACGAACAACGTCGCCGTTCATATCGAACAAGTAGATGTGATTGAATCCATCTCGCTCACTGGTAAAAATAAAATGTTGCTTGTCCTCCAGGTAAGTAAGGTTGTCAAAGTATCCTTCATCAATATAATACTTGTTTTCCTCTTTGTACATCACACGGGATTTACCGGTCTTGGCATTGGCAACCAGAATCTCCAGTTTGTTCTGATGTCGGTTCAAACGGAAAATGCTCAACATTTTGGGATCCTGTGTCCATTTGATACGAGGAATGTACTGGTCGATCTCCGGCCCAACATTCATGGTTTTGGTAATTTTATCCAAAATATTGTACACATGAACACTCACTTCAGAGTTCTTTTCCCCGGCCTTAGGATATTTGTAAGTATAATTCTCAGGATACAATGCATTCTTCTTTAGTGCAGGCTTCGTTCCTTCAAACATATTCATGTTAAACAAAGGCACCTTACTCTCATCGAATTTAATATAAGCGAGACTCTTCCCGTCTGGAGACCAGGCAAAGGCTTTATTGAATTCAAATTCCTCTTCGTATACCCAATCCGGAGTTCCATTCTGAATATGGTTGAATTTCCCATCACGAGTCACCTGCACTTCGGTTCCGAATTTCACATTGTGAACAAAAATATTGTAGTCCCGAACAAAAGCAATCCGATTTCCATCTGGAGAGAAAGTGGCCAATCTTTGCTTCCCATTCTTTGAGAGCGGCTTCACCTCTTTTCTGGCCCGATTATAAATGTAGTAGTTCGCGGTAAAAGAACGGCGGTAAATATCCTCCCGGTCTGTCATCAGCAAAATCTTTTCCTCGTTGGGACTGAACTCATATCCCTGGATCCGCTTCAAACCGTCTGCATTCAACTCTTTCAAGTCAACAAGAGTTTCAACAGCTTTTCCGGTAACGTAACTATACTTCACAATTTGGGTCCCTGACTTCTCCAGCGTAGTGTAATGCACCCCATCACTCATAGAACGGATACCATAAACGGACTTTTGCCGAAAGGTTCCCTGGGTCCACAAATCTTCCATTGTAATTCTTTTCACATCCTGCTGGGCCATCACTGACACAGAAAGACACAATATCAAGCCTATAGCAAAAAACGGCTTCAACATTTTCATGGTTGTAAGAGATTAAATATTATTATTAGATTTCTTTTGGTTGTTTAAGAGCCTCAAAGATTTCATTTTTTTACCAGATAAAGAAAGAACCGGGAATGAATTCACAATTCTCCGGATTATTTTTCAAGAATAATTTTAATGATTTGAAATCTTTCTATCACTTTCCTGGTAAAGCCCCATTATGGCACCGTCTCCAAAAGCTTATAAAAATCGATTTTTAAGCAGAATATTAGCCGTATAATAAAATTTGAAATTAAATTTCCTCAAGGTTTGATAAGAAAGTTTTATCTTTGTGGTTTGAACGTAAAACTGTACTATAAAATTACATAATGATCAAAATTACATTTCCGGATAATACTGTAAAGGAATTTCAGGAAGGAATTACTGGTCTTGAAATAGCCAAAAGCATTAGCAGTCGGCTAGCCAAGGAGGTATTATCTATTAGCGTAAACAATGAAATCTGGGATCTGGAACGACCTATCAATGAGGATGCCAGCATTCAATTGCACAAGTGGGAAGATGAAGAGGGGAAACACGCTTTCTGGCACTCGTCTGCTCACCTTATGGCTGAAGCCATGGAAGCCTTGTATCCAGGCGTTAAGTTCGGTATTGGTCCAACCATCGACATGGGCTTTTACTACGATGTTGACCTTGGGGATACGGTCTTAACGGACAAAGATCTTCCTAAGATTGAGAAGAAAATGACCGAACTGGCCCAACAGAAAAATCAGTATACGCGTACGGAAGTTACCAAGGAGGAAGCTCTTTCCTTCTTTAATGATAAGAATGAAGAATACAAGCTGGAACTGATCAACGAACTGGAAGACGGAACCATCAGTTTCTACAAGCAAGGGAATTTTACAGACCTTTGTAGAGGTCCTCACCTGCCAAGCACCGGATATATTAAAGCGATTAAGCTGTTAAGCATTGCAGGTGCCTACTGGAGAGGTGACGAAAACAGAAAACAGCTGACTCGTGTTTACGGTATCACCTTCCCTAAGAAGAAGATGCTGGACGAGTACCTGGTAATGATGGAGGAAGCTAAAAAACGTGACCACCGTAAACTGGGTAAAGAAATGGAATTGTTTACTTTCTCTCAGAATGTAGGCCAGGGTATGCCATTGTGGTTGCCTAAAGGGGCTCAATTGCGTGAGAGTTTGGAATCCTTCCTGAAACGAGTTCAGAAAAAATTCGGATACGAGCAGATCATCACTCCACACATCGGTAATATCAACCTGTACAAAACTTCAGGTCACTACCAGAAATATGGAGAAGATTCATTCCAGGCAATTCAAACACCTCAAGAAGGTGAAGAGTATTTGCTGAAGCCAATGAACTGTCCTCATCATTGTGAAGCCTACAAATTCAAGCCACGTTCGTACAAAGACCTTCCCATTCGATATGCAGAATTTGGAACAGTATACCGTTACGAGCAAAGTGGGGAATTGCATGGTTTGACCCGTGTTCGCAGTTTTACTCAAGATGATGCCCACTTATTCTGTACTCCTGATCAGTTAAAGGATGAGTTCAAGAAAGTGATTGACATTATCTTCATTATTTTCAACGCTCTTAACTTTAACGATTTTGTTGCCCAGGTTTCTCTTCGCGATAAAGAGAATCACGACAAATACATCGGAAAAGAAGAAAACTGGGACAAAGCAGAACGAGCTATTATCGAAGCTGCCGAGGAAAAAGGATTGAATACCGTGGTAGAATATGGCGAGGCTGCTTTCTATGGTCCAAAGCTTGACTTTATGGTGAAAGATGCCATCGGTCGTAAATGGCAGTTGGGTACCATTCAGGTAGACTACAACCTACCGGAACGTTTCGAATTGGAATATGTAGGCAGCGACAACCAAAAACATCGTCCAATTATGATTCACCGCGCACCTTTTGGATCAATGGAACGTTTTGTAGCAGTATTACTGGAACACACCGGTGGAAAATTCCCATTGTGGCTGACTCCAGAACAAGCTGTTATCATGCCAATTAGCGAAAAGTATAACGATTATGCAAAAAAAGTTTTAAATTCGTTAAATAATTCCGATATTCGCGCCGTATTAGATGATCGGAATGAAAAAATCGGTCGCAAAATCCGCGATAACGAACTGAAAAAGACCCCTTACCTTTTGATCGTTGGCGAAAAAGAAGCCGAAGAGAACACCGTTTCTGTGCGTAAGCAAGGAGAAGGTGACAAAGGGGCTATGAGCATCGAGGAATTTGCTGTGTTTATCAATAAAGAAGTGGAAGACCAGATGTCTTCTATCGAAAATTATTAACTAAATTTAGGGAGGAACTAGCCATAGCTGGATTTCATCACAGAAACAGAAGAGGCCCCAAAAAGCCTCAGGAGGCTCAACACAAAATTAATCAGCATATTCGAGCCCGTAGTGTCCGCGTTGTAGGAGACAACGTAGAACCAGGTGTATATTCTATTACCGAAGCCTTGAAAATGGCCAAGGAAAGGGAAATGGATTTAGTTGAAATTTCACCCAATGCCGATCCACCGGTTTGTAAGATCATTGATTACAACAAGTTTCTTTATCAGCAAAAAAAGAAACAGAAGGAGATGAAGGCAAAGGCAGTGAAAGTAGTTGTCAAAGAAATTCGTTTCGGACCAAATACCGACGAACACGACTACAATTTCAAGCTGAAACATGCCGAAAAATTCCTTCAGGAAGGAGCCAAAGTGAAAGCTTATGTTTTCTTTAAAGGAAGATCGATTCTGTTTAAAGACAAAGGGGAAATTCTGTTGTTGAAATTTGCCCAGGATCTGGAAGAGATTGGGAAGGTTGAACAACTTCCAAGACTGGAAGGGAAACGTATGACCATGTTTATAACTCCAAAGAAAAAGAAATAATTTATATTATCTAATCAATAATAGTTTGTATAATGCCTAAGATGAAAACAAATTGCAGCGCAAAGAAAAGATTTACTTTGACTGCATCTGGAAAAATCAAAAGAAAGCATGCTTATAAAAGTCACATTTTGACTAAAAAAAGCACTAAGAGAAAGAGAAATCTTACTTACTTCGGAACTGTAAACAAAGCAGATCAGAAGAATGTGAAGTTGATGCTTAACATGTTGTAGGATTACGATCCGATTTTTTAAGAGTTATTAACCGAATGCTTTAGCACAAAAGAGTCCGAAAAACGGAACGCTAACATTCAAAATTTAGAAATTATGCCTAGATCAGTAAATTCTGTGGCTTCAAGAGCCAGAAGAAAAAAGATTTTAAAGCAAACCAAAGGGTACTTTGGAGCTAGAAAAAACGTTTGGACCGTAGCCAAAAATACTTTCGAGAAAGGTTTGCAGTATGCTTACCGTGACAGAAAGAAGAAAAAATCAAACTTTAGAGCATTGTGGATTCAGCGTATCAACGCTGCAGCAAGATTGGAAGGTCTTTCTTATTCACAATTGATCGGTTTGATGCACAAAGCTAACATCGAGATTAACCGTAAGGTTTTGGCTGATTTAGCTGTTAATCACCCAGAGGCATTCAAAGCTGTTGTTGCTAAAGCGCAAGCTGCGAAATAGTATAAATTATTTTTCTTAAAAAAGGACTGCTCTTTGAGTGGTCCTTTTTTTATTGGTTTTAATATAGCTTATAGTATGTACTTTCCTTTCAAGGGAATTCCTATATAGCATACTTTCTTCTTTGACTGGACAGATTTGTACTATTTTTATTCTACTATTCCGTCAAATAAGCGTCTTTGCAAAACCTTTGACCATCTATTCTGGCATCACCGCATTATCCGGAATTGAAACGCTTAAATCGTCTCTTATTGATGAAATTCATACTTCACAACGGAGTCCCTTTCCAACCAGACCCACTCCCCTTCATTTAGCGGAAACAGACTCTCGAAAACTTCTACACTTTAACCCTCCGCGTTACAATGATTCCTTCCCGAAGCGAAGCCAGACAAGCAAGCAACAGACTCCCTCTTTCAATATAAGTGTATCTTTAAAACCTTATTCACTATGTTTCCATCAGCACCTATCCACAGGTCCTCATCCACCTCTACCGAAATTTCAATTTCTTTGTTTTGAGCACTGCTGGTACACAATCTTACCAATATGGTTCAATGCTACATCTTCAAAATACAAAAAAAGGGGCATCCCATACGGAATACCCCTGCTTCTTTGTTATGAAAAAAGATTATTTGGCCCACCATACTTTGGTAGAAATCTCATCACCTCCAATACGACTGGCTGCTTCTTCATAGTTTACACTATTCAATGAGCGCTCAGGAGTACCATATTTCAAACGTCCTGGGATTAAACCATCAGTTTCACCCTTCGCATAAGGCCATTTTTCTCCGGTTACACCAGGGAATACAGTTCCGTCTGCCATCTCTTCGAAAACAATACCAGCAGACTCCTGACGATTGGGGATGTATGCTTTTAATGCATCCTGTCCAACACGACGAACGAATGCATAAGCTTCATAAGCATTTGCTCCCATGTAGGAAGCCCAACGCTGCAGATACAAATTCTCCAGACTGAAGGCTGGAGCAGTATAGCTGGTCATGTTCGCTGCAAGGGTACCTTCGGCAGGCAATTTGTCACCTGGTAAGTTGCCTTCCTCTGCAGCCCACTGAGCCATATTGGCTTCAATACCTTTCTGATACCACTCGGCAGCTGAACCGGAAACACCGTTAGCCAGATTACGTGCGGCAATTTCCGATTTCAGGAAACAAACTTCAGCGTAAGTCAGGAAGAAAGACTTTCCATCTTCACGAATGACAGTCTCCCCTAATCCTGAATAAACGTAATTAAACCAAATATAATTCCCCTTTTTGGCTTCGTGACGATAAGTTACCACATTGAAACCTGTTTGTGCATAATCATAGCCCATAGGACGACCACGGTAGGCATATTTCCCCTCAGCAGGATACAATACATCAGGATCTAAAGCAGGATAGGTTTCCTCTGTATAATTTCCTTTTACATCTTCGGGAAGATTCTCATAGGTATCATTAACAATATGCTCACGTTGTTCCGAATCAGGAGCTGCCTTGCTGAACCAAACGAACAAACGAGGATCATCAGTATCCTGAAGGAAAGAAACCAAAGATCTCTCTGCCTGGAAAGGTCCGTTTGCACGGTTGGATTCATGCCATGGATTGCGGGTATCCGATACATTTCCGGCATAATTATTCAACGCAGCACTTTCTTCATTGCTTTCCATTACACCTGAAGCCAATGCATCCTCAATATGAGCTTTGGCAAATTCCGGCATCTTATCGTAAGCACGCACAGCCATTCTCAATCGCATAGAGTTGGCAAACTTTTTCCATTTTTGAACATCACCCTCAAAAACAGGATCAGCAGGTCCCCAAACAACATCTGTAGCAGAACCTATAGCATCAACACAAGCTTTCAGATCATCCAGAAGTCCTTTATAAACCGCTTCCTGAGTATCGTATTTAGGTTGAGAATTATTCGATCCTTGACCTGCCTCGCTGTAAGGAATATCGCCGAACAAATCGGTAGAGCGTTGTACTATAACGGCCTTTACAATACGAGCAGTTGCATTTTTGATAGCATCTTCTGAGTCGCCTCCAACAGCAGTACGGGCAATAACATCGTTGATATTTCTCGAATAGAACCCAAAATTCTGATCCCAGGTAGCATCGCTGTACCCTTGTGAAGCATGAAAGGAACGGGGAGCAAAACCAATTCTTAAATAGTGTGCATAAGTAGCACCGAACACCAGGTTTCCGCGGGTATTAACATACTCCTGATCGATTAGCCCCTGACGTGCAATATTGGTAAATACATACTCCACAGGAATCTCTGTTGGAGCCGTAGGATTCTCGTTCATTTCGTTGAAATCGTCAGTACAGCTACCCAAGATTCCACAAAATGCTATGATTGATAAAAAATTTCTAATCTTCATTCCGTTTTGTTTTAGTATACCAGGAAGCAGTCCATTGGATATCGCTTCCCTTCAAAACAATATTTTTATTCATCCTATGAGTGGGGAAAAGAATCCGTTGAAACTTTTCCCTTCAAAAAATCTCTTAGAATTTCACTCTCACGTTAAATCCGTAACCTACCGTTTCAGGAAGAGCAAGGTGCTCGATTCCCTGAGCATTTCCGTTGTTGTAGGTTGCATCAGGATAGATATTATCAGTAGCTTTCCATAAGTACCCCAGGTTACGGGCTACAAAGTTCAAGTCCACACTACCCAAACCATACTTCGAAACAAAAGATTTCGGTACGGAATAGCCAAGGCTCACTTCGCTCAGCTTGATGTAGGATGCGTCAACAATATATGGTTCAGCAATATTTCTACTTCCAAGTTCCCCGTAGTATACTTCGGGGTTAAGGTACACTGCATTGGCAGCACCTGTATTTTCATTTACTCCGTTCACCAGGTATCCGCCTTTACCGTTGTACCATTCCTCACGACCTTTCAATGAGGCTTTAGAAGTACCGGCCCCATCCATTGCATACAATGAGTAGGCAAACAGCTCACCACCGTATTTCATATCAAGGGTAGCATTCAATCTCCAGTTTTTGTAACGGAATGAAGATGTCAAACCACCTGTCCAATCAGGGTTGAAGTTCCCCAAAACAGACTCCTCTTCAGCGCGAATTGGCAATCCACCGTCATCCACTAGGATTTGTCCCTGATCATTTCTCTTGTATCCGTAACCGATAATCTGGCCGTAAGCTTCCTCCGGACGAGCTTCAACTCTAACACCCATGCTACGAGCTTCACCCAATACCTGGGCTTCTACACCCTCTTTCAGTTCAACAACCTCATTGGTGTTTTTTGCGTAAGTGAAAGCCAAATCCCATGAAATATCTTTCTTCTCAATTACAGCACCACGTAGCATCACCTCCAGACCATGGTTGTTAATCTGACCTGCATTGATAACCTGACGCTTGTAACCTGAGGTTACGGCAATTTCAGATGCCAAAATTTGATCGTAAGTATCAGCATTGTAGTAAGTCACATCCAAACCAACACGGTTGTTCAAAAATCTCAGATCCAAACCGAACTCGTAGGATTCAGTATTTTCAGGCTTCAAAGTAGAAAGTGCTTTGGTCTCATTTAAACCAGCAGTTGGATTTCCATCTACAGACCAGGTGTTCAGATTGTATACATCCGCCAACATATAAGGACTTGCATCTTTACCTACTTCGGCCCAACCAGCACGCAACTTACCAAAGCTGAAAATGTTGGTGTTCTCCTTGAAGAAATCAAAGGCTTCGGTAAAAATAAAGCTACCGGTTACTGATGGGTAAAAGAAAGACCAGTTCTCTTCAGGTAGAGTGGAAGACCAGTCGTTACGAGCGGTTACATCCAGGTACAGGTAGTTTTTGTAACCAACACCTGCAGTACCATACAATGAGGATGTTGCTCTCTCTTCCAGTCCGTAACGGGAATCAATGAACTCAACATTTCCGATTACATACATTCCCGGTGCTTTGAATCCTTTTCCATAGTTCCCTACTCTTTCGAACTTACGTTCGTTGTAGCTACCACCAACGGTTGCATTCAGATTCCAATCGCCCCATGTATTGTTGTAGGTAAACATGAAATCAGAAGTCCATTCGGTATTGCGATCTACGGATTGCTCCATATCCCCTTCCAGAATCAAACGGTTGTTAGGAGCACGATAAGCATATCTTTCCAAATTGTAAGAATCGATACCGGACCGAACCATTGCCTTCAAATGAGGAGTAATGTCATAGCTAAGCGAAATGAAACCATTCACTTTCTCTTTTTCATCCTCATTGTGTTCTTCATTCAAAACCCAGTATGGGTTGGTGATATACATTTCCTCACTATCCCAAATTCTAGGTCTGCCATCGGCATTGTTATCCTTGTAATCAGGATTAAATGAAGTTGCATATTTATAGTTGCTGATATCACTCAACTGAATACTTCGTGGCATGGTCAGCAATGTACCGGCAGCATTGGAGCGGTTATCTCCCAAAGCAGGTCGGTTCTCCACCTTCTGCTTCAAATAGGTAAACTTGGCATCCACATGAAATTTGTCCGTCAAATCGGTTGTCAGACGCATGTTGATGTTTTGCTTGTTCATGTTGGAATTGGGCATAATATCACGAACTCTTTGGTCTGTCATCGAAACCAAAGCTGTACCCTTTTCTGTATTGGAAGTAAAGGTTACATTGTTGGACATGGTAATTCCGGTACGATAGAAGTCTTCCACATTGTTGGCTTGTGGAGAATAGTCAATCAAATTCCCTTCACGATCCCAATTGTGAACCTGCTGACCTTCCATTTTTGGTCCCCAGGAACCAGTATTCTGTCCTGAAATTACGGGTTTGCCATCAGCTCCGGATCCGAGTGTTCCTTGCGTACCCTGTCCGTATACGTTTTGCATTTCCGGCAAACGAGCTACCTGATCGAAAGTAACGTTTGAGTTGATAGAAACACCAATACCTTTCTTTTGTCCCTTTCCGGTTTTGGTAGTCACCAGAATTACACCGTTGGCTGCACGTGAACCATACAACGCAGATGCATTGGCACCTTTCAGTACCGACATGCTTTCGATATCATCAGGGTTCAAATCCGACAGACCATCGCCATAATCGTATCCACCCCATTTGCCTGCACCATCTCTGGAACTATTATCCATAGGTACTCCGTCGATAACAACCAAAGGCTGGTTGGATCCGGCAATGGAGCTATTACCACGAATAACGATCCGGGTAGAACTATTCACACCACCTGCTGTGGATCCAATGTTCACACCTGATACCTTACCAGACAAAGATTGAACAGGGTTATTCTGACGTACCATGGTCAGTTCCTCCCCTTTCACTTCGCTTACAGAGTATCCCAAACTCTTCTCTGCCCTCTTGATTCCCAAAGCGGTTACAACCACCTCTTCCATTTGTTTCGAGTCGGTTTGCAGAACCACATTGATTACTTCAGAAGTAATTTCCACTTCCTGCGTCGTCATTCCCACAAATGAAAACACCAATACTTTTCCTTCCGCAGGAACAGTAACTTTATAATTCCCGTCTATATCCGTACTTGTACCAGCAGTGGTACCCTTTACAAAAACAGAGGCTCCCGGAATTCCATATCCATCATCAGCTGAGGTTACAGTTCCTGTTACAACCCTGTTTTGCGAAAACGATTGTAATCCGAATGCTAAAAAAAGCACAGATAATAGAGCTACCCGCTTTAACCAATTAAAATTGGCCAGACAACCTTTTCTCATACTCTTAATTTAATTAGGTTAGCGTTAATACTAATAGTTTATTCGATTGTCCCGGAAATTTTAGGAGCACTTCCCGTACTCATCCCCCTATTAAAAAAGGGAAAACGATTCCGTTCGAATCCGCTAACAAACTTAAGTGTCGAGATTACAAACACAGAGAATTCAATATCTACAATGTAACTACAAACCCTTACAAACCGAACTACAAAATCTCTACATCTCCACACAACATACTTATTTTCCACATCTTGCAGAAACAGTCGATCTACAACCGTTCTATACATTACATTCTAAAACCATCCAACAACAAAGACCAATTAATCGGCCTGTAGTATTGAAATAAAGATTTCCAAACTCTCGAAAATTTAAAACTTGAAAAGGAAATTAATCAGATTCTCCTCCCTGGAAAGGTTCAACTTCTTTCTCAGCCTGGATCGGGCTACATCAATGCTCTTCGCACTCTGGTAGGTGATGGAGGAAATCTCTTTTGTAGACATATTCAATCGGAGGAAAGCACAAAGCTTCTTTTCATTGGGAGTCAGATCAGGATACAGCTCATTCAGCTTCTTATAGAAGTCCTTATGCACCTTTCCGAAGCGAATTTCAAATTCTTTCCAGCTGTCCTCTTTTAGATTGTGCTTTAATTTATCAATTACCCCATCAATCATTTTTTTATTCTCCTTACCGGCATTGATCCCCTCCAGCTCCTTCACAACCTCTCCAATAAATTCACCACTTTTCACAATACTCATTGTTTTAGAGGTCAATTCCTTATTACGAAATTCCAATTCACGATTCAGACGCAAATTTTCTTCCTCCTTTTTGGCCATTTCCAATTGAGAAATCTCCTCCTTCTGCTTGAATATTAATTTCTCCTGCTGTCGTTTCAATCGAATACGACTGAAGAACACCACCAAAACACCTCCCCCAAGAATAAATATTACGATTAGATAATTACGCTGCAAGGCCTTTTTCCGAACCTGAGCTTTCAAAATCTCTTTCTCTCGCTCCTCCTTGTAAGTCGCAATATTAAATTGGAGGCGAGTAAAATTCTCATTGTTGGAAATCTCCCAAATGGAATCCTTTATATTCTCATATTGATACAGATACTCAATAGCTTGCCGCTCATTCCCTTTCTGATAATGAATATCAGCCATTAGTTTTAGCCCATCTCTTTTCAATTCGGGTAATTCGTACACCGTAGCTAGAGCGATGGTCCGCTGTGCATAATCAAGGGCCGGTTTAAATTTTTTCAATTCAAAGGAGGCTCTCCCCAATTTCAAATTCATATCAGCATCATACAAGTAATCTTCAAATTTTTTAAAGATTTGAAGGGCCCTGTTGTATTGCTTCACTCCCTGCTCAAAATCCCCTTTGGTACAGTAGGCATCTCCCAGTAAACTCAAGGTTTTGGCCTGATTGTGATCCTCATCTATCTCTCCGTACAATTGAAACGATTTATCCAGATGCTCAATGGCTTTTTGAAATTGCCCCTTGGCCAGATAAACGTCTGAAATATATCTATTGGAATGAGCCATTAAACCAACATTCCCCTCCTTTTTCCTCAGCTCAAAAGATTGAAAAAAGTAATCCAGGGCTCTGTCGTACTGTTTCATCCGTAAAGCAACTAACCCCAAATTGTTGTAGCCTACTGCAAGCCCCAGGGTGTTGTCAACTTCCTTGAACAGCTTAATGGAATTCAGGTAGTACTCACTGGGTATTTTATTGTTCCCCAAATCAAAGTAAACATTGGCGATATCATTGTAGCAATAGGCAATGGATCCCTTATCCTCCGATTCCTCCCCATACTTTAGCGAAATAAAATAGGAGTCCAGAGCCAGGGAATTCAGTCCAAGGGTAAAATAGATATTGCCAATCCGGTTATGCAAACTTCCCGCCATTCCGTTTTCACCCATGAACTCGGCCACTTGAATGGCTTCCTTTATAAAACCAATGGCCCGATAGGGATCAGCTATATAGGTTTCATCATGAAGTTGGATATAAGTTTCAATTTTTTCTAATCCCTGTTGCTTTCTCAGTACTTTCTTCAGACTATCGATCCTGTTGTTAGCACTCACGTTAACCGTTAAAAGCAAAAATATTACTATCAATCTCACCATAACCACACTGAATATTTCTATTTGAAAATATATTGGGAATTAAACCCACGAATTTAGAGATTTCCATCCGAATAGCAAATTCTCATCCGGATTTTAAGCCCACCTACACCATGAGGATCAGACTACTAGACATAACAATACAGAATGATATACAGAACAAAAAAATCCCCAATCCGTTAAGAGATTGGGGATTTTTCAATTTTTTGTTGTTATTCCTGTTGCAATCGAGAAAGGGTTTTGATCAATTGCTCACCAACCCCAATCTTATAACCATGAGAAAGGAAGTAGTATTTTCCTTCCCCATCCACAATGGCCAAAACGGGATAATGATTCCTCAACTCCTGCTTTTGGCACTCCTCCAACTGCTTCAACAATTGAAGATTCGAATCAAAAGCATAGAAACATTGCTTTGGCAGTCCTTTGAAAAAATCTGAAGTAAAAGTTTCCGAAACTTTGGATTCATCCATTAGCAAAGCAAAGCCACCTCCCAGCTTCTCAAATTTCTCCTGCAATTGGGCAAGGTCAACCATAACATGCTTGGTAGGCTCCTTATCGGGATCGATCCAGGCCAAAACACTCACTCTCCCCTTTAACATCTGGGGAAGTTTTTTCGAGCTACCGGATTCAAACAATTGAACTCCTTGCTCCAAATTCAGCTTGCCAATTGGGTTGGGCTTCTCCTCCACTTTCCGAAATTCCATTGCCAGCTTTTGGGTACGATTCTCCTCAATGGAGAAGAATTTCAGCTTGGTCAGAACAGTTCCGTCATTGGCACGATAGCCGGTTACCAGCATGTAATCGCCCACTTCCAATTCTAGTTTCGAAGGGAAATCAGAGAACTTACGACTCCAATCATACTCCAGAGTGTGGTATTTTCCATTGTCAAATTTTGCAAGGGTCCAGTGCAGATAATATTGTGGGTCCGAATCCTTGTCCTTGTTCACCAACTTTAGCTTGCCTTTGGGTGCAACTACCGGCTTGTACTCCTTAAAATGAACCGATTTCCATTGCCCATCCTCCAGATACTCCGTTACCCGGGTTGCCTGGTTCAATCGTGCAGGGATTCCAAGAGAGCGACAGGTTGCCACAAAGAAAATATTCAGGGAATACAGATCTGTCACTTTCGTTGTCAACACGCCGATCGGAGTAATGGGAGTACGGTAATAATTACCTTTCTCAGACAATTGAATGTTCTGTTTAATCCATTGAATCAATTGAGCAGGATTCTGTTGAACAGATTTCTTAAATTTACGATCAAAGCTATTCTGAATAGTCGATCGGTAAGCCGAAATCAGCTCATTGGCAATTCGTGGATTCAGAACAGTCTTAACCATCACCTTTCTCTCTTCCTTCTTCCAATTGGTATCCTGAGTATTCACCAGGTGATCCAACAGGATATCCGCGGGAGTATCACGCAAATCTTTGTCGGCAATGGTCTCCAACAACTCAAGAACCAAAGCTGGTTTCTGTTTTACCCCTTGCTCCAGGTAGTTTTGAATGGCTTTCCAGTTTCCGGTACTACGCTGAATCGCCTTCCACACCCTTTGCGCATCAAGTTCCAGAGTATTTGCCAACTTACAAGCCTGAACGGAATCCATAAAGGTAGCCATGTAGGCATTGCGGATTTCATCCTCCTTTTTCAAACGCAGGTTGTTCGCTTTTCGACCTCTCTCATCTACCAGATTGGGCACTCGCTCAATGGGCGGTACCATATCAAATTGCTCCTGATACTCCTTACCTGCTTTGCGACGAAGCACCAATTGAATGGTATCGCACTCCTCTACTGTTATCTTCTGATAATTGAATTGATTGTCTCTGGAAGCCCAAATCAGAAGATCTCCCAAGCCGGAGGAAAGATGACTCATTCCCTTGCTATCTGTCAATTTGGATGCAATAGGGTAAAACTCCGCATAATTGTACAGCTGATATTCTACTCTCGCTCCTTCAACCGGTTTGCCCTTGGTATCCACTACTTTTACATGGAAGGTCTTAACCGGAGCATAATGAGAGGTCAGGTTCAACTCTGCAAATTTCTCATCCTCGTTCACAATTTTCTCGCTCCCCTGGTATGCACCAAAAGCACGTGTATGAACCAGCATAGCTCTACGAGCAGGCTCTGCAAACCACCCCATATTCAAATCCGGCTCCGGTTCACAGGCTCCCAGAAAATACCATTTTCCGTCAACCCAAACCTCAACCCAGGCATGATTGTCATCGCAATGAGCCCAACGAGGGGTATAGCACTGACGGGCGGGAATCCCAACTGTACGCAAAGCGGAAACGGTAAAGGTAGACTCCTCACCACATCGTCCCCAGGAAGTACGTATCAAACTCAAAGGGGCTGAGGTTCGAATGTCGGTTCCCCGATAGGTCACCTTCTCGTGACACCAGTGATTCACTTCCAGGGCCGCATCCCTCATCGACAAGCCCTTCACTCTTTCCTTTAGTTCTTCGTACAAAGCTACCCGGAAAGTATCCAGATTCTCGTTGTTGATACGGTAGGGCAAAACAAAATGGCGAAAAACATCCTCAGGAACCTTCTGCCCCCAGGCCATTTCCTTTCGGGCCTTCATACTTACCTTCACAATATCACGAAAGAACTCACCTTTATAATCAGCCAGATCATTCAAAGGCATATAGGCATACAGAAACTCAAGGGCTTCCTTTTCCTCACTGCTTAAATCCTCATTGAATACATCGAATAGTTCTTTCTCCTTGTTTGGGACCATCTCCTTTTGCTCCAGAAATTTTTCCCGGATTTTGGCCCTGTATTTTGGATCCTTTACAAAATGCTTCTCCTGACAGCTGATGGCCGACAGGGCAAGGACCAAAATCAATACTACATTGGTTAATTTCATCATTAGGGTTTATTGTTTTAAGGTTGCTTAGGGGCCTCTTTCAGCCCCTTTATTCTACATATCATTCCATATCTTAATCAAGGGCAAGAACCAGCTCATCTACGAACAGCCAAGCCTTACCTCCCGCTCCGGAATGCCATTGAGGGCATTTACCCTGGTTTTTGGCAATCACTTTCAGGAAACGGAAATCTTTTCCACCACATTCGGCTGAAATATCTCTGACTTCAATTTTCTCATTTGGAAGAGAAGAATTTATTTCCTGGGTAGTAAAAAGTTCAAAGTTTTTACCGTCAGGTGAGATCAGGAACTGCACAGCTTGCGGAAGGAAAATCCAATCCCGCTGTGCTTGAAGGCAGCCCAGGGAGATCCGCTTCACATGATGACCTTTTCCCAAATCTACCGTGAATTCCAAATCATTTCCTTCGTACCCTTGCCACTTTCCATCCTGAAAGCTCAAAGAGCCTCGCTTTCCATCCAAAAGCCCTTCTGATCCACCTCCCTTAAACCGGGAAGTCAATGGCGTTTGATGCTGGATTTTGGGTTCAGCACCCTCGGAGCCGGAAAGATGGGCATGAGTGAATTGAAATTGAACTGTTCGACTCTTTTCAAATCCTTCCTTATAGGTTCGGGCGGTTACAACTGTACTTTTTGTAAGCCAAAAAGGCTTGGCAAACAAAAGGGAATTTTCAGTGGGTTCGGTTCCGTCCATAGTATAGTAAATACCTGCCTCTTGATTCCAGGCTTTCAAATCCACAAGAGTGCTATCGGCAAATAGCTGCTTCTCCTTCACAAGATAGGGAGGATAAAGTGTCTGCTTTAGGCATTCCCCCTTCTCCAAATTCGGCTTTTGAGGCACACAAAAACTAAGATCCGCAACCAGGGGATAATGATCGGAAACATACAGTCCACCACGTTTCACGCGCAATACTTCCTGCTTACCAGCCTTGAAGAAATCATTCACGAAAAGAAAATCGATTTTGGCTCTTTCCCTACATTCCTCATCAAAAGCCTGAAAGGTATAATCAGGCCCGGACAATTCAATGGCTCTCTTTGCCACATCGTGCAGCGGAGCATACCCTTTCCATGAATGCACCAAGGTTTTATAGGCCTCATCCTGCTCCACCATATTGAAATCACCAGTAACAATCACAGGATCAGCCATTGCTTTCTCCTTCACAAAATTTAGCAAGAGTTTTGCACTTTCGTTACGTGCCAATTCACTTTCGTGATCAAAATGGGTATTCACAAAATAGAACCGGATGCCTGATTTCAAATCCTCCATTCTCGCCCAGGTAGCAATCCGGGTGCATGCTGCTCCCCAGGAAACACTCCCCGGCAAATGGGGAGTCTCGGACAGCCAAAGGGTAGAATCGGCCAACAATCGAAACCGGTTTTTCAGGTAGAAGATGGGGGCATATTCCCCTTTACTTTTCCCATCCTCACGAGGCAAGCCGCACCATTCGTACTGGGGCAGGTTATTGGAAAGATACTCCACCTGATCCGGCAAAGCTTCCTGCAAGCCCAAAATCATCATTTTCTGCTCCCTGATGGTTTGCGCAACCAATTCCTTTCGTTTCAACCAGGAATTATCTCCATCGTTGGCCGCACTGTTTCGGATATTAAAGGAAGCAACCCTTAAAATTCCCGCATTTCGGATAGATTTGGCATCCACCCCATTGGAAGATTCATCTGAACAGCCTACCAGTAGTAATACGATAAACAGTAAAGATGAGAGTGTTAATTTATTCATGTGTTTATATTTTTACCGAAGTTATTCTATCACCACCTCGTCAACAAACAACCAGGCATCGTTGCCCGCACCGCTATGCCATTCAGGCAGTTTCCCGAAATTCTCCGCTACTATTTTCACAAACCTGCTTCGCTGCTTCGAAAATTCATGACTTACCCTTCTCACCCCAATATTCAAATGATCCTGTGGTTCGTTATTCCCGGACTCATTAACGGTTCGGAAGGTCTTTCCATCATCGGACAGTGCAAATTGAATACGGCGAGGAGGAAAGATCCACGATCCGGTATTCTGTAGATAACTTAAAGTAATTCGGTTTAGGGGTACTCTTCGCCCCAAATCGATTACCATTTCCAGATTGTTCCCATTGAATCCCGTCCAATTGCCATCCCCAAAATTATCGCTTCCTCTCACTCCATCCAGCAAAGCAAAATCGCCTGTCTTGTTGTAGGGAGCAGAGGCCTCGGTTCGTTCAATTATTTGAGGATATTTCCTACCGGGTTCATGAGTAATGGCCCGGATAAATTCTTCCTTTAGCTCCAAACTGGGCTGCATTCCTTTCTTAAAAGCTTTGGCTTTAAGCTCCAGGCTATGATTCAACACAATGGGCTTCAGGTACCGGAACGATTTTCGACTCGGCTCGCTTCCATCCAGGGTATAGAAAATTTCTGCACCGGGAGTATTGCAGGCCAGCTCCGTCAACATTCTGGAACCGAAAATCCGTCCCTTGTTTACAACATAGGGTAGCATCACCCTCCTGGCATCAATGGCTTCCATTCGATTCTCCTCTTCAATAAAAGACTGGGGGCGATTTTCCAATCGTCTCCCCCACTTTTTGTTGGGCTGAGCTCCCATCTCAAATTCCAGAATCCCTCCGGCCAGAATATCTTCGTGCAGCAGAAAACTATTGGAATACGCCTCCCCATTCAGCTGCACTTTCTGAATGTATTTATTCTCTCGACTTACCTGCTTAGCCTTTATCACAAACTGATTCCCATTTTCCAAATTGATTGTGGTTTCCGGGAACAATGGAGTTCCAATGGCATACTCATTACTCCCGGGACAAACCGGATAGAATCCCATTGCACTCATCACATACCAGGCAGACATTTGCCCACAATCCTCATTCCCACACAATCCATCAGGCCGATGGGTATACAGCGAATCCATGATCTGATGCACCCGCTCCTGGGTTTTCCAGGGAGCGCCGGCATAATTGTACAGGTAGGCCACATGATGACTGGGTTCGTTACCATGGGCATACATCCCAATCAAACCCGAAACATCCGGTGTATGCGCATTGTCGATAACCGACGATTGAGAAAACAATTGGCCCAGCTTATCGATTAGCTGTTGCGATCCCCCCAACAATGCTGTAAATCCTTCAATATCCTGGGGGACGAAAAAGCTGTACTGCCACGAATTGCCTTCGGTGAAATCGCCCCCTCCCAAAACAGAGGTGGACGCAGGATCAAATTCCTCTCTCCAATTGCCGTTGGCGCTTCTTCCCCGCATAAAACCGGATTCCTTATCGTACAGGTTCTTATAGTACTGTGCCCTCTGAATAAAAAGCAGGTAATCCTCCTCTTCCCCCAGCTCCCTGGCCATTTGAGCAATGCACCAGTCGTCGTAGGCATACTCCAGCACTTTGGACACGGAGTTTCCCTCCCTTTCCATGGGGATGAATTCATATTTCTTGTACCAGTTCAAACCACGATCCTCTCTCATTGCACTGGCCTTAATTGCCTCGTAGGCTTTCTCCACATCGAAACCGCGAATCCCTTTCAAATATGCATCCACAATTACGGGGACGGAGTGGTAGCCAATCATGGTTCCCGTTTCATTGGCCGCCAGTTCCCAGATGGGCAACTGACCGCTTTCCGCATATTTGGAAAGCAGAGAATTGATCAGGTCCACCGTCCGCTCCTCCTGCACAAGGGTGAACAAGGGATGAGTGGCCCGAAAGGTATCCCAGAGAGAGAAGATGGTATATTGATCATTTCGCGAATTGCGATGCACTTCTCCATCCATTCCCCGGTAGCTGCCATCCACATCGCTGAAAAGATTCGGCGCCAAAAAGGAATGGTAAAGGGCGGTGTAGAAAATCGCTGCCTGTTCGGGCTGCGCCCCTTTGACCTGGATTCTGTTTAGCTCCTGATTCCACTGCTCCACGGCCTTTTTCCGGGTAGACTCAAAATCCCAGCCGGGTAGCTCGGCTTTCATATTCTTGCGGGCTCCCTCAATGCTAACGGCGGAGATTCCCACCTTCACCAGCACCTGTGATTCCTGGCGGGCATCGAAGCGGAACCAGGCCTTTAGGCCTTTTCCCCCGGCAACCTTGCCCTCAACTTCCTCCTCATCTTTCACCAAAGCAAACTTTTGGAAGGGCTTCGAAAACTCAAGAGCGAAAAACAGCTGTTGGTGATTGGCCCAGCCCATGGATTTCCGGTAGCCAACCACCTCACGATCGTTGATAACTTCCACCCGGGCAGACTGAACCCTGTCGGGCCCCAAACCATGCAGCAAATCAAGTATCACATTGGCCTGGTCTGTTTCCGGGAAGGAATAACGATGCAAACCTACCCGCTGACTTGCGGTCAATTCCACCTTTACTTCGTAATCAGCCAATTCCACGGAGTAGAATCCTGCCCGGGCAACCTCCTTTTCATGAGAAAAACGGGATCGATATCCTTCCTCCGGATGGCTTTCACTTCCGGGATGAATTTGAGGTTTGCCTACCGTAGGCATCAAAAGAACATCGCCGTAATCGATAGAACCGGTCCCACTTAGATGAGTATGTGAAAACCCGATAATCGTAGAATCAGAGTAATGATATCCGGAACAGGCATCCCAACCGGACACACGGGTATCGGGACTCAATTGCACCATTCCAAAAGGCAAACTTACCCCGGGATAGGTATGCCCATGCCCATCGGTTCCAATCATGGGATCAACCCTGGAAGCCAAATCAATTTCTTCGTACTGTCGATTTGCAATACACGCACTCAAACCAACACAAACCAGCAGGGCAAAAAAGACCGGATTCTTAAATTTCATAGCTAAACTTTTTCAATGTAATGTCAATTATTGAACACCAACAAAGCTACCCAGAACCCCACAACAACACCATTCTATTAATCCCTACAATTTATCTACACTTGTTTTTTCAGGTATCTACAATTTATCTATACATTTCCCCAATATTCAGTATTACGGCACATTACAATAGCAGGCATTAGAATTAATGTTAACAACAATTCTTAAAAGAACTAAACTTTATTCAATATTCCATTTTTCTTTTATTTAATTTTAAGATATTATTTTATGGGAAGCAAATTCCTGATCTACCCCCAAACATCCAAACCTTACGATTACCAGCAGAAACAATAGAAAACCCCGGGCATTAACCCGAGGATCATATTTTTACAATGAAGTTCGACAAGGGATAGGTAAAATATCCACTAAACAGATCAGAAGAAACAAAGAAACTTTCCTCTACCGAGGAAACACCCTATAAACAAATGAATAAAAACGAAACCATGAAAAAAACAAGCTCATTTGCCGGAATAGTGCTTCTGCTGCTTATCCTATCCCAGGCAGCGATAGGTCGCAGTATTGCGCAGAAAGTTCAAGTCAACTCTCCCAATGGGAATATTTCTGTAGACTTTGATATTACAACGGGTAGTCCCAGGTATTCCGTATCACTGGGGGAAAAGCAACTGCTGTCACCCTCAGCAATGGGATTCGATTTTAAGAACCTACCTTCACTGGGAGAGGATCTAAAGATCATACGGGTTGAGGAATTCACCGAGAACAGCAGTTGGGAAACAGTATGGGGCGAAAGCAAAACGGTAAGCAACCATTATAATGGTTTGATAATCCATCTTCGCGAAACGAAAGCGCCCCGCCGAAAAATGGACATTGAATTCCGGGTCTTTGACGATGGTTTGGGCTTCCGCTACATTATCCCCGAACAGAAAGGGCTGGACAGCCTGAACATCACCTCGGAGCGAACGGAATTTGCAATCAAGGGAAATCCAACAACATGGTGGATCCCAGCCGATTTCGAAAGCTATGAGCACTTGTACCGCACCACTTCCCTTTCGGAGGTAGAAGGAGCTAATACCCCGGTCACCATGCAACGTGCCGATGGAATTTGCCTCAGCATTCATGAAGCGGCCCTGACCAATTACGCCGGAATGACCCTGAAGAGAAGCTCCCAATCCGAAAACACCTTCGAAAGCAACCTGGTTCCCTGGCCCGACGGGGTGAAGGTAAAAACCAGGGCAGGCATGAAAACGCCCTGGCGTACCATCCAGATTGTGAGCAAGCCGAGCGATTTAATTACATCCCATCTGATCCTGAACCTGAACGAACCCAACAAACTGAAAGATGTATCGTGGATTCAGCCCATGAAATACGTTGGGGTTTGGTGGGGAATGCACATAGGTACCGAAACCTGGACCATGGGCCCCCGTCACGGAGCCACTACCCAAAACACAAAGCGTTACATTGATTTCGCAGCCAAACACAACATACAGGCGGTACTGGCCGAAGGTTGGAACACCGGGTGGGAAAACTGGGGGGCCAAAGATGCTTTCGATCAAATTACCCCCTACGCCGATTTCAACCTCAAGGAAGTGGTGCAATACGGCCAAAAGAAAGGGATTGCCTTTATCGGACACCACGAAACCGGAGGCGATATTCCCAGCTACGAAAAGTTTATGGAGAAAGCCTTTCAGCAATACCACGAATTGGGCATACATGCTGTCAAAACCGGGTATGCCGGTGGAATCATCCCAAGAGGTCAGCACCACCACGGGCAATGGATGGTGAATCACTACCGAAGAGTGGTGGAAACAGCCGCCAAATACCAGTTAATGGTAGATGCACACGAACCCATCAAGCCTACCGGAATCCGTCGTACCTACCCCAACATGATGACCCGCGAAGGGGTTCGGGGAATGGAGTGGAATGCCTGGAGTACCGGAAACATTCCCGAACACACCACCATACTCCCCTTTACCCGAATGCTGGCCGGTCCTATCGATTACACGCCGGGCATTTTTGACATCAAATACGAACGTTACAAAAATTCCCGCGTAAAGTGGAACTCCAACGACCAGGGCAACAGCCGTGTCCATACTACATTGGCAAAACAGCTGGCCCTCTTTGTAGTGATCTACAGCCCCTTGCAAATGGCAGGCGATCTACCAGAGAACTACGAGGGCAACCCGGCCTTCCTGTTCATTTCCGATGTGAAAACCGACTGGGACGAAACACGCGTAATCAATGCGGCCATAGGGGATTACATTACCATTGCCCGACGCAATGGTGAGAATTGGTACCTGGGAAGCATTACCGATGAGCACAGCCGAAACCTGGAAGCCAGCCTGGATTTCCTGAAGCCCGGTACCCAATACCTGGCCACCATCTACTCCGATTCCGGGAAGACCGACCTGGAGAACAATCCTACGGCCTGCGCCATTACAAAGTACATTGTTTCGGCTAAGGATACCCTGCACTTACAACTGACCCAAAGTGGCGGAGCCGCCATTACCTTAGCTCCTGCCACGAAACAGGAGGTAAGGAAAATTGCCCCCTACCCGGCAGAATAATGCAATAGCCACCAAAGCATACAGCCGCCCCGGAAATTGGTACCGGGGCGGTTCAGCCTCTGGCCAATCTTCCCAAAGAATTTGTTCCACAGCAACTTATCATACCTCTCCCCCTGTATCATAAAAAATGTTAAACATTCACCGGGGCACTTTAAGCCCCAAACCTCGCTTTTACAGGGCTTGCAGGAGAAAAGAGGCACCAACCACCCAACTACCACACCCTCAACCCATTTGCAATTGTAAAATAAGAATCGGAACTTCTTACAACAAAATTAAAGGCTCTATCTAATTTGGGATTTGCCCATAGAATATTTACACAGACAAATTCTATGTTCCAGATTGCATTAACCTTAATCAAAGCACTTTGGCATTGGCAACGTAGGTGGGGCCCCATAGACGAAAAAGGCGTGAAGAACAGAATGCTGTTTAATTCGAGATAATTTTCTCGGGCCTCATTGATTTCGCTTCGCTCTGTAGAGCCGAGGAACGAGGTGAGTTCATTCTGTTTAGCCTTCGAGTCGCGATGGGTCACCGAGTGCCGTAGCCTTGATTTTTTGTTTCTTTTGTATCAAGACAAAAGAAAGGCCCGTTCGGCTATAGAACAAAGACATAATAAAGAAATACATGGAAAGAAGACACCCACTATTTTCAATTTAATACCAATTCATTAAGTCTAACTTTAATATCAACATTATGAGTAAGGTAAACGTATGGTTATATGATAACCTGTTGACAGCCGATCCGAATGATTATTTTGGAAAGGTGAAGCCTTTGGGCACATTAAACAACGAGGCCATTGCTGATGAGATGATGAAGGAAGGGACAGAATATCAGAAGGAGACTCTTATGGATATCCTCAACCGTAGCGATCGGATCAAGGTCGCCAAACTGGCCGAAGGGTATAGTATTAACACCGGCGTGTATCACGGCCGTATTGGTGTAAGCGGTGCATTCCACGGGGCCACCGACCGCTTCGATCCGGCGGAACACCGCATTATTGCCTCCTTTACCAGCAGTGCCGACCTGCGCCAGGAGCTGAAGAAAACCCAGGTGGAGATTGTGGGAACGGCCACCATCAACCCCGTAATTGGTAAGGTAGTCGACAGCTTCACCAAGGCCGAGGACAGCACCATTACCCCCAACAATGTGCTTATCATTAGGGGAAGCAAGCTGAAGGTGGTAGGTGAGAGTGAAAGCAACGGCGTATACCTGGTGAACCAGGAGGACAATACCCGTCACCAGTGCACGCAAATTATTTCCAACGAGCCCAAAGAGCTGGTAGTGATGCTGCCCGCCCTGGAAGCCGGCAACTATGCCCTTGAGGTGGTAACGCAATACTCCTCGGGCCATATCGTTACCAAGGAACCACGCAGCACTCAATTCGACCAGATCCTGATCGTTGAATAGAGCCAGTGCTGATAAACCTCTATGATCCGGGTAGTCCCAAGGCTATCCGGATTTTTTGTACCCTGGGGTAGCACTGCCTTGGGGGTAGGGTTACCCCCTTACCGAGGGGTGGGCATACCCCCTTACTGAAGAGTGGGTACACCCCCTTATCGTGGGGTGGGTGTACCCCATTAGCGTGGGGTAGGTACACCCCCTTAGCGTGTAGGGTTAATTATCTTCGAATATTGAAGATGACACAGTGTGCGTAATATGCCTGTGTTACACCTTCGGCAGGCATATTACGTATAGCTATTGTTCTATTCTGTTTTTATTAATGTTAGAATTCTTCCATCATATATTTCATTATCATTATGCAAAAAAATTGCTTTTGCTACGATGATGTTTAAGGTTTCGTCTTCTATAATTGGTAATAAGTATTTCTTTTTAACTTTCGAAGTATCAGGAATAAGAGTCAAATGCTTTAGAGTACCATAGATTTGAGCAAATCCGCTACCCAAGTTAATCCTGTATTTATTCAAGCTACCGTTTATAATTAAGAAGTTTCCTTCGAAGTCAAAATTCGAAACTCCCATTTGATTTAATAAAGGAGGCAATATTTCTTTACGCAACATAGAATTCGCATTTTCAGAGAAAGTACCATATAAAAAGTCTTTACGGTAGTTACCCAAGATTTCTGATCTTTCTGATAATTCAGGATTGTTTGCTACACTTGTGGTAGCAATAAATAAATCAATATCCCGACAGATCTCAGAAAGTGTCATTTTTGGTATATCTTTAAAAGGAATACCTTCTAAAGTGTTTGTTGCTGATATCTTGGTGGTATCACCTTTGGTAATAATTATATTTTTGGTAGGAATAAAATCATCTGACCTTGTGTAGTCACATATAATATGAGCGCTTAGATCAAGAGCTTTAATATATGTTCTTGGCCAACTGACATCTTCATGAACATAAGTAAAAATCCAGCCAGTTGAATTAGCAATGGCCATCAGCTTTTTAACTTCGAGAAAATGATGTGCAAACCTTGGAGACTCACTTAGTTTCTTTTCAGATTCATAAAAAGGGTAATGTTCCCTGAATGCTTGTCTTTCGGTCTGTTTTATTTTGTGTTTACCTACATAGTTCTGCCAATTTAAGAGATCCTCTTTTGAAGAATTTACAGGATGCCATAGCGAAATTCGATCATTTCCTCCAATAGAAACTTCATCATTCTTAAACGAAAACAACGTCTTGTTTAAAACAATAAATGAGGAGTTATTAGACTCATTTTTCCATATCATACCTTCGATCCATGGATAAACCAAAGGATGGTTAAAAATGTGATTATTCCATTCTTGCCCAGACCATTCTCTATTATTTAACCAATATGTCTTTATCCTAGATTTTAAATCCTTGAATATTGTCGAAGCTTGTTTTACTTCTACAGTTATTTCCTTAAGCTTTTTCGGATGATCTTCTTTTATTTCTTCCGGTATTGACTTGTACTTATTACCAGCTTCATCAATCCAACATTTTTTGATTTTTTGACCTTCAAGGAAAACTTTGTGCTGATAATTTGCTATGGTCATAGTCTTTGTGTTTCCTTCGAAACCTAATCGAGGAATAGCTTTATCAGCGAGTAATTCTGAGTCTGTATCAGAAAAGCTAGCAAACAGTTCTATGTGTTTGTCTAAAACCTTTATAAACCTTTGATATTTTGTTCGATTTCTTATGACATTCAGTATACCAAAAGCCTTATCATCACCACTTTCGACTAACGCTTTTAGTGCAAAGTTCCCATTGGCTGTTGATCGAGGTCCAACACCAGGTATTTTAGTGTATGCAGCCCAAATTATATCTTTAACAATACTTAAAGAAGAGTCCGTTGGGAATTTAGTACAAGTAATAATGATACCTTTGAGAGTGTTTGCATAATTATCTAAGAACCAAAAGTCTTCCTTTAAAGATGGTGGGATAAGAACCGCAAGTTCTTTAATGTATTGTTCTTTACCTATTGTTTCGATAGCTTTTTCTATATCTTTTAACCATTTCTTATTTGGTTTTTTACCACCTTTGTAGTTAGACAAAACAGGAACGATTCGATACCATTTCTCCTTACTAGAAAGTTCGTCAATATACTGACTTTTAAACCACGACCAAGAACCATCGTTTTCAATACTTAATAAATTGTCTCCTTTTTCGTTTACACCTTTAACTGAATGTTCCAATTCATAAATAGACGGTGCTTCCAAATCAGAAAAATTCGCATTTTTATAAGCTGGAGAGTTTATGAGGGTTGGAAAATTCGATCGGATATAATCCTGCAAAAGACTAAATTGTGCTTGATTAACAAATGCAAGAACTGATATATGATAATTTAAGCTATCGCCATTTTTGCTCTCCACCATCGGAATAGGTAGAAATTGGTAACCAATTTTATTAGCAACAAAATACTTGTTCAATTCAACCACTAAGTCAAATGAAAAAGAGTAATCTTGGCCATCAAGATTCAGTTTAAGAAACTCTACCTCTTCATATGGGTACCAAGATTGATGCTTAAAAGATTTTAATCCTGCAGGTACGATTAGATTAAGCTGGTCAACAATATTATTGATTCTTTTATTCATTACGCTTTTAGCCTCAATCTCCAGGTAATGTTGTGGCATTTGAAAATAGCAATTGGCTATTACTTCAGAATATTTTAGTTTTTCAAATGCTCTGGTTGATTTATTCTCAATATTATCACAAAGCTTATTCATCAAATTAATAGCTTTTGTGGGAGACGATCCATATACTTTTTTGAATATCAATGGTTCAAACTTTTTAACCAAAGGATCATTAAACGGGATATTTGATATATTATTTAACAATATCGATATTATCAAGTAATTGAACACCAAATCAAAATTATTAGTATTATCATAAAACTCGATGATATCTGCAATCCAAACCAAATCGCTTGAACATTTTGGGGCCAGTTGGCTTAATAATTCTCTGTATATTTTGTTTTTATCCTTTTCAACATATTCGAGCTTAAGGATGTAGAGAAGGTTTTGGAGTGCTACGTTAGCATTATGCTTATATTTCTCGATAAAGGCTTCAGTATCAGGAAAGTCTTTTATTTTAAGATATTTTCTTTTTTTATAATCGGTATTGTTCCAAAGATCAGTTTGTGTGATTTTATGAAAAGCCTCATGGTAATCCCACAGTATTTCCGATGATAATTGTAATTTGTTTACCGCGTTATATTCCCGGACAGCTAAATCAAAAGAGGTTTTGATTAGATCTTCAAATTGGTTTTCTTTTTCATATTCATTACTCCTACCGAACCGATAAGGAACAACTGAATGCGTAGTCAAGATGTAATAAATTTTCTCGTTGAAAATTAAATTGGTTACAAATTTGAAAACACATTCAAATGCGGTATCTCCCTTATAATAGGCGCGTTGACCAATTCTGCACGCAATACTACTGATGTTGCTAAAATTTTCATCTTTTTTGTAGATGGCAGCTTGGTATGAAAGAATAATCTCATTCCCAATAAAAATAGTTTTAGAATGATCTTCACTGACCTTAAATCTAGATAGTTTATGGCTACACAATGTTTCTCTAAAGAAATACCCACTATCATCAAAAATATTATCTAATAGTTTGATTAAATAGGACTCCACTGGATAATGATTTGCTAAATAAACCGCAGCTAGACATACATAGTAGTTAGAAGTCGTTAATTCTCTTTGATTTTCAAAACTCCATTTTTGGCGATCATCAGCCTCAATATCTTTCAAAATAGGCTGAAAGAATTGCTCTTCAAATTCAGGTACGGATTTTTCTGCCTCTTTGAACCAATCAAAAAACATATCAAATATTTCAATATTTAGTTCCTTGGCAGGAGTAAAAGTAGATTTGTTTTGTTTGAATAATTTGTCAAATAAGCCCATTTTTTTATAGTGTTTTGAATGAAATATCTTGCCCCACTGAGGTGTCAAAGAATGTAATTACTGAATCTGGTTTTATTATTATTTGCTCGTTAAGATTATTTACGACCTTGTTGTCTATCATAAGGATTAAGATTCCTTTTTTTAGATTGTCTAACAATACATAGGCAAGTTTATCATTATCAAATTTTAATTTCTCTTCCTTTAAAATATCATTATAGACTGATTCTATATCCTTTAAAATGTCATCAGGAATATCTTGGATACGTTCATATCCTATTGTTTTGATAAGAGAAAAGGTCTCATCATCTTGCCTAGTTGGTTCTATTTCATTTCTAACGAATAATTCCAAAATAAAATCTACCATAGTGTCAAAATTGAACCTGGAAAAATGCTTTAGATAGCTTTGCGTTCTGTCACTTGTTTTTATTTGGATTTCTATCATATTGGCAGTTATTAATAGTATAGAACATATGTGTAACTGTGACCTTTATAATTTTTTCGTCTATTTTACAGCTACATTTCCACACCCCAATTTTAAGTTGTAAATGTAGCTGGGGCTCCCAAATCATCCAGAAGATTTTGAATTGCACCCAAGGCCCTGTTTAGCCAATCCCACCTTCGACGAGCAGACTAACAAACTTAACAAAAAAAACACTTTATAGAACCATTTCCTTATAAAACCACCCATTGCCTCCTACCAAAAAAGGAGGTGCCATTCCATTTCTGAAAGTCGTTTTAAACGATTAAACCAAAAACTTATGCTGCATCTGGATGGGATTTACTATTTTTGGGAAACAATAATTTTAGGAACGAATTTGCTCGTACGAGCGCAAAATAGAAAACCATACATGAACATTGCATTAATTGGATACGGAAAGATGGGCCGGGAAATCGAACAGATTGCCCTGGACAGAGGACATGCAATTGAATTGATCATTGATCACAACAACCAGAAGGAGCTGACCCTTGAGAACCTGAAAGGGATAGATGTGGTAATTGAGTTCACCAACCCCGAATCGGCATTTGAGAATTACCTGAAATGCTTTGAGGCCGGGGTACCGGTGGTATCGGGCACAACCGGCTGGTTGGATAGAATGGATCAGATTCAGGAGAAGTGCGAAAAGGAAGGCAAGGGCTTCTTCTACGCCTCCAATTTCAGCCTGGGCGTGAACCTGTTTTTCGAACTCAACAAGAAACTAACGCAATTAATGGCTCCCTTCAACGACTACAATGTAGATATGGAGGAGATCCACCACATTCACAAACTGGATGCTCCAAGTGGTACTGCCATCACCCTGGCCGAGGGAATCCTCGAGAATCACCCGGTAAAGGAGAAATGGGTGGGCCATACCAGCAATAAACCGGAAGAGCTTAGCATTCTGGACAAGCGACACGGTGCTGTTCCCGGTACACACAGCATTACCTGGCACTCCGAAGTGGACGAAATCACCATTCAGCACATGGCCTACAGCCGTAAGGGATTTGCCCTGGGTGCAGTACTTGCAGCCGAATTTATGCCCGGTAAGAATGGATTCTTTGGCATGAAAGATTTGTTAAAACTGTAAGAAATTAGATAAGAAACCTACTCATAGAACAAAGCTCTTGCTCTTATGGCAATTATTGTTCTAACGATTAAAAACACAAGGAATGAAGAAAATACTAAAAAACAGGTGGTTTAAGTTTTCGCTGGCCATTCTTACCTTTCTGCTCATGGTAATATGGATTGGCAACTACTGGCTGCTGCTGGGTGCCCCTATCCTATTCGATATCTACATTAGCAAAAAGGTGCACTGGGCTTTCTGGAAGAAAAAGGGAGTAAAGAAGCAAAGTACTGCGGTTGAATGGATCGATGCCATCATCTTCGCTGCGGTGGCCGCCACTTTAATTCGCATGTTCTTCATCGAAGCCTATACCATCCCCACCTCCTCCATGGAGAAATCGATGCTGGTTGGAGACTACCTGTTTGTGAGTAAGGTAAGCTACGGGCCCAAACTTCCCAATACGCCCCTCTCCTTCCCCTTTGCTCACCATACCATGCCCATGACCCAGAAAACCAAATCGTACCTGGAATGGATCAAGTGTGACTACAAAAGACTGAGTGGGTATTCGGAAATCAAACGAAACGATGTGGTTGTGTTCAACTTTCCGGCAGGAGATACCATCATTGTTGGAAACGAAAACCCCGATTACTACACCAATATCAGAGGGTTTGCCTCTCAACTGAAGAATGAGGATCTGAAACGGGGCAATCCCTTACTAACGGAAAAGGCGTACGCTCAAAAGGCCCGTAAATTTCTTGCCGAGCGCTTTGAAATCAGAACACGTCCGGTAGACAAAAGAGAGAACTACATCAAGAGATGTGTAGCCATGCCTGGTGATACCCTGGAAAGTATCAACGGTCAACTGTTCATCAATGGAAAACCACAGGAAGACATTGAGCAGATGCAGTTCAACTACGTGGTAATGACCAACGGAACAAAGATCAATCCACGAAAATTGGATGAATTGGGCATTGCCCACGATGACCGAAGAATGCAGTCGGGTTCGGAGTACATTCTACCCCTCACAAAAGAGAAAGCCGATAAACTGGCGAAGATGTCGAATGTGAAGAAGGTAACCCGAATCAACTCCCGAAAGGGAGCTCATGAGGACGTATTCCCCTTTAGCGATGATTACAACTGGAACCGGGATAACTTTGGTCCCATGGTAATTCCGGCAAAAGGCGCTACTGTGCAACTAAACCTTACCAATCTTCCTCTTTACGAAAGAGCGATCAATGCCTACGAGGGCAACCAGCTTGCTGTAAAGGATTCCACCATCTACATCAACGGAAAAGTGGCCCAAGAGTATACCTTTAACATGAACTACTACTGGATGATGGGTGACAACCGTCACATGTCGGCCGATTCCCGCTACTGGGGCTACGTTCCCGAAGATCATGTGGTAGGAAAAGCTTCCTTTATCTGGCTTTCGCTGGATAAGGACAAAAAGTTCCTGAACAAGATCAGATGGAACCGGGTTTTCAAATGGATCCATTAGTACTCTTTAACTTAAATCGGTATAGAATTATCAGATACTGCAAAAAGGCTCCTTCGGGGCCTTTTTTTTTGCAATGTCAGCCTGAATTTTTAGCTTCGCAGCATCATTGAAAGGAATTTACCATGGAGAACAAAAGCATTCTACTTAGCACAGCATACTTTGCCCCAATCCAATATTACTGCAAACTGGTTCAATACCAGGATGTGCTTATCGAAAAATTTGAAAACTACAGCAAACAAAGCTATCGCAACCGCTGCAACATCTATGGCGCTAATGGATTACTTTCTCTGAGTGTACCGATTGAGAAAGCCTCAAAGAAAAAGATTCTTACCAAAGATGTGAGAATCACCTACGATACTAACTGGCAGAAATTGCACTGGAAAGGAATTGAATCGGCCTACAAATCTTCGCCCTACTACGAATACTATATTGATGATATTCAAAGGTTCTTCCACAAGAAGTGGGATTATCTGCTCGATTTCAATATGGAGATTCAGGAGGAGCTTCTGAACATTCTGGAAATCACCCCCAACCTCTCTCTGTCGGAAGATTATATTGAATCATTACCCGAAGGAATGCTGGATCTAAGGGATGGAATTCACCCCAAGAAGTCCAAAAACATGGACGATCCACATTTCGATGCAGAAGCATATACACAGGTATTCTCCGATCGACACGGCTTTCTACCCAATCTAAGTATTCTGGATGCCATTTTCAACCTGGGGCCGGAGGCGATCAGCTACCTGGAAGGTTGTGTGAAAGAATAAAAGAAATGAGGGTGTTCAAAAATGAAACTTTCTGTCATTCTGAACTAGTTTCAGAATCTGTTAACTACTAGTAATAAGATCCTGAAATAAATGGGGTTTACCGAACTACGTTACAGGATGACAAGCATTCTAGATTTTCCTTATTTTTAGACACCCTCATTCCCTATTCTCCGGCTAAAACCGGATCAACCGGACTTAGATCCCCAAATGTCCACGTAGCTTCTCCATAATTTCCTCATGATCGAAGGCAAGAGCTGGTAAATCGCTCACCGGGAACCACTGAGCTTTCGCTGCATCGTCCGCCCCCAATACCTCGGGAACAGGCCCCTCCAGTGTTTGATAGTAGACCACGGACACGGTTCGTCCTCTTGGATCACGGTCGGGAGCGCCAAAAGTATGGAATTGTACCGGATTGGATATTTGCAGCCCGGTCTCCTCTTGCAGCTCTCGTTTCACTGCGGTTTCCAAATCCTCATCCATATCCACAAAGCCACCAGGGAAGGCCCAGTGCCCCTGAAATGGAGGGTTGGCTCTCTCTATCAGCAAAACATTAAACTGGTCCTGCACACGATGCAACACAATACAATCAACAGTTAAGGCAGGACGGGGATATTCGTAGGTATACATTTCAATTCTTATTTAAAATTAGTTACTAAACGGAAGCTTTTAGGTGACAATTTCATGGCGATAACAGGAGCAGAACTACCTGAAAACCGCCCCATCCTTCGCATCTATGCTCTGCAAAAGACCGAACCGGAAAAAGAAGCTGCAATCAAGCCGGGAAGGCAACACAAACTCCCAATAAAAGCAGGAAAAACAGAATCAGATCATTCGCTTGATCACCCTAAGTTTGTGGGTATACTGCTTGGTATCGACATTAAAAATTCCCTGGTGATCAACATTGTCAATTCTGACTTTACCGGAGGCATGGATAATTTTGTGTCGATCCCAGATGATGCCAACATGAGTAATTCGCCCCTCATCATTGTCAAAGAAAGCCAAATCGCCGGGCTGGGCTTCCTCCACAAAGGTTAATGACTCCCCAATGGCCACTTGCTGGCTGGCATCACGAGGAATCCGGTAACCGTTCAACTTGTACACGATTTGTGTCAATCCTGAACAGTCGATCCCATAGGGGGTTCTCCCGCCCCACAGATAAGGGGCATTGAAGTACTTCAAGGCACTTTCGATAATGGAATCCCGGTCTCCTTTCTCTGAATTGACCAGGGATACTTTGCCCTGAAAACTATATTCCTTTCCTTCTATCCGAAAGCTTTTATTCTCCGGTTCACAAAAAGGCAAGGAACTTCCCGGAACAATTAACTTATTGCTGTAGCAATGTTCCTGGAAAACCAGGTTAAAGGTATCACTGGCAACCACCAGATCTTCTTTCTCCAATTGCTGGTAGGTATCCTCCGAAATGGGGCGAAGCATTTTCTTGTCCACCCATCCCTGATAGCCATCAAAAGCCAATTCAACCTGGGCCCAGGATTCCTTCTCCTCCAGGATTTTAAAATGCTCCCCAAAAAGAATCTGGGTGACCATTTCACTTTTCTCTGCCGGTTCCCGTCGAACAGGGATAATGCTTAAATCAGATATACCGAATTCCATGGAAATACATTTTCTAATCAATCAAATATAATTATGTTTTTACAATAAGCATAGATTTTTAATACAAATGAAAGGATTTGTCCGAAGAATTTCAATTTTCCCTTTTCGATAAAGATATATTCCGTTAATTTTACAAAACCATATCCATCTGTTATGTTCCACAATTGTAGAGGAACAAAATAGAAAATAACCGCTCATCCTATGAAAAAATACTTTCGTTTCATTCGCAAAAATATTGACAAAATCTACCAGGCATTCCTTTTTCTGCTTGTCGTAGTGGTCATCACTCTACTGTTTCCCAACATTGGCTATTTCCGATACGAATTCCAAAAAGGCAAACCGTGGATGCACGAAACCCTGATAGCTCCCTTTGATTTTGCCATCTACAAAACGGATAAGGAACTGGCACAGGAAAGGGATAGTATCCTGAAGAATTACAAACCCTATTTTACCTACAACCAGCAAGCATTCGAACGGGTAAAAGATAAACTCACAACCAATTTCAACACCAATTGGAATAAATTCTCCACCTCCTCTGAATTTAAATCCTTACAGCTTAAACAAAAGGAAAGCATCAAGCTAAAAGAAAACACCTACCAAAAGATTCTGGAGCTGATTCAAGGGATTTACCAAAAAGGGATTATCAATGTTCCCCCTGAATTGGAGCAAAAGGATAAGAAACCCGTTACCGCCATTGTAAGCCTCAGAAACAATATTGCCGAAGAACACCACCTTCAGGATCTATATACTGCAAAATCGGCCTACCAATACCTTGTCAGGGAAATTGATGTTCAGCCAAGCAGCAAGCCTCTAAAACCATTTATCCAGCAACTAAACCTGAATGCATACCTCTCCCCCAACCTGGTTTACGACCCCGATATGTCGGAGAAGGTAAAGAAAAGCATGGTAGAGGACATTTCCTTAACCCGCGGAATGGTTCAGGCTAACGAACGCATCGTTTTCGAAGGCGATATCATAGACAATGACACGTACCGGATTCTTGAATCCATCAAACGCGAATACGAAAGTGTTCTTGGCTCCTCGCAAAGTCACTACCTAATTGTACTGGGACAGGTTTTACTCATTAGCGTTTGCTTATTGATCCTGTTTCTTTTTCTGGGAAATTTTAGAAACAAAATCTTAAAAGACTACAAGAAACTCATCTTTATACTAATGATGGTCGTCCTTTTTATGGCCATCTCCACTTTTGCAATCAAGGTAAATTTCATCAATATCTATCTGATCCCATTTGCTTTGATCACGATCATTGTACGAACCTTTATGGACAGTCGGACCGCCCTTTTTACACTATTGATCACCGTTCTAATGGTCGGGTTTCTGGCTCCCAACAGTTTCGAATTTCTCTTTCTGCAATTAGCTGCCGGGGTAACAGCCATTTTTTCCCTTGCCAGACTGGAACGTCGAGGTCAGCTGATTCTAACCGCTTTCTTAATATTCCTGACCTACAGCCTCATCTATTTCGCTTTTGCAGTAACTCAGGAAGGCAGTATCAAGGAAATTGAGTGGCAAAATTTTGTCTGGTTTGCAGGAAATGGTTTACTACTTACCTTCTCCTACCCTTTGATGTATATCTTCGAGAAATTATTTGGTTTCCTGTCTGATGTTACCCTTATGGAGCTATCGCAATCCAATCATCCATTGCTTCGAAAACTAACCCAGAACTCTCCGGGAACCTTTCAACATTCATTACAGGTGGCCAATCTGGCTGAAAAAGCCATCTACGAAATTGGTGGAAATCCGTTGCTGGTTCGAACCGGTGCCCTTTACCATGACATTGGGAAGATGAAGCATCCCATCTATTTCATCGAAAATCAAAGTTCCATCGAAAACCCTCACAACAAGCTGGAGTTCGACAAAAGTGCCCAGATTATTACCGATCACGTAAAGTACGGGGTGGAAATTGCCCGTAAGCACAAAATTCCTCAACAAATCGTCGATTTTATCCGAACTCACCACGGAGAAGGGAAAGTGCAGTACTTCTACAGATCCTTCAAGAATAAATATCCCGATAAAGAAATTGATGAGGAAAAATTCACCTATCCGGGACCTGACCCATTCACAAAAGAAACTGCCGTTTTAATGATGGCAGATTCTGTAGAGGCCGCTTCCCGGAGTCTGAAAGAGAAAACATCCCTTACGATACAGACTTTGGTTTCCGATATCATCGACCGTCAGGTAGCTGAAAAACGATTCGATAATGCAGATATCACTTTCAAGAACATTCGACAAATCAAAGAGATATTCACACACGAGCTAATCAATGTTTATCATGCACGTATTGAATATCCGAAGGAAACCAGTGAAGAGTAAGCGCCTGTCATTTACCCGGATTTCCATAAAAATACAACAAGGGATTAAGCTCTATTTAAAGGCTTAGTCCCTTTTTTATTTCCCTTTCTACCTGGTTCACAAAAACCATGTCTCCAATCCTTTTAATTTCTGGATAACTTAACCTTACTTTCCATTCCCAAAACAAATCCCTCAAAAAAAATACTGATCATCCCTCTCCTCATTGCACCATTCCTTAGAATCCCGGAAGAACCTGAGATTTATTCATAGCTAAAGCTCGTAAAATGGATAAAGAAATAGCCTAAATTCCTCTACAAATGATAAGCCTAAGAAATAACAGTTTATTCTCTTTTAATCATCACCCTCCTATTCTCAATTTCCTAATATATTTTTTTTTGAGAGTGGTTGAAATTTTGTAACTTATAAAAAGATTATGAATAGAACACTCTTTTGAAACTGGCTCTATTCATATTAAAAACATAGGGTCCAATTCCCTTTTTTGATTAAGCGACGACTCCCACTCTCTCATTTTGTTTTTGATTAAATTATACTTTCATCACGTTTAAACGAATAATTATGAAAAAATATCCTGCTTTACTTACCCTAATTTCAATTTGTTTCCTGACAATTTTTAGTTGCCAACCGAAAAAAGAGGAAAAGAAAACCTTTGACTCGGTAATGAAAAGAAAGCTGGCAAATTACGCCACAGTAGAACTGAGCACCGATTTAAGTGGTTTAAGTGCCAACCAAATAAAACTACTGCCTCACCTAATGAATGCTGCAAAAAAAATAGACGAAATTTACTGGCAGCAAGCCTACGGAGAAAAAGAAAAGTTACTCAAATCAATATCGGACCCCGATATGAAGAAATATGCAATGATAAACTACGGCCCTTGGGACCGTTTAGAAGGCCTTAAACCATTCTCTGATGATTTCCCACCTCGTCCCCTTGGACAAGGCTTCTACCCTCCCGATATTACCCAGAATGAGTTCTTCGAACTAAAGGATGACAACAAATACAATCCTTTTACAATTTTACAGCGCAAAGTCAACGGTGAACTTGAAGTGGTTCCATACCACAAGGCCTACAAAAGCCAAATCGAAGAGTTATCGCAATCACTGGAGAAAGCAATAGAACTGGCCGAATCCAAAGAATTCAAAACCTACCTGCAGAAGAGAATCGAAGATCTTAAAAAAGATGATTTTATGGAAAGTGACAAGGCCTGGATGGCCATGAAAGACAATGCCCTCGATTTTATTGTAGGCCCCATTGAAAATGTTGAAGACCGATTCATTTGGACCAAGTATTCCTACGGAGCATTTATTCTCCTCAAGGACAAGGAGTGGAGCAAAAAAGTGGAGCGCTATTCCCTACTGCTCCCTTACCTGCAGAAAAACCTTCCGGTAGATGAAAAGTACCGTAAAGAAGAGCCTGGAAAAAACTCCGACATTGGAATCTACGATGTTTTGTACAATGCAGGCTATTGCAATGCAGGAGGCAAATTTATTGCGATGAATCTTCCTTTCGCTGAAACCTCAATAGGAACTGGGACCAGAAAACTTCATTTCAAGAACATTGTTCAGGCAAAATTCGATAAGATTCTAAAACCCATTAGCGATTTGGTCATTGATGAGAAGCAGCGTAAACATATAAAATTCGAAGCCTTCTTCCTCAATACCCTCTTCTTCGAAATCAGTAATGCTCTGGGAATCACACAAACCATAAACAATAGAGGCAGTGTGAAGGATGCCCTAAAGGAGCACCACAGTGTAATTACGGCCCTTAAAAACGATGTGCTACGAATGTTCTTCCTGACCAAACTTCATGAAATGAGAGAACTCGGTGATACCGACCTAATGGATAACTATGTGACCTATATGGCCGAAGTATTCCGTTCCATGCGTTTTGGTGTTACCGATGCACAGGGAGTGGCCAATATGATTCGCTTCTACTATTTTGAGGAGGCCGAAGCCTTTAAATACAATTACAAAACCGGCACCTACCGGGTAAATTTCTACAAAATGAAAAAGGCCATCATGGCTCTTTCTGAGCAGATTCTTAAAATTCAAGGAGATGGAAACTATGCTGCAGCCAAGGAGATGATCACAGAAAAGGGATTTATCCGTAACGAGTTACTGAATGACTTGTACCGAATTCAACGTCAACGAATCCCTAAAGATTTGGTATACGACCAGGGGGAAGGTTTGATAGGTATGCTTTCGAATAATTAATAATCTTGAAACCATCAAAATTATAGAGGGGACGAATGAACGTCCCCTTAATTATAATACGATTATCAATCCTTTTATATTGAAAACACCAAACATTTTATTCAATCAGCATAATGAGTATTAAAAAAGGGGGTAACCCTAATGGGCACCCCCTCTCGTATTCTTAAAATCGAATAAAATTATTCATGTTCATCTTCTAAAAATCCTGTTCTTCTCACACCTGCAACTATAAAAGTTCCAGCCTGATCGGAATATTCAATTTCCATATAGATACTATCGGTTACATTACCGGCAGCTGTAGTTCCAGCCCCTGGCAATACTTTACCATTTTTAATATTAACCGTAATACCATAATACAATTCATCGGCACCTTCTACCGAAAAAGAATTATCAGCCGGATTACAATTCACTTTACTTTTAAGCCCCCAAAAGTTCTTATCGTCATCAATCCACATTTCCGAACCATTATCAGCGGCCGTATTAAAAGTAGAGATCTTTGAATTGGTGGCCCATACATCGCCATCTAAGGTATATGTCACATACCATTCTCCCGCAAGCATTTCACCTGTGGAAGTATATTCTACAGTATAATCCTCAATGGTGTCGTTAGGATCACAGGCACCAAGAGCAAGAACCATAACAAGTAATACAAATATATATCTAAGCTTCATAAATTTAATTTTTTAAGAATTACCTATTCAACCTTAGTTAAAGTTATCGCAAAATCATATTTACCTAACCACATGAAATGATAAGAAAGACCTCCTGTAGCAGCGTCATAAGTCCAGTTAACAACATCATCAGCTGGATCGCCCCAAGGATTGGAAGATTCGATATGACGGAATTCTGTTTCAGAAACCATTTCAAAATAACCTGTAAAGGCATAACCTGCACCGTATCCGTAACCTACGTTATAGAAACCGGCAATCCAGTCACTAATCTGGTACAAACCAGGAACTGAGGTTTTAGTAATCACAACTTCATTGTCCGAAAAGCTTCTTGTAGAATTATCGCTAGTATTGATACGGAAAACATCTCCACTGAAAACACCAGAAATATCAATATCAGACAAACCAGGAGTGTAAACAACTACTTTTCTACTCACCGAACCAGTAAAACCATCAGTATTGGTTGCCGAATAGGTTACTGTGTAGCTACCAATTTTATCAACATCTGGAGTCGTTGCTGTAACAGAAGACGTTACATCGGCTCCATTTTCATCAGCAGTATAACCTGGATCAACCCAGGGGGTTCCTTTAGGGTGATAAACTACATCACCTCCCTCCAACACAATTGTCACATACGACGTAAGGGTTGAAATATCTTCTGATTCTTTATCGCATGAAACAACTCCACAAAATAAAGTCAGAAGTAAACTATATAATAATATTTTTTTCATAATGATTCCTTTAATTATTTAGACCACCAAACTGTCTCAGTCACTGCCACCTTAGTTGGAGTATTAGGATTACGGTTAATTTCAATGTCAGGGAAAACTAATCTTTTGGGGAATTTTCCGGAGGTTACACCTTCCAAAGAATAAGTTAATTGCCCTGCAACATAAGAAGGATCTGATCCAGGAACCGCACTTGTTTTAGGATATCCAGTTCTGTTGGTTTCAAAAAATGCTTCCAAAGAATGGGAACCTACACATGAAATCCATTTCTGAGTAATAATAGCCTCTATCTTCTCCTCAAGACTTCCTGCTGAAGGAAATTCATAATCACCACCAGCTGCAATAAAATCAGTAGCATCCAAATCATAGGCATCGTACTGAGTATCGAAGGCAAATTGTCCGAAAGCTGCAGTTACACCAGCATCATACATTGCTTTTGCATCGCCTGCAACTCCATAACGAGCAACAGCTTCGGCCTGCATAAAATAGGATTCCGCACCGGAAATGAATCGAACCGGCTCAAGAGGAGATTGTCTTGCTACTGATGGTTGATCCGGATCGATCTCTGTAGAGGAAGCATTAAATTGTCCTTGATACAAAGCAAACTGACCACCTGATCCAGCAGTATAAATAGCATCCAAACGAGGGTCTCCGTGAGACAACAAGTAAGACATTAAAGTATTACTAGCACGAAGGTTTGTTGCAACATTCAATTTACGGAAGTTGTACTCATAGAATGGGTTACTCTTATCGGGAGCATCTTCAAATTGAGTCATTGCAGCATCTTCACCAAGGAAACCAATTCCATTAGCAAATACAGATTCTACACCGGCTTTTGCCTCAGCAGGAGCTGCATTTATCATACGTAAATACATCTTCAATTTCAATGTATTGGCAAACTGCTTCCATTTGGTAGCATCTCCTTCAAAAAGGAAATCGGTCTTGCCAGGAACAGAGTTCGTTGCAGCATCAAAATCTTTTGATAAAGCAAGATCAATTGATTCGATTAACTTACCATAAATGTACTTTCCATCATTGTAAGCAGGAGTAAGATTTGCATCGCCCATGAAAGCTTCATCGTAAGGCAACTGATCATACAAATCAACCATTACCTGGTAAGTATAAGCTTTCATCACAGTACCCATTAGGTAAAAGATCCAATTCTCATCTTCCTCGGCTTTATTAATTACAAAAGTATAATCATTTAAAGCTCCCGAAAACACCTCTAAAAACGAACCATTATAGCTACTGGAAGTGATATTGTACTGATCAACCGCCTTATATTGGTTAGCGGCATTACTTTGAGTCCAAAATTGTGACCACATACCACCCAGAACGGCATATTCTCCACCTATACGAGCTGCTGAGGAAGCAACCGCTGCAGGAAAAATCAGTTCTGGAGTTCCTACTTCTGCAGGGGGATTATTCGGATCGGTATTCACATCCAAAAAATCCTCTTCACAGCCCCACAATGATGTTACCATTGCAAGACCTAATATATATGTTGTTATTTTTCTCATTATTCTAGAATTTATCGGTTAATTAAAATGCTGCTTTAAGAGATAGACCGAAGCTTCTCACTGATGGTCCTCCAGCAAATTCTCCGAACTCACTTCTTAAGTCATTTCCATAAGTAGAACCTTCCGGATCAATGAAGTTATTCTCTTTTGGTGTCCACAAGAATAGGTTTCTACCATAAGCAGTAACTGATAACTGAGAGAATGGAGTTTTATTCAACATCTCAGAGCTGAAATTGTAAGAAAGAGTTAAATCTCTCATCTTAACATATGTTTTATCCAACACATGCTCACGAGACATCATCTTGTTATTGGTTTGGTTCCAATACTCATTAATTCTTTGCTTGCTAACTGCAGTGGTGTTTTCCTGATAGGAACCATCTGCCAGTTGAATCACAGAATTAGGTACGATGAATGGATTTCTGTCGTTATAGGTAGTTTTAGTTGCATTACCTACAAAGTAATTCAAACGAGCGGTATAAGAATACATCAAACCACCTTGACGATAATCGAAAGAGAAACCTAAATTCCAATTCTTGTATTTGAAATTATTGGTAAGTCCCATTTGGAAATCACTTTCAGCATTACCATAAACCTCTTTATCGCCTTCCAATGGAATACCTGTTTTTTCATTAACAACGATATTTCCATTTGGATCTCTCAAAGGAGCATGACCTTTGAATACACCAATAGGTTGTCCAACAACAGCATTAAACTCAATTCCATAAGCGGAATAAATTTCATACTTTTCAAGACCATCAGGCAATTCAAGAACTTTGTTTCTATTGTTTGAGAAGGTATAAGTCATATCCCATGTAAAATCAGAAGTTTTCACGGGAACCAGATTTACCTGAAGTTCAATCCCTTTATTTTCAACCTTACCAAAGTTCACAACTTTACTGGTGAAACCAGATGTTGCCGCAATATCTACAGGCAGAATCTGTCCGTCAGTCTCTTTACTGTAGTAGGCAAAATCAATACCTACTCTACTGTTGAAGAAACGGGCATCAATACCAAATTCCCACTCTGTAGTAATCTCAGGCTCCAAAGCAGAGTTACCCAACTGGTTCGCAATTTCAAAACCGGATACACCCTTTAATGGGAAAACCAGACTTCCGAAACCACCTGAAACATCACCCTTTACAAGAGTGTTAAAAATATTGTAAGGATCCGCATCGTTACCTGTCTTACCCCAACTACCACGAATCTTCGCAAAAGTTAAAGTTTTACCTTTCAAAGACTCCATAGCATCAGTTAAGATAAAACCTAAACTGGCACCTGGATAAAAGAATGAGTTATTATCTTCTGGCAAAGTAGAAGACCAGTCATTTCTGGCAACCAGTGTCAGGAACAAATAGTTTCTATAAGCAAGGTCAGCCTGCGCATACACACCGTACAAACGTTTTTTCTGATAGTAAGTTTCTGTAGTGGCAGGGTTCGGACTATTGGATAAGTCGTAAAAGTTAGGAATAGTTAATTCCTCAATAGAGCTGGATTGGCGTCTGTAATTGCTTTGGTTAACATTCCAACCAGCAAGTGCATTCAGGTTAAAATCTTCGTTAAGATCCTTCTTGTATTTTAAGATTAAATCCGTGTTAATCTCTCTTGAATGTCTTGACTCTTCCAAAACACCACCAACATCAGGCGTTCTGCTGAAGTTAGGACTTCCTTGTTTTGGACGACCAATTGCCTGCCAATCTTTCAGGTAAGAATTGGTCACATCCGTACCAATACGGGCAGTTGCAGAAAAAGCATTCGTAAATTCGTAATCCAGTGTCACATTACCATAAACTCGATCAGAAATAAAATTATTCCCGTTCTCATTTAATACGAAATATGGATTCTGCGCATAGGGAGTATAAAAATTATCTACATTGTAGAACTTATTGTTATAATCCTTCATATCCACGATACTCACATCTCTAGGAATCTGAATAATTTCCTGAAAAAGAGTTGCACCAGTACTGGATCCTTGTCCGGTAGCTACAGCCTTAGCTTCCTTACGAACATAGTTCATTGAAGTAGTAGCGGTAAATTTGTCAAATTTAGTTGAACCTTTAAAGTTGATCGCATTTCTCTTGTATGAATCCGCATCAGTAGGAATAATACCATCAGCATCAACATTGTTGTAGGAAAGGAAATAAGTTGCCTTATCGTTACCACCACTAATAGAGATAGAGTGATTCATGGTAGTCCCTAAATCATAAAAATCCTTTAAATTATCTTTCTGAGCTTTGAAGGGCTTAAGCAACTGTTGATTATCAACAATATTTCCCCAAGGACGTACAACACCATCCATTTTTGGCCCCCAGGAACCATTTTCATTAGAGGCAAAATGACCGCTCCAACCTTGTCCAAACTCATTCTGCAACTCGGGCAGACGCAAAGGAGTACTCAAATCAAACGATCCGGAGTAGTTAATCTTCAGTTTACCAGCTTTTCCACTTTTCGTGGTGATCATTACTACACCATTAGCAGCTCTGGAACCATACAATGCTGTTGCAGAGGCACCTTTCAAGATGGTTACTGATTCGATATTATCCGGGTTAATGTCATTGGCATTGTTTCCATAGTCAGTTGAACGAGTAGATCCGGTAGATCCAACCATTCTATTGTCTACTGGAGTTCCATCCACAACGTAAAGAGGCTGGTTACTACCAGTAATAGAAGAATACCCTCTCAAAATAACTTTGGTAGAAGCACCGGGTGATCCTGAGGCAGAAGAAATATTAACACCAGCAACTTTACCCTGAATACCACCAAGAGCACTCATTGGAGCTGCTTTAGTTAAATCCTCATTATTAACAGATGTTGCAGCATATCCCAAACTTTTTTGGGAACGTGAAACACCAATCGCAGTTACTACAACCTCATCCATCCCAATAGATTCGGTTTCCATCACAACATTAATTGTAGTTTTTTCACCAACTGGGATTTCTTGGGCTATCATTCCCACAAATGAAAATACAATTACATCGGAGGATTGAGCATTTAGAGCAAAGTTTCCATCTAAATCGGTAACAGTACCTACTGTTGTCCCTTTTATCACAACGGAAGCTCCGGGAATACCAAGTCCATCCTCTGCGGATGTAACCTGGCCAGTGATTTGCTTACTCTGAGCATTCACCGCTTGCCATGCAAAAGTGCACACTATTGCAAGCAATAAGGCAATTTTTCTCATAAAAAAAAATTTTGGTTAATAGTTAAAAATTGGTTTTTCTTGGAAATTGTGGTTATAAAAAAAACAAATTTTGGTACCGCTAATATAGCAATTCCCCCTTCCTTTCAAAACGACAAATGTTAACCAGCAGAAACACAACAGAACATAACACAGCAATTCTACACTGACCAACAATCATTTAGGAGAAAATTAGAATCTTTAATATTTTTTTACATTTTTTAACATTTATAACATAACATCATACAACAGGGGTGATTTCATGATTTTCACCTGGACCAACATGAAAAACCTGAACACACAAATAGCTTTTTAAACAAAAAAATACGTTACACTTAATCAACCTCTATGGGCAGACAATCAAACCCAACACAGAAACATTCAATACACAAATAAATTACGTCTGTCCACCCTTTCTCAAATACAATTAAAGCAAAACATTACAACAACAAACTCACCAAACCCTTAACAAAGAAAAAACCGTCTTTAAAAGACGGTTTTCCTTTTTAAATTATTTAAGCTCATCAATAACCTTCATTCTGCTCCAAATTCGGATTCACATCCCTTTCCCGTTGGGGAATAGGAAACACCAATGATGGATCGTTCCAAGGAACAGTTTCGGCTCTGTCGTTACTAAAACCAACTTCTTGCTTCCACCTTTGAAGATCGTAAACAGAATGTCCTTCCGCAACAAACTCCCTCAAAGTTTCAAGTCGCAAACTGTCTACGACCTGATCGGAGGTCAAACCAATCAGCACACCCAGACCAGCCCGATCCCTTATTTGATTCAAAAAACTCAATACATCATCCACAGGAGCTCCCAACTCCAACAGAGCCTCCCCCTTCGCTAAAAGAATTTCGGCGTACCGAATCACCGGAGTGTTGTATTTTGCCTCCATGTACTTATTCACCCACACCTTCTCTTCCTGGGTAAAAAACCACCCCAAACGCTTATCGCCTGAAGGAAACAAATCCAATGTAGATTGGGGTATAAATATATCTCCTCTTTCATTGGGGTTGTAATAATCATTTAGAGCCGCATTCGTATTCCCCAAATTATCGGTAGTGGTATGAATAACACCAAATATCATTTCTGGGGTAAAGGCTTCGCCAAAAGTGCTCGTAGGATCTTTATCCAGTGCAAACAAATTGGAATTAATAACAAAGTCGGCAAAAGTGACCACTTCATTCCAATTCCGCATGGTCATGTAAATTCTCACGAGGAAAGCATCACAAGTAGACTTAAAGGCCCTTCCTTCAAGAGCGGGAGTAGCTGGCAGCAAGCCTTTTGCATCCTTCAAATCCTTAATTATTTGTGCATACACTTCAGCAATCGTATTTCGGGTGGGCAGCTCCCGGGCATCTGACAAGGCCAAGGTCCCCTTCAATATCAGTGGAACTCCAGGTTTTCCTACATTTTCTTCACTATAGGGAAGCCCAAAATTACGAACCAACTCAAAATAGAGAATAGCCCTCACAAAAAGCGCCTCCCCTTTAATCCTGTCTTTCACACTTTCAAACAAAGGATCGTCAACACCAGCATCCACCGCATCAATTACCCGATTTGCGCGGTTAATCCCATCATATCCATCAATCCACAAATCTCGGGCCTCAGCATTGGAAGTCGTCAAATTTTTCCCACTTATTTCAGTATAGGAAGTAAAAGATCCTGTCCATCGAACAAATTGCGATTTCAAATCAGCAGACTGCACAACATTGGATCCGTATGTATCATCATCCTGCAAGGCATCATAGGCGCCCGTTAAGGCATTTTCCATAGTATTCACGGAGGTAAATACCAATTCATCATCTTTTGATTGCCAGGGATCTATTTCAAGCCGATCTTCACAGCCAAAAAACAATAGCAACCCGAGCAAATATAATAGCTTATTTCGTTTCATAACCATTCAATTTTATCAGATTAAAGATCAATTTTTACCCCAAACACAAATCTCTTGGAGGGGGGAGCCTGGAAGAAATCACGTCCTTGCCCCACATTGACCGTACCATTTGAACTTACTTCCGGATCATGCCCATCATAATCGGTAAACGTAAACCAGTTTTGTGCCGTAACATAAACCCGGACGTTATTCAAATACATTTGTTTGGCAACTTTCTTGGGCAAAGTATACCCTAAGGTGATATTCTTGATCCGCACAAAAGAACCATCCTGAATAAACCTTGATGAATGACTCCTATTGGGACCATTAAACAACTCGGCCTTAGGAATATTCGTAATATCTCCGGGCTTTTGCCATCGGCCCAATTGACTCTTTACATTATTAAACTGCAGCGATTGACTGTTACCTGCAAAACGACCAGCATCCCAATAGATATCATTACCTTGCACAAACTGTATCAATACACTTAGATCAATGCCTTTATAGGAAAAATTATTGGTTATACCTCCCGTATAATCGGGATTGGGGTCACCCACAACCCTGCGGAATTCATCACTGTAAGTTGTCGTTTTATTCCCGTCCAAATCATAAAACAGGGCCTCTCCTGTATCAGGATCGACTCCGGCAAACGGAACTGTATAAAAAACTCCAATGGGTTCACCTTCTCTAGCCTGAGATATACCATTGGAAACAATTTGACCTTCCAAGTCTGTAATTTCATTTCGGTTGAAAGACAAATTAAAACTAGTACTCCATTTAAAATCTCCTACCAAATTGCGGGTATTCAAGCCAAATTCAAACCCTTTATTCTCAAGCTTTCCTACATTGTCGGCAAACTCAGTATAACCACTTGTAGAGGGAAGTCGAACACTAAGGAGTAAGTCTTTTGTTTTCTTAATGTAATAATCAACTTCGAAAGCAATTCGATCGTCTAAAAAGCCCAAATTAAGTCCAATATCAAACTGTCGGGTCTGCTCCCATTTCAAGCCAGGATTTTGAAGCTGGGTGGGAGACAAACCGGGATTTCCGTTATAATTTGCTCCGGTACCATATAATCCCCTGGAGGGAAAATTGGCTCCTGTGGCATTAGGGTTGGTGGTACTGGATAAAAATTCTGCATTTCCAGTAATACCATAACTTAGTCTAAGCTTTGCCAGACTCAACCATCCATACTTCTCCATAAAATCTTCGTCTGAAGCAATCCAACCGGCTGAAAAGGCTGGAAAAACAGCATATCGCTCATCTTTACCAAACCGCGAAGACCCATCCCTACGAATAGAAAACTCAAATAGATATTTTTGTTGGTAATTGTAGCGAAACCGAGAAAAATAGGATTCCAGCGAATACTTAGTGATACTGCTTCCACCTCCACTGATTTCTGCAGCACTATTGATAGTATACAAGCTATTATCCGGAAAATCCTGCCCCGTTACATTGGCTTCATTCCGGGTTGTCTGTTCATAAGAATATCCAAGCAAGGCATCAAAATTATGATCCTCCTTAAACACTTTGGAATAGGTAAGCACTGAAGTTGTAACAATATTATCCCGCTTAAAAGTTAAAGCCTGACTAACCCCATTGGATCCACCTCCATCACCGGAATTAACACCAAAAAAGATTTTCTCATACAGATCCACATAATCATAACTCAAATCAGTTTTGAATTTCAGATCGTCCAGAATTTTGATCTCAGCGAAACCATTCACCGTAGGTCGAACTGTCACAGCCTCATGAATGTTCTGGTCTATTTCGTTTAAAAGATTATATGCAATATTATTAAAAGGGTTTATTCCGTTTCCGAGATAGAACGTACCTTCCTCCCCAAATAAATCAGATCCATCTCCAAAAATAGGAATGTTGGGATACTGCAACACCCCCGATGTAGATACAGATGAAACGGAGTTGTTATTAGAAGATCTATCGTTAACAGTTTTGGAAAGGCTAAGATTTATTCCAAACTTAACATACTCAGAAATCAAATGCTCTAAATTGGTTCGAATGGTTATTCTTTTAAAATTATTCCCTTTGGTGTATCCTTCTTCATCCTGATGGGAAAAACCTGCATAAAAAGTTGTCTTTTCATTACCTCCCGAAGCAGAAACATTAAAATTGGAAACAACACCTGTTCTGGTGGCTGCATCCAACCAATCGGTATTAATGGCATCTTCCGGCTCTCCTAATATTTTTTCTACTCCAAACGTATTGAAATAGGCTTCATTAAAAAGCTCAGTAAACTCAGAGCCATTCAATACATCCATAAAATCGGTTTCCCTTTGAAAGCCTAAACTATAATCAACACTAATTTTGGTAGCACCTTTTCGACCAGTTTTAGTCGTAATCAAAACAACACCGTTGGAAGCTCTGGAACCGTACAAGGCAGAAGCAGAAGCATCTTTTAGAACCTGAACGGATTCAATATCGGCAGGATTCATAGAAGACAATGGACTAATTTGAGTATTGTTACCCGTGTACCCCATGATATAATCTCCCTGCGGAACACCATCAATAACGTAAAGTGGTTGCGAGCTTGCAGACACAGAGGAAGTTCCCCTTATTCGAATGGTATTGGCCTCTCCGGCACGTGAGCCAGTACTAACCTGAACTCCGGCTGTCTGTCCGGATATTGCATTCTCAAAACTAACAACAGACATCTTATCCAGATCCTCAGCTTTCACATTAGCCACAGAACTGGTTAAATCCCTCTTCTTTTGAGTACCATAGGCTACCACCACAACCTCCTCCATACCTACAGTCTCAGATTGCATTACAACATTAATTACGGTTTGATCACCAACCGTAATCTCCTGTTGCTTCATTCCAACAAAACTAAAAACAATTACATCGGTACTGGAAGCCATTATTGAAAATCTACCATCAATATCGGTACTCGTACCAGTAGTTGTACCTTTCACAACCACAGAAACCCCTGGCATACCCAATCCGTCATCAGCACTGGTAACAGTTCCAGTGACTGATTTCATTTGAGCAATTCCAGCTTGAAGCCCTATAAAACATAAGACTACAAAAAGCATTACAATTCTCTTCATGGATAGAAATTTAAGTTATTACAAAAAACTCAATAATTACAAGCGAGAACAAACAGGAGACAATTGAAAATCGGCAGTATAAAGACTACTACTTACAAGGCAGGATTAAAAAAAGTAGTTCGCTTAGCTAAAAAATTTAAAAGAATAGTTGCATAAAAACACAACTTCGTCCTCTCGGTCCCTATTGTCAAGGAACTAAGGATAAAAAAGGAAATAAATACACCACTCCAATCAAGAATGGAGGATCATTGGACAAATAATAAACGAGAAATTAAATAAAGAGCCGCAGCAAAATTGGAGCGAAAAAAGAGCCCTCACATAAAAACCAAACCCAGCAGCAACAACCATCCCTTTCCCTTTATTTTCAGACTATACAAGTTCTTGAGTTTTTTCCAGAAAAGCAAGCCCTTACTATTCATTTACAGAAAAAAAGGAATTCTTACTACGAATAGATCATTTCGAACCATAAAAACAAGACGTACAACCACTCTTCCAAACCAATAAAATCGAAATGAATCCAAAGCATCAGATGAATTGAATTCGAAACCCATCTCTATTTGTTTACATGTTTAGATTCTTCGATGCGTTAGAGCAAAGAAATTCCCTTACTCTACGAAACCGTTTTGAAAAACACAGCACACCGCTCACAATCAGCACAATACACACTGTCACTTGTGTCAAGTTTCATTGAATACTGATCTCGATACAACGGAACATCATCGTCTCCATTAGATGAATAGTAACGAAGAGAAAAAATATTTTTAGATGTGGCTCCAAAAGAAGAATTTATAAATTTTCCATTTTCGAAATAATCGAACAAAATGGTAGAATTACAAGATAACATATTCTCATCCTTTGCAATCTTCTTCATACCATTACATTCCCATACATACACATCAAAATCTACAGAGGCAATAATATTAAAATTCCCATTTTGTAAATTGCACCAATCCAGTATCTTTTCATATACGTAACTCTCTTCCCCTTTCGGACCAAGAGTTCTCTCGACAAAATTACAATCTATAGGAATCAAAGATTCTACTTTTCTAAACTCCCTGAGAATTGAATATTTTTTCAAACGAAAACTACTAGTCGGTTTGGAACCAATCTGAGTTGTAGAACCTGAATTATTACAAGTGAAAAATTGAAGTTCTTGGGAATTTTCAAACAATGAATCCGCGTTCAATTCCGGATCAATAGATCCTCTACCAGAAATAAAATTTGAAGCAATCGAAAAATGTTGTTTTCCAAAGTCTCTGAATTTCGAATATTTTTTCAAACGAAAACTACTGGTAAGTTTGGAACCAATCTGAGTTATTGAACCTGAATTACTGCAAGTGAAAAATTGAAGATCCTGAGAATTTCCGAACCACCATTCCGGCTTCAATTTCAGACCATCAGATCCTCTATTGAAAATAAAATTAGTAGCATTCGGAACATACCCTTTTCCAAAATCTCTAAATTCTGAGTAGTTTTTCAAAAACGAACTACTGACAGGTTTGGAACAGATCTGCGTTATTGAACCTAAATTACTACAAAAGAAAAATTGAAGGTCTTGAGATTTTTCAAATAACCATTCCCTTTTAGTTTTCAGACTTCCAAATCCTTTATCAGGAATAAAATTTATAATATTCGAAATATACCCTTTTTCAAAATCTATGAGTTTTGAATATTTTTTCCAAAGGGAACTACTGTTGGTATTAGAGCCAAACCGGTTCGACAAAATCGGGTAAGTAGAAGTGCACGATTTTAGATAATGCGAATTTTCACACAACCCTTCTTCTTCTAGTTTCAGATTTCCAAATCCTCGATCAAAACTAGAATCGATAGTGTTCGATTGAACCAATCGTCTAAAGTGGCTGAGATTTGAATATTTCAAAACTCCTTCACCATTGGCAACGCCAGACACATTCTCACACAACGAACAAAATAGGATTTCACTCTGTTCTTTCAGAAGAGCTTGTTTAGTACAACCATTACTTCCTTGATTCCCAACAGAAAACAACTCATCTGCCGAAAAGAATGAAATTTGCTGTATTCCAGTATCGAAAATATTATATTGCAAAACATTGCCAAAGGCATCATTCCTAAACAATTCATTTCCAACAACCTCATTAACATTAGTCACAAATTCAAAATGCGAAATTTTGTCACATTGTTTTTCTGTAAAAGAAGGATTTAAATCTTCATGAGTAGAACATTTTGTGTTGTATTCAACATTGTTGTATACCAGAGAGGAAGAATCCAACGAAATGGATTCCAGCGCACATTTTTGAATTTGATTATTGGCAATAATCAGATCTGTCTGAGATTCAACACCATTAAAGGAAGTGTTTTTTTGTTTTTCAAAAACATTCCAGGCAAAAGCATTTCCGAAACTATTTTTTTGTACTCCTTTTATAAAAGAAACAGAGAATTTCCCTCCTGAAAAAGTATTGTGATAGAAACTATTGTAGTAATTACTTTTCTGAGTATCATCCAAAACAACAAGATCTTTCTCTTCTCCTCCAATGATTTCACAATTCTTAAATTGAACATGACTGCTTGCATTCTCCAATCGGATAACTTCGCCTATCTTGTTTTCCAATTTAAGATTTTGGAAGGTAACATACTTAGCACCTTTACAAAAAATCAAAGGTTCATCATCTCCTCTCTTGCATATGGATGCATTTGGAGAACCAACAAATTTGATAGAATTAATTTCGGATACCCCCTTAATAAGAGGAAGATAAAAAGATGACACTTGAAATTTCCCAGATAACGAAAACTCAACTGCTCCATTCACTCCTCGCTTCTCCAAAGCTTCAAGCATGGATTCTACAGTTGAAAAATCAGCATTCGGGCCACCTATGGAATAAATGCCACTCAATCCCAATTGCTTATTTACAGACTTCAATTCTTTCGAAGGAAGGATTTGGTTGGCAGCACTTGCACTACTTCCAGCCATAATAATGACAAAAAACAGACAAAACTGAGCAATATATCGTTTTAACAAATGCATAAAACACAAACTAATCCTTCTATTCTCCTATTAAGAAAAATCTATTTAAACATTAAACACTTATAATACAACCCTTATCATCCTTCTCAAGAAGTCGATACAAACAAAGAATTGATCTGTCTAAAATAGGAAAATTATATTAAATCTCAAGAATTATTCGAATACATAATTGGAAAATAGAGTACCAATCATGAAATAAAAGAAACATAGATCATAACAATCCCTTACACTCCACCTGAAAATAAGTTTACTCTATTAAGTGTTATCTATTATCTTTCCTTAAGATGGATAAAACTCCCCAACACAAAAGCCCACGCTTTGAATATTTCCCCATTCCGTGCCGGGAATAACTACACACAAAAAGAACTTATACCTTAAACCCATTACAGCATTTAAACCGCCATATTAGAGGAACTAACTTTCACTAGAAACACAACAAACACTAGGATTATGATTACACCGAACCCACATAAAACATAACACAAACAACACTATATCTTTTATTTACTTTTTAGTATATTTGATTATATTAAATACATTTTCTAACTAACACAATACTATATGAAAAACATTTTAGGAACATTAATCTGTCTCTCTCTATGCACCACAGCAATAGGACAAGTAAACTTCGAAGGTCCTAATGACATTGAAGGTCAAAGACTACGCGACATCAACGCTTTTACTTCCGACGTAAGAGTATCAAAACTAGAACAACTGGATTACCTATCTGAGAAATTTGACGGCTCTCCCTTCTTATGCAAAGAATGGAACGAAGGAAAGGTAATTTTTGAAGACGGCCAATCTATCAAATACCAAATGCATTACAATGTATATGCGCAAGAATTTTGGATCAAAAAGGATAAATCCAAAATAAAAAAACTTAAAATTGTAAAAAACATTGACAAGATTGAGCTACAGGACAAACAATTTCAATTTGTTATTCACAAACTTAACCAGGAAACCAAAAGCTCAATAATGGAACTACTGGTAGATAAAAAACATCGCCTTTACAAACAACACAACTGTAAATTCCTCAATGGCGACAAAAATGTAAATTCGTACTCCGGACCACAAAAAAGTAAATTTTCTCAAAACCAAAAATATTTTTACTCTAACGGCGACGAAATTCTCCCCCTACCAACCAAGAAGAAAGCATTCTTCAAATGCTTTGGTGACGACTCCACAAAAATCGCTGCATTCTGCAAGAAAAATAAACTTAAAACAAACAAAAACACTGACCTTGTGAAAATATTCGAGTTCTACAACCAGTAAAAAAACTATTTCAAGTAAAAAAAGCTGTCTCCATTGGACAGCTTTTTTTAACCTCCAGTCAGCTCTACCTCCACCTCCCTAAGCAATTCCAAAACTCCCCCCTACACTATTTCAAACATCATAGTCGTTTAAAATCAACCAACCAACAACACTTCAACCACAACAAAATCCATTTATTGAGAAATACAAACCAAGAATATTATACTTGAAAAACGGAAAAGACAATTACAAAAACACATCAACAACTTTACTATAAACATCCTCCAAACTACCGTCTCTGAAAGACAGAAAACAACACCCACACAAAACACTCACCTTCAAACCACACAAACCAATCCACCACAATTCCTTCCAAAAAAAAAGCAGAGGTTAGAAAAATCTAACCTCTGCAATCTATAATCAAGGAATTCGATTCCTGTATCAAAAATTATGGTAAGGCATTAGACCAACCCTCGTTTTGCTCACAACCATAACCGGAATTAATCTCATCGGCAGGAATTGGATAAACAAATTTAGCAACATCATAACCTGTCACTTTGTCGTTCTTCACATTAATCAACTCACCGGTTCTTCTGGCATTAAACCAACGATGGCCTTCGCAGAAGAATTCTCTTTTTCTCTCCTTCGCAATAAATGCCAATAAATCTGATTTTTCAGCAGGCAAATCTGCCTCCACCTTAATGGCTGTATTACGCTTAGCTGTGAACAACAATGCCTTTCTTGCCTCATCCAGATGATCCAGATTTGCTTCAGCCTCGGCAATATTCAACTTCATTTCAGAAACTCTGAACTGAGGAACATTACTTGTTGCAGCAGAACTAGGAATACCATCGAACTTTTTAGGATGATTATTATCAGTGTTTATCAAACCCAAACGAATATCGGTTTCTGCAAAGTCACTAATCAAAGAAGCAGTCAGAGCTCCTCCATACGATCCATAAAGCGTATTCAAAGAATTCGCTGACAAGTTATCGTCGGTAGTTTTAGCAATGGTAAAGATATCTTCATTCGTCAAAGCTGTACTCTGCCACATAGACACATACTGAGTTGCACTAAGTTCTGTTACCCCACGAATTGACAAAGCTTCAACAGCATAATCTCTGGCTCCTTTAAAATCACCCATAAATAACGAAACTCTTGAAGCCAATGCATTAACCGCTGCAACATTCATGTAAAATTGATCCAGACTACCACTTGTTTTTGAGAAAGCAGTCATCGAAGCTTTAATATCCTTAAGAATTAGAGCATAAGTCTCCTTTACCGAACTACGAGAAACAGTTGTTTCCGTTGGAATAGGTTCTTCATCCATCAATACCAATCCCCCGTGAGGATTAGAATCGGTACCGTATGGAAGTCCATACAAATTCACCAAAAGGAAATATGCATAAGCCCGAATACCATAAGCTTGCGCCTGGTATAGTATAATTTCATCTACTTCCGTGGGATATTTTGCAACCAATTCATCTATATTCATCAACAAACTGGTAGCTCCACTAATAATAGAATACCCGTACTCCCAAACATCCTCTACCTCTGCAGTGTACTCTGCAACCGTATAATCATTAACTGCTACAAAATGCCCGGAAGAACCGTCTGCCTTGGACATATCTGCGGCAAAATCACCAATGGCAATAACGTCCGTACCAGCAAATTCATTTTGCCCCAATAAATTGTACAAACCATTCAAGGCTGCTTTGGCATCAGACACCTTATTGTACGCATCTTCTGCCGGGATTTTTTGCTGAGGCTCAACGTCCAGAAAGGAATCACAACCTCCGAATATCAGCGCTGCTGAGAACAGCAATGTATATATTGTTTTTTTCATATTCTGCTGCTTATTAGATTAAAAATTAACATTTAAACCAAAAACGAATTTTCTTGGAAGTGGGTAGTTCCACCACTGAATTCCGTTTGGACCGATACCGGAAGGATCGAAACCTCTGTAATTAGATGCTGCGAAAGTATACAAGTTACTTGCACTACCGTAAACACGAACACTACCAAGCTTAATTTTGTCTGTTAAACTACTAGGCAAGGTATACCCTAATACTACATTCTGAATCTTCAGGTAATCACCATCCATCAAGAAACGAGAGGAGTGCTTGTGGGCATTATTACCACCCCACATAAATTTAGGTACATCAGTTACATCACCCTTCTCTTTCCAACGATTCTCATACACATAGTTGGTAGTTGTATTATTGTATGAATTACCGTTTTGCTCATCATAGCGCAGGTTGCTTCCGTAAATTTTACCGCCTACGGAATAATTCAACTGGAAGGAGAAGTCAAAGTTTTTAAACTTCAGATTACTTGAGAAACTTCCTTGTAAATCAGGAGAAGCTGAACCTACATAACGCTTAGTTGCAGCATTGTAATCATCGGTAGTTTCGTCCCCGGTCTCGTTCAGGTACCAAAGAGGGTTTCCATTATCAGGATCAACACCGGCATACTCCTTCATCTTGAAAGTATAAATATCCCGTCCTGGCTCAATAATAGTTGTAGTTCCCACAATAGGGAAATCAGTACTCAACTTCTTAATCTCATTCTCATTCTTTGAGGCTACAACAGTTAAATCCCAGGTTAAATCATTCATATCAAGAACCCGAGCATTCAAAGACAACTCCAAACCTCTATTTTCCAACTCTCCAATATTCTTCGCAACAGTTGACATACCGGAAGTACGAGACAATGGCATATTGAAGACCATATCGGTAGTTTTGTGAAGATAGTAATCAAAAGTCAACGAGAATCTGTTGAACAATCGAGCATCAAAACCAATATTGAATTTTTCTGTTTGCTCCCATTTCAGATCAGGATTCCCAACCTGCTCACGAATACTACCTCCACTGGAATTGTAGTTCCAGCCATAACCATAGAGAGGCATCGCTGCATGCCAGCCATTAGCAACATCATCATCACCAACAGACTGATTACCTGAAGTACCATAACTTGATCGAATGGTCATGTCATCCAACCACGATGAAGTAGCCTCCATAAACTTCTCTTGAGTAATTCTGTATTTTGCTCCTACAGACCAAAAACCAGCCCATTGATTGTTTTCACCAAATCGGGAAGAGGCATCATAACGATAACTTCCTGACAAATAATACTTATTATCAAAGTCGTACTGAACATTTGTGAAGAAAGAAGCCAGTCTTAAATCAAGCTCACGAGTAGAAGCACTACCTGGAGTTGCTGCAAGAGCCACATTGTTTTTATCTGGTACAGGATAATTTGAACCAGACAAATAAGAAGTAAACAAATGCGTTTTCTGTACTTCCTGTCCCAATAGTAAATTCAGGTGATGCTTTTCACTGATAGACTTAATGTAATTCAGAGTATTACTAACAGTCAACATGGTTTGTCTATTAGAACCATCTTCACCCATAGCTCTCATATCTTTTCCCTGAGGCTGCAAGAACGACCAGTACCCAAATTCTTCAAGATACAAGAAATCCAAACCACCTCGTGAAGTAAATGATAATTCAGGAGTAAAATTAACAGTAATAAAAGGGGAGATAATAGCTCTGTAATTCTTTGCAGTAGACTTATCACCTTCTCCACTTCTCTGCGCTACTGGATTATAACCGTTCACAGTACTAAAATTCCAGTCTCCATTCTCATCTTTCACAGGAGTAATTGGGGCCTGCATGTAAGCCTGGGTAACCGGATCAGAAAAGTATCCACCACTGGCTCCCATATTCATTTTAGAATAAGCCAAAGAAGTATTAACACCATACTTCAACCACTTCTTAGGGGCTTGGTCAATATTCAAACGCATAGTGTACTTTTCAAAATCCTTTCCTTTGATCATCGCCTCATTATCTAAATAACCAAGAGAAAGATAATATTTAGGAGCTGTTGGTGCTGCCCCTGCACTCTGAATACTTAGATTATACTCTTCGATCATACCTTTACGGGTAATCTCATCCATCCAATTTACATCAGCCATATTTTCGCGGGTAACACCCAAATCCTTAGCGGACATATCCCACAAACTACCATTCCACCAAAGATCTTCGGCATCTTTCTGATTAATATCTCCGAACCAACCGGAATTGATAAGACCTTCGGTCTGCAACTCATTATATCTTTTTGAGTTCACAGTTTTGTAATCATCTGTAAAGGATGGCATTTCCTCCCAACCTTTCTTAATATTCAAAGAAACTTTGGTACGAGTTCCCGCCTTAGCCGTTTTGGTGTTAATTACAATTACACCATTGGCAGCTCTTGCTCCATAAATAGAAGTTGCAGTCGCATCCTTCAGTACGGTAATTGTCTCAATATCGGCAGGGTTCAAACTGGCTAGAGGAGAAATCTCAGCCCCCTCATCTTCACGCATTCCTAAGGTTCCTGACTCAATAGGCACCCCATCAATAACATACAAAGGCTGAGTTCCGGAATTCAAGGAACCGCGTCCACGTACGAAAATAGTAGAGGGAGCACCAGGCTGTCCTGTACCAGTATTCATCTGCAATCCGGCAACGGTTCCCTCAAGGGCTTTAATAGGGTTAGGGGTAGTTTTTTCCAGAATCTTGTCCTTGTTGATGGTAGTAGCAGCTCCGGTAAAAGCAGCTTTCTTAGAAACACCATAACCTGTAACGACAACTTCTTCAACTGAAATACTTGATGATTCCAAAGCAACATTAATTACAGTTTTATCACCAACCGTAATTTCTTGTGGGGTCATTCCCACAAAACTAAACACTAGCACATCCGTACTTTTCACCTGAAGGGAATATTTTCCTTCAATATCAGTACTAGCACCATTAGTTGTACCTTTTACAACCACAGACGCCCCGGGAATACCAAGGCCATCTTCTGCTCCGGTAACCGTACCGGTCACCTGCTTGGTTTGCGCAAACACCATTTGTGTTCCCATCATGAGAAGCAACACAAATAGTCCAATCATTTTTTTCATAAAAAAATCTTTTTAGTTAGTAATTAAGTAAAGATGCAAAATGGTTAATCAGATCCCCAAAATTAACGTTTATTAACAGAAAACCAAATTTTTTTACATTTACATAATCCTCTTATTAGATTTTTTTATGCCCACTTTAAATCATACTACCTTTTTCATAGCAACAACACCACACTCTCCATTTGCTTCTCTCACAAACCATTCTCAATACATAAACAAAATTCACACAACAAAACAAAATCACATAATTCACGTTTTTATATGACAATAATCATATTTTACATTTATTAACATTAAACATACAACAACTCACAAAGACATCCACAGAACACAAAAAAAACATCACAATCTAAACAAACTACTTAACATTACACAAAACACTAAACCAACACCTAATTCACTCTACAAAGAAACTACAACTCCCCTGATTTTCCCTGCCATCTAGACTAGATAAACGATTCTTCCAAAATCAACTCCCTTTATTGACTTCAAAAGCAATAGAATTCCAAAACAAATTCCATCCTCCACAAGCTACCTCCTTTTTCCAATCCCAATCCTTTTCCAACAAAATCATCTTAAATAGAACCACAAGACCCACACTACAAAAAAAAGGCGCTGATTCTCATCACACCCTAACAAACTCAAACTAATTTTCAGAAAAGAAAACAGAAACCTCCTACCAGGGAGGCTCCTGTTTTTTTACATCTTCTAATCTTTAGTTAAAATAAAGTCATATGCCCCAAAAGAGTAGTCGTATGGAACAAGAATATGCTCCAAAGACAATGAAATTTTCTTCTCACAAACTGAAAAGCTTCCTTCTCCTGCAACACTCACCCAACCGTAATCAGGATGCAGCCAAGCTTCCTGCAATTCTACAGAAGCCTTAAAAGCTGAAACATCCGAAGCATCCATTTTAATCAAAATATCTGCACCAGAACCATAAGCATCCAAAACACGCAATGTCGTTTCATCGGCTTTTTCAACAACAACCGGCCAAGTATCTTCCATTGCTTCATCAACAAGAGTATAATCTCCTACAAACTCATCAATTTCAAAAGGGCTAAACTTTACAAAATCAACAACCACCTCATCCTTACCATCATAAGGTGAAGCCTGAACTAAATTCTCTCCTGCTTTTACCTTTATAGAAACCGAATAGTTTTTACAAGTAGCCAACTTAGAATAATCAACAGCTAATTTCACCATCACAGTATCCGAAGAGGAAAAATCAAACTGAGTCACTGCAACTGTAAAACACTCAGTAGGAGTACCTTCAGCAGGGGTCACTACAACTTCCAGTTTAGAATTAGACATACTGGGATTCTTATGAAACACAGGTATATCAAGATACTTAAAATCTGAGGTGATATTCAAATTGTAAGATTCTTTCTCAAAACTCACAAAATCTATACTCATCTTTGCACCTTCATCCTCCTGACTACAAGAATACCAGGAAAACATGCCAAGCACAGCAATTAAAAACAATATATTTTTTCTTTTCATAACTTTTCAACTTTAGGGATTCTGATCCTTGGTAGGATCCATATTAATATTACCATCAAATTCTTTTTGTGGAATCATCATAATCCACTCCCATGACTCCGGATCTGAAATGGTAGTTTTGTCCTTGTGGTTAGTACCATCATAATTACGATCAAAACCGGTTTTCAACCTCATAATATCCTGAACTCTGAAGCCTTCTCCCCATAACTCGATACGTCGCTGAAGAATAATCAGATCCAGCAAATTCAATACCGGTCCGGCAGTATTCAAATTAAGTGTAGTACCATCCGACACTGCATCAACAACAGAATCAAAATCAGGATCTTTATAGGAAATAACCTCCTTCAGCAAAGTTCTGGCTGTTCCAAAATTCCCCAGTCGACATTCTGCCTCTGCCTGAATCAAATACATTTCGGCTACTCTCATATAAATATAATCACTCGCCCAACTACCAGCACTTTTCACTCGGAATTTCATCTGATTGTAACTAACATTTACGCCCTTCGATTCTTCCTCTTCTTCAGGAATAGCTCCTTTAAACCATGTTTTTCGAACGTCATTATCACCTATTTGGTCATACAACCATTTACTGATACATTTTCGAGCCTTATACCCATGACCTTCAACCCCTGCATCCATGTGATTGAAGAAGGAATACCAACTGGTCGACTGATCTTCATTAATTTCAGATCCCCACATCCAACCTGATGCATTCACTGTGTTAAAACCTCCCTGTAACTCAGCCTTGGTCATTTTCTCCAAACCGGATTTCTCTCTGGCTAATTTTGCAAAACTAGCTGCATCCCCCCACTTATTCTGTACCATAGCAACACGAGCCTTAAGACCATAAGCCACATACAAATCAATATGCGATTTGTGTCTTTGGGGAGAAGCTTTCTTCAACAATGCAATTGCTGCATCAAGATCTGAATTTATTTGAGTATACACCTCTTCTACGGTTCCCCTACCCTTACCTTCTGTTTCTTTGGTTGTGGGCTCCGTATAAAGCGGTACTCCTGGATCATTTTCATGACCAATATAGGTTCTTTGATAGAATTGAATCAAATGCAAGTAAGCAAAGGCACGAATTGCATGAGCCTGCCCTTTCACATTATTTCTTTCGACCTCCTCACCCTTGGCAGCATCAATATTTGCTAAGACATAATTTGCATTATTAATGTGCTTATAAAACATATTCCACCACACAAAAGGTCGATCAGAAGTACTATTCACCTCGGTCCTGACCCAATACCTGTAATCATACCAAAACCAAGCGCTTCCCTGTTCGTGCATCAACAAATCATCACCCATTAGATCAGAGGCAAGATTAACAGAGGCAATCCCAAAATTTTCGGTTCCATAACTATCCGACCAAATATCATCTGCAACATAAAATGCGCGATAAATACCATTAATGGTGGAATAGGCATTTTCCACCGTTTTAAAAACTTCCTCTTTCGTAGTTTTATCTGTTGGAACCGTATCTAAAGTATCTTCAGTACAAGAGTATGCGAACACACCCAACAGTACAAACAATAATATATTTTTTCTTTTCATCTTCTTAATTTCTAGAATTTAACATCTACACCCAAAGAAACAACCTTCACAGGAACATAAGAATAGTTTTGTGATCCAGAGAAATTGTATTGAGGATCCATTCCCTTCAACTTTGAGAAAACAGCCAAATTATCTCCAGTTAAGAATATCCTCAGCTGCTTCAATCCCATTTTGGCAGTCATAGACGAGGGGAATGAATATCCTAAAGAAACATTCTTAATACTTAGATATGAGGCATCCATCAACTGGTTATCTGTCATTCTGTTTACACTCCCTAACTCCAGTCGTGGAACATCAGTCACATCACCTGGTTTTTGCCATCTTCTCAACTTTGCTTTATGCAAGTTACCTCCCGGATCTCGTGTACTCAACAGTCCACTATACACATAATCCAAAACTTCTCCACCCACAGAGTAAGTTAACAGCACGGACAAATCAAACCCCTTATAACTAAAGGTATTGCTCACACTACCATAGAAATCAGGAATACGACTTCCCATTATCACCTTATTATTAGCAGCTTCATTATAACTATCGGTAACCGTCCGATTTCCCTCATCATCTTTCACATAATAAAGTTGTTTTCCTGTCAATGGATCTACTCCTGCTGACTTAGGCAAATAGAACGAATTAATTGGTTTGCCCTTGGTCACAATAAATGAACCATCAACAATCTCCTGCCCTTCAGTGGTAAGCTTTGTTACCTCATTTCTCAACAGGCTCCACTGCGTAGTAAAGTTCCAGTTAAAATCACCTTTAAAAATATCAGCAGACAACTCAATATCAACCCCTTTATTTACCATATCTCCGATATTATCCCAATATCCGTTAAACCCGGTAGAGGTAGATTTTGGACGATACAAAAGCAGGTCAGTAGTCTTTTTATGGAAGTAATCAACACTCAAAGAAACACGATCAAACAGACGCCCCTCCAGACCAATATTCATATTCTTATTCTTTTCCCATTCAACCTCTTTATTCTCAAGAGACGTCAACCAAACACCCCCCATATTATTATTGGGCCATTGAAGACTATAGAAACTCTGCCATGCATAATAGTTTGGATCGTCACCCGACAACAACATATCATTTCCCTGAGAACCATAACTGGCTTTCAATGTCAAATTATTTAACCATTCAACTGATTGTAGGAAGTCTTCCTGACTTACTCTCCAGGATCCACCAACAGACCAAAAATCCCCCCATCGGTAATCCTCATTAAATCGGGAAGAACCATCCTTACGGTAACTACCAGAAAAATAATACTTGTCGGCAAAACTGTAGTTTAAACGAGACAAGAAGGATTCCACACGATAAGTCTCAACATAAGAACCTACACCAGTAGGAACAGCAGCTGCATCCAACTCTGTTAAACCACCAAACACATAACCTTGCTTGGAGCCGTAAAAGGTTGAGGATTCTTTATCGTAATACTCATGTCCGACCAGCACATCAAAAGAATGATCGCCAATTTTCTTAGAATAATTCAACAACTGATTAAATGTATAACTCAACAATCTGTATGAATACTTATAGCCTCTACCACCAACATTTCCAGCATCTCCGTGATATGGATTGTTGTAAATCAATTTATCCCCATGACGATAATCGAAACCAAAGTTTACAGACAATTTAAGATCTTTCAGAAAACCAACATCCTCATTATCGGTATCAAATTCCATGTATGTTCTTCCACTCAAATTATCGTAGCGAACATCTCTGGAATCATCAAACAAGGTAGCGATAGAGTTAAAGTTACTGGCATAAGGTCTATCCTTACCATAATCAAATTGCTTTTTCCCATTGGCATCCAGAATAAAATTACCCTTGGCATCTCGTTCATAAACGGGATAAATCGGAGCAATACCTAAGGCCGAATACCAAATGTTATTGTATGAAGTACCAGAGTCTGTCAAATAATTTTGTTCAGTCATAGAATAAGAAGTACTCATACCTGCCTTCACCCATTCCTTCAATTGAGAATCAAGATTCATACGTCCGGAGTATCTTTTAAAACTAGATTTCTCAACAAGTCCTTTATCCTCCAGATACCCGGCAGAAAACATATACTGAGTCTTTTCATTCCCTCCGGTTACACTTAACTGATAATCCGAACGCAAAGGATTATCCCGGGTTGCCTCATCAAACCAATCAGGACGATATTTGTACTCTGCATTGGCTACCATTTTTCCTGTTGCAGGATCTATCAATTTATCAGAAGCTATCGAAAACAAATTGTATTTTTCGCCTCCGTACATCTCCATATAACTTGGTACACCAGCTCCTCCCTGCAAAGCAAGAATAGCAGCTTCATCCGCCGAATAACCATCAGAATAAATTAACTGATTCTTGTATGCTTCATAAGCCAACTCCATATATTCTTTCGGGTTAACAGTCTCATACTCTTCAGTCGCTCTACTTGCAACACCATAAACAGCCTTAAAACGAATCTCTGGTTCTTTTTCTCCTCCACGCTTAGTTGTAATAATAACTACGCCATTGGCCCCACGAGCTCCATACAAAGCCGAAGCAGATGCATCCTTTAGAACCGAAACAGAAGCAATATCATCAGGATTCAATGCATTAATATTACCATCATAAGGAATCCCATCAACAACATACAAAGGAGAGGAGGAAGCATTAATGGAACCAAAACCACGTATACGAATACTTGCTCCAGCCCCTGGTTGTCCACCTCCAGAGGTGGTCTGTACCCCAGCTACAGTTCCTTCCAGCGCTTTGGATATAGAAGACACAGTTCGCTTTTCCAGTTTTTCTGAATCAACCATTTGAACAGATCCGGTAAAAGATTCTTTTTTCGCAGTACCATAGGCAACTACCATAACCTCATCAACACCGATACTCGTTGAATTCAAAACTACATCAATAGTGGTTTTATCCCCCACAACAATTTCCTGTTGCTCCATACCTACAAAACTAAAGACCAAAACATCGGTACTCTTGGCTTGTAAAGAATAAAAACCATCAATATTTGTACTGGCACCCATTGTGGTACCCTTTACTACAACTGATACCCCAGGAATCCCCAGGCCATCCTCAGCACTGGTTACAGTACCAGTAATCTGTTTGGTTTGCGCAGTTGCTATTTGAACTCCTATACAAATGAGGAATACAAAAAGCCCAGTAATTTTTCTCATAAAATAAAATTTTGGATTAATAGTTAATTTGGTTAATAAGTACATGTATTATGAATACCCTAAATTAACAAAATTATTAACTCTTCAAAACTTTAATCAATCCCAACAATCAGTCGCACAATCGTTTTGCTGCTTTTTTATTAACTTAATTTTGACGCATCACTCTTTATTTTATCAGCATTAATAGGCAAAACCCGATTGGGATTTTAACATATTTTCACACTTAACAGAATAATTTTTAAATATTACAAATAGAGATATTTTTTTAATTATGCAAAAAGACAAACAAACTAGATAATAAATTCATTTTATACTAAAACACACCACAATAAACCACTACACCCTATTATTCAGCTCTTTAAGCAAGTTACACAAACCCAGATCTTTTTTTTATGATACTTTTTTTTGTTTTGATTTTAATAAACCGAACACAACCCTACTATTTTTAATAGACATAATCGCACACAACACATTTTATAAGCTAGAACCTTAACAAAAAGGTGAAAACAAAGCAAGGAAGCAGCAACAATCCAAGCATTGAGAAAGTCAAAAGCTATTTGATTTAAATGAACAAACCAATATTTCATCTCGTCCCTAAAGGATAAAATCTCAAACACACAGAATTATATTTTGACGAACTATTCACCCCTTAAGTGATCTATGCAGAAACTAGAGTTCAGAAAGGGAAAGAAGGGACTTATTTTTAAGGTAGTAGAAAAAGGAAAGAAAAAGGAAGGTATGCCATACAAAAACAAGAAAATCGGGCATTGCCCTTTTTAAGAAAAACGCCTCCAACTCAATTAGGAGCAGGAGGCGTTTAAATATTGAATTAAATGAATTCTTAAGCTTACATTGCAATCTTAGAATTTACGAGATCCACAATCTCAGTCTCCATGGCTTTTGCTTTCTCAACAATAGCCTCACCACGAGCGATGACATCCTGAGCCCAGGCCTTGTCCTCCAGATCAGCAGCATTGATCTTCACATTCATAAAAGCACCAATAGCACCTGAGCGAGCAGCCAACGCACCAACACCTGCATCGGTTACTGAGTTAGGATTACCAATTTCAGCCATAGCTTTGGCAACATCCATGCATCCCAGACACAGCTCCAGTGTTTGGAAAGGGACCATCGTTGCAAATTTGGTCGCCTCTTCCATTGCCTCGTGACGAGCAGCTTTCTCCGCATCCGTTTTCTTAGGCATACGAACCGCATCCATAATTTTGTTGAAGGCATTGGTATCTTCATCAACCAATTTCACCAACTTGGTGTGGTATTCCTTGCCCTTCTCAGCCCAATCGGAGAATTCTTCCCAACGATCGTCCCATCCTGGTTTATGAGCCGACAGGTTAGCAACCATTGAACCCAGAGCAGCACCCATAGCACCCATATAAGCAGAGATGGAACCTCCACCTGGAGCCATAGATTCAGAAGCAGTTTCCTCAACGAACTCAGTCAGATTCATGTCAACCAACTTCTTCTGTCCCTTCTTCGCTTCGTTCTCAAGGATGTACTCGATGATCTTCTTATCCGGATCGAATGGATACAACTCATCCAAACCAAGAGATTTTACAGCAATCTTAACGATCTCACGATCGGCAATACCAGTGGAACGGCCCTGCATACGCAAGTAGTGCTTACCAGCATCCAACATGGCCTGCAAAGGTACAACACCTACCAACTCAGAACCGGTTACGCGGATACCACGAGCCTGAGCCTTAGCACAAACCTCATCGAATGCCTGGTGTATTGAAGTCACCGAAATATCAGTCATGTTCATCGAGATTTGAGCAACGCCAAACTCCTCAATAAACCAACCAATGGCTTTGGTTGCTTTCAATGTACCAGGAATCATCACAGGCTTACCATTCTCGTCCTTTACAATCTTACCGGTGATAGGATTACCTTCACGCTTTGTACGTCCTCTCTCACGCACATCAAAAGCAATTGCGTTTGCTCTACGAGTGGAGGTAGTATTCAAGTTAAAGTTATATGCAACCAGGAAGTTACGAGCACCAACAGCGGTTACCCCAGATTTGGCAACAGACTCGGTAAACTCAGCTGGCCCGAAATCAGGTTTCCACTCTTCGGTACCGATTCTCTCAGAAACAGCTTCGTACTCTCCAGCACGACAAGTAGCCAAATTACGACGTTCAGGCTTTTGAGCTGCATTCTCGTAGCAATATACAGGAATACCAGCTTCCTCTCCAATTCGTTTCGCCAATTTGTGAGCATACTCTACTGTTTCCTCCATAGTGATGTTGGCTACAGGAACCAATGGACAAACATCAGTAGCACCAAAACGAGGGTGAGCACCTGAGTGTTTGCTCATATCAATTAATTCAGAAGCCTTTTTCACAGCACGGAAAGCAGCCTCACAAACCTCCTCCGGAGTACCTACCATAGTAACTACAGTACGATTGGTTGCCTTACCAGGATCCACATCAACCAAACTTACGCCTTCAACAGCTTCGATCTCATTGGTGATCTGTTTGATGATATCCATATCGTTCCCTTCACTAAAGTTGGGAACGCATTCGATTAACTTCTTCATGTGTATAGGTTTTGTAATTTATTTGTTAGGTGTATTAATATAGTATCAATTATAAAATTTCTCCGTTCAAAATTACGGTATCTACCAGATCACTTCCGTAAGCATATGGCATAAACTCAATACTTGGAATCTCCTTGGTAATGTAACAGTTGGCAATCTTACCTCGTGCAATACTTCCCAACTCCTCCTGAACACCCATGGCGTAGGCTGTATTGATCGTGGTAGCATTAATCACCTCCTCGGGCAACATCTTATAATTGATGCATCCCAAAGACATTACAAACTTCATATTTCCCGAAGGGGAAGAACCCGGATTGAAGTCCGATGCCAAGGCAACTGGCAAACCGGCTTCCATCATCTTACGAACAGGAGAACAAACCATGTTCAGGAAAAATGCTGCTCCCGGTAATACGGTTGGCATGGTTTCGGAGCCTTTCAAAGCTTCGATTTCTGCATCTCCAACAAATTCAAGGTGATCTACAGACAATGCATTATACTTAACACCTACCTGAATCCCTCCCGAATAATCCAATTCATTGGCATGAATCTTTGGACGCATACCGTGTTTCATTCCGGCATTCAGAATTCGATCCGTTTCTTCTACCGTGAAGAAACCTTTGTCACAGAATACATCAATGTAATCGGCCAATTCCTCAGCTGCCACCATTGGAATCATTTCATTGATGATCAAATCAACATATTCTCCCTGACGTCCCTTATATTCGGCTGGAACGGCATGGGCGCCCAAAAAATTGGCTTTTATAGTAATAGGTGTGGTTTCTTTTAATTTCTTGATTACACGCAGCATCTTGAGCTCATCCTCTACGGTCAAGCCGTAACCACTTTTGATTTCCACAGCGCCCGTTCCCAGACTAATGATCTCTTTAATACGCTCCAGTGCAGATTCGTACAATTCCTCCTCGGTAGCTTCGTGCATACGCTTGGCTGAATTCAGAATTCCTCCTCCTCGTTCGGCTATCTCTTCGTAGGAAAGTCCTTCAATCTTATCCCGGTACTCTATTTCACGACTTCCGGCATACACCAAGTGGGTGTGTGAATCACAGTAACTAGGAAAAACCATACGACCGGTAGCATCAATTTCTCTCAAGAGATCTGCCTCTTCGACGAGAGGATTCCCTTCCAATTCTTCCATCTTCCCAAAGTCTTCAATACGGTCATCCTTAATCAACAGGAAGGCATCATCGATACAATTCAAGTGGGCCATATCTGTCCCGGCCACCCATTTTCGAGGTTCCTCTTCAACCTGAACCAAACGTTTTATATTCTTTATCAGCAACTTCATCACAAAAATCATTTATTGGATTGAGCTACGAATTTATGAAAAATGGATTAAAACAAAGAAGCATTTTCAATAGAAAAAAGCGATTTTTGCAAACCTTTTCGAAACAGCTTGTTTTTTTGTCAAAATATGTAATTCATCTGGCCTTTTTCAGGATTGTTTTTACTTTTACCCTCCAAAATCGGAAAACCACTAAATTTTCAATCTATGTTTAAGAAAGTACCCCACACCTATGTAATTGTATTTGCCATAGTTGTGTTGTCTGCCATCCTTACCTGGGTAATTCCAGGCGGGACCTATGAACGAACTACTGTAAACGTAAACGGCACCGACCGGGAGGTTATCGTACAGGGTTCCTATCAGCAAATCGAAAGTCAGGGGCAAAGCTGGGAAGTATTTGCTGCATTTTTCAAGGGCTTTGTTGACAAAGCAGACATTATAATATTTATCCTGATCATTGGCGGAGCCTTCTGGATCATGAATGCCTCCAAAGCCATTGATGTTGGTATCTACTCCTTTTTGGATTTTACGAAACGACTGGAAAAGATCAAACTAATCCGAAAACTGGGGGTCAACAACATCATCCTCACTCTCATCATGCTGGTGTTTAGCCTCTTTGGGGCCACATTCGGAATGAGTGAGGAGACCATTGCATTCGTAATCATATTTGTCCCAATGGCCATCTCAATGGGCTACGACTCCATTGTTGGGGTTTGCATGTGTTTCGTTGCAGCCGGACTTGGTTTTGCCGGAGCTCTATTGAATCCATTCACCATCGGTATTGCACAAGGTTTATCCAATCTCCCATTGTTCTCGGGTATCGAATATAGAATGTTCTGCTGGATTGTAATCAATGTAATTGGTTTCGCATTCATTCTTCGTTATGCTGCCAAAGTGAGAAAGAATCCTGAAAAATCACTGGTTTATTCAGATGATGCCTATTGGAGAAAGCATGCCGATGCAGATATTGCCAACGTGGAATACTATACACCTAAAGCTGCCTGGGTAGCCTACGGTATCCTATTGGTGGCGATGACCATTTTCTCCATCCAATATCCTGTGAGTACCTTAAGCATTGGAAACTCTACTGCAACTTTAACCGTAATCCCGGTATTAACTGGTCTGTTCGCCATTTTGGGCTTCATTTCATTGCGCAAATCTGTGCACTTCTTCATCTTAACCCTACTACTATACACCATCATTTATCTAATTGTTGGAGTAATGGGCTACGGTTGGTATGTAATGGAAATTGCAACCTTGTTCTTCGCCATGGGGATCTTCTCCGGTATCGCTATCAACAAATCAGCCGACGACATCACCAAACTTTTCCTGGAAGGTGTTCGGGATATTCTATCAGCCGCTCTGATTGTAGGTTTGGCCGGAGGTATCCTAATCGTTTTACAAGAAGGAAATGTAATCGACTCCATTCTTTACTACATCTCCCAATCCATGAGCGATTTTGGGAAAATGGCCTCCGTAAGCATGATGTACCTGATTCAGAATATTATTAATGTAATCATTCCTTCCGGATCCGCAAAAGCTGCATTGACCATGCCGATGATGTCCCAATTCTCCGACCTGATTGGCGTATCCCGTCAGGCTACAGTAATGGCCTTCCAGTTTGGGGATGGCTTCACCAACATGATTACTCCTACTTCCGGAGTACTAATTGGTGTTCTTGGTGTGGCAAAAATTCCGTATGAGAAATGGGTGAAATGGATCGGAGGATTCATGATTATCCTTTTACTATTAGGATTGCTTCTTTTGATCCCAACAGTAACAATGGAATTGAACGGATTTTAATGTATTGAATACTGTTACCTGAATCAATACCGATATTACTTTTCATTAAAAAAAGATAATCCTTCAATAAGACATGGGGCTGCAGATACACGATCTACAGCCCCATGAATCAATCAATATCTACTACTAACTATTCCAGAAATTTGTATTCGAATAAAATACCAATTTTCTCAACATTACCATTAAACGACTCATAAACGGTAACCGCCTTCATAATACCATAGACTTCAACCTCTTTATCATCAACGGTCCGAGTCACATGATAGACAAACACGTCTCCATCCTTTACTTCTTCAACAGTAGAAACCTTAGTTCCTTCCGCGTAAAGTTCTTTTATCGCATTAAAATCACCTGACTTATAAGCCTCTTCGGTAGCAACAACAAATTGAGCTGAAGTTGCAGAAGTAAAACCAGCTTTTCCTTCAGATGCTTGCAAAATGATATCCTCGTTCTCGACATCCGTTTTCACAGCTTCTGATCCTTCAACCAATTCTCCTTTTACCAAGTCAAAGGCCTTATGCTCATTATTTAGAGTAAATTCTGCCAAGCCATTGCAAACACAAGCTTCTACAACAGTTTCAAACTTACACGAAGAAGTTCCATTAGGACTGGTTGCAACGATCTCATATTTCAGAGTATCATCATTCTGATAATTCACTCCCTTTAAAATGATGGTATCAGTGGTGGTTTTCCAATTCTGACCAATCTCTACAGGAGTCCCGGAATTGATTCCTAAGAAAACCCGAATTCCTGTAGCTGGAGTTGAATTCTTATCAATAGAAAAACCAATCTTGGCATCTTTTTCATTGCGCATTACGGTTTCAGGACCTGAGGCAGTAACTGACTCGTTGTAGGAATAAGTGACAGGCTTACGAAAAACCATCCCATTCTCCATTGTTCCTATAAAGTCAACCGTAGCCGAACCTTCCTTAAACTTCAGAATAGATTTGTTTACAGTTAGAGTTCCTGTTCCACTACTCAAGGGAATATCAATTCCTAAACTAGTTGTTAAGGAAGCAACCTCCATCCCCTCTATCGTAACCTTGGAATCAATATTTCCATCAAGGGAATAGATTTGAGTAGGAGAAACCCGAATAGCTGCAACACCGTCCCCTTCAATGGCATCCGATGAATCATCACATGCTGTAAAAAACAGCGGCAATGAAAGAAGTATTATATATTTTAAATATTTCATAATTAATTCATTTTTTAAGTTTACTCATAGATAAAACTAGACAATTAAATAACTCAAGCTTAGTTATCCCACCATACAGCGGTATAAATATCTGAAACTACAGTTGAATTTGGATTGTAGATTCTCTCATCCGAAGAAGTAGGCAAACGCAAAGGAATCTCTACTCGCTGTGCATTTGGATTTGGAGTCAATGCAGGAAGTCCCAGTCTTCTGTAGTCATTGTAAGGCTCAATAGAAGAGAACAAGGCAATGTATTTTTGCTCAATAATCTTCTCAAGCGATACGGTACCAGTAACAGCATCCACAAAATCCTGATCAACAGAACCAACCACTTTCTCAAGAGAAGCACTTACTGCTGCTTTAAAAGCTGTACCTGCTCCAGGTGTATCTCCACTTCGTAAACGGGCTTCCGCCTCAACAAACTTCATCTCCACATAGGTAATCATTCCAATAGGGGCAGTATTTGAAGCAATTGCAGGTCCCACATCGGAGGTAGTAGTAGTATTCACATCACCAACAGCATTTCCTGAATATCCCTTGTCTGAATCCTGCTTGGCAAAGAAAGGCAATCGTGGATCATTGGAATTCTTCAACAAATCAATAAAGAATTTACCCATTTTCATATAATTACCACGCTGATTCTGGAAATCGGCCCACTGATTTCGGCTGTTTCCACCAGCATCAGGGAAAATGGCATTCATATCGTCCGCATTACCTTTCAAATCCGCACTATTTAAAAAGCTTAGTACATCCGTAGCACTATCAGTATTCCTTTTACTCAGTCGGTTGGCATATCTGGCCTTAATCATATAGGCAGCCTTGATCCATTTGTCAACATCCCCTCCAAAAATGATATCATCATCCGAAGGCAGGAATACATTATCCGTTACTGGTTTCCCTAAATCGATCACAGCAGCATCACAAAGACTATAAATGGTATTGATAATCTCTTCCTGAGTATCAAAAGAAGGAGATTTATTACCTTCCAGTCCAGTTAATGCATCGGAATAAGGAACATCACTCCAGAAATCTGTAGCCACACCCAAATTAAAAGCAATTAACAATTTAGCAATCCCTGAATAGTATGGATTTTCGGTTCCGAAACTTTGAATAATAGTATTCGCATTTACCAAAATGTCAGTATAAATACCATTCCATTCATTATTAAAATCCTGTTCCAGAATATCATAATTCGAGAAACGAACATACTGAGAACCTTCAACGGTTCCTGCCGTATGTTGAGAAAGAATATTGGACAATCGACCCAATTGTCCACAATAGGTAGCAAAACTTCCAACTTGAGTGGCACTTAACAACAGAGCTGGAGTAACAGTTTCCGGGCTATTGGGATTTTTTGCAAATTCATCAAGTGTACTTTCACAAGACAACAACCCGAAAATGATCAAAAATGATAATATTGTTTTTCTCATAATTTTCATTTTTCAAAGAATTAGAAATTCACTTTAATACCAAAAAGATAAGATTTGGAACCAGGATTATTGAAATAGTCAAATCCACCAATATTAGAACCTGCACCGGTCAAACTTGTTTCAGGATCCACACCATCATAATTGGTTTCCAACCAAAGATTTCTTCCTGTAAAAGAGAGCTCAATATTCTGTATAAAGTCCATATTCTTTAAAAACTGGAACTTTTCAGGGGTAAATCTATAACTCAAGGAAACATCTCTCAATCGAATCCAATTCACGGATTCAACAAACTGTTCAGCAGCTCCTCCTGCGTCACCTACGAACTTCTTATAGTAATCCGTTGCAGAAACAGCGATATCATTAGGTGTTCCATCCTGTTTCACCCCAGGAATAACATAATCCCTTTCCCTGTCTGCAGAGATTTTGGTTCGACCAAGATTATTCAGTCGGGCAAAGGTACCGTTCCACATATCGCCCCCATGTCGGAAGTCAAGCAAACCTGATAAGGTAAATCCTTTCCAGGTGAAAGTATTTCTCAGACCACCGGTCCAATCGGGATTAGGATCCCCTACTTTTCCTTGCTCCGCTGCTTTCAATGGAATACCATTGGAACCAATGATCAAATTCCCGGAAGCATCTCTTTCCCACTTGGTACCAAAGAAAACACCAACAGGCTGTCCCACGATAGCGTACGATCCTATAGAAGTAAAAGCGGACTCAATACTAATCTGGTCAACACCTTCGGCCAATTTTTTAACCTCATTACGGTTCCTTGACCAGTTGGCTGTTACATTCCAGTTAAATTCGGAATTCTTGTAAACATCCACTCCAAGTTGTACTTCAATACCACGATTGACCAACTCACCAGCATTCGTATATTCCGAACTAAATCCGGAGGAAGGAGCAATGGGTTTAAACAGCAAAATATCTTTGGTTTTCTCATTGTAGTAGGTAAAGTCTAAATCAACCCGTCCCCACATATTAACCTTCAGACCTATTTCCGTACCAATCTTACGCTCAGGCTTCAAAGTAGCATTCCCTAAGGATGACTCATATCCAAATCCGTTCACATTTCCGTAAGGGAAACTTAAACCATTGGTAAAACCATCAGTAATAATTGGCGATGTAAAATATGTTTTAGTATTATAGGCTTGAGGGAAAATACCTACTTCTGCATAAGCTAATCTTAATTTAGCAAATGAAATCCAGGTAGGTAAATCAAATGATTCATTGGCCAACCAAGAAAGTGTAGCTGATGGATAAAAGAAACTCCGGTCATCTTCACCGAAAGTGGAAGCCCACTCATTTCTTCCTGTCAAAGACAAAAACAGCATTCCCTGGTATTCCAGATCAACCTGACCGAATATGGCTGTACTGAACACCTCGCGTGTATCGTTCGAAGCATATCGTTCCGAAGCATTATCAAGGTTGTAAAAGTCTGGTATGGCTAGAATTTTACCTCTTGCAAAATTATCGGTAAAATAAGTTGCCTCAATGTTATTACCTGCTGTATAACCAAATTTGAAATCATCAGTCAAATCAAGACTTCCGGTAAAAATCAAATCCGAATATACATTCCGATTGGTAAGGTCATTGTAGTTCACCTGACCAAGACCATCACCATTGTCTCCACCAAGAGAGGAAACGGCAAAATTCTGCTGGCGGTGATCGGAATAAGCATCCACACCAACTCGATAAGTTACATTCAACCAAGGCAAACCGGTATAGGAAACATATACATTACCTAAAATTCGATTTACATTATCGGTAAATTCGTTTTTGTTGGCTGTAAAAAATGGATTGTCGTAAAAAGCAAAATAGGTTCTCTGGAAGCCATTGTCGTATCTCCAGTTGCGGATATCAAAACTGGCAGGAGCTCTAAGCAAGCCAAGCATGATACCAGCCAGGTTACTACCATTCTGAACCTTAATACCTTCAGAGTGTACATAGTTGGCTGTACCACCTATTTTCACATCTTCATGAACCTTAATATCTCCAGTAATACGAACAGAAGTTCTCTTAAATTCGGAATTTGGTACCATCCCTTCCTGGTCGGAATTACCAACCGAAAGACGGAAACTTCCCTTCTCATTACCTCCCATTATTGCAACATTGGTGTTGTAACTAACACCTGTTTGGAAGAAATTATCTGGATTGTCATAAGCAGTACCGGTAATCTTAGGACCCCAGCTACTGGAAGTACCATAATCCAAATCATCAGCAGTAAAGAAACGATTATCAGGACCAGGATCGGCAGTAATAAATTCGCCACCTATACCTTGACCATAAGTCTTCTGCAACTTTGGCAACTTATTCACTTTATTAAATTCAGTAGAGAAATTAACGGAAACTCCTAATCCTTTCCCCTTTTTACCTCGTTTGGTAGTATAAATAATTACACCATTACCTGCTTTGGTTCCATAAAGAGCAGCGGCAGCAGGTCCCTTCAATACGGAAACTGATTCAATATCTTCAGGATTTAGGTCCAACGCACGGTTGGAGTTATTCACCCCTTCCAAATCTTTGTTAAAGGGATTATCTCCGGCTGTTGATTGTACGGTACTATTATCAATAGGTACCCCATCTACAACAATTAAAGGCTGTGTGTTTCCACTAAAAGTAGAAGCTCCACGTATCACGATTTTACTGGAAGCACCAGGTGTTCCTCCTGATCCGACAACTTGTACCCCAGCAACTTTACCTGCTAACGATTGGATAACATTGGCTTCTGCGGCTTTTTCCAATTCATCAGCCTTAAGGTCTGTAACGGAATACCCCAAAGCTTTCTTAGCCTTGGTAATACCAAGAGCGGTTACAACCACTTCATCCATTCCAATGGCCTCTGCAGCTAAAACAACATTAATTACTGTTTTCCCATCAATGGCGATTTCCTGGGACTTCATTCCAACGAAAGAAAAGTAAAGCATGGTAGCATCTTCCGGAACATTAATAGAATACTCTCCATCGATATTGGTAGTAGTCCCAATAGTTGTTCCCTTTACCAGAACGGATGCTCCTGGAATTCCAAGGCCGTCTTCAGCACTTGTCACCGTACCGGTAATTTGCCGGGGTTGGGCATTCAAAGCCTGTATTCCTATAGAACATAGAAATACTAGAAAAAAGGCAATTTTTTTCATAGAGTGAAATTTTAGTTAGTAATAAAAAATATTATTCATATAAATTATGATATTTTTTTCAACTAGAAAAATTTTTTTCAACCCTATTTAATTACACTTCAAAACATTATAGGCTACATAAAATAATAAAACAACAACCCCACTTCTTTCATTTTCTGCACTGTTAAATAGTTTCACATGATCTACTATCGACTCCTCTTTAACTTAATATTGAATATTTGTAGCATAAAAAAAAAAGGGATTCAAATTCGAATCCCTTTTTAAATTCAACTAATTGTTTTTATTCTTCTGGTGATATTGCCTCCACCGGACAAACTTCGGCGCAAGCAGCACAATCTATGCAAACATCAGGATCAATTAAATAGATTTCCCCCTCTGTTATTGCCTCTACGGGACATTCATCAATGCATGTGCCACACGCAGTACATTCATCAGAAATTACATAAGCCATCTTTACAAGTTTTTAAATTAACACAGTATTAATTAACTCATTTTGAATACTATTAATTTACTACTTGCCTCATTTAAGTACAAATTTAAAATGTACTCCCTTTTTATTTAGATCCCTTCTAGATTTTAATATTCCTCAATTGAACTTGTTGCGAACTGTCTTGATTAAAAAAATATAAATCATTACAGATTCCTCAATAATACTCTTGGTTTTCGACTTCTTCAAATCAAAAACTCTTCCATTTTATTCCTCCTCTTCTTTTCCGGCTTAACAGAATCAATAGGAGTATAATTAATCTCTCTCTCTACTACTTACTAATTGGTAGTAGAGAGATTGTTTAGAATATTTCTTCTTCAGACTAAGTCATCGAATTCTTATTTTCGATTTAATTACAGATTAGAACATAGCAACCATGAGCATCAATTGTATTCACGAACTTATGATGAATTCCAATGTAAATATGGGGCTATCGAAACAACATCAACAGCCCCTTACCTTCCGTTCCAAAAACATTTATTCTTGTGATATTGCCTCTACCGGACACACTTCAGCACATGCACCACAATCAATACATGCGTCAGGATCTATCACATAGATATCACCCTCGGTGATCGCATCCACAGGACATTCATTAATACAAGATCCACAAGCAATACATTCATCTGAAATAACGTAAGCCATATTTATTGATTTTAAAAATTAGAACAGGTTAATATACTCATTTTGAATAATTTTAAATTTACAACTTGCCTAACTTATGTCCAACACTGGAAAGAATATCTCCTCTATTTAGATTTCATCTAAATTATTTTTACATTTGTTCCTTACTCATTCATCCTTTTTTTGTATTTTACATTGTAACTATTAAGAAAACACTTTATTTATGGAATTTGATATACAAACAATTATTATAGCCTTTGGATTAACGCTCTTTGCAGGCCTTTCAACAGGAATTGGAAGCGCTATTGCATTTATGGCAAAAAGAACCAACACTAAATTCCTTTCACTATCTCTGGGATTTTCTGCAGGAGTGATGATCTATGTCTCACTGGTAGAAATTTTTCAAAAAGCAAAGGACGCCCTTGTCTCAGATCATGGAAACGTTGCAGGAACCTGGTATACTGTAATTTCATTTTTCGGGGGAATTCTCTTTATCGCTATCATTGATAAATTGATACCCTCATACGAAAACCCTCATGAGGTAAAGAAAATTGAAGACATAGAGGGGAAAGAAAGTGCCAATAAAAAGTTGATGCGAATGGGGCTATTTTCAGCCTTAGCAATCGCTATCCATAACTTCCCGGAAGGTTTAGCCACCTTTGCTGCGGCCCTGGCCGATCCCACTATCGCAATCCCCATTGCAGTAGCCATTGCCATCCACAACATACCGGAAGGAATAGCTGTTTCGGTTCCCATTTACTATGCTACCGGTAGCAAGAAAAAAGCTTTTGTCCTTTCCTTCCTGTCAGGATTGGCTGAGCCCATTGGTGCACTAATCGGCTTTATTTTAATTTACTCGGTTGTGGGATTAAATGATACTGTCTTCGGAGTGCTCTTCGCAGGTGTAGCAGGAATTATGGTTTTCATCTCCCTGGATGAACTTTTGCCCACCGCTGAAGAATACGGAGAACACCACAACGCCATTTACGGTTTAATTGCAGGAATGGGAGTGATGGCGCTGAGCTTATTACTATTCCTTTAACAAATAAAGGCCAGGCAATTGCCTGGCCCTACGATTTCTAATATACTCTCTGGGACACTCGAAAAAGTGTTCCATTTGTTTTCATTTACAATCAAACCTTTACCTTTGGTTTCACCTCCTTCTGATAGTACTTACACAGATCTTTCAAACCACAGGGTTTACATTTGGGTTTCCTTGCCAAACAAACATATCGCCCGTGCAATATTATCCAGTGGTGCGCCTTGGGAATCAATTCTTCCGGAATGTACTTAATCAGTTGCTTCTCGGTATCCAAAGGAGTTTTTGAATTGGTAGTCAATCCTAACCGGGCAGACACCCTAAAAACATGCGTATCCACAGCCATCGCAGGTTTATCATACACAACAGAGGCAATCACGTTGGCAGTTTTACGCCCTACTCCTGGCAATTTTTGCAATTCCTTAATATCGTCGGGCACTTCCTCCTTAAAATCCTCAACCAACATCTTTGCCATTCCCACCAAATGTTTCGCCTTATTGTTAGGGTAAGAACAGGATCGAATCAGATCAAAAACCTGGTCCTGTGTAGCATGGGAGAGATCAAAAGCAGTCGGGTACTTTTCGAACAAAGGAGGAGTTATCATATTCACTCTCTTATCGGTACACTGGGCTGATAGAATTACTGCAACAAGTAATTCATATGGATTGGTATAGTGAAGTTCGGTTTCGGCAATGGGCATATTCTCCTGAAACCATGCAATTATTTTTTCAAAGCGTTCTTTTTTTCGCATAATCGGATATTGAATTATGATTTAGGAAACGAAATTAATAAACAGAAAGGATTCAGCAAGGGATTTTCCAGGAATTAAGAACTGTAAAACCATTCATTGCCTGCAATTCTATTGTGCTTTCGCATCTTATCCGTAAATTTGGCAATTAAAGAAAAAAAATCACGTATGATCTCATATTTGCAGGTTGAAAACCTTACCAAAAGCTACGGCGACCTTACACTTTTCGAAAATATCAGTTTTGGCGTAGGCCAGGGGCAAAAAATTGCTCTGATTGCCAAAAATGGTACCGGAAAAACCTCTCTCTTGAACATTATTGCTGGCAAAGACAGCCAGGATAGTGGAGATGTTATTTTCCGCAATGGAATAAAGGTTGGATATCTGGAGCAAATTCCTGAAATGGATGATAGCAATACAGTAATCAATGAGGTTTTTAATTCTCCCGACCCTGTTTTGAGCGTAATCCGAGATTACGAAAAAGTGATTTCCAGTAATGACCAAGAAGCGATGTCTGAGATACTGGAAAAAATGGATCATTTCAAAGCCTGGGATTACGAAGTAAAGGTAAAGCAAATCCTTTCAAAGTTGAAGATCACCAATTACGATCAAAAAATATCCCAACTATCAGGAGGACAAAAGAAACGGGTTGGAATGGCCAAAGTATTGATTACCGAGCCGGATTTTCTCATTCTGGATGAGCCTACCAACCACCTCGATCTGGAAATGATTGAATGGCTGGAGGAATTTCTGAAAAAAAGCAAGGGAACCTTACTTATGGTAACTCACGACCGCTACTTTCTGGACCGTGTTTGCAACGAGATCATCGAAATGGATGCCAATACCATATACAGCTACAAAGGCAACTACTCCTACTACCTTGAAAAAAGAGCCGAAAGAATAGAAATGCACAATTCCGAAGTATCCAAAGCACAAAACCTGTTAAAAACAGAACAGGAATGGATGCGTCGCATGCCACAAGCCCGTGGAACCAAAGCGAAATACCGTATTGATGCCTTCTATGAACTGAAGAAAAAAGCTGCTTCCGGTTTCAAGGAAGACAAAATGGAAATGGATATCAAATCGACACGCTTGGGTAAAAAGATTCTGGAATTCGATCACCTCTACAAAAGCTTTGGGGATCTGAAGATTCTGGAAGATTTTAGCTACAAATTCGCCCGGGGGGAAAAAATCGGAATCATCGGGAAGAATGGTACTGGAAAATCCACCTTCCTGAATATCATTACTCAAAACCTGGATGCAGATTCCGGAACAATAGAGATTGGTGAAACAGTTGTATACGGCTACTACAAACAGGACGGCATCAAAATCAACGAGAATGAACGCATCATCGATGTAATTAAAGAAATTGCCGAATCGATTACCATGGGTAACAATCGCGTAATGTCTGCCTCTCAGTTTTTGGAGTATTTTCTATTTCCGCCCAAAACTCAATACAATCTTGTTTCAAAACTAAGTGGAGGTGAAAAGCGACGCCTTTACTTGATGACGGTTTTGATGCGTAACCCGAACTTCCTGATCCTTGATGAGCCAACCAACGACCTGGACATCATGACCCTGAACGTTCTGGAAGATTATCTTATGAATTTTAAAGGATGCTTACTGATTGTATCCCACGACCGTTACTTTATGGATAAGGTGGTAGAGCATCTGTTCGTGTTCGAAGGAAATGGGAAAATCAAGAATTTCCCGGGGAACTACACCATCTATCGTGAAGCCATAGCCGAGGAGGAGAAGGCACAGAAAAAGGTGGAAAAAGTGGTAAAACCCAAAAAGGAAAAGCCCAAATCGGCTCAACCACGTAAACTTTCTTTCAATGAGAAACGAGAATTCGAGCAATTGGAAAAGGATTTGGAGTCTTTGAACACTGAAAAAGAGGAAATCGAAGCAGCTATGAGCACCGGAACCCTTTCCAACGAGGAATTAATGAAGAAATCACAACGAATCCAGGAAGTGATTGACTTGATTGATGAAAAGGAACTGCGTTGGTTGGAGTTAAGTGAGTTAGCATAGCAGATTATTGAAGATATTAAGAAGAGGAAACGATACTCTTTGCTTATCGCCTCCAAGCAAAACAACAATTGCTGCTAGAAATAAAGAGAAAGCCCGGTTTCAAACGGGCTTTCTCTTTACAATACTTTTTGTTAGAAACGATAACCAGCTCTCTGCAATTCCTTCAGATTGGTTATTGGTTTTGAGGGGTGCAATTGCTTCGATAAGAATTGATAAATCTTCACACGAATCTTTTTCGCAATTTTGGTATCCATACGATCAAAGGAATGACCTCCGGGAATATCTTGAAAAATCTCGTATTCAAACTTCTTGCCATCAGCTTTTAATGATTTAATCAAATGCTCCACCTCCACAACATTCACATCATCGTCAATGGTGTTGGTATGAATCAGTAAGGGAGTGTTTTGAAACTTATGCGTATTCCATGCAGGTGAACGACGTCGGTACTCGGCAATATTATCGTAAGCCGATTTGCCAATATGATAATCTGCCTCGTAAAGATCACGGTAATCCTGCTTATGGTAGCCCATCCTGGCAATTAGGTCACTTACAGGTACACCTGCAAAACCAACCTTAAAGTCCTTTGGATGCTCAAACAGATTAAGAAGGGTAATCATCCCCCCGTGACTCCAGCCCATAATACCTACCCGGTCCTTATCCACAAATTCATAGTTTTCGATCATGTAGTTACGGCTTGCATACACATCTTCCACTTCCAATCCTCCGTAATCAATCTTTTCGTAGTGTCCCTTGCCGTAACCGGTACTTCCCCTGTATTCAGCAGCAACTACAATGTATCCCTGGGCAATCAATTCCCGCACAATATGGGTATAGTAAGTTGTAAAATCGCCATGAACACCACCATGAGGCAACACCATCAGGGGATATTTCTTATTGATATCAATATTTTTAGGAACAAACACGTAGGTCCAGAATTTCACAGGATTACCGGCACTCATTGAGGTAGGATTCTTTTCCTTCCACTTTGGGGGACCATAGATGTAAAGTTTATCGATATGAGCCACATCTCCTACCCTTTCAAACCATAGCAGGTCATCCACCAGCTTCTGCAGACGATCAACCCGATGATCCAAATTCGTATTGTATTCCTTAAGATTTTGGATTTCTTCCCGGATGGGCTCGTGAATTTGAGCTTTCAGGCCTCCTCCACTAAGAAGAAAGAATAGAAAGCCCAGGTAAATTAGCTTTTTCATTGGTTGAGTTTTGGTTAGCAATAAAAAACAAGGCCAATTTACAAATTTGAATGGATTTTCATTAACCAACTTTCCATTTTCAATAACACTTACTTTTTAGTACAACCACTTTCCCTTATCACTCATAAAAAAAACTAACATCAACACAACATAGATACATCCAACAAAACAGCTACAACAAACTATATATCAAAACAAACTCATGATAGTTTTTTTTTACTCTTCATATTTTTCACTAAATTCAAGAGGAAACATATTATTGATATTGTAATTTATTCACAACAAATACTGACAAATCAACGAACTTAAGATTAGAAATTTATTATCCTATATACACAAGAGTACTAATTGGCACTAATTATTTAACTTTTAAACTGAAGTCCTGACGGTTTTAAAATGTTCAGGATATTATACCAATCTATTTTTTAATGTTATGAAAAAGTTACAAAACTTAACAGGAGTTAAAACACTTAGTACAAAAGAACAAAAACTAGTAAAAGGTGGATCACCTGCAAAAGATGTTATCTGTGATTGTAATGCACCCGACGGCACAGATGATTGTATGGCTTGGTGTAGTCCTTGTCCTACCGGACATTGTAACTAAGGAAGAAAATTGAATCAAATATCCTTTATTATCCTACAGAAATAAATGTATTAAGGATGTTTGAACACAAACTCAACCTACCCCAAACATATTTTATTAGCAGGGTGTCCTATATTGGTCACCCTCTTTTCATTCCATCCCCAATAGCCCGAAAGAAAAACCGGGAACGAACTCTTTGAAACTACTTTTTACTTTCAATCCATTCAATCATACATATCCTTTGAGCTTGAGGAGTAATTTTGTATCGATCATCCATACGATGTCCGACGACCCAAACGATATCCTCTCCGGAAACCAACAGCCAGGTATTCTCCTTCTGTTCCAGTGAAAATTTCTGATCGATGAAGAAATCGCTAATCTTTTTTCGCCCCTTCATGCCAATGGGCTGGAAACTGTCTCCCTGCTTCCATTTGCGCAGAATGAGGGGAAACTGAAGCTTCTCAGCATCCAAACAACAAATATTTTTGTCTCTTGAAAAAGAAAAATCAGAGGACTTCTCAAATCTTTCAATTCTAAATTTTATTGGCTCCAGTAGTTCAAAATCTGATTCCCTGATCAGAAACTCACGATCCTCGATATTTTTCAAAGGTTGAAGCAAAAGAAACTCCCGATCGCGAATCAAACGATGGCTTGAGGAGTAGAAAACTTTACCAGAAATAGCATCAAGAGCCTTCGCTATGTTTCGCACATCTTTGGAAGGGAAATTATAAGGCGAAAGTATTTCATACAGATAAGTAGCTGGAGCACTCAAAGCTTTCAACTTCGAAATTGAGATTTTCAACTGCTCCCCTTCTGCCGTAACAAGATCATCTTTTTGCTTACTTACCGACTCCAGATAAATTTGCTCCACCTCCTTAAAGTGCCTGATGTTTTCCATCATTGTCTGGCGAATACCGGGATTGATCTCCTCCAAAACCGGTAGCACCTGGTTTCGAATCTTATTGCGGACAAAATCCAATTCGGCATTGGTGGAATCCTCCCGGTAAACCAAATCGTGAGTACGCGAATATTCTTCCAATTGCGGGCGGGAGAAATTCAGCAAGGGCCTCACTACCTTGCCTGCTTTGGCTTTAATGCCCGTCAATCCCCGGATACCAGTTCCCCTGCAAAGATTGATCAGCAAGGTTTCAGCAACATCATCGCTGTGATGGGCCACGGCAATGTAATGGCAATGCTGCTCCATGCGAAGTTCTTCGAACCAGTTGTAGCGCAAATCGCGAGCAGCCATTTCAACAGAGATTCCATTTGCTGCAGCTTCATTCCGCGTGGCAAAGCACTTCACAAAAACCGGGAAACCATATTCCTCGGCCTTCTGAATCACCAAAGCCTCATCCCCATCCGATTCTTCACCTCGAAGATTGAAATTGCAATGGGCAATCACACAATCCACATGTGCCCTGTAAAAAAGATCTAGCATTACCATGGAATCGACACCTCCGCTAACAGCCAAAAGGATCTTTTCATCACGGTAAAATAGCTCCTGTTCTTCAATAAATTTTAGAAATGCGCGAATCATAAATACGGAATATGGGTTGAATTGATATAAAAGTACAAAAGATGCTAGAAATTACAATTCAGCACCTTCATAATGGCTTTGGCTTTGAGCAAACATTCCTCGTATTCATTTTCCGGAATAGAACGCATGGTAATGGCTCCGCCTACCATAAAGGACAAATATTCCCGAACAGCATTGTACTGCAAACTTCGAATCACCACATTAAAATCGAAGTCTCCTTCGGGGGTAATATACCCCACCGCACCGGAATACAACCCTCGTTTGGTTGATTCAAACTTCTCAATCAACTTCATCGCCCGAACCTTGGGTGCTCCGGTCATCGAGCCCATGGGATAGGAACATTTAATGGCCTCCACAAAATGCTTATCCTCTCTCAAAAAGGACACCACGGTAGAAATCATCTGGTGCACCTGTGGAAAAGAGTAGATTCCACACAGCTCCTCTACATGAACACTCCCCTTGTAGGCTGTCCGCGATAAATCGTTTCGAACCAGATCCACAATCATAATATTCTCTGCTCTCTCTTTAGGATCAGAAAATAAATGTTGCTTGATCTGCTCATCCTCCTCCGGGGTAACTCCACGACGGGCAGTTCCCTTTATGGGCTGAGAAACCAACTTACTCCCTTTTTTCTTAAGGTAACGTTCGGGAGACGCCGAAAGCAAGTATTTCTCATCCAAACGATAGAAACAGGAATAGGGCGTTGGAGAAACCGCTTTCAATTTGCGATAAGTATCAACTGCATCTACCGTAATCTTCTCGGAATAAAACTCCTGACAGAAGTTCACTTCGTAAATATCTCCTCGTTGAATATGGTATTTCAACTCCTGAACCGCAGTCAGATATTCCTCCCTACTGATTCTTGCTTTCACAAAATCAACAATCGGCTCTTTTGCTGGGCGAATAGGGATTTGACAAATTTCATCAAAGAGTGTATTCACCTCTTCGGTTGAAAAAACATCTTTAGGAGTATGTATTTCAAGAGTTCTTTCTTGTAGTATAAAAACCCAACGAGGACGAAAAAAATGCAATTCGGGCATTTGAACGCCATCATGATTTTGGGATTCCAATTTCTCCACCTGATTTTTTAAATCATAGGACAAAAAACCAAACCACCAATCAGGATGTACTTCAATCTGCTTCTGCAAAATTTCAAAGTGATCATCCGAGGGCAAAATTTCAGACAAAACATCCACCCCAACCAAAAGTTCATAGCTATTGTACTCCTTTTTCGAATTGACCATTTGATCCACATTGTGACTGTCCAAATAGGCAACCCTATGGAATTGGGAAGCCCACAGCAATAGCTGCTCCTTAAAAATGTCGCTATTTTCTACCCGGTATTGATGGATGTTTCGCATTGGGGCAAAAATAGGAAAAAATAGAATGCAGATTAACTGTGAAAACTACGATTTCTGCAGATCTCAAAGAAAAACCGTAAAGGAAGGCAAAGAAAAATCCTTGATAAGAATTTTTGGTTCCCAAAATTCCTTTACGGTAAAAAATATAGCAGGTAAATTCAACCTTACAGTTTCACCACTACCCGTCCTCTACTCTTCTTATTCAGCATTTTGTCAATATATGCATCCAATTCATCCAGAGTACACTCCTTAAGAATATCTTCCAAACATTCACATTGCCATTCATCAGCCAGTTTATCCCAAACTTTCTGACGAATTTCCATGGGACAATTCTGGGAATCCACTCCGATCAGACTAATGCCGTTCAGAATATAGGGATAAACCGTTCCTGGCAGATCACCTGAGCCAATGTTTCCGCAGCAGGTTACATTCCCCATAGGCTTACAAGCCTTGATTAGCGTATTCAGGATATTCCCTCCCACAACATCAATGGCTCCTGCCCATTTAGGGCGCAATAGTGGTCTACCGGACTGATCATCTGTTTCGCTTTTATCAATTCGGCTACTGGCTCCCAATTTCTTCAAAGCATCCTCTCCATCCTTCAAATCGGATGTGGCAGCAATTACTTCAAAGCCGAGTTTATCCAGAATACATACAGCAACGCTTCCAACTCCGCCCAAAGCTCCGGTAACTACAACTGGTCCCATTTCCGGCTTTTGTCCGGCTGCCAGTAATCGGAACACTGAAAGTCCTGCAGTAAAGCCCGCTGTACCAAAAACCATAGCTTGTTTCAAACTCAAATTTTGAGGTTTCAACACCACCCAATCAGCAGGTACCCGGATGTATTCGGCAAATCCCCCATCGGTATTCATACCCAAATCGTAGGATGTAACAATCACCTCATCCCCCGGTTTGAACTCCATATTAGCAGAAGCCTCCACAACTCCGGCTGCATCAATCCCAGGAGTATGGGGATATTTGCGGGTAACCCCTTTGTTTCCGGAACAGGATAGAGCATCCTTGTAATTCAGGGATGAATACTTCACACGTATTAAAACCTCCCCCTGTGGAAGTTCCAATATCTTTCTGGTTTCAATTCTTCTGTTAAATGCACCTTCCTCTTCGTAAACACGTAAGGCTCGAAATGTTTTCTCCATTCTTTTTTCCTCCCTGATAGATTTGTATTTTAGCCCCCAATTTGTGGCTTTCGATTCATCTTCTAAGCACAAAATTACAACAAAAAAAACTGTTTATCAACAACTTACATTTATTACATCAACTAACATTTAGTTCTGTATTGCTGATTTTCAGCCTCAAAAAAGTTTATTTTGGAAAAAGGAATTTGTCCCATCGATACTTTTATCAACGTGGTAAAGGGAAAACGCAAAGCCACCATCATCCTGCACTTAATGCAGGGCACCAAACGCTACAATGAATTAATTCGACTCCTACCGGATATAAGTGACCGCATGTTGAGTCGTCAATTAAAGGAATTGGAACAGGATGGAATAATTCTCCGAAAAGTTTTTCCGGAAGTCCCTCCCAAAGTAGAATACAGCCTCAGCGAATTAGGAAAAAAGGTTCACCCGGTACTTATTGCCATGTTCAAGAGTGGGAGAACATTCGAGAAGAGGATGGAATAAAAAAGGCAGCCTCTAAAGACTGCCCTGTATGCTATTGATTCAATATAGGACTATTGTTGTGCCACCATCTCAGCAATTTTAACAATTACTTTTACGGCCTTCTCCATGGATGGCACCGGAACATATTCGAAACGGCCGTGGAAATTATGGCCTCCGGCAAAAATATTAGGACAAGGAAGCCCCATGTACGACAAACGGCTACCGTCGGTACCTCCACGAATCGGAATCACTTTGGGGATAACGTCCAATGATTTCATAGCCTCTTCCGCAATATCAACGATATACTTCACAGGTTCAACCATTTCGCGCATGTTATAATACTGGTTCTTCATTTCCAGTTGAACATTGTCGTCTCCGTACTTTTTAGCCAAATCCTTACAGATGTCCTCGAACAAAACTTTTCGCTTCTCATAATTATCGCGATCAAAATCACGAATAATATACTGTAGCGTAGATTGCTCCACTCCTCCTTCCATAGCTATCAAATGGTAAAAGCCTTCGTACCCTTCTGTTTTTTCGGGAACCTCATTCTCGGGCAAACGACCAATGAATTCATTAGCTATCAACATGGAGTTAACCATTTTGTTCTTGGCTGTTCCAGGATGAACATTTCGTCCCTTTAGAGTGATTTTAGCAAAGGCGGCATTGAAATTTTCGTACTGCAACTCACCTATTTCACCTCCATCCAGAGTATAAGCAAATTGGGCACCAAATTTTTTCACATTAAAGTAATCGGCTCCGGCACCAATCTCCTCATCAGGGGTAAAACCAACATGGACTGGGCCATGTTTTATTTCCGGATGTTCCACTAAGAACTCAATCGCTGCCATTATTTCGGCAATACCCGCCTTATCATCTGCCCCCAACAAAGTCGTCCCATCGGTGGTAATCAAGGTCTGCCCAACATATTCTTTCAACTCAGGAAAATCTTTGGGAGACAGCACAATGTTCTCACTTCCGTTTAAAAGAATATCACCTCCGTCATAATTCTCAACGAATTTCGGATTTACATTTTTCCCTGAAAAATCAGGGCTCGTATCCATATGGGCCACAAAACCAACCACAGGAACCTCATGATCAACATTCCCGGGAAGAACCGCCATAACATAACCATTCTCATCAACCTCTGCATTTTCAAGGCCTAAATCTTTTAACTCCTGCACCAACTCTTTGGCCAACACCATTTGCCCAGGTGTACTGGGAGTTAAACCAGTTTGTGTATCCGATTCCGTATCGAATTTCACATACTTTAGAAAACGTTCAACAACTGTGCTCATATGCTACTCTATTTTGCTGTATATTATGCCGCTACTATTTCCAATTCGATTGGTTGGTGAAAACGATGAATTTGTATTCATCCCCCCAACTATTGCATGGAATTCAATTTCGGCACTATACAAAGATCTATTTGTTTGTAACTCTATAAACAGCAAGGGGAGGATAAAACTCTCCTCCCAACTTGCTATCTGAATACAATATTAATAATTCCTTCCGGATTATATTGTTCCGTTTTATTTTTTTAACACGAGGGTACAATAATCCGTTAATTCATTTCCTACCCTTTAGGGATAGCGTAAGACTATTGTTTTTACAAAAATATCCCTTACACATCATCCGAATTGAAACGAAAGCCCAGTCTTTTTCCGGTTTGGATTCTGGAGTTCTGAATTTTTTCAAACATTTGTGCTACAGACAGAATCTTAACATTATCGTACGGAGGAACCAATAAGTCAAAATTCAAGGAATAATTCATTGCCGTCTCCACAATTCTCCGCAAAGACTCCCGATTTGCAACCTTTTCAGACAAATCGTTTTGCAAGAGACTCATTTGTCTTTTCCCTTCCACAATGTAGTGCTTCTCCCGATTGATAAAAATACGAGCCACCAGATAGCCCAAATCATCGTATCGGTTATATTTAAAGGAGTCTGATAAAAAATTGTAGATGTTGATTATCCCCGAATAGGCATTATCCGGATTGGTCTTTACATAGGGATGGTCCCATACATTGTGATCGCGGTTGAATTGAAAAACATTGGAATGCAAACTAAAAACAAGAATATCCGTAGCCACCTTGATTTGAACTTCAAATTCTCCCTTGTCTTCGTATTCGAGATAAACACGATCATCTGTATCCACAAGATCTCTGTTGTATTCCTCAACTAGGCCTTTAAGCACTCCTTTCAGTTCCTGAAATATATCATATGTGTTGTCGTAAACTTTTTGCTTTAGACAAGCCTTGTGTTTTAGGGTATCCAGTATAGCTGTTTTAGTATTAAGTATATTCATAGTATAGGGGTTTGAGTTAAAAGGAAGGTTCAATGATCAGAACTTTAGAGAATACCGAAATCCTTAACAACGAACTTAGCTGAATAAATATATAAAAAAACAGCCATCAGAGAGCTGATGGCTGTTGAAATTATTTGGAATTATAATTAATTCCTAGTAGGCTTTAGCAAAAATCACACGGCGCTTGGATGGCTTACCGGTAACCATACAAGTACCCTCCTCCTCCGGAGAATCAAAAGGAATACAACGAATTGTTGCCTTAGTTTCGTTCTTCACTTTCTCTTCGGTTTCTGCAGTTCCATCCCAGTGAGCCAGGAAGAATCCTCCTTTGGTTTCCAATAATTCTTTGAACTCCTCGTAAGAATCCACTTTTGTAGTATGCTCAGCACGGTAATTTAGTGCTTTGTTGTAGATGCTCTCCTGGATTTCTTCCAGCAGCTTCTCAATTACATCCTCAACACCTTCAACATTAACAGTCTCTTTTGTTAGCGTATCACGACGAGCCAATTCAACAGTGCCGTTTTCAAGGTCACGAGATCCCATAGCCAAACGCAATGGTACCCCCTTCAATTCGTACTCAGCAAATTTCCAACCCGGTTTACGGTTATCACTATCGTCGAATTTCACAGAGATACCTTTGGCTCTCAGCTTTTCAACAATAGGATTCACCTTCTCGGCAATTCGACTCAATTCATCCGCCTTACGGTAAATTGGCACAATCACAACCTGAATTGGAGCCAACTTTGGAGGCAATACAAGTCCGTGATCATCCGAATGTGCCATAATCAGGGCTCCCATCAAACGAGTAGACACTCCCCAGGAAGTAGCCCATACGTAATCCTCTTTCCCTTCCTTATTGGCAAATTTCACATCAAATGCTTTGGCAAAGTTTTGCCCCAAAAAGTGAGAAGTACCGGCCTGTAGAGCCTTACCATCCTGCATTAATGCTTCAATACAATAGGTATCCAATGCCCCGGCAAAACGCTCCGATTCAGTTTTGAAGCCCTGTACAACAGGTACCCCCATCCATTTCTCTGCAAAATCGGCATACACCTTAATCATTTGCTCTGTTTCATCCAATGCTTCCTGCTTGGTGGCATGCGCCGTGTGTCCTTCCTGCCACAGGAATTCTGCTGTACGCAAGAACAGACGGGTCCGCATTTCCCAACGCATTACGTTGGCCCATTGGTTGCAAAGAATTGGCAAATCACGGTAGGATTGAATCCAGTTTTTATAGGTATTCCAGATAATGGTTTCAGAAGTAGGTCGGATAATTAATTCTTCTTCCAGTTGTGCTTCGGGGTCAACGATTACACCTCTCCCGTTGGGATCATTTTTCAAACGATAATGGGTTACCACAGCACACTCCTTGGCAAATCCTTCCACATGATCCGCCTCCTTACTCAAAAACGACTTCGGAATCAATAGCGGGAAATAAGCATTCTGATGCCCCGTCTCCTTGAACTTTTGGTCCAGTACGGCCTGCATTTTCTCCCATATAGCGTAGCCATAAGGTTTGATGATCATACATCCCCGTACGGCAGAATTCTCTGCGAGATCTGCCTTGATCACTAAATCGTTATACCATTGTGAATAATTTTCACTTCTACTGGTTAAAACTTTTGCCATTTTATATTGTTTTGGTATAATATTTGCTAAACTTATAATGAATAAATTTCCCTACAAAAGTAAAAAATTAAATTAGATAATTAATTATAGGAGGACACGCAATGAAAACCAATTTTAAACTTCTCGTAGTATTGCTCCTTTTTGCCACGGGATGTGCCCCAAGCTATATGAGCACATCGGCATACGAAGACGATATCTACTACTCACCAGGAGATGCCCCGCTTGTGGTACAAGAAGTGAGTGAAATGGTTACACCCCCGGCAAAGGCAACTGTCAAGCCAATAGCAAAACCGGTTGCTCCTGCAGCAACTACCACCGCAGCTTCAACGCCAGCAAAAACTGAACCAAATTTCAGTTCGCGTACCTTCGAAGATCAAGAATTCACCCCCTTCCAGGAAAGGTTCGCGGATATTCTTGCCAATGATTCGTTGCAAAACGTAGATACAGTGATCTACGAAAGCCAGGAGGGATACTATCTCGGGGAATTCATTGGCGATGAAAACGACCTCGAGGATGCAGCTCGTTTGAGACAATACTACCCTCAAGGCTTTGGATACATTTATGGCAATGGATACACCACAGCTATGATGCTGGCCGGAGATTCCGACTGGAATGTATACGTGGATGGAAACTACGTTTGGTGGACTCCCACATGGACCAACATATACTTTTACAACGATTACCGCTTCCACCCCAATCGTTATGGACGTATGTTCGCCTACGGACATGATTACGCTTTCAGTTACAGGTACAGTTACCCATCAGTCAGCCTGGGATTAGGAATTGGGCGTTACCCATACTGGGATCTTTACTTTGACTGGTACTCTCCCGGTTACTACGGATACAGCTACTGGGGATATCCATACTACAGTCATCACTACTATGGCTACCCCTACTATGGTTACCCTTACTACGGTTATGGACACGGACACTACCATGGGCATCACGGACACCACGGTCATTACAAGAGCCATTACTATAGCAGCAGTCAAAGAAGAGCCATCGGAAGCAGATCAATGTATTACAGCAACAGAAGATCAAATCAGAGCTACAACAGAAGTACAGCAACAAGATCAGGTAACTATTCCAGCACAAGAAGAAGCTCAACCGGCACAAAATCCGGTACGGCTGCTGGTATAAGCCCAAGACGAAGCGCCTATTCAAACTACAACACTTCGTCAACAAGAAGATCAAGTGCTGCTTCTCGTTACGGTACCCGATCAAGCCGATACAGTTCAGGAAATGCCAATCAATACAACAGAAGTTCCTACACTCGACGGCCCGTAACCGGCACGAAAGTACAATCGACCAGAGGTACCAACTACAACACTGGAACCCGGTCTACTTACTCAAACACCAGACGAACCGGTGTACCTAGCTACAACAAACCCAGGACCAGCACCCGGCCAAACTACAACAGTACCAGTACAACCCGTAGGTCAACCGGCAGCTACAACAGAAGTTACACCAGACCAAGCAGCTCCTACAAAGGAACTCGAAGCTCCGGCTATTCCAAAGTGAAAAGTGGTACCTCCTACCAACGAGGCAGCAGTAAGTCAAGTGGAAGAAGTTACCAAAGAAGCACTTCAAACTACCGCAGCAACAGCTCCGGAAGCAGATCCAGCGGAAGTAGCTACAGAAGCAGTAGCTCCAGATCCAGTGGAAGCAGCTATAGTAGCGGAAGCAGAAGTTCTGGATCCAGATCCAGTGGTTCATCTAAAAGCTCAGGAAGTTCAACTCGTAGACGCTAATAGTAACACTACAGAATCAATCCCCCATAGCATTGGGGGTTGATTCCATTTTAACAATTAATTCCTTTAATTATACTATTTTTTATCTCATTCGTAGATTAAATTCCGGAATACCTGTAATCATTGAATCGTATCTTACAGCTCCAATTACGTTAAGTATTCCATTAACTACCACAGAGACTAACATATTTGTCTTATGAAAAAAATACAATTATTAATCGCAGCTCTACTCCTCTCAGGGGGTATTATGGCTCAATCAACAGACGAGGCCCTTCGCTACTCCCAGCAACATTTCAATGGTACGGCACGATCAGCCGCAATGGGAGGAGCATTTGGAGCATTAGGAGGAGATTTTTCCTCCCTTAGTATCAACCCTGCCGGTATTGGGGTATATCGTTCTTCTGAATTTACCTTTTCACCATCAATAGAGCTTACCAAAGCCAAAAACAGCGGCATTACTCAGGACAACTATTCTTTTACGATTGGTAACATCGGATATGTGGCAACATTCAAACCAAGACTGGATAAAAAAGAGGGTTGGAAGAACTTCAATCTTGGACTGGGTTACAACCGAATGAACAACTTCAATCGCGAAAGCATCTCCAGGGTTTCCAATTCCTCCAATTCAATTCTAGATGAGTGGGCTATTAATGCCAGAGGCATCCCATCGGATGACCTTTACAATTCCAGTAGCATATTTTATGAACGACTGGGTTATGATGCTTTCCTAATTAACCCTGATGAAAACTTAAATTATCAGGCGGCACTGGAAACTGGAGATATCGTAGATCAGGAAAGATTTCTTGATGAAAAAGGATACATAGGGGAATATCTTATCTCCTTCGGGGCCAACTACAACCATAAATTGTATTTAGGGGCTACAATAGGCATCCAGGATCTGTTTTATGAATCAACCTCCTCATATACCGAATTTGCAAAAAGAGACAATGCCAGTCCATTGCAAGAATTTACTTTTAATGAATTCTACGAAACATCCGGAATTGGAGTAAATTTTAAATTTGGAGCCATTTACAAGCCTACCAACGAACTAAGATTGGGGCTAGCTATTCATACACCAACTTTCTATGACATGGAATCAGAAAGGTCGACCTCCATCATCTCCTTTTTCGATCCCAGTCGATCGGATCACCCACTTTACCCAAGCGATGGAGTTGCTGTACATGAATTTGTTTCCGGTGATGAAGAAAATAGAAGAGTTTACGACTTTGCAGAATACAATTTCGAAACTCCGTTCCGCGCCATTGCCAGCGCAGCCTATCTATTCAAGAAAAGAGCTTTGATTAGCGTGGACTACGAGTACATTAATTACTCCGATGCGAAATACAAGGATGGACCTAATGGAGATAATTTCTATGGCCGAGGCGATGAAATGGGAATCAATGATGAAATCAATTCCTTTTATCAGACTACAGGTAATTTAAGAGTCGGTGCAGAATACAGAGTAAACAGCTACCTGAGTTTACGAGGTGGATTCGCACACTTTGGAAGTCCGTATAAAAATTTCAGTGAAGCCAGCTACGAACAATATTCGTTAGGATGGGGGTTAAAACGAAACAATTTCTTCTTCGACATGGCCTATCTTTACAACACCAAGGATGAATCCTACTTATTCTATCCCGGGTCCGCAGTTAGTAAAGTGGAATTCCAAAACCATCAAATGAGAATGACCTTTGGCTTCAAATTCTAATTCAGAATATCTTGAAAAAAAGAAATGGCTTCCGATTTGGAAGCCATTTTTTATATACTTGATTGACTTTTGTTCTACAAAATCATTCCTGCAGCTACAGTTTCGTTAGTTGCTTCATCAATCAGAATCAAACTACCAGTAATCCGGTTTTTCCTGTACGAATCGTAAAACAAAGATTTGGTAGTTTTCATGGAAATGCAGGCAATATCATTCAAACCAACCTGCTTATCTTCGGTATTCTCTTCCAAAGAATTAATATCCATTTTAAAATTCACATTTTGAATCATACAACGAGCCTCGTTGGATGTATGCTTCAGAGTATACTTGCCTCGTGGCATCAAAGGACGCTCATTCATCCAGCAAATCATTGCTTCCAAAGTCTGTCCCACCTGAGGAACATTTTCTGCCGCAACAATCATATCACCTCGTGAAACATCAACATCATCCTCCAATCGCAACGTTACAGACTGAGGAGCAAAAGTTTCCTCCAGCTCTCCATCCAACACATCAATTGCTTTCAAAGTTGATTCAATACCGGATGGCAATACTTTCACCCGATCCCCTTTCTTAAATACACCACTGGCAACCCGTCCTGCATATCCTCTGTAATCATGATATTCATCAGACTGAGGGCGAATAACATATTGAACCGGGAAACGAGGATCTGTGAAGTTCAAATCATCACCAATTTCAATGGTTTCCAGCAATTCCATCAAAGTTGTTCCCTGGTACCAATCCATATTTTGTGATTTATCCACAACATTGTCACCAAATTTGGCAGAAATAGGGATAAACCGAACATCTTTCACATCCAATTTTTCAGCCACCTTCTGATAGTCGGCCTTAATCTTCTCATAGGTCTCCTGGCTATGATCAACAAGATCCATCTTATTCACACAAACAATAATATGTGGAATTTGCAGAAGAGAAGCGATATAGGAGTGACGTCTGGTCTGCTCAATAACTCCGTTTCTGGCATCCACCAGAATCAAGGCAGCATTAGCAGTAGAGGCTCCGGTCACCATATTCCGGGTGTACTGAATATGACCTGGAGTATCGGCAATAATAAATTTACGTTTTGGAGTCGCAAAATAGCGGTAAGCTACGTCAATGGTAATCCCCTGCTCTCTTTCAGCACGCAATCCATCCGTCAGCAAAGCGAGGTCCACTTCTTCGTCTCCTCGTTTCTGACTACTCAACTCAATAGCTTCCATCTGATCCTCGAAGATGGCCTTACTATCGTACAACAAACGTCCAATTAAAGTACTTTTACCGTCGTCCACACTACCAGCAGTGGTGAACCGCAAAAGCTCCATATCTAGATATCCTGAAGTTTTTTCTGACATAAATCTAATTTATAATGCAGGTAAGTCCTACCTGTAATGCTGTTAAAAATATCCTTCTTTCTTACGATCCTCCATTGCTGCTTCCGAACGCTTATCGTCAGCACGGGTTCCTCTTTCTGTGGTACGGGTGGCTGCTACCTCCTCAATAATCTCCTCCAATGTATGAGCCTTGGATTCTACAGCACCGGTACAAGTAGCATCCCCAATGGTACGGAAACGTACAATTCTCTTCTCAACAATTTCGGTATCCCGCATTGGAATACAATCTGATTTAGCCAATAGAGTACCGTTTCGAGAGAATACCTCACGCTCATGCGAAAAGTACAAGTTAGGAATTTCTATATTCTCAAGGAAAATGTACTGCCAAACATCCATTTCGGTCCAGTTTGAAATTGGGAACACACGGAAATGTTCGCCCATGTGCTTCTTGCCGTTGAACAGGTTCCAGAGTTCAGGTCTCTGATTCTTAGGATCCCACTGTCCAAAATCGTCACGGTGAGAGAAGAAACGCTCCTTAGCCCGAGCTTTCTCTTCATCGCGTCGACCTCCACCCATGGCACAGTCGATTTGCAGTTCTTCAATACTATCAAGCAAAGTAACTGTTTGCAACTTATTACGACTGGCATTGAATCCGGTTTCCTCCACAGCACGCCCCTGATCAATTGAATCTTGAACATAGCGCACAATCAAACGGGTTCCGGTTTCTTCAGCCAATTCATCTCGAAACTGAATGGTTTCTTCAAAGTTGTGACCGGTATCGATGTGCATCAATGGAAAAGGTACTTTTGCAGGAGCAAAAGCCTTACGAGCCAAGTGAAACATTACGATGGAATCTTTTCCTCCAGAAAATAGCATTGCCGGATTCTCGAATTGAGCTGCAACTTCACGAATCACAAATATCGACTCAGCCTCCAGTTCTCTTAAATGATTAATATTGTATTCCTTCATTCGAAATAATTTTATATTCTTGAACCTGTTGAAATCAACTAACTAAATTTCTCACAGCTTCAAATTTTCTTATTTTTAGCAATGGATAACCTTCAATAGACTGTTAAACCTATTCTATCCATCGACCAATAATCTATATCTTGCCTTTCCTACTCCAATCTTTTCCGGAAAAATCGAAACGATTAGCCCTTCTTTTCAATTTGATCCAAAATGGCTTCCACCACTTGCTTTACTCCCTCTTCAACCGTTAAGTTTTCTGTTTTAACGACTAAATAAGGATTCACCGGTGCTTCAAAGGGGGCATCCAATCCGGTAAAATTCTTTATCTCTCCATTTCTGGCTTTTTTGTAAAGACCTTTTACATCCCGCTTCTCACAAACACTAAAGGGGGTATCTACAAAAACCTCCAAAAAGTCATCCTCTCCAATAATATCTCTGGCAATCTTTCGGATCTCATTGGTAGGACTCACAAAACAATTGATTGTAATAATTCCACAATTCACAAAAAGCTTGGAAACTTCTGCAATCCTTCGAATGTTCTCACTTCTGTCTTCCTCAGAAAAACCAAGATTGTTATTAATTCCGGAACGAATGTTATCTCCATCCAATATTTGGGTAAGATAACCACGTCGATTCAATTCTTGTTCTACCCCAACAGCAATAGTAGTTTTACCGGAGCCGGACAAGCCAGTCATCCAAATAACTTTTGAATTCTGATTCAAAAACTTTTCCTTCTCTCCTCTACTAATAATCCGGTCGAATACGGTATGAATGTTGGTCGCTTTCGATGCCATGCAAACTGGGTGTTTGGTTTTAATTTAAGCTTCTATTTTTTCTAAAAAGTAGCACAAATGTACATATTCTGAAAAGATTATAAAAATCCTTCTCCCTGCCATTTTCAGGAAAAGACTTAAAAAAGCATAAAAAAGCCGAACCCAAAGGTCCGGCTTAAAAAGTAATACTATCGATATGTTATTATTCCTGATCGAAACTTTTGTTGTACTGACTCATTGCACGATAACTCATTCCCATACTGGAGAACCCTCCGTCATGGAACAAGTTCTGCATGGTCACTTTTTTAGTCAAATCGGAGAACAAGGTAATACAATACTGTGCACACTCATAGGCATCGGCATTCCCAAGAGGAGACATTCTTTCAGAGAAATCAATCAGGGAATCGAATCCCTTTACGCCACTACCGGCAGTGGTAATGGTTGGAGATTGAGAAATGGTATTGATACGCACTCTTTTTTCCCGACCATAAATGTATCCAAAGCTACGAGCAATAGATTCCAACATTGCTTTGGCATCCGCCATATCGTTGTATTCGTACATAGTACGTTGAGCAGCAGCATAAGTCAAGGCTACTACAGAACCCCACTCATTAATCGCATCCAACTCTTTTGCCTTCTGCAATACCTTGTGAAAAGAAATAGCAGAAACATCAAGGGTTTTCTTCAAATATTCGTAGTTAAGTCCGTCATAAGAGTGTCCCTTTCTAACATTTGGAGACATTCCAATGGAATGCAACACAAAATCTACCTTTCCACCAAAAATCTCCATTGATTTTTTGAACAATTCATCCAAATCCGCAGGGTTGGTAGCATCTGCCGGAATCACCTGTGCATTGCACTTTTTAGCCAACTCATCAATCGTACCCATGCGAATAGAAACAGGCGTATTGGTCAAAATAATTTCAGCACCTTCTTCCACTGCCAATTCAGCCACTTTCCATGCAATAGACATCTCGTTCAAAGCACCGAAAATAATGCCCTTCTTTCCTTTCAATAAATTATATGACATAACTTAAATTTTACAATTATTCAAAAACAAAGATATATAAATATTTCCACAACACATCCTACCCAACCTATTTATTTAGATTGAATAAAACGCAAAATTTATGTAACAATATAATTTCTAATTATTTAATAAAGCCCTCGCATTTTCAACCGCCGCTTCTGTTAAATCGGAACCACTCAACATTTTCGCCAATTCTTCGACCCTCTCCTCTGAGGAAAGCCGAATAATATTAGAGTAGGTTTCCAATTCGTCATCTGCTTTATAAACCTTGTAATGAAATTGCCCTTTACTGGCAATTTGGGGTAAATGTGTAATACTGATCACCTGAATATTATCAGACATGCGCTGCATCATAAGACCCATTTTATCAGCAATCTCGCCGGATACACCAGTATCTATTTCATCAAAAACAATTGATGGTAATGCCGTAGAGGCAGAAATCAGATACTTAATACTCAACATTAGACGCGACATTTCTCCTCCCGAAGCAACTTTGGAAATCTCTTCCAAACGACCATTCTTATTGGCTGAGAAAAGAAAAATCATTCGATCTTTCCCTTCACCATGAAATTCCTCCAGTCTCTGTTGCTCCACCTTAAAACTTACATTGGGCATTCCCAATTGAACCAACTGTTCAACAATGGTATTCTCAATGTCGGGGATCACATCGGCACGACTGGCACTCAATCGATCTGCCACATCTTCCAAAACTACAGTTTGCTGCTTCAATTGCTTTTCCAGTTGCTCTATAACGTCATCACTGGAGGTTATTTGCTGAATCTTCTCCTCCAAATCACACTGAATCTGAAGGAGAGCAGCCACAGATTCCACTCTGTGCTTCTGCTGTAGAGAATAAATCAGATCCAGGCGTTCGTTCAAATATTCAATCCGCGCAGGATCATACTCAATCGCTTCGCTCTTCATTTCCAATTCAGACGCCAAATCCTGAAGCTCGATATAAACACTCTCCATTCTCCGGTGCATTTCATCCACTTCTGGGGTAAATCCCTGCAGTTGGCTCAATGCACCCTCCGCCTCTTTCAATTGAGGCAAAACAGACATTTCCTCAGCGGAAAGAATACCGGATGCTTTGTAAAGGTTACTTTTTATCTCTTCCGAATGATTCAGTGTCTTCAACTCCTGCTCCAGTTCCTCCTGCTCATCCGTTTTCAAAGCAGCTTCGTCCAGTTGATTGAATTGAAACTGGAAATAATCCAAATCAGCTTTGGCTTTAGCCGCCTCCTCCGTCTGTTTCGCTAATTGATCCTTCGTTTCACAAAACTGACGATATTCAATCTTATACTTATCCAACAGATCGTGATGACGAGCATAGGTATCAACAATTCGAAGCTGAAATCCGGAATCCCCTAACGCCAAATTCTGGTTCTGAGAGTGAATATCCACCAATCGAAGCCCAATTTCCTTAAGCAACCGGATACTTACTGGAGAATCATTGACAAAAGCCCGGGATTTTCCACTGGGGAGAATCTCCCGTCGCAAGAGCGTTTCCTCTTCAAAATCCAGATCATTGTCCTGAAAAAAATGCTCTAAATTGTATCTTCGAATATCAAAAGTGCCTTCAATAACACATTTTCGTTCCTTATCCTTAAGCACATTCACGTCAGGACGTTGTCCTATAATCAAAGACAAAGCACCCAACAAAATAGATTTACCGGATCCTGTTTCTCCGGTAATTATTGAAAATCCTTCGTTAAAATCTATTTCAATCTGATTGATCAGTGCATAATTCTGAATAGATAGCGATCGAAGCATAATACCAATTTAAGATTTGAGGTAAAACAAATTCAGGGGGCAAAGATAGTTGGATTCGGCACAGCAAAAAGAAGTAAAACCCTATTTTTGCTCTATAATTTTTTTGTACTTGGAAATATTGGCCGGATCAACCTCGCTAAGAATGTTGTACACTCTCGTTTTTTCATCATTAAACGACTCCTTGAAGATATTGACCAACTCATCGGCCTTAGCATCAAAGAATAACTGTAGAATAAAAGCTCCTGGTTTTGCACGGTGAGCCTTCTGAAGTAGGCGAAGACTTTCAGCAATCTCAGCTCTTCCCTCGGTCACACGGTCGGCCATCCGATCGAGTCCCAATCGATGATAACGATACATACATTCCCTAACAGGACTATAAGCGCTATTCTGAATGTTTTCCACCAGCCAATACCGATTCTTTCGATCCTCATAAGCCTTCCATCCCTTCTCCGCAGCATTCTGCATTTTATTGACGATGGATTCGGCTTTTCCAAAGTACACGCTCCCTCCCTCCATAGAATAGGAATCGTAATCCAATCCCAAAATCACATATACATAGTAAGCCAAAAGGGAGGTCAAGTTGGATTGCGGTGAACTTTCATTGAACTCCAGTGATTCATACTCGCCGTATCGGAATTGAATATCATCATCCTTAAAATTCAACAGCACCGAATTATAGGACGAATTGAATATGGGGCGTCGGGCCTGAATCTGCATACTCCCCTTAAATTCATCGGCAGAAAGTTGCTCCTTCAGGTTAATCAAAATATTGCATTCGATTTTTTCATCATAGCTAAACTTATGGTCGGTCCAAACCCGCTTATTGATAAATTCATAGATGGCCGTTTGCATATTCCTAAAAACCTGAGTATTGGTCCCTTGGATTTGCTGGCTGTTCACCTGCACATTGCAATTCAGTTCCTGGGCCAAAAGAGTTTGACCCCAAATCAGTATCGATAGAATAATCAGGAGCTTTCGCATAGACAAAAAAATTGAATTCCCCCTAAAGTTATAAATTAAAACAATAGCTATGTAAAATTAACTTTGATAAAAGGAGCTAATTTCCCTCACAATATCTTTTGCAACCTCCTTCTTTGGCTTCAAATCAAAGGAAAGAATATCCCCCTCACCCTTTACAATCGAAATCTTGTTGGTGTCGTGCTGAAAACCTGCCCCTTCATCATTCAGGGAGTTTAGAACAATGAAATCAAGGTTTTTCTTCTGCAATTTCAAAAGAGCATTGGTCTGCTCATTGTTTGTTTCCAAGGCAAAACCAACCAAAAGCTGACCAGCCTTTTTCATTCCACCCAATTCAGCAGCAATATCGCGAGTCGGTTTCAATTCTACAGAATAATTCTCCTTTCCGCGCTTCACCTTCATTTCTTCCGGATTCACAGGAGTAAAATCAGCAACAGCAGCAGACATCACTGCTCCATCACAATCTGGAAAAACATCGCAGGCAGCCTGATACATTTCCTCAGCAGAAACCACATCAATTCGTTGAATATTGGAATGCTGAATCTGCATTGAGGTGGGACCGGAGATCAAAACAACATCTGCACCTTGTTCCGCCAATTCCTCTGCTATGGCATACCCCATTTTACCAGAGGAAAAATTTCCAATAAAACGTACGGGATCAAGTTTCTCGTAAGTTGGACCTGCCGTTATAAGAATCTTCCTATTGCTCAGGATTTTTTTTTTTGAATCGAAAAACTCGATCAGCTTTTTGGTGATTATTTCCGGTTCTTCCATCCTTCCTTTGCCATACAATCCACTGGCCAATTCACCACTGGAAGGCTCTATAAAAGTATCTCCATAGGACTTAAGAATCTCCATATTTCGAAGAGTGGCAGGATGCCTAAACATATCCAAATCCATTGCCGGAGCATGAACAATAGGACATTTGGCCGACAGATAAGTAGTTAAAAGCAAATTATCACAGATTCCGTGAGCCATCTTAGCCATAGTATTGGCCGTTGTTGGAGCAATGAGCATTACGTCAGCCCAAATTCCCAAATCCACATGACTATTCCACGCACCATCGTCGTGCTTAAAAAAGTCACTTAAGACAGTATTTTTAGATAGGGTAGCCAAGGTCACCGGAGAAATAAACTCCTTACCATATGGGGTCATTATAACCTTAACAGTAGCCCCTTCTTTCACCAAACATCGTACCAATGTAGCTGCTTTATATGCCGCTATACTTGCAGTAACGCCTAAAATAATATTTTTCCCTTTTAACATAACCAAATACTTAAAAATAAAAGTTCCCCTTTTACCAAGGGGAACTTTTCAATACTAATCAAGATTAGTTATTCTCTTTTTTTTCTTTTGCCGGATTTCTATAATAGATCTCACCCTCAATAAACTCTTGCACTGCAATTAAAGTAGATTTAGGCAATCGCTCATAGTACTTTGAGATCTCGATCTGCTCACGATTCTCAAAAACTTCTTCCAGGTTATCGGTAAAAGAAGCAAATTCCTGCAGCTTCTTATTCAACTCTTCTTTAAGCTCAACTGCGATTTGATTCGACCGCTTGGCCATAATCATTACAGATTCGTACACATTCCCCACGTCCTTACTGAGTTCACTCATATTACGTGTGATGGTGTTACCTGCTGCATTTGTCTTTTTGTAATCCATACTAACTGCGAATTAGATCTATTTTAATTTTTACTACTCTTAAATTTACTCAAATATTTCTCAATTCCCTCAAACATTTTTTCCGCTTCTCTCTTGTGCTCACTTTTTGGGTACTCAGCAATAAAAGCATAATACTCTTCCTGAGCCAGATTATAGCGTTCTCTTTGCTTCTTAATAACACTATGCAAAGCCAATTCATATCGCGATTTCAGTAGCATAAACATCAACTCCTCACGATAAGTTGATCCGGGATAATCCTTAATACTATTTTGCAGTGCAATAATAGCCGCTTTGAATTTTTCACGAATAAAATAGTTACTCGCACTCAAATAGGACTTATAAACAAGCTTATCCTGCATCTCATCAATATACCCATTGCATTTCTCTACACGGGTACTATTAGGATACCTATTAATATACAATTGGAAAGCATCTATCGCATCCGAAGTACTGGTCTGATCCAAACGTGGATTTGGAGAATCCATATAGTAGCAATAAGCACTCATATAAAGACACTCCTCTGTGTAGGCACTCTCCGGAAAAGTCTTTATCAGGTTACGGAAATAGTACCCTGCCTGTATATAGTCTCTCTGCCCATATGCGCAAAACGCGGTGTAATAACTTATCGTTTCAGCTTTACTGGTTCCTCTAAATATAGGTAACAATTCCTCAAACAAAGTGGCGGCCTTGGTAAACTCCTCGGCTTTATAATACTCAATTGCCTTTTTGTATTTAAGGTTATAATCGTTACTTTTTAAGAGTTTTTGATAATCGCTACAACCAGTTAAAAGCAGCGTTACTACGGTAATAAGCAGGAAGATTTTTCTCATATTAACGACGTATCCATTTTTTTTGCATTGTGCAAAGATAATCTTTTCCTTTGAATTTACCGCAGCTTCTGCCCCTTAATAATACAATTATTTAATATCTATTGGTTTAAAATCAAAAAAGCTTACATTTGCAGGGTTGATCGAATATAACTCAAAAAAAACATAAATCGTGGATATTTTTGATAAAATAAAAACCCAGAAAGGAAATATCGGACAATACGCAAAACAAGCTCATGGATATTTCGCCTTCCCAAAACTGGAAGGAGAAATCAATTCTCGTATGAAATTCCGTGGTAAAGAAGTATTAACCTGGAGTTTGAACAACTACATTGGCTTGGCCAACCACCCTGAAGTAAGAAAAGCAGATGCTGAAGCGGCAGAGAAATGGGGTTTGGCTTATCCTATGGGAGCTCGTATGATGTCAGGGCAAACCAGCCTTCACGAAGAACTGGAAGCTCAGTTAGCAGACTTTGTTGGCAAACCTGATGCATTCCTTTTGAACTTTGGGTATCAAGGTATGGTGTCCATCATTGATGCAATGGTGGGTCGTCATGATGTAATTGTTTACGATTCAGAGTCTCATGCATGTATCATGGATGGTTTAAGACTTCACCCAGGTAAACGTTTTGTTTATCCTCACAATGATATGGACAACCTGCGCAAGGAGCTGGAACGTGCAACCAAATGGACTGAAAAGACAGGTGGTGGTATTCTGGTTATTACCGAAGGTGTATTCGGTATGGCTGGCGACTTGGGTAAATTGGATGAAATCGCAGCCATGAAAGATGATTTCAACTTCCGTTTATTAGTAGACGATGCTCATGGATTTGGTGTAATGGGGAAAAACGGTGCCGGTACTATCGAACATTTCGGTGTTGAAGATAAGGTAGACCTTCACTTTAGTACTTTCGCAAAAGCAATGGCTGGTATTGGTGCATTTATCGCTTGTAGCGAGGAAGTAGGTACTTACTTGAGATATACAATGAGATCTCAGATCTTTGCAAAATCTCTTCCAATGCCAATCGTAGAAGGTTCTTTGAAACGTCTGGAGATGTTGAAGAGTATGCCTGAACTTAGAGAAAAACTTTGGACTGTTTCCGAAGCTCTTCAAAAAGGTTTAAAAGAAGCAGGTTTGAACATCGGTTGCACCGAGTCTCCTGTTACTCCTGTATACCTATCAGGTAGTGTGGCTGAAGGAACTCAGGTTACTATGGATTTGCGTGAAAATTACAACATTTTCTGCTCTATCGTAGTATATCCTGTAATTCCTAAAGGACAACTTTTACTTCGCTTGATTCCTACAGCTATGCATACCCTGGAGGATGTTGAATACACAGTAAGTGCTTTCAAAGAAGTTGCTCAAAAATTGAAAGATGGGAAATACAGCAACGAGAAATTTGCTGATATCTTCAACCAGTAATCTTTCAATATAATAAGATATGGAAAGCTGTCCTATTGGGCAGCTTTTTTTATGGGTACAAAAAAAGTCCTGTTCCAAAGAAAACAGGACTTTTATTATATATCTTCTGGCTACATTAGGCTTCTTTCTCTCCAAGGAAACGTTCTGCATCCATAGCGGCCATACAGCCGGAACCAGCAGAAGTAATTGCCTGACGGTAGTGAGGATCTTTCAAGTCACCACATGCAAATACACCAGGCACATTTGTACGAGTTGTATTCGATTCTGTCAACACATATCCCTGCTCATCTGTTTTTACAAAATCAGCAAACACCTTGGAGTTAGGAGTATGCCCAATAGCCACAAAGTAACCATCAATCTTAATATCTACTTCCTCCTCGTTGGCTTCCCCTAGATGTTTCACCAATTTGGCACCCTCTACAACACCATCACCATACAGTTCTTTGGTATTATGCTCGAATAAAACCTCAATATTTTCGGTCTTAAAAACACGATCCTGCATTGCTTTGGAAGCACGCATGTAAGGCTTACGAACAACCAGATACACCTTATTGCACAAACCAGCCAAATAGGTAGCCTCTTCTGCGGCTGTATCGCCACCTCCAACTACTGCTACATCTTTGCCTCTGTAGAAGAATCCATCACAGGTTGCACAGGCAGAAACTCCCGATCCCATATATTTGCTTTCAGTTGGAAAACCCAGGTACTTTGCAGCAGCACCAGTAGCAAGAATCACAGTCTCTGCTTCAATTACCTTCTTCTCATCCACTACAACTTTGTGAGGATAGGATGAAAAATCAACAGAAGTAACAAGTCCCCAACGACAATCGGTTCCAAAACGTTCGGCCTGCTTCTTCAGGTCAGCCATCATTTCAGGACCAGTAACTCCTTGAGGATACCCAGGAAAATTATCCACCTCCGTTGTGGTTGTCAGCTGTCCTCCGGGTTGCAATCCTTCAATAACTACAGGATTCAAATTCGCTCTGGCGGCATAAATGGCAGCGGTATATCCTGCCGGTCCTGATCCTACAATCAGACATTTTACCTTTTCCACCTCTCCCTCAGAGGTCTTCTTTTCAGTATTGGTCTCGTCTAGATTCATTGGTTTAAAGAGTTCCATATTGTATTTAATTATACCAGTTCAAAATAATAAATGATGAGTAGCAAAGCTATAAAATATCTAAATAATTACAAATGCTAATAAGCAAGCCTTCATCATTAATTTCTATGCCATCTTCAACAAAACAAATGACCATCCATATAATTTAAAGTTAAAAAAAAAGTCTCAAAACAACCAACCACTTTAAAGAACTAATTTCAAACAAATTCGCCTAAACATGGGCTATTCAGAAAAAAATAACAAGTCCACTCAGTACATTATTTTGTGAAATATATTTTGTGTTTTCAAAAATCAACCTTATATTTGCCAACGCAATTCGGGATGTGGCGCAGTCCGGTAGCGTACTTGCATGGGGTGCAAGGGGTCGCAGGTTCAAATCCTGTCATCCCGACGAATTGTTAAGGAAGATTCTGTTTGAGTCTTCCTTTTTTTGTGCCCTCCTTTTCCCAAAAAACAATCGGAACCAATTCATGGAAAAAGCATAATATTCTACATCAGAATACTTCATTTCTCCAAATCAACCATTACCAACAATAGAATCATCCACCAGATTCTCAAACCTGCTGATTACTCTCTTTGATTCCCTTCTGCACTTTATCAGATGATAGATCCAGCGGAATTGTTGGGGAGGAAAAATTAGGTTCTATATAGATTATAGTGGGTGCTTTTCGGATCCCGCAACAGCTACACTCAGATTTGACAGGGACCTCCTCCGTACCTGGTTCGTATCATCTCCGTATCAAGTCCGTATAAATACGACTTTGATACGGAGGAAGTACGGAGATAGTACAGGGAAAAAATACGGGAAAACAGGATGATTCAGGTAGCATCATTTTCCACTATATCTTTGATGATCTCTAAGACTGAAGACAGGAGGCTTTAAAAACAAAATGGTGCAGTTTGTATCCCATCAGGAAATACCACTGCACCATTCTCATAGCTTATTTTAAGATTCTAAAGAGCCTTTATGGAAATGGCGAACCCTCCTCCGGGAGCACAATATTGAGATAACCTGGATTTATTGGTTACCACCCTTTTTTTAATTTGATAGGCCTTAGGGTTTTCTTTATAGTGGGCATCCTTTCGATCACCATAGATCGTTGCCACATACTTTTTACACGGGGTTAAAAAATCAAACTTGATCTTTGATGTACGGCCATTCTCATCATTGGTACTGCCAACGTACCAGTTGTCTGCCCCTTTTTCTTTCCGTGCATAGGTAATAAAATCGCCCGGTTCGGCTTCCAATACTTTCGTATCATCCCAGTCTACAGGCACATCCTCTATAAATTGAAATGCATCCAGGTACTTTTTATAGGTTTCTGGAAAGTCGGCCGCCATTTGAAGCGGACTATACATTGTTACATACAAGGCCAACTGGCGAGCAATGGTACTGGCCACATGGGATTTATTATTGGGATTGTACTGACTGATATCCGTTTCGAAGATCCCCGGAGTATAATCCATAGGTCCACCAATGAGGCGTGTAAAAGGCAGGATGGTGGTATGGTCCGGTGTATTGCCTCCAAAAGATGCAAATTCAGTACCGCGGGCGGACTCGTTCCCGATCAGGTTAGGATAAGTACGGCACAATCCAGTGGGACGAACGGCCTCGTGTGCATTAACCATGATCTTGTACTTACCAGCCTTTTTTATCGCATACAAATAATGATTCACCATCCATTGTCCATAATGAGTTTCCCCTCTTGGAATGATATCGCCAACATACCCACTTTTCACAGCCTTGTATCCATTATCTACCATAAATTGATAGGCTCTATCCATGTGCCTTTCGTAATTGCGAACAGAACCTGAAGTTTCATGATGCATGATCAGCTGTACCCCTTTACTTTTTGCGTAATCTCTAAGCTCCTCTACATCAAAATCCGGATAGGGAGTTACAAAATCAAAAACGTAGTCTTTGGTTTTTCCAAACCAATCTTCCCATCCTTCATTCCAACCTTCAACTAAAACAGCATCAAAATTATGCTTTGAAGCAAAGTCAATATACTCTTTCACATGTTCCGTAGTAGCACCATGCGATCCATTAGGAGTAGTTTTTGAATAATCCGTCTCACCCAATTTCACACTAGGTAGATTAGTATAAGACCAGGAACTTTTTCCGGTAATCATCTCCCACCATACCCCAACGTATTTAATCGGTTTGATCCACGATACATCTTCATAAACACAAGGTTCATTAAGGTTCAGAGTGATATTCGACAATAGTATATCTCCCGCATTGTCACTGGCGATTACAGTTCTCCAGGGGGTATGGCAGGGTGCCTGCATATACCCCTTATCGCCCCTTGCATCTGGAGTTAAGAAGGATTCAAAAACGAAATTCTTGTCATCAAGATTAAGATGCATACACGAATAATCAACCAAAGCCGCCTCGTGCAAATTGATGTACAAGCCATCATCTGTCTTCATCATCAATGACGTTTGAACGCCGGTTTCGGAAAATGATGATTGAGAAAGATTAGAGGTTCTGGCTTTTCTTATGAAGCTGCTTATTTCTGATAATTTCGATTTGGTATAACGATACTCCTGGGTATCGAAATCGCCCGGTATCCAAAATGCAGTATGGTCACCGGTCATGGCAAACTGCGTTTTCTCTTCTTTTATAACAAAATAGTTCAAATTTTCTTGCTCCGGGAACTCATATCTAAACCCCAATCCATCATCAAACAGTCGAAAACGAATCCGCAGCTTACGCTGAGTACTCTCCTGAGTAAGAGTCACCAACATTTCGTTATAATGATTCCGAATTTCTTTGACTTCTCCCCAAACAGGTTTCCAGGTCTCATCAAAAGTGCTTTCCTCAACAGCTGCAACCGTAAATCCATTCAATAAGGATTCTTCACCTTTCAATTCAAATCCTAATCGACTCTCTTTTACAACCGCTTTTTCTTTATAGTTTAATTTATAAATCGGCACCCCCTGATTCAATTCAAAACAAAGCGTGAAGTTTCCATTAGGAGAATTTATTTCCTGAGCGATCAAGCTTATTGCAAACAGTAAAAATGCAATTGAGAGTATACTTTTCTTCATTGATTCTACATTTAAGGATTACATCGTGAATATTGTTGGTTTTGAAATTGTGAACAAACCGGCTCTTTCCTCATACCAGACTACTTCCAAGCTTTCTCTCCACAGGAGGAGGCCCTTCATAATTCCAGACAAACCATCTGGTTATCACTTCATTTGGACAAGTCCTGAAAATGGTATCAGGACTTGTCCAATCATTTATTCCTATTTTTGAGGTGTAAATTATTCTACCCAGTTCACCTTCACGGATTTCACATCACGGGAATTGCCCCCGATCATCAATTCGAACTCACCTGGCTCCCAATCGTATTTCAGATCGTAATTGTAGAATTTCAGATCCTCAGGGGTAACCTGGAAGGTTACAGTTTTGGTTTCACCCACCTTCAGTGCAATTTTTTGGAACCCTTTCAGCTCCTTCAGCGGACGGGTAATTGACCCCACCAGGTCACGGATATACAGCTGCACAACCTCTTGCCCATCGCAGCTTCCTGCATTGGTTACCGGAACGGAAACCGTCAGGGTTTGATTCCCTTTTGGGGTGGTACTGCTAACCTTCACATCTCCGTATTGGAAGGTGGTATAGCTTAATCCATAACCGAAAGGATAAAGCGGCTCATTGGTCACGTCCAGGTAATTGGAGCGGAACTTCTGGAACCACTGTCCTTCGGGCAGGGGACGTCCCGTATTCTTGCAATTGTAGTAGATGGGCACCTGGCCAACATTCTGCGGGAAGGTGGCACTCAACTTACCGGAAGGATTCACATCGCCAAACAGCACATCGGCAATGGCATTTCCGGCTTCGGTTCCCCCAAACCACACATTCAGAATCGCAGGCACATTTTCATCCTCCCATTTCAGGGCCAAAGGTCTACCGGTAAACAGCACCATCACTACGGGCTTGCCTGTTTTCAGAAGCGCCTTCAACAGCTTCTGCTGGGTTTCTGGCAGGTTGATATCGGAACGGCTGGAGCATTCGCCGCTCATCTCTGCGGATTCCCCCAACGCGGCCACAACCACATCGGCACGTTTGGCCACCCGAACGGCCTCGCGAATCATCTGTGCCTCGGAACGGGCATCTCGGTAGGTGGGCTTTCCAAATACGCTGATACGTGATTCCAGGGCAGGGTCACTCACAAAATTGGCTCCACGGGCCTGCAAGATTTTTACATTCTTCCCAGCCACGTTCTCCATTCCCTTTCTCAAGGATATTGATTTGCTGAAATCAGCTGCCACACTCCAGGTACCTGGCATGTTCTCCTTGTTGTCGGCCATAGGCCCGATAAGCGCTACGGTGCCCCCTTTTTTCAAAGGCAAAACGTTCTTCTCGTTCTTCAGCAATACGAAGGATTGAGCGGCAATATCACGGGCAGCTTTCCGGTTTTCAGGAGTTAAGATCTCGGTCTTGGCCCGTTGCACATCGCAATAGCGGTAGGGGTCATCGAAAAGTCCCAGTTCAAATTTGGCTTTAAGAATCCGGCGACAACCTGCATCAATGTCCTGTTCTGTGATTTTACCCTCTTCCAGTGATTTCTTCAGGGTGGTCAGGAATCCCTCTCCCACCATATCCATGTCGATACCGGCCTTCAGGGCAAGAGCGGACACCTGTTCCAAATCGCCCAAACCATGGTCCGTCATCTCGTTGATGGCTGTATAGTCGGTTACCACAAAACCGTTGAATCCCCACTGGTCACGCAATACGTCGGTCATCAGCCACTTGTTGGCGCTGGCGGGAATCCCATCCACCTCATTGAAAGAGGACATCACGGTTCCTACGCCTGCATCAATCGCAGCCTTGTAGGGTGGGAAATATTCATTGTACATTCTTACCCGGCTCATATCGGTGGTGTTGTAATCCCGTCCGGCCTCAATGGCACCATACAGGGCAAAGTGTTTCACACAAGCCATAATGGTATTGTTTTCCAACAGGTCGTCACCCTGGTAGCCGTTCACCATGGCCTTTGCAATTTGAGAGCACAGGTAGGGATCTTCACCACTTCCCTCAGACATCCGGCCCCAACGCGGATCGCGTGAAATATCCACCATGGGCGAAAAAGTCCAGCAGATACCATCAGCACTAGCTTCCAAAGCGGAAATCCGAGCCACCTTTTCAACCAGATCCATATCCCAACTACAGGACAATCCCAAAGGAATGGGAAAAACCGTTTGGTAGCCATGAATCACATCCATACCAAAGAGCAACGGAATCTTCAGCCGACTCTCCTCCATGGCAATTCGCTGCACTTCCCGAATTTTCGCCGCACTTTTGATATTGAACAATCCACCCACTTTTCCCGCTTTGATCTTTTCAGCGGTACCAGTGTTGGAAGCCTGTCCGGTGGTAACATCTCCGGCTCCGGGCAGATTCAGCTGGCCCAGTTTCTCCTCCAGTGTCATTAATGCCAGAACGGAATCCACCTTCTGCTCGATCCGCGGATCACCGTTCATTCCTTTATCTTTTCCCCCCGTTGTATTGCAGGAATTCATCCCCAGCAATACAATCAAAATAAGTCCTAAAAATCTTGTCTTCATTCGTCAATATTTTCAATAAATAACCAATTCACCGTAAAAAAAAATCACAATGATTCTTCTCTGTTTTTGTTTGTCTCGTAAAGCAAATTGGAATCCTACAGAATCGAAAAAAATCAATATCTACTTCTCTACTTCAAGCCCAAAAAATTAAATTTTGCGGCTACAACAATACTACTACACTTTCCTCATCACCCTATGCAACAAACCATTGCAAACCCAACTATTAATTCTATTCGTTTTTCAAATAGTAAGCTATTAGGTCATAAAATGGGCACCGGGTAACAGTGTGATTGTAGCGGTCCGCTAGTCCTGCTTACATCCTGCGGGTAATATATCCATCACAAAATGTAACAGGTTACTGAAGGGACTTTTTGTTCATCAAACTAATCGAGCTTAATTGCCTTTGTTTTTCGAGAAATACCATTTTCGTTAAACGCCTCGATTGAGAAGTAATATGGGGTGTCACGATCCAGACAGCGCATGAAATGTTCATTGACATCATACACCAGCCACGACTGGTACAATTTATCCGGAGCAATCCCCCATCGAATGTTATAGCCTTGCGCACCTTTCACCGGCTTCCAGGAAAAAGATGCATCTCTACGATCGTCTTCACGTTTTACAACAAATCCCCTAACCATAGCCGGTTTTTTACCAAGGCCTTTACCAAACACCCTGATTTCTGACAAAGCGAGATTTTCACCTGGCACTTTCACGTTTTTATAACGGATAAACCTTCCTTCAACAGGTTGTTTGAGTACAATGTATGCATTAGGGGCATCCTTATAACTGTTCCTCCTGTTTACAATGGTTTGCCAATTTTCACCATCATTTGACACCTCAATAGAAAAACGATGTCGCAATCCTTCGGTACGTGTATATATGCCCGACTCGTGATCGTGATAATTCAATTGAATGGCATAAATTTTTCCAGGATTACGCATTTCTATTTTCACCCATTGCTGATCATTGTTGGCATCTGCCACCCAAAATGATTTTGGACTTTCATCCGTTAACACTTCTGACACAATCTCACCCTCACCATTCTTTCTAAGTGGCATTTCAGTAATGTCATAATCTCCATCATCTGCCGTACTTTTTTTGATTTGCATTTTGGATGATGACACGGTTGTTTTTCCTTTGTATGAAAGCAACATCCAACCACAATGCTGACCTGCCTTCGTTGGATGGTTAGGTCCAAACCGTGGGTAATCGCCATAATGGGTATCGGAATACATCAGGCCATCCTCATCAAAATAGGTAGGAAACATACACAAACGACGTTCCCAATGAGAATTAGAGGCTAGTGCCATCGTTGCAAAATGCCAGTATTGATCATCTGTTGCTTTTACCGTAATACCATGTCCGGCTCCGTTGGTAAAACCTCCCGGCTTAAAACACATTGGATTGCTTTTCATATATTCAAAGGGCCCTGTAGGTGTTTCGCCTACATAAACACCATCGGCATATACATTAAACTGAGTACCAGGAGCAGCATATTGCAAATAATATTTTCCATTATGCTTGGTCATCGAAGCACCCTCCATATATCCTTCTTTCAGTGTTGGGTGATAATTGTTCTCTCCAAAACGTTCCCATCCATGCTCTTCCTCAATTAAATTGATCAGTTCCTTTTTATCTCCTACCTCAAGCATTCGATCATCCTTATTTAATTCCTTTACCCGGATAGGATGTATGTTAGATGAGCCCCAATACAAGTAAGTTCTTCCATCATCATCAATAAAAAGTTCTGAATCCTGAATTCCATTCGTGATAGAAGCTGTAGGAGTCCATTTGCCTGATTTAGGATTATCCGTATATAGAATACTACCATATCCTGCCGGATCACCTGCAAAATAGAGTACCGAATCTTTATAATTGAAGGCAGTTGGAGCATTACATCCTTCAAAGAACCACTGAGCAGGCTTTATGAAATCCCAATTTACAAGATCGGTAGAGTGCCAATAACCAAAGGAACGCGTAACAAACATATAATATTCACCTCTGAATTCAACCACGGCCGGATCAGCGCCTGAACGGTATGAAATATTACGGCTTGAATTGTAAACCATATAGGTGTAGTCGATGTCTATAGGATTACAGTAAGTATTTGTCTGCGCTGAGGCACAAGAAAGGGAGAAAACAACTCCCCCTATTGCTAACACCAGCGAAGTAAGCAAGTTTCTTAACTTCATAACATAAAACCAGTTAGATTTCAACAATAAAATGATACAACATAGGCCTCCGAACTATGCCGAAGGCCTATGCAAAACCTTGGTGGGATATTAGTTTAATCGGAATTTACTCTCTTTCACATCCACACTGCTTCCGCCGATGAATACCTTGAAATCACCAGGTTCAGCAACGTACTGCAAATCGGCATTGTGGAACGAAAGCAGCGATTGGTCAATGGTAAAGCTGATCTCCACCGACTCTCCCGCAGGGATCATTACCTTTTGGAAGCCTTTCAGCTCTTTTACCGGACGGCTCACGGAAGCCACCAGATCGCGGATGTACATCTGTACAATCTCTACTCCATCCACCTTACCGGTATTTTTTACGGTAACAGTAGCTACGATCTGCCCGTCAGCATTCATGGTCTCGCCACTCAACCGGATGGCTGAATACTCAAAGTTGGTATAGCTCAAACCATAACCGAAAGGATACATCGGCGTATTGGGACAATCGGTATATTTGGATGTAAAGCGCTCTTTTGAAATGGGTCTTCCGGTATTCAAATAGTTGTAGTAAACAGGGATTTGCCCCATATTTCTAGGAAAACTCATGGTCAATTTCCCAGAAGGATTGTAATCACCAGAAACCACATCGGCAATGGCAGGACCGGCCATGCTACCCAAATGCCAAACCTCCAGAATGCCATCAAAATACTTCTCCTCCTCCGATAGGATGACCGGACGTCCGTTGTGCAACAACAGCACCATGGGTTTCCCCAGTCTGGCGATTTCACGGATCAGCTCCCGCTGGATCGATGCCAAACGGATATCGGTTTTACTGGCCGCTTCACCGCTTTCGAACTCCTGCTCGCCCATACACATCACCACAACATCCGATACTTTAGCTGCTGCCCGGGCCTTGGCAAAGCCACTTCTGTCCTGGCCAACGTAATCGCATCCTTTTGCGATACGAATTTTAGCCTTAGGGAATTCTTTCAGAAAGGCCTGATCAATTGGCGTAACGGTTTCCTCACGTCCTCCGGTATGCCATGCGCCCAGCTGGTTTCGCTTGTTGCTGGCCATGGGGCCAATCAGTGCAATGGAAGGGGTCTTTTTAGAAAGGGGCAGAATGTTCTTCTCATTCTTCAACAGAACAATGGAACTTTTCGCCACTTTCCTGCTTCTTTCGAAGAACTCCGGCTTCTTCAGCCAACGTTTCGCACGGTCCTTACTGCAATACTTAAAAGGATCCTCAAACAGTCCCTTCTTGTATTTCATCTCCAGCACCCGGCGGCAGGCGGTATTCACCGTTTCCTCGCTCACCACGCCTTTTTTCACATTCTCAAGCATGTGATTCATGAAAAAACCCGATTGCATATCCATATCCACACCGGCATTAATGGACTGGGCAGCCGCATCGGCAGAATCGGCAACCGTTCCGTGGTGCATCAGCTCCATTACCCCGGTATAGTCGGTCACTACCATGCCCTTGAAATTCCATTCGTCGCGCAGCAGATCGGTTAGCAACCATTTATTGGCTGTGGCAGGCACGCCATTGATGTCGTTGAAGGAGGCCATAATAGTTTGACAGCCTGCATCAATGGCCGCTTTGTAAGGAGGCAGATAGAACTCTCTCAGATGTCTTTCACTCATATCCACCGAGTTGTAATCCCGACCGGCAACAGGGGCACCGTAAGCGGCAAAGTGTTTCACACAAGCCAGCAGCTTAGTGGTGTCACTCACATCATCGCCCTGAATCCCTTTCACCTGTGCTTTTGCGATCTGTGCCCCCAGAAAGGCATCTTCTCCGGCCCCTTCGGCCACTCGCCCCCAGCGGGGATCACGGCTGATATCTACCATGGGAGCAAAGGTCCAGTGCAAACCATCAGCAGCCGCTTCCTGCGCCATGGTACTGGTAGCCAGCTCCACCAGGTCCATATCCCAGGAACAGGACATGGCCAAGGGGGTGGGGAAAGTGGTTCGGTATCCGTGAATTACGTCGTAACCAAAAAGCAGGGGAATTCCCAAACGGGAATTCTCCACCACCTCCTTTTGCAGGCGGTACAGGAAATCAGCGGTCAGCGCATTAAAAACACCTCCCACACGGCCCTGTTTGGCATCGTTTACGAAATCATTATCGGGAACCGGTCCGGTCACATCCCACCAACTGGAAAACAATACGGTTTGACCCACTTTCTCCTCCAGGGTCATCTTCGACATCAAATCGTCGATGAACACATTCATCTCCTTCTCTTCCCGGGATACTTTTTCCTGTGTACAGGACATCAATCCCAAAAGAAGCAGGAACAATATACAGTTTCTCATAGTATCGTATTTTTTAGGGTTGTCCTACCCCAACTTCACATTAGTACTCCATTATTTGAGTTCGAGCTGAAAAAGTATCAAGAAGCAAGACACAAGTATCAAGAAAAGGTCAAGATTTTACCTAGCTCCTTACAGCATTATTCTTGTTACTTGCAAATTCAAATTTTACATTCTCCATAGTTCGAACTCCAATTCTTTTAATTATTGGTTCTGTGTGAACCCTAACTTTTTCAGACCTTCCTGCACCTCGGGGCAACTCATGAAAAGCTTCCACAGCAAACCGGTACGATGGTTCTCGATCATTGGAGCGATGGTACACTGGTCAATGGCCAGGTAATGGTTCGAATACCAATTCTTATGAACCGAAAAGGCATCGTAAAACCCGTACTCGCCCCACAGACGATCTCCCTGCTGGTAATAAAAATGCTTCAATGCACGCATGGATTTCTCCGGCGTATAGGGGAAACTTGAAAGAGCAGCCGTTGGAGTAATTACGCCGCGGTCATCCGCTGGAGAGTGAGCCGCATAACCATTGATGGAATAGCTGGCCGTTAATCCCCAGCAGTTTATGCCATAGCCCTTATAGCCTTTGGGATTGGATACACAGTGAGAGTAGTTAGCCAGGGTATGATTCTTCACCACGTTCCAGTAATCAGCATACTGATCTTTCAAACCTTGGGGATTTAACCCGATATAGGAGTAGTGCGCCCAAAACAGGGGACCGCCGCCTTCGCCGGAATTGTGTTTCAACTCCAGTGGAAAACCAAACGGTGCATCACTGGATACAATTGCACCACCACGTGCCCAACCATTGTGGTAAGCCGATGCAGGGATGGGATGCGTAGGCGATGAAGCCGCCAGAATATAGGTGATCAGGCACTCGTTGTACCCCTCCAGGGCAAAGTTCATTTCCCATCCGCAATTGGGCGACCAGTGCCAATACAGTACATCTTTTCCGTTCATGTACCAGGCCCAGTCCATTCCCTGCCACAAAGCATCAATTCTTTGAGCAAGTTCCTTCTCCCGCTCATTTCCATTGGCGAAATATTGGCGAGCACAAAGCAGCCCCTGCATCAGGAAAGAGCTCTCCACCAAGTCTCCCCCATCATCCTTGGGACTGAACGGACGGGTTGTTCCATCCTCCCCGTTCATCCAGTGGGGCCAAACCCCGTGGTGTTTTTCCGCTTTCTCCAGAAATTCCACAATTCGGTAGAAACGATCCACCCCTTCCTCACGGGTAACAAAGTTGCGTTCCATCCCAACAATCAGGCCCATAATGCCAAAGCCGGACCCGCCGGTGGTAACCACTCGTCTGTCGTTTTGTGGATAGTTATTATCCGGATGAATTCTTTCGCAAGCCAGGCCGGAATTGGGTTCCGCCCCCTCCCACATGTAGTTAAAGTGCTGCTTCTGAATAAAATCCAGAAATTCATCATCAGAATCGAATTCCAGCGGCCGGTTGCCCGTTTGACCGCCCTGCTCCTTGCTATCTTCAGAAACAGAATTCTCCTCCGCTTGAGCACAACTCAATAAACCGCCCAATGCGATTAGTATGCTGAACAAATATTTTTTCATGGTTGTTAAAATAAAAAGGTTCTAATTGGATAAGAACGGGTATCGTAAACTGGAATATTTTACTTCTAAGAAATATCACAGTAAGACTATAAACTCTTTTTTCTTGCAAAGTCCGCAAAACAGGCAAAGAACTATTCTTTTGCTGCCTGAAGTGAAAGATGATTATCCTGAATTTTCATCAAGATCTTGTTATTCTTATCTGAATACAGTCCAAATCTACCCACTAAAATCATACAGAGCCAAAAAAACGGCAATCCTCCCCCATGGGAAGAGGAATTGCCGTTACAGAATCAAATTACTTCAAGTTGGGATTCAGATCCAATTGTTCCTGAGGAATAGGATAGAATTCGTGCTGTCCTTCAACAAAACCCTGAAGTTTTTCAGCAGCTTTTCCGGTTCTTACCAGGTCGAAGAATCTTTCGCCCCACTCCATGGCAAGCTCTACTCTTCGTTCCTCCAGAATTTGTTCCAGGGTAACGCCTGTAACAGGAGTCATACCAGCACGTTCTCTCACCAGATTGAAACTGGAATCTCCGCTTTCGCCTTTCCGTACTTTTGCCTCGGCATTCAAAAGCAGAATGTCGGCGTAACGAATCATACGAATGTTGTTACCATCACCATAATCCTGGCGACCTGGTGTCAGCTGGGAAGCAGGCAGGTATGCCTTCCCATTGTACATGGTAGGCTCACCCGGCAGACCAGCCACCAGAGTATCCTTTGAAGGAGTCACTGCATCGGTCTTCATAATGGTGGTTTTGTAACGCACATCTTCCCCGCGAGCAACCATCAAATCGTTCAAGGCTTGAGTCGGAACCATAAATCCCCAGCCACTATTTATCGGAATTCCATTGTACCCTTTAATCGCAGTACGTGGTCCCTGGAAGGCAAACCATGCATCGGATCGAATGATATCCCCTACTCCCTGACCAAAATCGGTATACTGTAATTCGAACAGTGATTCGTTGCACAATTTCCCAGGTTTCTTATACATCTCATAAAAGTCATCGTACAATTCAAATTTAGTACTAGAAATGATGGCATTGGTTGCTTTCAGTACGGTATCCCAGTCGTTTACATCAGCTGCAGCCTTAGCTCTAAGTGCCCATGCGGTATATTGAGTTACACTTCCGATAAAATCCATTTCGTTGGGACAAAGAGCCGGCAACTTACTAATGCAGTACTCCATTTCGTCATCAATGAACTTATATACATCGGCCCGGGGCTCTCTTTCCGGATTGAGGACCTGATTGTCCAGCATCAATGGAATATCTCCCCACAATCTTGTTGCAAAAAAGAAAGCGTAAGCACGCATAAAACGAACCTCTGCAGTGTACTGCTCATACAACTTCTGGTCGGATTCTTTGGTGATGTATTCGGCATATTGATCCAGTGAAGCCAACGCCGAGTTGCTCACCTCCACCAGTTTGTAGAATCCTTTCCAGGTGTTGTTCAAAGCCCAGTAGGATCTGATATTATCATATTTAAAATTAGCACAGTGCTGGAATTCCAACTGATCGTTCGGAGCAGAACCTTTATCCACATTATCGGAACGAACGGAGATCAAGCCCAAAGCTCCCCAGAAGGAAAATCCCTGGCCACTGCGTGCCTGCGCATATACACCTGAAACCGGCAAATGCATATCCTCCACTTTTGTGAAATCAATTTCTCCCTTCTCCACCTTGTTTTCCGGTAGTTTATCAAGATAATCGCTACAGCTTGTTGCAAACAGGGCAATGGACAACATTACCACTAATTTGCTTTTCATTATTATATTCATAGTAATATTTTATTTCAATGGTTAGAAAGTCAATTTAAGACCAAATGTGTAGGTCGAATACATCGGGTACACCTGATTGTCGAATCCGCTTGCAATTTCAGGAGTAAATCCATTGTAATCGAAAACAGTTAGCGGATTATCAGCTGAAACATAAACTCTGATTCGGGTTCCCTGCATTCCACTTAAGGACAAATTGTTGAAATTGTAACCAATTTGAATATTCTGAATGCGGAAGAAATCTCCTTTTTCAACCAGGAAGGAACTGAAATTGGCTACGTTCCAAGGACGTACAGAACCGGCTGCAGAAGGATATTTGTTGGTAGATCCGGCACCGGTCCAACGATTCTTCACCATATCAGCATCATAATTGATTTCTCCCTGCCATCTTCTGTTTCCTCTTTTCTGATTCACAATTTCATTGCCCATGACTCCCATAAAGGTCATACCGAAATCAAGGTTTTTCCATTCAAATCCAAGGCTACCTCCATAGGTGAAAGTTGGAAGAGCAGAACCAAGAATCTGTCTGTCCTTGTCGTCAATGGAATCGTCCCCATTCACATCTTCGTACATTAAATCGCCAGGTTGCAAACCATACTTCTGAGCAATAGGATCGTTATCCACCTGCTCCTGGGTCTGGTACACGCCTTCTACCTTATAACCATAGTATGAATTAATGCTTTCTCCCACCTTGGTAATGGTTCTAAACTCTGCAGAACCACCGTACAAATAAGGTATTCCTTTCAAGTCTTTTACCTCATTGTTCAAAGTAGACAGGTTTAGGCTAGCATGATACTTGAAATCCTTGCCAATTTTATCCGACCAATTCAAAGAAAATTCCAGACCGGAGTTTAAAATCTGCCCGCTATTGTCAAGTATACTTCCTGCGCCCATAGGCAGAGGAGTACTGATTACCGCATTATCAGTCAAACGATGGAAATAATCAAACTCTGCATTTAATCTGCGGTCCAGAAATGCCATATCTACACCAATATTGAACTCCTTCACAACTTCCCATTTCAGGCTGCTAAAGTAATTCTGGTTCACATATCCTGGGAATAACACATCACCGAATACTCCGGAAGTTCCCTGATTCATCATAACAGATGCAAATCCGTCACTGGCAGGCACCTTATCGTTCCCCAACATACCGTAGCTGGCGCGCAATTTCAAGTGATCCACCAAATTTTGCTTACTCATAAAGTCCTCTTCGGAAACAACCCATCCCAAACCTACAGAAGGGAAATAGCCCCATTTTTCCTGGTATTTGGAACTTCCATCGGCACGCATTGTGGCTGAAAGCAAGTATTTGTCGGCATAATTGTACGTAATTCGTCCAAAATAGGACTCTCCACGATAGGTAGTACCATCATCCGCACTTCTACGAGAATCAGGATCTCCTTGTGATATGTAGTGGTACTCGTCTTCCCCATCAGGAACACCATTGGCCCATCCTTCCAATTTTCTCCAATCCTCGTTGCGGTAGGAAGCTCCTGCCATTACCGTAAACGAATGCACTCCAATTTGATCCTTGTAGGTAATGGTATTGTCCCAGATATAATTCTGATAGAAGTCATCTGTTTTAGTCAACTTGGAATCCGGTCTGGATTGATTTCCACCAACAGAAAACTCAGGCTCAAATCTTTTTCCACGAATAAAAGCAATCTCCTGGCTGTAGGTGGTCTTAAAAGTCAATTTGTTCTTCGGCAACAAACCAATTTCTGCGTAGAAAGAGGGAAGAATTTTAGTAATATTCTGTTCAAACTCATTGTATTTGGCAAGTGCCAAAGGATTGGCAAAATACTCACTCAAACCAATGCTGGTTGGAGCTCCAAAACGAATTGGGTAAGCAGCTGTATTGTTTTCATCGTAAGCCGGATAAATCGAAGGCGAAACGAAGGCAGAATACCATGCTTCGTTGCTAGGTGTATTTTTTTGAGCATCACTCAACAGAATATTTGCACCCAGTTTTAACCAATCGTTGGCCTTGTAATCACCCTTCGCACTTAGATTAAAACGGTGATACTTACTATCGGCATCCATAATCCCTTCCTGCGAAAAATTACTAATTCCCAGGGAGTAAGCCGCTTTTTCGGTTCCTCCGGTAATATCCAGACTATTGTTATGAATAAGGGCCGTACGAAGCAATTCATCGTACCAATCCGTATCAACGGCAGGAATTCCATTAGCTCCTCCAAATAAATCAATTGATTTCTGAATTAAAGCCTTGGATGCATCATCTCCTTTTTCATATTGCATGGTAGCATATTGTTTCGAGTTGGCCATATCCAGAACATTGCTGGCTTTTTGAATTCCCACATAGCCATTGTAGGTAATGGTGGGCTTACTATTAAACCGGCCCTTTTTGGTGGTAATCAGCACAACACCATTGGCTGCTCGTACCCCGTAAATAGAAGCAGCAGAAGCATCCTTCAAAACAGAAATACTTTCAATATCTCCATTGGACAAGAAATCAACATTATCATAGAACATTCCATCCACTACATAAAGGGGATTCTCATTGTTAAAAGAACCGATCCCACGGATACGAACAGTTGGTCCGGCTCCTGGTTCTCCACTGTTTACGATTTGCACTCCGGATACTTTCCCCTGCATGGCTTGCATAGGGTTGGCCGTAGCATGTTTTACGATCTCTTCAGATTTCACATTGGCGATCGGGGAGGTCAGGTCCTTAAGTTTTGCCGTTCCATATCCCACAACTACAACATTATCCAACATTACTTGGTCTTCATCCAAGCTTACATTGATCTGTGTTCTTCCTTCAATTGGAATTTCAATCGTTTTCATACCTATGAATGAAAAAACGAGAGTGCCATCCCCAGGAACACTTGCTAGAGTATACTTTCCATCAAGATCGGTAACAGTACCATTGGTGGTACCTTTTACTAACACAGTTACTCCCACAGCAGTATTCCCTGTTGCGGATTCAGTAACAATACCGGTTACAGTACTGGTTTGTGCCATGGCGAAAAAGCTACACAGCAGAAACAGGACCATAAATAAAGTCGATTTGTGTTTCATACGTAAATATTAGTTTTAGATGAGCCTAAAACACACCTTGCATCTACAACATTAACATGGTGGTTTTATCGAGCGATTAGTAATTTTGTTTCAATATCCAGATGAATTCTTTTGTGCTTTCGAAAACGTTTCAAACATATAACAGCCTCCCCAATAAATTCCAACATGAACGTACACTTTGATTACGTCACCCCCTAAACCGCACCCCAACACCACTACTACAACACACCATTAGCCGCTGTTTTTCAACTCAATAAAAAACACAAAACATTTACTTATGAAAACCAATACATTCTATGGATTAAGGGATCAAAGAGGACGAATCAAGCCCTCGGGACAGGAAACAATCAAATAGAAAACAAGGAAAAGAAAAAAATGAACAAAGTCGCTATTCTGACGAGGGACGAATTTCTTTTTTGCAGGTTACTCCATTCCTTTTTCTCCAGGGGGATATGAACAGTGCTAGGTGCACAAATTATCGAAAAGAATTCTTCTACTTTGAATGTAATCTACCCATTAGCTTTAAGTTGCAAGCTACAAGTATATATCACTTTGACTTACCTCCTGGAGCTAAAGCTTCTTTCACAAGAAGAATCAAAAAGGGGTACGATTAAAAGCAGAAGGCCAGATGAAGCAAAGCTATTGGAAACAGGCGATCATTAAAAGTTTTCGATAAAGAACTCATTCAGGTTCTCATTGGAATCCAAATTGATCTTCTTCCGAAGCCTGTACCGCCCCACCTCAACACCACGAACCGAAATCCCTAACAAAGATGCGGCCTCCTTGGTGGACAAGTTCAACTTCATACAAGCACATAACTTTAGATCTCCGGAACTAAGGTTTGGATAGCGTGTTTTGACATTCTTAAAGAAATCCTCATAGTTATTCTCAAAGCACATTACAAACAGCTTCCAGTCTTCCTGAGCAATGGCTTTTTCGTCCAACTCCATCATGATACCATCGTAGAGTTTTTGGAAATTCCTAGCCGAAAAATGATTCTTTTGGAAGGATTCCAAATCGGACCGCACCTTCTCCAGAAGCTCATTCTTCTGAATAGTGGCCAAAGTGGTATTGAATAGCTCCTGATTTTTGTCCTTTACCGTTTGCCGGAGCTGTTCGTTATTTTCCTTGATACGTTGGGCTTCCTGTCTCTTCTGTTCGGCCAGGTAAGCACGGTTTCTTTTTTGCAGCAAATAGTACCAAACGAAGGTCATTACTCCCCCAAGTACGAACAAGTACAATAAAACTCCCCATACTCCCCTATACCAGGGACGTGAAATTCGAAAGGGGTATTCCAATATTTCATTTGTATTCCCCAAATCATCCACAACACGTAGCATAAACACATAGGTCCCGGATGGCAATCGTTCCAGTTCCACAAAAGAGCTTCGAAAGGATTCGGACCATTCCTCATCCACGCCCTGAAGCTTATATTGAAATTGCCAATTCTTGTTGGCAACAAAAGGATAGGAAAATTCGAACCGAATGTTGTTACTGGAATAGGAAATTTCCCGTCCGTCCTTTTCGCTAACCACCGGCAGAGTATCCACTTTCCCCCTGGCACTTCGAACCGATACATGATTCATCTGAATAGTTCTGATCCTGGTTTTGGAACTGGGGATTTCCTTACTGTCTCGAATGATAAAACCATTGTTAAGACAGATTAGACTCAAGCTATCGTTTAGGATGCTAACATCCTCGTAGCCGTCAACCGTGGAAATATTCTTTTGGTAAAGGTTGTGCTGTTCCAGTACTTCAGCTTTTTCGTCATCGCAGTAGATTACAGCAAATGTATTCTTTCCGATCAGTCCGTATTTGTCTTCCCCCAAGGGAACAATCTTGTTGATCTTTTGAACGAGAAGATCAAGTTGATTCAGCTTATCGTAAGGACAGATCTTCCTTTCAATATCATCGTAGGTGTAGAACTTTCCGTCGACCACGAAAACGATCCGTCCATCAATTTTCCCCAACCGGATTCGTGCATCGGACACATCCAGTCCTTTCTCTGAAACCCTCGCCAATTGTTTCAGATCCTTCACTCCCCCCTCCATGCTGCACATGAAAGCGTCCCGGGTGGAGTGGGCCATCCACAAATAGCCCTTGAAGTCAATCTCAACATAGGGACAAGGATTGTCAAAGCCAGTGAACAGATGATCGAATTCGTACAAGCCCCTGGCATTTTTCCGCAAAAGAAGGGGATTGGAATAAGTGGAAAGTAAAAGGTAATCCTTACCGTTGCGCTGCAGCTTGTGCATGGACAAAACACCGGCCTCCGTCAACAGGGGCATCACCTTTCCGTTTTTTATCCGTACAGCGCCCTTGTTGTGACCAACAATCAACTGATCATCCACCACTTCGAGACGCCATATCTGGTCTGTAACGCCACTAACGGCCTGAATATCGGAAAACGCATCCAATTTTGACAGGGAGGCAACAGGTATGTAAAACAACCCACGGTTGGTTCCCAGGTACAACCGTCCCTCGAACAAGGCTCCCGTATACATGGATCCCAGGCTACCTTTAGGATCAAGATAATAACTGAAGGATTCATTGTATACCAAACGGGTAATACCATTGTCCAGCCCTACCCATATATTTCCATCATGGTCCTTGAAAAGGGAAAGAACCGTATTATTCTGCAAAAAATTCTCGGTATTAAAGTGATTCACGATCTCTCCTGCAGGAGAAACTTCGTACATCCCGTTGATCAGGGTTCCCAGGAGATAGTTCCCATTGTCAAGCACCAAACCACAGTTGATCACCTCCTTTCGAAGCTGCCTGTTGGCAGAAGTATTCCATTCCCTACATTGCTTGCCATCCCAAATGAACAACCCCGATTTGGACGATCCCATCAGAACCTCCTCCTTCCCATAAGGAAGCATCACACTCACATTCAACGCACTTGTATGTTGAACCAAATTCAATTCGGTTCCCTTCAATTGCAGGATATCCCCGGAAGCCTCAACAAAATATTCCCCCCTGATTTGCTGCAGAAACATAATGAATCGATTGGGGTGGATTACCCGGACCTCGCCATTCTTGTAGAGAAAAATATTGGAAAAGGATTGGAAATAGACCCCTTCCTTGGCTATATGAATCTTCCAGATTTCCACATTTCGGATATCTTTAGAATTAAGGGCGGTACTTAATGAGGAATATTGCAATTGACCATTCTCATCCCGCTCCCATTTTCCAAATTCCTCGAAACCACCGGTGTAAATCACATCATTTTCGGCAACAGATACAGACCGAATAATCTCACAGGGGGCCGAAGTATATAATTTCCAGGCTAAACCATCGTATTGCAGCAGGCCATCATTATTTCCCACATAGAGAAATCCTTTGGAGTCCTGAGCTATGCTCCAGTTCTTATTCCCTGCCCGGTATTCGTAGCTGGAAATATTAACTACATTAGGATTATTGGCAACAATTGAGAAAGCAGTGCTTACTTCCGCAAACAAAAGAACAAAACAACATATTAATCTCCACACCATTCCTCTTCAGTTTATATTAGCGTTCTGATTCCTACAAAAATAAATAAAATTAGCTCTTTTCAAATTTGTCGTAGAACATAGGTGAAGGCAAAACTAGGTACTTAAGGCTTTTCTCTCCCACTAAAATGAAACAGCAAGGTTTGAGCCATTCAACTGGAGTGAATCTTTTTCAATGCGTTGGCTAATCTGCTGTGATCTCCGGAAGGATGCCAGGAAACAAAACCGGGCATCTTATATTCATTTACAGCCATAATCTGCTGCATAATGTCGTCCGAAGAGTAGGAAAAGCCTTGAATCATTGGAATGATCCTACACCTGGTCTCTATTTTGGAGCGAGCTGCCTGGTACCCCTGACGAATAATTTCATAGGGATGGGCATTGGGATCGACAAAGCCCAGCGAGCCAGCAAAAAAGTGGGAAGGATACAAAAGGAGATAGATAATATCTGCATGGTACTGAAGCGTTTCAATTCGTTGCCCAACATTGGAAAAATGATGATTCCAGGCCGAGTAGCCAAAAACCTGCACGCCTAGTTCCCCTCTGTCATTTTTCAGAATAGCTTTAAAAGATCGGACAACCTCATCAATGGTATCACTACGCTGATCCTCCGTCCCAAAGCCGGGGATATCAGGATATCGAATATAATCCAGTACAATTTCATCGAAGCCCATATCAATCTCCTGATTGATTAGGTCCTTATTGTAATCCACCACCAAATGATTGCCCATATCGACCCACCACTTACTTTTCCCCTTCACCAATCGCATTTCCGGCCTATTTTCGTACAGTATTCGGTCAGCAAATACAACATGACGCGCAATCAAACGAACATTGTTCTTCCGGGCTTTCTGCAGAAGATACTTCATATCCAAGCTTCGAGTGTGACCTCCTTTGGTGGAAACCTGGGCTCCGATCTCCTTTGCCAAAGCAGAAACAGGTGGATAAAATAATTCCCCATGGGCATTCTTCACATCAATCATCAATGCGTTCAATTGATTCTGTTCCAAAAATGCCATCACCTTATCGATTCGCTCCCTGTTTACACCCTTCCAACCGGGAACGTAAATTCCTCGTAATGGAATATCCAGAACATCACCATCAGAAAACCAGGAAGTAGGAACCGAAAGCAATAAAGCCCCTGCAAGGGAACACCCCATCCATCGCAACACCTCTCTTCTGGTTATCCTTCTCATTTTTTACCCAAAGAACTTTCCCTCTACACCCTCTTCGAAACTTTTTCAATTGGGAACCAAGCCTACCCATCAGACAACTACTCTCCCAATAATGGGACCTTACGACTCCAATAACCAAGAGCGGTTAAACATTGTCCCACATAGTAAGTTAAGAAAAAATGGAAGATAATAAAATAACCGTGTTGCAATCTCTATAGCCTTTTTACAACAACAAAAGAGCCCCAAAGATTTATCCTTCTTTGGGGCTCTTTCCTACTCTTATCTGAAATAACAGAAAATTATTGGCAGGGATGAAAATAAATTAGCTATCAGCCAAAAATATTCAACTATAAATCAGGAACCTAAAAAAAGGAAACCATCAACATTCTCTATTTCAATCGTTTCTTTACTTTATTTTCGGTAAGATGGTAAAATTCACCATCCTCTATCAACAAAGCCTGGTTCGGAATCTCCTCTTCTGCCAAAGGGATGTTCACATCAATTATTCGTCCACGAAAAGAACTGCTTAGCACCTCTGTCTCGGTATGCCCCACCACAACTGTAGAAACATCCAACTGGGCCAATACATTGGTTAGTTTCTCCTCCGAAATCTTGGGGTAACGTGAGCTGGATCTAAAGTATCCTCGATACCAAAAGGGGCCGTGTGATTTCATGATCTGATTGAATTCCTCCTGGTTGTTGGGATTGGCTCCCGCTTCCAGGTATCTTCGCGTATTGTTGTTGATTTGCTCCAAAGTCATGCCCGACTCAGTTTGAACCGGAGAGATACCACCATGAACAAAGAGTACATCATTGATTTGGAGAACGGAATTTTTCGAGCGAAGCCACTCTCCCAACACCGAATTGGGATGGAATAACTGAGTGTAATTGAGTCCCAGACTACCACAAAGATTTTTATACTTTCGGGCGATGTAACGAATGTCCCTGTTCAGAACCATCAACTCATGGTTGCCAAACACCAGGTGAACCTGCCCTCCGACCTGTTCGGCTTCCTGCTCCAAGCGATAAATCAACCACAGGGCTTCGGTTACTCTGTTACCACGATCGAAAATATCTCCCACAAAAACCAGGTGCCCTTTGCCCCAATTCCATTTCAACTTCTCATCAATTACTCCATTCTTTTGCAAATTTCGGATCATCCTGTCATACTGACCGTGAACATCACCCAAAACAAAAACAGGCTCCTGAGTTTTAATTCTGCATTTTGGAATTTGTGTATCTCTAATGTGATAGGTACAGGAATCTCCCTCCCAGCCTGTAAATGTCCTGATACCGCCATCAAAATACTTTCCGGATAGAAAAGAAATACTGGATAGAGAATCATGCTTTAAATAGTATGCATACATACCCTTTTCAGTCCAATCTACATAAGGACCATCAATTGCTTCCGACAGACCATTTTTATAGACTTTGGCTCCCTTTCTAAGTAAATATTGAATATTTTGCTGGTTGCCCGCTTTTATAGCATAGTTCAAGGGCGTATAGCCATCCTTATCCCTGGCATTCAAATCGCAGCCTTGCTCTGTCATTCTCTTTACAACCTCTGGTAAAGCCCGCTTCAAAGCCCAGTGAAGAGGAGTAAGTCCGGCAGAATCCCGAGATACTAAACTGGCACCCTGCTCCACAAGTAGAAGAGCTGTTCTCTTTTGCCTTTTTTTTATTGCCAGATGCAATGCGGTCCCATCTGAAGAAACTTGATTTAGATCCACCCCTTGCTGAATCAATCGCTTCACTTCTTCTGTCTTATTTTCTTTTATCGCCTGAATTAGTTCTTCGTTACTCTTTTGAGGATTGCATGCAATCAAAAGGACAATCCACAGACACATAAAACTTTTAAATCCGAATTTCACCATTTTTTTATTTTGATTAAACAACCTGATAAGCTCCACAACTAACTTTTCTATTAAAATTGAGTTCTCTACAGGTTTCTATTTTCAGTTACGCCATTGTAAGAATGTTCTTCTCCACTACATTTCCATTGCCATCATGACGGATTGTTCCTTCAATTAGAGCATCTTCACTCAATACCATAGGCAATATTTCCCGTATAAAGCCAATTAAATTCAGATTTTGAATATCATCCTTGTGGATCCACTTCAACTCACCTTCGGAACAATCTATTTGTTTCCCGGAAAAATCGTCAGAAGTATAGACAAAGAGAATCCAGGAGCTGTCTGCTCCGTCCAAAATGGTTTTCAGAATTCCCTTTAATTTTAGGTTGCATGCATCCAAGCCTGTTTCTTCTTTAATTTCTCTTACGCAAGACTCATTGATATCTTCCTCAAACTCCGTTTTGCCACCAACTCCCGTAAACATATCTTTCATAGGTTCCCTGGAGCGATTCAAAAATAGGATTCTGTCATTTTCCTTGTCCTGCAGGAAACAGACCGTACCAATCGTTAGTTTTCCTTTCTTCATGTAGTTAGGATTATAAATCCCAAATTAAATTCAACTAATCGAAATTGCCAATTTTCTTAACATAAGTTTTTCAATCCTCTAAAAAGAATCAGCAATATTCAAGTATTCCTTTATTAATTATTACCCACTATCCGTATCTCGATCCCCTTTCCTGCCAGCTACATTAGGCTGCACCATCATAAGTTTCCAACTCCTCTCTTCCTACTCCTACAAGGTCCTACAAAAAAAATTAAACGAAACCGAATATTTTTACCATTTATACTTGTTTGAATTCCATGTTTTCCAGAAATTTATATATACGATTTACAAAAAAGCGATCAACAAGTACTCAAGCTAGTCTTAAATTAAACTTAAAATCCTTAAGCATGTTAGGAGTCTCACAATCCATTCTACGGGAAATTGCAGAACAGGAGTCCCTAAAACATCCGCTGATGCAGGAACTATTTATCTCATCCAGGAAAGAAATCGGAGATTTGGAAGAGATGGTGATACAGGACACCCAAAAACACCTGGAGGAAGTATTCTGCAACAATGAAAAATACAAAAACATCAATTTTGAAAAAATAGCTCGTAGAACCTGGGAAATCATCCCCCTTATTCTGGAACGGGAAGCATTAACCCATTACATCCAAAGTAGTAACAGAATTGGCTTACGTGAAAAACTTCCGGAGCTATCCAATGCTCGCGAGGGAATTTTACATCTTCAACGAAAGCACCCGTGCGATTGCTGCATCGAACTGGAATTGATTGAATGGACTATTGATCGCTTTAATCAGGATCTCCCCCTCTACCCAAAATTGGGCCATATTCATCATTAAACAGTCACTCAAATAATGTAGGAAAAACATCAACTCTTTTTTCCGTTTTTTTCATATATTGCAGATAGAGAAACCATTAAAACAACAGCTTTATAACAAAAATGAAATCTCACAACTCCTTTATCGCTTATCTCTGCTGGTTCTACTTACCTGATTCGAATATTTCAGGATCAGTATTTCCATCAACAGAGGAGCAAAATTACCTTCAATGTTAAAATCAATTATTCTGAAATAATAATCAATGTCTAACGAATTTGCTTTTCATCTAAAAAAACTATGAAAACCAAAAAGAGAACACAGAAGCCACTTGCCAATAGCGAGCAAGAGAACAAAAAACAAAAACGAAACAAACCAATTAAAAACACTAAAAGGAAACTCTCAATCTACGACGATTTTGAGGACCTCGATTCCGATATCGGAGGCAAATACGATCAATTTCAGAACTAAACTGAGGTATGCGTAAAATTTTTTAATCCTTTAATCATTGACCTCCGTAAAATTGAAAAGAGGTCGGACGATTCAATGTAAAAGTTGCTTTCGGCATCCGAATCAACATTGTATTACCGTAATTGAGTATATCATGAGAATTAAGGAGAAGAAACAAAGTAGTCGCAGTAAATTATTAAAAGACAAAATGTCGAAGAAGCCCCAATTTAGACCCCCTCACAAGAAGTACTCACCTTTTGATCATTTTGAAGATTGGACTGACATTCAAACAACAGATGACTGGAGTGCATATACCGCAGATGGCCCATATTACGAAATTGATGAAGAGGATCGAATAGCATAAGCTCGGGTCAACCATACACAACTGTTAAATTCTATTAATTTTTATGTAAAGAGAAAGAAGTTTGAATAAATATTCCTACTTTTAGGGTATCAGATAGAATGAGTGGAAATTACTCCCGTAATTTCCGAAAGCTGCGTTTCGCAGCTTTTTTTTTAAAACAAACTTCCAGGTTCCCAATAAAACGGCTCAATTATTTTTACCGTATTACGATTCACTCCCTTTCGATTGATCAGGGGAGAAATGGTATGTGCCTTCAATTTATCCCCTGAAAAATGGCCCAATTCAAACAAAACTCTCTCTTCACTATTTAAAGTATCGATCCAGACAGACTCCTGCTTCTGATCCAAAATGGCAGGCATACGTTTGCTTGTATTGTGAATCTCTGCCATAAAAGGATTTGCCTCCCTGGTAAGAATTGAAAAACTCATGAGTATCTCTTCACTTCCAGGATACACCCAACAATCAAAGATTCCAGCCAAACAAAATATGGGGCGATCCTCCATGTAAATGTAGTAAGGGTACTTCCTGTTCTTTCGACTTTGCCACTCAAAAAAACCATTTATTGGAATCAAACACCTTTGGGTTGAGACGGCTTTTCGGAACGATACTTTTTGCTGTACCGTCTCCATTCTGGCATTCAATGTTTTATTCCGAATAGAACTTGCAGTTTCCTCATCCTGTGCCCAGGCCGGAACTAGTCCCCAACTCATCATTTGAAGCCGATCCGGGTCCGATTGAGCCAAAACAGGCAAATAGGGATGATCGAAGCCTGAAAAATAGTAGGAAGGAACAAATTCCTCCGAAGAATTATAGGTCAAATGTAAATAATCTTCTATCGCCTTTTTAGGACTGGCTAAACTGACAAAAAAACACATCTACTTTTTCTACTTAAGATACATTTTTTTTAGAAGACGAGCTAAAACAACTATTGAAGAGAATACACATCTTTCCCTGGATTCGCATCTCGAAATTCAATCTTGTGGAAATTCTATATTTTGATTTTTAAACAATTAGTTTGTATATTGCACCGGGTTCTTTTGAAAAACAATTAAGGAAAGTGGTTTAAAAAATATATCCTGACTTAATTTAAACTAACTTTCCTGTACACAGAAAAAGGCCGTTCGAATCCATCGAACAGCCTTTTTTTCTTTTCACAATTTACCTAAAATTCGTTTAAAATTCCTCCTGTTATCCGCAACAAAGAAGTTTTGGCCTCAATCAGACTGAAGATCGCATTCAAACGACCTAAGGCTGCATTCTGATATATAACTTGAACATCCCGGTAATTAAATGAGTTTATGCTACCAGATTTGTACTTATCCTCAGATATCTTAAGATTCAATTCGGCCGCTTCCAGGTTTTCCCGGGACAATTCAAACACTTCCTGTCTCACCAGATAGAGTTCAAAAAATTGAGCCAATTGATTGGTTAGCGTATGCTTCAGATCCTCTGTCCTGATTTTCCCAATCTCCTCCTGTATCCTGGCAATTTGCAAAGCTCTTCGATTCGCGCCCCCATTAAACAGGTTAAAACTAAGGTTCAGATTCGCGTAATAATTGTAGGAATCTGTTGTAGAAGCGGATTGTCCATCCAATTCCACTCGTATCCGATTGCCCTGCAATCCACCACCCAATGAAATTGAAGGGTAATAGTTACTTCTGGCCAACTGAACATCCCGCTTCAGAATCATCTCCTGCATGTAACGGTTCTTCAGATTACTGTTATTCTCCAACATCTTATCAATCATGGCAGCCAGCTGGTATTCCTCCACAACAGGTTCCAATTTATCGGTAAATTCGAATTGCTGACTCTCCTTCTCCCCCAGAAGGAAATTCAAGTCTCGGCCGGCATTGTTCACATTCACCTCCTGCAGTAAGTATGCAGCCTTGTCCTCCAACCAGGCATTCTGGGCCTGAAGTACTTCAAAAGTGACTGTACTCCCAAGTTCTTTACCAACCAAAGCCTTGTCGTAACGATCACGAGACAGCTGCATTATCTTTTCGGCCACCTTTAAGCGTTCTCTGGCCAATAGCACACGATAATAAGCCAAAATAATCTGTTGTATGGTATTCTCCACCACTACAACAGTATTTCCTTTGGAGAGCTGAAACAGTTCCTCCAACTTCTCCTTCCTGATTTTCACAGAGAATCCACGAAAAAGAGTCCAATTCACACCCAAAGAGGGAGTTAAACTATTGCTGCTAAAATCCTGATTGTCGTTGAAATCCCATTTGTTGGCAGAGAAAAAATTCAAGCTCACATTTGGATACCCTCCGGCTGCCCCCCAGGTATTGCTAACGGCAGCAACATCTTCCGTTTTGGAAAGTATACGAATATCATAATTGTTTTTGAGTCCGATCTGAATGGCTTTCCCGATACTTAGCTTATCCTGCCCATGTAAACCTAAACAACCAGCAAAAAAAAGTAGTAATGCAAAACGATACTTCAATTTCATGAATGTGTAATTTGATTATAAGATACAAACAGGGAAGAAACTCCCAATCCCTGTTAAGTTTAAAGCCTATCTTCATCGAAATCCTGAATCAATTAGTCCAAACTTACTTTTGACTCTTTCACAATTGGCTCAAGATTTTCACCTTCCACCTTTCGTCCTGTCCAGGTTCTCTGCATCAACCTTCGAATATCATTCACAACCAGAATTAATACAGGAAAAAACAACAGCATGAACATCGTCCCGAAAAGAACACCGTAAGCCAAAGCAACCGCCATAGGGATCAAAAACTGCGCCTGTACACTTCGTTCCAAAATAAGTGGATACAGACCTGCACTCGTTGTAATGGTTGTTAATATGATGGCTCTAAAGCGAGCCTTACCTGCAGCTTTCACGGCATTCTCCACATTTAATCCTTCCAGTAGCAAACTGTTGTACTTGGAAAGGAAAACAACCGAATCGTTTATAATAACCCCTGAAAGTGCCACCATACCCCACATGCTTAACATGGAAACGGGAATCCCTTCGAAACCATGTCCCCAGAAGGATCCCAACCAACCAAGGGGCACCATTAACAAAACAATAAGTCCATGGAAAAAACTACGGAAATGAATCATCACAATGAACATGATAATCAAAAAGGCAATGGAAAAGAAATTGGTTATTTCCTTAAATTCATCCCGTGATTCTTTCTGCTGGCCCTGGTATTCCACATCCACTCCGGGGTATCGTTCAGAGAGAACCGGTATCACCTTGGCACTAATCTCCTCTACAATAGGGGGAACCGGCTCGGTGGGATCCAGCAGCTCCGCATCCACCCGAATTTCCCTGGCCCCATTGTATCTCTGAATGCTAACCGGCCCTCTTTCAATATCATATTCCACCAGTTCGGAAAGAGGAAATTCGCCCATCGCTGTTTTGATACGCATATCTTCCATTTGACCAATACTAACCCGATCGGACTGAGGGTACCGAACCCAAACTTTTATTTCGTCGCGGCCTTCCTGCAATCGCTGAGATTGCCCCCCAAAAAAACCTTGACGAACCTGGGAAGAGATTGTACGCAAATCCAAACCTAAAAAGTAAGCTTTGGGTTTCAATTTCAAGCGAACCTCCCGACTTCCCAAAGGATTATTGTCGGTAATATTGTACAGAGAGGTCATTTTCCCCAATTCTTCCTGTAAGAAACCATTGGCCTGATTCAATCGCTCCAGATCTTTCCCCAACAGACTAATAGAAATGGGAGCACCCCAGGGATTGGTTCCCCCAACAGTTAACTTTTGGGCCTCCTTCACCTCTCCGATCTTATCCTTTACCAGATTGGAAATTTGAAAACTGTTTACCGGTGCTCCTTCCAGATCACGCAAAAAAGTCATAACAACACCAGCATGAGTTCCATTTTCAAGGCCATTGAAAGCCGAACCAGTGTTGAGAATCGTGTACTCCACAAAAGGAATGGTATCATTGTACTTTTCCATCAATTCCTGATTCACTTCCCAAATTCGATCCTCAAACTTTTTCAATTGATCAATGGTGATCTGCTTATTGACACCGGGCTTAAACGCGACATTAACGGTAAACCAGTCGAAAGAAACATTGGGAAAGAAAGTCATCTGAATGAATCCGCCCCCAACCAGACCAGAGGTAATGAGCATAAAAACCAATGGGATAAATAAAACCACCCACCGCCACTTGACAATGCGAACCAAAATTCTTGCATACACCTCATCACGCACATAAAAAATAGCTTTGTCCAATTTTCGCCGAATACGGTTAAATATTGTAGATTTCGCTCTCGTTCTTAACACCTGCGGATTCCCAACATGACTGGGAAGGACAAAAAAACTTTCCAATAAGGATACAGCCAAACACATAATCACTACAAAAGCCATCTCATACAGGAATTCCATCTGCCCACTCAGCAACAGGAGAGGACTAAAAGCCACAATGGTAGTTGTCACCGAAGTAAGTACGGCTGGAATTACCTCCAAAGTGCCATCAATAGCTGCTCGTCTTGGATTTTTGCCCCGTTCAAAATGAGTGTAAATGTTCTCCCCAATTACAATCCCATCATCCACCAGGATTCCGATAATCAAAATCATCCCAAAAAGAGAGATCATATTGATCGTAATCCCCAAAAGATTTCCAACAATGAACATTCCCAGGAAGGAAGCAGGAATCCCCCAGGCAACCCACAGTGAAAGACGAAAACTCAAAAACATGGCCAGGGAGAGAATCACAAGCGCCAATCCGTATGCCCCATTTTTATAGAGCAGATTCAATCGGGATTGCAACATCTTCACAAAATCGTAGGTAATTTCCAATTGGACACCTTCGTGAGAGGCATTGAATTCGGATACATACTGGTTGCAGTATTCGGAAATAACCTTTAAATCTTCTGTGTTGAGCTTTTGAATAAAAATGGTTACAGCCGGTTTGCCATTCACATAAGAAGATTGCGGAACATCCTCAAATTGAAGACGAATGGTGGCAACTTCCCGAATCCGCAAGTAGCTACCATCCGGATTGGCCTTTAAAATAATTTCACCAATTTGATCGGGGTTTACCGACCGGCTCCTGGAGCGAATCAGAATTTCCTCACTCTGATTCTTTATGGTTCCCCCTGAAACATCAATGTTATTGTTGGCAATGGCCCTTGAGATCTCTGAAAAGCTCAGGCCATACCTTCGCAAATCTTCCTCCCCTACTTCCACCGACAATTCCAGGCGCGGAAAACCAAAGACGGAAACTTGCGACATCACCTGGGAGGCCAGCAAATCATCGTAGATTTCATCCGCATATCGTTTCAGGGTAATCAAATCAACATCACCAAGGATGGACATAAAAACAGCCTGAGTGGTAGCTCTTTGTTTGGATACAACAGGTTTTTCTGCTCCTGTAGGAAAAGTAGGAATTCCATCCACGGCATTTTTCACTTCGGCAAGGGTTTCATCCAGATCGTAATCTCCGGTTGTTGTAATGGTGACCCGCGAAAAACTTTCCGAAGAAGAGGAATTGATTTCCTTGATGCCTACAATGCCACGGACAGCCTCCTCGACACGGGAGGTAATTCCTTCCTCAACTTCTTTGGGACTGGCCCCCGGATACACCATACTTACAAAAAGAGTCTTGGATTGAGTATGAGGGAAAAATGACTTTTTCATTGTAGCCAAAGCAATTCCTCCAGCCAGAAGAAATACCGCCACAATCATTTTCCCATAGAAGGGATATTTTACAAACCGGGATACTATACCTCGCATTGAATTCGGTTTTTGTTTTCCATTATTCCATAATCTGAACACTCATGTTCTCCGTCGCTCGCACAAGAGGTTCCACAACAAGCTTCTCCCCTTCTTTCAAACCATTAAAAACAAGCGTATTCTCATTCATCTTCACAATATGAATTTCCTGCATCTGTAATTTGTTATCCCTAACCACGAAAACCCGATTGGTTCGGAACACTGCATTTCGAGGAATTTCCATCACACTATAGAGTTTTTTACCAGAAAACCGGGCCGTAAAATATTGCCCCTGATACAACTCAGACGATCCGGAATCGGTCAAACGTATGAAAACATTAATCGATTGAGTACCCGGATCAACAAAACCGGATTTCCGCACCAGGGTTCCCTTTGCAATGATATCACCATTATCAGATAGAATATGAACATCATCTCCCACCTTTAACCAACGAATATCCCTGGATTCAACCGGAACCTGAAGTTCCAGATTACGAGTTTCAATTATTTGGGCCAGTTTTGCACCGGGACTTGCTACCGATCCGATTTGGGTATTCACCTGAACAAAGGATCCATCAAAGGGGGCATAAATATTGTATTTAGCGAGACGCTCCTCCTCACTTTTTATTCCATAAAACTCGCCCAGAATGTTTCGACTGGCAATAAATATCTTTTCCTTCGGGGAGCCCGGTTTCGGCAAAGCTGGCAAATCCTCATCCAGGTTGATGGAGTTAAAGAACTTCATCCAGATATCAAACCGATTGGGATAATCCACCTTTATATCTGGGAGGGTAGAAGCCAGTTGGTTCAGAAATTTACTTTTCCGCGCCTTCAAAACCATCCTTGTATCCCTATCGTAAATTTGTATTAAAATCTCACCCTTACGAAAAGACTGCCCCACTTTTAAGGGAACATCAGAGGCAACAATCCGACCAGAAACCTCGGAACTGATAACAACTTCCAAATTGGATATCAGGCGTCCTTTCTCTTCCACAAACACATCCTGATTCTGGTATTGTACATCTACCACCTTCACATAGGGTATTAACTTCCGATTGATATCTTTTTCCGGGGCTTGCTTCATCCCAATAAGGTACTTCATTACCAGAAGGGCGAACCCCACCATGACAAAAATCAAAACAACTGTGATAATTTTCCGGTTCATCAATTGCTGGGTTTATAAATTAAACATGAGGAGAAATTCCAATCCAACTCAATATTTGGCTTTGTGCTACTTAATTTACAATAATTTTACGAACCTTAATAAACTTTCAATCATTCTTTTAAGACAACAATCAGAAACCTTTTCACATCACAAACAACCAAAGGCCTCCTATCCTTCGTACAAGCAGAAAGAAGGATTCCGGAATGAATGTATTTCAGAATATTTTGAAAAGGATTTTGCAGAAAACAGGAAAAGAACTTCTCCAAAATCCTTATTATTGCAAAAAATTAAAAAAATGGATCCTAAAGACATTCAAAAATACCGCGAGAATTTAATCAACTCTTCCAAATGGCCGACATTATATATGTTTAAGTTTATTATTCCCAACAAGGAAGAGAAACTGGAAGCAGTAAAGAACCTTTTTCCTGCCAATACCAAATTTAGTTTTAAAACCTCCAAGGATATCCGCTTTATTGGCATTACGGTAAAGGAAACAATGAATAATGCAGACCAGGTATTGGATATTTATGCCAGAGCCCAAAAGATAGAGGGACTTATCGCTTTGTAAGAATATCTGTATTCTAAAATATTTTATGAGGCCGTTTCATTCCTATGAAATGGCCTTTCTTGTACTCAGTTACCCTATTGGAGAAAAAGATTGTCGCTCGTCAACATTGGCTCTTCCTGGCACTAGTTCCCTTTAATTCAACCTGCTTGTAAACTTCTCCCTTCTATACCAGCCTATAAAAAAAGGGAGGCACCAAGGCCTCCCTTCCGGGGATATCAATAATCTGATTTGAAAATTAGATTCTACCAGAACAAAGCATACAATACTACCAAAAGAACACAAATGGTATATGCTGCAATGTTGAATCGTTTACCAGTTTTAAAGGTTTCTGCTGATACAGGAATTCCTTTCGGATCATCTTTTCCTCCGTTTTGACGCAAACTAAAGAACATGATAATCAACATGGTTATAAGACAAGTATAGCCCATCTGATCAAGGAATGGCACATTAGGAAACCAGGATTCCAATGCTGTTCCTTCTACCCATCCCTTTGGTGCAGCTTTGAAGAAAATAGCCACAGGAATGGAAAGTAAAGCACCTTTGATAGAAGCCTTATTGGTAGTTTTCTTCCAGAACAATCCCAGCAAGAAAATAGCCAGGATTCCCGGGCTCACTACTCCTGTATACTCCTGAATGAACTGGAAAGCCTGATCAATACCACCCAACAGGGGAGCCATAATACAAGCAATCACCAATGCAACCGCTGCAGAAATACGCCCCACATTCACTGTGGTTCTGTCATCTGCCTTGGGGTTAAAGTAAGGCTTGTAAATATCCATGGTGAAAATGGTTGAAGTGGAATTCAGCATAGAAGCCAATGAGGATACAATGGCTGCTGCCAGTGCTGCAAAAGCCACTCCCTTCAATCCTGTTGGCAAAAACTGCAACAGCCAGGGATAAGCCTTATCGGCAGCCTCCATCGTTGGCAAGTTATTCAGGGCACCATCGCCCAATCGTGCCAAAGTGGAAGGTTCGTTCACCATCACGTAAGCAGCAATTCCGGGAATTACCACGATCAAAGGAATTACCAATTTTAGGAATCCTGCAAACACGATACCACGTTGAGATTCACGCAAAGATTTTGCAGCCAGAGTTCTTTGGATAATATACTGGTTAAAGCCCCAGTAGTAAAGGTTGGCTACCCACATACCTCCAATCAAAACACCAATACCAGGCAAGTTGATGTACTGGGAATGGGATTTGTCCAGAATCATTTGGAAGCTATCGGGAGCCGCCTCGTAAATGTGCTTGAAACCGGCCAATACTCCTTCGCCTCCTGAAACATTATCCAGAGCAAGGTAAGTGGTTACCAAACCACCCAAAACCAAAAATATCACCTGAATCACATCAGTCCAGGCCACAGCGGACAAACCTCCGTACAAGGAATAACTAGCAGCGAACAGAGCCAAACCAATGATCCCATAAATCATGGGGATTCCCATAATGGTTTCCATTGCCAATGAACCGAGGTAAAGCACCGAAGTAAGGTTCACAAAGATGTACAGGGCAATCCAGAAAACGGCCAGAATGGTTTTCAAATTGGTAGAGAATCGTTTCTCCACAAATTCCGGAATGGTATAGATTCCCTTTTCAATAAAGATGGGAAGAAAATACTTACCAACAATAATAAGGGTTAAGGCTGCCATCCACTCGTAGGAAGCAATGGCCAAACCAATGGCAAATCCGGATCCGGACATACCGATAAATTGTTCCGCAGAAATGTTTGCGGCAATCAAAGAGGCACCAATGGCCCACCAGGGTAGCGATTTACTGGCCAGGAAATAGTCATCGGCATTCTTCACATGCCCTTCCTTATCTCGTGACACCCATAAACCAACCCCTACAATCACCAAACCGTAAAGAATAAATACGGCATAGTCGATGAAAGAGAATGTGTTTTGCATAACAGGGTTATTTTATTTACTATTTACTTTTTGTAATTTCTTGTAATACCGATTCCTAATTTGTACAAGCCATTTGATCGCTACGCTCTCAACAGCTAACGAATTTATGTATCGACATTATACCAAATATTTAGATCTTGGTTGAAATAGCCAAATTTCTATCGTAATTGGTATAATGCACGCGAGACAAGCTTCTCAAACGTTCGGCACTGGTTTCGGGAGTGATATCGCGCTGAGGGTTTCCCAACATCTCGTACCCTACCATAAACTTCTTTACCGTTGCAGAACGCAGCAATGGCGGATAGAAGTGCATGTGCAAATGCCATTCGGGATGATCCTCACCATCGGTTGGAGCCTGATGAATTCCTGCCGAATAGGGGAAAGAAACCTCAAACAGGTTATCGTAAATGATGGTCAACTCACGATAGATGGCTGCAAATGCCAGTTTTTCCTCCTCATTCATTTGTCCCAGATGTTGAATGGCTCTTTTGGATACGATCATGGTCTCGAAAGGCCAGGTCGCCCAAAATGGAACCAGAGCCACAAAATGATCGTTTTCCACCAGGATGCGCTCCTTTTTCTCCAATTCTCTGCTCAAATAATCCTGCAACAGCGTTTTTCCGTGCTTCTCGTAATACCTCAGTAAATTCTGGGATTCCTTATTAGGTTCATCAGGTACAGAACTCTGCGCCCAAATCTGTCCGTGAGGGTGAGGGTTACTACAGCCCATTACACTCCCCTTGTTTTCGAAGATTTGAATATAATTGATATTTTGACGACTTCCAAGCTCCAGGTATTGCTCCTGCCATAAGTCCACCACTTTTTTAACAGCGTCCACCTCCATCTGAGGGATGGTTAAATCGTGACGGGGGGAGAAACAGATCACCCGGCAAATTCCAGTCTCACTTTCTGCACGAAACAAATCATCTTCGGCCAGTTTCCCCTCCGGAGCATCAGGCTTTAGGGCTGCAAAATCATTAGTGAACACATAGGTTCCATCATAATCCGGATTTATTTCACCACCAACCCGGAAATTTCCGGGACACAGGTAACATTCCGGATCGTGCTGCGGACGTTCCTCTTCCGAAACTTTCTCTACCTGTCCCTGCCAGGGACGCTTGGCCCGATGGGGTGAAACCAAAACCCATTCTCCCGTGAGGGGATTGTATCTTCTGTGAGGATGATCCTCCATTTGAAATTTACTCATCATTCGTCCTCCAATTACTGCAACCTGCGGGCACCATCTCCCACTTCGGCAACATAAAAATCAGCTTTCAAGCCGGTTTTGGCCTGATAATTTTCTCCTACTTTATCAATAAAATCTTCAACTGCATCAGCCTCTACAAGACTAACAGTACAACCACCGAAACCGGCTCCCGTCATTCTTGATCCAAGCACACCTGAAATTTTGCGTGCTTCCTCCACCAGGGTATCCAGCTCAATTCCGGTAACTTCGTAATCGTCACGCAAAGAATCATGGGAGGCATTCATCAACTGTCCAAATTCCTCCAGATTCCCTTGCTTCAAAGCATCTATGGCTTTAAACACCCGTTGGTTTTCGGAAACAACATGCTTTGCCCGTCGATGCACAACCCCATTCTCCAACAGGGATTCCACTTTCTGAAATTGCTCTTCAGTCAGCTCACAAAGAAATTCGATCTTCTCCTTCCGACCTATCTGTTCCACGGCAGATTCGCACTCCGAACGCCTTTCATTGTACTTGGAATCAGCCAGTCCTCTGCGTTTGTTGGTATTGGCAATTACCAATTTGTATCCTTCCATTTCGAGGGGTACCAAATCGTAATCCAGACTGTTACAATCCAGTGCTATTGCATGATTGTGTACACCCATTCCCACTGCAAACTGGTCCATAATTCCGCAATTCACCCCAACAAATTCATTCTCGGCCTTTTGTGATAGCTTCACCAATTCCACCTGGTCCAGATTTGCTCCGGTCAACTCATTCAAAGCAACTGAGGTTACCAATTCAACCGAAGCAGAGGAGGACAATCCAGCCCCATTGGGGATATCTCCGGCAAGCAATAACTCCATCCCCTTCAATTGAAAGCCTCTTTTTTGAAATTGCTCCATCACCCCCATGGGATACTTCACCCATTCCTCGTTCCCTTTGCAAATTTTATCCGTAGTTACACGAATTTTGTATTCAAAGTTTTCACTGGCAAAAAAGATGGAATCATCCTTTCGTTCGCGCACTGCCAAATAAGTTCCGTAACTCAAGGCACAGGGGAACACACGTCCCCCATTATAATCAACATGCTCGCCAATCAAATTCACCCTTCCCGGGGCAAAATATATTTTGCACTCACCCTCTCCATACAGGGCTGTAAATTGCTGTTTTAAATTCTCTATATCCATATTCTATTTATCCAACTGGTTGGTACTGGTGGGTAAATTTAGAGATAGTTTTTTCTATTCCCAAAATTTTAAGAAATTAGTTTGCTAAAAAACGCAGGAAGGAATAAAGATCAAAGACTGATAAAGGAACTTATAATACAATAGGAAAGCCTTCGCAACAGCATCATTCACCAGTTGGAATGGGGTTAAGATTGAAACGTTTGGCAATGAATTCAAAGTCCAAAGTTATCTCCTCTCAATAGTAGAAACCGAAATAAAAGATTGTAGCTTCGTTCTATCTCATTCAATCTTTTACCGGATGATAAAAACAGATTGTTGCCTAACCACAGGAAACCGGGCGTTTATTTCTAAAATTTAGAAAAATAGCAATCCCCCCCTATCTGCTATTAAATTCATCCCATAGAAACACAAGCTATAACTGAATTAAATCAAAGCCTTCAAGCACCATTACGAATGCTAAACTTTCAAGAAAGAACAGGGGCTGTGAAAAAGGGAAAAGGCGTCATATAACAGACACCTTACAACTTTTTAACCTATAGTGATTTTCGCCGAACCATATAGGAAGGGTTCTCCACTTGCCGGTCGATTTTATTGAGCACCATTTCGGCAAGCTGCTCCCCCATTCGGGCAAAATCGGTTGAAATGGTAGTAATGCCGTCGGCCACAACTTCCTTTAGAGGTGCATCGTTATAGGAGATGATTCCCAGATCGGTTCCCAATTTCAACTTCTCCTGTTTTGCCGTTTTCACAAGGGTCACCAAATCTTTATCACTGGGCACAATGTACACCTCCCCTTTGGAAATTTTCCGCTCGGAAAGAGAGGCAATCGTTTCGGATTCCCACTGCTTATTGTCTTTGCAAAAATTCTGGAACCCCTTCAATTGTCCCAAAGGTTCTTTACCACCAGGAAAAACAAGGATCAACTTCCGGTACTTAGCCAAAAGATCAGTGCCCTGGCTCAAAGCATCGTATACATCCTTCTCAAAATTTTGATATACAGCGGGGAAATGCTTCTGCAATTCGTTACTGGTTTGGTCCAGAATAAAGACCTTGTCCTGGGGCAGCTGCTTCAACACCGAATAAGCATCCTTAAATTTGGCAGGCATCACTACATAGGAAGTGTAATTCCCTGCGCTGTCCTCTATCAGATTTTTAAAAACCTGACGATTAAAGTGATGAAAAAAGATATCCACCACAGCTTTGCCATTCAAATGCTCCAGAAATGAATTGTAAAGGATTTCCTTAAATGCATTCAATTCATCGAAAAGAAGAAAGATTTTCTGAGTAAACTGGGTATGTGTACTCTCTATGTAATATCCTTTCCCGGGAACCGAATTAATAATCCCCCTGGCTTTCAATTCATTGAATGCAACCAAAACAGTATCCCTCGAAAGAGAAAACTCCTTGCATATTGCATTAATAGAAGGTATCTTGTCGCCTTTTTTGAGGCTCCCTTCTTCTATTGCCAGATTTAGAGAGTTGATAATCTGCTTATACTTGGGCACTCCGGAATCCTCGGATACTTGAATATATTTTAATGGCATAAATTATAGTTGTTGCGTAAAAATGGAAAGCAAATTGACACTGGTTTCAAATTGGACAGAATACAATGTACTTATTAACAATAAGCAACAAAAGTAACAAATAATTCGAATTCCCAAAAGCATTTCAGCAACTGGTAGGTACTGGTATGTATTTTTCTTTTCCTATCTTTGTAGAAAATTTAAACCAAACCAACCGGAACCGGTTTTAAAACTTCTTTCAAAAACACAAATCAATTGAATCAAACTATGAGCATTACCCGTCAGCATTTTGGCAAAACTGCCAACGAAACTGCTGTTGATCTATATACTCTTGAAAACAGAAATGGAGTAGTTGTAAAAATTACCAACTACGGCGCCATCATCACCTCCCTTTTGGTTCCTGCTAATGGTGAACTCAAAGAAATGGTGCTGGGTTTCGACAAACTGGAGCACTACCTGGCTCCAGCCTACCTGGAAAACTATCCGTTTTTCGGAGCCGTAATCGGAAGGTTTGCCAATCGAATCGCCAAAGGACAATTTGAACTGAACGGAAAAAACTTCCAACTGGCTTGCAATCTTTCGCCCAATCACCTGCACGGAGGAAACTCGGGATTCGACAAAAAGATTTGGGAGGCAGAAATAATAGATCAAGAACTGTGCCCTACCCTACAACTCACCTGCACAAGTCCGGATGGGGAAGAGAATTATCCCGGCAATTTAAAGGTCACTGTCACCTATTCACTTACGAATGACAATGAGTTGCGAATCGACTATAGAGCAATCAGCGATGCAGCTACACCAATTAATCTTACCCAACATACCTATTTTAACCTGACAGGGGGATGCGAAAGCATTCACAACCATCACCTGCAAATGGATGCGGCTGAAATCCTGGATGTGGATGCAAACCTGGTACCTACCGGTAAAACGAATCATGTGAAGGATTCTGCCTACGATTTCCAAACCGAGAAAACACTGGGCAAAAACATCGATGAAGTGAATGGCTACGACAACTGCTATGTTTTGGACAGAGAAGCAAAGGGCGTAAACAGAGTGGCTCTACTTTCCAGTCCCCAAAAAGACATTCAAATGGAGGTATACACCAACTCTCCATCCATGCAATTGTATACCGGTGCACACATCAATGTGAAGGGAGAAAGGCCTTTTGGCCCCTATAGCGGTGTAGCGTTGGAAACACAGGAGTACCCTGATGCGCCCAATCACGAGCATTTCCCCAGCTGTATTCTGAATCCGGGAGAGGAGTACAATAGGCAGACGATTTATAAGTTCAAAATCTAGACTCGGATCATTTCTGCATCAGAATTGTGGAATTTTGCCATAAAAACTTGCAACAGGGAATACTGGTAGCCCCACCCAAGTGGGGATACCAGCTATCATATCCCACCCTATCCCGAAAGGAAAAGGCAACAAAATAGCAGTAGGCTTTTCCTTCGGCAAAGGGTTTCGTTCAGAGATATTTCACTATTTTGCCCCCCTATATAGTATTAGAAAAAGGGGAAACAGATTACCCCCCGAAAGGAGGTTCATCTTCATGGCGGTGCAAAGCAGCCAATCCCTTTGATTGCCCCAATGCGGCACCGCTTTCTAAACCCCAAACCGGAACGCGCATTTCATACGCGGCTACAGAGAGGTTGTCCCTCCGGGACATTGAAAAAAAGAAAATCGGGCTGGCGAAAATCGTTTCACGACTACCATTTCCGCCAGCTATACAGTACTATTCGTTCAACAAAAAATTCCAACACGTCAAAGACCGTTGAATGCCTTGCAAGAAGCTGGAGACCTTATAGCTAAACACCAACCGGTCAATTAAATCAAGCGAAAGCAATTCACCCCAATTTACGAAATCAATCCGACGCAGGAAACAGAAGAACACACCAGGGTAACAAACAATTAACAATAAAGAAGAAGAAACACCATACATCGATTTTATAATTTTGATAAACAAGAAAAAAGCCCCCCTTTCTACATGCCTATACAATCATAAAAAGACCCGGATTTCTGTTTTGCCAGCCATCCCCGATGGGCCAATTGATGAAGCGTTTTTGAATTTTGGAAAACCGCTGGTTTCGCACGCAAAACCCATTGTTTTCGGGAGAAAAGTCATTGTTTTCGCGCGAAAAGTCAAAGTTTTCGGCAGGAAGGTCAAACTTTTCGGCAGGAAACTCATTGTTTCTGAAAGGAAACTCAATATTATGGCACGAAAACGTCGAGTTTCTCG
>JBGRQA010000015.1:0-144510 GCA_041725895.1 Marinifilaceae bacterium
GGCTTTTAGAAATTGAGTCTGAAAAATAAAGTTATAAACAAGTAAACCAACCGTGACACAGAATATTGAACATACCCCTCGGGTCTGGCATCTTCATGCTCGGGCCTCACATCCGCACGCTCAGGACTGGCATCTTCACGCTCGGGACTCACATCCGCACGCTCAGGACTGGCATCTTCATGCTCGGGCCCCACATCCGCACGCTCGGGCCTGGCAACTTCACACTCGGGCCCCACATCCGCACGCTCGGGTCTGGCATCTTCACGCTCGGGTTTCACATCCGCACGCTCGGGACTGGCATCTTCATGCTGGGGCCTCACATCCGCACGCTCAGGACTGGCATCTTCACGCTCGGGCACCTCAAAAGCACGCTCGGGCCCCATTTTCGCAATGCAAAGCTGGTGGCGGAGGGCGCGGATGCCCTATTGTACCACGCTTAGACCAAACCCCAGCCCGAAAAAGGGAAGAGGGAGGTTGTGGTTGGGCTTGTCTGGTGCGGTGATTTCCTGTATAAGGTTATTATTTTGTTTTGTAGGCTTTGAGTGCCGCCGTGGAGGTGAATAAAATCCTAAAGATAGAAGGGTCAGAGGATGTAGATGGTGGGATAAACCATTTTGAAGAAAAATTATTTTCAATTAGACTCTCTGATTTGCGAGTATTCTGTTAAATTTGTTAAATTGAAAACAAGTTGCAGAGAATCTAGCGGTGATCTGGTAATATAGTACAACAAATAGGAGCGCTATAGCTCCTTCTTTTGGGGATCTATTAATTCGTTGTAGCAAGCCTAGAGATACCTGAGCTGATTTTAAGTGTATGTAAATTAATAAGTTTATTTATTAATAAAAATAACGAATAATGGCAAAAGCATTTTTATCGCATAGTAGTAGTGACAAAGGATTAGTAGAAAGAATAGCAAAACAGCTAGGTAAAAATAACTGTCATTACGATAAGTTTACATTTGAAGCTGGAAATATAACAATAGAAGAAATCTTCAAAGGGCTTGAAAATACTGACGTTTTTGTATTATTCATCTCGACCAAAGCTTTAGAATCTGAGTGGGTACAAAAGGAAATCTCAAAAGCGGAACAATTACTTTCTAAAAGTATTATTGAGCGTATTTTTCCTATTATTATTGATAATTCGGTGGAACACACTGATTCTAGAATTCCTGATTGGATAAGGAAACCCTACAATCTAAGAGTATTTAACAATGAAGTATTAATTCTAAAAAAAATAAAGCAACTGCTGCGAGAAAGTAACTTTAAAAAATATGCTCACTTAAGAGATATCAATGATCTGTTTGTTGGACGGAATGATATTATGCAAGAGTTCGAAAGAAAGTTGATTAATATTGATAACACAAAACCTACTTGTATAATTGCTTCAAGTTTTTTTGAAGGAATGGGACGTAGGACATTTTTAAGAAATGGTTTAGTAAAAACGCAAATAGTTGATAAATGGTATGAACCCGTACCTATTTCCGTTTCTAGTAAGGAAAGTATTGAAGACTTTTTATATAAATTAAATTTTGTAGAACCTATACCAGAAGTTTTTGAAAAAGATTTAGCAACAGAAGAGCTTGAATCTAAGATTGAATTAGGTAGAGAATACGTGAAAAAGTTTACTGATAATAATGAGATACTGTTTATAATTGATGAAGGAAGTATTGTCTTACCAAATCATACTTTAGTTGGATGGTTCAAGGAAATTATATCTGCTCCTTATTTTCAAAATCAGATATCAATTTGTCTTATTTCAAAATTCAAACCTTATGTTCCTGCAATAAGAAAGCTCGGTAATGTATTAAATTTCCAAATTAATGAGCTATCCAAGGTTGATACACAAACATTTTTTCTTCAGTATCTAAATATTATTAAGAATTCACTTAGTCCCAGTGATACAAAGTTCTTTTTAGAATATCTTAAAGGTATTCCTGGGCAAATTGTTTATGCAGCGAACTTAATAGATTCTTTAGGTGTAAATGAGGCAAAACGTTATATTGATGATATTGAGGAGTTTGATGAATTTAGGGCTTTGTCGGTATTAAGATTCTTAGATGATGATGAATTAAGTAAGCAAATGCTGATTGCATTATCAAAGTTTGAGATAATTAGTTATGATTTAGTGTATAGTATTTTTGGTGAATCAGAAGATGTTTATAAAAGTATACAAAGGTTATTTGATTTGACTCTTTTTTTTCCTGTTAGTTCAACGCATGAATATTTGAAGTTAAATACCTCAGTTGCAGATTATATAAATCGTTCTAAGCTAACTTTAAATTCAAAATATAATGAAAAGATAAATCAATTAACTAAGGAGAGTCTTGGAAAACCACTTGATGATACAATTCAAAAAGATTATGCAGAGTTTCTTTTTACCTTGCATAATATGATTACCTCAGGTCAATCAATACCTTCAAAGTATCTTATACCGTCTTTTATTCAAAAGTCAATTCTTAAAGAATATAATGCAAGGCAATATAAAACAGTAATACAGTTGGCAAATAAATTGCTAGAGAATGAGAATAGATTCGATTATCAAATAATAAGAGAGACTAGAAACTGGCTTTGCTTAGCTTATTGTAGAGAACAAGACGATAGATTCTTTGAAGTAATAGGTTTCTTTAAAGATAATGATGAGGAATCTCTTGTAGATTATCACTTTTTATTAGGTTTTTATTATAGAAATGGAGATAGAATGGAAGATGCCGAGAATCACTTTCTTGAAGTTTTGAATATTAATAAACATCATTCAAGGTCTAAGAGGGAACTCGTTAATGTATATTTAAGGAATGGTGATTATATGAAAGCTTTGAAGTGGGCTGAAGATAACTATGTTAGGTTTAAAACAAATATTTTACATATTCAGGCGTTTTTTACTTGTCTTGTTAAAAAAAGGGACAAGACGGAATTTGATTATGAAAAGATCAATGAACTTCTGGAAAGTGCAACCAAAAGCATGGATAAAAAAGCACGCGATATATCGAGAGAAATGCAAGCAGAATATGACTTTTATATAAAAAATAATGCTGCTAGTGCTATTGCTTCTCTTGGAGAATCATTAAGACTTAACCCAAGAAATGTTTTTGCTTACCGTGCATTAGCAGAAATATTGAAACGAAAACAAATGCATTTTGAGCTAATGGAATTAAGTGAGAAATTTCCTGATTTGAATGGACGTGCTTAACGTAACTCATCAACATTTTGTTTAGGTTATTGTAGTGGTCTGCTGTTTTAGTTTAGATGCTCTAAACTTTCGCATTGCCTAATAATTAATTGTACTGCAGGCTTTTATCTTAAGAAATATAAAGATATTTGTAAACTAAAAGTAACATGGAGAATAGTAATTTGCCGATTAAGATTGATTTTGAGGGGGTTGGGAAGTTAAGTGAGCCGATAACCAAACTAATTGAGGTTATTTCTTGTGCGGTAGGTAAGGTATATGAACCTACTTATATTGTAAGAAAAGCCAAAGCTGATTTAAAGTCGAAAGTAATAACGGAATTGTCAGAGTTGATTTCAAATGAGATCCAACACAGAGGTTTTAAGTTTTTTATTTCTCAATTAGAAAAGAAACAATTAAATATTGAAAAAATAATTAATAAGTCGATCAAGTATCTCCCTGCTGAGTTATCTGATCCTAATATGCCCAATGAAGGTTGGATTTTAGATTTCTTTGATTTGTCGCAGAATTGTACTGATGATGATATTCAAGAGTTATGGGGTAAGCTACTTGCCGATGAAGTTGATAATCCTGGTTCGCATAGCAGAAGGTTGATGCACACTTTAAAGGTAATGGCTCCTTTTGAAGCAAAATTTTTCAAGAATGCCTCCGAATTTAGATGTCGAGTATATATGCGTAAAAAGAATCTTGAAAAAATACTGAAAACAGATGTGACAGATAATGAAGCTATTATTATTTCAGTAAATGATGATATTATTTTTGGCGGTCATTTGGGTCTCGATTATGAATATGATCAACTAATGTATTTTGAAGAAATTGGCCTATTCAATAGGCTTATCTTTTGGGGAAATGAAGATGGTGCTGAGATTTACAAATTAGATTTTAATGGAGATGAAATTAATGTGAAAGATGCAGTTATTGAGATTTTTGAATTTACAGCCCTTGGTACTGAGCTTTTAAATATTTCTATGCCAAATTATGATTCTAGGTATAGAGAGTATGTCGATGAGAAGCTTCTTCAAAATAATATGAAGTTGTAATATCGGGTAGGGGAGGTCGCGGAGGAAGGGAGTTCTTGCTGTTCTTATGGGGTGTTGATCCGGATTGAAGTTTTTTTGTGCAGGCCCCATATCTTTCCGGAAAAAAGGGATGTGGCTTAGCAGCTTTTTGTGTAACTTATTGGGTGCTTATCCTTCGGTCTCATGAAAAAGTTTCTGCAAGCCAAATACCGTATTCTACTCCGGCTGATTTTCTGGCCCATTCTTTTCGTGTACCATTTTCGCAGCTTGAACCGGAAGGACATCTACGAGCTGACCCGGCCCCTTCGCTTTATTCTACTGCTGCTGCTGGCGGGGATCTTTTCGCTTGCCATTGTGCCCCAGGGAGAACACATGCTCATTTCGCTGGGCGACTTTGAGGGGCAAGCCTTTCAGAAGCTTTTTGTTCTGCTCACCCTTTGCTACTGGTCCTTCCAGATCTACTACGGTTCCCGCATCCTCCTGAAATTGGCCAGAATCCGCTTTGCACCTACGGGCATTCAGCGAATCTATCTCTACAAGATCCGGATTCCGGTTATCCTGGGGAATGCTCCCTTTTGGATTTTCATGGTGGCCTACCTGAAAGCCAATGGCATCAAAAGCCTTTACGATGCCGGTGTTTTGGTCCTGCTCTTTCTCCTACTGGTGGTTTTTTCGGGATATTACCATTGGAAAACCTGCCAGGACAACATCTGTGAGTTCGATCTTAGATTGGAGGAGGCGGAAAGGAAGGAGGTGATGATTCGGGAACTCGGCCCCAGCCTCTTTACCCGAACCCTGCACTCCCGGTACAATCTTCTGATTGTTGTATTCTGGTTGCTCTTTCTGTTTTTTACCTACTTAAGCATTTTTGCCATCCCCATACTTCAGTTCATCGGTCCGGCGGCTATTGTACTTTCGGCCCTTTCGGCCTGGATTTCCATTGCTTGCGTAATAGCCATTGTCAATACCCGGTATTTTCGTTACTTTAACTTCTCTCTGCTTCTATTGGTTCTGTTTAGTAGCTTCTTTAACGGCAACAACCAAATCGACAGGCTCAATCAGCCCGTTGGACCAAGAGACAATTTGCAGGAGCATTTCGGGAAATGGGTGGAGGCCCGTAACCTGCCGGAGGATGTGAAAACCTTCCCGGTATTCGTTATCGCCGTGGAGGGCGGGGGCAGTCGTTCGGCCTACTGGTCGGGCTCCCTCTTGTCGGCACTGAGTGATACCATCCCTTCCTTTGCCGATCATATCTTTGCTTTTAGTACGGTTTCGGGGGGATCGCTGGGGGCGGCCATTTTTAACCAGCTGCTGCGGGAGGATCATCAAAGCGGAATGCGACTCAATAAGTTGAAGTACGCACAGTCGGCACTGGGTAAGGATTTCCTTTCCCCCCTCACTGCATCCATGGTTTTTCCCGATTTATTGCAGCTGTTCATCCCCCTCGGGATAAATGCATTCGACAGGGCCCGGGGGCTGGAACGCTCCTGGGAGGATGCCTGCTACAAGACCCTGGTTTTCGAAGGGAAAAGTATCCACCTGAAGGAATCCTTTGGTAGTTTATGGTCGGAGGACCGGAACAAAAAGTTGCCCTCCCTGTTTATCAACTGCACCTCGGTGGAAACCGGAAAACGGGCGGTGATCAGCAACTTGAGGTTGAATGATGTTCAGTTTCATGATGTGATTGATTTGATGGATACCATTGGCTCGCAGATTCCGTTGAGTACGGCTATCTCGCTAAGTTCACGGTTTCCGTACATTACGCCTGCTGCTGGCATTCCCGGAAGGGACGGCAAACTATGGGGGCATGTGGCCGATGGGGGCTATTTTGATAATTCGGGCGTAACCACAGCCGGAGAAATTATCAGGGGCATTCACGATTGGAACGAGGCGAATCAATTCTCCGTCCGATTTTTGCCCTACCTCATTACCATACGCAGTCGAAGCAACAAGATTCGGGAAGTTGGATCTTTTAATGAGTTCACCCAACCCTTTGTTTCCCTACTCACCAAAGCTTTTGACGGTGAGGTGGATTATGCCAGGGCCAGAGTGATTCAGGAAGTAGGCAGGGAAGGCTACATCGATATGAAGCTGGATGTTCCCCTGGATGAGGTTCCCCTGGGCTGGTATCTTTCCGAACACTCCCTGAATGTCTTGAACAAACGAATTTCTGAGGAAGTGGATAGTCATTATTCAACATTGAAAGAATTACTTGGACGGTAAAAAAAATTACACATACAAACTCCTTATTCCGGATTGCAGTAACTTTAATCGAGCGTGTTGGCATTGTTAAAACGAAACATGATCCATATCTTAAAGTTTGATTGTTTTTGTTCTGGGTTGTGATACTAATGTTTAAGGATGGTGCTTCCTTTGGGGCAATACTTTTTGAGCGGGTTTTGCCAATCGGCCGAGAGGCGTAGCTACTGGGTTCATTTGAAACATTACTGAGGTTCCGATTGGCTTGATTTCTTTGTTTACTTTCTTCATTAAGGAAGAAAGTAAAAGCCCCGCGGCTTGAGCGAAAATAGTAAAAGAAATATGAGGCTAGATCTTTTTAGAAAAATAGTCTTGTAGAGGAATACTCATTTTACCCGCTAAAATTATATCGATCCAATTTTTTGTTAATTTGCCTCCAAAATTTAGACCCCTCAATCCCTGAAAAAATAAAAAACAGGAAATTTATCCCTTCAAAAAGAGGCTTGGAAATAAAAAAAATGGAAAAATTTTACTTCGTCTTGAAGTTCCTGTAAAAATGGGCGTTTGGGAGAGGATGGCAGGTTTAAAAACTGTCCCAAAAACAGGGTTTGGGCATCGTAGGATTTGGATTTTTTTGATTTTTCACTTTACCTTTGTTGCGTACATTCGTCACAGCGATCAGGGAAAAAGATTTTATTGTTTAGACTATAAAAATAATTTTTTTGATCGGGACGATGCCAGAAAAAACAGAATTAAAAAGAATGCAATTAAATTTAAAACATATCAATCTAATCGTCATTATTCGAATTATTCGCGTCCTCTTTATGGACACGAAGCGGGAAGGGTATGTTACAAGGTAAACTGAACAGAACAACTAAATAGCAACAAGCCCCTCCCGGAAACGAGAGGGGCTTTTTTTATGAATCTGAGCTGAATTAAAGTTACTTAGTTTGAATGCTTAAGTCATTCCGAAACAAAGTTCGGCAAAGCCAATTTATTTCGGAATCGAGCTAGCGAGATCAACGAAAGTTAATCTCTAAAAATATCGGGACAGATCCTGAAACAAGTTCAGGATGACGATTTGAAAATGGGAAGTTGATTTCCGGCGTAAGTGTTACAAATAGAAGGATTGTTTAATTGAACCCAGGTTGTACAACTGGTTATCGCACATGCAATTATTGAACGTAAATATTATTGTCATTATTATTATTCTCATTCTAGTCGGAGTGGGACCAGGGAAGTGTACGCTAATACTTTAACTCAGATATGTTAATTTTTTAAAGCGCTCTTCCCACACAGGAAGGGCGCTTTTTTTTTGAATGATACGAAATGAAAACACGAATAATAACGGATGAACACGAATTGAAAATTACGAATAGTGGCACAGGCCTAAATGGATGCAGGATTTTGGTCACATCCTCTTGAGCGGGTTTTGCCAATCGGCCGAGAGGCGTAGCTACTAGGTTCATTTGAAACATTACTGAGGTTCCGATTGGCTTGATTCTTTTGCAAACTTTTCTCATTAAGGAGAAAAGTATGAGCCCAGCGGCTTGAGCGAAAGAGAATAAATTGAGAGTGTTGTAAGCAGAATATGATTTTCAAGATCAATTTGAATCGACAAAAAATTAAGAATATAAAAGACTTAAACAACCATGTATAAAAATCCATTGAGAAGTTCACAAAGCACGCAAGGTCGCCGCATGGCCGGAGCCCGTAGTCTGTGGCGTGCCAACGGCATGCAGGAGGAGATGTTCGGCAAGCCGGTGATCGCGGTGGTGAACTCTTTCAGCCAGTTTGTTCCGGGGCATGCCCACCTGCACCAGGTAGGCCAGATGGTGAAGCAGGAGATCGAAAAGATGGGCTGCTTTGCTGCGGAATTCAACACCATTGCCATCGACGACGGTATCGCCATGGGCCACGACGGCATGCTGTATTCCCTGCCATCCCGCGAGGTGATCGCCGATAGTGTGGAGTACGTTTGCAATGCCCACAAGGTGGATGCCATGGTTTGCATCTCCAACTGCGACAAAATCACCCCCGGGATGATGATGGCGGCCATGCGTTTGAACCTGCCAACGGTTTTTGTTTCAGGTGGTCCTATGGAAGCCGGCGAAGCTCGCGGCGAGCGTCTTGACCTGGTGGATGCCATGGTGAAAGCCGGGGATGAGTCTGTGAGCGATGAGGAGCTGAAGGATGTGGAGGAGTCTGCTTGTCCCACCTGCGGATCCTGTTCCGGAATGTTCACCGCCAACTCCATGAACTGCCTGGCCGAGGCATTGGGACTGGCGCTTCCGGGAAATGGAACTCTTGTAGCAACTCACGAAAATAGAAAGGAATTGTTTCGGCAAGCGGCTCAATGCCTGGTAGAGAATACCTTTGCTTACTACCGTGATGGCAACCAGGGGGTATTGCCCCGATCCATTGCCAGCCGCGAAGCTTTCCTCAATGCCATGACGCTTGATATCGCCATGGGCGGTTCTACCAACACCATTCTGCACCTGCTGGCCATTGCCAACGAGGCGGAAGTGGATTTCAGCATGAAGGATGTGGACGAGCTATCCCGCCGTACGCCCAATCTTTGCAAAGTGGCGCCCAATTCCAAATCCTACTACATCGAGGACGTGAACCGTGCCGGTGGGGTAATGGGAATTCTGGGCGAGCTGAATCGTGGCGGCCTCTTGAGTACCAGCTTAAAGCGTGTGGATTTTACAAGTCTGGAAGCTGCCTTGAATTCCTGCGATGTGAAATCCTCTTTGGTGAGCGACAAAGCATTGGCAACCTACCATTCTGCACCGGGACGAAAGGGACGCAATCTGCAATTTGCCTCCCAGGATTCGGTATACCGGGAGCTGGATGAGGATAGAACCGAAGGCTGCATCCGAAGTGTGGAGAACGCTTACTCACAGGAAGGTGGTTTGGCGATCCTGTACGGAAACATTGCTCCCGATGGCTGTGTAGTGAAGACCGCAGGAGTAGACCCATCGGTGTACGAATTTACCGGAAAGGCAAAGGTTTACCATTCTCAGCGAGAGGCTTGTGAAGCCATATTGAGCAAAAAGATTGATGCCGGTGATGTGGTGGTGATTCGTTACGAAGGGCCTGCAGGTGGACCGGGTATGCAGGAAATGCTTTACCCGACTTCCTACCTTAAATCCATGGGGCTGGGCGCCAGTTGTGCACTGATCACCGACGGCCGGTTCTCTGGCGGAACTTCGGGATTGTCCATTGGGCATGTTTCTCCCGAAGCTGCGGCAGGAGGCCCCATCGCTTTGTTGAGAGACGGAGATGAAATTGAAATTAGTATCCCCAATCGAATTCTTCGAGTCAGGGTGTCGGACGGGGAGATGGCAGTCAGGCGAATCGAAGAGGAGACGCATGGGCAGGAAGCCTATACGCCCAGAGGACGAAACCGGGAGGTATCCAAGGCATTGAAAGCCTACGCCAAAATGGTTTCCTCGGCCGATAAGGGAGCTGTGAGGATTATATAATCATTTTTTAGCGGGCTTTCAAAAATGAATAGAACTCTAAATTGCTGTCATCCTGAACCCGTTTCAGGATCTGTTGATCTCTGATTGTGAGATTCTGAAACAAGTTCAGAATGACGAGAATTTCATTTTTTGAAAACCCTCAAATGAAGGACGGAGGCGACCCGGTGTCCATAGCATTTTCCCATTACAACTGGGTTGCTTCTGCTCCTTTTTAGAAAGAATATTTAGATCAGAATTTGGGAAAGAGGAGGATTATTAAAGCACAGAATTGTTGGGAAGCACCAACTAGCTTTCTTCTCTTTAAGCGGGTTTTGCCCATTACAATAAAAACCAAAGCCCAATTATTCAGATAGGCAAAAATCTGAAAAACAAAAAATACGAATTGCGCCGGTTCTAACCCCGGTAGTATAACCCTGAAAACTAAGATAAAAATGACAAATTCATCCAATCCCCGAATGTCCGGAGCAGAGATACTTCTGAAGTGTCTTTTGGAAGAAGATGTGGATACCCTGTTTGGCTACATTGGAGGAGCAATTATGCCGGTTTATGATTCCCTGTACGATTACCAGGATCATTTGAACCACTATTTTACGCGGCATGAGCAGGGTGCCATGCATGCCGCCCAGTCCTATGCCCGCATAAGCAAGAAGGTTGGTGTATGTTTTACCACTTCCGGCCCAGGTGCTACCAACGTAATCACCGGTTTGGCCGATGCCTACCTGGATTCAACTCCTTTGGTGGTGATCACCGGGCAGGTTGGGAGCGGGCTACTGGGAACCGATGCTTTCCAGGAAACCGATATCGTGGGGATATCCATGCCTGCCTGTAAGTGGAACTACCAGATCACCAGTGCAGATGAAATTGCGGAGGTGATGGCCAAGGCATTTTATATCAGCAGGTCGGGACGTCCCGGTCCGGTGTTGATCGATATCACAAAGGATGCTCAGCAGCAGCTATGCGAATACAGCTACAAAAAGTGCGAGGGCTTACGGTCCTATCAACCCTGGCCCCAGCTAAATCCGGATGAATTGGATGCCGCTGCCAAATTGATCAATCAGGCTGAAATGCCAATGATTCTGGCCGGACAGGGCGTATTACTTGCCAATGCGGAAAAAGAGTTGATGGCCTTTGCCGAAAAAGCTCAGATTCCTGTGGGATGTACCCTTTTGGGTTTGTCGTCTTTTCCTGCCGATCATCCTTTGTATGTGGGGATGCTGGGAATGCATGGCAACTACGCACCCAACAGGAATACCAATGAGTGTGATGTACTGATTGCGGTAGGGATGCGTTTCGACGACCGGGTAACCGGGAATACCGAAACTTATGCCCGACAGGCCCAGATTGTTCACATTGATATCGATCCTTCGGAGCACAACAAGAATGTTCAGGTAGATGTTCCGGTATTGGCGGATGCCAAAGAGGCTTTGTTTGCATTGACCCATCGAGTGGAAGCCGGAGAAAGAAAGGAATGGTTAAAGTCTTTTGCGCAATACCACGAGGTAGAGATGGAGACCGTTATTCAAAAGCAGGCCTACTCCCAAAAGGAGGAGATCAATATGGCTGAGGTCGTGCGCAATATTTCGGAAAAGACCGATGGAAAAGCGATTCTTTGTTCCGATGTGGGACAGCACCAGATGACCTGTGCCCGTTACTATCAGTTTAGGCAATCGCATACGCAAATTACTTCCGGTGGATTGGGAACCATGGGCTTTGGATTGCCAGCCTCGGTAGGTGCTAAAATTGCAAATCCCCAACAGCAGGTTGTTGCTGTAATCGGCGACGGCGGTTTCCAGATGACCATTCAGGAACTGGCTACCATCAAGCAGTACAAGCTACCGGTGAAGATTGTGGTATTGAACAATTCCTTCCTGGGCATGGTTCGTCAGTGGCAGGATCTGTTTTTCGACCGTCGCTACTCCTTTACCGAAATGGAGAATCCCGATTTTGTGAAGATTGTGGAGGGCTACGGATTAAAGGCCAGACGAATCAGTGCAAGGGAGGATCTGGAGCCGGCACTGGATGAGCTATTGCAAAGTGATGAGGCTTGCTTCCTGGAAGTAGTGGTGGAGAAGGAAAGCAATGTAATGCCCATGATACCGCCGGGCGGAACAGTCTCGGAGATGAAGCTTGAATAGCAGGAATAGCTGCAAGCTACTAGCCGTAAGCTTCAAGAATTACGATGAAGTTTAACACCGGAGCCCTGAAGGGGCTTTAGATTACAGCCAGGGGCATCGTCCTGAGGTAGAAATAATTAATATTTAGAGCCCTGAAGGGGCGACAGACATTGTATAAAAAGTTTCCCATGGAAAAAGAATATACTATAACCATTTTCTCAGAGAACAGCATTGGTTTGCTGCACCAGGTAACCATAGTATTTACCCGGCGCAAGCTGAATATTGAAAGTATAACCGCCTCGGAATCGGAGGTAAAAGGCGTATATCGCTACACTATTGTAGTGCGAATGCCTGAGCAGCAGATCGAAAAGGTAGTGAAGCAGCTTGAGAAGCGCATCGGCGTGCTGAAAGCTCTCTACTTTGAGTCGGGCGATATCATCCACCAGGAGATTGCCCTGTACAAGATCGCCAATTCGCCCAGTTTGAACGGCAATCTGGAGGCCATTGTTCGCGACAATCATGCCCGCATCCTTTCTGTAGATCCGGAGTTCCTGGTAATCGAGAAGGTGGGGTACAAGGCCGAAACCCAATCCCTGTTCAGTCAGTTGGAGAGTTACGGCGTCTTGCAATTTGCACGATCGGGCCGTGTGGCCATCTCCCGGCAGCGCAAGGAGTTTACGAGCTATTTGAAGGAATTGACGGTATAGAAGAGGCAAGAAGTTAGTCGCAAGTAGCAAGAAATTAGAGGGAAGATAAGCTTCAAGCTTCAAGCCGCAAGCAGAAGGGGAACAAGTTTCAAGTGGCGAGTTACAAGTAATAAGGAGCTGATCCTACATCCTCAAAGGGGTTGAACCTTAATAGTCCCGGACTTTAGTCCGGGGGTGGAATGGCAACTTGTAAAACGGCGCCGCGCAAACCAAAATCAAAGAGCAGATGATCAATTGCGCCGTAATGAGAAGGAGCTAAATGAAAGCTCATTTGTTGCATTTGTTTTTAGTCTTTGTTCAAGAGCCAAAGAATGAATAAAACCAGATCGGGAACGGCTGTTTGTCACATCTTAAAAGGGGAAAACCTTAGTACCCCTTAATAACTGTGAAAAACGGCGCAGCAGAAATCTGAAACGAAGTGATAAAGATCTTTTGCGCCGTAATGAGAAGAAGCTAAATCAAAGCTCATTTGTTGCATTTGTTTTTAGTTCTTTTTCAAGAGCCAAAGGATGAATAAAACCAGATTGAGAACGTCTGTTTGTCACATCTTAAAAGGGGAGAACCTTAGTACCCCTTAATAACTGTGAAAAACGGCGCAGCAGAAATCTGACACGAAGAGATATAGATCTTTTGCGCCGTAATGAGAAGGAGCTAAATCAAAGCTCATTTGTTGCATTTGTTTTTAGTTCTTTTTCAAGAGCCAAAGGATGAATAAAACCAGATCGGGAATGGCTGTTTGTCACATCTTAAAAGGGGAGAACCTTAGTACCCCTTAATAACTGTGATAAACGGCGCAGCAGAAATCTGACACGAAGTGATAAAGATCTTTTGCGCCGTAATAAGATGGAGCTAATTCAATGCTCCTGTATGAAATGATTTAAATGATAATGTATAACCCAAAATAAACAAATACAAAATGGCAACGATAAAATTTGGAGGAGTAGAAGAACAAGTAGTAACACGTGATGAATTCCCATTGGAGAAGGCACGTGAAATAATGAAGGATGAAACCGTAGCGGTGATCGGTTACGGGGTGCAAGGTCCTGGACAAAGCCTGAACCTGAAAGACAACGGTTTCAAGGTGATCGTTGGACAACGAAAGGATTCGCCCTCCTGGCAGAAAGCCCTGAATGATGGTTGGGTAGAAGGTGAAGACCTTTTTGAGATTGAGGAAGCTTGTCAAAAGGCAACCGTAATCCAGTACCTGCTTTCAGATGCCGGGCAGATTGCCCTTTGGCCTACTGTAAAGAAACATCTGACTGCCGGAAAGGCTCTTTACTTCTCTCATGGATTTGGCGTGACTTATAAGGAGCAGACCGGAATTGTACCTCCGGCCGATGTGGATGTGATTCTTGTTGCACCCAAAGGCTCCGGAACCTCACTTCGAAGATTGTTTGTTGAGGGCAAAGGACTGAACTCCTCCTATGCAGTGTTCCAGGATGCAACCGGAAGAGCAAGGGAACGTGTAGTTGCATTGGGAATTGGAGTAGGATCGGGCTACCTGTTCGAGACCGACTTTAAAAAAGAAGTATTCTCCGATTTGACTGGTGAGCGTGGCATCCTGATGGGGGCTCTGGCCGGATTGTTTGAGGCACAGTACAATTGCTTGCGAAAGAACGGTCACTCTCCTTCCGAGGCTTTCAACGAAACAGTGGAGGAGCTAACCCAGAGTTTAATGCCATTGGTTGCTGAAAACGGTATGGACTGGATGTATGCAAATACTTCGGTTACAGCACAACGAGGCGCCCTGGATTGGCGACACAAATTCCGTGAAGCAACAGCTCCGGTTTTCGATGAGCTATACGGAAGTGTAAGTTCCGGAGAAGAAGCTCGGGTGGTGATCGAAGCCGGAAGTAAGTCCGATTACCGTGAGAAACTGGAGTCTGAATTGAAAGAGATCCGTGAATCAGAGCTATGGCAGGCCGGAGCACAAGTTCGTAAATTGAGACCAGAAAATTAAAAAGAAGCAAATAACTAGTGGCAAGTAGCCATTCAAAGCCGGTCTTGTAACTTGGTACTTGTGACTTGCTACTAATAACTAACTATTAACCAAACCAAATGAGCGATAGAATTTTCATTTTCGACACCACCCTACGCGATGGCGAGCAGGTGCCGGGATGCCAGTTGAATACCATCGAGAAGATCGAGGTAGCACGGTCCCTGGAAGCCCTTGGGGTGGATGTGATTGAGGCCGGATTCCCGGTCTCAAGTCCGGGAGATTTCCGGTCGGTCGTCGAGATCTCCAAAGCAGTTAGCAATCCTACCATTTGCGCCCTGACCCGGGCTGTGGAAAAGGATATTGACGCTGCGGCGGAGGCATTACAATATGCAAAACGAGGACGAATTCATACCGGTATCGGGACTTCCCCCTACCATATTCAGTTTAAGTTGAACTCCAATCCGGATGAGATTTTGGACCGTGCGGTTCGTGCTGTGAAGTACGCTAAAAGATACGTGGAGGATGTGGAGTTTTATGCCGAGGATGCCGGGCGTTCCGATAATGCTTACCTGGCTCGTGTTGTAGAGGCGGTGATCAAAGCTGGAGCTACGGTAATCAATATCCCTGATACCACTGGTTATTGTTTGCCTTCGGAGTACGGGGCTAAGATTCGATATCTGATGGAGAACGTATCCAATATGGACAAAGCGATTCTATCAACTCATTGTCACAACGATTTGGGGATGGCAACGGCCAATTCACTGAGTGGAGTGATGAACGGTGCCCGCCAGATGGAAGTAACGATCAATGGAATTGGTGAGCGTGCCGGTAACACTTCCCTGGAGGAGGTGGTGATGGCAACCAAAACTCACCACGACTTGCCCTTCCATACTGAGATTGATACAAAGGAAATATTCGCGACCAGTCGTTTGGTTTCCTCCTTGATGAATATGCCGGTGCAGGCCAATAAGGCCATTGTGGGGCGCAATGCCTTTGCTCATTCCTCTGGTATTCATCAGGATGGAGTGCTGAAAAACCGCGAGAATTACGAGATCATCGACCCGGCAGACGTAGGGGTGAAGGAGTCGGCCATTGTATTGACAGCCCGAAGCGGACGTGCTGCTTTGAATCATCACTTACAGAATCTGGGCTATAATTTGGAAGCCCGTGAACTGAGCAAAACCTACACTCGCTTTTTGGCCATGGCCGATCAGAAGAAGAATTTGAGCGAGCAGGATTTGCATGAATTAATGGGGGCGGATAACGGAACCGAAAAATCTGTTCAGTTGGAACTCTTGCAGGTGGTGGCTGGAAAATCGACTGTGCCCATGTCAACCGTTCACCTGAACATCCGTGGAAAAAGCTGTGCTGCAACTGCCGAAGGGAATGGGCCAATAGACGCCTGTTTCAATGCAGTAAAGAAGCTGATTGATCGGGAGTTTGTGCTGGGTGAATTCCTTGTGCAGGCATTGACTCGGGGAAGTGATGACCTGGGGAAGGTTCATGTTCAACTGGAGCACGGAGGCTGTGTTTACCATGGCTTTGGTGCCAATGAAGACATTATTACGGCATCGGTGGAAGCTTTGGTAGATGCCCTGTCTAAGATATTGTGATACCATTTATTATTCCAATAACTCATGGTATTGTGCCGATACAATTGAGAGTGCACTAAAATGAAATCTTACGTCATTCTGAACTTGTTTTAGAATCTGTTTGAATTTGATTGTGAGATCCTGAATCGAGTTTGCTGAGAGCAAATAAATTCAGGATGACAGCAATCGGGAAATTTCTTCAATTTTAGAAATCCTCAATGTAATCGGTTTAACTGAAAAAGCAGAAAAGATGCAAGCAAAAACATTATTTGATAAAGTTTGGGATGCTCACGTGGTTGAGCAGGTGGAAGATGGCCCAAGCGTTGTCTATATCGACAAGCATTTGATACATGAAGTAACAAGTCCTCAGGCCTTTGCCGGTTTGGGTCAGCGGAACCTGAAGGTGTTTCGTCCCAACAATACGATTGCAACCCCCGATCACAATATTCCAACCCTCGATCAGCATCTACCTATAAAGGATGAGCTATCGAGAAAGCAGGTGGAAACCCTGACCGCCAACTGTGAAAAGCATGGAGTTCCCCTTTATGGCTTGAATCATCCCTACAATGGGATAGTGCATGTAGTAGGACCTGAACTGGGGCATACCCAACCCGGGATGACTCTGGTGTGTGGTGACAGTCACACCTCAACCCATGGAGCTTTTGGTGCTGTCGCTTTTGGAATCGGAACCAGCGAAGTGGAGATGGTTCTGGCGACTCAGTGCATCCTTCAGCCCAAACCGAAGAAGATGCTTATTTCCGTGGATGGAGAATTGGAGCCGGGTGTTACAGCCAAGGATTTGGTACTCTATGTTATTGCCCAGCTGGGAACCGGTGGGGCTACGGGCTACTTTGTTGAATTTGCAGGTAGTGCCGTTCGATCCTTAAGTATGGAGGGACGAATGACTGTTTGTAATATGAGTATTGAGATGGGTGCCCGTGGCGGTATGATTGCTCCAGACGAAACCACTTTTGACTATGTAAAGGGGCGTGAGTTCGCTCCCCGAGGTGAAGAGTGGGAGAAAGCTGTGGCCGAATGGAAAACTTTAAAGACCGATGAGGGAGCAGTTTTCGACAAGGAGTACCAGTTTGATGGCGCAGATATTGCCCCGATGATAACCTACGGTACCAATCCCGGAATGGGTGTAGGCGTAGATGGCGCAATTCCCGGAAAGGAATCTGTAGATGGTTCGGAGTGGCCCACCTTCCAAAAATCATTGGATTACATGGGGTTTCAGGCTGGAGACGAGATGCTAGGAAAAAAGGTGGACTATGTTTTTGTAGGAAGCTGTACCAATGGGCGAATAGAGGATTTTCGGGCTTTTGCCTCTCTGGTGAAAGGGAAGCAAAAGGCGGAGCATGTGACGGCCTGGATTGTTCCCGGATCAAAGCAGGTGGAGAAGCAGATTCGCCAGGAAGGTTTGGTGGAAATTCTGGAAGAGGCGGGATTCCAATTCCGACAACCGGGGTGTTCGGCTTGTCTGGCTATGAATGAGGACAAGATTCCGGCAGGAAAGTACAGTGTTTCCACCTCGAACCGAAACTTTGAGGGACGACAAGGTCCCGGTGCCCGTACCATGCTGGCCAGTCCGTTGACTGCCGCCGCCGCCGCTGTAACCGGATACATCACCGATCCCCGAAAGTTAATTAAGTAACAAGTAGCTAGTAACAAGTGACAAGTAACGAGAGATGAGGAGCAAGTAAACTTGCCACTATGGTCTTGATACTTGTGACTAAAAAAGAAAATCATGCCCATAGATAAATTTACTAAACTTGAATCGTCCATGGTGCCACTTCCAGTGGAGAATGTGGACACTGACCAGATTATCCCGGCCCGGTTTCTAAAGGCGACCAGCCGGGAGGGATTTGGTGAAAACCTGTTTCGAGATTGGCGATTTACTTCCGACAATCAGGTAATAGAAGATTTCGTATTGAACAATCCTAAATACAAGGGGAGTGTGCTGGTTGCCGGAAAGAATTTCGGCAGTGGATCCTCCCGCGAACATGCTGCCTGGGCCATTCACGATTATGGTTTTAAAGTGGTGGTGAGTAGCTTTTTTGCCGATATCTTCCGCAACAATGCTCTGAACAATGGAGTGCTGCCCGTTCAAGTTTCTCCAACATTTTTACAGAAACTGTTTGCTGCTATTGACAAGGATGCTAATGCTAAAGTTGTGGTGGATCTGGAAGCGCAAACCATCAGTTTGAATGGAGAAAGTGAAGCTTTTGAGATCAACCCTTATAAAAAGGATTGCCTGCTCAATGGATTCGATGACATTGATTACCTCCTGAGCCGAAAGGGTGAGATCGAGGAATATGAGTGTAAAAGAGATTAAGTAGCGTTTCACGCTAAGGTCGCCAGGGAACTGCAAAAAACACAAAGGGGCGATATTTCTTTTTGCGTTTTCTGTAAAAATCTTTGTGCACTTCGCGTGGAATTGTGCTTCTCAGATAAATAGTAATAAATGAACGAACTACGAAAAATAGAGATCATGGATACCACCCTGCGTGACGGGGAGCAAACTTCCGGTGTTTCCTTTACTGCAGAGGAGAAGTTGGAGGTGGTTAAGCTCTTGCTTGGATCGCTTAAGGTGGACCGGGTGGAGGTGGCTTCGGCCAGGGTTTCGGAGGGTGAGTTTCAGGCAGTGAGGAAAATTGCTGCCTGGGCCCAAAAGCATGAATGTTTGGAGAAGGTGGAGATATTGGCTTTTGTGGATGGCAAAGCTTCCCTTGATTGGATTTATCAGAGTGGGGCCCGGGTAGTAAATCTTTTGGCCAAGGGATCCTTAAAGCATCTGGAAGGTCAATTGCGAAAAAATCCTCGGGAGCATGTTGCGAATGTGCTCGAAAGTGTTCGCTATGCCAAAGAGTTGGGGATGGAGGTAAATCTCTACCTGGAGGATTGGTCCAATGGAATGCAGACCTCCCGGGATTATGTGTGGTTCTTATTGGATGCATTGAAGGGAGAAGGAATACGGCGTTTCATGTTGCCGGATACCCTTGGAGTGCTGAACCAGGTGCAGGCATTTGATTTCTGCTATGCCTGTAAGGAGCGTTATCCGGAATTGCACTTCGATTTCCATGCCCACAACGATTATGATCTGGCTCTGGCAAATGTTTATTCAGCTGTTCTGGCAGGTGTTCAGGGAGTTCATACAACCGTAAACGGTTTGGGTGAAAGAGCAGGAAATGCCCCATTGGCTTCTGTTGTTGGGGTTTTGAAGGATCAAATGCAATGCAAAATAGAGGTGGATGAAACCAAGATCAATATTGTGAGTCGATTGGTGGAGTCATTTTCCGGAATTCGTATCCCGGGCAATAAGCCCCTGGTGGGCGAGAATGTGTTTACCCAAACCTGTGGTGTGCACGCCGATGGAGACTCCAAGGATCAACTCTACTTTAACTCGCTGATGCCCGAACGTTTTGGTCGTGAGCGGAAGTATGCCCTTGGTAAAACATCGGGGAAGGCCAATATTAGGAAGAATCTGGAGGAGTTGGGCATAACCCTGGATGAGGAAACCATGCGCAAGGTGACTCAAAAGGTGATTGATTTGGGTGATAAAAAGGAGATGGTGACCAAAGAGGATCTTCCCTATATCGTTTCGGAAGCTCTGAACCACTCCCGGGAAGATGCACCCATCCGAATTTTGCACTACTCCCTGTCTGCTACACGAGGAATGCGCCCTTTTGCCTCGGTAAACCTGGAATTGTACGGAGAGGTGCATGAAGGGACAGCATCAGGCGATGGTCAGTACGATGCTTTTATGAAAGCCCTTTGGAAGATCTACAAACGACTGGGAAAGGAGCAACCTTTGCTGGTGGATTACCAGGTACGAATTCCACCCGGTGGAAAAACGGATGCTCTTGTGGAAACCTTGATCACCTGGGAGTACCAGAATCGGGAATTTAAAACCAGGGGGCTGGATCCCGACCAGGTGGAGGCGGCAATAAAGGCAACTTCCAGGATGTTGAATTTGATAGAAAATTAGTCCCAAGTGTCAAGTCCCAAGTGTCAAGTAACCAATGACAACATTTTCTTGGCACTTACTCCTTGCTACTTGCAGACTCAGGGCAACGAGTTTTTTAAAATAGTAAATCAAAAAAGATGAGATACAATATTGGAGTATTAGCCGGTGATGGTATCGGTCCCGAAATCGTAGCACAGGCACGCAAAGTATTGGATGCGGTGGCCAAAAAGTTTAACCATCAATTTGAATACACCGAAGCCCTTGTAGGTGCTTCGGCTATTGATGAAGTGGGAGATCCTTTTCCTCAAAAGACCCTAACGATTTGTTTGGAAAGTGATGCCGTACTGTTTGGAGCCATTGGCGATCCCAGGTACGATAACGATCCTTCGGCCAGGGTGCGGCCCGAGCAGGGGTTGCTCGCTATGAGAAAACAATTGGGCTTGTATGCCAACATTCGACCGGTAAAGGCCTTCGAAAAGTTATTGCATAAATCCCCATTGAAAGAGGATCGGGTGAAGGGTGTTGATTTCACTGTTGTTCGGGAATTGACCGGGGGGCTGTATTTTGGACAACCTCAGGGGAGAACCGAAAATGGGGAGACTGCTTTCGATAGCTGTGTTTACTCCAAATTTGAAATTGAACGCATCTGCCGAAAAGCTTTTGAGTTGGCTATGCAGCGTCGCAAAAAATTAACTGTGGTAGATAAGGCCAATGTATTGGCGACTTCCCGTTTGTGGCGAGAAACCGCTCAGGGATTGGAGAAAGAATATCCAGAAGTGGAGACTTCCTACCTTTTTGTGGACAATGCGGCCATGCAGCTGATTCAGAATCCGGCACAATTTGATGTGATGGTAACCGAAAATATGTTTGGGGATATCCTAACCGATGAGGCCAGTGTGATTACCGGTTCGTTGGGATTACTACCTTCTGCATCGGTTGGAGAAAAGACCTCGGTGTTTGAACCCATTCACGGATCCTATCCCCAAGCGGCCGGTAAAGATATTGCCAATCCATTGGGAACAGTTCTTTCTGCTGCCTTGCTTTTGGAAGCTGGATTGGGACTGAAGGAGGAAGCTGCTTGCATCGAGGAGGCTGTGAATGCCTCCCTTGAAGCTGGATACTGCACCGAAGATATCAATGCTGAAAATCCAAAGAAAACCTCGGAAGTAGGCGATTGGTTGGCCAATCATGTTTTAGCAACCTGCGAATGTGAGGGGGAATCCTAGGCAGACAACTTTTATAGTAAGGACAGGTCATGACCTGTCTACTTTTTGAATAGATAATGGAAAATACAAAAACAAAATACTACCCGAATACAAAAGCCATAGAGCAGGCCGCGAAAAGAATCGGATCGGTGGTTCAGACTACACCTTTGTTTCAGAACCTTAATCTTTCCGGTCGTTACCAGGCGAATGTAATGCTAAAGCGGGAAGATTTACAGCAGGTCCGTTCCTATAAAATCCGTGGCGCCTACAACAAGATATCCAGTCTAACTACCGAACAGTTGGAGAGAGGAATTGTTTGTGCCAGTGCTGGTAATCATGCTCAGGGCGTGGCTTTCTCCTGTAAGAAACTAAAGTGTTACGGTCGTATTTTTATGCCCGAAACCACTCCCAAGCAGAAGATAAAGCAGGTGAAGATGTTCGGAGCAGAATATGTGGAGGTGATTCTCTCCGGCGATACTTTCGATGAGGCTTCCGCTCGTGCTCTGGCCGAAGCACGTGTACAGGGCAAAACCTACATTCCTCCCTTTGATGATCCGAAGATAATTGAAGGACAGGGAACTGTTGGACTGGAGATTTTGGAACAAACCGATGCCCCAATTGATTACCTGATTGTTCCTGTTGGTGGGGGAGGATTGGCTTCCGGGCTTGGTGCCTGGGTGAAACAGTTTAGTCCTCATACCAAAATAATTGGGGTGGAACCCGCTGGTGCCCCTTCCATGAAAGATTCTCTGGCGTCCGGATCTCCTGTAACTTTGGGGCAAATTGATAAGTTTGTGGATGGTGCTGCTGTTCAGCGAGTGGGGGATCTCACTTTTGATATTTGCCGCGAGGTGTTGGATGATGTCCTGGTGGTTCCGGAGGGACTAATTTGCTCTACCATTTTGAGGTTGTACAATGAGGATGCCATTGTTGCTGAACCAGCAGGTGCCTTGTCTATTGCTGCATTGGAATTGATGAGTGAGGAAATTAACGGCAAAAATGTGGTGTGCGTGCTTAGTGGTAGTAACAACGATATCACCCGAATGGAAGAGATCAAAGAGCGTTCCCTGCTTTACCAAGGACTAAAGCACTACTTTATTGTTCGTTTTCCGCAGCGTGCCGGAGCTTTGAAGCAATTCGTAAGCGAGGTACTTGGACCAGGTGATGACATTACCCACTTTGAGTACTACAAGAAGCACAGTCGGGAACGAGGTCCTGCGGTGATCGGCATCGAGTTGCAGAAACCTTCCGATTTGGCAGGACTGAAGCGAAGAATGGAGGAGCGAAACTTCCATGCCGAATATCTGAACGATAAAACTGACCTTTTCCAGTTTATAATCTAAAAAGTACGCAGATGACACAGATGCAAAAGATGTTCACCGATAAGATTTAGAATATAATAATTGAAGATCAGTGTAAATCTGTTTTATCAGTGCTATCAGTGTGCTATTACATTTCACAGCTAAATCAAAAATGAAAGAATTTTTACAAAATAAACTTTCCGATCGGGCCCAACGGCTGGACGGAAAAGCCATTAAGGAGATTGTGGAGCTGATTGCACAGCCCAACATTATCTCCTTTGCCGGAGGGTTGCCCTCACCGGAATCCTTCCCGGCAGAAGAGTTGGCTTCCCTTTCCGAAAAAATGCTTCGGGAAAAGGGGGCTCAGGCCCTGCAGTATTCCGATACGCTTGGATTGAAAGCACTAAGAGAAAAGATTGCCCAGCGCTACCAAAATGAAGGGGTAGAGGTACGAACGGAAAATGTAATGATGGTGAGTGCCTCTCAGCAAGCATTGGATTTCGTTTCACGTCTGCTAATCAATCCAGGGGATGTGGTGCTTTGCGGCTTGCCTTCCTATCTTGGAGGGATTGATGCATTTAAATCCTACGATGCACAAATGGTTGGTATTCCTTTAGATGAACAGGGATTGTCTGCCAGTCATCTGGAGGCCAAAGTTGAGGAATTGATACAAAAAGGACAACAACCACGTTTTCTCTACCTGGTTCCCGATTTCCAGAATCCAACGGGGATTACCATGCCTCGATTCAGACGCTTGGAGATTCTTCAGATTGTCGAGAAATTCGATCTTCTGATTCTGGAGGACAGCCCCTATCGTGAGTTGCGCTACCAAGGCGAAGCGCAGCCAACATTTTACAGTTTAGATGCAAGTGGAAGAGTAATTACTTTGGGCACCTTTTCCAAAACTTTTGTTCCGGGGTTTCGCCTGGGATGGATTCTGGCACATCCTCTTCTGATTGAGAAGTTAGCTCTGATTAAGCAAACGGCAGATATTTGTTCCTCCACCTTTGTTCAGGCCTTAACACTGGAATATCTGGAACAGGATCAATTTGATGCAAACATTCAGCGGAATGTGAAGATATATGGAGAGAAACAGCAGGTTATGCTCAATGCTTTGGAGGAATTCATGCCATCCAGGGTGAAATGGACTCAACCCGAAGGGGGCTTGTTTCTATGGGTAGAATTGCCCGACGAGATAAATGCCCGTCAGCTTTTGGCTAAGGCGGTTGAAAAGGGGGTGGCCTTTGTACCCGGCGATGTTTTTCATTGCGATGGGAGCGGACAGAATACCTTCCGGTTGAATTATTCCTATACCACACATGAACAGACCCAGGAGGGAGTGCAACGATTAGCCGATGCTGTAGCTGAGATGATTACGATTTCAACGAGATAAGTTTTGTTCTTGTGATGCAAGAGTTAAGCGGGCACTCTTTGTGGGGAGTGCTCGTTTTTTTAATATAATAGATATCTCATTTGATAAGTTCTGGAATTGGTTTGGCATAAAAATAAAAAAATGATTACCAAGGAGAGTGAGACTTCAAGAAAACAATTATATGTATTATAGATAAACGTTTTATTATTACTGCTTTTATGCTATATTTATGAACCGATTAGGTGATTTTACTTAATGAATTGCTTAATATATACCAAACAAACTTTTTTATTACTACTTAAAAATTTACCAATTATGAGAAGAATTAAATTTGGAAGCATTCTGCTTCTTATGTGTTTCTGTGCCTTTGCCTGTAGCAGTAATGATGATGAGAATACAACACCATCAACCTCAGGAGGTAATGAGGATGTGAGATTATCTGGTTCTGCTGCTCCTTCGAGTTTCTCTACCAAAATTCTTGTGGAAGATTACACCGGTACCTGGTGTGGTAATTGTCCTCGTTTGGCCCATGCTCTCGAGGAATCAATCAAAAAGAATTCCAAAGTTATTGGTGTAGGGGTTCATTGTGAAAGTGGAGATCCCTTTACCTTTACTCATTCAGCAAGTATGGTCTCTAAATTTCCTGTTAATGGTTATCCCACAGGTTTAATAAACCGGGATTTTGTTTGGAATGAGACTTTTGCTCATTTAGGTTCTTTCCTTTCCAAAACGGTACCTTTGGGTATTGGTTTAAAAACGAGTCTAGATAAGGATATTGTGAGGGGAACCATTAAAATTGGTTTTAGCAAAGATCTGGATGAAAGTTTGAGCTATGTAATCTATTTGGTGGAGGACAAGTTGGTTGCTCCTCAGGCCAATTATTTCAATGACGATGCCAGCAGTCCGTTTTATAAGAAAGGTGAACCCATTTCCAATTTTGAGCATGCCTCAGTGTTAAGAAAAGCTGCTACGGATATTTATGGTGAAAATATTCCCGAAAAGTTCACCAAAAAAGGGAAGGTTTGTGAGGCTGATTTTGAACTGAAGCTGGGAAATTACAAGAAGGAGAACTGCTATATTGTTGCCTTTGTTGTAAAAAAGGGAGGTAAAGAAGTTTTCAACGTTCAGAAAGTTAAGGCTGGAGCGACTCAGGATTTCGATTAAGATTGTACCGACAATATTTACACCCCTGTTTCTATGGAAACAGGGGTGTTTTTTTATTAATGCATAAATAATGGTTTATGGAATGATGAATAGGCAGCAAAAGAGTTTCGGCAAAAGTATTGCCTGGTTTGAGAAATAGTAGGGAAGTATACATTCAATGTATTGCGTAATGGAAAGGTTTGGGATGGAAGGAATAGTGTTTGTATTTTAGATATTGTTGCTTAAACAACAAGTGAATGAAAAGGTGGGTGATAAATTTAAGCGGAGAAAATCAACAATACTATCTCGTTCACTTTCGTTATGTGCTTGTAACTGAAAGAAAATAGTGCGTGTAGAAAATAAAATAAATCAGGTGAAATAGTTATTTGTGTTAAAAGAAAAGGAAATAGCTCGGTTGAAAAAAGAGATCGTTTAAAAATAAAAAATACCTTCCCTGGAAAAAAGGATACGTTGTAAGAGCTTTTGATTATTATATCAAAAAATTTAGTGCCTTTTGTTGTTGAAAAATGTGTCACGAGGATCGACAATTTTGTTAAGAGGATTCAGTATTTGTTTGTGAGGATCGCAATATCGTACGGGAAGATCAGAATCCCTTGATCCAGGATTCGGTATTGTATCAAAAGGATGGCTGCCTGGTTGTTTTTGGATCCTGATTTCTATCCTCAGGATTGGAACTTTGCTTTTAAGGGTGGAACCTTCTGCAGTGAAGATTTCAATACTGAACAGCAAATATTCTTGTCGGTCGGCAGGATTGAGATACAGAATTATTAAATAGTAAAGGTGTTTCCTGTAGTAAGCAAGTTACAAAAAACAGATGAAAAGCAACTCTTGAGGCAGTATGAATTTTATTTACGGAATTCTATAAACAGAAGCTGCGGAATATGCGCAACTTCTGTTATTCTTTGATACCACGGTTTTTAGGAAATGATGTCTTAGAAACTAGTAGTCAGACTGACTCTTAAGCCTGTTGCTGCGGGTACAAGCCGACAAACACCCCCAACGCAGAGCAGTCCTTCTCGCTGTCGACCGTAACTTACCGACAAGCGGGTAGTGTTTTTTACATAGCTTCCGCCTGCATTAACGTAGTGAATGTCTGTTTTTCCATAGTTGTACATGTCCGAAACGAAAAAGGCCCATTTACTTCCCAAGGTATATTCCAGTGTGCCTGACAACCATTCCTTTTCATCTTGTAGGGTCCATAGATGCTGGAGTTCTGTTCGCAATGCATGGCCTTTTCTGAGTTTGTATTGCAAATCGGCTACCGCAATGTGAGCTTTGATCAATCCTTTGTTTCCTCCTTCAATTACGTTTTTGTTGTATTGCAGGTTAATGTAGCTAAAGTAACTTTTGAAACGTTTTGACCATTTCTTGTCCATTTCTACATTGATATCACGATAAAAGGTTTGTCCATCCCATGAAAGAAAGTCGCTGCTGGTGTAGTAACCATTGGCATTCCTGTTTCCTTGTAGTCCCTTGTATTGAGCAAGATTGATTGCGAACCGGGTTCCGTACTTTCCACCTATCGAAGAGCCTTTTCGGAAGGTGTAAAACAGATCGATCTGGCCCCCGATTTCCCCCTTCGCTTGTGTTGCATAGGGATAGATATTGGCAAGACTGTATTTGTGTTGCTTGGTATTAGCTGGCAGGTAATTCACTAGCAATTCATTGTTGAGAGCTTCTCGTTCAGATCGAAAGGTCATGTTCTCCAATCTTCTGAAGGATAGATTAAGTCCAAAACCTTTGGCAGTATAGCTATTGTTTACCAGCAGTGCATTCCCCTCTTTTATGATGGCATTGCTGTTGGCGATTCCATCTTTTCCCTTTCTTACATATTCCACTTGCAAATTGGTCCATCCTGAGTTGATATCCAACCTACCCGACCATGCATCCACACTGGCAGGATAATTCTCTACCGGGCCGGTATAGTCCTGGTAACGGTTTAAAAAACTACCTCCCAACAGTACGGTTGTGGGGCTATTGGAATTAAGCAATGACATTAGATTTACTTCGCCATCTACTCCCCGGATTCGACCCTTGCCGTTTTCAAAATACTTGCGCTGTTTTCCGTATACCGCTTTTAAGGTAAGATAATCAAAAGGACGGAAACGGATGTTTATACCTTCCAGTGCATTGTTGAGTCCCAATTGCCGATCTTCCCAGGCTCTAAATAGCAAGCCGCTACCAAATTGTTCGTAGAAGTTCCCGACGGTTATCTCGAGTTGATCATTCTGATAGGTCAGGAAGCGATGTACAATTCCGTTGTCTTCTAACTTGGCACTATAGCCTTGAAGAGGTGGAAGGTAGGCTTCGTATTGTATGCCAGCGGTAAATTTTCCGTAGTTGTAGTTCAAACGAAGGTAATTGTTGGAGCCGAATTTGTCCTTGGGGGCTTTGGCGCCCGTTTTATCATCGTCTCTGTAGATTTGGTTGTTGCTTTCGAAGCTACCGCTAAAAACTCCTTTCTCCCTATTCTGGGCCTGGATTTGGATAGAAGTTAAAGTAAAAAGGCAAATCAGGCAATAGTATATTTTCTTTTTTATCATATCGTCTGTTGTTTTGGATTGAATTATTCTTTGTTCTGCTATCACTTGTTTTTGCTTACAAGTTCCCGAACAACCTGAATTACTTCCTCTTCGCTACCGGGATTGTAGCTGGTGTGTTTCCAAACAATTTCACCCTTCCCATTCAATACCAGGGTATAGGGGATGTTAACGATATTCAGTGCTCGTTTCAGGTTTTGGTTTGGATCCAGATAGACTTCGAAAGGCCAGTCTTTCCCATTCACCAGGCTTTTTACCCGGGCGTTGGTTCGTGCATCATCAATGGAAACTGCAATCAGTTTTACCCCGGTTTCTTCCTGCCAATCTTCAAATTCATCGTTGAATGCAGTTAATTCACTTAAGCAGGGTTTACACCATGTTGCCCAGAAGCTTAGTATGATCGGCTTCCCCTGATTGTCAAATTCGCTGGATAGAATCTCCTTCCCATCAAGTGATTTCACAGAAACATTGGGGAGTTTTTTCTGGGCTATACTTCCCGTCAGGTTGAGGAAGCAGATCAATGCAATTAAAAAGGATCTTTTCATCGGTAAATGGATTAGTAGTTAAAAAATACCTGAATATGATTTGATAATTATTCAAGTGATGGTAGTTGTTCGGTTGAGCATTAATCTCGAGGGAATGTATTCTTTACCCAAGCTCAATCTGAAGCTTTAGAGAATTGCATTCCAACTCCATTGTCAACTTAGAACAGTTTTAGCTCATCTAATAATCAGAAGAGCTTTCTATCTAAATAGACAATATGGTAGAGGTGAACACGTATGGCTTGTTGTTGAATTTGGACCGTTTACTTGCTTGGGCGTAGCAAGTAAGTAAGCTCAAATGGGGAGGTGAGGGAAACAGGAACCGAAGTATTGATGGGTATTGTAGGTTTGTAGGTAAAGTAGGTTACTCCGGTTCCTGTAGGTCTTAAAAAATCTTCTTTGTGCGTGCAGGAATCCTTTCCGTACCTTGTATTGTATTTAAAGGTTCTGCATTTTGTGGGAGTCCTTCATCCACGATTTTAAGCTTCTTGTACCGAACTCCCCTGAAATGATTGGGCCGTCTGATAATATTGTTTACTACTACAATTACTATTTGGGAACTGATAGTCTCAGACGGCCGTAAATATTTTAATTTACTGAAATCAAGAAAAATGACCGGCATTGGAACTTGCTACTACTACAATAATATCTTTGGGAACTTGATATCTGCCGGTCATTTTTTTATCTTACAGTAATCTTTGATCAATTTTCTACAACTAAATGTTCCGGTCGTCTGTGGAACTTGTTTACTACTACAATTATTTTCATTTGGGAACTTGAAAACCAGACGACCGGACATTTAAATTATGGTAAATATCTGACAAATGCTTCGATGGCTTCGTATTCGGCCATCCCCAGCTTATCGTATTGTTGAGCTGTATTTCGGTTACGCTCTTCGGAACGTTGCCAGAACAGACGGGAATCGTTGCCCAAAAATGGTGCATTCTCCATCTGCGACTGGTGACGCAGAATAGCGTTTCGTTTGTGACGCAGTTCTTCCGGACTAATAGGGACAGCCATTTCAATCTGGTTGATATCCCATTCCTGCCATGCTCCGCGGTACAACCATACGTAGCATTCTTTCATCCATTTCTCATCTTTCAACTGGTCCAGGGCAATCAGAATTCCGTCCAGGCAAACCCTGTGGGTTCCGTGTGGATCCGAAAGGTCACCTGCTGCAAATATCTGATGGGGTTTGATTGCTTTCAAACGCTCTACGATCAACTGAACATCTTTGTCTGAAAGATCATTCTTTTTCACCTTTCCGGTTTCATAGAAAGGCAGATCCAGGAAGTGAAGATTTTCGGCTTTTACACCAACAAAGCGACAAGCTGATTTGGCTTCACCACGACGAATGAGCCCCTTAATTTTGCGCACTTCTTCGGTATCCATTTGTCCATCCTCTTTCTCATTCAAAAGAAAGTTGGTGTTTGATTCATGAGCTTTGTTCAGAACCTCGTTCTTGGGATCCAGGATGTTCTGATACGATTTAAAGAAGGTGATAAATCGCAGTGCTTCATCATCATCCACAGCAATATTTCCTGAAGTTTGATAAGTCACATGTACCTCATGATTCTGGTCAACCAGACGCTTAAGAGTACCACCCATTGAAATCACATCATCATCGGGATGAGGACTGAATACTACCACACGCTTCTGTGCAGGTGTAGCACGTTCGGGGCGGTTGGAATCATCAGCATTGGGCTTTCCACCGGGCCATCCGGTAATGGTGTGTTGCAATTGGTTGAAAACATCAATGTTTACGTTGTAAGCGGAGCCATGCAAAGCCAAAAGCTCACTTAAACCATTATCGTTGTAATCCTTGTTGGTTAATTTAAGAATGGGTTTGTCCAGTTTCTGACACAACCAAACGATAGCTTTACGAATCATCTGATCGTTCCATTTGCATGAACCTACCAACCAAGGGGTTTTCACACGAGTCAATTCAGCAGCTGCTGCATGATCTACCACGAACAAACAGTTGGGGTGATTTTGCAAAAAGGTTGCAGGAACCTGATCGGAGATGGTGCCTTCTATTGTATCCTTCAGAATTGGAGCTTTTCCTTCTCCCCAGCCCATCAGGATAATTCTGCGGGCTTTGAATATGGATTTTACCCCCATGGTAATCGCGGCTTGTGGAACGTTCTCCAAGCCATTGAAATCTTTTGCTGCATCCTTACGGGTCAATGGATCCAGCATAATCAAACGGGTCTCGGAGTCCAATTGAGAACCTGGCTCGTTGAAACCGATGTGACCGGTTCGGCCAATTCCCAGGATTTGGATATCGATTCCACCGTAGGCATCAATTTGTGCTTCGTACTCCTTGCAGAAATTCAGGATACGATCTTTGGACAATGCTCCTTTGGGAATGTGCACATTCTCCATGTTGATGTCTACATGGTTGAACAGCATTTCGCGCATGAAGTGATTGTAGCTTTGTTCGGCGTTGGGCTGCATGGGGTAGTACTCATCCAGGTTGAAGGTTACTACATTTTTAAAGCTCAGGCCTTCCTCCTTGTGCAAGCGAATCAGTTCGCGATAAACTCCGATGGGGGATGATCCGGTAGCCAGACCCAATACGCAGGTTTTTCCTTCTCTGGCTTTGTGACGAATCATGTCTGCAATTTCCTGGGCAACTACACGAGCCCCTTCCTCGGGAGATATGTAAATATTGGTGGATACCTTTTCGAATCGGGTCACCACCGACCGCTCATAGGCGTCTTCAGGATTGAAGAATCCTTCTTCGATCCCGCCTAAAGTAATTTTACTTGTAAATTTTGTTTCCATTTTCTTTTGCTTTCAAATGGTTATTTGTATTGTGGTGTTTGTAGGTTATATTCTTTAGGAAACTTTTTCTTTGGTTTCCCGGTAAATATTTTGAATGCTTTTCTGCATCAGTTCGAACTGTTCCTCCATGCTTTGTACCAATTTGAACTGGGCTCTGGCTCTCTGGAGATTGTGGTGCTCGTGTGCTACTTTAAAGTAGTTGTCTCCATCGATGTAATCCGTCAGGAAGCGAAGTCCAATCAGGTAAGGGAATAGTTTTGCTGCATGGGGCATATTCTCCACCTCGGTTTCGTTGAGGAATTGAATCCCTTCAGTTATAAATCCTCTGGAATAGGCTTCGAACAATTCCATGCTCATGGTAACATTGTCAAGGTTGGCATCGTCCTCCGCTCCTGTATTGGTTCCGGTTCTTATGGCATCACCGTAATCATACAGGGAGTAGCCAGGCATAACTGTGTCCAGGTCGATTACGCACAGAGGTTTCTGTGTTTTTGAATCGAAAAGCAGATTGTTGAACTTTGTGTCGTTGTGGGTGATACGAACCGGAAGTTTCCCTTCGGCACCCAGACGCAGAATTCGGCACATATCGTAGGCTCTGCTTTCAATAAATTCGATCTCTTCGCTGATGCTTTCCACCCGGTTTTCAGGATTCTTCTTCACCACTTCACGAAAGGTGTTTAACCGAAGCTCAACATTGTGAAAGTTGGGAATAACTTCGAATAAAGGCTCTCCAGGCAGGTCTTCCAGCATTCCCATAAAGCTGGCGAAGGCAGTTCCGCCCTGAGTGGCTTGTCGGGGATCGGTAATCTGGTCGAAGCTCGTGCTGTTTTTGATTAGCAAGCTTAAGCGCCAGTAGTTTCCCTTCTCATCACAGATAAAGGTTTTGCCATCTTTGGCAGGCACCAGGATGATCCCTTTCCGGTCCAGATCAGGCTCGTTGCGTGCTTCCAGCTTTGATCGGATGTGTGAGGTTACTCTCTCCATGTTTTCCATTAGTTTGGGAACATTGGGGAATACCTCGTGATTTACCCGTTGCAGCAGGTAATCCTGGGTGTCGTCTCCCTTGATTTTAACCTGGAAGGTGTCGTTAATATGGCCTGAGCCAAAGGGGCGAATGCTTTCTACTTCGCCCTGGTAATCAAAATTGTTAACCAGTTGGTTTAGTATCTCTTGTGTCATCAAAATAGCGCGTACTTACTTATTCCATAATTGTGAAGGATATTCACCCTTCTGAATCAAATCGTTAATAGCCTTAATGGCTTTTTCTTTGTCTTCCCGGTAGGTTACACCAAACCATTGGGCCGAGGAGTTCAATACGCGGGCGTTTGCATTTCCTTCTTCGATAAGTTGGGCCACAACAGAGGGAATATAGAATTCCGATTTCAGCTCCTGACCTTTCTTCTCCAAAAAGTCTTTGAATTGTTGTTCCAGGTGTTGAAAAAGTGTTGGAGCAAAACCCCAGAAATTCATGGATACGGTGGTGTTTTCGTTCATCACGTGCCATTCGTTCTGCTCATCTTTCCATGCAATCCCCTGCTCAATTCTTTCGATATGTGTTCTTTCGATTACATTAACCAAATGCGATTGATCGTTGGTTTGGCAAACACCTCTTGATACCGATCCGTTTTCGGATATGGTATTGGCCAGTTGGTAGCCCACCATTCCATATTCCGTGTCATTTACCTCGGAGGTAAGAAAATCGGCCATGGTTTTAAAGGCTTCGGCTCCATAGTAATCGTCTGCGTTGATAACTGCGAAAGGCTCTTTGATGGCATCCTTTGCCATTAAAATAGCGTGACCGGTACCCCATGGTTTCTCTCGTTCCGGGTGGTAGTTAACCCCTTGTGGAATTTTGTCAATCTCTTGATTTACATAGTCGACATCAATTATTCCCTCTAATTTTTTATTGAAAAGGTTCTTGAATTCGTTCTCGAAACTTTCCCGGATTACGAATACTATTTTGCCAAAACCGGCTTTAATTGCATCGTGTATGGAGTAGTCTATAATTGTCTCGCCAGCGGGTCCGATGGGATCGATCTGCTTCAATCCTCCGTATCTGCTTCCCATTCCTGCAGCTAGCACTAAGAGTGTGGGTTTCATTGGTTTTGTCAGTTTTGGTTTTGTTTGTACCTTCAATTTTTTGTCGTAAAACTCCCTGTCTCTTTCCTTTTGAGAAAAAGTAGGCATGTTAAATGCAAGAGGGAAGGGTAAGCACCCGGTTGGATTGAGCATCGATTGATGGCTGTGTTCAATACCAACCGGATAACACAACAACAACTTCAATAAGATTTTACTTACCCGGGAATTAGTCCCCTCTGTTCCATTTATAAGTTAAGGTTTATGATTGTATGTAACTTCTTTAAAATGTTATTCTCAAGTTATTTTTATTACGATATCTGATTTCGACCAATGGAATGCTGCAGGATTTGTTTTAGTAAACGGATGCTGAGAGTACGACTTCCATTACATTGGCCATGGTACCCATCAGTGCTGCATCATCCAGAAGGTCTGAACTTACAATTTCTGTTTCTATTCGGATTCGATCCATCGCATGACGGTTGAGGGTCATGTTTACCGGATCGGTAATGTATTTGCCGGCGTGAGCAAGTTTCCCTCCAATCAGGATCATCTCCGGATTCAAGAGATGGATTAGGGTAACCAATCCTTTCCCCAGATGTTCGCCCAATTGGGTTAATTGATCAATGGCAAACTGATCGCCGTGTTTTACCGCTTCTACAATTGTGCGGATATTTAGTTTCTTATCGGTTTGGTTGGCCAACAGGCTTGCCTGTCCGTTGGCAATGGCTTTTTCTATTTTGTTCACCAACATATTTCCGGAGGCAACTGTTTCCAGGCAACCTATCTTACCACAGTAGCACAATTCGCCTTCCGGATTAATCAGTATGTGACCGAATTCACCGGCGAATCCGTTCTTTCCACTGTACAGTTGGCCATTCAGGATGATTCCAAGACCAATTCCGTAGCTGAGGTTCAGACACAAAACATTCTTCTTGTTTTGGGCCTTTCCAAATGCTTTTTCACCCAGGGCCATGATTCTTGCATCATTGTCCAGAAGCACCGGGAAGTCAAGTCTTTTCATTAAACATTTAGCCAGCGATTCCTCTGTAAATGTCAAATGGCTATACGATTCTCCCTTCTCTGCATCTACCAGGCCGGGAAGTGACAAGCCCAGGGCCAGTACATCCTTTGTTGCTATGTTTGCCTTATCCAGGAGATCCTTGATTTGATCCATCATGAATTTTAAATACTCAGGACTGTTCTCCATCAGGTGGTCCTTGTGTTCTGCCTGGGCTACCACTTCGTTGTCCAGGTTAAAAAGGCCCAACTTTATGGAGTTGATGCTTACATCCACCCCGATAACGTATTGATAATTGGCTTCCAATCCATAGAGGTTTGGTTTTCTTCCTCCGATGGAAGCTCCAATACCATTATCTTTTACAACGCCAAATTCGATCAGTTCGTTGATAAGAGAGGCCACCGATGGTTGACTCAATTTTGTGAACTTGGCAATTTCGGCTGTCGACGCACTTTTGTTGTGGTAGAGATAAGCCACAATTTGTCTGTACTGTTGCAGCTTACGTTTCTTCGCCTTCAGTTGATGCGATAGCTCCTTTTCGTATTTAAATTCTGGTATGGTACTCATTGAATTTTATTATTTGTCGTTGTTGTGTTATTGCAGGATAAAAGTAGAAATATTTTTAAAATCACACAAACTTTTTAAAAAATATTTAAAAGAATCAATCTTCCTTTGTTCCTTTTTGGAAAGTATAGGTCTTCTGAATTGTATTTTATTCCCATTTTTTTGAGGGGAATGAGTATTGTTATCAGGAGTAGGTTCAATCTATTCGTGAGGACAATTTTTTCTCCCTAAAGATTGTTCTATTTTTGTTCCTTATATATAAGGATAGAACCCGGTTAATTATTACTATGCAGATAAGAGGATTTTTTGTTTTACTGGTTTTCGTATTGAATTCAATAGTGTTGTATGCACAGAAAGATACGGAAGCTTTGTTGAAAGAGTTGGACGCAACGATTGAACTGCGTCCTGAAATCAGTGAACGAAAGGATCGAAAAATCAAACAATTGACGGATGCCCTGAAAAAGGGCGGGAGAGACGATGAGGAGTTGTTTGATCTCTATTCTCATCTTTCCGAAGAGTACGAATCCTTTGTTTACGATTCGGCTTTTTATTATACCAGAAAATCACAACTCTTGGCCTACGGCTTACAGGATGCCTCCCGAATTGCCCTATCGAAGATGAAGATGGGGTTCATTCTTCTCTCCAAGGGATTATTCAGCCAGGCTTTGGATACCCTAAATACGGTTCGGCAGGAGATGCTTTCCCCGGAGAAGAGGATGGACTACTACAGCTATCTTGTGCGGGGTTACCAGGATCTCTCCAATTACTCCCGTGATCCTTTCTATTCGCCCCAGTACCAGAAGGAGGCTGAAAAGTATTGCAAAATCATTCTGAAAGAGAGTTCCGAAGGTTCCTATCATCATCTCAATCACCAGGCCTTGATCTATTTGTTTCATGGTGAATTTGAAAAAGCCAGGAATCTGTTCGAGGAGTTGGTTCGGAATCCGGCCTCCGATCAGCACCAGGTAGCCATAGTCTACTCCTGGTTGGGCTTTATTCACAGCGTACTGAATCAATCAGAGCAGGCCAAACAATACCTGATTAAAGCGGCTATAGCTGATATTCGTTCCTCGGTGAAGGAAACTGTGGCTCTACGGGAATTGGCCAAACTGTTGTTTCAGGAAGGGAAGATTGAGCTGGCCCACAAATACATACTCATAGCTAAGGAGGACGCCGACTTTTACGGCACCGAACAGCGTAAACTGGAGATCTCCTACATTCTGCCAATTATTGGGGGCGAGAGATTGCGACTGGTGGAGCATCAAAAGGAAACGGTATTCAAATTCTCCCTGATTGTTAGTATACTGACGCTTTTACTGATTCTTTTGGCCCTGATCGTCTACCAACAGTTGAGAAAGTTGCGCAAAGCCCGTCAAAGCATTTTGGATAGCAACGAGGAATTGGTGAGGTTGAACGACCATTTGCAGGAGGCCAACAAGATTAAGGAGGAGTATGTGGGCTACTACTTTAATTTCAGTTCCCAGCTGATTGATAAAATGGATCAGATGAACAAATCGGTTTCGCGGCAGATTATGACCAAGCAGTACGATGCCATTGCAACTCTACTCAAGGGGTACAATGCCAAAACCGATCGCAAGCAGCTGTTCGAAAATTTCGACCGCATTTTCCTGAATCTTTTCCCTGATTTTGTGGAGAGGTTCAATGCTCTTTTTAAAAAGGAGGATCAAATCCAACTGAAAAAGGAGCACGTTTTGAATACTGATTTGCGCATATTCGCCCTGATCCGTTTGGGCATTACCGACAATGAAAAGATCGCCAAAATTCTCAACTTTTCGGTGAATACAATCTACACTTACAAAACCAGAATCCGAAACCGCTCTACCGTCTCTAACGAGGAATTCGAGGCTAAAATCATGGAAATTCGCTCGGTTTAGGGCTTGAATACACTTGTATTGGATCTATATTTATGAGGTTTGCGTTTTTCTTCAAATGCTTGTAATTTAGATGGGTGGGTTCCGTTTTGTGTCTTGATGATCTATATTTTGCATAGGTTTTTGGTTTTTCTATTCTGTTAAGGCTTATTTTGAATTCAGAAGCCGGTATTACTATTCGAATGGTTTAATCAAGTCCGGGGTATTGGGATTTGATGTCCGGTATCTAACATGCTGTTTGCTGTTACCTGTTGAGAACAGTTATTCATGCGTAGTAATAGACATCATTAACAGATAAAATAAAGACATGAAACATATTTTAGGATTCCTGTTGGGGTTGTTTTTTTGCAACCTGACAAATGCTCAAGAGTTAACAGGAATGCAATGGTTTAACGAACCCACAAATTGGAAGGTTAAAAACGACAAACTAACAATGGAAGTTACGCCACAATCGGATTATTGGCGGATTACTCATTATGGTTTCACGGTGGATGACGGACCTTTTTATTATACTACGAGGGGAGGTGAATTTGAAGCGCAGGTTAAAATTACAGGAGACTACAAGACTCGTTTTGACCAAATGGGACTAATGTTGCGAATTGACGAAAAGCATTGGATTAAAACAGGGATAGAATATGTTGACGGGGTTTATAATTTTAGCACTGTGGTAACCAATGATTACAGCAGCTGGAGCGTTGTAGTATTGAAAGAAAAGCCCCGTTCCATCTGGATTAAAGCGATCCGGAAAGTAGATGCCGTGGAAATCTATTACTCATTGGATGGTGAAAAATATGTAATGAGTAGTTTGGCATATTTTCCTCAACAAAAACCTGCAATGGTTGGAATGATGGCTGCAAGTCCTGATGGTGACGGATTTGAGGCAGTTTTTGAGGATTTTAAAGTCAAACACCTGCCGGATGCCCGCCGTTTGGAATGGCTGGAGAAGAACTAGAATTAAAGGGAGGTATTTGTTAGTGATAAGCTAATAACCTTCGGCCTGTAGGGGAGATTGATTGCATATCAGTTTTTAGCCACTGGCCAGTCGCTTGTCGAAAAAGTATTTGTGATCCAATTGGTAGATCAGTAGAAGCAAATAAAGTCGAAAATATAAATTTAATATAACTCAACGATGAACGTAAAATCAATTCTTTTTGCATTGGTGATTGCCGTTTTGGGTCTTACTTCCTGCTCGGTAAGTAAGATTCAGAATGTAACCTCACCTGACGGGAAAATTGCGGTAACCGTATCCCTGGAGAACGGAACCCCTTCGTACCTGGTAAATTTCAACGGCAAGCCTGTTATCGAGAAATCAACAATGGGTTTCGACCTGAAGGATCAGGCTCCTATCCGCGACGGTTGGAAGATTGTAAAAGCCGATCGCAAGTCCAACAACTCTACCTGGGAGATGCCCTGGGGAGAGAAGCGTGTGGTAGTAGAGAACTACAACGAACTGAAACTGTCTTTGAAAGAGGAGAAAGCGCCACACCGCTTGATGAACATTGTATTTAAGGTGTATGATGACGGATTGGGTTTCCGTTATGAATTCCCTGAGCAGGAAGCCATGAAGGAGATGATTATCACCGATGAGAATACTCAATTCAAGTTAACCGGTGACCACAAGGTTTGGTGGATTCCAGGTGACTGGGACATCTACGAGCACCTGTACAATACCACTCGTTTTACCGAAATTGATGCCATCAGCAAGCGAAATCACGGTAGTTTGGCACAAACAAGCATTCCTGAGAATGCAGTGAATACTCCTGTGACCATGAAAAGTGATGAGGGTGTTTACCTGAGTTTCCACGAAGCCAACCTGACCGATTATGCAGGAATGACTCTGAAAGTGGACCAAAAGAATTTGTCCATGAACAGTGAGCTGGTTGGATCGGATCGTACCGGTTACAAGGTAAAACGCGCTTTGCCTTTCAATACACCATGGAGAACCATTCAGATTGCCGATAGAGCAGGTGATTTGATTGAGTCGGACCTGATTGTAAACCTGAACGAGCCCAACAAGCTGGGTGATGTTTCGTGGGTGAAGCCAATGAAATATGTGGGTATCTGGTGGGATATGCACCTGGGAACCAAAACTTGGGATATGGCCAGTGGCAAGCACGGAGCGACTACTAAATATGCCAAGGAGCTGATTGATTTTGCTTCGGAAAACAACATTGGCGGTCTGCTGGTGGAAGGTTGGAATACCGGCTGGGAACACTGGATCGGTTTTGAGGATCGTGAAGGAGTATTCGATTTTGTAACTCCCTACAAGGACTACGATTTGAAGGAAGTGGTTCGCTACGGTAAAGAAAAAGGAGTGGAGCTGATTATGCACCACGAAACCTCTGCAGCCCCACGTACCTACGATCAGCAACTGGATACCGCCTACCATTTGATGAATTCACTGGGAATCCATGCTGTGAAAACCGGATACGTAGGCAAATTAATCCCTAAAGGAGAATATCACCACGGACAGTGGATGGTAAACCACTACCGAAGAGCGGTTGAGATGGGGGCAAAATACAAGGTAGCTGTTAACGCTCATGAGCCAATTAAAGCAACCGGATTGCGTCGTACCTATCCTAACGTAATTTCCCGTGAAGGATTGCGTGGTCAGGAGTTCAACGCATGGTCCAGCGACGGAGGAAACCCAGCGGAACATCTGCCAATTGTAGCCTTTACCCGTATGTTGGCCGGCCCAATCGACTATACGCCCGGTATTTTCGATATCAAGCTGAAGCCATACAAGCCCGACAACCAGGTGAACACGACTATTGCTCAGCAGTTGGCTTTGTACGTGGTAATCAACAGCCCTATTCAAATGGCGGCTGACCTGATCAAGAACTACAAGGGACATCCTGCCTTCCAGTTCATTCGCGATGTGCCTGTAAACTGGGAACAGTCCAAAGTGTTGAACGGGGAAGTGGGAGACTACGTAACCATTGCACGCCAGGAGCGTGGTAGCAACAACTGGTTTGTGGGAGCCATTACCGATGAGAACGGAAGAGAGATGAAGCTGAAACTGGACTTCCTGCCTGCCGGTAAGAAATATGCAGCCATCATCTACAAGGATGCCAAGGATGCACACTGGGACAAGAACCCAACTGCCTACAAAATTGAGAAGATGGAAGTGGATAGTACAAAAGTACTGGACTTGACACTTGCTCCCGGTGGTGGAGTTGCCATCAGCCTGATGGAAGTGAAATAGCTTTTTATCCATAAGATATAGTGCAAGGGCCTTTCGGATTTGATTCCGGAAGGCCCTTTTCTTTTGGATTGTCGCTCCGCAACAGGAGAAGCCTTTATGTACTGTTTTTACTTTATTTTAACGGATTTATCAGATTAGTTTGGAGGTTCTTGTTTTTTTGGTTACTAAGATTTTAAGAGCCCGATTAATCCTCTTTTAATCTGAGGCCATCTGCGTTATCTGTGGTGAATTCTTTATTAAATCAATATTCCTCATCACAATTTTTTTCGATAGGTTAAAATTCGACGGATTGTTCATTTGCAATTGAGATTGATTATATTTTATGGTTTATTTCTTTGTTAACGGTTGAAAATAATTTGTCAGCGGTTGATGAGCGCAAACGAAAGGTTTTGGGCAGTATAAGCTGGTTGATTCGACAAGATTTTATGGTTATATTCAATTCAGCTTATTTAATAAACTGATTGTAGTGTAGTTCTTGAGTATCCTGGTGGTGACAGGTCCCCCGGGATACTTCTTTCCCTTTCCTGTTTTCCAAACTGAAAGCTTCTGTTCTGTTGTGTTGATGTAATGAGGATTGCCGAATTTTACGAATAGTAGACGGAAAGTAAAATTGTAGTCAGTAGGATAGAAAAGTGCTCCTCCTGACCTGAATCAGTTCATGTTTTAGAAATTCCTATAGAAAGAGAAATAAACTGAAGTCCTGACGGTTTTTAAATGTTCAGGAACAATTCCAATTCTTATTTTATTGTTATGAATAACTTAAAAAAATTACAGGGAGCTAAAATTCTAAGTAAACAGGAACAGCAGGTCGTGAAAGGTGGAAAAAGATATTGTAGTTTAGAGTATCCATGTCCTGGTGGTTATGTTTGTATTGGACACACTTGTGAGGTTACTCCTTTTGATTTTTAGATTTAGCGGAGGCTGTTTCAAATTTTTAACAGCCCTTTTACTGAAACCGAAATCCTGACGGTTCTCTCTATGTTCAGGAACAATTCCAATTCTTATTTTATTATTATGAATAACTTAAAAAAATTACAGGGAGCTAAAATTCTAAGTAAACAGGAACAGCAGGTTGTGAGAGGTGGAAAAAGATATTGTAGCATTGATGAACCATGTTCTGGAGCTTATGTTTGTATAGATCATATTTGTGAGCTTCCGCTTATTGATTTCTAGATCGATTGAAGGCTGTTTAAAGTTTTCGACAGCCCATCTACAGAAGCCGAAGTCCTGACGTTTTTCAAATGTTCAGGAACAATTCTAATTCTTATCTAATTGTTATGAATAATCTAAAAAAGCTACAGGGAGCTAAAACTCTAAGTAAACAGGAACAGCAGGTTGTGAAAGGTGGAAAATTACGCTGCCGATTTACCTACGATTGTCCTATGAATTATATATGCATCGATAACGTATGTATGCCGCATATGCAAGAATGGTAATGCTTGCAGGAGGTTGTTTCCAATAGGAGACAACCTTTTTATTTTGGGAGGGGGTGGTACAATTTACTTTCCGTAACTCTTTCTCATTTTTATACTTTGAAACCCTCCGCTTTTTTTTCAAAAAAAGAGAAAACCTCTGAAAGCCCCGACTGTGGGAGGCACTAATCCGCTGTGGAGGGGTAAATGGCGCTGTGGAACCCTAATTAACCGCTGTGGGCATCTAAAACTTGCTGTGGCGGTTGTAATTATCGCTGTGGCTGCAAAAATATTGCTGTGGCACCTCAATTTGTCGCTGTGACTATAAAATCGCCGCTGTGGTGGCTGTATTGGGGCTGTGGGCGGAATGTACGGCCGGGAGAGGATCAAAACTCCCGGGAAAGATAAAAATGTTCCCGGGACGTCATTTCTACTTCCGGGAGGGCATAAAAATTACCCGGGGTGCCTGTAATCACATCAAAACTTGACCTTTCCTAATATAGCTTGACAGATTTTGCTGGTGGAATTGAAATATCCTGTTTCCTCTTGAAAGAAGCATTTTAATCTGTGGTTATCTGTGTTATCTGTCATGTATGATTTTGCTTTTGGGCCAGTTATAATCCTATTGGATAGTAGATTGTTGTTTTGCAACGTGATAGCTAATTTTTACCGCAGATTACACGGATTTTCGCAGATTAATTTGGTAATTCTCATATACTTGGTGCTTGGTTCATCGGATTAATCCTTATCCAATCTATTGCTATTTGTGTAATCTGTTGTAAGTTATTTCTAGGAGGGTAAGATTATGTTTGTAGAGGGTGTTTTGTATTAAAAGGGGTGTTGTTGGTTTTATCTAATAATGTTTTTTTACCGTGTTGTAAGTGAGTGTTCTAATGTTTGTTGTTGAATTTGTTCGTTCTTAGAGTAAAGGTTGATTGCTTGAGATATTTTGTTAAGTTTGAAAGTGTTTTGTACAAAATGGATTTATCTTCTCACAAAGGGGGGGATCCATTTTTAGAAATAAAGAGATTGTATAAACTAGTAAAAACAAGCAAAATATAGATGAAAGGGATCATAATTTATGTAGTATTTAGTCTTTTGCCCATTTCTTTGTTTTCTCAAGTCAATTGGGTTTACGATATGACTTCTGCACAAGCTTTGTCTATTCAGAAAAAGAAACTAATTGTTTTGGATTTTACTGCAAGTTGGTGTGGCCCTTGTAGAGTAATGGAAGAAAAACTGTGGACTTCTCCGGAGATGATTGATTTAGCTGATAATTTGGTGTTTTTTAAAATTGACATTGACTCCAATCCAGGACTTGCCTCGGAATACAGAATTAACTCCCTCCCATGTGTGTTATTAACAAATATTTCAGGAGAGGAATTGTTGAGAATCAATGGTTATTCAGGACACAATGCTTCTTACTTAAATATTTTCAGGAAAGTACCCAGCGATATATCCCTATTAAATACTAATTTATTGCCATTTGTTCGAAACGAAGAAACTGTTGAGGATATATTTAAATTGGGAAAGGCCTATCAGGATTTAGGTAAAAATCAAACAGACAGAAAATTGAAATTAACTTTTTTGGAGTTGAGTAATAAATGTTTTAAGAAAGTTAGGAAAAAGAAAGTTAACCAAGCTAAGGAGGCTGAATTAAGAGTAATATTAAACCTCGTTTACAGGGGGAAACCGGAAAAGGCCTTAGCTCAACTTAAAAAGCTTCCGAAAGATTATTTTGGAGAGGAATTGGAAGAATTGAAACAACTTACAAATGATTTATGTGTGAAATAGATGATTACAAATTAATACACGGCTGCTTAAGCGGATTTATGTACGTTCGTTTGTCGATTATTATGTTGTTGTGATTAAAAGTACCAAATAAAAGAAAGCCGCCCCGAATTTCTCCGGAGCGGCTTCTTTGATGTAGGGATGTTGAAATCCCATCTTGCTGCTAGCCTAATATTTCTGAATTCTGTCTGTATCGCTTTGATTAAGATTCTACATCGTTTTCAAAGAAGTTCTTTGATTGAGAAGCTACAAGCTTCTAGTTACCATTCACAAATCAGGTTGTCACTATAAGTTACATTGGTTACTATTCCTTTGCTTAATTGAAAAGCTAGGGGCTAGTAGCTTATGGCCAGAGGCTTGCTTGTAATCGACCAGATGTTCCAAAATCTCATCAGTTTCAATAGACCTCTTTATTTTTCATCCGTCAGTAACATTAAATAATGCGCAGCCGACCAGCTAAAATGGTTCGCGTTAAGACCTTTCCCCGTTAGCGGGTGGTAGTTCTCGCGAATGGGAGCAGTGCCTTTCAAGCCTTCGGCGTTGTTCAGCAGCATTTGGCTCAATTGGTCGGCTTCTTTCTTGTAGCCGTACTGCTCCAGTGCCTTAATACCAAAGTAGGCCTGATCCAGCCACACCGGTCCTCGCCAATACCCTTTCAGCGGGTTGAATTTGTGATGATTTGCCGCCAGAGTAGGGAAGGGGACCTTGGTTGCAAAGCGAGAGCTGTCGGCAATTACTTTACGAACCCCCTCAGCTTGTTCCTGACTAGCCAAACCGGTATACAAAGGAATCCAGCCCTCAGGGCCCTGCTGTACGATTAGCAGCTTTCCGGTCTTAACGGCTCTGTCGTAGAAGAAACCAGTTTTCTCATCCCAGAATTTGCCGGCAATCTCCTCCTTTAACTTTTGGGCATCCTTCCCAAAGTCTTCACCCTTCGAAGTTTCGTTAAGGAGGGTAGTCATTTTTGCCAGATACAGTTTTTCTGCATACAGATACGCATTCAAATCCACCGATTCCTGATCCATGGACCAGCCGTGCTCATTGTTTTTCAGCATTACGGCATCGTCGTAGCGAACGGCATTGTCCATTCCGCTTTCCCACTTGGCTGCGATCAATGTGCCATCGGTTGAACCGTACTCGCACAGTCCGTTTTTATCGTGATCGCGGTATTGGTACCACCAGTTGTGATATTTCACCAGTTTGGGGTACATCTCGGCTACGAAGTCCTTGTCGCCGGTGGCTTTGTAGATTTCCCACACGGCCCAGGCAGCCAAAGGGGCTTTGGTATCGCGCCAGTTGTTCTCCTTGTCGTCGTAGTATACGCAGTCGGCTATCATGCCCATTTCATCCTGAAAATCGAACATGGAACGCATGCCATCCTTGGCTAGTTGGGGATTGAAGCGCACCAGTGCTACTGAATGCTTCCAGCTGTCCCACGACCAAAAACCGTAGAAGCCCTGATAGGCCGCAGATGGAAATACCCCGTTGTGCTTTAAAGCACCGGCAGGCGACCTCCAGTTGGTCATCAGGGTTTCTACGCACTTAACCACTAACTGTTTATTTTGAGATTCGTTGAGCAAAGGGTTGTTGGAGTCCAGGGCTTTGGTCAGGTAATCGTTCCAGCGTGCTTCGTTGGACTGGAATACTTTCTCCGGCTGCTGCAGGTTATTGGCAACCTCTACAGCATCTGCCTTGGCTTCCATTTCTGAGAAATAGTAGGATTGGGCCATGTTTAGAGCGATACTCTGTCCGGCCTCAATCTCCCGGGCTTCTGTATAGGCCAGTTGGTAGGATTGCTTGTCCTCTGCTACCTTTACCTCAACATTTTCCTTTACCTGTAGCAACAGGAATTCCTCGCCCTTTTCAAGGCCTAGTTTTACACCTTTGTCAATTGCCGAAAGGGATGCTTTGGGCAATAGCAGATCTCCTTTCCATGCAATATTCAGAGATAGTTTCTCTTTGCCTTTGTTTTCGATTCTGGTTTGGATCAGAGCCGAACGTTTGCTGGCAAAGCCCAATTCCATATTGATGGTTATATTCGGCAGTTCCAGTACCTGCTGCAATTTGCCGGGGAAGTAGTTCATGCTGGCCCTGGCCTGAGTCAGGTCGTAGGCTTTTCCTGTGTCTGCATCTTCAATTTGCAATTGAGCAATGCTCTTACTGGCCCACTGGCCCCACATCTTCATCAGAAGAGGACCGGTAAAACCACCGTAGTATGCCGAGCTATCCCGGTGAGGCAAGGCATAACCGTGCCAGGCACCCTGATCCGAAAAACCGAAAGGCTTCAATTCGTAGGGCTTTTGTGGAATCCCCTCGATGTTCAAGACATTGGGGTATTGATCCACCAGGCTTTGGGCTTGCTTTTTTTGCTCTTTCTGCCCACATCCTGCTATCAGAATACTTGATATAATTCCTATGCTTAGGATTGATCTTAATTTCATATTACTCGTTGTTTATTGGCAAGTAGCTAGTAACAAGAGGCAAGGAACAAGGCTTTAGAAAGATAAGTTTTTCTTGCTACTTGTCACTTGCATCTTGCTACTTAACTGCTATTTGTCACTATATCTGATCTTACTAACCTTCATTAAATTCTCACCAGCCTTAACCGGTCTCAAAATGAAACTATAGTGATAGGGTTGAACAGGTAGACTGTACTCCGAGTGCACAGGGGCTCCCCATGAGTTGTCGCCACCAACACCCATCTGCTTGTAATCGATTTGGAAGTTGATGAGGTTTTCTTTCTTGATTTCGTTGCCGTGCTTCTGCGGATTGCCTTTTCCGGCGTGGTACAATTTGCTGTAGTCGAACTGCAGTGCCGATGCAGAGATCATTGGTGCTCCTACAGCCATGATACCGAATCCTTCCTTATTGGTCAGTGCCATCCAGCGAACTTCCTCTTTGTTTCCAGTCTCTTGAGGACGAACGTAGGGGTGGTACTGCTCCCAAACCGAACCGCTGTAGCGACCAACGGCTGCCCCGGTTTTGCGATCCCAGTAACTTTCCTGCGGACCACGTCCGTACCATTCCATTTGATTGTATTCTACAGGCAATTGCATCTGCATTCCCATACGTGGAATCATGGCCTGATCAGCGTTTTCAGGAGTGAACTGGTTTTCTACCTTTATGGCACCGTCACCGTAGATGGTGTAGATGGTTTGGTATTTCGACTGCACGTTGAGCAAGTTGGATTTCACGGTAACCTGTATACTCTTACGGCTAAGCTGCTTGCTGGAGATCTTCACCAATTGACGCTTTTCACCGGCCGTTTTCCAAGCCTTGCATTTACCAGGCATTCCATTCCCCAGATCGTTGTCGGTTACGGCACGCCAGAAGAAGGGCTGCAATCCTTTTTGGATCATCTCCCTCTCGTCTATTTTCCAGGATTCCAGGGTTCCGTTTTGTGTGTTGAATCGAATCTTGAAGTTTTCGCCCTCCACCTGAATTTCGTTCTCTTCGTCAAACAGGTCTACACATTGCAACTTCTCCATTGTGGTTGGTCTTGCCTCCTTGTACATGGGCAGTTGGAATTGCTCCCAGGCTACCAGGTGTCCCTCGGGAACGAATGGGGTTGCCTCTTTGGTATGAGCCTGTAGCTTGAGGAAGTACTCTGTACCTGCTTTGGGCGTAATTCTGGGGTAGGCGATGGTTACCACTGTCTCTCCGTGAGGTTTGATATCCAGTTCTTCCATTGTTCCGGAAGCCATCATCTCTCCATCGGCTGACAGTTCCCAGGTGAAATCGTACTGGTTCAGGTTGGTGAAGTCGTGACGGTTGATGATGGTGAACTGGTCGCTGGTTAAGTCTACCTTTTTGAAACCAACAGGCTGGTATACTTTCTTCACCTCCCAGATGTGAGGATGCAACTTGCGATCGGAAGAGATCAGACCGTTGGCGCAGAAGTTGGAATCGTTCTGTACTTTGTACACGCCCATATCGCCACCGTAGGCAAAAATGGTATCGCCCTTTTCGGTTACTTTTTGGAAGGTTTGATCTACCCAGTCCCAGATGAACCCGCCTTGTAGTTGGCGATACTTGTAGATCAGGTCCCAGTAGTCCTGCAGGTTTCCAACACTGTTTCCCATGGCATGGGCGTATTCGCATTGAATCAGCGGACGTTTCTGTACCTTCTCCGCATATTTGATCATTTCCCACATGCGATCGTACATGGGGCAGAAAATGTCGGTATTGAAATCCTGCCCGCTGTCTTCGGATTGAACGGGACGGGACTTGTCTCTCTCCTTGATCCACTTGTAGGTGGCGTGGAAGTTTTCGCCTCGGCCGGTTTCATTCCCCAGCGACCAAATGATGATGGAAGGATGGTTCTTGTCGCGTTCCACCATGGATACGGTACGATCCATAAAGGCCTTTTTCCAGTGGGGTTTACCCGGCAGGTTTTTTACCCGGTTGTAAGGTGTGGCTCCGTGTGCTTCGATGTTGGCTTCGTTAACCACATACAGGCCGTATTGATCGCAGAGTTCGTACCAGCGTTCGCGGTTGGGGTAGTGGCTGCATCTTACGGCGTTGATGTTGAACCTTTTCATGAGCTCAATGTCCTTGAGCATGGATTCCTCGGTGATTACACGTCCGTTGATGGGATCGTGCTCATGACGGTTCACCCCGCGAATGGTAACGGGTACCCCGTTGATCATCAGTAGACCATGCTTGATCTCTGAGGTGCGGAATCCGATCTTACGCTGAATGGCTTCTACAGTTCTACCGGAGGAAGATTTCAGCATTAGGTTCATGGTGTAAAGATGTGGGGTTTCGGCAGTCCATTTCTTTACATTGGGGATGTTGCCCTTGAAGGTGGCTTTGCTTTTGCCATTGGTGTTCAGTTTCATCCTGATTTCCTGGTTCACAACCAGTGCATCGTTCCCGCTTTGATCTTTAACTTCCACCTGAACCTTATAGTAGCTTTTTTTGGATGTCAGGTTGTTAACGTCTACTTCCAGAGCAAACTGTCCGTTGTTGTAATTTTCATCGAGACCGGCATGTACAAAGAAATCGTGGATGTGCACCTGGGGACGGGCATACAGGTATACGTCCCGCTCAAAACCACTGATTTTCCAGTAATCCTGATCCTCCAGGTAGCTGCCGTCGCTGAAGCGGTACACCTCAACGGCCAGCTGGTTTTCGCCGGTTCTTAAATATTTTGAGATATTGAATTCGGCAGGGGTTTTACTGCCCTGGCTGTAGCCTACTTTCTCACCGTTCACCCAAACATACATGGCCGAACGAACGCCACCAAAGTGCAGGTATACATCCTGACCGTTCCAGTTGGCTGGTATCTCGAAGGTGCGCTTGTAGGAGCCTACCGGGTTGTAATCGTGTGGAATAAAGGGCTCGTTGTTGGGGAAGGGGTAGGATACATCGGTATAGATAGGTACACCGTAGCCTTCCAGCTCCCAACTGGCGGGAACCTTGATGTTATCCCAGCTGCTTACATCATAATCTGTTTTGTAGAAATCGGTTGGTCGATCGGCTGGTTTCCGAACCCAGTTGAACTTCCATGTGCCATTCAGGTTGAGGAAGTAGGGAGAGGCTTCCATCCTGTTGGCAGTGGCCAATTCTTTGTTTTTGAAGGCAAAAAAGGTGGCACGGGGTGCTTCCTTATTGATGCCCACTACTTCGGGGTTTTCCCAGTCGGGTCGTGAGGTTGCTTCCTGCGCTTGCAGGATTGTTCCTCCTAGCAATAGTGCTATTGCGAGGCTTAATCTTTTCATGGTTTGTTAGGTTCGATTGTTCTCCATTTTGTTTACCTGAATGAGGGAGGCGGCCCAATTTCTTGAGGCCAGCCTCCACTCGGTCAGGGTTTAGGAACGTTCCGTTAGGAACTATGTTTGTTGTTTGTGTTTCAATTTCTTTTTAGCCCTGACAGGGTTTGAACCCCTGTCAGGGCTATTGATCTATTACGATCCTTGATTGTTGTTCGAATATTTCGTGATTAAAGTATTTCTCAATTTTGTGAAGACCTCCACTACCTTCTGCATGTTCTCGTGGGTAGAACGGGTAAGAAGTTGCCTGGCTTTCTTCGGATTTTTCCTGTATAATTTTAACGCTTCCTGATCCGTTTTCTCCAGTTTTGTAAAGAAGGATTCCTCCATAGGAGTGCGGGCAGCCCACAGGTCTTTCACAGCATCCTGCCAGCGCAAGTACATCAGGTTGTCTACAAAGTCGATGGCCCAGCGTGCCGATGTGGGGTCGTACTGCTTGGGATCGTAATTTTTGTAGGAATTATGAATGCTTTGAGTTCCTGCGTAGATTGGCACATAGGGTGATGTGAACTGGTTGTCCTGGTATACCCAGTACACGCCACCAATGGCATCGGGAAGCCAGCTACGCAGTTGTGCTACCATTCCGTAACCTCCCCGGGAAACATTGCGGCGATGGGTAATATCCAACAGATCGCGCATGGGCTTGGTGGGGAAGGGAGTGGTCATTGGGCTCTTCTTTAGCTTTCCATCCTTGGTTGGCACGTACCAATCCGGATCGGAGCACATATCGTAAATGGTACCCTCGAATGTGGAGCGTTGGAATGCCATTACATCCTTTACAGAGATTTTCTTTTCCGGTTTTACCGAGAAAGGATAGATGTCAATATCCTCCACAAACTGGTGGTAGGAATCCTGTCCTTTGTATGGATTGCTTAAGGATCGATTGGGCCACTCCTTCAGATTGGGCGCAAACTGGGAGTAGAACAACCAGAAACGACCACTGGCCCATTCGCGAAGGGTAGGGCTGTAGGCTTTCTGCCAAACAAATGGTTTGCCACTTTTAGGGCTCCACCAGCCGTTATCAATAGCTACCTGCTGGTAGTTTTTGGATGCTTTGAACCATTCCGGCTGGTTCAGGTCGATCTCTTTAATAATACTCCAGTTGGGGACAATGGCGATGTGATCATCCGGAATCCGCTGAGCTGCCCAGATGGCACCCAGTTTTCCGCTTTCGGGTGTCCAGTCCTTACCAACGGCTACAATCTCCATGATCCACACCTCGTTGGGATCAGCAATACATAGAGCTTCCGACTCCGGTCCACAAGAGGGAAGAAAGCCGTATTTCTCCATTAAGGAGGCAATCAGCTCAATGGCTTCGCGTGCGGTTTTGCAGCGCTGCAGGGCAAAAATTTGTGCTTGCTCTACGGTCATAATCTGCTTTCCATTCTCGCGGCCTACCTGCAGTTCTTTGCGCTGGCTTGTGGTACTTTCGCCAATGGCCAGTTGAAACTCGTTCATGTGGGAATAGGCCGAATGGAAGTAGGTATAGGTTTGTTCCACCTGGGGAATGTAGCCCAGAATTTCTCCGTACTGGTCCAGGGGCTGGTTCACATTCTGTAAGCCGTAGAAAACAGGAGCTATGGATCCCGCTGGGAATTTTTGGCCGTGAATCACCCGAATCCGGCTGTCGGGGCCACATCCCGTATGGGAGGTGATCACCGAACCATCTACTGTTGCCTTTTTACCTGCCACGATATCGGTGCAGGCATTTCCGGTTTGGATGAACCAGGAGCAGAGCAGGGCTATGGATAATATTGTTTTTTTCATAGTTGTTAGGGGTATATGTTTTTTTCTGTGTGCCTTTGTGACCTCTGTGGTTATATTTTTTACCACAGAGGACACAGAGTAGCACAGAGGGTTATTTCTTTTTCACCAATTTACTTTCATCAATTTCCATATTCAACCATTTCTCTAGTTTTTCCACGATTTTTTTCTGCATTTCTGATGGGAAGTTTTTGAATCGTGTACCGTGGGCACCCTTGGGATTCACGAATTTGGCGCATTTGTCATTGCCATTCAGCTGTACTGCTGTGGCCGACCAGGTATCGTATTCGCCGTAGATGAACAGCATCTTCTCTGCCTCAGTCTGCAGCCAGTTGTTCACTTTGCGCATGGATTCGGGGTTGAATTTTCCATCTACTCCCTTGGGCAGGGTGAAGTCGAAGGTCAGATCTTTGGTATCTTTCAGGTATTTTTTGAAAGGGGCTACTTCGTAGCTGTACATCCCGATTTCGGTAAGTGCTGCATAGAAGAAGGGGCGTCCAAAATCAATATCCGCATCTGCAAAAAAGCTAAAGGAAGAGGTTTTGATGAGATGATCGAAAAGTTCTTTAACGCTTGCTTTTTTACCGGGGATATCCTCACAGGAGGTATTGCCCCATTGCCAGAAGGCGAAGGAGTACTCCAATATATTCAGATCCAATGCTCTTTCCAAACCTACTGAGAATTGGTACTTCTTATCTTCGGCATGCTTTTTCAGCAGGGGAAGCAGTTTTGCACGATTTTCAAACAGACGAACCTGGAAATCATGGATCTTCTGACGGCATTCATCCGATCCAACGGTTTTCAGATGTTGGTGAATTCGTTTGTCCTCTCTTGCCAGATTCATTGGGGCCACGTAGGGAACGCTTACATCGGCATCCTCAGGGTAGAAGAAACGGTGGTAGATGGTGGTTTGTCCCCCCTTGCTAATTCCGGTGGTGATCCACTTGTCTTTGTAGATTTTTTTCAGGGCCTGAATTACGACATGTTGGTCTGAAGCAGCCTGACGGATGGTTAGTTTGCTCCAGGGAATACTGTCGGGACGGGATTCCTTGAAGAAGCGGTGCTCGATGGTGAGTTGGTTGGCATTTAGTAACTTGCTTAACTCTCCGGCCTTCTCTGTCCAGATGTTGTAACCCTGGATTTCGACTACCATTGGTTTGTTAAGGTCGTGATGGCCAAGTAATACCCTTTGCTTGAAGGTACCTAGCTCCGGATGATCATGATCGATGGGCTGAGTGAACCACAACTCGTAGTATTCGGTAAAGGTTGTATCGCCCTTAATTCTTTCAACTGTGGCGTTGGGTATCTGTTGCAGCTGGGTGAATAGAGTCACAGGCTTTTGGGCACAGGAAACAATTCCCAGCCAAAGCAAGGCGATAAGAAGATGGTTTAGTTTTTTCAGTTGCATTTTAGTTGTTTTATTGGTTGCACTTCACTAGTGTCATGTTACAAGTAGCAAGTAAAAAACTATTTTTCTTGCTTGTTACTTACTACTGGGAACTTGCACCTGTTTTAGCAAAAGCCTGAAGAGCGAATTCCTGTGTTTGTTGCAAAGTATGATGAAGCCTGTTACGCTTAAGCTTCGGAATTCCTGGCTCTTCAGAACTTTGTTTTTTAGTGACAAGTCACTAGTAGCAAGTTACAAGTGTTGAGTAAAGCTTTTATTGTTGAGTATATCTACTTGCCACTTGTTACTAGCTCCTTGCTGCTTATATTATCTAAAAATAAATCCTTTTCCCAATGGATCCTTCGGATCGAAATAGAATTCGTTCTGTCCGGTAATGGAGGCGGTGCCGCTTACTTCGGGGATCACAGCAGCATGTCCTCCGTATTCGGTGACTTCGGCTACCTTCACATCCATGGTGGTACCCAGAATACTTTCGATGGTAATCTCTTTTCCTATTTCCAATTCCTCCTTGGCATGATGAATGGCTGCCCGGGCACTCACACCTGATCCGGTAGGGGAACGATCCACTTCCCCTTCAGCAAAAATGCAGACGTTTCGGCTGTGATGGCCCTCCTCGTTAGCATCGCCGATAAAGATGGTGCCGTACAGAAAGCTTAGGTCCTCCTCAAATGGATGCTTGATCTCGAAATTATCCATTACGGCATATTTGATACGGCGACCGTAATCGATGAGGCGGTTGTAATCGGTCTCATCCAGTCTCAGTCCCAGGTCTTTGGCCTGTACGTAGGCATAGAAGGCACCTCCATAACCAATGTCAAACTTTACGGTGCCTATGCCCGGAACTTCTACCTGCTGATCCTGTAAAGGCATAAAGGAAGGAACGTTTTTAAAGGATACTTTCTGTACCTTCCCGTTTTCGCGGAAAGCCTGGCAGGTGATGCGTCCCGGAGGTGCATCGATTCGGATAATCGGATTCTGCTCCTCACGAACGATCATGCCCGTATCTAGTACCAATGTGATGAGTGCGATCATTGCATGGCCGCACATAGTGCTGTAACCCTCGTTGTGCAGGAAAAAAGTACCGAAATCACCATCCTCTGTTGTGGCTTCGGTAATGACTGCTCCATACATGTCGGCATGGCCACGTGGCTCCCACATGGTGCCTGTACGAATGTAGTCGTAGTTGTCGCGAAAAAATCTTCGTTTCTCCAGTATTGTATTGCCTTTGATATCGGGCAAACCATCGGTGAAAACCCTTAGTGGCTCCCCGCCCGTATGCAGGTCAATGCTTCTAATTTTCAGCCAATCTTTGGGTGGCTGCCAGTTCCAATTGTCCAGTATATTCATCATCCAGAATTTTGGGCTAGTTGTATCTTTTTTTAATTATTACCTTGATGATATAATGCCGATAAATCATTTAAAAGTCTGTGGAAGCAAAGCGTACCAGAGACTTATTAAATATTTAATCGGTACTAATTTTATATTCTTTGGGGCCTTTCTTGTTCAGCAGGTGATTTACGAAGAAATCCCAACGTTTGCGTAAAAAATACTTGTTGTAATACAAAGTTCCATGATCCGCACCGGGAATCAGAAGCAGTTCGAAATCCTTATTGGCCTCGATGAGGGCATCGGCCATGCGCATGGAGGCGGCGGGATTCACGTTGTTGTCCATGTTACCATGTACCAGCAGTAGCTTTCCTTCCAGCTTGTCGGCCAGGAGAAAGTTGGATTGTTCATCGTAGTGCTTGCCGGTAGGAAAGCCCATATAGAGCTCTGGCCACCAGGCCTTGGCGCTGCGATGGTCATGGTTTCCGGCAGAGGAAACGCCCACTTTGTAGAATTCCGGATGGATCAGCAGGGCATGGGTGGCATCGTAACCACCGGCCGAGTGACCGTAGATCCCTACCCTATCAGTATCCATGTATGGATATTTTGCAGCCATTTCCTTAATGGCTTTGATATGATCAAGGCAACCGATATCGCCCAGATTCTTGTAGGATACATCATGAAATGCTTTGGAGCGAAAGGCTGAGCCCAGCCCGTCAACGGTGATCATCACAAAACCGATCTGGGCCATGGGCACATCCATATTAATCAGTCCCCGGCGAAAGGTTTTGGGCGATCGAATGGTCTGCGGACCGGAATAGGTGCCGTCAATCACCGGGTATTTCTTATTTTCATCCATATTGAAGGGGCGGTAGATCACCCCATAGATATCCGTTTGGTTGTCACGGGCTTTTACTGTATACATTTCGGGAGCTTTCCATCCCATTTCTACAATGTCTTTGATGTCGGTTTCATCTACCTTCATCATTATTTTGCCTTTTTTGCTGCGAAGTACGAAGCGGTCGGGGAGGTCAACACGTGAGTAATTGTCGAAGATGTACTTGCCGTTGGGGCTGATGGAGCAGATGTGGTAGGCATTCTCCGGGGTAAGCAGTTGCAATCCTGTACCATCGAAATTTACTACATACAGGTAGTTGTAGTAGGGATCGCCTTTCTCCTTACCACAGGCGCGAAAGTAGATTTTGCGATTTTTCTCATCCACCTTGCAGATCTCCCGAACGACGTATTCACCGGTGGTGATCTTGTTCTTCAGTTTTCCGGTGGTATAGTCGTAGAGGTACAGCTGATGCCAGCCCTCTTTTTCTGAGCTCCATATCACTTCGTTGGATTTCTTTGTTACATGGTATACCAGCATGTTGGGATCCACATAGGTACCCGCCGACTCAGAGATGATTACACGGGATTTTCCTGTTTTTACATCCACTTCGATCAGCTCTCGTTTCTGGTAGCCGCGGTAGTAGCGGACGGTGTAGGCCATGGTATTGGTTTTCCACTGGAAGCCGTATTCCAGGAATACGCCATTCTCCGGCAGGTCGCAATTAATCTGCTCTCCGCTTTTAGTATTGAATACTGCGTAGGAGATGCGTGTCAGGTCTTTGTCTCCCGCAATGGGTCGTTCATAGGAGTATACCTCCGCACGGAATCCCTCCTTGGGAGTGGTTTTGTACATGTAGAGGTTCTTTGCATGTTCCCGGTTGTATTTAGGGGAGATAAAGTATTTTGAATCGGGTGACCAGTATACATCAATGTTGTAAGGAATTTCCTCATGGGCGCTTTCATTCTTTACGAAATACCAGGAGATATTGGTGGCATAGCTCAGTTTTTCGGTTCCATCGGTACTCAACTGCTTTTCATTCTTGCCATCTGCATCTTTGGTAAAGATATTGAAGTTCTTGATATAAGCAATCTTCTTTTTATCAGGAGAAACGGACTCCTGCTTGCTGGTTTTCTTCTCCTTCTTTTCACCTTTGGTTAGGCTGTAGTTTAGAAGGTTCAGTACCAGTTTCTCTTCCCCAATAGTAAAAGTTAGGGTATTGTTCTTTTCCACCTTCAGCTTTTTGATATTAAGGTCGAAGGCTTTGAATTCTTTATCCAGTTTCTTAGAAAGTAGTCTGGCTAACTTTTCCTGGTCGAACAGGCTGTATTTCTTTCTTTTCTTGCAATCTACCCGAAAGAACTCTTTGCCCTTTCTGGTTTTTGTGCTGTACCAGAAGGAATCACCTTCCCCAATCCAGGTAGGGGAGATGTTGCTGTTGTAGATTTTGTCTTCGATGTTGCACCAGAGCCATTTTTCGGCGTACTGGTAATCCTTCAGCTCCCCCTGTGCAAAGATTTTGCCCGTGAGCAACAGAAGGCTTAGTGTTAGTATTGTTTTGACTTTTTGCATTTGAATGGTTGAGTTAGATCACTAAAATACGAATGGTGTTAAAGTTGTACTTGGGTTCCGAGTTTTCTTTCCAGGGCGCGGGCATAGATTTTCTGAGCCATTACCACATCAAACAGGGCCATGCCTACCGATTTGAAGAGGGTGGTTTCTTCACCGGCTGTTCTATTATTGGCAACCAACTGGCTGATGGAAGTAATTTGATTCTCCTGTAACAAGGATTCCTTCAAGGGGGTGGCCAGGTCTCCAGATTCCTCCCGGGCAAATGGAGTGTCCGCGTAAACTTTTTTCAGCAGGGGATAGAGGCTCGTTGGGAATTCATGCATATCCGGTTTGTAGGATCCGATTCCAATAAAGTGCTTTCCTTTCAGTAGTTCCGAATCATCCGGAAGAACAGCTTTCTTAGAGGTGGTGGCCGTGATAATCAACTGGCTATTTTCCACCAATTCCCGGTTGCTTTGACATGCCGATATTTTCACCTCAGGCAGTTCTTGCTGTAATCGTGCGATGAAGGCTTTGGCTTTTGCTTCATCGGTATCGAATACATACAAGTTCTGAATGTTGCGGACTTTGCACGCGAAAATCGCCTGGGTGAAGCCCTGTACTCCGGTTCCAATGATCCCGGCTGAGTTGATGCTTTCAGGCGTTGTGTATTTTACACCAACACCTCCTACTGCACCGGTGCGGAAAGCGGTTAGGGCCGCTCCGTTCATTAGGGCCAGTGGTTCCCCTGAAGCTCCGTCATTCAATACCATGGTACCATAAATGGAGGGTAAACCTTTTGCGGGATTTTCCGGATTCACGCTTACCAGTTTGGTGCCGAAGAATTGATCTGTAAAGCAGGGCATCAGGAGCAGTGTATTGTCCCTGTGATGAGCATGCATACGGTTGGGCATGTGAAACCCATTGGCCTCAAAGAGTTGAAAGGCCTCCTCGATGGCAGCTATAGCTTCGGAATGCGTCAGGGCTGATGCAATTTCTTGATGGTTTAGGATGAGCATTTATCCGTAATGTTTGGTGTTATTTTAATATTGCCTTTTTATGTTACGTCACAGATAGCAATAAACAAGTCGCAAGTAACAAGTGGCAAGAATCAAAATGCAATTCAAGAGAATTGCGCTGTCTTGCTACCTGTTACTATTTCCTTGCTACTTTTTTATCGTTCTGCTTCAACGTCCTCTATGGATTTTGGAATTGGTTTACCCAGCAAACGGGCGCCATCCTCTGTAATCAGGAAGTCTTCCTCGTTACGGCAACCGCCAAAGTCCTTGTATTGTTCCACCTTATCGTAGTTGATGAAGTCGGCGAAGCGATTCTCTGCTTTCCACATATCAATCAGTTCAGGAATAAAGTAGATGCCTGGTTCGATGGTTAATACGAATCCGGGCTCCAGTTTACGGCCCAGTCGAAGGGACTTCAAGCCGAATTGAGTACTCTTGGCTTCACCATTGTATCCTACATATACTTCTCCCAGGTTTTCCATATCATGAACATCCATTCCCATCATGTGACCCAATCCGCATTGGAAGAATAGAGCGTGCGCTCCTTGGGCAACGGCTTCGTCAACATCACCTTTCATAAAACCAAGCTCTTTCATGCCTTGTGCAATGGTTTTACAGGCAGTTAGGTGAACATCTTTAAATTTTACACCGGGACGCAAAGCTGCGATTGCCGATTCGTGAGCATTGTAGGCTATTTGATAGATCTCCTTTTGACGGGTGGTAAAAGTCTTGTCAACAGGGAAGGTACTCGACATATCACCGGCATAATTCATTCCATTTTCAGCACCGCAATCCAACAGGAACATGTCTCCACTCTTTAAGGTATTGCCATGGTAATGATTGTGCAAAGTTTCACCGTGAATGGTGGCAATGGTTGGGAAGGATTGCTGTCCCCCGGCTGCAACAGCCACTTCCTGAACGGCAGCTGCAATCTGAGCTTCTGTCATACCCGGACGAGCCATGCGCATTGCTGTCAGGTGCATATCGGCAGTAATGTTTACTGCATCCTCTATTTGTATAATTTCTTCAGGTGATTTGTAGTTTCGCTGGTTTACCACAGCCTTGATGAATTCCACTGAAACCGCTTCAGTCTGGGCATTAGGTGCCAGATTCAGCAGGTTGAACAGCTTCACCTGGTGTTCTGCACGGTAGGGAGGCAGGAAGTGGACCTTTCTGCCTTTGGCCATGGCCTCCTTCAGGTAAGTGTCCAATTGGGTTAAGGGAGCGGTTTCGTTAATGCCAATTTTCTCGCTCTTTTCCTTTATGGTTGGTTGGGTTCCCATCCATACAATGTGATCGATGGTTAGTTCATCACCGAAAATGATTTCCCGGTTCTCATCAATATCAATAATAGCAGACAATCCGGCATAGTTCAGTCCAAAAAAGTAAAGGAAGGTACTGTCCTGACGGTAGTGATAGGTATTGTCTGCATAGTTCATTCCGGTTTCGTCGTTGCCAAGGAACAACAGGATACCGGATTCCACATCTTGTTTCAATCGGTTTCTGCGATTGGTATAAGTCTCTTTAGAAAACATAATTTATAGTGTTTGGGTCTGTAATAGCAAATGTATGGGTACAGTAATCCCTGTAAAGGGGGATTTTAAAAACACAAAAGTCTTGTGATGAGTTGAATGGAGGGAATTAACAAATCCAGCATTCGTACAAACCTTTGTACGACGCGTTGTAACGTTTTATGTAATCGTTGAATAGAAACATAGTGCTGAATTTGACAGAGGTAAATTTAGAAAAATTTAGCAAAGATTCAGGAAAAAACAGTTAAAAATATCGTTTGCTAATTAATTTTATTTCAATGTAATATAGACCTCTTTGTCTGATATTGTCAGATCAATGTTATGAAAAGAATTTTACATTTTCCCCGGAATAGGCCTAAATTCGTTCTGTCCATCACTATTTTCAATAGGTAGGTAGATTTGCACAGAAAGAAACCCAAACAATTCGGCCCTCTATCCAGGGGAAAATGAATCTTAAGGCTTTGGTTTAGAATACTTCCAAAATAAAGGGGACCAGGAATGGAACCAGAATGGTTAGTACGATTCCGCTAAACACTGAAATAATAGCCCATTCTTTACCGCTGTATTTTGAGATGATTGGCAGAGTAGTATCCATAGAAGTGGCTCCTCCGGATGCGATTCCTGCCAGTTTTCCAAAGTATTTTACAAAGATAGGTACCGCAAGCAGGGTGATGATTTCGCGAAGAATATTGGATAGTAATGCGATTACACCCAGGGTTTCCCCACTGATTTGGGTAATGAAAATGGACGAAAGACTGTAGTAGCCGAAACCTGCACCCACAGCTAAAGCCTCCTTCAGTTGGATTTCAGGAAGAAAAATGGAGATAGCACCTACACCTAGCAGGGAGCCTACGATTATACACAGGGGAACAAGAATGATTTTAATGTTGGTTTCTTTGATTACTCGCCAGGAGGAGCGGTCGGCACCAATACCGATCCCTACCAGAAACATGAGCAGGTACAGGGCATACATGCTAAAATCCGACTCCATAATTACATCGGGTAAATATCGGGTAAGTCCCAGAATGAGACCCAAAACGAAAAATCCTAGTATGATTAAGCTGTTCTTCATGGTTGTAATGTTTTTGTAGTGGTTGTGTCGGATTATTTGTTTTTGAAGAATAGGGAATAGGTGAACCAGGCAAGTAGTATGCTTCCCACAACTGCACCGAAAGTCAGAATCATGGCTTGCAATCCGATTGTGTGAAGGTTGTTGATGATTTTATCGTTTAATCCTACACCGATTCCCAGGAGAAACAGTAGTAAATATATGGACCAGGTGGTCAGTTTGTCTGCTCCTTTGATGATCTTGGGATATTTACTCACAAAAAATCCAATCAAAATTCCCAATGTCATTAATGCTAGTACTGTAATCATTCTTGTTAGGTATTGGTTTATTTGGGTTGTACTTACAGGCGAAAATAGCTAAAAATATGCAGTCAAATGATAAAATAGTTTTTTTTATAAAAGTTGAGCTGGAGAAAACCCCAGCTCAACGTTTATTTACCATTGAAGTTCCCGTTTGAGATTTGGGTTTGTATCATATTCATAATCTGGAATAGGATAGTAGGTGTGTTTGGCAGGGTTGAAATTATCGGCTCCTGGTTTGTTGTGAGCTTTCAACACGTCCTTTATATTTATCCATCCCGCTTGATCCCATCTTACAAGGTCGTACCAACGTTTTCCTTCAAAACAGAATTCAAGTAACCGCTCGTTCATGATGTCTTTGCGGAACTTTTTCTGATCGCCGGCGTTAAGCTGAGACAAGTTGTTTCTTTCGCGAACTTTATTGATGTATTTGTAAGCTAAAGAAATATCTTTTGTATCGTTCTCACCCAATGCTTCAGCGTAGAAAAGAAGTATTTCTGCATAACGCATGGGAACAAGGTTGTTTTCGCAGTATCTTCCATCTCCGTCAAGGCTTCCATCCATGTTCCATTTTTGCAGCCAGTTCTCATATCCTGCTTCTTGAGTGTAAAGGCTACCTTGAGTACGTGGATCTTCATTTCCTTCCAGATCTTTGCTTGCCTGCATGGTATTTAACATCCATGGAGTTGCCAAGCCACAACCCCACCAACCGAAGGTTGCTTCAAGGGTGTGTGTTGTTTTATTTTTCTTGGGGCTAATTCCGTACTGGATCTCGAATACCGATTCGATGTTATTTTCGTTTACTCCATTGAAGTTTTCCTTGTAGTTGTCTACCAAATCGTAGGTTCCGTATTTTCCCTCTACAAGTTGACGAAGCAAAGAAAGTGCCTTGGAATATTCCTGTTGATGCATGTATACGGAAGCGAGGTAGGCAGCTGCCGCTCCGCTTGTCGCACCACCATCATTTCGATCAGCTTTGGAAGGCAAGTGTGCAATTGCAAAGGTCAAATCTTCGGAAACTAACTTCCAGATTTCACTTCGATCTACCTGAACTGGTTGTAATTCTTCTTCACTTGTAACCTCTTTGGTTACAAAAGGAGGATTCCGGAAGTTCTTTAACAGACGGAAATAAGCGTAAGCTCTGAAAAACTTGGCTTCGGCAACATACCGGTCAATCAAAGCCTTGTCTGCTTGTTCCGTTTCCTGATTCATTTTGCATGAAGGAATATTTGCAATGCACTGATTGGCCTTTGATACCAGAGAGTAGCAATTGTCATAGTAGGAAGAGATTTCTCCTACATTGGCATTGTTGGTAAAAGAAGCTAGGGTACCCCATCCCGGATATCCGGCATCGTTGTGCAGGAACTCATCCGAACGCCAGTTTTCCGGCATGTAAATGTATTCAAATACACCGTAGTTGTAGTTCATACTAAGAGCACCGTACAACGAAGTGAGGGCTGTTTTTGCATGATCTTCCGTTTTCCAGAATGTTTCGTTTGAGATTTTATTAGGATTGCTCTCTTCTAAAAAGTCATCCGAACAAGCTGAAACTAATTGAGCTCCCAGGAAGAGTAGGAATATATATTTTAATGCTTTCATGGTTTTAGAAATTTAGTTGAACGCCAAAGTTGAAAGTTCTAGCCTGTGGGTATACACCATTGTCAACCCCTCTCCAATATAGCTCATCTCCATCGTTGTTTGGATCTTCCCCTCCAATTTCAGGGTCGTAACCGCTGTAATCGGTGATGGTGAAAAGATTGTTGGCACTTGCATAGAAACGGCAGAAGCTTATTCCAAGACCTTCCAATTTCTCTTTTGGAATGGTATAACCGATTTGAATGTTTTTCAAACGGATGAAAGAACCATCTTCCAGGAATCGAGACGAAACTCGGCTGTTTTGGTTTGGATCGTTGTAAGTTAACCTTGGTACGCTGTTGTTTTTGTTCTTTTCAGACCAGGCATTAAGCGTTGTTTTGGAATAGTTTCTGTACCCCATGCAGGATTCGGTGTTGTATTTTACACCATTGAAAATCTTGTTTCCGTATACGCCATGGATATACATTGAAAGATCAAAATTCTTATAGCTAGCATTAAAATTCAATCCATATTCAAAGTCCGGAAGGGAAGAGCCAGAGAAAATTTTGTCATCATTGTCAATTTTTCCGTCATTGTTCACATCTTTAAAACGGATATCACCCGCTTGAGCATTGGGCTGGATCATCTCTCCGTCTTTTTGATAGGCTTTTGCTTCCGCATCACTTTGGAAGATGCCATCCATTTGGTATAGATAGAAATCGGCTACACTGCCACCAACCTTTGTTTTGGTTGTTGACTCGGTGTTGTATCCTAAATATCCTCCTTCAATGGCCTCATCTGAACTTCCTAAAGAAAGCACCTTATTTTTTGTAGCGGAAAGATTGGCAGTTACGGAATAATTGAATTCACCTTCATGCTTACGATACGATAGCGAGAATTCCAATCCTTTATTCTCCATTTCACCAGCATTTTTCAGAATCGAATTATAGCCTCCGAATGACATAGGGATTGGCACGTTTACAAGCATATCTTCGGTTTTGTTGTTGAAGTATTCTGCCGTAAAACCAATTTTACTATCCAGAATTTGGAAGTCTACACCAATATTTCTTGAAATGGTGGTTTCCCATTTGATGTCATCATTAGGGAAGGAGGTACTGATTACACCAAAATTCGGTTCTGTTTTTCCTGCATACATGTATGGGTATCCTTTTGCAAGAGTGTTCTGATACATGTAGTTTGGAATTTCCTGGTTCCCCAATTTACCCCAACTTGCTCTAATTTTAAGGTCGTTGATAATGTCGGTAAATGGGAAGAATTCTTCCTTACTGATTCTGTAACCAACCGAAGCTGATGGGAAGTTACCATATCTATTGTTGGAACCGAAACGGGAAGAACCATCTCGTCTGAATGTCCCTGTTAGATAGTACTTGTCGTCAAAATTATAGGTAAAGCGTCCCAGGTAGGAAAGAAGCTCACTTGTGTATTCCGAACCGGATACATTGTATTCCGATTGTGCCTGATCCAGTACAGGAGTTTCGTCAGAAATAAAATCCTTTCCTGAAGCGCTGAATTTTTTGTACTTGTTCTGCTCAGCAGTATATCCGGCCAGGGCTCCAATGCTGTGTTTGCCAAGTTTTTTGTTGAAATTCAATGTGTTTTCAAGAATCCACTTTCTTGAACGACTGTGAAATTCGTACAAATAGGATTTATCCTTGTAATCTTGACTGGACATTCTGAATTTAGGAGTAAAGCTGTTGTAGTAGTAATTAGAGGTGTGTAAACCTCCGTTAATTTTATAGCTTAATCCCTCAATAATATCAATCTGTGCATAAGCATCAGCAGTAATGTAGTCTTCGGTGTATTCTATTTTTGGAAGTTTTGCATTCCCAACTGGGTTTTTAACATTACCCATCTCATCTTTTGATCCGCCAAAACCACCAAGATTGTTTTCATCATACACACTTATTAGAGGAAGACAATACAGCATATCGTAGTTGGTTCCGTATCCAGTAGTTCTTAAAGAGTTTCCTACTTTTCGGTTGATGGAAACGGATTCTCCAATCTTGATGCGTCCTTTTTTGTAGTCCGAATTTAATCTTAAACCGTATTTTTCAAGGTCTGAAGCAATAATGGTTCCTTCCTGATTTTGGTAGGTTCCCGATACACTAAAGTTGGCCTTATCGTTACCCCCACTCACTCTTAAATTGTATTTATGGGTAAGTGCAGTTCTGAACATTTCATCTTGCCAGTCGGTGTCAGCATATTTTTCAGTTCCGCTGGTGTAGTTTTTGTAGAATTGACCAAAATCAATACCGTCTTCAGCATCAATTTTCATTTGTCTAATTTTGCCATAGATGCCAATAAACTCTTCGGCGTTGGTCATTTCCCATTTGTTGGCAATTTCAGAAAGGCTGTAGTCTGCAGAAAATGAGAATTCAGGTTCCTTATTTTTTGAACCTCTTTTGGTTTTGATAATAATCACACCATTTGCGGCACGAGAACCGTAGATGGCTGCAGCTGCCCCGTCTTTCAAAACTGAAAGAGACTCAATGTCATCTGCATTCAGGTAGCTCATGTCTCCTGGTACTCCATCGATAATGTACAGTGGATCATTGTTATTCAGTGTACCGATACCACGGATCTGAACGACAATACTTGCATCAGGCGATCCACTGGCGGAAGTAATGTTTACACCAGGAACCTGCCCCTGAAGGGTTTGTATGGCATTAGGAGCTTTTACTTTTTGAATGTCATCAACCTTCACTGTAGATACAGATCCTGATAAATCACTTTTCTTCTGAACACCATATCCTACCACTACTACTTCGTCGAGTCCTTGCACGTCTTCCTTAAGAGTGATGTTGATGGCAGATTGGTCGGCTACTACTACTTCCTGATTCAAGTAGCCAATGTAGGTAAATACAAGGGTGCTTCCTTTGGGCGCATTGATGGTGTAGTTGCCGTCAAAATCAGTAGTGGCACCGTTTGTAGTTCCTTTTACAATGATGTTTACACCAATCAGGGTTTCTCCATTTTTGTCGGTTACTTTACCGGTAATGGTCTTTTCCTGATTCTGTTGAATTGATGAGTTGGATTCGATTTGGGTTGCGTTTGCTGCTATTGGGAGTGTAGCAGTTAAACAAGTTACCAGACACAACCTCGACATCCATGAAATACTTTTCATTTGCACAGATTGATTCCATGCAAAATACTTTGCAAAATTTTTCATAAATTAGGTTCGTTAAAAGTTAGTGTTTGTTGTTTCTACTTTTTTACTGAAATAACAAATGTTGTTTGTTGGAGAAATCAGGGATTGTTGGGAGCTTTCTCTGATTTCTTATTTTTTTGCATAGGCCTTTCTTTTTTTAGAATTCGTTTAATTTAAAGTTTGATGTTAGTGTTTGTTGTTGTTATTTTTTGACAACTGAGGAGGACTTACACCTCTTTTTTCTCCTATTTGAAGTATCGATTTCTAATTTGTGCACCATAAATAGTGCTCCGTTTCCCATGAAGAGAAAAAACAGGTAGGTACAGTTCCCTCAGAGGAAATGTATCATTTGAAGAATCAGCAAATCCAACACTCAAACAATCCTTTGTATGAGCTGTTGTAAAGTCTATAGAATTTTGTCAGTTCAACCATGACTCCAAAATTGGTTTTACACCCATTTGTTGCTGTAATCGGACTATTCCGAATGAACCAGAATTTATAATTGGGAACCTTGGATTGTTAAATGTCAAGGATTATAAATTCTGATCCTGTACAAATATAGAAAAATACCTACTAGTTCCTACCAGTTGGTAAAGGAAAAATCATTTTGAATTTCAGTTTAAATAGGTAAGATACCGTAAGTAGCTTAATTTTACTGGGGTTTCGTGAGTTTCTCTTTTTTTGTAAAAAAATATATTTTTTTTAGTTTCTTTTTTCAAGTTGATAGAAAACTGTATAAAACAGGTAGAAGAGGAGGGTATAATTTATGCTGCAGGTATGATGTATTATGAAAGTGGATTTAATGGAATGAAGATGGAATTTTACCTGCTTGGAGTATATCATCTTTACATTTACTCTATATTAAATTCGTATCAAGTCCGTATTTATACGGAGATGATACGGACTTAATACGGAGAAGGTACAGAGAAAGTCAAGAGAAGATTATTTATGAAACCGGAGGAGAAAAGGAAACGGAGCTCCAATAAGAAAATGGAACTCCGTTTAGATTACGAGGGGATATTAATTTTTAATTTAATGGTATAATTCGGGCCACCCAACCACCGCCGGGGGCTAGTTGAATGGTCATTTTGTCTTTTGATTCTACTTTTATTACCTCTCTTTTATAATCGATCGCGCAACGGTCGGCATTGATACCGTCTTTGTAGAGTATCATTTGGTATTTACCTTCTCCCAGAAAGGACAAATCCAAAGTCAATTCTCGTTTGTCCCAATCGGTCATGGCACCAATATACCAATCCTTACCTTTTCTTCTGGCAAGAAGCAGGTAGTCTGAAATTTTTGCATCCAGTACCTTGGTTTCGTCCCAAACGGATGGAACAGCAGACAAAAATTCCATGCACTCGGGTTCTTTTCGGTAGTTGGAGGGATTGTCGCACAACATTTGTAAAGGACTTTCGTAGGCCACATACATTGCCAGTTGATGGCAACGGGTTCCCATGCTCATGGGGCGGTCGAAAATCGGTTTGTAGTTTTTCTTTTGGGCATTGTTCATAGCACCGGGTGTATAGTCCATTGGACCCGCCACCATACGTGAGAAAGGTGTGGTTAAATTGTGCTCCGGGGTCTGGCGCATACTCCACTTGTACTGTTCGCCACCGTTAACTCCTTCGCGGGTTAACACATTGGGGTATTTTCTTCTGAGACCGGCGGGCTTGTAGGAGCCGTGGAAATCAACCAGGATCTCACGTTTCGCTGCTTCTTTGGCAATTTTGTGGTAGTAGTTGACCATCCACTGATCATCCTTGTCCATAAAATCGACTTTAATTCCTTTGATGCCCCATTTATGGAATTGATCCAAAGCAGGCTCCAACTGATCGTCCAATGTTTTCCAAACGACCCATAGAATTAGACCTACACCTTTCTGTTCGGCGTAGCTGGTCAATTCTTGCATGTCGATTTCAGGAACGAGTTTCAAGAGGTTGCCCAGTTCGTACCAGCCTTCGTCCAGGATGATGTATTCCAATCCAAATTCGGCGGCAAAGTCGATATAATATTTATAGGTTTCTGTATTGACACCGGAACGGAAATCAACGCCGTAAACATTGTTGGCATTCCACCAGTCCCAGGCCACTTTTCCGGGTTTGATCCAGGAAGGATCTTTTATTTCGCAGGGATCGGCCAGTAACCAGGAAAGCTGATTGGTGATCAGGTCGCCGTCCTTGTCTGCAATAGCGACATAGCGCCAGGGGAAGGTTCGGGTTCCCTTGGTTTTGGCAATGTAATCCTTACGGTCTCTCACAAAGACATCACGGTCGCCTACTTGCTCTGTTTTATTGGGGTAGGCGGGGAAGGTTGAGGTCAGAGTATTCCCTTCGGCTCCATTGAACCACATTCCGGGATAATCTTCCAGGTCAGTTTCTCCTATTACCAGTTTTGGACCCTTGCCCGTATCCATAAGTACGGGAAGACTTCCCAAATCTTTCTCTGTTAATGCACCAAGAGAGGTGAAGCTGTAGTATACCTGGTTGTTGGAGTGGAAGCTCCGTTCCTTTGGCCAGTACACCAGGTTGTTGCATGGGAAGTTGAAGTTGCCGGTTTCTGATTTTACTGTTATTTCACCAGGCATACGGGTTTCGAAACGGTAGGCAATACCATTGTTGTAGGCACGAAAAACTACATCAAAATTTTGTTGGAAGGTAAGTTTCAGTTCATTGTATTGTTCTACAATAGAATTGGTCTTTTCGCAAACTTCAGGTTTGATTTTCCGGTTCACCGAATTGGTACTCTTTCCCTTTACCACCGGGTTTTTCCCTAATCTGATTCCGTCCTTCAATTCCATGGCGATGAAGGTTGGGGCGATCAGCAGTGCTTGATTGTGTTTTACGGTGAAGCTTAAGCTCTTCCCTGTTTGAATAATGATATTTGTTTTCTTGTCAGGTGATTGCAGTTTGTAATCCTTCGCAAAAGCCGATGTAATGATCAGGCAAATGCTGAGAAGGCAGAATAGCTTTTTGTTCATGGTTTTAATTATTTTAATAAGTTCGATTTTCAGTCTTCTTTTTTTGTAATGATTATGCGTTTAATGAATGAGTTTGAAAAGTGGCAAGAAGCTAGTTACAAGTATCAAGAAAAGATTCTCATATTGTCTTGCTTCTTGCTAATCAAGTCCTGTGACTTTTAAAAATCAATCCATATAAATTTCAATATTTCGCGAGTCTGAATGTTTTACTAAATGGTTTTAGGTTATTTCTTTAGTTTTAAGATTTGTTCTTTAAATGGCGTTGGATTTGACGAAATCCATACTTCCGGATTAAAATCGAGGTTTTCCTTGTTGTATCCCATAACAAAGACTTCAATTTCTTTGCCTTTCATGGTGTTATCCAGTGGAAGGTAGTAGGTGTAATTGCTGTCCTTTCTTGAATTGACGAATTCCCAGGTATTGGAGGGGAAGGAAACGCTACGGTCGGGACAACCTACCAGTTGTCCACCTATTTTTGCGGCGGCATAGGCTCCCTCAATACCATGCTTGCCATTGAGGGCAATGGACAGATAGCTTCCTTCAGGGATCTCATCCAGTTGGAATTGGGCCTTCCATACCTTTTGAGTTTTCATTCGTTTTGCATGAGCAAAGAGGTTGGAGGCTCTCCATTGGGAACGGTCCACCTTTTTACCATTTTTCCAGCCCTCTATCTCCACGATTCTTCCTGGTTGGTCCCACAATCTGATGTAACGAACAGGTTCGTTCAATTCAATTGTCATTTCTTCCCCGGCATAGTAGGTAATGGTTTTCCAGTTCTTCAGGTCGGTTGAAACTTCGGCGTAGTTGCCTTCATCTTTAAGAAGAGGCTGAAGGGAAAAGTCATCGGGAACCCGAATGATTAACTGGTCCAGATCGGTGATAGTGCCCAAATCCAGACGGAAACATCCGCCTTCCACTTTTTGATCGATATCGTATTTTCGGGAAGGCCAGAATCCGGTTTTCATATCTCCGTCGAAGAGGTTCTTATCCCAAACGCCCCGTTCCACAAAAACGGATTGGTTGAAGAAGGCATCCCTGGCTTTTTGAACTTGAGGAATTTTTGTGGCACCTGATCGCTCAAGAGATCGAACCTCAAGTGCATTGTTGTCCGCAGCAAAGCAGGTTGCTTCGTACAATGCAGCAGCATCTACAGGGGCATCTGCTTCTGTTAGATTGGCCAATTTTCGGTGCGGAGCATTTTTTAATTCCTCTCCCTCAAAGCGAACTTTTAGAGTATTTCCTTTAAGCAGGGTTTTTACGGGTTTGCCGTTCAGTGTAGCCGATTGGTATTGGCTGGCGTTAGTCAATTGGATTTTGGAGCTGGTACCAGGCATCCCCAATACTTTAATAACTACCGGCTTCCCTGGTACGTTACGCACGACCTGGTAGTTCGCCCCCTTTAAGCCAGGTTCATCACATGATCGGGTGCTTGCAAGAAGCAGACAGGAGCGGAAGGGGGCTACCTCCACTTCTATTTCGGTTCCTTTCTTGAAAGTACCCAGTATATTTTCGGTAGGATGGAATTGTCTTACCTCAATTTTTGACTCGGATTTCAAACCAAGTTCTTCATCCAGTTTTACCTTGTAGGTTATAGGGTTCCAGCTTAGGTTGCAAAGGGTAATTAGTCGGGTTTTATCGTCTCCTCTTGAAACGGCAGACTTGCCGTATTTCTCCTCTGGGAGTACTTTTCCGTTGACCAGGATTTTTCCATATTTTCTGTGCAGATTGTAGATGCGGGCCAGTTTGGCAAATTCTTTATCATTGAGTAGCCAGGGATTGCCGTAGATTTCAGGAGCCAGTATCATGCTGCGGTTGAATGCCTGAAGAACCAGATCATCATCCCAGTAATCCAAACAGGAGGAGAGACAAACTCCATGGTCTTCGGTTAAACGTTTTAATTCGGGAACCAAGCCTCTGTCCAGGGCAGCAGCCCGGTGGTGTGGGGCTGTGGTGGTGTTGGAGGTGAATACGTCGATATAGGTTTCCTGCCCGCCCCATAAGAAGGTTGTGGCGTAAGGTTTTCCTTTGTCCAGCCCCAGGCGGTGGTTTAGCAGAATCAGATCCGGACTGTATTCACGACACTTCTTCATCATTTCGATAAAGGCATCTTCCTTTTCAGGACGTAGGGGGCCGCAAACCGCATCAAATTTAAAGAGGCCAAAATTGTAGTCCTTACAAAGACTTACCATTTGATCGATGCGAGCCTGTCTTTCTGCTTCTGTTTCGCCGAATCCATCAGGTCCTCCCCAAACGCCCAGCCGGGTTCCTATGGCTTTTGCTTTCTGATACATCGGATCGAATCCATTGGGGAATTGTTTTTGGAAACGTGCCGAATGGATGCTCCCATAGAAGCGTTTCCCGTCAATGGCGCCGGCATCAAAAGCATAGATGTCCAGGATCATTCCGTACTCCTCATGGAGCCATTGGAAGAAGTCCAGATTGGTCAGGGTATGCTCCTCGGTGGCGCCCTCGTTGGTATTGTTGATCCATGAAAAATACTGTGCCCGGGAAGGGGTTTGCTCATCCGCCCCCGGGAATACCTTCTCCTGCGCCATGACATTATGGAAAAGGGACAATAGAATTACTACTAAAACTGATCTTCTCATTTTTAACTAATCTTTCTGAGACTACATTCCGATAACTACTTGAATTTAATAAAATTCAAAATGTTTTGTTCGTGAATTGCGAATCGTTTGTGTTTGATATGAATGAAATAATCCCGGAGGAATGTCCTCCGGGAATGAATTTTATGATACTACCATTTAGGATTTTGTGAGATGTGAGAAATATCAATTTCAGATTGAGGAATTGGCCACAAGTAGTGTTTGTTTTCTTCGAAAATGCGGGTTTTTCCACCTGTCATGGTTTTACTATTTCCCTCGGAGTCGGTGTAGGTAAGGCCTTCTGGTTTCCCAGGCATCACTTCGTGAGCGATTTTCCATCTTCTGATATCCAACAGACGTAAACCTTCGAAAGCCAGTTCAACTCTACGTTCTCTGCGTACGATTTGTCGAAGCTCCTCCCGGCTTTTTCCTTTGGCAATGGCAGGAAGTTGTACGTCATCTCTTCCGCGAATGGCATCAATGGCATCGTACACCGAGTTGTCAATATCATTGGCTTCCACTTTGGCTTCAGCATACATCAACAGAACATCCGAGTAGCGAATAAGGATGAAATGGACTGCATTTTCCCAGTGTTTTGATTCGTCTATATCCGATTGGGCAATGTATTTCAACTGGTTGTATCCGGTTGGTGTAACATTCCATCCGCTACCATTGTCATTATCGTAGCTGTCGCCAGGTACGATTTCTTTTCCGGGATAAGTAGCGCCCGGTATGGTGTTGAATACTCCGCCTTGCCAATCGTGACCCGGGTAAAGAATGGAATAGCCCAGGCGAGGATCGCGATTTGCATAAGGATTGTTGGGATCGAATAGTGAAGACTCACTGATGCTTTTTCCATCGATACACTCATAAGTGTCTACCAGGGATTGAAGGGGGCAGGTACAGCTCCATCCACCAATTGAATTGGGACCGAAGTTCATGTAATAGAATTCCCCTTTATCAACATCCGGCATTACCTGCAGGTCGAAAATTACTTCGGAGTTTCCAAGTCCATCGTAATCGAACATTTTTTGATAGCTTGGGTAAAGGCTGTAGGTTTTCAGATCCATAACTGCCTTGGCGGCTGCAGCTGCTTCGTCCCATTTTTCCTGGTACAGGAGGATACGAGCTTTTAGGGCCAGGGCTGCACCTCTGGTTACTCGACCTTTTTCATTTTCGTCATATTGAATTGGCAAATCCTTCGCTATAGTGCTTAATTGTTTGGTTAAGTCGTTTAGGATTTCCTCTTTAGGAGTTCTTTTCACCTTTTCGGATGCTTTGTATTCACCATCTGTACCAGTAGTTGGTTTGGTGTCTTCAGGTGTAATTGATTCGGTTAGGTAAGGTACATCACCAAAAAGGTAAGCTAGGTCGAAATAGAAGTAGGCACGCAGGAATTTGGCCTCTGCCAGAAGTCGAGCCCTGAAGTCTTCTTCGATGTCGGTAATGTCTTTTTCGCCCTCAAGAATTCGGTTGACACGCTGGATTCCTCTGTAGCGGGTGTTCCACCAACCTTCGCAGTAGCCGTCGTAAGAGGATGCGATGCCGTAGGCCAGTTTGTAGTTGGCATTGTTTCCATGGTCGTCCAAGGCATTATCGGTCATGGTTTCCAGGCGCATCATATCTGTACCGTATCCGCCAGCCCAGGTCCAGGACGCTTGTACTCCAAGACTTTCGTACACTGCATTAACTGCGAAAATAAGGTCTTTTTCCTGTTTGAAGAAGGTTTCGGAATTGATTCTATCGCTGGGCTTTCTTTCCAGAAAATCATCGTTACAGGCCGAAAAGCTGATGGCAACAATGATTAAAAGCAATATTATATTGAATCGTATCATAGTTTCAATTTTTTCAATGATTAGAAGTTAAGATTTACACCAAGGGTATAGGTTGAAACCGGTGGGTAGTATTTGGGACGGCCGGAGTAGGTTTCGGGATCCAAACCGGATTCTACATCCGTTATGGTGAACAGGTTGGTTGCTCCCACATAAACCCGGAGTTTGCTAATGTTTAGTTTCTCCATCATTTCGTTAGGGAAGGTATATCCCACTTGCAGGTTCTTCAGGCGAAGATAGGATGCATCTCTGATCCAAAAGTCGTTGGTGTAATCGTTGTTTTTGTTTGAATTTGCTTCCAGACGAGGGAAGGATGCGTTTGGATTTTCAGGAGTCCATCTATCCAAAACTCTTTTGGTGGTGAATATTTCGTAGTTGGGGCCCTCGTTAGGGGATCCGTAGAAATAGTTGTCCACTTTCATAACTCCCTGTAGAAATGCACTAAGGTCAAATCCTTTGTACGCACAACTTAAATTGATACCAAAAGTATAGCGGGGGATGTTCGATCCGATAACGGTGCGATCGTCATCATCCACCACACCATCATTGTTTAGGTCCACAAATTTGATGTCACCCGGTTTCAGCTGGTCATGGTTTTGTTGCGTAGGGTGATTGTCGATTTCTTGCTGGCTCTGGAACAGACCATCCGATTTGAATCCGTAGAAGGCCCATATTGCTTCCCCCTCTTTTAGTATTTTTCCGTCGGAGATGGAAGGTTCGTTTTCTGCAAAATCAACCAGTTCGTTTTTCACGTCTGAGATATTGAATCCCAGAGAGTAGTTAAAGTCACCGATTGTGTTTCGGTGGGTTACACTCAACTCCCAACCCTGGTTACGAACCTTACCGGCATTGCTTTCCGATGGATCCAGACCTACCAGGTGAGAAATTGGGAGGGTAAGCAGAACGTCTTTGGTGTCTTTAATAAAATAGTCTGCAATAATTTCGATTTTACTGTCGAAAAGAGACAGATCGAAACCAAGGTCTAACATTTCAGTTGTTTCCCAGGTTACGTTGGTGTTTGCATAGTACCATTGTGAGTATCCGTTTACCTTATTGTCGTTGAAACTGTATGGATAGTCGGCATAAATTGTCGAGGTAAAGCGGTAGTAACCAATGTTCTGATTTCCCAATTGCCCCCATGAGCCTCTGAATTTTAAGTTGTTGATTGTTTCTATGGATTGCAGGAAGCTTTCCTCGGAAACTCTCCACCCCAGCGAGAAGGAAGGGAAGAAGCCCCATTTGTAACCTTCTGCAAAACGAGAGGAGCCATCGTAACGGAAATTGGCTTCCAGCAGGTATTTCTGGTTGTAGTTGTAATTGAGGCGGCCAAAGAAGGAACGCAAGGCCCAGTCTTCCATATATCCCCGGTTTTTCATTTCCTTGATATCACCGGTATTCAATTCGGTAAAATCATTACTGTACAGGTCTTGACGTGATCCTTCCAGCAAATAAGCCTTGTTCTCAATTTGCTCTGATCCTGCCAATACTTTCAGGTTGTGAATTTCAGAGAATGTTTTGTCGTAACTAAGCATCGCTTTGGCAACCATTTCTCTGGAATTCCATCTTTTATCCGTTAATTTGCTCTTAGACCAGGAATTAACAGGGTTTTCCGGATCGGGATTGATTGGATCAAGGAAATCAAATGCTGCGCTATATTTTTTGTAGCGGTCATCAGTGCTCTTATAGGATAGATCACCTATGGCTTTTAAACCACGAACAATCTCCCAGTCGGCACCTACTTTAAGGTTTACGGTTTGGTATTCGGTATTATTCATTCCCCCAACTTCAATTTTAGCTAGCGCACTTTTATTGTCTTTGTTCAAGCCATACAAACCATTGGGATATTTGGGAACGATAACCGGAGATGAACCTACAGCGTCGCCCATGGCATCCTTCCAGCGATGAGGTTTTTCCACATCTTTCCGACTGAAGGAGATATCACCGCGAATTTTAAGGTTTTTCTTAAGCTGTAAATCTGTATTCAATCGGAAACCGTATTTTTTGTTGTTCATATTTTTCAAAAGACCATCCTGATCCAGGTAATTTAGAGAAAGTGACACCCGGGCTGTTTCATTTCCCCCGCTTACCCGTATCGAATGATTCTGCATGGGAGCAGTATGTATTAGTTCCTTGAAAAGGTTGGTGTAAGGATAGTTGATTGGATCTTCGCCCGAAACGGTCTTTTGAATGTACTCTTCGGAGTATTTGGGATCCAGCCCCGCGTTGGTTCGCGCTTCGTTTACCAGATTCAGGTAATCCTCTGCACCAACCAATTCCGGAAGGGTTGCAGGTGTTTGCCAACCATAATAGCCATTGTAATTGACTGTAAAATTGGATGCTTTCCCTCTTTTGGTAGTAATCAGGATCACTCCGTTTGCGGCACGAGCACCGTAAATTGCTGAAGAGGCAGCATCTTTTAGTACAGAAACCGTTTCAATATCATTGGCATTGATTTCATTCAAAGACATTTCAATTCCGTCAACGAGAACAAGGGGTTCAATTTTTGATGCATTGTTAGGATCAGGAATGGAACCGATTCCCCGAATTGTAATATTCAGATTCTCCTCTCCGGGAACGCCACCACGGTCTACAATGGATAAACCTGTAACCGCTCCCTGAAGTGCCTGGCGGGTGTCTGCCATTGGTTTATTAACCAGGTCTTCGTTTTTTACAGAAGATACGGATCCGGTTAGGTTTACTTTCTTTTGGGTGCCGTATCCCACGACTACAACCTCTTCCAGTCCTTGTACATCTTCCTGAAGGATTACATTTACAGATGTTTGGTTAGCGATAGCCACTTCCTGAGAAAGGTAACCAATAAAAGTAAATATAAGGGTGGAGTTGGTTGGAGCATTCAATTGGTAGTTTCCGTCTATGTTAGTAGTAGTACCGGTTGCTGTACCTTTAATAATGATGTTCACTCCGGGCAATGCGTCTCCGTTCTTATCCGTTACCTTTCCCTGTATAAGTTTCTGCTGGTTTTGCTCAAGGCTGGAATTGGATTCAAAATTGGATGCAGCTGATGCAGGGTTGGCTGTTGTTAAAGAGGCCAGTAAGCAAAAGCCTGTTATCCATGAAAAACTTTGTTTTAGCAAGGAGTGGTGTCTTGCTAAACTTTTCGATTTTTTTTTCATAAATTTTAGGTTAGTTAAAAATTAGTAATTGTTGTTTGTTGCATTCAGGATAGTGGGAGCTATCCTATTTCTCTTGTAATTTTAGCCTTTGTAGAGGCTTTTTTACAATTGATTTGAGCTAACAAAAGGGCTCCTTCAAAACAAGCGAAAATAGAGGGGGAGAGGCTGTACAGAATGACCAAAATTCTGCACAAAATGACCAAATTGAATGAAAGAAATGGTCTGGTGGAGAGATGTAAGGGGTTGGAAGTGTTTGGAATGGTGTTGTTTGTGTTTTTTTCAACCACGAAGAACACTAAGTTGCTTCACAAAGAAGCACAAAGAAAATATTTCTTGGTGTACCTATGTGAAAATCCTTTGTGAACTTTGTGGTTCAATAATATTATTCGGAAAAGATACAAAGGCTATCGTAATGCTCCTTGTATTCCGAAGGTGCTATTCCGAACTGTTGCTTAAAGCAGCGGGTGAAATAGGAGGGGGTATTAAAACCTACTTCGTAGGCAATTTCATTGACACTTAATTTGGCCTCAATCAGTAGCTGTGTGGATTTTCGCAGGCGAATGAATCGAATCAGCTCATTGGGTGAAAGATCGGTGATGGTTTTGAGTTTACGATAAAAATTGGATTTACTCATCTGCATTTCGGCGTACAGTTCCTTTACCCCAAATGCGTTGTTGGAGAGCTGCTCTTCGATAATGGATATGGCTTTCTGCATGAATTCATCCCTGCTCCATTCTCTGTAGATTCTATCTTCTGGTGTTTCCTGCGGTTGAGGTGCTTCTTCCTCTTCTTCTGTCTTTATTTGATGAGGTGTTTTCCGTCTTTGATAGATGAGAAACAGAATACCTGGAACTAAAAACAGGACTAAAATCCACCAGCCTGCATTGGTTTTGGAGGTTCCTTTTATATCAAAAGAGACGGATTGGGTTGTTTCGTTTCTGATTCCATCTGCGTTGATGGCCGTTATGCTGATTTGATACGAACCTTTGTTTAGGTGAGAGAAATCCAAAGATGATTGGTTTCCGGCAAGCTGATGCCAAGAGGAGTCGGGGTGTGAGAATCGGTATGCAATTCCATTCTCTTCCTTATGATTGTAGGAGAGATTTTTTACATTGAGAACAGAAGGCAAGCCATTAGGGACTTTCTCTACCACAAATTTCGGTTGAGGCAGGTAGGCATCTGCCGAGGGGGCTATGGATACCACTCCATCGTTGCTTCCCCAAAAGAATTCATCCTCCGGAGTGCAAAGTATTTTCCCGTGATTGAAACTGTTTGCTTTGGAGCCTCCGGGAATCTGGTAGCTAGCAAAGATTTTGGTTTCCGGATTGAACTTGTAGATCCCCATACGCGACCCCAGCCAGAACTGGCCCTGCTGATCTTTTTGAATTGAGGTAAATTCGATGACTTTTTCCGGTGGGTTGAAGAAGGTGACCTTTTTGTTCTGAATTAAAGCCAGTCCTTTAGAGGTGGCAGCCCATACTTTATTGTGATTGGAAAGTAGAAGATCGGATACTTCGGTATTTAGGTCTATGTTTTTTCCGTTACAGGCAAGTTTCATGCTCCAGGAAAGGATCCAGCGGTTTTGGAGGGAATCGATTTCAATATTGATGGAGGATGCACTATCGATTCGTACCATGTTTTGCGATTCAAAATTGTAAGCAAAGGTGCCTTTGGCAGAACAGATATACAGTTGATTCTGAAATGATTTAAGGGCGTAGATGTAATCATTTTTTCCCAAACCCGCCTTTGTGGAAAATAGTTTTCCTGTTGTTTTCAGCTTCCCGAAATTTTGTTTGGGATAATCTGCTGTGATAATTCCATGATATCGGGTTCCGATGTAGATCTTATCCTGGTGCTGCAGTAGAGCTTCGATGTATAAGTTGTTTTGGCTTGATACCCGGACCGGAACCAATTCGTTTTTTTCCCGATTCAAAAGGTTCAGCCCTTTTCCCGAAGTTCCTACCCAGATTTTTCCGTCCTTACTTTGTGTAAGCGCATTGATGTAACCGGCTTCAGCGACTTGAGAAGTGCTTTTGTATTTTTGATAGGTAATCTTTTTTCGATCAATCTTGTCCAGACCAGCCCGGTTTGTACCGATCCAGATGGAGCCGGAGTGGTCCCGGAAAAGAACATTTACCTGGGCGTCGTAGTAATCGTTGAAAACGGCATTGTTCCGATTGATGTAATCCCTTGTACGAAGCAGGTTCTTTTTCTGGTATACCTGTTGAATAAACTCTCCGATAGTTCCCAGGAGGATTTCGTTTTGTTGGGAGATGCTAAGGGAGGAAAAGTTTCCCGGAATCTCCAGTTGTAGGCCTTTTTCCCCTGGTAGCCAAAGACCTTTGGTTGTAAGAATTGCCGGTTTGTTATTGTCCCTGAATTGAATGGAAACAACCTTCTCTTTACCCACTTCGGGGTAGATGGACGAAAGGGAGAGACGGCCCTTTTCCAGATGTGTTTCACAAATGCCACTGTTTTCGGTGCCCAAAAGGATTTTTCCGTTGGTGGGATTCTTTTGCATACAGATGATTGCCTGATCGCTTACTTTATGGGCTGTTTGCTTTTGTCTGTCGTATTCGTAGATGCCCGCTTGGCTCCCGATGAATCGTTTGTTTTGAATTCGGAAAAGTACGGTGATGGGCGAATTTTTTTTCTCTGAAAAGAGTAGGGGGGCACACTGGTTGTTTTCCATAGAGAATAGAAAATTTCCTTTTGTCGTACCCAGGAGGAGTTGACTTTTTGTGATTTGATCGATAAAGGTGATGGGGCGCCCTTTTAAAGAATAGGCGTTAGGAAAACTTTGAAATTCGTTTCCATCGTAACGACTCAAACCCTCCATAGTTCCAATCCACATTCTTCCGGTTGAATCCTGGAATATTGAAAGAATCGTATTGTTCACAATCCCGTGTTCGGTTGTGTATTTAGAGAGTTTCTGGAAATGATGATTCGCCTGTAACTCGCTGCTACAGCATAAGAGAAGAAGTATAAAGTAAGTGAAAACAGTTCTTAGCATCCTATTCTTTTCGTGAACCCCAAAGATAAGAAAAACAAGAGAGGCTCCCAATCTCCCACATTGAAAGAGCTCCCCCTTGCTTCGAACCTAACTTAAAAATATAATTTAACCAGTAGTATTTTAATATGTTGTGTTTTTTGTTGCTCCTCATATCTTTTTCTTCCTAAAAAATCTATTGGAATAGGAAATAGATTTTTTACCTCTCATTGGATTTGCTACAATGAAATAAAGATGAAAATCTCTCCCTGGAGGCATCGAAAACCTTTTTTTCCAATTGATCAGATGATATGATTTCCGAAAAAGTTTAATCGGTATAAAGCAAGATAAAATAGGGGGTTGGAACTTGTACAAAATGACCAAAAATGCGCACGATATGACCAAAAGATGTAACTGTACCTCGTTTTTGCCGAGGTGATGCCGGTCTTGCCTAATGAATGGTATTTTTAGATTCAAAGAAGGGAAATTGTTTGTAGACGGAGGACCAAAAGGATTATTTTGGTTCTATCTAATATTGTTTGCTGCGTGTTACTTCTGAGGATATTATTTTATTTCACCAAAGTTGATAATTGGGATTCTGGAGGATAAGGATTGGAATCTGAGGAGTGCAGAATGGATTCTTGAAAGCTCAGATTGGTGTCTGAACAGTAGGTCGTGTTGTCTGAGAAACAAAGATAAGACTCTGAGAAACAAAGGGAGGAATCTGAACTTTCCAGAATGCCAATTGTATAATGCAGGGAACTATCTGAACAATGGGGGGAGATGTCTGAACAATGCAGATACGAATCTGAGGAATCAAGAAACTTTCTTGAAAGCTCAGAAATCTATCTTAGGAACGGGGGGAGACCAAACCTGTTGTTCAGATAAGATTCTGAGGAATGCAGGGAGGATTCTGGAAAGTTCAGAAGTCTATCTTAGGAACGGGGGTAGACCCAACCTGTAGTTCAGATAGGACTCTGAGGAATGCAGGAAGGGATCAGAGGAGAACAGGAAATATCTAACCTGATATCGTTTAACCCATACAACTACAAAAGTTCATGTTGGAAAAAACAAAAACACCATAGTTGAGTAGTTAAGAAATAAAATGAGAGCATTGCCTTTATGGGATTTATGCTTTTCTTATCTTTTCCCACTGGTAGCAGGAAAAAAAGACTGGAGCAACAAGTTTTCGGGGCGGAGTTCAAGATCCTAAACGACTCTATGGCTTGTTGATTGCTCTGTTTGTGTGAAATTCATTCCCAAAGTCAATTCCATCCTATTGCTTGCATCTGATTTGAAAAAGTAGTGTTAACTTTATCTGTAGAGTAAGTTTTTGAAGCAGTAAGGACCCAATTCTATTCCCTATGTCGGATTTGATACATATCGTTTATGTGAGTTTCTCCTCAGATCTATTAACCGAGATGGAACTGGGAAACTTTTTGAGTGAGATTCGCAGGAAAAATCAGCAGCAGGAGGTTACTGGTCTATTGCTTTACAATGAAGGAACCTTTATTCAGGTTATCGAGGGGACCAGGGATGTGATTCAGGATTTGTTCCAAATTATAAAGAAGGATCCACGGCATAGCAATATTGTAAAGTTGCTTGACGAGTCCATTGAGAGTCGGGCTTTTCCTGATTGGTCCATGGGGTATCGAAAAATCAGCAATGAGCAGTTAGCAGACATTCCCGGTTTTTCCAATTTTATGGACGCCGAAAATCCCGAAGATGTTGTAAAGGGTTGCCGGGAAGAGGTTCTGCATCTTTTGTACAGCTTTCGGAGGCATACCTGATAACAGGAAGTAGAAGGAGAAATTCCCCCAACTACTCTGTTGAGGAACTCAATTCTATTATTTAAGGCTTTCCTGAATCCTCATTGTAAAAGTGATATAGAGAATGTGGCAGCATACAATATGATCCTCCGAATCATACTGTATGCTATTTCTTAAGTTAACAAATCACCATCACTTGGGTGATTTCGTATTCTATTTCAACAATTTTGGATTTATTCTGGCAATACCCAAGCCATTTTTTATTCTTTTTGTCAAAGCTGAACAGAATAACACCCCTGTGGCTGTTTTGCTGATCAATGGCACTAATGGAATTTTTGCTTCTATCTATCCCATAAATCCAATGATTCGAAGTATTTGTTTTTTTACTTTTTATATTGGTTGTTTTTACCTTAACCCCAATGGTAATTGCGAAATACTCCTGTAATGATCTGGCTAGAGTGCTAGCATCTATATCGTATAAACTTTTTATGGTATAATTGCAGATCTTCTCCTCTTTTAACTTTTTGATTATTTTATAAGGAGTTCCCCCTAAAGCGTATTCCAAATTGGAGATCCAACTGTCTATTTCGGTTTGATTGGAGAATTTTTCAGCTTCAGGTAGAAGGTTGCCAGTTGCCAATGCGTTAAAAGTGGCATAAGCGTAGCATTTGATTCCCAGGATACTATTTCCTTTCACTTCTTTTCCGAATCTGATAACATTTCTGGAAGGAGGTTGTATGAAAAAGATTTTCCTGGTATTATCTAGGATTTCTGTATTGCTCATTACAATTATAGTTTAGAATGTTCTACATTATACTGGTAGTAGGAAACTTTTGGCAAATCGAATGATTCCGGATTTTGGTTTTCCTTTATCGTCCGCATCAATTACGATAAGATCGTCCTTGGATTTTTGGAGATAGAAGCTACTAAAGAATACATCCACTACATTGTTTTCCGCTTCCACATAGAAATTTGAATTTCTTTGCCATGCCAGCATCTGGTCGGCTGGAATACTGGTGTTGGGACTTACTTCATCACCAACCGATGGTTTCCCATTCGTTAGTAAGACAATTTTTCCCGGGCCTATGGCACTCTTGAAAAACATTTTACCAAACAGGATGGATGTGATTTTAAGGCTCCGAATGTTCGTAAGTTTTACAGAGTCACTCATGGCCACAAAATTTTTATAATTGAAAATGATTTCCTCATTGGGAGCCAACTCCCATTCCACAAAATGTTTGCTGCCCGAAGCCTGGAAACAAACATCCGGACCTTCTTTCACCATGTTTAGGAAATTCATCGAATAGGTTTTGTTTTTTAATCGCGGAAGAATTGCTGTTTTCCATTGAGGTACGGCGTATTTTGGCGGTCTTCCACTGGGTTCAAGGGTTCTGGTTACGTAGTAGTTTTGTTTCTCTGCTGCATTAATGGTGTACTTTTGTCCGCAGCTTCGGATCTTCCCCTTTTCCATTTTTGTACCATTTTTTGCCAGGGTAGCCGTAATATTGTTTTTATTGGACAAAACAATTCGGGAAAAAACATACATATAACTTTTCAGTATCAGTAGGGCAAAGAGCAGCATGGATACAAACGAAGTTATATTTACATAATTGACAATGGATGTTATCAGAGTTTCGGTACTGTATTTTAAGTTCGCGTTGTAGGTATCGATCTGCGCATTCATTGATGAACAGAAATCATTGAAATTGCCATTGGATTTGCGGGTTGTTTCGTTTACCTTTTGGATGTATTTTTTTTTCAGATCTGTTCTTAAGTCCCTGTATTTTGATTGCAAAGATTTTCTAATGGCGTTCTCGATTTTTTTCAGAATATCATACCATTTCACATTGGGATAAGTGGGGATTAATTCCTGTGGAGTAGGAATATACTCATCGAAAAGGGACAGAGCTCCCTCCTGCACGTTGGAAAATCTTCCATAGCTTTCGTTTCTTGCCTCTTCCAGACCTTCTTTCATTTCATCGGCTTTTTGATCGAAGTAAATATAAAGAGAGTTCTTTGTGTCGAGTGGGAGGTTGATTTCTCCAGAATTTGTTTCTTCAAGAATTTCATTGTCGTAAAATATTGCAACCGTATTCGACTCTATTTTTTTGGTAATATAAGTACCCGGAACAACCAACAGCAGTAGAGGACTCCAAAGAAGCAAAGCCTTCAGAGATAGTTTGAGACTGGTAAAATTGCATAGCTTAATAAAGATTTCCCGGTTTTCTTCTATGAGTAGGATTGTTACGCGAAGAATAAGGTAGATCAATAGAAACAAGACAGCTATCGGAATTGTTACGGCGTAGAAAAGGTAAAGGGATGATAGAGGGATGAAGAGGGAGCGGATTCGCGTTTTAGCTGCCAGATAAATATAGGAGATTCCTGAAATGAGCAGGAATGGCCAGGGCAAACCTGTTCTAAAGTACAACTCCGGAAATACTAGTATTGTATAGGAAGCCAGGGATGGGATCAGTAGGATTCCAAGTAGTAGCCTTCTTTCTATTAAGCAGATGCAACAGGCAATTGGCAGCAGAATTACATTGGTTAGCTGAAAAGTAGTTAGATCCAAAGTGATTTGGGTATCAGTAAGGGAATGATAGATACCAAATAGTTGTGAAAATGCAGATCCGAACAGGGTAGGGATGATACTATTGAGTATGGTAAATAGTACAAGATATGTCCAAATTGTATTCTTCTCAGTTGGTTGAAATCGGTTTTGGTATTTTTCTATCCAAAAGGAATACCAGTTTTTTATGTTGTTTACTAATTTTTTCATTGCGATAAATGTGAAAATGTTGTTTTAGGTACATGCTAAAAGCTATTACCTATTTTATTCGTTTTCGGAAACTTGAATTCGAAAGAGGGATTTTTCAATTCCAGTTCAATCGAAATTCAAATAAATTCCTTCGGTGGGAACTATCAATTGTTACCTGAATGGTTTTACTAACGTTTTTGCCAGCTTCCTGTATCTTTCCCTTAAATTGTAGAGAATTGCCGATTTAAGGTAGTCATATTCAGAGGAGGTGACATATTGGGGTCTCTGAATGCTGATGTATGAGTTTTTATCTATCTTTTTCCCGTCCCCCAATATTATTTGTTGTATAGGGCGCTTTTCCTCTAGTCTCAAAGTTTTTGCCTTATCAAGTGTGAGCAATATTTCTTTGTTTCTGATTTTTTCTACCAGAAAGACATTTTGATAATTTTTTGTTTCGTTTGAATCGAAATACTTTAAATACACTCTTGAGTTTTGGTAGCAAAGAAAGTAGCCAGGCATGTGTTGCGATTCCAACTTGATTCCATTTAAAGAATCTACTTTGTGAATCTTGAATGCCTGCCAGTTGAATATTTCATAATTTTCGGCATACTCTTTTAGTTGATCCATTTCTGAAGTAGGGTATGAGGTGATAACCTGACCGGTGTGGAGAATGGTATTTTGGTTGAGGGAAATGGATACAATCTTGGTTGAGTGATGGAATAATCCTGAAATACTAACAGAGATCAGGACTGCTGCCAGAGGGGTGAATAGTAGTTTTATCTCATTTTGAAAAGGTATTCTATTGATTCTTTTTGAAATGAAGGGGAATTTTGTAATCATTCCGAGAATCAGGAGGAATGAGAATAGCAGGGTCAGCTTAAAAATTGTACCTCCTGCTTGCTCTATGTCCGGCAAAATTATTCCTTGATTTCGGTTGTTTGCTATTGAAAAAAGCAGGTAGCCAAAAGCTAAAATTGTTACTGCTCGTGAAATGATATTGTATACCAGGGATTGTGTTTTTTTGTTTGCTCCTGTTTTCATTGTTTCTTGTTTTTCTTTCTGGATTCAACAACAGAATAAATTAATTTGGATTCTTCATTTTCGTAACTATTTGCATTAATAGATTTGGATAATAAGGATCTTTTTATTTCAGTTCCATAGGTATTCTGCTTAATGATTTTGGATTTTACTTGGTATTTATGATTCCCATTATATACAGGGGTGTCGTAGAATTCGAATCTATCAGTTGTCTCGAATATTTTTTCATTGTCTCTGAATACTTCATAAGACACCTTGTACCGAGAACTTGTTAAGACCTTACTCCAAGAGAGTTTAATGCATGTGTTTGAAATAACCTTTGCATTTAAATTTATACTTGTGCCTCCTGTTATTCTAATTTGAGTGGACTTAGTTCCTTTGTTAGATCTTAGATGAACACAACTTCCAAATTTTTTAAATCTTTTTGTGCGCTGTTCGTAATCATAATATGCTTCTACCCAAATATTGTTTTCAATCCATGCATCTTCAATGGGAATATATATAGCATACCTGTCATGAGCTCTGTTTGAGGTTTTTCCTGATTTAAAAACATCTACATTCCAAGGTTTATTTTCATTTCCCCTGTTGAATTCGTAGTACGTTCTTCCATTTATTTTAACTTTTATTCGTCTCATTATATCATCACAATCCCATTCTTTACTAACACAATCGTAGTAAGTGATAATGATTTGTTGATGTGTATTATTGTAACGGATAGAGATCTTATCTTGATTGTAGTGCCCTGCTATTGCATTGGAAATCCAGCTAAGGCACAGGACAAGGGTGACCAGGCTGAATTTTAAAATTGTTGGTTTTTTCATTTTGTTTGGGTTTAGGTTATCTGTATGATTTTTATTTCATAGGATTATTGTTTTTTATCTGATGTGGGGGTGGAGCAGGTTCTAAAGGGCGGGATGATTTTGGATCTGGTTGGATGCATTTAAGAGTACATAATTGTATTGCTGTTTGCGTTTGTAGTAAAGCTTTCCATTCTGGATGTTTCCTTTTTTTTCGACTTTGAATTGGCTTGATTACTAGGTTTCTATTTTTCGTTTCTTCATGGGGTGGAGATAAAAATAATAAAAACAAACAAATATTATGTTGTTATTTGTGTGTTTTTTTATTTAACAAATAATGCAAAATAAAGGAAAACCAGGTAGTATCAGCCTTTGAAAATATTATGAATATTTTCAAATAGTAAGAGAAAGTTCTTCAACTATCTTTTTGAGTTTGGAGATTCATCTTTTCAATGGAAAGGGAGAGGGCTTATAGGGGATCTAAATTGGATAGGAATAATATTTATGTTACTTGTTTTAAGTAGAGTAAATTTTGATTTAGGAAGATTCCAGTATGTGATTCAAAAGATGTGGAATATTGTTTGAAACAATTACTTATTTTCTTTTTCCTACAGGAAGTATATACAAAGGTTGCTCCAGGTCCTTTAGGTTGAGTACTTTTTTAACCTGTTCATCCCTAAAAGCACCAACCACCACCACTCCCAAATTCAGAGAAATAGCCTGTAGAAAGACATTTTGAGCGGCATGACCTATTTCCATGTGCACATATCGAATTCCCCGGTTGCCATACTTTTGAGTTGTTCGCTCATAAACAGCAGAGAATACGATAACCATAGCTCCCTCTGCAATGCATGTTTGTCCAAGAGAGGCGCTGCTCAATTCTTTTCTCACATCTCCATTTCGAACCTTAACCAGTTCATGTTGATGAGGTTTGTATTGATAAACGCCGTCTGGAACTCCCTTCACATTGCCAGCAACGATATGTACCTCAAGAGGGTAGAGGGCGCCAGCGGAAGGGGCCGTTCGAAATCCCCATCCCGAATGGGTAATTCCTTGTGCAGCCCAGAGGAGCTGTGAGACTTCCGTAAGATTCAGCGGCTCGTTTGTATACTCTCGCACCGATCTGCGCTTAAGCATGGCCTGTTCCACCGAAGTGCTGCTGTTATATTGCGGATCGGGTAATTTAATCTTTTCTGTCATGGCTTCCTTCAACTTAGGTTCTTTTCCGGTTGGTTGGAGCAGAACAAATGATCCTCCTATGATTGCTCCAATTAATGCTACGACAATAATTGCAAAATGTATTGTTTTCATGATAAGATCTTCTTAATCGATGTTTCTTGTTTAGTGTATAAAAAGAGCCGAAAATGTGTAAATCGGGGGCTACGATAACCTCTGCTGTTTCTTTACCATGTTACGATTGAGGTTCTATCTTAATTGCTCCCATTTATTCCAACTAATTTCTCTGCCCGGATAGGCTACTTTATTGAAGGGCCATTCTTGTTCGATCCAATTCTTTACTGCCTCAAATAGGATTGAATCGAGCCCCTTCTTCAATTCACTTCTTCGAACCCATAAATAAACTTTTGCATCATAGCCCATTTTTGGACAGGGATCAATATATACACAACCAAGACATTGGGATTCGTCTTTGTTCATTACCGTGTAAGCAAAAGATGATCGTCTCTGAAACTCTTTTTGATGCCACCCAAGATCAATCAGATCCTGTTCCAATGTCAACTCTTTTGAGGGCCATTGGGAGTTGGGTCCAAAAACACCTTGAAGATGATTGATGCTTGTCATTACCGCATCGTAATCCTTTACCACGTCGTGGATGGTAAGCATTCTCAGCCTGAAACGTTGATTCTCCAGCGAGGCGGGAATCTTAAAATCAGATGGAACAAGGGGGTGATGCTGTGCGAATGAGCTGGTCGAAATACCTAATACCAAAACAAACAATGCAATAACCAATGGATACTTCATAACAGTGCTTTTAATTAGTTTGTATGTTGATGATTCGTTAATCATCTTCCAGTTTATTGATTTCAGATAAAATGTGTTGCAAATATTTCGGGTTAATTTGAAGCCAGCAAATTGCAGCTTGCAAGGTGCTGAATATTTTGTATTGGGTTGGGTCCACTCTTTTGTTTAATGTGTAAATCGTAGTTTTGACCACCTGCTCCGGGGTCTCTGTAAGGATGGCAACTCGTTTTAAACCTTCCAATTTAACCTTTTCCGATACAAAATTTCCATAGTTTTCCAGTTCTTCCTCCGTAAAGTTGTAGTTCGCTTTTCTTAAATCAATCAGAAAACTGAAATTGGGTTCATAATCAGTGTCATGAATAATTTCAAGTTTTAAGCGTTTAGCCCCCTCAATAGTGAGGTCATTTTTATGAAACTGAATCACTAAACCAATATCTTTTACAATTTTGTATTTGTAAATATTCTTCACGATAATTAGTTTTTTTCGATTTGCTTTTCCAAGAGCTAAACTGACCTTTGTGCTGGACTTTATCATTCCGAAGCTTTGTTCTCATGCTTGAGCTCAAGCGAATCTATCATCTCAGATGCTAACGTTACAGCCTTGGAAGTAAATTCCTCACTTCTGCTTTCCAGGTAGTTGCTTAACTGGTTGGGATGATTTTTTTTGATGTTCTTAGCTTCACGAATAATAATGTTCTGTATTTCTATTTCCTTTGATTCCAACTGCTTTCGAAGTTCTTTCCAGGCTTTCATTTGAGTAGGATATTTCGACTTGCAAAGATCACCCAGCTTTTTGAAGATCCAAAAAGCGGATTGCTTATCAAAAGCTGAGGGAGCGAAATTATACCCCAATGGGATGGTTGTACTCCCCAAATAAAAAGGTGTATAAATTGCCGTGAAAGGAAAACTGAGCCCTGCCCAGAGTACACATCCGTATTCGGAGGGTTGGCCTGGCGAAAGCGTTATAACATCGGTGTGAACACACTGCCATACCGCAATGGATCGTTCCGGCTTGTTTCGGTTTTTCTTTCGGAAGATATCAAAGGACGTTCCGGAATAGTAATCCCGTAAGATGGTAAAACATTCTTGTAGCTCAACTTTTTCTTTTGGTTGGTGAAACAGTGGAAAATGTTCTTGTTTGGAAGATAGTTGAAGGGTAGGAGAGAGTAGATCCATCGCTCTCCAGAGGCGTCTTGTATTGTAGTAGTTGTTGCCCGTTTTTTCCTTCACCCCATTGCCAAAGAATTTCCGAAAGTTGAAGCCCAGGTGGGATTCATCCCATAAGTCATATTCCTGGCAAAGAGCGATAAGGTTTGGGGAGCAAATAAAGTTGGTCGTATCCTGTAAATTAATATGACCAATTCGGTAACTGTTGGCTGCAACCAGGTAACAGTTATTGGGGATTCGCACCGCAGCCCAGGAATGGCCACCCCCGGCTTCCATATACCACATTTCACTCGTGTCGGCAACTCCTACGCCACTAGGATATTTTATTAAAAAGTGAAAAACCACGTCCTATGGGCGTGGTCAGAGACAGAGGGCTTTGCCGTTAAATGACTCATGACTATCTTTTGAGAGTTGTCCCCACAACAAAAAAAGAAAGTCTATGAGCCGATTTAACAAGCTATCGCATACGTTATGGCATAGTAAATACCATATTGTATGGACACCCAAATATAGATATAGAATTCTATATGGAGAAATCAAGAAGGAAGTAGAATCTTGTATCCTACTCTTTGTCGATCAACAAGGAGGTAAAGTTGAAGAATTGAACGTACAAGGGGATCATATCCATCTGCTGGTACAGATTCCTCCCAAAATTGCGGTTTCCAAATTTGTAGGCACAATAAAAGGAAGAACAGCCATACGTGTATTTCAAAAGTTTAAGACATTGAAACATCGCCCCTATTGGGGAAATCATTTCTGGGCTCGTGGGTATTGTGTTGATACCGTTGGATTGAATGAGGAAATGATACGAAAGTATGTCAAACATCAAGAAAATAAAGAAAAACAAGAAGAACACAAGTAACAATTTGTACGGGACAACATCGCCTTGCCTCCTTTGGAGGCGTAAGGCAATTTATCCCCTTTTAGGGGTTATTTCAATGCCCCATCCTCTGGGTGGGGTTTTTTACTCCAAATTTGTTGTACAGTTCTCCTATCAGCTTTACGCATTCACGTGCTGTTTTCGCATGCTGCAAGGCAAAATATCGAATGCCGCCACCCAACCCGGAGGGGACCAAAGGATCTACCTTTTCGGCATTTTTGTTTCTGTCTCGCTTCAAAGCCAAACCGCCGGCAATGGCTACCCCATGTTTATTGACAGCCACAGCATCGCCTTCGGCAAAACCAATATTGGTTTGAAGCACCAGCATTTTGTACCGATGAGGAAAGGAAAGGGAACTGTCCGGGAGAAGATTGATCTTTTCATTAGCGGTAACGAAACGAAGCATGGATGCTTCCGTACCCGATAGATCATTATTGTGAGCCAGTAATACCTGCCCACTGGCAGAAGCCTCTTTCCCGACCATCAGAAGAAAGCATTCCTGCTGCTGCGAAAAACTTTCAGAAGAAAAAAGTAGGCTTACGATGAGTAAAATCTTGATATGAATAAGCAGTATTCTGTACATACTCCTGTTGCCTGGTTTCTAAATGAAGATAAAGAAATCTGCGGCATTATCAAAACCGGAAAACAGGATGAAAGTTAGGTTGGTGCAGCTTTGAATGGACCTACTTGGCGTTCATAAATTCTCCGCCGAAGAAAGGATTGGTTGCTGTGTAATTTTTTATGGAATTGTATTGATGAATTCGTATGTTATTTTTATCTGTTTTTTAGTTTATCTCCTTTGGATTCATTCTTTTAATTTAAAGATTTTAACCTGAAATATCGCAATGCCTTTTGTTTTTCGCTGCTTAATATTCTTCTCCTAAGTTTTAAAAAGGGTTTCTCAACTATCAAATGCAAAATAAAGCCACCAAGCCCTGCCATTGCAATACAAATCCAGAAGGACCATGTACCTGCGTTATCCCATCCTGTTTTTTCAATAACAAGTTTTGTGAGGTGATAGATTTGTTTGTGAGTTAGGTATATGGCATAGGATAAAGTTGCAATAATCATACTTGCTTTCGATTCTAAACGGTACAAAATACTGCCCGGACTTATTGCCCCAACAACTATGATTCCGTAAGCAATTGAAATCAATGGGAAGCCGTATACAGCAGTTCTGTAGGATATAAAGTGATCACAAACTTTGTAAACAATAAGAAACACCCCAAATCCAACCAGCAAAACGATATTCCCGTGTTTCGTCAAATAATGTCTAAGTCTTGGTTTAAAGGTGAAAATTGCTGCAATTCCCACCCCGATTAGAAGACCATCCATTCTATTGTAGCTTGGGTAATAGATTTTTTCCAAAAAGCCATACACCATTTCTCTACGATTACCATTTTCAATAAAGGGTTGAACATGATCATGCCAATTGATTATTCGAAATACGAATCCTAAGGAGATTAAAACCAGGAAGAATAGAATATTTCCCTTTCGCAACTTGCAATAGCTCACTGCAATTAATAAGATGGGGAGTAGTAAGTAAAACTGTTCCTCAATGCATAAGGACCAGGCATGTGAAAAGGATTTGTGGTGTTGGGCATCAAGGCCCAAATTTTGTGTGAAGGTTAAAAATTTCCAGGTAGGTGGCATTCCGGAACCTTCGCGAAGACCTGGCAAAGAGTAGTAAAGGATCAGAACAGCTACATAGGCAGGAATAATCCGAAATACTCTCTTGATATAAAAGCGTTTGAATCGGATGGTTTTTGTGTTCTTTATTTCTTGAAACAATTGAAATCCAATCAGGTATCCGCTAAGTACGAAGAATAGGTCAACTCCTGTCCAGCCAATTTGTCGAACAGGTTCCAACCATTCCGGAATGCCTCGTCCGTAATGGAAAATCATTACAAGGAGAATGGCAATCGTTCTCAGGTGGTCCAATCCATGTAATCTTTCTGCTTGGTTTTCGGATAGTTTATTCATGATGAACTGTTTATTGAATCAGGTCTCTTTGGAGAATGATTGTGGTAAATTGCCGGAATGAGACAGACATTTGATCCATCCGGATAGGATTGTTTAAATTTGATCTACTCTTTTAGTTGCATATACACCAGGTTGGGGTGCAGGCCCAGTTTCCGGTAGAAATTGATGGTTTTTTCGTTACCGGAAGCTACATAGAGACCGATCTCTTTGCATTGCTTGTCTTTCATCCAGTCGATATGCAGTTGGGTTAAGGCTATGCCGATGCCTTTGCCTCGTTGGTTCTCCAGTACATGCAGGGAAACCACTTCCCCTACATTTCCGACAATGGAGGAGAGGCAGTAGCCCACAATCCTATCCTCTACTTTCGCAATAGTGATCTTCAGCTCTTTTTGTCCTTCCAGAATCCCTTTTATTCGTTCCTCAAACACCAAATGGGCATACTGCTCCTTGAAGTTCTCTTCCAACTCTTCGTGGTATTCCTTATTCTTGATCCATAACTCCCGGATGAGGACGATTTCCTTGGAACTGATGTCAGTATAAGTTATCATTTGTTTTTATTTCAGGTTGAAGGATAATGGCTCGTTTACTATTTTTTCGTTTTCATACTCCACAACGATCATTCTTTCCAGGGTGATTTTTAGTGGATTGAATTCCGATTTCAAATACTTAAGAGCTTTAAAAGTTTCTGCTTCGGATACATTGATCGCCATGGTGCAATGAGGAATCCAGTGTTCCGGTTGGTAGTAGTCCCAATGCTTTTTGTATAGGGAGGATGCTTGCAGTGCCTCGTGTAACTTTTTATGTGCATCCAGTAGCTCCGATGTTACTTTAGGAGCAAGAAAAACAACTCCTTCGGTAGTTGGAAAAGTTCCAATGGAGGAGACTTCCAATTCAATTTTAGGTTGACTGCTTGTGAAATCGTTCAGGATATCTTCTACTATTTCCATGTTTAGCTCATCAAAAACGGCAAAAGCGATATGAGGAGTACTGTTCGAATTTATCATGAAATTACTGATTTCACGATTATTTAGTTCGTCCCATAGTTTGCGAATGTATTGATCGGCTTCTTGATTAAAAGAGCATTCGATGGCGTATATCATAAGTGTTGTTTTGGGCAGGTTAAGAAGTTTATAGCTTTATATACAGACTTGCGGAGTATCTATGGAGATTGCTTGTTTAAAACTGGATATCAATTTTACTAAATTCACGAATTAATTAAAACAAACTTGTAAGACATTGGGATAATTATGTCCCTTTTATCCTTATAATTTTCAATTCTTTCGATTGATCTTTCGCCTTGCACTTTTACCTTCTGGTATAGTTCCTGATAATCTTTAAAATATTGTTGAGCCCTGTAGGTTTGACTTTTGTTTGCTGGTTGTAGATCTACGGATGACCAGCTTTTTATGGCTTTTTCTCTTTCGTCAGCAATGAAGGCCCATTCCGAATCGATGCCATGATCAGCAACAACCATTTGGAGGGCTATTGCTTGTGCATGAGCCAGAGCCAATTGAGGTTTCTCCATCTCGTGAAGGCAGAATTCGAATAGAACAACATCTCCTTTTGCTTCAAAATCTGTGAAATCCGAATGAATTAAAGTAAACTTATCAGTGAGTCCGGTTCTGGAAAGATTTTCCTGCAATCTTTTCAATGCCACTTCATCATTGTCAATTGCGATCACTTGTTTTGCGACCCTGCCATATTCGATAAACTGCCCACCTCCAGCTCCAACTGAAATAATTGTTTTATCCTTAAAATCATAGAAGTCCAGTAAATTGGTGATTAGTTGCTGTATGTCTTTAACCATTTTAGTTGTTATCTTTTTATGTTCTGTTTAAGAGTTTAGTTGTTTGTTATTATCCTCAATTTATAAATCCCTTTGGGGATGGTTAAAGTTATTATAATCTTTTGAATCAGTCTTTGTGTAAATAAATTTTGTTAAATGATCGAGGTCTTTCAATGAAAATTATAGTCTGTCTGGTTCTAGTTTAGATCATTTTTTAGCGTTGTTGCCATAAAAATGTTTTTCGTGGAATATTACGTATTATTTATAATGTTGCTTTTTGTAGTACCTCTTAACGGTAGGGTGCTGTTTTATTGATAAATGTATGTTATTAGTCAGGAATAATTAATATGTAATCAAACTTTTGCAACATATTTAGGAATGGTTAATTATAAAATTGAGTTCTTATTAGTCAGGAAAATTAAACAATTCATCAAGGGTGCTAGTATGCAGTCTCTTATAGGAATGGGTTTTTATCTAATTTAGCCCCAGGAAAAATTACAACTCATTTGTGTTTGTAAGATTATTAAATGTTTAACTATCGCTTATGAAAAAATCTTTACTCTACATTTGTTTTGTTGTCTTTGGGAGTCTATCATGTTTTTCGCAGCAGGAAAAAATGTTTACCCAATATCTGAACTATCCTACCTCCATAAATCCTGCTTATGCCGGGAGCCGGGGAACGCTTCAGTTATTTGGGTTGGCGCGAAGACAATGGGTGGGCATTGATGGTGCCCCAAAAAGTTTTGTGTTTTCAATGAATACGCCGTTGCATCCCTTCAAATTGGGAACGGGACTTTCATTGGAGAGAGACGAACTAGGACCTGAACAAAACACGAAAGTCGGGGTTGATTTGTCCTACCAGTTGCAAGTTGCCCGTGAGGTATACTTGAATTTTGGTATTAAGGCTGATCTGGCTTTCTACAAAGCAAATCTTTCCGGTTCGAGAACCGTAGACCAGGGCGACCCCCTATTACAACAGGACATCCGGGGCGAGTTTTTGCCCAATTTTGGTGTTGGGGCTTACCTCTATGGCCAACGTTTTTTTGTGGGATTATCGGTCCCCGCGATGTTTAAGACATCTCTTGATGTTAATAGTAATACTTCCGAGCGCATCGCTTATGAGGAAGCGCACTACTATTTGATGGGAGGCTACCTTTTTGATCTAAACCTCGTATTGAAATTGAAGCCTTCTTTCCTGGTAAAAGCAGTTCCGGGAGCTCCTCTTTCCTATGATTTAACTTCTATGTTGATCTTTTATGATCGATTATGGTTAGGAGCAGCCTATCGTAATGAGGATGCCATTGCTGCCATTGTGCAGTGCAATGTAACCAACCAGTTTCGGATTGGTTATGCCTATGATTTTGGAACTTCCAGTTTATCGGGTAGGAGTAAAGGGTCACATGAAATTTCTCTTAGTTACGACCTGACTTTCAACTCCCGAAAATTGAAATCCCCCCGCTACTTTTAAACCACACTTCCCTCTTGTTTGTTTCCCCTTTGTTTTGGTATTTCGAATTGTACACCTAAGAAATTCCGAATGGGGATATAAAGATGCAAACATACATGACAACCCTTTTGAAAAACCAACCAAGTTTCTTTAGTAATTGACTAAAATTTATTCGCGTGAAAAGATATATACTACTATTTACACTGGTGTTGCCCCTTGTTGTTTCTGGCCAGAAATTATCCGTTCGGTTAGGAAACAAGCAATTTGAGCAACTGAATTACTCAAAAGCAGTAGAATACTATGAATATGCTCTGAAGAGAGATTCTCTTAATTCTGATGTTATCCGAAATTTGGCGCATGCCTACGACAAATTGGGAAAATATGAGAAGGCAGAGAAGGGGTATCAGAAATTGGTAAATCAGGAAACAGTTCTGGCTAAAGATTGGCTAACCTATGCCAATTTCCTGTCCCGTAGAGGAAAATATGATACTGCTATTGTTTGGTACAGGAAGTACCTGGATGTAGATTCCCAAAATGAGAAAGTAAAAGAGGCAATGAAAAGTACCAAAGCCAAGGCGCTTCAGATTTTGGATTCTTTTCCTGCCAAAATTCAAAACCTTAAGATCAATTCTCAGTACTCAGATTTTGGCCCGGCTTACTATAAAAATGACCTGGTATTTTCATCCGGTCGTAAAAACTCAAGCTTCTTTCTTGGAAAATACGGATGGGACAATCAATACTATCTGCATCTTTATCGGTATTCCCCCAAAAGCAAAGGTGCGGCGGTTCAGGATTTTGCGCCCAAAATGGAGACCCGATTTCACGAGGGGGGACTTTGCTTCTCTGCTGATGGTGAAACCATGTATTTTACCCGAAATAGCTATTTTGATGGAAAAGTAAGCCGGAGTAAGGACGGGGTTAATAATTTGAAAATATACAAAGCCCAACAGGTAGATGGAAAATGGGTAATGGCTGGGGAGTTTTCCTACAACAGCGACGAGTATTCTGTGGGACATCCTTGCCTTTCTCCTGATGGAAAAACCCTCTATTTCGTTTCTGATATGCCCGGAGGCCTGGGAGGTACCGATATTTATCGTTGCAGACGAACCGCGAACGGCTGGTCACAACCTGAAAATTTGGGCGCTCCGGTTAATACAAAGGACAGAGAAATGTTTCCTTTTGTTAGCGAAAGCGGTCATCTGTTCTTCGCCTCCGATGGTCATGCCGGATTAGGAGGGTTGGATCTGTATGCTGTAGATTTTACCAGGACACCTTTAAAGGTGAAACACCTGGGCGCTCCGCTAAGCTCGGAAGCTGATGATTTTTCCATCGTTATGAGTAGCACCGGTAGAGATGGTTATTTCGCTTCGAACCGGAAAGATGGTGTAGGGGCTGATGACTTGTACGCCTATCAATTGAATGTAAACCATGGGGCAATTATTCTGATAAAAAATTCTGAAACCAACGAATTGCTGGAGGCCGATACTATCCGATTCTCAGCAGAAGAGATGGCACAGCTTTGTTTTAATTCGGAACAAATGGACTACCAGCTGAAATTGAATCGGTCTCAGTATTATTTTCTTTCCATCGAGAAAGAAGGATTTGTAGTGAAAGATACGAGTCTGCATTATGCAACTCTACCACCTGTTCAAACTCATGAAATTCTTTTGGTTCCGGAACCTGTAGAAGTGCAACCAACTTTCCAGCCTTTTTCAGCATCGGTATATTTTGATTTCGATCGCTATGCACTTCGAAGTGAAGCCAGGGATACAATTGTCAGAGTAGCGGAGCTGATGAGAGAACATCAGGATGTGAGATTGGTAATTGAGGCCAATACCGACATCCGTGGTACCCAATCCTACAATCAAAAGTTGGCCCAAAACCGAGCCAATTCCGCCTTGAAATACCTGTTAGAGCAAGGCATAGTACGGGATCGAATGCAGGTTGTGGTGCTTGGGGAGGAAAAGCCTTTGATCAGAAAGTCCAGGCAATCGATTAAGGATTGGCACCAATCCAACAGAAGGGTGGATCTGAAGGTCACTCTTGAAGATTAAGTATTTCTTGCCCAGAGAGACAATACTTCTTGTTTTTTATCAAAAATAAAGACCTATGAGAAAAATCAATATAACATATATAAGATACATACTATCGGTTTGTTTTTGCCTTTTTGTTTTGAGTCTGTATTCACAGGAAAAAGCTCCATCCGTGCTGCGCTACTCGAATACTATCCGGGGAGGCATGGCAACCTTGGCCAATACGAGTATAATAAATGTTAGTGCACCTAGCCCAAACTTAGCGTGGCCTTACCATAACAACGGGCGTACTGCTGGTTATCTTGATGATGATACTGATGGAACTACATTTAGTTCATCCAGCTACGTTGTGAATGACATTCCATCCTGTGGACATATAGTTTATGCTGGCCTTTATTGGGCCGGTGCCTATCCCTATGCGAAAGGGAGTGTTGATGGCGGAGGTGATTTCTATGTTGAGGATCCCCAGCGGGAAGACCCTTCGGTAATTAAATTAAAAGTTCCTGGTGATGTTTACCAGGATGTAAATGGGGTTGAGATTTATGATGCCTACAACGAGGTGTTTTCCGGAGGAGTACAATCTTCTCCCTATTTTGAGTATGCACCTTACGTTTATTATGCTGATGTTACCAATTATATGAAGGGGATTACCAATCCCAATGGAACCTATTGGGTGGCTAACGTAAGAGGAACAATCGGAAGAGGGGTGGCAAGGCAAAATGCGGATCTGTCCTATGGATCAATTCTTGGATCTGAAGCCGGATGGGTTTTGATCCTTGTTTATGAGGATCCAGAAGCTGTTAGTACCTCTGAAATAAATATTTTTGATGGTTTTTTCAATGTGTTTCCTGGAAAGCCCCTAACTACAACATTTTCCGGGTTTAATACCCCCGCAGTTGGGCCGGTAGGGGTTGAGTTTTTTGTAGGAGCTTTGGAAGGTGATGGTGCCGGCTGGTTTGTTGGAGATCAGATTGAAGTGATTACTTCCAGTTCAAGTGCTGTTCTTGGGGGAGGCGTTAATCCAACCAACGACTTTTTTAATGGAACGATATCCACAAATGGAGAACATGATGCAACCGATGGCATTGGAGGATATCCCGTTCCTGCATCCACTGCTTTTATGGGGTTTGACTTCGATGTGCTTGACATACCCAATGCCAGTAATTCGTTGATAGGGAACGGAGAAACTTCCCTTGATATTAAAACCTCAACATCTGATGACACCTATGGGACCTTTTTGCTGGGACTAAACTTAAATGTAGTTTCACCTTATGTGAAAATCATTAAATCTGTTGAAGATGGTGATGTTACCGATCTTGTGAGTGGATCAACAATTGGCAACAATACTTCACAACCCTTAAAGTATATATTGACGATTGATAACATTGGGGATGCTGTGGCCGAAAATGTTGTTGCCGTAGGAATAATTCCCACTGAATTGACAATTGACGAGACCAGCCTTCCGGCAAGTGCAACCTATAATTCCACTACACGGGAATTAAAATATGAGTATAGCTCAATATCTAATTCGGATGCTGCTTTTGACGTTAGCTTCAAGGCTGTCGTTGAGGAGCGTTGCTCCAATTATGACATTGTTGTTGATTTTACGGTTTCATATGAAAATGCTATTTATGGTGTCGACAAAGATGATTCGCCAACATTTATTGCAAGCTCCGGAGGATCTTGTGGTTCAACTCAGGCCTCCTCATTGAAATTGACGTATGCCAATGGCTGTCCAACAGCCTCGGATGATAGTTTTACGGTGGACGAGGATAGTAGTAACAATCTGTTTCCGGTACTTACTTCTGGTACTGCTGATGATTTTGGTGTCGATGGAGCTTCTTCTTCGGCCATTACCATTACCTCAGCTCCGAGCCATGGAACTGCCATTGTGAACGATAGTGGTACGCTCAATGATCCAACTGATGATAGAATTGGATATTCCCCCAATACGAATTATAATGGATCAGATAGTTTTAAGTATCAGATTTGTGACGCTGATGGGGATTGTTCTACAGCTACTGTTAGTATAACAGTGACCGCAATGGATGATGCTCCGGTCATCTCGGCCACCGATAAGACGTTACCTGAAGGAACAACTTTCGTGGAGACGGTAACCGCTACCGATGCCGATGCGGGCGACATCAAAACTTTCTCCATTACAGGCGGAGCCGATGCGGCCCTGTTCGCGATCGATCCCGCAACAGGAGAACTGTCCTTCAAAACTGCTCCGGATTATGAGAATCCAACGGATGCCGGAGCCAACAATGTTTACGATGTTGAGGTAACTGTAACTGATGGAGCAAGTCATACGGATTCCAAGATCATAGCCGTAACCATAACCGGAATCAATGATAACAATCCGGTGATCACGGCTACTGACAAGACGTTGTCGGAAGGAACGACTACCGTGGAAACGGTAACGGCTACCGATGCCGATGCGGGTGATACCAAGACCTTCTCCATCACAGGAGGTGCTGATGCCGCTCTGTTCGAGATTAATCCTGCAACAGGAGAACTGTCCTTCAAAACTGCTCCCGACTATGAGAATCCTACTGATGCCGGAGCCAACAATGTCTACGATTTAGAGGTGACTGTAACAGATGGAGCAAGTCATACGGATTCCAAGACCATTGCCGTAACCGTAACGGGAATCAATGATAACAGTCCGGTGATTACGGCTACTGACAAGACGTTGTCGGAAGGAACAACTATCGTGGAGACGGTAACCGCTACCGATGCCGATGCGGGCGACATCAAAACTTTCTCCATTACAGGTGGTGCTGATGCCGCTCTGTTTGAGATTGATCCTGCAACAGGAGAACTGTCCTTCAAAACTGCTCCGGATTTCGAGAATCCAACAGATAATGGAGGAGACAATGTTTACGATGTAACGGTAACTGTAACGGATGGTGCAAGTCATACGGATTCCAAAACCATTGCCGTAACTGTAACCGGAATCAACGACAATAATCCTGTTATCTCTGCAACGGATAAGACCTTACCGGAAGGAACAACTACTGTTGAAACGGTGACTGCTACCGATGCCGATGCGGGTGATACCAAGACCTTCTCCATCACAGGAGGTGCTGATGCCGCTCTGTTCGAGATTGATCCTGCAACAGGAGAACTATCCTTCAAAACTGCTCCAGATTTTGAGAATCCAACTGATAATGGTGGTGACAATGTTTACGATGTAACGGTAACGGTAACCGATGCTGCAAGTCATAACGATTCAGAAACCATTGCCGTAACCATAACCGGAATCAACGACAATAGTCCGGTGATCACGGCAACGGATAAAACTTTACCTGAAGGGACAACTACCGTTGAAACGGTAACGGCTACCGATGCCGATGCGGGTGACACCAAAACCTTCTCCATCACGGGCGGTGCCGATGCAGCCCTGTTCGGGATTGATGCTGCAACGGGTGAATTAACCTTCAAAACTGCCCCGGATTATGAGAATCCAACGGATGCAGGGGGTAACAATGTTTACGATGTTGAGGTGACTGTAACTGATGGAGCAAGTCATACGGATTCCAAGACCATTGCCGTAATTATAACCGGAATCAACGACAACAGTCCGGTGATCGCGGCAACGGATAAAACCTTACCGGAAGGAACAACTACAGTTGAAACGGTAACGGCTACCGATGCCGATGCGGGTGATACCAAGACCTTCTCCATCACAGGAGGTGCTGATGCCGCTCTGTTCGAGATTGATCCTGCAACAGGAGAACTGTCCTTCAAAACAGCTCCGGATTTCGAGAATCCAACAGATAATGGAGGAGACAATGTTTACGATGTAACGGTAACTGTAACTGATGGTGCAAGTCATACGGATTCCAAGACCATTGCTGTAACCGTAACCGGAATCAACGATAACACCCCTGCTATCTCTGCAACGGATAAGACCTTACCGGAAGGAACAACTACTGTTGAAACGGTGACTGCTACCGATGCCGATGCGGGCGATTCCAAGACCTTCTCCATTACAGGCGGAGCAGATGCGGCCCTTTTCGAGATCGATGCAGCAACGGGTGAATTAACCTTCAAAACTGCCCCGGATTATGAGAATCCTACTGATGCAGGAGCCAACAATGTTTACGATGTTGAGGTGACTGTAACCGATGGAGCAAACCATACCGATTCGGAAGAAATAGCTGTAACCATAACAGGGGTGAATGATAATTCTCCTGAAGCGATTAATGATGTTGCTAAAATCGAGGAGGATGGCACATTGAGTAGCGAGAGTATTTTGTTGAATGATAGTGATTTGGATGGCGATGAATTGAAGGTGAATACCATTCCTGTGGTTGATGTGGCGCATGGAGAACTCACAATTCATTCCGATGGCACCTACACCTATACTCCGGATGCGAATTTCCATGGCACAGATCGCTTTACTTATGAGGTTTGCGACGATGGTACTCCTCAACAGTGTAGTCAGGCAACGGTAACCATCACCGTTGATGCTGCAAATGATGGGCCGGTAGCAATAGATGATTCCGCAGAGATAGATGAGGATGGAAGGTTAAATGGTCCAAATTTGTTGGGTAATGACAGCGATCCTGACGGAGATAAAATAACGGTGAACATCACTCCGGTTGCGGATGTAGCACATGGTCAATTGACGATTCATGCGGACGGAACTTACACATACCTCCCGGATGCGGATTTCCAAGGTACCGATAGCTTTACCTATGAGGTTTGCGACAACGGCACCCCACAGCTTTGCAGTCAGGCCACGGTAATCATTACCGTTGATCCGGTTAACGATGCTCCTGTAGCAACAGATGATTCAGCACAGGTAGATGAGGACGGAACGCTGAACGGTACGAACTTACTAGGTAACGATAGCGATCCCGATGGTGATGACCTAACGGTGAACACCACGCCGGTTGTGGATGTAGCGCATGGAGAACTCACAATTCATTCCGATGGTACTTACACCTATATTCCGGATGTCGATTTCAACGGTACCGATAGCTTTACTTATGAGGTTTGTGATAACGGTACTCCTCAACAATGCAGTCAGGCAACGGTAACTATTACAGTTGCGGAGCAAAATGACAGACCTTACGGGGAGGATAAAGTGATTTCCATTCAACAGGATGCAAAGAATGAAGAGCTGGAAATAGCCAATCCAATAGACCCGGATGGGGATGAAATGTTTATTGAAATAACCGAGTTGCCCGAGTATGGGGTGATATTCCTTTCTAATGGCATGAAATTGCAACAAGGAAGCCGAATTTCGGTAGAAGAACTGATTCTGTTGAAATACGATGCACCCTCTGAATTTGTTGGGGATTGTAGTTTTAGGTATAAGATTTTTGATCCTGAGGGTTTGTTTGGTGAAGCAATGGTAACAATTCAGATTGAACCAATTGATGTGTTTATTCCTGATGCATTTACGCCAAATTCGGACTCATTTAACGATCAGTTTGAAATTGTTGGAATCGGGAATTATCCTGATAACAAACTTCAGATCTTCAACCGATGGGGGAACATGGTTTTTGAAATGTCTGGTTACGACAATTCCTGGAATGGTTATGGAAATGTTTCGGGGCAAATTTCCAAAGACCGGTTGCCCACAGGAACCTACTACTACATTTTGCACCTAAAGAGGGGAATGAAAGCAAGAACCGGATACATTTATATGATCTACTAATTTCAATGGGGCTGTTGATGTAATATCTGCAGCCCCATTGTTTTACTGTCCTGAATTATCGGGAAGTAACTTTTTATCTACTTGTTTTTGTAGGATGCATTTACCGAATTCACCCAATCTTTGTCATATTGCTTCAAATAGTATTCTATGGTTCGTGATATTTCCTGGGACGAACCATCAATTATTCGTCTAATCCAAAAGGAAGAAAGCTTGGAGAATAGTTTGGCATTGATTTCTTCCCCATCGATAGATACTACACTTTCATAGAGGTCTATGTTTGAATTTTGATCGGAATTTTCCATTTCAGTCTCTTCGTTTGCTTCTGTTGTTGTTTCATAGTACTGATAATCGATTGAAGTATTTTCCGTATCTGCAAATTCCCGAAAAACAAACAAGTCCAGGTCTGTACTCCAGTTGGAAGTATCTACGAAGGATTTGTATTTCTGTATCTTTTCATCCAGCCGATGGATGTTCTTGAGATGCATATATGCACAGTAGTAATTTCTGAAAAAATTTTGAAACAATTCATGGTAAACAGTTGAAAAGGAAACTCCCTGAATGGTATAGTCATTCGGAAATACCAGGTGGGTTCTGATCCATTTGAAGAAGGCAGGGTTAACGAAGCCAAATTTTGCCTTCCCATCCTCTGTATAGCACCATGTATCGTGCAATGCATTCTTGTTGGAGAACAAAGGAATCTTTGTTATTTTTTCAAAGAAGTCATAGCAATAGTATGAGGTGCAGTTACACTCACTATAATAATTGGTTTTCAGATGTTTCTTTATGGTATTAAAGGTGTTGTAGCTGTATAACAATTCTTCAATTGTTCCTTCATATTTAGGATAGGTTTTACCCCAAAGAACTATAGTGTTCTTCTGTTCATTTTGGTAGTATTTATCGTTAAAATTAAGAAGAACATTTTCGATTATTTCAAAACCTGTGCTAAGATCAATTTTTTTATCGTCGAAGTTGAGAGCCAGTAGATTCTCTTTTTTTCCGGCCCTAAGGTATTCATTGCTTTCCAAATGAGTATTGTAGGTGCAGGCTTTTATTGCGCTCTTATTGTAGTTTTGGAATTTGTTGTTTTTTAGGAATATATCTCTTGATTCCGAGTCAATGCTGATACTGTTCTCTGCTTCTCCCAAAAATTGAGAATTGTCAATTGAAATGTTTTCGCAGTTTACAATTTCGATAATTGCCTTGGTGCTATTTGCTTTAAAACTAAGGTCACAGATCTTAATGTTTCTCGAATTTAGAATTCTGAAGCAGGGAAGACCATTGGATAATATTTGAGGGGCAGCTTCCTGTGGCATGGCTTCAATCTTTAGATTTTGTGCTCCATCAATAACAATGGTTTCCTGAAGATTATAATTCCCTTTTAACAGGAAAGTCATGCCACTAATCGACATTGAGTTTGTAATTTCCTTAGGATTCTTAACAATAATGGTGTTGAAGGGAAGTATGTGTTTTCTTTCTGTTACTTTGCCATTCTTTGTGTTGAGTTCCGCTATTGCCACTCCCTCTTTGTTCATCGCCATCCATTTACCATCAGGTAGTTCACCTGTAAACTGCCTCCGTTTTCGTATGAAATGAAAGTCAGTCTCAATGAGATACTCTTTTTCTTTTCTGCCCTCTCCCTGAAATACTACTTTTTTACTGCCTCCGATCGATTGGTACCGGATTCCACCGTCGGGGACAATTCTGTCCTTATGAACAGTGGATAGAACAATAAAGAAAATCAATCCGGATAGAAGAGTCAGCAATATGCTGTGGATCGCAAAGAATATTTTCTTCCATTTTATTCCACGTGTAAAGATTAGTAGAAGGAGTATCAATAGTCCATATCCCAAAAAAATAAGGGTGAAAGGATGGTATTTGTCCACAAGTAAATATAGAAATCCCAGAGTTAATGTAGAGTAGCTTGCTAGGAGTGCAATTTGGATCCATTTACTTTTTTTACTGGCAAAAGCTTTTATGGTAATGGAAAGAAACAGGAGGAAACATAAGGCCGTAATACTAGCCCATGTTGCTCTTGTCAGCCATTCCACCCTGATTTCCCAGGCTGAGCCTTTAGTCGTAAAAGCTCCCAGAGCTAACAAACAGATTGAAATAGCTGATGTTAATAATGTAATGGTGGTGATTTTTCTCATAATTATTGTAAGGTTACTTTTCTCACTCGGAGGGAGGGAGTGATTCCGTTTGTTTTACCCATAGTTTTGGGAAGGCTAAATATTGTGTTCTTTTATGGCAAATCGATTAAAACTTACCTTCCATAATATCTTTAGCCAAACTTGCTGTTTTTAGCTTTTTATTTCGAATCAGGTAGATAAGATCAGACTTTTTATCAATCATTAATTGTTTGTTGTAGTAATTCACATGTTCCAGTATTGCAAAAAGATTGGCCAGTATTCCCCATGCCATAAGATTTTTTGATTTTATCTGCCAGCCGCTCAGGTAGTATTGTAAGGCCAATGCAAAATGGCATTAGGAGAATGAGATAGATGTTGAGGATTTTTGCCTTTTTGAAAAAGGACAGGTTCTTGATTTGGACAAATTCTTTGCTCGTTAATCGGTATAGCTTTAATTTCCAGTAATGCTGCCCCTGGCATAAGATAAAGATGCAGACCAGTAACCCATACAACAGGAATAGAATGTTTCTAAAGGAATTGTCCAGAATTAATATAAGACTTACGAAAGGAAATGTGAAAAAAGCATGGAATCTTTCGAGGGGGTAATACGATTTTAATCTTTTGACTAGTTTTTTTTTACTCATTTTTGATTGACTGAATTGTGGTTTTTCTTTCGGAAATTATTCTGTAGGTAAGGTGGTGTATTCGTTTTGTCCTATTTTTCGTAGAGTGATACTGTTACTGCATTTAAGAGAGGTTGTTATCACCCCGATGGTAGGTTGATTGGATTTGTTGCAGCTATTCCAAAAATCCACCATTAAATTTCAAATTGTATATCTCCTTTCCATTCATTAGGATCTGTTCATTTCCTTCATACAAATCCAAATCTCCCTTCCAATTACAATGATATTCAAACTCTTTAGTTTGAACTAATTTAGGACCTCTGTAGGGTGCATCTTTTGGAGGATTTTTTAGTGCCAATTTCAAGCAATCAACAAATCCGTCAGGGATGTCAGTAGTTAGCATCTTGCCAAAGTAATTCATCCCCCAAATAGCTTTTCCATCCACCCAAACTACTTCCTGACCAATGAAGTCGGAATTGCCAAGGTAGGTGTCGATGTATTGAAAATTACCTTCTCTGTATTGAAGATCTGTTGAGCCTGGTCTTGAGTTTTTTGAATATTGTCCGTCTCCTGCGTAAGTACTCTGTTTTGCCCTGATTAAAAATTTTATAAATTCTTCTTTGTTTTCTATCATTTTAATTCCTTCCTGAAAGTTCAATTTGTTACCAATTCGTATTAAGGTTTACTGCTAAAATTCAAACCTATTCAACTTAGATGAGTAGCTTTGGTGAATGGTTTTAGAAATGTCTGGATGCCCATAGCTGTGTCTTTTGATTGATACTTTTACTACCGTTTTCTAATTATAACCGAAAGAGCACTTAAGACTAATCTCTGTAATTCCTGTAAAGATCATAAAAATGCAAAATTATTTACATAGAATCTGTGAATAGGTTAACTATTTTCAGGAGAGGGAACTGATAGGGGAGTTTTAATTGTTATTGATGTGAATGTAATTTAAATAGTATTCCTGGTTAATAGAGTTGTTTTAGGGACATTTAATTGAAAATGAGGATGGGGAAATTTTTGTAGGTATCTATATTTTAGCATAGTTTTAGAGCTTGTCTGGAATTCGCTATTGGGATGGAAGTTCCTGATTGTTTAGTAAGCGGCGAATATTTTCCCGGTGCGTTAGAACGATCAGAAGCATGCAAGTCAAGAGATAATAGAAGGGGTAAGTAAGGCCATTAAATAGTAGTTCTGTAAGGGGCAGAGATATCCCCAGAGTGATAGACCCCAGAGATACGTATTTGAATCGCCATTTTACTATAAAATAGATGCCCACTGCAATAAAAACTGAAACTGGAGCAATCAGAACGGAGGCACCAAGGGTTGTGTTTACTCCTTTTCCTCCTTTGAATTTAAGGAAGATACTTGAATCATGTCCGATTATGCTTGCCAGAGCAAGGAAATAGATGTAATAATTCGGTGCGAGTAAATAGTCATTCGCAAAATAGGTGTAGCAGGCAACGGGAATAAAGCCCTTTGCCATATCCAACAGTTGGGTAAAGATGGAATATTTTTTACCTGCAATTCGGCCTACGTTGGTAGATCCCATATTGCCACTTCCCATTTTCAGGATATTATTTCCTGTGGCATATTTGGTCAATAGAAAGCCAAAAGGTATTGCCCCCAATGTATAGGATAGTAGAACAAAAATAATTTTCAATGTGATATTCATTTCATCTTTTTGAGAACGTCCAAAGCCTCTTCAACATGTTTAACGGCTTGAATTTGTGAATTAAAAAAATATACAATTTCTCCCTTTTTGTTAATTACATAGGTGACTCGACCTGGTATCAATCCAAATAAATTGGCAGGAACGCCAAATAGCTTGCGCACCTTGTTTCCCGTATCGCTTAGCAAGGTGTAATTGAGCCGGTATTTTTCTGCGAATTTCAGATGACTTTCAACTGACTGGCCACTAATTCCAATAACAAGGGCTTCAGCCTCCTCAAATACATGGAATTGGTCGCGAAAAGAACAGGCCTCTTTGGTACATCCTGGGCTGTCGTCTTTGGGGTAAAAATAGATAACCAGGTTTTTTTTGCCCAGTACCGAGTTAATATTAAATAGTTGCCCATGTTGGTCTTTTAATTCAAATTTTGGGATACTACTCCCTATTTCCAGTTTTTTCATTTCGCTTGAGTTGTGATCGAATAGTAAATAAGTAATGAACAAGAGAAAGTAGATTGATAAATAGAAACGGTAAAAGTTTCTGAATTTCTTGTATCCCGGATTTTCGGGATAGATATTCCCTAAAAGTCCCTTTATTTCTCTACCAAAAACCGGAATGATGTTGATTTTCCAACTATCCGTTTTGTATATCATCTTTCGGAATTTGTTTCTGTAGTATCCCAGAGGCAATCCCCATGCAATAAAGAGAACAAGCCAGATATTATTGTATATAAATTCCATGTGACTTACTTTTTTGGAAACCAGGGGAAAAAGGAGCTTGTTCTTCGCATGTAATCCTGGTATTGTGGTTTGGTGCTGCTTAAGGTTTTTTCAAGTAGCGCAACCCCCGATACTTTGATGATCAGTAGTGTCATTACCAGAGATCCGATAATTTGCCAGTACTTTCCTGCTGCCAAACAAAAAAGAGCATAGGCCCACCAAACAGCGGCATCACCAAAATAGTTGGGGTGGCGGGTGTATTTCCAAAATCCGGTAGTAAGTACCTTGCCCTTGTTGTTAGGATTCTGTTTGAACCGTGCGAGCTGAAAATCCCCACCTGCTTCAAATGCGAATCCAACTATCCAGACAAAAATTCCAAGGCAATCCAAAAGTGTAAGTGACTTTGATTGGGGAGCAGTATTAACGCCGAGTAGGGGCAATGAAACAATCATTATTAAAGCGCCTTGCAATAAAAAGGTTTGAAAATAACTGAACCACCAATAGCGTTTTATGCCATATTTTTGCCTGAATTCCTGGTATCTGAAATCCTCTCCTGTTCCAATGTTTCGCCAGCTGAGGTATATGGTAAGTCTTATTCCCCAGAGGGTAACCAGGGCGAAAACCAGGATCTTTCTGGTATCAGGTTCTCCCGACATGTAAAGATAGAAGCTATTTACCACAACAAAGCCCAATCCCCAGAACAGGTCAATAATACTTACATTTGTAATGATGATGCTCCAAATCCATAGTAGGGTTACGAGTACAAATACGATAAGTGAAGCTTGTAAAAATAATGAGCTCATAGCAGAAGGATTAATTGTTGAACAGTAAGGAAATTGCAATGGCCCCTTTTCCGGCATGCATCCCAATTACCGGTGAAATATCTACTACAGAAACGGCCTTTTTCCCTGAAATTTGCATCATCCTATCTTCTGCTTTTTGAGCTCCTTTAGGATGATTTGCATGGAGTATGATGTAGTTCCATATTCTTTTTTGGGAGCTTATTTTTTCGATGTGCCTGAATATTTTATTCAGACTGGCTTTGGAACTGAAGGTTTTACCAAACAGAAGAGATTCTCCTTTTTCATTCATGGAAATTACAGGGTTAATACCAAGTGCATTGGCGACAACCCCTTTGGGTTTGGAAACGCGCCCTCCTTTTATCATGTAGTGCAAATCTTTGACACTGACATAGATTTTGGTGTGTTTTACATCGTTTTGTGTTTTTTTCACAATAGATTCAACAGTTTCTCCCGCTTTAATTCCTTGGGCTGCTTTTAGTACAAGTAAACCCAGACCTCCCGATAAATTTTTGGAGTCGATTACATGAACTGGTTTGTTGAACTCTTTGGAAATTCGTTCCCCGGCTTTTACACTATTGGTAAAAGTTCCGCTAAAATTCCGGGTAAGATGTATTGCAATAATAGCATCGTAATGGGATGCCAAATGGGAGTATAGATTCGTAAATGTTTGTTCGTTTATTTGAGACGTTTTCGGAAATTCGGTGTGGGTTCTTAGTAAATCGTAAAACTGATTGGGTTGAATGGTGACTTTATCCAGGTAATGAGTTTCTCCAAAATTTAAATTTAAGGGAACCACATTGATTTGATAGAAGTCGATCAGTTCCTGTGACAAATCACAGGACGAATCAGTGACAAGTGCGATATTCCATTTTCTTTTGGTGGCTGCCTCTTGTTGTCGAACCATGTCATCTACTTTTTGAAAAGTAATGATTCCCATATCTTTAAGATGATGAAAGAGTTTGGCCGGATGGTTGGTGTGCAAATGGAAGCGGCAAATTTGATCTCCACCGGCTACAACTACTGAATCACCATTCTTGCTTAATACTTCCTGAAGTTCTGTCTTGCTGGTTCTAAGATTCTTAATTATAGCTTCGGTACAATAGCGGTGGGCAATTTCGTCCTCATTTATAGTTTCGGAATGGATGAGTGAAATATTTTGCTGTGACTCAACAACCAGATTGCGGATGTTTCTGTTTTTAATGAAATCAACGATCCCTTCAATAAACAGTACAAACCCTTTGGCACCGGCGTCAACGAAACCCGATTTGTTTAATGCTGCTAGTTTTAAGGTGGTTTCGGCCAAAGAGTTTTCAAGTATTACAAAAGAATCAATGATTACATTTTTGAAATCGTGGATGGCTTCTTTTTTACTCATTAAATACTCCGACCATTGCTTAATAACCGTTAACATTGTTCCTTCCATTGGATTTGCAATGGCTTCGTAAATGTAAGGAACCGAGTTTTTTACACTTTCTGCAAATTCTGTCAGGGTAATAATGGGTTTGTTTTGGGTTGCACGACTCAGTCCGTGCAGAAACTGGGCAAATATGACTCCCGAATTTCCTCTGGCTCCAACTAATGCGGCATCTGCAATGTTGTTAACCGTTGTTTTATACGATTTGTTGGGTTTGATATTGTCTATTACCCATCGAATGGTGGAAGCCAGGTTGGTACCTGTGTCCTTATCATTTACCGGGAAAATGTTGATTCTATTGATTTCGATCTGATTTTTCAGAATTTGATTGCCACCGGCGATAAACGCGTAGTACAGGAATTTTCCGTTGACAACTGGTATCTCAATTTTAGCCATATCTTCTATAGTAATTTGACTATTTTGTTGAATTGTATGCATTCCCTTTTTGAAGTAAACAATCCTTAGTCCAAAAAGTTGTTACGATTCTAAATTTTATCCTGATGAATCAATTCTTTGTCGGACCTGTTTATCGTTGTAGGGTGTTGAGTTTCCCATGTCCTCGGATATCAACCCAGAATAGATCTTTGCCTAAAGATTGTATTCAGCTTTTTTATGATTGCTACGTACTTGACAGTGGTAAAGAATCCACAATACGATCTGTATTACTATAAAATTGCAAATTAATTTGCTTATAATCTAACAATAAGTTAATTATTTATTGAGATTGTGAAGATGGAGAAGGAATCTTTTTGGCAGAGAGGTATGTATTACTTAGGCTGTTTTTGTGAGCGAGCAAGTAACATCAGGCAAGGGGAACAAGAAGTGCAGGAAAAGTCCAATTTATTGTTTGTTTTGAATAGGGGAAGGGGGCCGGATAAATGGAGGAGGGGTGCCTGCCAGGCAAAGGGCCTGCAGGCTTCATTCCTGATTTTGTTTTTGACCTTGCTATTTTATACCGGAATTATCGCGCATAAAACTTCAAATATTTTTCAATATTTGATTTTATGTAGGCAACATTATGATGGCCAGGGAATATGTTGTTTTCAGTGTTTGCCCCTTTGTTTTTCAGAATTTCATGTAAAACTGAGCAGCCTTTGTAAAATTCACCTTCATCCTCATTACCGGCATCAAGGTAGATAGTAAGGTCCGACCAATCGTTTCGGTTTTTTGCAATATTTATTGGGTCATATTTTTCCCAGGTTCCCTTGTCTTTAAAATAGGATTTATCCTCCTCTTCAAGTTTCAATTCTAACGCAGGCATGTGACCCCCTACTTTTGAAAAAAGATCCGGATTTCGGAATGCATAATGGAGAGCTGCATACCCACCGGCAGATGCTCCACCAATAAATCTTCCGTCTCGGTTTTCTATTGTGTTATAGTTGTTGTCTGTAAAAGGGATAACTTCTTTTATAAAGTAATCTTCATACATACCGGTGTGTATAACTCGATTGTATGGATCCATCACCTCTTTACAAGTCAGGGATGAATTCACACCCCTGCTATTTTCAATTCTTGGGCAAACAATTATCAATGGTTGTATTTCTCCATTCTCAATCAGTTGGTCTGCTGAGTTGGGTATGTCTACATCAAATAGTATATCTTCATTGCCGCTTCTTCCATGCAAAAAGTACAACACAGGTAATGGAGTGTTTCTATCGCAGGCAGGGAGATAAACCTGCATGGCCATCTTTTTCCTTAGATGATAGCTATAGAATTTTACATGTTCTATTTTTGATTTATTCATTAAAACTGGTGTTTGTTAATCGGTTTTATCTCACTCATGAGGTGGTGTAAGGTTATTCGATTAAAAATTGCTAGTTTTATTCAAATTCAATGGCCCAATTGTTTCTGAAGGATTCTAATTGGGGAACCAAACAAGTTCTTTCATCCATTTTATTCAAAACAAAAATTGGGATGGTATCCTCTCTTTTTTTGTTGCATATAATTGAGAGATCGGTTGTAAAAGATTCTCCAATTCTGGTTCCATTCTTGGTTTCGTATTCGTAATGAACGATTGTACCCAGTCCCCAATTAAAAATAGGAATGCCAGATTTAGGAATCATAGAGACTATTTTCCCTCTTGATACTTCTCCGTACTTATATATTTTTAGTTCTTTTCTCATCTGAATTACAGAGTAGATCAAAAAAGGTAAACCGATAAGTAGGAAGGGAATGGGAATCAGAAAAAGGAAACCCATTGAGAAATCGGATGGCCTTACCCCAGCGATTATTGAATTTCCGTTAAGTTCTTTAACTCTAACGGTCTGTCCAATTTTTAGGTCTATGATGCTTCGATCTTCCAGAACTTTATATTTCGATTCTATTTCTGTTCCCTGGACCCTGTATTTGTATGAAACAATTGTTGGATGAACTCCGTTTATTGTAACATTGTATTTAGTCTCAAGATCAGTTATTTCACCAGCAATTTCTTTGCCATGCGTATTGATTTGGTCATAATCAATTGTATCATTTCCCATTGATGAGAATACGGCAGTTAAAATAGTTACTAGTAAAACAGGTATTACAGTAAAAAGAAATCCGCAAAGCATTGGAATTGGTTTCTTTTTCAAAATGTTGATAATAGTAGATGTTCTTACTTTTCTTGGTAAGTCGTTCATTTGTTCTTACTGATTTGTTAATATATTTGGTTGCACCGGAATGATAAGGTGCTGCTTTTCAGAGCAGTTTTTCGTTTCAATGAAAGGTGGATTGGTTGTAACTGATTGTCCTATAGTTGTCCGTACGGGAAAATGGGTTTGGCCGTGTGAGTTCGTCCTGAACACAGAGGCTATCAATTGCATTTACTGTCAAAAAATCGCAAAATTGTGAAATTATTTGCAATCAGTATAACAATAGGTTTATTATTTTTTTAAAGGATATGGGATTTTCTGATCATATCTCATAAGGGAGAAAAGTATCATCAAGTATTTTTGTAACTTAAGAGCTAGAGATTACTGACAGAAGGGGAAAGGAGGGGAATATAAGTTTTAAGTGTTTCCTTCGGAGATTTGCTTCATTTTCAGTAGAGAAAATGTGCCGCCAGACAACATGACTGACGGTTGTTCTATATTTTGCTGCAAATTATTTTCTGTCTTATATTTCTTCGGGTTTACTCTTTCAATTTTTGATCTTCGATATGAGTTACAATTTCGTCAAACTTTAACTGTAAATCGTGTTTTTTCAATAGATCCCGAACGATAGGTTCCATATCCTGGCGATACTTCTTGGTTTGCGATTGAGCATATACTTCCTGAATTTCTTCAGGTTCTTCTTTTAAAATCTTATTTACTCGATTTTTTACATATTTGGGTAGGTTTAAATACTCAATTTTAACTGTTTTGGTTCCGCTATTGGCAATCTTCTTAAAAAGCTGGTCTAACAGTTCCGGTTGGGATTTAATATGTGGTAGAAGGGGCCCCACAAAGGCATAGGTTCTTATGCCTGCATCATTTAACTTTTTCAAAGTATCAATCCGGGTACTTGCCAGGGGAGCTTGAACTTCCAAAAATCGACTCAAGGAATCATCCGAAGTAGTAATACTTAAGCCTACTTCTACATTCTTTAGTTTCTTCAGAATTTCCAAATCTTTTAGAACCATTGGCGATTTGGTTAAGATCCCTACTCTACCCTGATAATTGGCTTCAGCAAAGACCTTTAAGATTCCTCTTGTTAGGCGGTATTTGTTTTCCAGCCCCTGGTATGGATCTGTTACAGTGCTTAATATCACCCTGGGGTGTGGATCTTTCTTTATCAAACGTTGAATATCCTTTTTCATCAATTCCACAGCGTTTGTTTTTACATGCACGTAGTTGCCCCAATCGTCGTTGCTTTTGCCTATGTAACGTCCCATAAAAGTTGCAAAGCAATACATACAACCAAACTGACAGCCGGTATATGGATTAATAACATAGTCTGCACTTGGTACCGAAGTTCTACCAATAATTGATTTTGCCTGTATTTCTTTGATTTCGATTGCCATTTTCACTCACTATTTTAATTGACTCGTATATTCTAGTTCTGTTTTCCCATTTGTAGAACAAAGATGGGATGGGAATCGAGAGCAGGAAAGGTAGATGTTGGCAAAAAATGGTTAATCTGTTCCTTTGTGATTCTTTTTTTTTCTCTATTCTATTTTTTCGGTTTGATTTTACAGTGGGATAGTAGCTAATGGTATTTTTCATTATGTAGCAGGAAGAATCTTCCCCGAAGAGGGGGTGTTGTGAAGTGGACACAACTGTAAAGCAAGGAGAGTATTGTTCTATGATTATTGTATGATAAAATTATTATTATATTAATAAATTTTAATAATTTTGAAATTTTCAATTGTACTTATTAAAAATTGCCTTATAAGTTTGCGGGATCGTTCCGTAAGTGGTGTCAGATATTTTCTATATGTTCGGAATTGTAAGGAAAAAGGATACTTGTGAAAAATTAATCTCAGAAATAGATCTTCTTAGATTAGCTGATAAAGTTGTACAGAAATATTATTATACCATTCCTGCCTCTGAACGTGAAGATGTCAAGATGAGTATCATCGAAAACTTTTTAAGTCAGGAGGATAAAATCACTCAGCGATTCAAGGGGAATTCTGAAATTAAGACCTACTGCTTTGCTATACTCAATCGAATATGTTGTGGCATAATTAGAAAAGAACTCAAAAATTGGCAAACTAAGGGAGAGTGTATGCTCCAAAACGAAACCAATAATTCGAGTTCTCTTGCTGAAATGCTCATTGAGGATGAGATTATCTATCTGAATAGAATTTTTACCCTAATGGGCGATTCCCATAAGCTGGTTGTGTTTTTGGCATCTTTTTACAGATTGCATCCCAAAGAAATACTTGTAAAAGAATATGATGCCAATTATATAAAGAACAAGCTTCTGGACTTATTGAATACCGAAAAGATAGCATCCAATGGTGAAATATATGAGATCTTATCCCATGTTGTAAATATTGTGGAATTGAAAGATATAAAGTCAGATGCGGTGCGTATGTGGCTTAATAAACAAATCGACCTTGTGATTTCCCGCTTGAATGGTTCTTTTAACAGAGCCAACTACGATAAAGAGAGTTTAGAAGTTCTGTTTGAATACTTCTATATTGAAAGATAATTTTAACAAGAAAATTGGATCGAATTATGGATCAAAAGCATTTAACGGAACAAGAAATTGCTCTTGTGGCAGAGGCTCTTGTTAAAGAAAACTATAATCAGCTCGATAATCGTATCAGAGAACATTTGGCTATTTGTAATTGTTGTGCCGATGAGGCACTTGTTGTTAGTGAGCTTATAGCTGATCAAAAGTCTGATAGTAAAGATTCACAGCCTGATTCAATTACTATAGCTTCCAATCGTAATAAAATGAATTTCTTATGGATAGCTGCAAGTCTTGCCATTTGTTTTGGAATAGCTTATTGGTCTATTGAGTATTCCAATAGGTCAGCAATGTATGCCCATATCGAAAATACGCCTTCCAATGTAGTATCGAAGGTCATGAAGGATTCATTAGAAGTGCTTAAACCCAAACCGGTTGTTGTAAAGCAAAAAGTTACCGATAAAAAAACAATTGTATCCCAAACGACTCAAGTAAAAAAACCTCTTCTGGCATATCAAACAAATCCTCAAATGGAAGCATTGGTTGAACGATTTACAAACGAGGCCCACATGAGGGGGGGGCAAATTGAGGTTGTAAGTAAGTCACTTATTAAGGGGGAATTAAATAAAATTGAGCTCAGATGGAAGAATCCCGACAAAGCAGTTCTTATTCTTGAAATATTCGACAATAAGGGAACCAAACTATCAGAAATTGAAACTCAGGATTCCATTTTCCATCCAACCCAATTGAACCAACCGGGCTTGTATTATTGGAAATTGATAGATGAAGATTTCGAGATGATTTTCTGTGGTAGAATTGTAGTAAAATAAGCTTATTCCCTGGTAAAACAGGGTCAGAATCTTAATGGAAAATGAATCCACTAAGTTGTATGCTAAGATTTACAACTTAAAGATCCTTGACCTAAGGTTTGTTAATATAAGGAGTTCCTGCAATCACAGTCTAAGGGTCAACCAAACTCAATTCAATATTATGGGGCTTTTAATGGATGTGCTGCTATAATAGGAGTTTATAAAAGGGATTTTAGTGATGCCATCTATTAATAAGACCTAGATCAGGCTTACTGCAAAAGGCTATCATTCGTACGATCGATATAGTACCCTCGAATTTTTGGATCGGAAATTCCTGCTTCTAAATTGAATTAAGCCTCACTAATATAGATTAATGCATGATTGCTATTCGTAATTATTAGCGAATAAATATAATTCTTTAAAGGCTCTTAGTTTACCCAAAAGTATAAACCTATAAAAGATTGAGCAAATAGATACTCTCCATCTGCAAATGCATTATTCACTAAAGTGATAACTGACAAGTGTGTGCTGTAATAGAGCTTTAACTAGAGTATGTTATGTGATTTTCAATCTTGAAGAGAATGTATGGATTATACCATTAAAATTTCCTTTTGATTAATTTATAATGCCGACATACATTTAGAGATCATTAAGAAACACAGTGCGCTTGATGGTCTATCTAAATGTATGTCGGTATTACCTTCCTTTTTACATTTATTCATGTTCGATTTCTGAAGAGTAAGATTCCAAAAAATGGATATACATGAAATGAATAGATGTTAATAATTGATTTACGAAAAAACTTCAATTGAAAATAAGAATCCATGATTGTAAAAAAAAATAACACTTTCCAGGTTGAGTTGTAATATCCTGTATCTCAGCTTTGTATTGGTTCGAATCTGAGTGAGGCATCATTTTGTTAAAAAAAAAAGACAAAAATAATTTCAAAATCACCTCTTCCTTACAACTAATAATTAAGAAAACACTCAGGGAATACAGTGTCATATTTGTTGTTAATCCTTTATGTAGTGTTACTAACATATCATAACGACTAATTTAATATTTGAAGAAGATGAGAAAAGTACAGCTTATTGGGTTTTTTATGCTTTTGTGTACGCTAGTCTTTGCACAAAAACCTAATGTAGAATGTGTCAAGTTTCGTGATGGTTTTGACAATTTCCCTCTCCCGGGGAAGGGGAAAATAACCCTTTTGGATGGAAAAGTTATACCCGGAGAGTTTCGGCAGGGTATGACAGTAAAATTGTTTAAATGGCAGTGGTATGATAAGAAAGGGAAACTGCATCAAATACTACCAAAGCAAGTGGCACGGGTTGATTTTTATCCTGATCAAAAATTTGTTGAAAAGAATATCGAAGTGAATATAGGGATCAACATTGGAGGCAAAGATGCGTGTAAGGTGGAGTCGAAAAACCTCCCCTTTAATATTAAACAATTCAAGAATTTTGAGAAGAAGAAATACTATTCGCCACTGGTGTTGGAACGTGTCGTAACCCAGATTAATAGAAAGGGAAAAGAGAAAGCTAAATTAATGGTTTTAGTGAATAATGGTTTCGATCATAAGTATAAAGTATATGTCGATTTAGGACATCATTTGACCTCCTTTGGTCGGGATTTTTCATTTACAAATTTAATTTTTGGCAACAAGGAAATGGGAGACTATTACCGATCCTTTAGAGTTGTAAAAGTTGGAGAAAAGAAGAGTATTCTTTTGCGTAAACCAAGTGGTATTTCCTTCCTTTTCGGTGCTTTTCGAAACAAAGAGTTCGTGGAGTTATTTGGTGAAAATAAAGAATTTATGGCTTGTTATCCAAGGTCATTCAAACGCAAATTTAAATATACACCTGAATTCTTTTGGGTTTATGATCAAAAATAGAACACAAGAAAATAAGTTTTTTTTAAATAAATTATAGTTAGAAATGAAATTATTAAATTATTTATTGGTAGCCGTATTGATATTTGCGGGTATATCTTGTAGTGATGATGATGATGATAAAATGCCAACTGTTTTGTCGATGTCTGGTTTCTCATATTCACAAGCTGAAGGAAAAGTAACGGTAAAATGGGACCCTATTGAGGATGCTGTTGCCTATCAGGTTTTTTATAATGAAATCGCGCAATCTGACTTGCCAATTACTTCGACCACTTTTGTTTTTGATGCACAAAAATCGAATGCATCTCTTAAGGTGGAGGCTTATGAAGATGCTGAAATGACAAGGAAAATTGGCGAAGCATCTATAGAGTATTTTGCCATGCAGGGGATTTCTGGTTTGTATTGGACTGCGGAAGGTGAGCAGGTTAAGTTGCAGTGGGATGCTCTTGAGAATGCTGTTGCTTATAAGGTTATAATTAACGATCAGACTTCAAGTTCAAAGCATACAAAAGATAACTTTTTATTGTTTGATGAGATTGAAGATCAGAGCAAGCTAACTGTGTTGGCTTATAAGGATGAAGAAGCAAAAATTTGTATAGGTACAGCTGTTATTACCTACGTAAGTCCAAAAGAGATGACAGGTATCGTAGTTAAAAACGAAAAAGGTAACTATTCTCTGGTTTGGGGAGAAGTAGAAGGAGCTGCTGCATACAATGTTTATGTGGACGGGGTTGCTGCATCAGAAAGTGCCATTACTGGAACTTCTTTTGAATTAGCAACTATCAAAGACAAGCAAGTTGTAGAGGTGAAAGCTTTCATCGATGCGGAGATGAAAATGTGTGTGGGTGAAGGAGTTTTGTCTTTACTTGCTGTAAAAGATATACAGGATGTAGGTATTGAAGCAAAGAACGAAAAATTTACGATTAGCTGGGCTAAAGTAGAAAGGGCTATTGCTTATCATGTTTTTGTGAATGAGGAGAAAAAATCAACACAACCTCTAACTGAGCCAACTTTTGTTCTGGAATCATTGGTAGATGGCGATGTAGTAAAGGTTGAAGCTTATTACGATGCGAAAGCGAGTATTACTATTGGAAAAGGCCATAAAACTTATAGATCACTTAAGAGTTTTGAAATTAAAGATACAGGGTATAATACAACTTATGAAAAAGTGTTGGTTAATTTTTATGTTTTAGAAGGAACATACGATTACTACCTTTATTTTTCTGAAAGTGCCACAGGACCTTTTGTAAAAGCAAAAGACGAGAAGAATAGTGAAAATTCCGATGATATTATATTAGATCCTAAATATAGTAGCTTATGGTTGGATGTTGATGATGATAATTTAAAAGGAAATACGACTTACTATTTTAAGGTTGTGGCAAAAGAAGTCGGTACCGAGAAAATTGTAGGCGAATCACAAGTGGATTCATATGCAGTACCAACACTGAATGCAGATAAGTTAGCAAAACCTGTTGTCACACTTACTAAGACGGGCAATACTGTTACGATAAAGTGGAATTTTGTTTCGAAAGCAGTAAGTTATGATGTGTATGTTAGTAGTGATGGAAGTTCTAAATATCAATCGAAATTAGGTAATACAACTTCTAATTCTTATGACCACGTGAGTGATTTTAATAAGAATGTGAAAATGTATTATCGAGTTAAAGCTATTTCGGCTACAGGAAAAGTAAGCTATAGTGATTGGAAATCGATTTGGTGGTAGTAGTAATTGATACCTCTAAGTAATTATTAGAATTGCAACTTGAGGTAATTAGAAAAAGGAGTGTATCCAAAATTGGGTACACTTCTTTTCGTTTGTGCCTGTTTGGGTAATATAATAGTAAAGTGTAGGTTCTTTTATTGGTAGAATTTACATTTTTTTTGTGGAAAAGAGCTTTATTTACGCTTAATAGAGTTTATTGTAATGGGTTCTGCATGTGAAAAGTGCTTTGTTAAAAGTTGATAATGAACTGCATCTGGTAATGGCAATAAGATTATGGAATTCTCCATTTTTGAATGGAGAACTCCTAAACTTTTAAGCAGTAGTTTTGAAGTAGGCTAACCTGCCCTTTTGGTGATTGTGTAGTAGCAAGGGGGATTGGTTGCGAGAGGTACAGTAGTGGTGGTTAGCCTTAATACAATTTGTATGATTGGTCGCTTTTTTAATAGTTTAAAATCAAATAATTACTCAAACACAAGATTCTTGTAATTCAATTTCAGTGTATCCGAATTAACTTTCAGGTTTTCCCCTAAATAAATCATATAATATGCATTGTTTCTGTTCCGGGCATAGGGACAGAAGATTGCCTCTTTCCATGTGAATTTCTCGAATGAGGAGGCAAAGAAGGAACCAATGGGGACAGAATCAACAGGAGCGGAAGCATTCGCTACTGCTATTATTGTAATTCCTTTTTCAAATTCAGGTATCCAGTCATAGTAGCTGGCGTGTTGGGTAAAAGCCTCAGGCAGACGGTATGGCTTTCCATATAAATTAATCGCTGCCGCCTGAGTGTAACACCGAGTCCATATTAAGCAATTGTTCTTTTGACTTTCCGGGAGACGCTGGTAAATACTGTTAACGGATGCTGTGAGATTTAGCCAATCATTGTGAGTGTAGTAGGCCTCAAAGTTAATCGGAATCCGATCATCAGTGTTGGGAGCCTTATTGTCATTTATAGATTCTTGTGTAAAAAACATTTGTTTACTCTTTTGCCCCTCCTTTTTTTCAAGGCCTACATATTGAATGTAGTGGTTCAGAGGAAGAAAGGGAGTACTATACAGGGTTAAAAATGTTCCTGAAATAACCAGCACAGCACTAAATGAAATGAATGCTATACGTCTGGCTCCAAAGTAACGATCAAGAACCATGCTTCCTGCACAAATTGCCGTAAGTATTGCGGGAAAATAGTAATGAAACTGACCTTTAAATACCAGCAAAATTAGGAAGGAGCATAGCATTGTTACCATTGCCATTCGGATGTCCCTGGTGAATCCAACAAAAGGAGCGACTATCAATCCTGTTAGCCAAACAATTGCTGCGAAAGGATTGGTCGTAAGAAAGAGCAATTTAATGTTGTCTGCAAATTCTAATTTAGCCAGCATTTTACTGCATAAAGCGGTTATGTGCTGATAGGAAGGAAAATCGTGCTGGTATTGCCAATAAATATTCGGAGAAATGATAAGAAGAAAAACAAGGACTGCCACCCAAAAAATCCGTTGCGCTAATAAATCTCTTTTGTAGAGTAGGACTGAAACACCCATACTTGCAATTAGGATAAGAATGGAGATTTTTGCCATATATCCCACCCCTAAGAGTACAGCCAGATAAATGATGTATTTTGATTTTTGTTCCTTGCAATAGCAGATTAAGATATAAAAGCTTGATAGCCAAAATAACTGTTCAAAAGCCAAAGGTGTAAAAATATGATTTGATACACTAAAGCCAGGGGCTACCAAAATACACAGTAGGGTTAAAAGAACAGCTTTCCATCCACCGCCTAATTTTATAATTGTTAGTCCACTAAAAATCATAATTAGGACAGATACGAGATGTGAAAAAATGTGGAATACGAAAACAGAGTTTGTCTGAAACAAATTTTGAATATATGCTAACAAACCGATTAGTGGTTGAAATGACATATATCCCCAAGCCAGATGATTCCCGGCATCAATATGCATAACTTCATCCCCATCCAATCCTGAATTTATATTGACAATAGCAAGAATAGCCATTCTTACGATTGAAAGAATAAAAATGACCAGATATTCCTTTTGGGAGAAAATACGATTCATTATTGAGTTGTTATTTGAATTGGGCCTATTCTCTGGCTTTTGAATGGATTTATTGACGTTATCTCACACCCCTTCTCTGATATTTGTTTTTTCCTTTCGATAAAGTCTTAATTGGTCTGTACCCTCCAATTTAGACTTTGTTGATAGGATTTCAACTATCAATTATCGTTTGATTCGTTCAATAATTTATTTATCATGTAACTGATCCATAAACCTTGCTTATTTTTGGGATCAAAATCAATCCATGCCGATTTCATTTGGGATAACTCTGATCTCCAAAATCCGTCTTTGCGCTGTTTCTGTTTTAATATTTCAATAGCTTCCCTGCAACGAGAATCACTGTACTTGTTGTTGTATTTTAGTAGCATCAGTATTTCAAGCAGATTGGATTTGTAGGAAAAGGGATAAAAATTCTTCAGAATGGAGCTTTCAATCGGGGCTCCTGTTGATTGTTTTTGGAATACCCTATGTTCCAAAATATACTTCAATCCTTTCTCCAATTTTAGATCAATCGCAGGTGAGCTATTGAACTTTTTCTTGTATTCGGTTAGAGCTATCATCGATTTAACAACACCATAGTAGCATGGGATCTTTTTCATACAGCCACCAAAACGTTTGTTTAGATCTGATCCGGTCCAATTGCATTCAGTTTCACGATCGATACTTTGATATTTGATTATCCAGTTTATTCCTGCCTCAATTTTCTCCTTTTCTTGATATCCCATCTTTATCAGAAGTGTTGTAATCATTGCATTATGGCATGCCAGCAGTCCATTTCGATTGCCTGTTAATGAAAAACCTTCCGGAGTATAGGTTCTGTTTACCAATAGCTTTATCCAATCTTGTACTTTCTTTAGGCTACCTGTAAATGGTATCTCTGATAATTCAATCAAACGCCATTCGTAAGCTCGGATTCCAACAAAAAGTTCCGGTCTTTGTTTCGGTTCAACTAGAAGGCTCTTCACCAGGTCTGATTTGCGTAAGAGTTCTTGAGCCTGTTTAATATCAGTCAATTCTCCGCTATCGTATGCTTTCTTTAATTTTAAAGCAGAATCCACATTCATAATTCCTTATTTATACAGTACTATGGTTTGTTGGTACAGGTTTGGTCAGGTTGCTTTGCTGTAATCTTAATGGAGCACCTCAATATGGTAAAACCGCCCTCTTATTGTTTGGGCTTGTTTTATAACAGGGAATAATCATCCTACAAATTTCATTGGATATTTGGGCTTAATTTTTCCTTTTGTAATTCTCTTTATTTTCGATGCCATTAGTTTTCTGGTCAGAGATTTAAGGTGATCAATATATAAAATCCCCTCTGTATGGTCGTATTCGTGCTGTATCATCCTGGCTGTTGTTCCTTCAAAGGTTCGGGTTTGTTTTTCAAAATTCCTGTTGAAGTACTCTATTGTGATTCTCCATGGTCTTTCAACAGAATAGGATAAGTTTGGAATACTCAAACAACCTTCCTTATCCTCCCAACATTCATGTGATCGCTCAATTATTTGGGCATTAATAAATGTTTCCATAATTCCTTTATCATCCTTGGCGTAATATACTTGCTTTTCCTTTTCGTCAAGGTTTTCATAGGTCGACTGACTGTCAACTATGAAAAGCCGAATTGCGCGTCCTATTTGTGGGGCAGCCAAGCCACAGCCGTAAGCATTTTGCATTGTTTCCCACATATCTGTGATAAGTTTGTCGATATTGGGATATTCATTACTTATATTCTTACATTTTTCTTTTAAAATGCGGTGACCGTATGACAAAATCGGTAATCTCATACTAAATTATTGCTTTGGTTTGTGGGACAAAATTCGAAAGAAATAATCAGGTCAGCAATGAACCCATGTTAAGTAATTTGTCTGCGTATCCGACTCAAGCCCTGAGGTGTTATTCCTAAGTAGGAGGCAACGTATTTTAGAGGTATAAACTTTAAAATATCAGGTTGTTCGTTGAATAGACGTAAATATCTTTCTTTTGCATTGTATTTAAGCAAAGATAGTTCCCGTTTACTTTTTGTTAGAAACAATCTCTCGGAAGCGAACCGTCCCAAATAGTTTCCGACTTTGGTTTGAGCATATACTTTTTGCAAGTCATCATAGGAAATCTGCCATACAATAACTTCAGTCAATGCCTGCAATTCGTATTCAGAGGGCGTTTGTGTCAAAAAGGAGTCGTAGGCACAGGTAAATTCTTTTTCAAAACTAAAATTGAAGGTCAGTTCCTTCTCATCGCCTGGAATGTAAAACCGAACAATTCCCTCCTCTATGAATGACAAAAAATTTTCCGTTTCGCCTTGCTGTGTAATGATTTCATTCTTAGTAAAAACTTTTCTGGCAAAATGAGCGGCAATAAATTCCCATTCTGATTCTTGTAAGTTTACAATCCGTTCGTAATATTCTCTAATATGTCCCATTTACAATGCCTTATTATATACTGTATCACATACCTTATGCAGGTAGGAGCATGTGTTTTTAGTGTGTTAAGATAGTTTGGTTATTATTATTAGGGTACAAATTTGCTCTTTCTTAATCAGCCAAACTATCCCGATCCTATATTTATGGATCGTGAGTGGCATCCGCTATGTCCCGCTGTTATGTGCAGGTTTATTTTATCATTTTCTGTTCTTCGTTGGTATCACAAGCTTTAAAGCACTCCAAGTGTCATCAGCAGAACACACTTTAAAGTCAGCCAATTCAGATCCTACTTCAGTATCCCGAACAACTTCTTTTGTCATATCTGTCCGTGCTTTTGATAATTTCTTTGGCCAAGGCACCCAAATAATTCTATTTTAAATTATTTCATTCTAAAGAGCCAAATCAACGTTTTTTTTAGGGAGTAAATTGTACAGAACTATCGTAAACCACTTAAGGTCTATTTGCTATATACATTGTTAGAAAATCTTTTATTCTAAGTAGTATTTAGCAAACCATTCTTTAAATTCTTCTTGGTATTTTCCTTGAGCTTTTTGAACTATTTTGTCAGCATTTTTAGTAGAATTTATCTGGTGGTTTTCTAACAACCAATTTCGATATTGGTCAATGTATTTACTCGGTTCATGATTTTCTTCATCTCTATAGTAATAGATCGAATCCCAATCAATCGTTGGCTCTACGTCATAAGTCAAAATTCTGAAAAGATCCTTTATGTTTTCTGCAACAATATGATACCCTCCTTCGCCTCCAAATGCTACAATTGGCACATTATCAAGATTTTTATTCTTGTCTTTCATCCAGAACGCATAAGTCGATCCTGTTCCATCTGCTTGGGCGAATTGAATCAAGGAATTTAAGAACTCCTCTTCCTCTGAATATGTTTTAAACATATAATTTTCTTCATCTACGCTAAATTCAAACCCTTCAGAAAACCAGTCATCCTTTGAAACAGTATTGTTAAAATTTAGTAATTCCGTTAATATGCAAGGTATTGTTATATTGCCAAAAACCTTGGTTAATTCATTAATTTCCATTTTTTCTAACATTAGCCAGCAATCCGCTGGTATGGCATGCATTATTTGCTTCGAAGGATAAAATTAGCAAAAGTAATTTTATAATGTTAAGTTTTGTAAAGGAAAGGGGAGGGGTGTTCTTTATATGCCAGAATTTCGAATAAAGGTTCAGGTATCGGGAAATGTATGGTATCGGAAAACTACGAATCAAGATCTGTTAGAGATGCGCCGCCAGATCATTGACCCGGCGGCAGAATGCTCGAAGTGTGTCCGATACTTATTCCTGTTTTTTTATTCTTTTGGTTTTAATCGCCAGGTTGCCTGTATTTTTCCGGAACGTGCCAGTTTTTCCATTTGTTCGGGAGAGGCTGTATTTAGCAAGTGTTGCGAAGCACTTAATTTGGAATAGTCCGGGTCGTATTCTTTATCCACCAGGAAGCCATTGTTAAAGAAAAATTCCTCAGCCTCTTCAAAGCTTGCGAACATTTGTTGATTGACTTGTTGCTTGTTGAAGAATTTATCCCATTTTTTATCCTTGTCAGATCCAACTTGTCCAGGGTTGTGGTTGAGATAGATATCTGAGGTAACCCAATAGCCTCCGTTTTTTACAAGCTGTTTACGGATGGTTTTACACAGCTTATTTTTCTCTTCTTCTGAAAGATAAACCAATAAACCTTCATTAACAATCGTTATGGGTTGCTGATCAAACATATCAACTACCGACTGAAAGTGTTTTTCATCCAGGGCATTTAATGCCTGGTAGTTGAGTTTTCCTTTTAGAAATGTATTTCCAAAAGAGGAAGCGATTTCTTTTTTACAGTTTATGATTTCCGGTAAGTCCGTATCAATGTAATGTATGTCCGGCGAGGAAATTGCAAATTCCAAACCCCGGTAATTGTAACCGGAAGATAGTTCCAAAACACTGGGGCTGGCAACTTCTGAGACCAAATCATTAATAGAGTAGTACCGGTTTTCAAAATGGACCACACTTGCCCAAAAACCAAAATCTTTAACGGGGGAATCTGTTGCTTCCACTGTAGTGAATAGTGCTTTGGCAACCTGTTTGGCAAATGGGATTTGCGTATGTGCTTTAAACAGCATTAAGGCTTTTGCCGATGGACTAATGGCGGAATAATTTCGTTCTGTATTCATTTGTAATTTTATTATTTAGGTAATCCCAATAAGTGTTGGGAACAACTTACCATTCGCAAATTATCATTACATCTAATGAGAGCCCAAGTTCGGTTGTTGAATGTGTAATAATAATTTACTCCTGGATCTTTTAATTTGCCTAACTTTTTCGATTACAAAACTAGCTGCCTTTTGCATCGCAAAATTGTAAAAACAGGACATCGGCTTACTCCATCCGGTTAAAGTAGTTTCCAAATTGGTTGACAGACTTTAGAAAATGATTTGGTGTTTTTCCAGTTACTTTTTTGAATGAATGAATAAAATGAGCTTGGTCGTAGTATGCCACATAGTATGCTTTTATTGCCTCCTTGTTTTCTTTACAATCTTTTTGTAAAAGTTGGTACAGATGTTTGAAGCGTATGGATTGCGACCAGGATTTGATATTTTGACCAACGATTTCGGAAAAGACCCTGTTCAAGTGTCTTTTAGACCAATTTGTTTGTTCGGATAGTTCCGTTAGAGAGACCAAGCCATTGGACGAGATGATTCTTTTTGTCACTTGTTCCACGATAGGTTCCTGAAACTTAGGCCTTGATAATTTAGAAAGGAGAAAACTTTGAAAAACATGCACTTTATCCTGATCACTACAGGCTTCAAACATTTGCTCCTTTAAGATCGTGGTTTCTTTACAGAAGATATCTTCAAGATTTAGGAACAAGTCTTTGGTGGCGAAGAGTTGTCCGGCAAAAAAACGATAGGCACCCGTGGGTGTAAAACTAACACCTAAGGAGGTGACTGGCTCTAAACCTTTCAATGTTAAAGCATACGACTGTTGTCCGATAAGTGTGAAATTATTAGAGTAAGTTGAAAGGCTTCGGCCATTGAGAGAAACGGTTTGATAATCGCCTTTTAAGGTGTAAATTAGATTAACATTTCCTGATGGAATAACCATTCGCAAATCCTCAGAATGCATATCGTACGAACTCTCAAATAGCCATATTTTATCGATGAAGGGCTTTAGAATTGGATGTATTTCAAATTGTTTTAAATTCACTCTGTAAAATGTTGTCACAAAAGAAATTTGGATGTACCGTCTTCTAAGGTTCCCTAATTACCAGGATGCAGTAATGCTGCCTGTGCTGAAGTCAGGGAATTGAAGTTGTATGCGACACTTCATTAGGTTGTTGACTCGGTGTCTTACTGCCCGGTTAGCAGTAGTTGTTTATTCAAGCAGTTCAATATTTTTAGTCAACCTTGATGCAAATTCATCAACATCCTTAAATAACTCCTTTCTTTTTCCTTTTACATATTCCTCCAAAGTAACTTTGGGTATTTCAACTCGAAATATTTTATTCATATAGACCATTTCACCAGGATATTCATAGAAGATTTTTCCTTCTGGATAATTATTTTCCTTTTGCCAAACTTCAAAACCCTGAAAAAAACAATCGTGTTTTGGCAAGGTAATTTCATTGAAAAAGTTTTCATCAATTTCTTTTATAAATCGATACAGTCCATGTATCTCCACAGCGAAACATTTGTCCATTTTCTTTACCGGATAGCCTAGTCGTTGATAGGCCTTACAAAGCTCTTGAAGGCTGAAGTTTATGGCGTCTACATCTCTTTGATAAATAGCCATAAAACTTCTAACAAAATGTTCCTCAAATGAAGTAATTTTCTTGGTCAGAAACTTATGAGCTTTCTCTATAGCAGAAACTGCAAATTCTTTTTGATTGTAATACATTACTTTCAGTAAGTTTACGGCAACTTCTGTACAATAGATTCCCTTTGATTGAGGCAAATCTTTTGGGAAAAAGGATTCAACAATTTTAAAGTCATTACTTGCAAAAGCAGAAAGTACGTTCAAGAGCAAATTTGAATGATCTGTGCCACTTGCCAGCATAGAATGGTGCAAAAGTTGATGTCGGCTAACCTGAAAGATTACATCATTTAATATCTTGTAATCCATTTTTTCAAAAGCATGGAGATAGCCAAAATCCACAATCGTATCAAGAATAGACAGATATCGTTTGGGCTTGATATATGGCCAATCAGGTCTTGCTTGTTCTCGAGCCTTATGCTCATCCTCTAGATATTTTTGATAAGCTTTTATATCCCATGCCCTAAATTCCTCCCAGTTTCTGGGAGGATAGTAATACCCCCATTTATTGAAACTCTCTTGGGATTTTTCATTGTAAAGTTTGATATATTTTTTTGCGTTTTTCATTTCTCAAATTATTTGTAATGTTTCGCGGGTATGGCGTCGTGCTCCTGATGCATAGGGAAAGGTTTGTTGTTCTATCGTTCAGTCGTGAACTTTGAAATTCAGCCGAGTCTTAACGCGTCATTCGCTATGACCCGCATGTGTGTCTTACGTGTACAAAGATCACAATAATTGCAGGCTTTGTGCAAATCACAAAATTGCAAATTTAATTGGTCTGAGTAGAACAATAGGTTAAGTATTTTAGGACTGTCATACCCCTTGCTCGAATATAGGGAGGGGGCAGGAATCAATGCCGGATGTTACAAACAAGTCCCTCAAGGAAGATGCGAACTATTCTTCCTATAACTTAATTTCGAAAATTGGGACCGAATACGTTCTGTGAACCCCTCATGTATGGCTTAACCTGAAATAGTGAATGAATCGATTAACCCATAGTGTTCACTCTGTAACCATGTCGTAGGTATACCCCTTTTCCGATATTTGTCGGGATAAAGTGGTGGAGCCTACGTTATAGTTGCGGAGTAAGAATAGAGAGAGTTTCGAAAGGCTGTCGCTTTGGTAGAAAGTTGCTTGGTTGTGAGTCAGTGTTTTATTTGCTCTCCTAATCATTTTGTTTAAGGAAATCAATCTCATTTTTTGATAGATAATCTATCAATTCAGCTACTTTTGAATTCTTTAAACTTTTACGGGCATAAGACAAACCTATTTCTCTGTAATTTTTAGGTCCATTGTAATTTTTCACTTTAAACCCTATACCACCCTCTACAAAATATTCAGGTAAAAAGGTAATTCCAAGACCAGACATAAGCAATGTCAAAACTTCATTTTTGCTCTGACAGTTCGCGATTGTATTCCATTTTTCCCCTGAAGTATTCAATATTGAAAGACTTTGTTGATGTGCCTCACACGGGGGGCAGTGAATAAATGGTTCCCCGCTCAAATCTATTATTTCGATTACCTCTTTTTTGGCCAATGGATGGCCTTCTGGAATGCAGAGAACGTAGTTCTCTTTAAGGAGAGGGAAGTACAAGTGTTCTTCAAACTTCCACTCTCGAATCAAAAGGTTTATTTCACATTCACGTCCTATTGGTCTAACATCCCATTCAATTTCTCCCAACACCTTTGATGCTTTCCTAAAAAACTCATTCTTGAATTGCTGAGGGAGACTATCCGCTATTCCAATAATTATTTTAGGTTTAAATTTTTCCTCTTTAAACATCTCAGGTATTGCATTTAATTCTTCCAGAATCCTTTTTGCAATGGGGTACAAATAATGAGCATCTTCTTTTATTTCAACGCCCCGCTTATGTCGCAAAAATAGTTCCTTCCCAATCTTTTCTTCTAATTGTTTTAATCCATTGGATATGTTGGGTTGCGAAACAAAACATTTTTCAGCTGCTCTGGAAAGATTATGTTCTTCATAAACAGCAACAAAAAACCTTAGTAATCTTTCATTCATAAATATAAATTATAACAGGTGTTAGAAAATAGTATTTTGACCCTGTAAAGATAGGGTTTACTTTTGCAAAGTATTAAATAAGAGGTTGAAATTGGAATTCTAAATTTAAATTATCATGAAAAAAAATAGTAAGCTAGTTGTAATTACCGGAGCAAGCTCAGGATTTGGTTTGGAAATGGCAAAAGAGTTTGCAAAAGACGGTTACCCATTACTTTTAATAGCACGAAGAATTGAAAAGATGGAGGCTTTAGATCTGCCTAATTCTATGTGTAGAAAAGTAGATGTTACTAATAAAGCAGAGTTTGAAGCAGCCGTTCGCGAAGCGGAAGCAAAATATGGTAAAACAGACTTAATTGTCAATAATGCGGGGGTAATGCTTTTAGGTGATATCTCCAGCCAGGATTCAATCGAATGGAAAACCATGCTGGATGTTAATGTTATGGGAGTTATGAATGGCATGCAAATAGTCATGAATGATATGAAAGCCAGGAAGAATGGAACTATAATAAATGTTTCTTCTATTGCAGGTGTTCAACCATTTGGAAATCATGCTGCTTATTGTGCAAGTAAATATGGTGTAACAGGATTAACCAAAGTAGCCCGAGGAGAAATGTCTCCTTTTAATGTTCGAGTGTTGTCAATAATGCCGGGAGCAGTAAACACAGAACTTTTGGGACACACAACAGATCAAAATATAATTGATGATTACAATGCCTGGAAAGAGTCTGTTGGAGCAGTTAATATTACTGCCAATGACGTTGCTAAAACGATTAAATATGCCTACGAGCTTCCGCAGGCAGTTTCATTGCGTGAAATTATTATTACCGACACAATGCAGGACGCGTAATTCTCAATATTACTAATCAGCTAACCTGTTATTGGGAAAAATCACTCTATCATTGTGGTAGGGTGATTTTTGCATTGAGTTTTTTGTTGAATACACTGCTTTGCCGGTATGGAGTAGTGTTGTTGTGTCTGCAGGTTTGTAGCCAGGCATACACTGTGCCGAAGTGAGGTCCTGAGCCTATTGAAAATTTAATTTTGTGAATGAAATCCTCCTGGCTATGCTTTCCTCGGTGTGATTTTGTGGTGAATCTTGTTATGCGAAACGTACAAGTTGTAGGCACGCTATGCTTCGAAATAGGTGCGCAATTCCATCTGTTTCAACCTTCCCCACGTATACTCTTTACATACTAAGTAAAATTTCGTAAATTATAATTCAATACTGCAAGAGTAAAGAATAGAAGAAAGTAGAACAATCGTAACACTGCCTGGGAATTAGTTGATTAGTGTTTCTCAGTGGCTGAATTGGGTGCAAAATCTGAACTTTTGGTAAATGCGGAAAACGGAAGGATAATTGAAGTGTCGTAAACCATTAAATAATATATCATGGAAGATTCATTAATTACAATTTTGACATTTGAGAAATTGGAGGTAGGCTGTTTTGTAAAAGAAAAATTTGAGTTTGAAGGGATTGAATGCTTTCTTACCGACGAAGGGATCAAACTTACAGAGGGCCACACTCCCAAGGGAATAAAGTTGAAGGTCAGAGCCAATGATTCCGAGAGAGCAATCAGAACGGTATTGGAGATTCACAAGCAATATGACTTGGATAAGATTAGGCATGACACCAGTATAGTAGACAAGAAAAAAATCCTTGTTCCTATCGACCTTTCCGAGGGCTCCATAAACGCCTGTGAATATGCATTTGGAATAGCCGAAAAAACCAATGCTGAGATAAAAATTCTTTATGTTTATGATGATCCTACCATGACCGGACATTTCAAACATACCACCTCATGGGTAGAGCATGAAAGAATTGATGCGGCAGAAGCCTATAGAAATGCGCAGGCCGGTTTGCTAAAGTTTGGAAATGCACTGAATAAACAGATTGACAAAAAGTTGCTGAAGGAAGTAAAAATGCACTTCGCACTTCTTAGGGGAACCCCTGAAGATGTGATTGTGGCCTTAAGCAAAAGATGGGAGCCTGATTTAGTTGTAATGGGGACAAATGGCAAAAAAGAAGATGAGGGTGTTTATAGTGGTAGCGTTATTCCTAAGGTAATTGAGAATACCAAATACCCCGTACTAACAATCCCTAAAACTGCAGAATACAAGGGGCTTGACATGATAAACATCATGTATGCTACAGATTTTAACGAGGCTGATAATACCTCGCTTAACAAGCTGCTTGAAATAGTTTCGCCCTTTGATACGATGATTCATTGTATTCATATTGATATTAAGAATGATCCGTTGAAACAGGGGAAAGTTGATGAATTGAATCAGTTCCTTAAGAAGGAGTACAGCGAACACAACATACAATGCAAATTATTTGAAAGCACTGACGAGATCAGAGGATTCGAGTATTTTGTTAAAAAGAATGATATTGACTGGATCTCTTTTTCCAATCCCCGAAGAACTCTGTTCTACAAAATATTTCATCCAGATAAGCTTAAGAAGATGGTATCAACAAGTAAAATACCGATGCTTGTTTTTCCCATTTAGCTGGATTCGTTAGGTTGGCATGAACTTAAGGAGAACCAGTTTTCCTGATCTTTATTGGGGAAACCCAACGAATGGATGCAGAGGATGAAATATATCCATTCATTTCAATACTATAAAGCTGCCTTTCTTTCACCTCCAGGGCTTTGGGATAGGTCTCTGGTAGGTGATAGGATTGCTTGTGTTGCTCTTCCTGTCATTATTTTGTTTTTCTGAATTTCTTCCTGTACTCTTTGTCCATTTTTTCCGTAGCATACTGAATAATCAAGCGGCCGCACTTGTCTTTCCATTTCATTAGGAAATCCTCCACCTCAGCGGGATGCTTTTTCCATAAACCACGTAAAAGCGTCCCGATTCCTTTCTGAACATATTCCGAACCATCGGACATTAGAGGTTCTATTGTTTCGAATGCATCCTGTAGTTTTAACCCCTTACCTGTCAACTCTACCAAAGTTACGGGCACTGCTCTTCGCTTCCATTCCGATTCGGCACCTGTCCAGGCCCTTAACTGCTCGAAGGATATTACCTGATCAGCCATAAAAGCAGATAATACCAGCATGCACAAAACATCAGTCGTTGCCCAGTTTGAGATACCATAATCAAACCAATTGCCAATCCTGTGAAATGTTTCAACACTGTATTTCTCCCTTTGGGATTGAAGAAAACTTATGGCAAATGACTTTTCCTCATATTTCCCGTTTTGGAACAAACGATCCCCCAAATCCAAAAAATCATTAATACTCATTTCATTGTTCCATTGGGCTATCCATTTGTCCCTTTGCCTTTCGTACACATCTTTGTCTATCCCGAAGCCATCGAAGCCTTCTTTAAAATATTTTGAATACTTTGTGACGATTTCAGGGGTGGCATTGGATTCACAAAAGTTTCGTATTTCCCTGACTTTTGCGTCAATCATTTCGGGAGTACTTTTTCTTGTCATCATTTCTCATTTCCTATTAGCACCTTTTTTTAATGTTTGCTGCTGAATATACTACGTTAAGCTACAAACCTAAGCTAATTAGGAAGGTTGCGGCAAATGCTATAATGGCATATAGTTCGGGGAAAACTGCCAACACCATTGTTTTACCAAAAATATCGTGTCCGGAACCAATCCCCGCAATTCCATTGGAAGTTACCCCTCCCTGGTTCAAGGCCGAGAAAAATGCAACAAAACCAAGTGCTAAACCTGCCGCCAAAATTGCCATCCCCTGGAGTAGAGTTATTTCCGGGGTGATAACTCCTTGGTTGTTAATAATAAAGAAACCCGCAAATCCGTACAAACCCTGTGTTCCTGGTAGTGCACTTAAAAGCAGGCAAGGACCGAATGCATCGGGCTTTTTCTTAAGTGCACCTACTGTTGCATTACCACCTTTTGAAACACCAATTGCGCTTCCTACGCCTGAAAAAATAAGCATAATTGCCAATCCAACGTAAGCTAAAATTATTGCAGTTGTCATAGAAAATCTCCTTTTTAAAGTTCAGTAATTATTATTGTTTCAATTTCTCTCGTTTTGTTCATTATATTAGGATTTATGGCTCCGTTGAGCCCTTCCCCTGATTGTGTTTTGAAAAGGGTTTGTATTTTTCTCCACCACCTTTAAACCCCGCATTTTTGTAAAATTCCACAAACGTTAAACGCATGGGATGTACGAACGATCCCAGCGATGAAATTAGAATATTTAGGGTGTGACCCAGTAGCAGAAAGATGACAAAGAATACAGGCCCCAGGATTTTTGAGGCCCCAAGGATTTGTATGCCAATATCGTTAACAACAAAACCAAGAATTGCGCTGGAAAGCCCCAGGGCAAATAAGCGAATGTAAGATAACAGGTCGCCAAAAATGCTGGTCACTGTGGAGTAAACATCCCAAATACCTTTTCCTATCCTAAGAAAAACATTTAATTCGGGATCGCTGAAAAACAGTATAAAAAACCCTCCTGTAGAAAGGATGGAATACAAAATCGTTTTGTTCGGTGAAATAACTTCGTTGCTAGTTAAAATGGTGTATATAAGACAGCCCAGTATAACAATCAGCCAGCCAATTGTAGCTAAAGAATAACGAAATCCATATTGTTTAAGCCTGTTAATCGTTTTTACGAATAAACCAAAAATTATCTGCAGGCCACCGAGTAGCAACGCCAGATTGAACATTTTGTCGGGATTCAGGAAAAGCGCCTTGTATTCTGCAATCAATGGAATTTCAGCATCTATTAAATTAATGCCAAAAAAGGTTCCCGAAATGGCTCCAAAAATAACGGTTGCAAATCCTAAAAACTGCAACAACGAGAGTAAGGGTTTTACTGCTTTTTTAGCTATGAATTTGTAAAGTCCGGCACCAATAACAAACAATAAGCCATACCCGGCATCCCCAAGGCAGAAACCAAAAAAGAGCATAAAGAACGGGGCGAAAAACACCGTTAAATCCAACTCCGAGTAATCAGGTAGCGAGAACATTGACCCAATCGGTTCAAACAACTTGCTGAAGCGGTTATTTTCCAGCAGAATTGGAACTTTGTCTTTTTGTTTTGCTTTGCCGATTATGAATAGGGTGTTGTTTTTTTCGAAAAATTCGTCTACCTGTCTTTTATGGGGTGCCGGAACCCAACCTTCCAGAATCATCAATTTTTCTTCTGCTTCAACCGTGGTGTTAAAAATTACATTTTCAACTTGCAGTAAATTAAGAACGCTGTTTTTACCTTGTTCCAATAAAGGAATTGAGCTCCCTGCGTACACATCAAGCTCTTTATTGATTTGTTCAATTGAACTTTTAATATCCTCAATTTTCTTTTTTATTTCTGTACAGGGGAGTTCTGGCAATTCAATTTCATCGGCATCAATTGATATTTCTTTGTTTCCTCTTTGGACAAGCACAATATAAACCCGGTTTCCATGCTGAGAAATCATCTCCACCGGAAGTTCAGCATCAATTAAATCGAGATATTTCTTTTTTGAGGTAGTAAAAGATTTAAGATGAATATCTTCGTCTAATAGTTTCTGTATGGTTTCAGTTGAAAAATTGCCCCACGGTTTAGCTTTTTGATACTTCTTTTGGGTTTCATCAAGTTCTTGCTCTAGTGTTTCCAGCTCATTTCGTTTTACCTCAACTTCGTGCATTATTACAGTCCCATCAGCATTTTGAATTTTGGGGGTTTGCTTGTTTTTTCTACTCTCCAGAAACTGAATGGCTTTTTCAAACTGGCTGATTTGAACGTATTTTTGTTTGATTTCATCGGGTACTGCTTCACTTTTTTTAACCACATGCACTACTCCGAGTTGCTGAAGAGCCTCGAGAAAATTTTTATACTCTTGATAAAAAACCAGGAAGGTATATTTGTGCATAGTAACTATCATATTGCTTCCCCCACCTTCTGTTGCTGTCGTTTTTTTACAATTTTCTGAGCCGACATCGATAAGTTCTCTTCATCTTCTAGGAACCGTTTTATTTTTAGAATGGCATCCTGATAATCCGGTATTTGTACTTTTTCGTACAAGTTTACTTTTTGTGTGGTTTTCCGACGAGCATAATCCAGCAATACCATTTTTCGGGTAAAAAATTCCTTTTCGAGAGCGATCTCTGCCAGTTCTTTTACCATTGAAATTCCTTTGGGTAACCATTTGGGTTGGGCGAACAAACTAAATTCTTCCTCTTTAAAAATTACCTGTTCCAGAATCGGGATTTTTACTCCCGCAATTTTTTTTGTCGCTATTTGAACATCACTTATGGCAATTATATTGGGGATATACTCATTCCACAGTTTTGCAGTAACAGCATATGATTCCAATTTTACATCTAATTTTTTTTCCAATTCAACAGTTTTGTCTTTTGCTTTTTTCACCTCCAACCGAAGCGCAGCCTCCTTGTTTTTAAGGGTTGGAAGTGCTTTGATTCGCATATCCAGCTGCTTATTAAGGTTTTGTAAAGCAATTTTGTTGTATTGAAATTTCATTGCCATTTTTTTATTTAATTTATGAAAATTCCCCAAGTCAATAACAAAATTTTCACACTTACTCGAAACTGATGATTATCATTGGTATTCAGAATCGCATAAGTAATCTGTGTCAACCCATAGGTAAAGAAGCTGTAGGCTCTTCTGCCGTGCCTTCTGACCTCAATGGGAATCGCTTTTTCGTTTACCATATTTCTCAACCAGTTCCGATTTAATGCCAATTTCGGCAATCGAGAAATATTTGTTGAATAGATACCAGCCTGTATCAAGCATGGTGTCAATTTCAATATTGATATCAATGGCCAGCAACTTTTCAGAATATTCTTTAGCGAAACGCAAAGTTCTTTTATCGTAATCGGTCAGGTCAAAACCATTCTCGATTTTGGTTTTTGCGTTGGCGGCATCAGCAAAAAGGCGGATGGCAGTATTCATGACCTGTGGATGATCTTCCCGTGTTATTTTTCCAATAACCAGTTGCTTCAGACGCGACAAACTTCTGAACGGGTCTACAATTACTTTCCCAATGTCAGTATCCTTTCGAAGGAATAATTGGCCTTCCGTAATATAACCGGTGTTGTCGGGAATAGCGTGGGTAATATCCCCGCCCGAGAGGGTTGTTACTGCAATAATGGTAATGGATCCGCCATCGGGAAACTGCACGGCTTTCTCATACAATTTTGCTAAATCGCTGTAGAGCGAGCCGGGCATACTGTCTTTTGATGGAATTTGATCCATTCGGTTCGAAACAATACTCAAAGCATCGGCATAAAGTGTCATGTCGGTTAAAAGAACAAGCACGTTTTGATTTTTCGAGGCAAAATACTCTGCAGCGGTCAATGCCATGTCAGGAACAAGCAAACGCTCAACCGGCGGATCTTCAGTAGTATTTACAAAACTTACAATTCGGTCGATTGCCCCTGCGTTTTCAAAAATATTCTTAAAATACAGGTAATCGTCGTTGGTTATCCCCATTCCAGCCAAAATAATCTTATCGGCTTTGGCACGTAAAGCAACCATTGCCATCACCTCGTTGTAGGGTTGGTCCGGGTCAGCAAAAAAGGGTATTTTTTGCCCCGTTACCAGGGTGTTGTTAAGGTCGATCCCGGCAATTCCGGTTGCAATTAGTTCCGATGGTTGTTTACGGCGGACCGGATTTACAGAGGGGCCCCCGATTTCAACCCATCGCCCGTCTATGTCGGGGCCGTCATCAATGGGGTGGCCATAAGCATTAAAAAACCTGCCACTTAACTCTTCACTTACCCTTAGTCGCGGTGCATGTCCAAGAAAAACAACTTCGGCATTGGTGGGGATTCCCTCCGTTCCCGAGAATACCTGCAGGGTAACTAAATCTCCTTGAATTTTTATAACCTGTGCCAACCGGTTGTTTACGGTCGCCATCTCTTCGTTCCCAACTCCGGTTGCATGCAGGGAGCAGGTTGCCTTTGTGATGTGGTTTATTTTAGTGTATATCTTTTGAAATGCTATAGTTTCCATCATATATTCTTCCCTGGTGAGTTTTGATTCTTACTATTCTACAAGCTCTCTTTCTTCTAATAATTCTTGTAACTCTTTTTCATTTCTTTTGAATTGATCTGACTGAAATTCTGAGTAATTCATTTGTTTGAAAATGTTTATTATTTTTTTGTAGTAAAGATTTACCTCCTCAAAAGATTCAAATTTGAATTGCTTCTTGTAAACCTCTAAAACTTTTTTCATCATATATCGTTGCCTTTCAATAGGAGTGGAAGCATCTATTTTATCAAATGCATCCTGCTGTAGGATAACGAAATCGATAACTTCCGCCTTCCATAAGATCTGATGATAATCAATTGGCACACCATCGTCGCCTAAAATATTTATTTGCTCATAAGCTTCACGTCCGCGGATAAGGGCATTTCTCGCCAGCAAAATATTATCAACCCAATCGGGAGAAATTTTATCTTTCATGTACTCCAGAAATTCGGGGTATTCAATATATTTTGAATAACTGTCAACTGCTTCAATTGCAGGGTACCGTTTACTATCGGCCCTATTTTGTGAGAGGGCATAGAAACACCTGGCTGCTTTTTTTGTTGCTTCTGTTACAGGTTCTTTCAAATTACCACCGGCTGGCGAAACTGTTCCTATGAAAGTAACCGAACCAGATTTTTCGTTATTTAAATTTACATAACCAGCCCGGGCATAAAAATTGGAAATTATTGCCGGCAGGTCCATTGGGAATGCATCCGGTCCCGGAAGTTCTTCCATACGGTTCGACATTTCGCGCAAAGCTTGTGCCCAGCGTGAAGTTGAATCGGCAAGTAGCAGGATTTTTAATCCCATCGAACGGTAATATTCTGCAATGGTCATAGCAGTGTAAACCGATGCTTCGCGTGCCGCTACCGGCATGTTGGAGGTATTGGCAATGATTGTAGTTCGTTCCATCAGTTTCCTGCCTGTGCGTGGATCTTCCAGCTCAGGGAATTCAGCAAACAATTCCACTACTTCATTTGCCCGTTCACCGCATGCTGCCACAACAATCATATCTGCTTCGGCTTGTTTTGAGAGTGCATGCTGCAAAACTGTTTTTCCGGTTCCAAAAGGTCCGGGGATGAAACCTGTGCCTCCTTCAACAATCGGATTCAGACTGTCGATAACCCGGATTCCCGTTTCCATGAAATTGAAAGGGCGTGGCTTATCTTTGTAGGCTTTTATAGGAATTTTAACCGGCCATTTCTGAACCATGCTCACCTTAAATTCTTTCCCTTCTCTGTTGGTAAGTACAGCAATTGTGTCATCTATTTTATATTCTCCTTTTCTATTGATATCCTGTATGCAAAAGGTTCCTGTAAAACTAAAAGGCACCATTATTTTGTGCGGAATCCAGTTTTCTCTTACTTCTCCCAACCAGGAACCAGCCCTAACTTCGTCTCCCGGTTCTACCAGGGGGGTAAATTCCCATAATTTGTCTTTTTCGAGAGCAGCAGTGTAATCTCCTTTTTTCAGGAAAACACCATCCATCTTGTCCAGATCGTGCTGCAGTCCATCGAAATTTTTGGAAAGGATTCCAGGCCCCAGTGTGGCTTCCAACATGTGTCCTGCGAACTCTACTTCGGTGCCAATTTTTAAACCACGCGTGCTTTCAAATACCTGGATATAGGCAATGTTATCACCAATTCGGATTACTTCGGCCATCAGTTTGACATCATTCATATTTATGTAGCAAATCTCGTTTTGCATAACCGATCCGTTAACAGCAACAGTTACAAGATTCGAAATAATACCAATTACCTTACCATTTGTGCGCATACAATATTATTTTACAGTACTAAATTCTTCAGGGAATGTATAACTCAGCTTTAGTTCTTCAATTAGCTTTTTTAACAGAGCTTTTCCTGTTTCTGCATCCAATTTCATCCACCGCTCAACAATACCAAGTTTAATAATGTAGCTTAGTATTTTTTCAATGGTGAAATAGTGGAAAAACGTGTGCTCATCAAGATAATCCCACAATATCTTATCGATAGCTTTTTCTTTTTCCTCAGGGCTTATAGTCGATTCGGCCACACGGAAAAGCTGATTAGCGAAAGGAAGTTCTTCTTCGAAAAGTTCAGGTTTTAAGCGCCCATTTATAAGCAACGAATATACCAGGTTGTTTTCACCGGCCTGAATTAGATGTTTTTCGGGCTGGTAATTAAACTGTTTGCAATTGAAAGCAGTTAAAATGTTTTTACTATTCATCTCAAATTGAAACCACTCCGTTAAAAACTTATTTTTGGTTTTTTCGACTACGTACTCATAGTAAAGGCTGTGTAATTTATTTTCGATTTGAAGGTTGACTTCACGGGTCTCCAAATTTTTCGTCCATCGTAAAAAACGGATCATATAATCGGGTACTTCAACAGGTTCCGTGATTTGGCGTTCTAAAAATTTCTTATCGTAATTCCCCAGCAAACAAAATGGCTCGTTTTGTTCAAAAACCAGGTTCAGTAAATTTTTATTATCATGTGGCAGATAGAGTAAGCGAGCCAGGTTGTAATCAGTTTTGCTTAGTTGATGCTTTAGCTCATTCCTAAAATCCAGACTACTAAGTCTATGATTATTTTCGTTAAAAAACAAATCGGGAAGACCAGCCACCAAACAGTAATATTTTTTTTTCATTATACCCAATTGTAATGTGTTTTAACAATAACCTGGTATCCAATCAAAGCCCGGTGGGCTAAAGATCAAGGACGTATTACTTTCAATATAAAAATGTGATGATTTGTATAATCATTTTCTCAGCATCTTAACTCCCGGTTTGTCAACTCGGGTCGAACAACATTTTTTTTGTTCTATCTTTTATATATCTCTTAAAATAATTTTCAAAGTCTTTGTCAGAAAAACTGATGACATAATTCGCTGCTTTTGGCTTTATTTTGAATCCATTAGAGATTTTTGAATCGAATTGAATATCAATTCCCTGATTTAATGTATTAATGGCTTTGGTTTCAAAAAAATCAGAAAACTCCTTTTCATCTTTTTCCGGAAGCAAAATTGTCAGATTTAGCTCCTCGGGTTTTTGAGGGTTCCAATTTTGAATAACAGTGAGTATAATTTTTTTCACAAATTCAATATCGTAAAATGCTGCTTTTACAGAAGGTTCAACTTGAGCGACTGTTACCAGATTTGTTATCTGTTGTTTCAATTCACTCATAAATTGCCGGGCTGAAAGTTGTATTTCCGAGTCGGTATTCTTTTTCAACTCTGTTGCCTGGATTTTTGCCCGCTCAAGAATTTCCAATTCCTGTTTTTTTGCCGACTTAAGAATTTCGTTGGCTTCTTCTTTTGCATCAGCAATAATTTGGTCTGCCTCAACTTTTGCCTTAACAATTCCTTCGTTGTATATTTTTTCGGTTAGTTCAAGAATTTTATTTGTCATGATAATGCAATTAATTTAACTCCCGGCAAGTTCAATTTTCCTTGAAACCTTACATTAAGGTATTGAAATTAATTCTGTATTTCGCCCCCGGGAGCTGATTTCCTTCCTAAAATAATGAGTAGAATTACTCTTCTTACACACTGGATTCCTGCGATCCAAATCAGCTTTGCGAGTACTGCTTAAATGGTTTATTAATTCAACATGTATAACAGTATTCTTCATTAATCAATTCACTTATCTTCAATGTTGTCTTCAGGTATGTTTAGTCGTTCAATACGATCTTTAATTCCATATTTATGGGAGTCATGAACAACATCAAACATAGGTTTACTCCTTGAAATTAGACTTAACACTGGTTTAGGCGACCGATGGATAATCTCTTTTGCAAATTTTCCTAAATAGTTGTTCGCTGCAATAAACTCTTCGTGTGTAAGGATCATAATCAGGTCTGCATTTCCTCGATCTGCAAATGTTAAGAGGGCTTCATGCATTTTACCTGGTGCCGATTTAAGAATTGTTAAATCACACTCAATCCCCTGTTTGGTTACCCAGTTTTTTATCAAGTTGGATCTTTTACTCACCAAACTCTTTTCCACATCAATATTTAGGTTCACAATGGAAACAATTTGTATCCTTGCTTTTAGTTTTAGGGAAATTGCAGCAGCCCAAAGTACCACGTCCCTACACTTTTGAGTAATATCAATGGGGACCAGTATTTCCTTAATACCTGTTTTTGTCCATTTTTCGTGCATTATCATTACCGGGCATTCAATACCGGAAACAATTTTCTCTGAGTCCATTTTAAGCTTATCCAGCAAACTCGCGATTTTACTGTACTCCTTTATAATTATAAAATCAAAATTATGGGCTATAAGCATCTTAGGTATTTCAGCCACAAGTTCTCCTGTTGCAATTTTTAGGTCAATAAAATCAGGTATTTTATTGTTAAAATACTCATTGACACAATGAGTCATTTTAGACAAAGCCTCCTGTTTAACTCTCAATGGGTTTAATTTCTTCGGTTGCAGAGTTCTCTTTAGAAATGAAATTTTAGGAACAACATGTAGTAATGTAATTTTAGAAGAAAAGACTTCATTGAAATACATTGCCTGTTTCAATAAAATTTCACATTCTCCTGTGGATAACACAGGAACCAATATATTCTCTATGCTTTTTTTCATTACAATTAATTTATTATCCCATTATTTGTGTTTTAATTTATCATATTAACAGTGTGTTCCATCCGAATTATGGATTTTCGATACATTAAGATTAGTTACTTGCTACTATTATTAAGTCTTTGCAATTGTTCGTAATATAATTTTTCATACTCTTGCCTATCGACAAGTAGCATAACTTGTTGATGGCATGTTTGGTTGTTGAGCGGAGAACAATATCACAATGGATAAATTGTCTGATATTTTGGTTTTGAAATGCCTTTAAAATAGCAATGGGTGATTGTGGAGAATTTGGAAATTGTATGCCCGAAGGTATAGCATGCCAATTTCCAGCACAGAAATTGGCCAAGATCAAAATAGCAGATGTGTTTTGGACAGATTTTTTCCTTAAGTTCCTCATAAAAGGTATTTTCCATTAAGTTATGAAAGAAAATACATTTCTACAATAATTAATTGCCTACTTATTAAGGGGTGAATCCTCTAAAGAGGGGGGGGCTGTCTTGTCGATGTGCCTTATGTTGATCATCTTCAAGGGCGTTCTTCAAGTACCATGTTTCTGGAATCATATTCATGTATTTCCTCTAAGCTTTAATGAAAGAAAGAGCTATTTCAGCGATGCTAGCCTTCTACTTGTTGTGTTTCTTTTTTTTTTAAATCTAAAAAATATGTTAATCGTCTCAATAAATGCATCAACTGGTCTGTTGGTCTTTATCAAACCCATATAATCGGAAAGCCTAGTAACAGTAGTATTTACAGGAATTTCTCCATATATTGTACGCTAGCCTCACTCAACGATTAAAAATCTATAAGGGGAATCAGATTATGCCGAAATTTACTATTATTCTAATAATATTTTTGTTCATATATGGATCTGCTGGAAGTCAGATCAGCTCGGGACTTGTTTCGCAACCTGTTACACGAACAATTGAATTATGTGAAAAAGCAGAGTTTGAAATTGCAGAACAACAATTCGATATCGCCCGTAAACATATCACCGAAGCAAAGGGTATTTCACTTTCTGAAGGAAGCCGTTTTGACTACGGGATTGCACTTAAAACTGCAGGTTTGTTTTATTTTTCCATTGAAGAATATGATAGTGCTCTAATGCATTTGTTGAAAAGTAATGAAATTCTGGATGATTATTCAGAATGGGAACAGTTGGAGGATTCATACAGACTAACCTATTATATCTATGAGGCAAAAAATGATTTCCGCAAAGCCTTGCAGTATAGCTTTATGGCTCAAAGAATTTCAGATAAAGCTCCGGGGAAAATTCATAATTGTTATTGTAGCATCGGATATTTCTATCAGAGATTGAATAAACTCGATAGTGCTGAATACTATTTTCAGAAGTGTTTGGATTATAGGAAGAAATACAAACTGCATCAAAAGGTATTGGAAGCCTATGGAAATTTACAATACCTCTACAGAATTAAAACTCTCTACCAGGAAGAACTGGAATTAACACGAGAAAAAGTTAAGTATTGTATACAAAGCGGAGATGATTTTGAACTTTCCAGTGCTTTACGATCAGAAGCGTCACTGCTTTATAATATGGATGATTCTTCAGCGATACCGATATTTTTTAAGGCATTAAAAGTCGCAGAACAAAGCTCAAATTATCGCATCATGGCCAGGGTAAATCAGGACTTGGGTGATTACAATGTAAATCATTTGAATTTTGAGCGTGCAATTCCTTTCTACGAAAAGGCTATTCAGATTTGTAAGGAGCATAAACTTTTGCGTAGTGGTGCATACGCTGAGCAAGCAATTTCAAATTGTTATATTGAATTACAAGAGTTTGAAAAGGCCAAACAGCATCTTGACAATGCATTGGCTTTTAATGATTCCAGTGGTTATCAACATCAGCGACCCTATATATTAGATTCTTATACCGAATATTTTAGAAGGAAAAATAATTATGAAAGGGCTTTGGATTATAACCTGCAGGCATTGACGTTGGCCCGGAATTTTAATAATATTCAAAAGGAATTATCCATACTATGCTCACGGGTTGAAATCTTATTGGATATGAAGGCGTATAGAAAAGCTGATCAGGTGATTAATTCACTGCTCGATAATTCAAAATTTCAGGATATTCCATTTTATCAGCAAAGTATTTCCAATTTACAGTACCAAAGGTTCAAGCAAAAAAAACAATACAAAGAAGCATTAACAGCATTGGAAGCTCTCAGAGATACTGAACTGAAAAAGGAAAAAAGTGATTTACTATTCAAAATCCAGAACCTGAATATCATCCATCAAACCGAGAAAAAGGAACAGGAAAACCGGCTGCTTCAAGCCGAAAAGGAAATCCTGGATGACAAAGTTAGAATTCAAAATATTTTTGTAATTGCTGCATTTATTATAATTGTCGTCATATCCATATTTCTTTTTATTCTATATCGCATTAAGAATGAGCTTTATGAGTCAAGTCTTTTGCTTAAACAGCAACATGCCAAAATAAAAGCCTTAAATGACGCAAAAGACCAATTCTTTTCAATTATTTCACACGATCTAAGGGGGCCTATTGGGAATATTTGCAGCTTCTCACAGCTACTCATTGATGATAGCGATTCTAAGGATTGCCAAAGAAGAAAACAATTCATCGAAATCATAAATAAACAGAGTCAAGCTGTATTGGAAAGCTTAACTAATCTTATCGATTGGGTTCGAACACAAAGAGACAATCTAAAGCTCAAGCCAATTTCCCAGAACATCTGTGAGCCTGTTAATGCAGTCAAAGCATTTTTGAGTACGCAGCTGGAAACGAAACAGATTACTCTTGTAGATGACATTAGCACTAATCATATGGCATGTTTTGATAGAAGTATGATTGAAGTGGTATTGAGAAATATAATTTCGAATGCCATTAAATTCTCTAAGGAGAAAGGTAAAGTACAAATATTATCTGTCTTAAATGATTCCGGGCTTACGATATGTGTTAAAGATTGGGGCATGGGCATTGAACCTGATCGTTTAGAAAAACTTTTCGACCCTTCGAATTTTGAATCAACATACGGAACGAATAAGGAAAGCGGCACCGGTCTAGGTCTGAAAATATGTAAAGAATTTGTAGAAAGAAATAACGGCCACATCTGGGTTGAAAGTGAGCTGGGTAAAGGAAGTTCATTCTGTTTTTCTCTACCGGTAAAAGAATGGGCTGAGTAGTTTCTCGGATGCAAGCATGGTATACCTGCGTAAGGAAGTCTGCAGAAACTGGAAACCAGGAATGGCGCTTAATGCAACCTCCGTATAAATATGAAATCTTGAGCCCGTGACTATTCTTAAATCCCCCGCACCACCAGGCAGCAATGCGGGGGAGAAGTTATTCGGCTAACTCCATAGATTTTCCATCACGTCAAAGAACCTCGGCTTTCCGTTTATCGGTGCGGCTGCCCTCACCGGCATATATAGGGATTAATAATTTTCATTCCTTTCATCGTTTAAGTGCCCCGCAGTTGTGGCTTTAGAAGCGAATACTTAAAATTGATTTCTATTCACTTGTCGATAATTAA
>JBGRQA010000016.1:0-133627 GCA_041725895.1 Marinifilaceae bacterium
ATTAATAATCGTTACATTTATTTCTTTAACATACATTTGCGGGTAAAGGCGGCACGACACCATACCCGCGAAACGTTAGCAGCAATTCAAATGAAAAAAATAGAAACCAAATATTTTACCAAAAGACAGGATTGGAGAGAATGGCTCGAAAACAATTTTGAGACGAAGAATGATATTTGGTTGGAATACCCATTAAAAAAAACAGGTAAAAAACGAATCTTATACAATGACGCGGTTGAAGAAGCTCTATGCTTTGGGTGGATTGACAGTACGGTTAAATCTCTAAACGAAGAGACTACGATTCAAAGATTTTGTAAAAGAAGAAAGAACTCAACTTACTCACAACCAAACATTGAACGCTTGAAATGGCTCTTTGAAAACAACCTGATTTACAACTCAATCAAGGAGGAAATTTTGAAGATAATCCAACAAGATTTCATTTTTCCGAAAGACATAATAGAGCAGCTAAAAACGGAAAAATCTGTTTGGGATAACTATCAAAACTTTTCGGAACCGTATAAAAGAATCAGAATTGCATACATTGATAGTGCACGAAAAAGACCTGATGAATTTAATAAGCGTTTGAAAAACTTCCTTGAAAAGACGAAAGAAAATAAACTGATTAAAGGATTTGGAGGAATTGAAAAATACTATTAAATAATCAGAATTAAAGAGATAAACTAAAAAGAATTGAAAAATGGATAAAATCTGGATCATTGCAATTGTACTTTTTTTAATTGTCCTATACGTTTACTGGAGGGTTTCTAAGAATTATTTTAGAAATGAGGTTTTTAGCGAAGGAACATGGAACAATTGGAGCACAAGATTATTTTATTGGCAAGGAGCAATTTTCGCCAGTATCGGGGTTACCTTTCTAATAATGTATCTTTTAAAATCGGTGAATATTTTAACTTTTTAGAAGTATAGATAACAATTACAAAAAAGAAAAACAATTGGCAGTAATACGAAAATCTTTCCTGCACTCCATAGTTCTTCTGACTTTAATTAATCGTAACTGACACCAATAAAAAAAGAAAAGCGAATCGGTTGAATCAACTCAAACTGAAAAAATTGATAGCATTTTTTTATATCATTCTGATGGATTGAAAAAATTTAAAGTCCTAGCTAAAAGCACCCGGAATACTGAAAAAACTATGGAATACGAGGACGGAATATTTATGAATAAGAAGCTATTGCCAACAGCGGAACATATCGCATGCCACGTCAAAATAGCTATCGGGATAGCTTGATTGGATGCAGAAGTGAGATTTTAACAATAGAACTATAAACAACAAAACTATGGAATCGGTGGCACACCGCCATACCCGCAAAACGTTGGATGTAATAGAAAGAAGTCTTTTGCAATTAGCAAATTTACCTCCAATAATAATTAGAAACAATACATGAAAAATTTAAATAAATTTCTATCTAGCTTAGATGACACCGAATTATCTATCTTCATAGCATATAGATTTGAAGATTTTTTAGACAGATCAAGAAATAAGATTTCTGCAGAGGTAAAACGTAGAAAATTAAATAAATCTGATCTTAAAAAGCTTTTGGAAAAAGGTTTACCTGCCAACACTCAAAATCCTTTTGCCTGTCCTCAATATAATTCCAGCAGATTTAGTATTGAAACAGACTATGAACTGAGACAAAAGAACTATGGGAGTTACGAAGTAGCAGTTGAAACAAACAGATGCCAACTTTGCGGATTTAATCCAGGGAAAAGCACTCAAAAAGAACTAGTTGAAAAATTAAAACAGATATTCGGGTTTTATAAAAAAGAACACCTGAAAAAACCAGAAATAGACGGTAGATTATTTACCTAAAAAAGAAGTTACTACACCCAACAGCAGGTCATAACGCATGCCGAGGTTAGACTCGGCTAGATGCAGAAGTGAGAATTTGAGCGACAGAACTGCAAACAACTAACCTGCGGAAAAAGCAGCACGACGCCACACCAGCGAAACGTTGGCTGTAATATCGAATAGCAGCAATTGATAGCTTAATAAATATGTCTAAATCCATTCTTATAAGTTTAATAGAATTAATTGTAATATCACCCATCCTATTTTACAGCCTAAAAGACAAAATTGAAAATAATTTGAGATTCTTACTATTATTCGTTTCAGTTTTTGTCTTGAACTCTTTCCTTATAGAGCTGCCCAGGAAAATATCATTTTTCAATTTGTTGGGTGGACAATGGAATTGGACAGGTAAACTATTTGCATTGACGGCTGCCTTAATAATATACTTACTTATAAAAAGGAAATTCTTAAATCAATATGATTTTTTAAAATTAGGTCAGGCTAAGCATTCATTAAAACCAAATCTGATTCTAATCCTATTATTGGTATTAATTACTGTAATATATACACGGTTTTTTGGAGATCATTCTGAGTTTACAATTGAGACTTTATTATTTCAATTATTGCCCGGGATTGAAGAAGAAATTGTATTTAGAGGGTTAATGCTAGGGCTTCTTTTATCTATCATGAAAGATAAAGTGGTAATTGGAAATATGAATATTGGTAATCCATCAATATATGCTACTGCAATTCTATTTGGCTTAGTACATGGACTTTCTTTTAATGAACTATGGCAAATTGATTTTAACTTAGGGTATTGCTTTATTACTTTTTTATATGGAATGGTCTGGGGCTGGATGAACTTAAAAAGTGGAAGTATTTTATTACCAATAATAGCTCATAATTTATTAAACATTTCGATAACATTAGTTGCAATACTAAATACTACAGCCAACAGCGGGTCATAACGCATGCCGCATCCCGATAGCTATCGGGATGGCTCGGCTGGATGCAGAAGCGAGAATTGGAACGACAGAACTAAAAACAACTAACCTGTCCAGATGCATCGGGAGCACGACGCCATACCTGCAAAACGCTATAGCCAATTTGTTCAATCCCATTTTCGTCCTAATGATAAAACAATATCACATTCCTTCTTTAATCCTTTTTCTATGTTGTTCTCCCCAATGGTATAATTCAAAGATTACGGATTGACAAGTCTTCCCGTATTCAGTTATACTATATTTTACAGTGACTGGTCTAGTATCAAGTACTGTTCTTTTAATAAGAAGATTAATTTCCAACTCTTTTAGCTCCTTCGAAAGCATCTTGGGTGTAATATCACCAACCATACGCTGTAAATCTTTAAATCCAGCTTCCTCTAAATAAATTAATGCCCCAATAATTGGGATTTTCCACTTCCCACTGAATATCTCTAATGCATCACGAACCGCTAATATCTTTGTACTGCAATGCTTCATTGTCGTTTGCCTTTCACTAGAATCGTGCTTTTGTATTGTCAGTTGCTTCTCCATTGCCTTATTTAATTAATAGTATCATTGAGTATACCGATATATTTTGTATATCGAGTAGTAAAATTACACCATCATGTATAAATTTACAACTGAATTAACAATTAATATTTCAGACAGAAAATAAAAAGCATAATGAAAGCAATTACCTATACAAAATATTATTCAACGGAAATCCTTAAACTTTCAAAATTTTACTAATGCTTTCATATCAAACACCAATATAATTAAGGACCTGAACTTTATCAGTTCCTTGATAGGAACAGAACAACGAACTCCTGTAATTAATAAATTATTTCCGAGGGAACAAATAGCTAAAGCTCATGGATATGTAGAAAGAGGGCGTAACGAGGAAATGTAATATAAAAATACGAGAGGAGATTTAAACCCTGCACAAAAGAATAGAAAACCTGAATTTAAAAATAATACAACAGAGAAAATATCAAAATGAATAAAATTGAAAAAGTAAGAACACCGGAATCAGCTTTTAATAATTTAAAGGATTATCCTTTCAAACCAAATTACATTAAGTTAAAAGGAGAAGTACTAATGCATTATCTGGATGAAGGAAAGGAGAATAAAAAAGTTATTTTCTTATTTCATGGACAGCCTTCCTGGAGTTATTTATACAGAAATATGATACCCAAATTAATTAAAAATGGTTATCGGGTAATTGCACCTGACCTGATTGGTTTTGGTAAATCTGATAAACCTGTAAACTCTAATGACATTTCTTTTCAAAATCATGTGACGTGGATGTCGGAGTTTATAAATAAACTGGGAATAACCAGGGCATCAGCATTTATGCAGGATTGGGGAGGAATGATCGGTTTAAGAGTATTAGCAAATAACCCTGAATGGTTAAACAAATTAGTTGTTGCTAATACAGCACTCGCAGAATTAAAAGGATTCTCAAAGTGGTTAATTCCAAAAATGATAAAAAGAACCATTGACAGAAGTGGTAAACCTACTCTTCAAAATATGGAAGAGAAAATGGATTTTAAGAATTGGGTGGGATATTTTAAACGTTCAGAAAAACTCGAAATAGGTGAGATTATGCAACTCTTAACTACTAAAGAGTTAGGTCAGGAAGAGAAGGATGCCTATGATGCACCTTTCCCAAATGAAGCCTATTACACAGCACCTCGAAAAATGCCTGAGATAGTTGTTTCAGATCTTACAGAAATAAACAAAGACTGGGAACGATTAAAAAAATGGGAACATCCGGTACTAACTTTATTTAGCGATAAAGATCCATTTCTGGCAGATCAGGGATATGATAAGAAGTTTCAAAAAAACTTTAAAGGAGCAAAGGGACAGCCACATATAACGGTAAGTAATGCATCCCACTTTTTACAGGAAGACAAATCAGATGAGCTGACAAACAGAATCTTAGAATGGCTCAAATAAAATAGAACATTAATTTAAAAAACAGAAGCATGAAAATATTAGTAGTTGGAGGAACAGGAATTATTGGAAAAGCAGTAGTTGATTTATTAAAGAAGGAACATGAGGTAATTGCGATTGGCAAAAATGGTGGAGATTATCAGGTGGATATTGAAAGTAAGTCTTCCATTAAGAAGATGTTTGAAGATTTTAAAGATGTTGATGGAGTAATTTCAACTACAGGGATGGCTAATATTGGTCCTTTGAATAAACTAACTGATGAAGATTTTGATTTGGCAATCAATAATAAACTACGTGGACAAGTGGACTTAATTCGTGTGGCAATTAACAATGTGAAGGATAATGGTTTTGTGGTTTTAACTACAGGAGTTGCTGCTCACAAACCATTCCCCGGAGGATCGGCAATCTCAATGGCAAGTGCCGGCCTTGAAGGATTTGTTAAGGCTATAGAACTAGAAAAAGAGAGAAATATCAAGGTTAATGTTGTTCGTCCGGTAATGGTTACAGAATCAGCAGAATTATGGAACCTGAATGTTCCAGTTACAGTATCGGCAGCAGATACAGCAAGAGTTTATAAGGCAGTGATGGAACTGGAAGAATCTGCAGCAATGTATGATGTTCCTGAGTGTTTGAAAATTATTGACAATAAATAATTCAAATACCATAGAAACTAAATCTGATGGGTTAAAAAGCCTGTCAGATTTGAATTGGATGTGAATAAGGGAACTAAATTTATTAAGAAGAAAAGCTTTATCAAGTTAGAATATATACAGCAGATATTTGTAAACAAATTACCCGACCTGACTCATATTTTTGAAACATTTATGAGTGAACTGCAGAATGTCATTAAGGGAAAATAATGTATTTATAATGAGGCTTGAAAGAACAATAAACTTTGGGATGTTTAAAGGAAGATTAAAACTGATTACAACATTTTACATAAGTATTGGCAGGGAAAGCTCTATATATTAAGCTTTGTAGCCCTCTCAAACTACGTACCAGTATAACAGGAAAGTAGCATGCAATCTGCCCCTACTCACACAATTTACCGTTCGCAATCCCCAGTCCCAAAAAAGGAACGCTCCTTTACCATTCCACCCGGATACTTGAAACATAAATTTCGCACATTATTTTTCGAAAAAAATTTGCACCTCATCATTTTCACAACAAAAAAGCCTCATTTTTAAGTACCTCACTCGCTTTTTTGAACGAATATTCTGTGTTACTGATAAGAACAGCGATTCCAAAGTCTTTGCAATATCAATTACCAATAATTTTCAGGGGCAAAATGTGCAAAAAAGATGTTTTTCTTGCACAAAATATTTCAAAGCGAACCAAAAGAAGGAAAAGAAAAATTATTTTACAATCGTAATAGAAAACGCCTTTCCTCTCTTTCGTACATCATTTCAAAAGCACTCACTTACCCGAATCTTACTTCGGAACCAAGAAAGTTTTTTTCCCATTTGCGGGATTTACCATACATTAAGAAAAGGAACACAGTACCCTCAAAGCCGAAGTTCTTTAACGTGTTGGAAAAAATTTAATGTGAATTACGATATCCTCTCCCCTTCCCTGATCAATTTCTGATCGTGGTGGGAAGGGTTTTACATCCCATAGATACTAAACCAATAGCTGCTTCCAAAACAAAAATGCCTACTTGCGAATATCAAACTCCATACAGACAAAAGGAATCGTCTCAATCCGTTAAGGCCTAGGAAAAAAGCATTTATCTACGCATTCTGCTTGCCTAACTAACCATAATTGTTATCTTTATATAAACGATAAGATACTATACCGGATAATATCTGGACCATGATTGTTATTTAGTATCAAATTGACCAGAATAACAGATAGTGTATCGTGTTACAGAAGCTTGACTGTTTTGATTTGAATTAATATTTGTGGAAAGAAAGATTACAAAGTAAACATTTTGTCCAATTTTAAAGTTTTTTCATGGATCCAATTTGGTTAACTATAGCTTTTACTCTAGGTTTTTTAGTTCGTCTAATTGGCTTGCCTCCACTGATTGGATATTTGGTAGCCGGTTTTGTTCTCAATTATTTCGGGGCAGAATCAGGCGAATTCATTAAAACTGTCTCTGACCTGGGTGTAACCCTACTGCTATTCACCATTGGGTTAAAATTAAAAATAAAAACACTACTTCGTAAGGAAATCTGGGCCGGTTCCATTATTCATATGATACTTACAACAGTTGTTTTCGCACTTATTCTCCTCTTTCTAAGTTACACTACAGTTAATACTTTAATAACTATTAATTTAAAACTAGCCTTTATTGTTGCATTTGCTTTGAGTTTTTCCAGTACCATTTATGCTGTTAAAATATTAGAGGACAAAGGTGAGCTAAATTCCCCACATGGTATCCTATCCATTGGCATCTTAATAATGCAAGATATTTATGCTGTACTATTTATCGTATTTGCAGCAGGAAAAATACCTAATGTTTGGGTTTGGGTTTTACCTATTGCATTGTTACTTATTCGCCCAATATTAATTTTTGTTCTAAACAAAATTGGTCATGGCGAATTGTTGGTCTTATTCGGTTTTTTTCTGGCACTAATTGTTGGGGCTGAACTTTTCAAATTTGTTGGTTTAAAAGCAGATCTGGGTGCATTGGTAATCGGTACACTTATTGCGAACCACAAAAGATCTAAAGAGTTAGCTGATATCCTATTACACTTCAAGGATTTTTTTCTTGTAGGATTTTTCCTTTCCATAGGATTTTTGGGTATTCCTACAAAAGAAATTTTAATTGTAGCGTTCATTTTAGCCTTAGGCTTAAATTTCAAGTTAATTCTGTACTTGCTGGTGCTTACACAATTTAAATTAAGAGCAAGAACATCCGTATTCACCTCGTTAACTTTGGCTAATTTCAGTGAGTTTGGATTAATCGTAGCTTCTTTTGCAGCTACAGCAAATCTCATCTCATCGGAGTGGATCGTTGCAATTGCTATTGCTTTGGCAATAACGTTCATAATTTCTTCACCCCTGAACACACATGCCCATTCTATCTACTATAGCATAAAAGAGAAATTGCTATTTTTTGAAACATCAGACCGGTTGGAATATGATAAAACATTTGATATTGGCAATGCACAAATCTTAATTTTTGGTTTAGGAAAATTAGGTTCGGCTGTATATGATCAATTAAACTATAAATATGGTCAATCTGTAATCGGATTGGATTACAACTTAGAAATTGTGGAAAAACTACAAGCCGAAGGAAAAAATGTTATTCTGGATGACGCAACAGATAGTGAATTTTGGGAAAGAATAGCCAATAGCCCTATTCGTAGTAAGCAAGTAAAAGCGGTAATGCTTTGCATGAACGATCATAAATCGAATCTGTTTGCGATAGAGAGACTAAAAGCGATTGACTATGGTGGATTTATCGCCGCCACTGCTATTCATGATGATGAAATAAAAGAGTTGGAAAAGCTAAACATTCATTCGGTTTACAACCTATATTCCGAAGCTGGATTTGGTTTTGCGGACCACGCCTGCCAAAAAATAAACGAGGTTAATATCCGGACCTACAAGGATTAAGAATCAAATATAAATACAGCAAACTTGAAATAGGATTAAAAAAATGAAAACCGAAAAAATTTTAGTAGGGCCTTGATTGAATGCAAGTGCAAGGAAACATTGAAGAATTGTAGTTTGGATCAACACAGCTCAGACTCAAAAAATCAAGATCAATGCACTTCAAACATGATCATACGAAATATGTGAAAATATTAAAATTGGAAAAAAAACAATTTATGAGTGTTGATTTATTTGTAGACAGTAGTTACTCCGTTTCAAAAGTAATTACCCATAAATATAGCACCTCCTTTTCTCTGGCAACATCATTACTGGAAAAGGACAAAAAGCGCGCCATATACGCAGTTTATGGCTTTGTTCGTTTGGCCGATGAAATTGTCGATAGCCTGCATGGTTTTGATAAATCATTTTTGTTACAGAAGTTGAACGATGATTTACACTATGCACTTAAAAACGGAATGAGTACGAACACGATTTTAGTCGCTTTTGCAGATACGGTTAATAGATATAAAATCAGTAAAGAGCATATTCAAGCATTTATGGATAGTATGAAATATGACTTAACTAAAACATCGTATACCAAAGCTACGGATTTAGACAAGTACATATATGGTTCGGCCGATGTTGTTGGATTAATTTGTTTGAAAGTATTTTGCAATGGTGATACAGGTCTGTATAAAAAACTTGAAACTCCTGCTCAAAAATTAGGTTCTGCCTTTCAAAAGGTTAACTTTTTACGTGACTTAAAAGATGACATTCAGCAATTGGGCCGAAGTTACTTTCCTGAAATATCAGATTGCCATCTCAACAACCATAGCAAAAGACAGATAGAAGAATCGATAAAAAAGGACTTTGAGGAAGCCTGGAAGGGTGTTAAACAGCTGCCAGGAAGATCGAAGCTGGCAGTAGCACTGGCTTATTACTATTACAAAGGTCTACTAAAGAAAATTATCCGCACCTCCCCTAAAAGCTTACTACAAAAAAGAATACGAATATCAAATTTCAAAAAATATCTGATAATAATAAAAGTGTGTTTTATGTACAAAACCAGAATAATTTAACCAAGGTGAAGGATTCAATATTCTATTAAGAATGAATCATCTTTTTAAGATTGAGCACAACCAATAAAACCGAACTACAAGTAGTTTACTATGAAACTATACCCAAAGAATAGAATTCCGGAAAATGAGGTAAAAAAGTTTATTGTAATTTTTTACACAATAGGAACTTTGGGTTTTCTAATTCCCTTTACAAGGGATTTATTTATTGCGATTACCCCTTTCGCCCTCCTATTAAACATCTATTTACTCGCTCTTTATCACAAAACTTATTCTACAAAAACAACAATTGCTTTTACACTGATTTTTCTATTGGGTTTTTTTATTGAGGTTATAGGGGTTAATACCGGACTCATTTTTGGAAATTATCAATATGGTAACGGACTCGGATTAAAAGTATTAAAAACGCCATTGCTAATTGGTGTCAATTGGCTATTCCTGACATACGTAAGCACTTCGATACTAGGCAATTTAAAAACACAATACAGTATAGTTATACTGACAGCTCCTCTTTTAATGCTTAGTTATGATTTGGTTTTAGAACAGGTTGCCCCCAAAATGGATATGTGGAGTTGGCAAAATAATTCTGTGCCACAACAAAACTTTATTGCCTGGTATTTAATTGCCTTTGTATTTGTTGCAATGTTGAAAATATTCAAGATAGATACCCACAATAGTATGTCAAAGATACTATTTGCTTGTCAGTTTACATTTTTGGTTTTATTAATGCTTGTTTTAAAATAGAAAGATGATAAGAGCAAAACACCATATTGTAATATACCCTTTATTTAAATGGCTTACAGGCTTTTTGCTCAGGCGAAATTTTAATTCAATACATATCGAAGGTAGTTATCATGACAACAAAAACCCAATTCTCCTGATAGCCAACCATATCAGCTGGTGGGATGGATTTTGGATAATGTATCTAAACTTAAAAATACTTCATCGCAAATTTCATTTTATGATGTTGGAGCAACAATTAAAAAAGCATTGGTATTTCCAGTATTCAGGAGCATATTCCGTAAAGAAAAAGTCTAGAAGCATCATCCAAAGCCTGCGATATACCAATAAACTACTTCAAGATTCCCATAATATGGTATTCCTGTTTCCCCAGGGAAAAATTCATTCACTCTATAACAATTCAATCAAATTTGAGAAAGGGGTACAAAAAATCATTGATCATACTATGGACGAAGTACAGATTGTTTACGTTGCAAACCTAATCGATTATTTTTCACATTCGAAACCAAATCTATTCATTTACATCGAGGCTTATTTAGCGAAAGATTTAAAAGGAAACCTGGCCGAAGCCAAATACAAACGATTCTTTGATGGCGTACTATGCCAACACAAAATAAAAACTTCATGATGCAATACTTGGCATATATATCAATTGGATTTGTTGCATTTCAGCTTGCAAATGTATTGTTGAATCTTTTTTTCCGTCAAAGAATTCGTAAAACGATGTTACCCCCCAAAGGGAAGATTTCAATTCTAATTCCGGCGCGAAATGAGGAACATAACATTGGCTTATTGTTGGAAGATTTAAGAGAAATGAAAAGCAATTCCATTGAAATTATAGTTTTTAATGATCAATCAACCGATAACACATCTTCCATCGTACAAAATCATGCCATTGCAGACAAAAGAATAAAACTGATACAATCGGAGGGTTTGCCCCAAAACTGGTTGGGTAAAAACCATGCTTGCTTTCAATTAGCCAAACAAGCAACGGGCAGCTACTATTTATTCCTCGATGCCGATGTTAGGCTGGCAAACAGTATTATAGAAGATGCTGTTTCATACCTTGAAAAACATCACTTAAGTCTACTATCCGTTTTCCCAATTCAAATACAAAAGAACCTTAGCGAAAAAATTTCAGTATCCATTATGAATTACATTTTGCTAACACTCTTACCTCTAATTTTTGTTAGAATTTCACCATTTTCCTCACATTCAGCGGCCAACGGTCAGTTTATGCTTTTCAGAGCGACCTGCTACAAAAAAATTCAACCGCATAAAATCTTTAAAACCTCAGCTGTTGAAGATATTGCTATATCCAGATACTACAAAAAGAAGAAGATAAGAATTGCCTGCATTACAGGAGATAACAGGATAAAGTGCAGGATGTATAAAAATTACAAACAAGCCTTAAACGGTTTTTCAAAAAATATTTTTACGTTCTTTGGAAACCATCCAGCTTTAGCCTTCCTTTTCTGGATATTTGCAGCACTGGGTTTTATTCCGGTTTGGCTGTCACAGCCAAATCTTTTACTAATCTACATTAGCCTTTCTGCCTTAACACAAGTATTTTATTCAGTCATAAGTAAACAAAATATAGTGTTAAGCACCATGCTATTTCCAGCTCAGCTTTTCTTTATGCTCCAGGTTATGACAACAAGTATTCTTAATCATAAAAACCAACAATATTCATGGAAAGGGCGAAATATTTATTCATAGTATTGTTCTGCTTATCGAACCTGGTCTTATTGGGACAAAATAATCGGTCGATATATAATGCCTTTATTAACGGCAATATGAAAGATTGGAAGAATGAGATTGATAAACTGGAAATAACTACAAACAAGAGCAATAGTTACAAATTAGAATTAGTTAATCATCAAATTGGTTACATCGGTTGGTGTATAGGGATGGAAAAATATGAGGAAGCAAAAAAATATTTGAAGTTATCATCTTCTCATATAAAAGAACTCAAAGAAAAAAAGTTCAAACCCTCCTATGTGAAATCTTATAAAGGTTCTATTGATGGTCTAAAAATTGGAATAAATAACCTCTATGCAATTCTATTAGGCCCTGGTATTATTTCAAAAGCCAAATCTTCTATAAAACTTGACAATAATAACCCTTATGGTTATATCCTTTTGGGCAATTCAAAGTACTACATGTGGGCAATGCTAGGTGGTTCGAAAGACGAAGCTGTTCGCTATTATAAAATTGCAGAAAAAATAATAGAAAATGGGCAAAAAACAGATCACAACTGGAACTACTTAAGCCTACTTACCATGATTGCACATGCAAATGTTGAAATGGGCAATTATAGTGAGGCTAATTTGTATTACAAAAAGATTTTACAAATTGAACCAAATTACAAATGGATTAAAGAAGAAATCTATCCAAAATTTATAAACAAACATGGAAAAAAATAAAACGGTATTAATTATTGGAACCGGACTGGGAGGACTTTCAACAGGATTAAGACTGGCTTCCAGAGGTTATAAAGTAAGATTTTTGGAAAAGGCATCGCAAGCAGGTGGGCGTTTGAATCAGCTTAAGAAAGATGGTTTCACTTTTGATGTTGGTCCCAGTTTTTTCAGTATGCCCTATGAGTTTGAAGAACTTGTTAAGGATTGTGGAATTGCAATGCCCTTTGATTTTGTAGAATTAGATCCCCTCTACACCGTCAATTTTCGAGGGAGTGATAAAAGGTTTTCACTCTACAAAGACATAGATAAACTTGGTGAGCAGTTTGAGGGTATAGAGCCCAATTTTAAAGAGAAACTTACAGCTTATTTAAAAAAATGCAGTGAACTGTATAATGACACCGTTGATGTAGTTATTAAACAGAATTTTGATAGCACCCCGGGCTATTTAAAAGCCTTAATGCAAGTGAATCCAAAACACCTGCCGGTACTGTTTAAAACCTTCTGGAAACAATGCTGCTCATATTTCGAATCGAAGGAAGCGCGGCAAATTTTATCGCTCATTGCCTTCTTCTTGGGGCGAACTCCTTTTGACACGAATGCTGTTTATACTCTATTGTCTCACATCGAATTTTCACATACAGGATACTACAATGTGAAAGGAGGAATGTACACCATTGTAAACAGTTTAGTGAAAGAGCTAAAAAAACTGGATGTAACGTTTGAGTACAATACAGAAATTATTGATTATACAAACAATGGCAAACGATTAACTTCCTTAATTGACCAGAATGGTAAATCGTGGGAAGCAGATATTTATATTGTAAATGCAGATGCCGCTTTATTTAGAGGGACTGTCTTCAATCGTAAAAAATATGCTGACAAACGACTAAAAAAGATGAGTTGGACAATGGGGTACTTAACTTTTTATGTTGGGATAAAAACTCAATTGGAACAAGTTGAACATCACAATTACTTTTTAGGGAATAATTACGAAGTCTATGCAAAAGATGTCATGAATAATCCCGGAACTTTGGAAAAGCCATACTACTACGTTAATGTATTATCGAAGCATAATAGCGAATGTGCCCCTGAGGGATGCGAGGCATTGTTCTTTGTTTGTCCTGTACCAAACCTTCTCAATAAAACCAATTGGTCTGACAAACAGGAAATGATAAAAAGCATAATTAAAGATTTTTCAGAAAGAATAAATCAGGATATTTCAAAAGACATTGTTTTTCAAGCGGAATATACACCAGAAGACTGGCAAAACCAGTTTAATCTATACAAAGGTGCAGGTTTAGGGTTATCACATAGTATGTTGCAAATAGGAGCTCTAAGACCCAAAAATTATGATGAGAAATTCAAAAACATGTTTTACGTTGGAGCATCTACCGTACCGGGAGCCGGCTTACCCATGGCAGTAATCAGTTCAAAATTAGCAGCTGAACGGATATACACTTATGAATAAACATTGCAGAAAGCCTCCCCCATTTGCAATTCGCATAAACCGAACCGTCTGCTATTAGTTCCGGGAACACCTCCAAACATGAAGAGGAATCGAAAAGGGAATAAATATAGGTTTCCTGGATACTGACTTTTTAGAATTGAAACCGATTCGTTACTTTTACCCGCGATGTTGATTTTCTCCATTGAGAATGAAATCATTTGTATACATCATGGCAACCTGGGACACACAACTACCCAAGCGTTGCAATTACTCATTTTCTGACAATTACACCATTGTCTAAAACAAAAAAACGCGGAAACAACCATGCAAAATAACAATAAAAATACTTGCCCACTTTGTAAAAGTGAAAGCAACGAACTAATCAACACCAACAAACGACGCTTTTATCAATGTCAGAATTGTTTTGCAATCTTTAATGATCCGGATTCAAGACTAACAGAAAGCGAGGAAAAAAAACATTACAGTCAGCATAACAATGACGTTGAGGACAAAGGTTATCAAAAGTTTGTCTCCCCAATTACCTCAGCCATTCTCCAAGACTTTACCACAAACGACACAGGCCTTGACTTTGGAGCAGGAACTGGTCCCGTTATATCAAAAATCTTAAAAGATAATGCCTTTTCCATCGAACAATATGATCCGTTTTTTCATAACTATCCCCATCTATTAGAAAAAAAATACAATTACATTGCCTGCTGCGAAGTGATAGAGCATTTTCATGACCCCAAAAAAGAATTTGATTTGCTTCGGAAGCTTTTACACGATAATGGAAAACTCTATTGCATGACAGACATCTATGATGAGAGCATCGATTTTGAAAAATGGTACTACAAAAACGATCCCACACATGTATTCCTATACCACAGGAAAACAATTCAATGGATAAAAGAGGAATATGGATTTTCCGATGTGACAATAGAGGGTAGAATGATTATCTTCTCCCTGTAATTTAAAACCTGTCCATAAGTGCAACCATAAAAACACATTGTCTATTCCCGAGCATTGCATTTTGAATGCATTATAGCAATGCCGGGAAGCTATTCCCATCTGCACGTTACAGTATTCTCCAAAAAAGCCGCTAATCTTTCGTAAATTCCTTACATCCCATGCAATAATGGGACCTTCCTTCAACCAGGATGCATCTTTGAAAAGTTCACCTCCTCTTCTTCGAAAGAACAGGGAAATCCCTATTTGCCAATCCTTTCATATTTCTTACCTTTAGTTGCATGACCATTGATTTTGGGCCCCTTGCCATCCTGTAGCAAATTTACACCTGGCAAGATCCACGAGATTACCCATTGCAATTATTCACTAGAATTTTCATTTTATGAATCCCATTCTTCAGCAAATCATCAACGAAACTGTAAAGCGTAGGGTAAAACGAAAAACCCCTAAACTGTCTCCAATACAAATTCAAAAGGAGATCAATAATGCCAGTATAGAATTCTCTCATGTAATTCACGATAGTCTAATGATTCTTTTGGGAACACTATCAGCAGGATTCGGACTGAATGGCTTTCTACTGCCCAACATGTTTATAGACGGCGGAGTAACCGGAATCTCTCTAATCATTAGCGAACTTACGAGCACTCCCCTATCCATTTTACTGGTTCTTATCAATATTCCCTTCCTGATTATGGCTTTCTCTACCATCAGTAGATTCTTCGCCATTAAAAGCATCCTCGCCATATTGCTCCTGGCTGCCATTGTACACTTTGTCCCTTTTCCCGTAATTACCGAAGATAAGCTTTTGATTGCAGTGTTTGGCGGCTTCTTTTTGGGATTGGGCATTGGTTTAAGCATTCGCGGTGGAGCAGTTATTGATGGAACAGAGGTACTAGCCGTTTTTATCAGTAAAAAAACAACTCTGACCATAGGTGATGTGATCGCCATCTTCAACGTAATGATCTTCCTGGTTGGGGCTTATGTTTTTACGATTGAAGTTGCCCTTTATGCCATGCTAACCTATTTGGCCGCCTCCAAAACAGTGGACTTTGTTGTTTCGGGAATTGAAGAGTACCTGGGCGTAACAATTATATCAGAAAAAAGCGAGGAGGTAAGACTTGCTATAATTGAAAAATTAGGCCGCGGATGCACCATCTATTGCGGGAAAAATGGATACGCTCAACCTGGTGAATCTTTAAAGGAAAAAGACATCGTATACACCCTATTAACCCGCCTGGAAATTTCTAAACTGCAAACCGAAATAGAAAAAATAGACAAAAATGCTTTCATCGTAATGCATAGCATAAAAGACGCAAAGGGAGGAATGATAAAAAAACGTCCAATAAAATAAACAGGAAAGAATCAGGTTTTTAAGGTTCCTATCTATTGATTATACTATGAAAAATACTACAAATTAATATCAGCATATATTTAAATTAAATATTCTGCAGTACCTTTGCAAAAAATTAGAATACGGGACCCGAACCTGAATGTACAACATACGAGTTCAAAAGAATAATAACTCCAAAGCTGTTATACCTTCGAGGTGGGTAACGAAATCAGACAAATACAAAAAAATCAAAATAGAAACAAAAATGAAAGTAGAGAAAGAACTACAGGAACGCAGTGGCTCTGTTTGCGAATTGTGCGGAGCAGGCCATGACTTAAATGTATACGAAGTACAGCCAACATCAAAGGGAGGTGCTGATGAAAGCGTTCTTGTGTGTGCAACTTGTTTGGAACAAATCGAAAACCCAGATAAAGTAGATATTAATCACTGGCGATGCCTTAACGATAGCATGTGGAGCCAGGTACCAGCAGTTCAGGTTATGGCGTGGCGTATGCTGAACCGTTTGCGTGCTGAAGGTTGGCCACAGGATCTTCTTGACATGCTTTACCTTGAAGAAGATGTATTGAACTGGGCGAAAGCTACCGGTGAAGGAGAAGATGACGAAGATACCGTGAAACACCTGGATTGCAACGGAGTTCAATTACAAGCTGGGGACAACGTTGTATTGATTAAGGACCTGAATGTAAAAGGAGGTGGATTTACTGCCAAACGTGGTACCGCAGTTCGACGCATTTCACTGGTTCACGACAATGCAGAGCAAATTGAAGGACGCGTAGATGGTCAGCAAATCGTAATCCTGACCAAATTCGTAAAGAAGATGAGCTAAACTCATACATAAAACCATTACAAAGACAATAGCGCATATATATGCGCTATTGTCTTTTGTAGTCGGGTCTTCAAAAAACTTGCAACAATACAGAATCAAACAAACATCCGGCAAATTACTGTACTTTACGTATACTACATTGTATGAACAGCCGAAGTAAAACCGTATTTCTGATTCTTCTCCTGTTTCAAGGACTTCACTCCATAGAAGAGTACTTGGGCAACCTGTGGACAAGATTTCCTCCAGTTGATCATGTCACCCGCCTCCTATCCGAAAGCCGGGCAACAAGCTTTCTTCTTCTCAACATAGGCTTCTTCGTTTTTGGGATTTGGTGCTGGCTGATTCCGGTACGAGGAGATTACAACATGGCTCGGTCACTGGTATGGTTCTGGATACTTGTGGAAATTCTAAACGGCATCGGTCACTCCATTTGGGCTCTGTACGAAAAAGCCTATGTACCGGGGATACTAACAGCCCCCTTCCTGCTTGGTATATCCCTTTACCTTATGATTAAACTTAGACATTCCAGTCCCTAATTTACTATCCTATACACCTGGCAATGAAAAGATAGAGAGGTGTTTGAAAAACGCTACGAAGCTATTGACAAATTGATACGGACTAGTTTTGAAAGTTCTACGGACCTGTTTGCAAATTGGTACGGACCCGTTTCAAAAGTTCTCCGGACCTGTTTGCAAATTGGTACGGACCTGTTTCAAAAGTTCTCCGGACCTGTTTGCAAATTGGTACGGACCCGTTTCAAAAGTTCTCCGGACTTGTTTGCAAATTGGTACGGACCTGTTTCAAAAGTTCTCCGGACTTGTTTGCAAATTGGTACAGACCTATTTCAAAAGTTCTCCGGACCTGTTTGCAAATTGGTACGGACCCGTCTCAAAAGAAGCAAAGACAACTCTAATCCAGACTTATTGCCTCCCCTTAAAAAAAAAAAGAGACCGTCAAGATAAATGGCGGTCTCCTTAAAGATATTTTTGTTCTATTGTCCTTACAGACTAAAGAAATAGGTAAATACTTTACGTGTGTATGCATTATCCATAACGCCACCGGTCTCGCGCACAGAGTGCATAGCAAACATTGGGTTTCCTATGTCAACGGTACGGATGTCAACCTGACCAGTAGAAACATTTCCAAGTGTACTACCACCAACTAAGTCGGAACGATTCACAAATTTCTGATAAGGCACCTCTGCATTTTTACACAAAGTTTCAAACACAGTTCCTGATTCCCCATCGGTAGTATACTTCTGGTTGGCATGAATCTTAATAACCGGACCTTTGTTGATGAAAGGACGGTTGGTAGGATCGTGCTTCTCTGAAATATTCGGATGAACTGCATGAGCCATATCGGCAGAAATCATAAAGGAATTGTAGATCGCTCTCTGAAACTGCTCGGTATCTTTTGCCAACTTAAAAGCGATACGTTGCATCAGGTGACGTAGAACAGGAGATCCAGCTCCCTGCTTGGTTACACTTCCCACCTCTTCATTATCAAAAATGGCCAACAACTTCGTTTTCTTAGAAGGTTCAGATGCCAGCAGAGCCTTCAAACCGGCATGTGCCATAGCCAAATCATCCAACTTTGGAGACGAGATGAACTCTTCGTTCAACCCCATAATACAACCTTTCTCTACTTCAAAAAGGGTAACGTCAAAATCAATGATTGACTCTACGTCAATTTTCAACTCCTGGGCAATTAATTTTACCAGGCAGTTGTCCTTCTCCATATCCTCAGTAATCATAGAGAGAAGTGGTAACATATCCTTTTGCTTGTTCAGCTCTACCCCTTCATTTACCTTACGGTTCAAATGAATAGCCAGGTTTGGAATCACCATCAAAGGACGGTCGATCTTCACGAACAAGTTCTCCGGATTCAACGGATCGTTGGATTTAACCGAAACACGACCAGCAATGGACAAGGGACGATCCATCCATGTACTTAGGATAGGACCTCCATATACTTCGGTATTTAGTTTCATATAGTTCCCTTCCACAATAATTTCGGGATTGGGCTTGATTTTGAAACCGGGAGCATCACTGTGCGCGCAGATCAGTTGAAAACCTTCCTCTTCGATTTCTCCTGATCCAATTTCAAAGGCAAAAATAGCCGATCCATTCTTGGTCGTAAAATATTTTCCTCCTTTACTGATATTCCACTCTTCACGAAGATCCAATTCTTGAAAACCTGCTCCGGTCAACTCCTCACGGATGTTGTTCACAGCATGATAAGGACTGGGACTGCGATGAATAAAATCAATCAGCTCCTGGGCTTGTTGCTTTTCTAAACTCATAGTGCTTGTTATCTAAATTGTTCAAAATATGTGTTAAGCTTCGAATCCATCCAGTGGATAAATTCGAAGGTATAGATCAATAAACAGAAACTCAAAAATACATCAATCTTATTATAGAATACAACTGTTCGGTCAAAAGAAATCAAAACAATTTGTAAAAGGGTGAAAGCCAAATCAAAGTCCGGGGGGATTCAAGTTTTGGTAGGATTCATTCCAACTACAACATAGCTTAGTCACCTTCATTTAACTGCTTTCGATAAATCAATCGATCTCACTATTAATTAGCAGCCTATAATTATATTCACATTCATGTTCAAAATACTTTGATTGAGATGAATTACATTACAACCCAATAAATCATACCAGTTCGCTATTTCCAAACACTTTCCTGCACCATTTTCAACCATTTCTCAACCAATACTAACTTATTGTGTAATATATTTTGTAAATTGGAAAGTGGCAGGTAATTTCGGCTGCTATAACAATGGCTTGAAGTTTTTGTACTGCTTCCTACCAGGTTTGCAACATTCACTTCTGTCACAAACTTCAATTTATAGATTAACAAATAGTTATTTAGATTATGGATGTTGAAATACTCTCTAGAATTCAGTTTGCTTTTACAGTAGCATTCCATTACATCTACCCGCCGCTAAGCATTGGCTTGGGACTTCTGCTGGTAATAATGGAAAGTCTGTATGTGAAAACCAAAAATCCGCAATACGAAAAACTAGTACGATTTTGGATTAAAATTTTTGCTCTGACATTTGGTATCGGTGTTGCTACAGGTATCGTTATGGAATTCGAATTTGGAACCAATTGGGCCACCTATTCCCGTTATGTAGGAGATGTTTTTGGTAGTGCCCTCGCCGCTGAAGGAATCTTTGCTTTTGCCTTGGAAAGCGGAATGCTGGGAATTCTTCTTTTTGGATGGAACCGTGTAAAACCTTGGGTGCACCTGCTCTCTACCATTGGTGTGTTTGTGGGTTCGATGTTTTCGGCCGTATGGATTGTGGTAGCCAATAGCTGGCAACAAACACCGGCAGGTTACCATATTGTTGGCGAAGGATTGCAGGCTCGCGCAGAGATTACTGATTTCTGGGCCATGGTATTCAATCCATCCAGTATGGACAGACTGTCCCATGTATGGTTGGGAGCAATTCTATCAGGAGCCTTCCTGGTACTAAGTGTTCATGCCTACTACCTTATTAAAAATCGTTATGTGGAAATCTCAAAGAAAGCCTTTAAGATTGCACTTGTGGTAGCTACAATCTTCTCCTTAGGCCAATTGGCAACCGGTCACAAATCGGCCGACGGAGTAGCAAAGAACCAACCAGCCAAACTCGCAGCACTGGAGGGACATTACGAAGCCAAGGCTCCTGCAGATATGTACATTTTAGGATGGGTAGATCAGGAAAAACAGGAAGTAACCGGATTGAAAATCCCCGGTGGTCTTTCGTTTCTTCTTGATTTCGACTTTGATACTCCGGTAACAGGCTTAAATGCCTTTCCCAAAGAGGACCAACCTACTCAGGTAAATGCCATTTTCCAATTCTACCATATTATGGTCGCAATAGGAATGCTCCTGATTGCAATGACACTATTGGCCTGTTTCCTATGGTGGAGGGGAAAACTATTCAACCAGCGATGGTTGCTTGGTGCTTTTGCCTTTGCAGTGCTTCTTCCTCAAATAGCCAACCAGCTGGGTTGGTTCGCGGCAGAAATGGGACGTCAACCCTGGGTTGTATATGGATTACTGCGAACCTCTGATGCGATTTCAAAATCAGTCGCAGCCAACCAGGTTCTGTTTTCCCTTATCCTTTTCACACTGATCTATACTCTGCTTTTCGCTTTGTTCATCTACCTTTTGGATAAGAAAATCAAGAGCGGCCCCTATGCCGAAGACGACATGGAGGATCGCCCCCTTACAGCAGACATAACCGAAGTAATAACAAGAAACTAATATCATATGGAGACTTTTTTAGGATTAGATTACCCCACTTGGTGGTTTCTGGTGATCGGAGGACTTTTTTCAGGTTACGCCATTCTGGATGGATTTGATTTTGGTGCAGGTGCCTGGCATTTGTTTTTCCGTAAAGAAAAGAGCAGAAGAATAGCATTGAATGCAGTTGGCCCCGTTTGGGATGGAAACGAAGTTTGGCTCGTAATTGGTGGAGGGGCCCTGTTCGCTGGCTTCCCCGTTGTTTACGCTTCCATGTTTTCGGCAATGTATACGCCCCTAATGCTCTTTCTGGTGTTTATCATTTTCCGGGCAATTTCCATCGAATTCAGAAGCAAGGAAAGTATGCTTTGGTGGCGTAAAATGTGGGATATTATCTACAGTATATCCAGTATCATGCTGGCTCTGCTACTGGGTGTTGTTCTTGGAAATGTTTTGCAAGGCATTGCCATAGGAAAGGATTTTGAGTACGAAGGAGGTCCACTTTGGGATTTCCTGAATCCCTATGCCCTGATGGTTGGAGTAACTACCCTTGCACTTTTCATGACACACGGAGCAATTTACCTTCTAATGAAAACAGAAGATAAGATGTACGAAAAACTAACCGTACTGGTACAAAGAGGAATGTTTTTCTTTATCGTATCCTTTGCTATTACCACATTGTATACCTTATTCTTCATTCCCCACCTCTCGGATAAGTTTATGGACAATCCTCTCCTTTTTGTTGTGCCCTTACTGGCATTTCTAAGTATCGCAAATTTGCCAAGATTGGCCAGCAAACGAAAATACAAGGAAGCATTTCTCTTTTCGTCACTCACCACAAGTTTACTACTTATTCTGGTTGCGATCGAATTGTTTCCGAACCTTCTCCTTTCTACTGTAGATCCGGCAAACAACATCACCATCTACAATGCCGCATCCTCAGAGAAGGCCTTATCCATCATGCTAACAATTACAGCCATTGGTGGACCTCTGGTTCTGCTCTATACAGTATTCGTTTACCATACCTTTAAAGGAAAGGTAAAACTTGATGAGATGAGCTACTAAAAAACAATACGACTAAAAATAGAAAAAGCCTATTCCAATTCGGGATAGGCTTTTTTAGAATATCGTACTTAAAAATTTAAAATCTAATCAAAAGACAGCACATTCTCCAACTTCTCCCCTCTCATTTCGTCCAATCGTTTGGTTTCGGAAAGAAATTTATTCCATTGCTTACTTTTATCTTCAGCTTTCATGTAATCAATACATTCTTGCAGTTTTCCTTTGATGGTGGGTGAGATGGATTTCTCCTCCAACCTGGTATAGAATTGGTGGTACTCCTCTTCCACTCTCTTTTTATAAATAGCAGAAAGAGCCTTTACATTATAATGATAGGGCCTTTCCAAAATATTGATGTAAAGATCTTCCGGTTGGATAATATCCTTCTCGACACAAAACTGGTACAGATAAGGCAGATGACGAATATTGAATACTGAAATAGTTGGAGCAATCTTAAATTGTACATGAGGTAAAGCCCTCACCTTTTCCCGATTAATCAGGAATTGCTCCCAACTGTATTCTTTGCGAATATATTCCCCCAAAGGGCCCATCGCATCCACACTGGCCATAATTTCAACGGAAGAAAACTCCTTCCAGAATTTCAGCACATTGTACTCCCTAAAGCTCAAAACGGAGAAATTGGTATTGTAACGCAGGCGAATGTTGGTAGCCCGGTGTTCAATCAACCATTCCAAAAGCTTATAATGCTCTTCGGTAACCAGGGGCTCCCCCCCTGCAAAATAGATCTCTTCGGCTTGCAACAAAGCCTCGCCTGTCTTTTCGATAAACGAATCAAAATCCTCTATGTTCTTAAGAATTGCCTTCTCGCCCAAATTGGTTTGTAGTACTTTGGCATCCTCAAACCACCGGGAACTGTTCCCATGCCAACAGGTACGGCATCTAAAGTTGCATACATTGGAAAAACGTATGTCAAAATAAACAGGGGGAACCTGATTCTTGCTATCACAAATACTGTATTCAGGAAATCGTTCGAAAGTCTCCTGGCGAATACTCTTCCCCCCGGCTTCCTCCAATTTATAGCAAACTGCACAGCGCTTGTCTGCCTCTCCCCTCAGAAATTGGGCTCTTACATGTTCAATCACTTCACCGTTCCAAATATCGTTGAAGTCCTCTCTATTAACATTCCCATAGGGAATATTGGCCACACAACAGGCCTTAACAAGCCCTTTGTTTCCCACATGGAAATGAATCCATGGCATCAGGCAATATGGTTTTTCTGTTTTCACCCTGCAAAGATAGAAGGGATTTAGTTGAAAAAAATATTTCCTTAGAACATTGTCTTATGAATTCACAATTTGTAAAAACTCAACAGGCGCTCCATTCTCCTCAATAAAAGCAACCACAAAGCCTTCGGATGGACTGTTGGGCTCTATGATAACATTTCTACCCTGAATGGCCTCGTAGATATCCTCCACCTCGAAGGCAAGATGGGGAAGTGTTTTTACAATATCCGGAAAAGGAGCATCCGGTTCAAATCGCATCCATTCAATATTGAACTCACTCGACTCATACCCCGAAATGTACATCTTAAATTGGGGGAGATAACGCTCCCCCTCTTTTATTTCCTCTGTTGGAATCCCAAGGTGATGATACTTGTATTTCTCCTTCATACAATACTTATTTTCAATCAATCCCCAACAACCTATTCTTCCCAAATCACGGTCTTGGAATCCTCCCAGAAAGGACCAAACTGAATCTCTGTAATCTCATTGTTATCGAACCAGAGGTGTAAATTCTCGTCCTCAAACAGAAACAATTCATGAGTAGGAAGATCAACACTACTTGCATCCTCAATCTCCGGGTCACTCAGTTTCAACTCGGAAATAAACTGTACCACACTCTCCCGGGATGTTCCCACCCGAATTTTATTGGCAATGTGGAATTCCTCACTGCTCACCGAGATATAACTCAGCCTGTCGTTATCCTGAGATTCGAAAGTAAAATCCAATCCCAGTTCATCGTAGTAAAAAGTTTTACTGATCTCATCCTTAGAATAGGTATACTCTTCAATATCATCCGGTTTTCCGAGCTCTTTCTGCAGTTCCTTCATACTCATTCCAAAGTTCACTTTATCGATCCCTTTGCCCAGCCTAATACTATAGTTTTTTATCATCCCGTTCAATCTGTTCAGTTCATATTAGAAAATACTTTTACAAAATCTCTAATCAAACTTACGAATTGCACAATACTTATCAAAATAACAGGATATAGAAAAAAGCAATAATGACTGAAATAATCATCACTAAATAATAGATATAATCCTCATTCCTCACCGGCTTGTTTTTGTCCAATGCCCATTTTTCAATACAGAGAAGCCAATTTGAACCCACAACAAAACGTAAGATTCTTATTGAATCATACAATCGAGTAGGATTAACAAAAAGAAACCAAGGATATTTTTTAGTAAACAGTATAAATTCCATCTTCCCCTTACGACCAGCAAAAGGCAATAAACACCTCAATTTCAACAACGTCCATTTATCAAATATTCCGATGCGAAGATGCGAATATCTTTTGAAAAGTATTAATTTAGATGTCTAACCTAATTTATAACCAATAATTTTGAAAATGAGAAAACGCAAATTTCTTATGGCATTTCTTGTTGCGATGTTACTATCAACAACAGGAGCATTTTCACAAGGTGTTACCACATCGTCCCTGAAAGGAAAGGTTATTGACACCAAAGGCGAACCTGTTTTTGCGGCCACCGTTGTAGCGACTCACACCCCCACCGGAACACTTTACGGAACCATTACCGGAGAGGATGGCCGGTACAACATCCGTAACATGCGAGTAGGAGGCCCCTACCAGGTAAAAGTTTCATTCGTCGGTTACCAGGATGCCATCCAAAACGATATTTTCCTCCAATTAAACAAAACGGAAGAGATCAATTTGACTCTAGCCGAGGCCAATGTTCAAATCGATGAAGTAGTCGTAAAATACGATAGAAACGATGTGATGAGTTCGGATCGCACCGGCTCCATGACCAACGTAAATCGCGAGAAAATCGTTACCCTGCCAACCATTTCACGCAGCCAAAAGGATCTGACTCGTCTGACTCCGGAATCGGATGGGAACAGCTTTGGAGGAAGAAACAATCTGTACAACAACTTCTCTCTGGACGGCTCTATTTTCAACAACTCATTCGGACTGGATGTTTCCACACCTGGAGGACAGGCCGATGCCCAGCCGGTTTCCCTGGATGCGATAGACCAAATCCAGGTGTCCCTTGCCCCCTTTGATGTTCGGGAGGGTGGATTTACCGGAGCCGGTGTAAACGCCGTCACCAAATCCGGAACCAATGAATTTAAAGGATCGACCTACTATTACTTCCGGAACGAAAATATGGTCGGAGATAAAGTAAGCGGACACAAGGCTCCCAACCTGGATTTCAACACCAACCAGTATGGTATTAGCCTGGGTGGCCCCATCATAAAGAACAAGCTGTTCTTTTTTGTGAACGCCGAAAAGGAAACCCGTGACCAATTGGCCCACAGCTTTGTAGCCGACGATGGTATCAAGACCGGCTCGAATGTGACCAGCGTTAAAGAAGAAGATATCAAAGCAGTACAAAATCATCTTTTGAATGAATGGAACTATGATCCAGGGGCATACCAGGGATACAATCACGAAACGGACAACACCAAATTCCTGATAAAACTGGATTACAACATCAATAAGGATCACAATTTGACCCTGCGATACAATATGCTGGATGCCTGGAAGGATATTCTACCCCACCCCGAAGCAATAGGAGGACATGGACCAACAAGTTTCCGTTTGCCATTCCAGAATTCTTCCTATCGTATTTTCAACAGAATCAATTCCATTGTAGGGGAATTGCACTCCATGTTCAGCAATAAATTCTCCAACAAATTACTAATTGGTTATACCGCTTTCCGCGACAAACGTAATCCACATTCCGCTCCATTTCCTGTAATCGATATCAGAGATGCGGACAAAAATGTTGCTATTACAGCGGGATCCGAATTATTCTCCACAAACAACCGCTTGAATCAGGATGTCTTCCAGTTTACAGATAACCTGACTTATTATAGGGACAATCATACTTTTACAGCCGGACTTAACTTTGAACGATTCAAATTTGAAAACTCCTTTAACTTGTTCTACTATCCATTGCACGTATATGCGAGCCCACAGGATTTTCTCAATAATAAAGCATTGAACACTTTTTCAGGAGAGAACTATAGTCCCAATTTAAACCAGAACGTAATCGATTCTCAAAAGAATCCATTCCTTTGGGCGGAAGTAGATGTGGCTCAACTCGCCCTGTATGCACAGGACGAATACCAGGTAAACGATGATTTAAAATTGACTTTTGGATTGCGAGTGGACATTCCAATCTACTTCAACGACATTCCAAACACAGATGCAGTGAAGGAAGCGGCCAATTTTACCGGCTGGGTAAATGAAGATGGCAACCCGGCCCGCATCAACCCTGCTGATTGGCCAAGCTCTAAGCCCCTTTGGTCTCCAAGATTCGGATTCAACTACGATGTGAAGGGAGACAACACCATTCAGCTTCGAGGTGGGACAGGTATTTTTACAGGTCGAATTCCCTTCGTATGGTTGGGCAATCAATCCTCCAATTCGGGCATCAACCCGGGCTATACCTTCCAGGTAAATGCTACGGCAGATGATTTCCATTACCCACAAGTTTGGAAAAACAACCTGGCGGCCGATGTAAAATTCGGGAAGGGTTGGTTGGCAACCGTTGAGGCAATCTACTCCAAGGATGTAAACGCAGTAGTCCATCACAACTACAATATGAAACCTCCAACAGGCAATTTAACCGGCACCGGAGACAACCGGGCCGTTTTTGAAGGCACCGAAAACAACATCTATTCCAATTCATCCGAAAGCATTGGCTTTCTGGAAGCTGGAGCTTTGGTCCTGGACAATACAAAAAAGGGACACCAATACTCCATAACCGCAAAATTGGCCAAACGATGGAATTTCGGCTTGAGTGCAGATATTGCCTACACTCATTTAACATCAAAGGATTTGACTTCTATTCCGGCGGAAATTGCAGCCGATGCCTTCCAGCGTAATCCGGTGATTGGCAATCCTAACGATCCCAACTTCTCCTGGTCTCGATACGGTTTAAAGCATCGAATTGTATCCTCCGCTGTATACCGCAAAATATACGGGAAAGGCAAATTTGCCTCCACCTTCTCCATGTTCTTCGAGGCAGGAAAAGGCAACCGTTACTCCTATGTATATGCCGGTGACGTAAACAAGGATGCTATCAACAACAACGATTTGATCTATGTTCCCAAATCTATCAATGATATTCATTTTGCAACGCTGGATGAAAATAAAAATGTTGTACGAGTAGACGAGGCAACTGCACAAAAGCAATGGGCTGCCCTGGATGCCTTCATCAGGCAGGATGATTATTTAAAGGATCGTCGGGGGAAATATGCAGAACGCAATGGAGCCATGCTACCCTGGTACACCCAGATGGATGTTCGCTTCCTTCAGGATTTCTACCTGGATATCAAGGGGAAAAAGAACACCTTCCAGTTATCCATTGACATCCTGAATTTTGGGAACCTGTTGAATTCCCATTGGGGCGTACGTCAATTTGCATCTACCTTTACACCTATCACTGTATTGGGTTTTGAGGATAACACCCCCTTAATGCAATTCAACGAGAACCTAAAAGATTCGTATGTGGATGATTTCTCTGTCAATTCAAAATGGCAGATGCAAATCGGTTTGCGCTATATCTTCAATTAGAACAAAACTATAGAAAACAGAAAAGGCTGTCCAATTGGGCAGCCTTTTTCAATATATCATAAGATGAATTATTCTCATTCCTCGATTAAATAGCAACCTAGCTTGGATGGATGATCCTGAACCAATGTATGATTTTTCACTTTTCGCAGCACCCAGATCATCAGAAAATCCCCTCCTGCTGCCAGGGTAAAAAATAAACCGAATAGGAGCGCTCCAAAATCTCCTGAGAACAAACTATAGATCGATGGCAAAAATCCTAAAACAATTCCAGGCATGAGTGCCCCCCATCGATAAGCATTAATCTTTAAGGGAACCTCACAATGACAGTAAGGAGTCAGCATTGACCATATAACCCCGAACTTAATCGCACGAAAACCTTTACGATTCCACAAACCCCAAACCAGGCCATGAATCAATTCATGCGCAACAATTCCCAATATAATTATTACCGGAGTTAAAACCACCTGTAGAATATTCTCTCCCAGACAACTTTTGATGCTCCATTCCAATATTTTAGGGTACCATAACAGCACATAACCACCTGCAAACACAATTAGAAAAGGAAGAAATAGTATTAGAGAATACACATTGGCTTCCACAATTCCCAGGGTAATTTCCTTTGGTTGATCTTTTTCCTGATTCATTACAATTTCTACTACTCAATTTACAACTAATCTGAGAACCCACAAACAATCGCAAGAAAACTCAGATACATTAGTTTACAACTCTCCTAAAAATTGATAAAGTTAACAAAATAGTAGTAATAACACCCAAAAATCAACAAGCTGTTGAAGCAGATTTTTTTTGCCACACCACTTTTTTTTTGTAATTTCTATTTACTTAATAAAATACTGTTTCGACCCCGGTTTCTTTCAAATTGAAAACCTACTCTTCACAAGCTAATAACTAGCTGAAATTGCTTCCTACGGATGCACATTTTTCTAAAACCGAAGTATTCCTTCGTCTTCTTGTTCACAATAATATCGATAAAGAAAAAATTAGACTCACATGAACACAAAAAAAAGAGCCACTTCAGAGATGTTGATTCGCCTAAAAGACTACAGAGCTCAAAATAGTTCATTACTCATTAAGTATCCTCTTTGCAATCAAATATTCTCCAAATTGAATGAATTTGAACAAAACCTTAATGAATGCTACCAGGAAAAACAAAAAACTGCATTAAGTAGTTATACCAGCCAATGGGACAAAAAAGAAAACCTTGCTTCCATTCTATCCATCGTAATGGGCTATTTAGCAAACCATGCTATAAAAACCAAACAAACTGTTATTCCAGCGAATCTATACAACTCTGAAAAAAAATTGATTCGAAGCAATAGCAACAATTTAATCTCAATAAGCAAGCAAACTCTAACATTGTGCAAAAAACTGGGAAATAGACTACCGGAAACCGGAATAACCAACGAACTATTAAATTTACTGACAATAACACATGAACAGTACCAAACAATTATTCATAAGCAAGAAATAAATCAGACTAAAAAAATAACAATCACAAAAGAGATTGAAGACATCGAAAAGAATACAATGGATCTGGTGTGTAATCACTTGGACCCACTGATGCAGAAAACTTTTCATAAAAGAAATCCTTCACTCTACAAAAAATATCGAATCGCCCGAAAAATACAAGGATATGCTCATCGTAAAACAGCAATCAAAGGAAGAGTCGTTAATGCAATATCGAACAGGCCCATAAACCATGTACTAATAGAAATACCCAAGGCACATATCTCCCATAAAACCAAAGGAACACAGGGAGGATTTCGAATTCGTCATCTGGAACCTGGCAATTATGAAATTCGATGCAGCTTCCCGGGATTCGAAACAACTACTTTGAATATTCAATACAAATGGGGAGAAACAATATACCTTCATTTAAAACTACAGCCATCTGTAAAGATGATTGAGAATGAAAAAATGGAAATAGCTTAAGCGAAAAATTCATATTCCCAACAGGACCATAAATGGTCCTGTTGTTTTTTAGTCCAAATAAAAGCACGAAACAACATCGAGCTTATCTATTATTTTCTCCTTTTTATTGCAATGAACAATACACAAAATAAATCATTAAAAAAACCACTCTATACCGCGCCCAGAACTAGTTTTTCCTTTACAATCACCCATAGAAAAAGATTCATCCTCTTCTCACAGCCTTAAACACACAAAAAATACAACCTAGAAAACTGTATCACTAACACTTAAAACCACAAAAAAACATTCCATTTTTTGTTTAAAATAGATTAAACTACCCTCAACAGATCGTAATAGCCATAAGGCTTTGAAGAATCATCACAAAAATTAAAAACAACTCCAAACTACAATTTGATAAAGGAGGCAAAAACATCATTGCGAAAGAGGAGTTTTATATGTAACTTAATAAGACTGAATAAAGAGACAATCACCCATTTATAATTCGCCAGGATGAACGGTATAAGCAACCCATTCTCGTCCATTTTCAAATCGGAAATTGGAAGCAACAGATGGAATCAAATGATTCAAGATCTTCTGAAGGGAAAAGTCATACCATTTGAAAAACAAATTGAAATCTTCCAGGAAGCAAGTAGGTCTTACAACAAAGAAAATGGCCCCTTCCCTGTTTGGCACCCAAATCAACAAACGATAAAGGAGGCAAACGTATCCAGATTAATGAACGAACTCCAGCTGGAAAGCTACGATGAACTTCACCAATGGTCAGTTAAAAACAGAGGCCAATTCTGGAAAAAAGTTCTCCAATTGCTAAAAATCCAATTAAAGAAAGAGCCAGACCAAATTTTGGACGACTCAAAAGGTGTCATCCATCCCAAATGGTTACCTGGTGCTGAGTTCAATTGCGCAGACAGCTGCTTTTCGACCAATCCCGAAAAACCAGCTATTGTATCAGGAACTGAAGATTCCGACAATGTAGAAGTAATGACTTACGGAGAATTAAATGAGTTGGTGAATCGAATTGCCAATGGTCTGCAGGATCAAGGTTTTCGCCATGGAGACCGGATTGCCCTTTACATGCCCATGACCTCCTTATGCATTGCAGCATACCTGGCCATCGTAAAAGCGGGCTGTTGTGCAGTTTCCATTGCCGACAGTTTCTCAACCGAAGAGGTGAAAAAACGGATCGAAATTTCGCAAACAAAAGCCATAATCACAACTACAAAATCAATAAGAGCAGGGAAAATCATTCCTATCTATGAAAAGATCAAAGGCATTGTGCCTGCCATAGTAATTGGAGCTGACAGCACCCAGGAATTGGATCCCAATGATACCAACTGGACTGACTTTTTATCCGAAAATAGAAAATTCGATTCCTTTACGGCGAAAGGAACCGATTATACGAACATCCTCTTTTCCTCCGGAACAACAAACGAGCCCAAAGCCATTCCCTGGAACCACATCACACCCATCAAGTGTGCAATGGATGGTTATTTTCACCAGGACATCCACCCGGAGGATGTAGTAATGTGGCCCACCAACATAGGATGGATGATGGGTCCATGGCTAATCTATGCCAGTTTTATTAACCAGGCAACTATAAGTCTCTACGAAGGAGCTCCCTACCAAAGCGGGTTTCTGGAATTTGTAAAGAGATCAAATACCACAATTTTAGGTGTAGTTCCCTCCCTTGTAAAAACATGGAGAAACTCCGGGATACTATCTACCGGGAATTGGGAGCAAATCCGCTTGTTTAGCTCAACGGGAGAACCCTCCAACTGCGAAGATTACCTTTGGTTGATGAGCCTTACCAATTACGGGGCCCCGGTTATCGAATACCTGGGAGGAACGGAAATCGGGGGCGGGCACATCACTGCATCGGTGATGCAACCCTCTTCCCCTTCCTACTTCACAACTCCTGCCCTGGGAATTAATTGTACGATTTTAAATGATAAGGGAGAGGAAATTCAGGAGAGCGAAACGGGAGAACTCTACCTGATCCCACCCGCCTTGGGATTATCCCAGGAACTCCTAAACATGGACCACAACGAAATTTATTACCATGATTGTCCCTCCGGACCGAATGAGGAAACACTACGCCGGCACGGAGACCAAATTGCCAGACTCCCAGGAGGTTTTTACCAGGCCCGGGGCCGAACAGATGACACCATGAATATTGGAGGGATAAAGATCAGCTCTGTTGAATTGGAAGAAGTTATCAACCAACATGAAAAAGTCTATGAATCAGCTGTAGTTTCTGTAACTCAAAAGGGACAAAGTTCGATATCAACGGTAGCCTTTGTTGTACTAGACACCCCCTGTTCCAAAGAAATTATGAAAGAAGAACTAAACCGGATTTTGGCGCAACAACTGAATCCTCTCTTTAAAATTCATCAGGTGATAGTCATCAGGAAGTTGCCCCGAACGGCATCCAATAAATTAATGCGACGTGAACTTCGCGCCCAATACATGCAAGATCGGAGTACAAACGAATAAATCCGAGATCTACTAAATGAGGTTTAAAATTAGGAATCATTAAAATGCACCAATAAACAGATGAAACGAGCCATGAGAAATACTTCCATTACAAGAGATTAACCCGGGCGAGTTCAGTGTGACCAATGAAAATAAATTTAGACACATGAAAATATTACTGGAAGAACATCTGCGTACCATATCTTCTCCTGCCAACATTGTAATTAACGACAGGATAAAGAATTCTCGCGAAATTTGTAAAAAGGTTGGATGTGATCGCCCCTACCACCATTTCGCCTTTGGGCAGTCTCCATTTCCTCCTCCTCCAACAGTAGTAGAAGCTTTATCTCGTAATGCATCTCAACACGATTACCTGCCCACAGCAGGAATTCTTCCCCTGCGCGAACTGGTGGCTGAATTCTACCAACAGAAATTCAAACTGCACTGTTCTGCTAAAGAAATTATTATCAGTCCGGGCAGCAAAGAAATGATTGCCATGATTATGGCAGTAATTCAGGGAAGTGTCCTAATCCCCATCCCTTCCTGGGTAAGCTATCTTCCTCAAGCCATCATCCAGAGAAAGGAAGTAGTTCCCTTCAAAACATCAAGTTACAACAACTACAAGCTCCGGCCCGATTTAATCCTTAATGCCATCAAACGATGTTCACATCCCCAACGCATCCTAATCTTCAACCATCCTCACAATCCAACCGGGGCCGTATACAGCCGCCAAGAACTGGAGGATATAGCCCAGGTATGCAGGGAAAATGATATTGTTGTAATTGCGGATGAAATCTATGCCCTTACCACCTTTACCATTGATAACTTTGTGAGTATGGGTACTGTTTACCCGGAAGCAACCATTGTTACAGGAGGAATATCCAAAGACCGTTCGGCCGGTGGCTATCGAATGGGGGTAGGAGTATTTCCAGCCGAACAAACCAACCTGAAAGAGGATATGCTTAAGGTCGCCGGGGCCACCTACTCCTGCGTAGCCGCCCCTATTCAATATGCCGCCAAGGAAGCCTATTCCATGAACCAGGAGGTGGAAGCACATATCAAAACCTGTCGCGAAGTAAATGCTGTTGTGGCCAAATACATTTATTCCGTTGCCTCCAAAATTCCGGGAATAAAAACCAAACAACCCAGCGGAGGCTTCTATCTGTTTCTTGATTTTAACGAACTGAGAGAACAAATTCTGGCCCTTGGCTTCAAAACTTGTGTCGACCTGGCCGAACACATCCTAAAAATTGAACATACCGCATTACTACCCGGCGAAGCCCTGCTACTGAATGAAGACAACTTCGCCTTTCGCTGTAGTTATGTTGATTACGACGGGGAAGCGGCCATAAAAGACTGGCGCGAAAATCCGCCCCAAAACGAAGCTGAGGAAAATGCCTTTGTAAAGAAGCACTGTAAGGAAATTATTAAGGGCTTTAGCTACATCGCCAGGTATGTAGACCAACTCAGACAGGGGATTTATCCAAAACATCATTAGCAACAAAATAGAGCACTTAGAGTTGAAAAACAGAAACAAAATTTTAACATGGAGCAAAAGGGATCCTTTCTATTCATTCCGGATATTAGTGGCTTTACCAATTTCGTAAAGGATATTGAGATAAACCATAGCCAACATATCATTTCCGAACTTCTGGAACTGATTATTGATGCCAATGAGTTGGATCTGACCCTGGCAGAAATAGAGGGGGATGCTGTTTTTTTCTACAAATACCGCGAAATCCCTTCCATTCTGGATATTCTGAACCAGGTTCAGAAAATGTACACCAATTTCCACACACATATAAAGCGCTACGAAAGAGATAGAATTTGTCATTGCGGAGCATGCTCACAAGCCGTAAACCTAAAATTGAAAATTATAGCCCACGCAGGCCAATTCAACCTGGTTAAAGTAAAGGAGTTCCAAAAACCTTTCGGTAAGGATGTCATCACCATTCATAATTTACTGAAAAATGATATTCGGGAAAAGGAATACCTCCTTTTAAGCAAACAGCTCTTACAAAATCTGGATACGGAATACATTCGTCAGCCGTTGGAATGGCCGGTACTGAAGGCGGGCCATACCGAATACGAAAAAATTGGTCGCATCCAATATGAATATGCCAATTTAAGCCCATTGCAACAATATATTTCTCCTCCTCCACCGGTACCATCAGAACCGCTAACAAGAAACCCACTGATTTTTCAAACTCAAATTCGGAAACCCATAGAAGATATATTCGAATTGGTTTCCAATTTCAATTACCGCCTGCAATGGAATAAAAAGGTAAATCAATTCGATTATGAAAAAGACAAGATGAATCGAATCGGGGCCAGACACATTTGCGTAATTGGAAGTCAAACTCTGGAATTTAAGACCGTGAGCAATGATTTTGGCAACAACAAACTGGTGTATGGAGAAACAACTTCCCACATTCCCCTGGTAAAAAAAGCAAGCACTTACTTCATTCTGGAGAGCATACCGCAGGGAACAAAACTCCGCATTGAAGTGCATTACAAACCGCGCCCCATCCTGGGATGGTTGACCACTCCAATGTTCAAACGTTTCATTTCAAAAACGATGAATGATGCACTACTGTCAATCAAAAAAATATCGGAAGAAAACAAGCGCATATAACACACATCCTTCTTCTTAAGCTAACAGACAATTTTTATGAGATAAAGCCAAAGTTCACTACCGGTCGTTCCACTCTTCCCTTAACATAGCATAAATTACATCATCAACCCATTTATCGTCAATCAGAAGACTTTTCACAAAATGAGCCTCCTTACGAAATCCAAGCCTTCGAAGCATTCTTATACTGGCTGAATTCTCAGGATCGATAGATGCGAAAACACGGTGCTTGTTCAATGTGTTGAAGATATAATCCAAAAGAGCGCAAACTGCCTCACGAGCAAAACCAAACCCCTGATACTTGGGAGCAAGGGTGACACCTATCTCCACCTGAAAGTTGTCTTTTTCCGGAAAATGAATTCCACAATCTCCGATCAGGTTCTCCCGATTCTGATTCAGTCGAATAGCAAATTGATACCAACTCCCCGGTTGATTTACCTTCAACTCCATTTGCCGGGAAATAAAATCATTAATTTCATTCACCGATTTCGGATGCCAACCCTGATATTTACATACTTCAGGCAAGGATCGGTAGGCATAAAACTTATCGGCATCGTCCTCCTTAAATGGACTAAGTAGTATTCGTTCGGAAATAATATGCAAGGGGATCATTGTTTTCATAAGCAAGAAATTTAGATAACTAACCCTAAGGTAAAAATTTTATAACAAAACATATAATATTTTTTACTCTATAAAATTTAGGGAAAGTATATCTAAATTCTTATGAATCCTGGTTTGCCGAACTCCTGCAGTGGAGGAGTTCGTATTAACTATTTAACTACAATACAAAATGTTCTGGGAACCCCCAAAAGCAACGGATTGCCTTTCCCATTTATTCAATAATCAGCTCCATTTCGAACTGTTGAATAAAAGGTTCCATACCAATAGAGGTAAGAAATTCTTTGGTACCGGTACTCTCTTGATCCACATTAATGATAGAAAGTTCCGATTTACAGATACGATTCAAATGCTCAAACAATTTCCGACCCAATCGCCTCCGGCGATATTTCTTATCAATGGCAAATTGCAATACCCTCGATTTGGCAGGATTCACAACAGCATACCCCACAATCTTTTTATCCAGCAACATCTCAATAATACGATTCTGATCACTGGCCTTGATAACGGCAGTGATATTTTGCTGCCAGGTCGGATTCCAATCCCAGAAGGATTTCAGTATATCCCAGTCGGAATGCCGAAGTTCAACAAATTCAATCAAATTGGGCCCAGGTTCGGAACTAACCTCTCCCTTATAGCAATCTACAATACGATACACCTTAAACCCAACTTTTTCATAGGCTTTAATAGCCATTTCATTCTTATCAATAACCTCAAGGATACATCGTTTAATTCCCTTCGCCTTTAATTTCGGGAGAATGTACTGATACATCTTCACGGTGAGCCCCTGCCCCTGGAAAGCAGGAAGAATCCCTGTTCCAGCATTGTATAGTGTTTTCACTCCTTTCACAACATCGTAACCATGAAGAACGAATCCAACCAGTTTTCCGTCCTCAAAAGCACCTACAGAAAAATCCAAATCCACACTTTCAGTGAGGATTTTATCTTCCAGATCTTTCTTTGTAAGGTGAACAGGAACAAAATAACCGGTGAAGGATTGATTAAAAGTTTCCAAAAGAATAGTTAGATCGATATTTGTGAGAGGTTTAAATTCCATAGGCAATATTTTACAGTTTTACAATAATGATGTCTCTTAAATATAATTAATCTTTTCTAAAGATTATCATATTTGCGCCTGTTTTTAGCCATTCCAGCGATATAAACAGCGATTAACCTCATCGATTCAAAGCAATACAATTCCAAAATAATGCTCATCTTCCCATTACTATCCGTCATCAATTCAAAAATTAAGACGGACACCATTTCTTTGTTCGAACGGAAAAAGTTCTAAGCTCAAGACAAATGAACCAATACCGACAGGGACAAATTCGTAACCACACAGCCACCTCCTTGATCAGACACTACAAACCGAAGAGACGAACGTGCATTCCTCATCAGGCAAAGCAAAATCCATTTAGGAATGATTAAACTCTTAACTGGAGAAAGCAAATTTACTACAGACGAAATGAAAACTTATTTCGGAGCAATCAATCAACTTTTCAGCGACAACAAATCTCATTTTACTAACAGCGAACAACACTGAAACGACAGCGGGCTCCACGTTACTAACAGCAAGCGACTCTGAAACGACAGCGAGCTTCACGTTATTGACAGCAAGCAAGTCGGAAACGACAGCAAGCTTCACGTTATTGACAGCAAGCGACTCTGAAACGACAGCGAGCCTCGCGTTATTGACAACAAACAACTCAGAAACGACAGCGAGCTTCACGTTATTGACAGCAAGCAACTCGGAAACGACAGCAAGCCTCACGTTATTGACAGCAAGCAACTCTGAAACGACAGCGAGCCTCAGTGAAATGACAGCAAGTTCCACGTTTCCTACAGTAAATTTTGGTTCTGTAGAAGTCTAAATCCAAGACCAGGTATTTGCTTTCGATTACGCCCCACCCAAAAACCGCCAAAACAGCCTATTTACTACCTCAAAGAACCTACTACTCAAGGTACGAAAAGGTAGGATAACTGCAAAAAATAGAAGAGGGCTCTTCATCAACTGGAATTAAAATTTTGCTACCTGACGAATCCTTGACAGCTAACGGCTCCAAAACAAGTATCCCTTATAAATTGAGCAAATGATGGGTTGACGTTTTACTCTAATTGAAATTCACGTAAAACGGGCAGTGCCTTGTTTTCAAAATCAAACAGTGCCTGATTTTCCCAGGAGGAAGCATTTTGTGCTTGCTTCCCTTTCCATGATATTAACTCCCCACCCCAATAGCAAAAGCCGATTCCTCTTGCCGCTTCATTCAGTACTATTTCTTTAACCGCTCTGACAAAATCTCTTTGTCCTTTAGGAGTAGCAGGAAACTCGGGCAAAATTAGTTGGTCTTCCAATCCAACCACATTATTCGTCCAGTCATTATAACCAAGAGTAAAAGGATAGGCCGTTTCAGCAATTACAACATTCTTATCATGCTTTGCACTTAACTGCTGCAGAGCTATTCTTAAATCGTCCAGATCTTTGCCATGCCAGAGAGGATAGTAGGATAAACCGATAATATCGTAATCCAGTTCATCGATCTGTTTAAAAAACCATTCCGCCCCTTTTATCCCGGCATAATGCATTACCAATTGAGTTGAGGTAGTATTATTTCGAACAGCCGCAATTCCACTATTCAATAATTCTTTGAATTGATGCAAATTGTCAACACTTCCCATTGGATGCAAAAATCCGGAATTGATTTCGTTGCCAATCTGCACAAAATCGGGATGAATTTGATTTACGATTCTGGCGGTATATTGATACACACTATCTTTCAAAGCTGTAAAACCGATTCCCTGCCATCGGGAAGGTGGAACCTGATGCCCCGGATCAGCCCAGGTGTCAGAATAATGTAGGGTAAGCCAGATTTTAAAACCGTAGGTTTTCAGGATCCGGGAAAACTCCTTAACCTCATCAAAACCGGAATGTTGATTTTTCGGATGAACCCACAAACGCAATCGAATCGTATTGACACCATTCCCTTTCAAAATGCTTAAAAATCCATCCTCATCGTTCTCCAAATCATAAAATCGAACACCGGAAGTTTCAATCTCCGGATAGCTGGAAATATCCACTGCCGAAATGAAATTTTCAACTTCTCGATCCAACTCCTGAGTTCGTGTCTCCTCTTTCCCACAACCCAGAAAAGACACAAGTACAACTACAATTGCAAAGGCTCTAATCATCAACTTTAAATTATAGCCCTAAATTAAGCAAAACCCACGATCGCTACAAATCTGTAAATTGTAGGTATTCCTATATTTCTAAAATGATTTTTTATTTGCCCATAAAACAATGGAATTATTGTACTTATATCTCGGTCCTTCCAACTCAAAATAATACACTAAAAAATTAAAGCATTTCTATCAATTAAAACAGAAAATTCTTTATTTTTATGGGAGCAGGTCGTCTACTATTACTTATCTTAAATTGCATACTTTAAGCCAATAGTACAAAATAGAAAACTGATCTGTAATGGAGGTTAATTAAGCCTATTTTCCCTTCCGAATGTTTTGAATACGATCAATTTCAAACATCATCAACACGACTTCAATCTCTTTGGAATCTTTTTCGATCTGTATTTTCTTCTCTTCAATAATTTGGGCTCCAAACAACTTTTGATGAATCTTTTTGTGCCTCTTTTCCACAATTGTCAAACCAACTTCTACTTCCTTCCTATGCAATTGATCCAACAGAAAATTCATCATATCAATAACCAAACTGATCCTGTTCCGATTCATTTTTTCGGTGCAAAAGCGCCATAAACAAGCAATTTTACCGTATTGTCTGCGTATCTCATTGGTTTTCGATCCAAAATAAACATCAGTCGACAAACCTTGCGATCCATCAATCGTTATTGTATCCGTCGCAATTATCTGCCCATTGCATTCACCTACAATAACAGAGGTTTCCTCCAAATTATCTAGATGTGGATGAATGCTTTTTTGCTGAGATGTATTGGGTAGTATGTACCCATTCTCCAATAAGCCCTCATAAGCTAAGGCATGGATTTCGGGCAGGCGTTCCAAATCAGTAAGTTCTCTGAATTCTATCTTGTTATTCGACATGGTCTTACTATCTAAAGGCAAATTTCACCACAACTAAAATCATGACCAGATTCAAATTGTAAGAAAACTGATCTGATTAAACAGAAATTAGTAATACTAATTGTATGCAACCAAACTCTCAAAACAGAGCAATTATACACCAGATTTTAATTTTCTATATTCCTTATTGTATAATCTTACGAGTTCCTCCAAATCTCTCTTTTTAAATTCCTTATTCTTAATCCTTCGAACTATATCCGGACAATCCTGCAAATATTCAATCATCTCTTTGCGGAATGTAAATAATTTAGGACATTTTAATTCGCCACCTTTCTTCTGTATTAAGAATTTGTAATCATCAACCGTAAATCCCCCAAACATTACATTCATTGAGTTATTATGTGCACCATAATAATTTTGCTTACAATAAAAATAAAAAAGTTGTAACGGACCATCAATCTTCAGTCTTAAAAATATATTTTTATTCGCGGAAAATAGATTTCCAACACCAGCAATTTTCTTCCGCGACAACATTCTAACTTCCTGATGCTTATATTTAAAACGAACCTCCTTAGCTCCGTCAGGTTTTAGCACACATTTTTTACCTTTCGCATCGTAATATTTAATTTTGTATTGCAATTCATCATATTTTAGGTCAAGAGTCAATAGAGTGACTGGAATTTTCATCTTCACGCTAATTGTATCATTTGCAAATATTATCCGGCCTTCAACCTCCACTTTTTTTGCTTCTACACTTAAACTACAAAACAATCCTATAAAAAACAGTAAATATATTTTCTTCATTTTGTGGGTTTTAATATAAATAACTTCCTCCAGATCCCATACAAAAATCAACTTCAATTGATTCTGAATATATGTCCATAACATTTTAAGAGAAAAGGAATTATTTTGAGGTTGAAATTTAACAAAACTTCAATACAATTTCATGTTTTTATTAACATATTTAAGCCAAAACATCTATTGTAAACGAAAAATTGAAACTCTGCTACCACAAATAAAAATGGAATAATTATAGTGGTTGAGATGAAAAAAAAACGATTATTAAATACTCTGCAGGCCAACCGATGACTCTTTTCTATTAATTGTTTCTTATGTACTTTTGAGTCCAGGGGCAAAGAGCCAAGCATTTCAAGCAGGTTTTGCATTGGTACACATCAACAATCTCGTCTCTGGAAATTCCAGTATCCCAATGTTTCCCTTTTATTGCCTCAACCGGACAAATCGTTTCACAGATATGGCAATCCCCACAAAGGGATTGGGAAGGAGAATGCAATACGGTCTTTAAAGGAGCATCGGTTAATACAGTACACATACTAATTGCACTGCCAAATTTAGTAGTTACCAACAAATTGTGTTTTCCAATCCATCCTAAACCAGCGAGTCCGGCAATCGTTTTATGCGGCAAGGGCGTGCTTTTCGTATTTTCATCGAAAAAACCTGTCGATAGGATATTGTTCTCTGATTGAGAATAGGCCGAATAGCCTTTGGATACAAGAAAGTCTGCAGTAGAATCAGCCAATTGATCGGTTTTAGCTTCCTTAAGATGAAATTCGTCCTCCTCCACCCGATTGTTCCGAATCATTTCTTCCACATATTCCACCGTCTCTGTTACTTCACGGAGATAAGCCGGAGACAGCAATATACCTATTAAGATGGCATTGGGATAGCCTTGGTTTTGTTTGTCCGACAATTGCGACACATCAACAAAACGTACCAAATCTGCCCCTTGACGAATCAATTCTCCTTGAAGTTCATCTTGTATCCACATCGTCTCAAAGTTTATTAAATTCGTATTTATTTTTTAAACATAAAATATACTGCTAAAATTAAAAAAACAAAAGCGATGATATGATTTGTTCGAAATGTTTCTGTTTTAAATACAACTAGTGTAAAAACTGCAAAAGCCACCAAGGTGATAACTTCCTGTATAACTTTTAATTGAATCAGGCTAAATGGTCCGCCATTTTCCTTAAACCCTATCTTATTAGCAGGAACCTGAAAGGCATATTCCAGCAGAGCAATCGCCCAACTAATAAGGACAATGGAAACCAACCCCAATTTATTGAACCATTTCCATTCCGAAAACTTCAAATGTCCATACCAGGCAAGTGTCATAAAGGTATTGCTTATTAGCAGAAGTCCAATGGTTAAAATTCCTTTCATTTGTATTTATTAATTTAAAATTGACTCTTTCTACGAACTTACCTACAAACAAATCAACATTAGGAAATCCCTTCGTACGAAAGAAACTCTATCCGGAACCCAAAGAATAATGTTCGTTAGGAGCATAAAAAGTAGGATTTTTTGCGGAGCCAAATTTAACAAAACGAACAAGAAAAACATCAAAATAGAACATTTGATTGTCCTACAATTTCAATAGTTCGCACAAAAGTGTGGCCTGCCTCATCCTTTCCCTACATAATTGATTTACTGCTATAAAGTCAAAAAAGCAACTAATCTAAAAGCTCATTAAACCAAATTTTCTTAAATTGAAGGAACATTATAACAATCAACAAAAACTAAACAGGAAAATATTTCAAACTATAGATATCAAAGGGAATACTTGCCCCTCACACAATTTGACCCACAGAAAAAAGACATCCGAATAATTCTTTTTTCTTAGTGCATCTCATTCCTCCCGGGAAAAGTTAACCGTTCAACAAAAGCAAAATCGTTACAAAATTGAGGTATGAAAAAAATATTAGCAAATTTACTTCTGATACTTTTATTGCTTTCCCTCCAACTTTTAGCAGTAAATCCATCACAAAAGGATGGAATAAAAGAATTTCCCCAAATTCTAAGTTCCGATTATCACCTGTACGATAATCCCGGAGTCAAAATGACCCAGGGAAACATGGAGGCATTAATTATAGCCAATTCCCTGGATACCACCGACCAGATCATCATTAATGGCACTCCCCTATCCGATGCTCAAATTACTGAAATTGAAACCATATACGGAGTAAAACCCAAACCGGGCAATTATTGGTACGATAGTAAAAGTGGATTGTACGGAGCGATTGGTTATGCCGCATTTGGCTTTATGCTGCCTGGCCATGAATTTGGAGAATTACAAAAGTCGGCATCCAATGGTACAACCAGTGTTGTGGTAAATGGTCGTGAATTGCCTTACAACGAATGGCTGGTATGGAGCCAGGTATTGGGCTACCCTATTCAACCGGGATTCTACTGGTTCGACCACCTGGGAAATGCCGGTTACGAGGGCAATCCCATTCCCACAGTAAACCTTTACCAAACCGCCCAACAAAATGCCATGCAAGGACAATGGGAAGGCGGTGACAATTTCTGGTCCACGCGCTTTAGTTCCGGCAATTACGACCGGGGAAATACCCGCGGATATGTAAGTGTGCCTGGTTACGGGCCTGTGGGGTATGGATTCTAACTCCGCCCCCCTGACTTGAATATAAAAGACGGGATTGTAATCCTGTCCTATTTATCCATACTTCCGATGGGAATGCAAAACAAACCGTTGGGAAAACAAACAGAATTATGATATAGAAAACTTGTATAATCCCCGTGAATCCATTTATTTTATGTGACCAAGCTAATTCTAATTAAATAATCTCTAAATGAAAAATTTTAAAATTGGACTAATGGCAATTACCATTGGATTATTTTCCGCCTGTTCCGACGGAAGTAAAGAGGCTGCAAAAGTGGATAATCCATTTTTTGCCAAATATCAAACTCCCTTCGAAGTTCCCCCCTTCGATAAGATAGATACAACCCACTACATGCCGGCTTTTATTGAAGGTATGAAGCAACACAAAGCAGAAATTGATGCCATCGTAAACAACAATGAGAAACCCAACTTTGAGAATACTATTCTCGCATACGATAAAGCTGGAAAGCTTCTGACTAAAGTAGGCAACGTTTTTTATAATATTCAGGGAGCTAACACCAACGAGCAAATACAAAATATTGCCCGCAAACTCACCCCCCTGATGTCGAAACACAACGACGACATCGCCCTGAATGAAAAGCTTTTTGCAAAAATTAAAGCCGTTTACAATCAACGCAAGGAAATGAACCTGGATGATCAGCAAATTCGTGTCGTTGAAAAATATTTCCGAGATTTTGAGCGCAAAGGAGCAAATCTTTCACCGGAAAAGAAGGACGAATTGCGCAAGTTGAATTCTGAAATGTCAATGCTTTCGCTAAAATTGGACGAAAATCTGTTGGCTGAAACCGGTAAAAACTTCATGCTTGTAATCGATAACTCAAAAGATCTAGCCGGTCTGCCTCAAGCCGTTATTGATGGAGCCGCCGAAGCAGCGAAGGCAAAAAACATGGAAGGCAAATGGGTATTCACTCTTGACAAGCCCAGCATGATTCCCTTCCTGCAATATGCACAAAACCGTAAATTACGTGAGAAAATCTATCGTGGCTACTTCATGCGCGGCAACAATGGCAACGAAAACGACAACAAAGAACTTTTTGCCAAATTGGTTCAACTGCGTGTGCAAAAAGCCCATGTAATGGGATTTGACAGCTATGCTGATTTTGTGATCGACAACAACATGGCCAAAACCCCCGAAAAGGTGAATGAATTCTTAATGAAACTCTGGAATGCAGCTCTTCCCATTGCCAAAAAAGAGGTAAAAGAGATGCAAAAAATCATTGACCGAGAAGGCGGCAATTTCAAACTTAAATCATGGGATTGGTGGTACTATTCAGAAAAGTTACGCAAAGAGAAATTTGATCTGGACGAGAATGAATTAAAGCCCTACTTCCAGCTTTCCAATGTTCGTGACGGAATGTTCCATGTAGCCAACCAACTGTACGGTATCACATTTGAAAAACGCACCGATCTTCCGGTATACCATAAGGATGTTGAAACCTTTGAGGTGAAGGAAGCCAATGGAGAGCACGTTGGAATCCTTTACCTGGATTACCACCCCCGCGAGAGCAAGCAAGTAGGTGCATGGTGCACTGGTTTCCGCTCAGCCGGATGGGATAAGGGCAAAAAGGTAGATCCTGTAGCATCGATCGTTTGTAACTTTACCAAGCCTACTGCGGATGCTCCTTCCCTACTAACCTGGGACGAGGTAACCACTCTCTTTCATGAATTTGGTCACAGCTTGCACGGTCTCTTTACCGAAGGAAAATACGACAGAACAGCAGGAAGCGTGCCTCGGGATTACGTGGAGTTGCCTTCACAAGTTATGGAGAACTGGGCAGGAGAACCACAAGTACTGAAAGCCTATGCCAAGCATTACAAAACCGGTGAGGTAATTCCAAACGAATTGATTGAGAAAATCCAACAAAGCGGTCACTTCAACCAGGGATTCGCAACCATCGAATACCTGGCAGCTGCATTGCTCGATTTGGAATACCATAACCTAACCGAAGCCAAAGACATCAATGTGATGAATTTCGAAAAGAATGCGATGAAAAAACTGGGCTTGATCGACGAAATTCTGCCACGTTACCGTACCACCTATTTCGGACACATCTTCGGAGATGGCTATACCGCCGGTTACTACGTATACATCTGGGCTGCCGTATTGGATGCGGACGCTTTCAACGCCTTTAAAATGTCGGGTGACATTTACAACAAGGAGTTGGCCGCCAAATTCAGATTGCACTGCTTACAGGAGTGTGGTAGCGATGAAGGAATGATTCAATATAAAAAATTCAGAGGACAAGAACCTAGCATTGAACCATTGTTGAAAAACAGGGGACTAAACCAGTAAGAAACCAATAAAAAGAAAGGAGTCCTATAATTGGAACTCCTTTCTTTTTTTATACCACACATCCTATTCCTCTACCAGATAAATCTGATTGTCGTCTACATCATAAAAGAGAGGAACGATACATATTTTCGGATACTTATTCTTCAGACGCTCTACCTGGCTCAAAACAAATTCAGTCTCATTTTGGATTTCAAAAAGAGGAGCCAAACTGGCAAAATGTTCTTCGGCTTTGTTTCGACTCCAACCTGCATTACTTACCAAACCCGAAATGAATTGTTCTTTCTTCCCAACCAGGTTCACCATACCGCAATGGTTGTGCCCCATCACTGCCAAATGCTGAACATTCCCAACTCCTACGGCAAATGAAATCTTAAAATCGCTGTATTGCAAATTGGCCCCTCCGGTACGTATAACATAGGCAAAATTCTCAGGTATATTCAAACGCTTCCGATTGTCCATACACATTCCAACCAGGAGTTTGGCCTCATCGTAAGCTGCATCGGATCTACCCATATTGTGATATTCAAATAGCAGCCCGATGGGGGTATTTCTATATTCTACAGGAATTTCATCAACAGTGCGCACAGGACGTAATCGGGTCATATTAATAATTTACAAGGATTAAACTTTTAATTTCCATTGGTTTTTGACTTACTCCAATTCAACTTCCAGAGCAAGATCAAAGAATAAAAGATCTAACGATCCGCTAAATCTAGCCATTCCTTTGGGATATTCCAAGCATCGCTGAAACTTGGGAAACACTTTCTTCCCGGACTCAAAGCGTCCATTTTAAGGTATGTTAACCTTTCTTCACTCCCCTTAACCTCCTTACAACTTACCTTTGCAACCTATCTATAACAGATAGATAAGTAAGTCTTTTCATAGAGATATAAATTAGGGTTAAAGGAAAGCCGGAGCAATTGGTCCGGCTTTTTATTTCTTAAATAATTCTATTTCATAGAATGTAAAGCCAACCGATTCCCTTCCGTATCGATAAATACGGCCATAAAACCATGCTCTTCTGATATCAGTTTCTTTGGAACAATAACTTTTCCCCCGGCTTCTTCGACCCGATCCAAAACATTTTGCAAATCCGGGCCAGCGTCCATATAAACCAGTGGGCCTTCCTGCCCAGGTTGATACCACTCATTTTGACACAGAGCACAGCCCACCTCTCCATGGGGAAAAATCCCCATTTTTAGGGAACCCATATCATGGATTTCGATACTGGTCTCAAATATTGTTTCAAAAAAATCTCTGGCACGATCCATCTCTAAAACCGGAATCTCGAACCAATGTGTCCATATTTTGCTACTGCTCTCCTCCATATCTATAATGCCGTTTAAAGTTATTATTCACCTTTTCAAATTGCACTCATATCATCCTGCCATAGGCCAAATACATTTTTTTCAGTATCCCGGCATATCGCCAAGTAACCTGAACCCGGAACCACCTTTTTGGATTCAATCACTTCCCCTCCCAATTCTTCAACTTTCTTAATATACTTATCAATGGAAGTGACACCAATAAAGTTTAAGATTCCTTGATCGGAAGGCTCCCTCTTTGCAATTCCTCCGGTAAGCCCATACTCTCCATCAATATCACCTGTTTCGATCCAATAGTAATCCACGGGACCTGTGAGCAATACAATCTTCCAATTGAATAAGCCTTCGTAGAATTCCTTTGCCCGTTGGGGGTCCTCAGCTCCAATATCAAAATGAACGATAGTTGCCATAAATTTCTGTTTAGCCGTTCCTAATCCCTTAATTCTGAAAAGTGCGGATAATATAGTGGACAGCTTTGAAACAGAGTTTGTAGACTACATTCAATTTACAAAAATCTATATTCAAAAAATGGCAAAAAGTGGAATTATTTTTTATAATTTTCAAATACAACAACCTAATTACGCCTTCATTTATAATTCAATGAAATAAACATCACTTAAATTTGGAAACAGGACAGAATTTGAGCTGTTTTAGAAATTCATCCTCATAATTCGATTACATCAAAAACTATTTTTGCAAGGGTTGATTTCGAACATAATTGTAACTATCCCAAAATGAATGGTTGTCGGCTTTTTTCTGCAGGTATAAGGGACGAATTTTGGAGTTTGATGAATGATATGAAATAGGGTTAAAATCCCGTAGCTTTACTTCATTTACAAAGAGCTCCCGAAACTGATACATCGGAACGGTTTTCAATCGATTTATCTCATTCCCCTTAACATCAACCAAATGACTAACATCAAAAGTAAAATACTTATCATGTTTCATTGTTTGAAAATAATCAAAATGCAAAATAACAGTTTTAGAATCTTCCAACCGAATTTTCTCAATCGGAATCCTTTTGCCTTTGTATCGAACCTTATAATTTCTATTCTTCAAAGCTGAGCTTTGATCAATTTTATTATTAAACTTCAACACCAATTGCTTTAAATCATCTTTGTAAACAGCATCTTCTATTCTAAAATAGAAATCATTAGAATAATCCCGCATTTCAAAATAATTTGAGAATGAAAGATAATTCAAATACATTTTCTTTTTATATTCCTTGTACTCCACGATCATCTCGTAAATTTTGCCCTTCCGTTTATTCCTATTTTTAAAATAATTGGTATAAACAATTTTTAGAATTGAATAATTGCTGGCGGATATATATATTTTCCCTCTAATATTATATTTTTCAATTTTTTCCTTTTGAGGAATATAATCTCCAATACTTGCGGATAAGAAACGAACAGGCTCACCCAAATCATTCTGATATTCAAAACCAATACAATATACATATTGATCGTTCACAACAGTAACACTATCAACCGTAAATAAATGATTATTCAAAAAATCATCTTTTAAACAATTGATAAAAGAAAACGAAAACCGATTTACATTCCGGACAGGATCATGAGCACGCAACACCGATAACTCATTTCCTCCAAAAGATTGCAGCACAACTCCCGGAATAAACTTCCCAAGTTTATTATCATATTCCAGATTCTTGGTTCGATCATAGTCATAATCGTCATCAATTCTAGTCTGTAGCAATTTATACCTGGTTGTCTCAAAATCCCTTTTCCCAAACCCTTGATCTTCTATCTCAAGAGCTGCCTCCAACAGATTGATATATTCTCCCTGATTCTTTAGATAATCCCGATAGTATCCCTTAAGCAAAAAGCTCTGATTTGAATAATTATCCGGAATAGCATCTATAGCTTTTTCAACAATCTGTTCCGGAGCCATTCTTTTCCTTTTAGCCAAAACAGCAATCTCCTTAAGCTTGTAAACATTAGGTGTAAGTTCAATCCTGCAGGAAGTTGAATATCCAATAATCTCCTGAATCCTTCGCGTATAATTTTTAAAACCAATAGAAGAAACACAAAGATCACCCCCTTGATATTTGAGGGGTAACTTAAAAGTAAATTCACCCATATCATTGGTTATTACACCCACGGATTGATTAAGCACACACACAGTAGCAAATTCAACAGGCTTGCCTGTTTGACTATTAACGACCCTTCCGGATATTGTAAAATGATCCTGGGCCTGAACATACCCGTGCGAAAAGAAGAGTGTATAGAAAACCACTAAAAAAGGAAACTTAAATTGTTGAAAAGGGAAGATACCCCGAATTTCTTTTAAGCCGAAGAGTATATAGGATTTCATTATTGATTTTGATTTATTTGTTTCGAATCAATTACCGTCAATCAAGCAACCCACCTTGCAATTAAAAATTATAATACAGCACTTATGAATTCTTTTCTGGGAATTTGAATCATATTCCACCAATTGAAAAAAGGGGAAAAGGTTCTCTAAACTCTTCTCCCCTCTTGAATCCAACTTCATATATTTCGTTTCTTACAAATCGTATTTATTAACCCTCCCCCAACCCAATTTATTCAGTAGGTTGAGAAGAAATAGAATACGATCTTTTTCATTTCGATGAATACAGATTACTTATCTAATCTACCTCTCAGGATTCCCGAGAATACATTTCAACTACCTCCAATTGATCCACCCATGTAGCTTCCTCATCATACTCCATAAAAAATGGCTTATAGGTTTGTGTATAATCCCGATGACGTACATATTGCATCATAAAGTAGTTTTGCCTATCCAGGGGATTCTCTACAATTCCCATTATTTGTACCTTCCCTTTTGAAGCTGACATAACAGGAGCCGTAACAGTTTTTGCCAAACTACCAGATATTTTGGCAGCCTTATTGTACATGCGATAGACTTCAGCTAGAGGGACCTTGAAATATTCAAAAGGCCCGGTTTCCCGCTCAATAAACATATAGTAGGGAACCATTCCCAAATGAACCTGTTGTTTCCACATCTTCGCCCAAACGGAACTATCATTGTTGATATGATTCAAAACCGGAGACTGAGTCCGAATTTCGGCCCCCGTAGCCCGAATATTTCTAATGGCTTCCTGAACTACCTCATTATCCATTTCGACCCAATGATTGAAATGAGCCATAAAAGACAAATGCAAACCACTCTGGGTAATCTTCCGAAAGAGATTCAACATTTGTTCTGCCTCCTCATTAAAATCCGGAAGAAAAGCGAAAGGCCAGTAACTTAAAGATTTTGTTCCCAAACGAATTGTTGTCAGATTCTCCAGTTGAGCATCAATCAAACAATCTATGTAGCTTGCAAGCACCGAAGGCTTCATAATCATTGGATCCCCCCCCGTAAAAAGAATTTCATTGATACTTTTGTTCTCTCGAATATATTCTACAACCTTTTCGATTTCACGCATGGAAAACTTAAGCTCCATTTCATTTACAAATTGGGGCCATCGAAAGCAAAAAGTACAATGGGCATGGCAAGATTGCCCCTGGCTGGGGAAAAAGAGCACAATATCTCTGTATTTATGCTGAAGACCGTTCAATCTTTGTCCATTAAGACAAGGGACATTAGTCATTTGCTGAGCCGGATGCGGATTCATCTCTCTTCTGATTTCTTTGATCACCTGATCGAGCAGCACTTTTGACCAACGTCCATCCACGGCTTGCTTTAGCCTAAAATATTGTCCGGGGGTTAACATTTCCTTGTTGGGAAAATTGAGAATATAAATGGGATCTGTAGCATAGTTTTCCCAATCTATTAAATAATCAACCACATAATTGTTCGTTTTGAAAGGAATAACTTTAGAGACGATTTCGATTTCACGTTTCACTTCCTCAGGAAGGTATCGCAAATACTCAATCTTCCGAAAATTTTTTGCTGTATAGGTAATAAATTTCATAGTTATTTTTTTTAAACAAATGGAGCAATTGATAAAAAAGGAATTATGTTTTGATAAATTACCAATAATAATTCGCAATTGCAATTAATTTGGCTTGGTTTTGCACGACTTCCTATTGAGAACTAGCTCATTCACCACCGCCACCAACAACACAAATAACAAAGAAATTTTAAGAAAAGAGATGATACAACATCGGGATAGCCGTAAAATAAAAAGGAGATCTCCCCCAATACTTGAACAATAACGAGGATAATTAAGAAAAGAGGCTTTTGAAACTTATGAACGGCATTCTATTACCCCAAGAAACGATTTCTCTCCAGATTCATACTAGCCGTTAGAAACGAAGAGATAAACAACTGAGACCTCCATCCAGTTTTCGAAACTCCGAAACATCCACTTCCAAAACAGGATAACCAGCAGCTTCAATAATGGCCCTGACTCTTGGAAACCCCTGAGGTATTAAAACTGTTCCATTTACCCAGACGCAATTGGCTGCATAACTATCCTCCTCATCGATTTCCAATAAATTGAATTCCTGAAAATCCATTTTCTCCAGAAATTCACCACAAACTACCAGATTATTATTTTCCAGGTAAGCAACTCCTGTTTTTAGATGCAGTACCTTTTCCAGAGAAACCGTGGCCCCCTTCATGCCGTACTTCTCCAAAATAGCTATCAATTGACAGGCTCCCTCCTCATTGGTCCGCTCCGAAAGACCAATATAGTAATGATTTCCAACCATCATAACATCACCAGCTTCCAGTGTTCCGGGAGCTTGTATCGTTTCAATCCGGGAAAAGAAGGGACACAGAACCTTTTCCAGCCCTTCGGTTTCACCCTTCCGGGCAACTGCTCCGGGATTGGTAATAATCGCACAATATGGGGTAAGCAAGGCCACATCCTCAACAAATGTGGAATCGGGGAATCCCTCATCTGCATCCAGAACCAAAACCTCCAGTCCGCAACTTTGTAATGCTTTAATGTATTGCTTGTGCTGAAGCAAGGCTTTAGAGTAGTCTGGAAGCCCTAAATTAACTGAGGTAAGTCCCTCCACCATACTTTGAGAGGGAGTTCGAACAATGGCTTTGGTAAACATGGATCGTACTATTTAGGTTAGATATCGAAATAGACTTAAAGCATTTCCCATTCCTTCCTTAAGATAGACATTATAATCTTGTTATGAAATTTTCCATCCCGAAAACAAGCCTGACGGAGAATACCTTCTCCAGTAAATCCTGCTTTGGTATAGGCCTTCACACCACCTACATTTTCATCCGATACGGTCAGCATAATCCGATTCAATTTCAACTTATCGAATCCAAAATCAATGACTTTTCGTGTAACTTCGGTTCCGAATCCTTTCCCCCAGAATTTCTTATCACCTATGAAAATGAAATATTCACCACTCCGGTTAACCGTGGAAATGCCACTGATTCCAGCATAACCTATGCATAGTCCACTTTCTTCGTCAACTATAGCCTTGTTCATATCTCTACTTTCCAACACCGAATCAAACCACTTGTCTATATCCGATTTTGCATTAATTTTCTGAAAAGCAGTCAGGGAGTATTTAATTACTTCCTCATCGTTTAACCATTCGTAAAAGTTGGGAAGATGCTCCCTGGTAAGTTCTGTCAGTCTTATCATTTCGTTCATAAAAAAGTTCCACTATTCGACAAACATAATAAAAAAATACCCCCTGAAAATAAATTCAGGGGGTTTTAAGAACTCAATTATTAAATAGTCATTAGGCTTTTGGCTCAACTACTAAAAGCAAATCGCCTTTAGCAACAGAGTCGCCAGAATCACACTTAATCTCTTTTACAGTACCTTCCGCTTTAGCATCAAGATTATTCATCATCTTCATCGCTTCCAATACTACTAATGTATCTCCAACTTTTACCTCGTCGCCTACTTTCACTTTGCACTCAACAATCATACCTGGGATTGGAGCAACAACGCTTCCGGTAGCATTTTCGTCAGCAGCAGCTTCCTTCTTCTTACGACCTTTGAATTGAGGTGTAGCAGGTCCGTTTGGATCGTTGATTTCAACAGTAAATGTTTCGCCATCAACAGTAACTTCCAACTCACGACCGTTACCTTTTCCTTTAGAAGTCAATTCTCCGGAAAGGGCTTTTCTCACTAATTCCTGCTCTTTCTCAACTTCTGCCATGGTCTTCGCTTTCACATCAGCAGGAATTTCTTCCATACCATACTTCCATTTCAAGAAGCGTTTTCCTGTTATAGGATAAAGTGCGCATAAAACTTCATCATCGATATCTTTGGCAAGATCAGCGAATTCGTTTTTAACACCTTCCATTTCCGGCTCAAGAATCGATCCTGGACGAGTTGTGATAGGCTCCTCACCTCTTGGGTAATCCTTAAGAGCTTTCTTCTGAACCTCAGGGTTGATTGGATGAGTAGTTTTACCATACAATCCGTAGCAAAGGTCTTTTACCTCTTTAGTAATTTGTGCATATTCTCCTTCGTAAGAATCGAACAATACATTGTTTACTGTTTGTACACCAACAATCTGAGATGTAGGAGTAACCAATGGAATATTACCAAGATCTTTACGTACTTTAGGAAGCAAACGATATACTTCTGGAAGCTTATCCAATGCATCCATAGCCTTCAACTGGTTTACAAGGTTAGAAAGCATTCCACCAGGAGTCTGGTGCAACAATACATTGATATCAGTTGTAGCATACTTAGGATTGTTATCCAAGTGCTTGTATTTAGGGATGTATTTCTCCATCTCTTCAGCAATTGCATTAATCTTGTTAATGTCCATTCCTGAATCACGGTTTGTACCCAATAGAGACATGATCAATGGCTCAACAGCTGCGTGAGAAGTACGGTAAGCGTAAGGCCCGATACAAGTATCTACGATATCTACACCAGCCTCGATAGCTTTGAAGATAGCCAAATCACCCATACCCGAAGTAAAGTGAGTATGAAGGTTAATTGGTGTATCGGTGAATTTCTTAATTTCACGTACCAGGTTATAGATATCGTAAGGAGCGATCAAACCTGCCATATCCTTGATACAAACAGAGTCTACACCAAATTCAAGCAAATCTTTCACTTTATTGATGTAGTATTCCATGTTGTAAACTTCACCACCCAAACGAGGCTGATTCAAAGTATAACATACAACACCCTGCAAGTGCTTCTTGTTATCCTTAATAACTTTAGCTGCAGTTTCGAAGTTTCTGAAATCGTTCAAAGCATCGAAACAACGGAAGATATCCATACCATTATCGATAGAACGCTGAACGAAAGCTTTCACTACATCATCAGCATAGTTACGGTATCCTACCACGTTCTGCCCACGAAGAAGCATTGAAAATGGAGTTTTAGGCATGTGTTTCTTCAATACTCTTAGACGCTCCCAAGGATCTTCACCCAAGAAACGGTGCATTGTATCAAAAGTAGCACCACCCCAGGTCTCAACAGCATTATATCCTGCCTCATCGATCATTTCTGCAACTGGCAACATATCTTCTGTACGACCACGGGTAGCAAATAGGGACTGGTGTCCATCACGCAAACTTACGTCGTTAATTTTAATTGGATTTTCAGCTTTTGGACGATCGCTGTCAAAATTTAGTTGGGTCATTTGTAAAACCCCGTGCTTATCGAATGTCATCTTTTTTATCTTTTTTGTTGATTAATACTTTTCCTAATAATCCGGAAAATAGAATTATGCACTTCTTAGACTTCTACCGCGAAGCTGTACAATCTTACGTTTAGCCATCATCATTTTGACGCCGGTACGTGCCCAAGAACCATTTTTTGATTCTTCAACTTTTAATGCTTCAGCTTTTTCTTCCTCGATGTAGTATGCAACTGCAACTGAAATTGCTTTTTTAATCTTTTCTTCTCGTGTCATAATTATTGGTATTAATAATTAATTTCTTAAAAGTCTTTCTTACAATGGAATATTTCCGTGTTTCTTAGCTGGCAATACTTCTGCTTTTGTTTTCATTGCATTCAATGCATCAATCAAACGAGCACGAGTTTCGCTAGGAAGAATTACGTCATCAATATATCCACGCTGAGCTGCCAAATAAGGAACGTTAAATGCATCTTCGTACTCCTTAATCTTCTCATCAGTTTTGGCTTGCTTATCTTCAGCAGCAGCAATCTCTTTCTTGTAAGATGAGATTACCTCTACAGCACCCTTAGCACCCATTACTGCAATTTCAGCAGTTGGCCAAGCAAATACCATATCAGCTCCTAATGGTTTAGAACACATTGCCAGGTAAGCTCCACCGTAATCCTTACGTGTAACAACAGTAAACTTAGGCACAGTAGCCTCAGCATAACTCCAGAGTAGTTTTGCACCGTGACGGATGATACCACCCAGCTCTTGCTGTACTCCAGGAAGGTATCCAGGAACGTCAACAAATGTTACCATTGGAATATTGAAAGCATCACAAGTACGAACGAAGCGAGAAATCTTATCAGAAGCATCGATATCCAAACATCCTGCCTGAATTAATGGCTGATTTGCGATGATACCTACTGATTGGTTATCCAAACGACCAAACCCGATGATTGCATTCTCTGCATAGTGCTCGTGCACTTCGTAGAATTCACCCTGGTCAAGCACTGATTCAATAACAGCCTTCATATCGTAAGGTGTTTTTGCATCATCAGGAATCATAGTATCCAATTCTTCACAAACACGCTGAGGATCGTCACCCATTGCCAATTGTGGAGTTTCCTCCAGGTTGTTATTTGGCAAGTAACTCAACAAATCGCGAATTGCTTCAATTGTCTCTTCATCAGTATCGCAAGCGAAGTGAGCGTTACCACTCTTAGCGTTGTGAGCCATAGCTCCACCCAACTCTTCGAAAGTAGTCTCTTCACCTGTAACTGTCTTAATTACATAAGGAGATGTAATAAACATGTGACTCTGCTTTTTAACCATGTAAACAAAGTCGGTCATAGCAGGAGAATATACTGCACCACCGGCACAAGGACCCATAATAGCAGAAATCTGTGGAACCACACCTGATGCTCTTGAGTTACGCATAAAAATTTCGCCGTAACCTTTCAATGCATCAACACCTTCTTCTACACGCGCTCCACCTGAATCATTAAGTCCTACGACAGGAGCTCCGGCGCTAACTGCCAAATCCATTACTTTACAGATTTTTGCAGCGTGCATTTCTCCTAAAGATCCACCTCTAGAAGTAAAATCCTGAGAGTAAGCGAATACTGTTCGTCCATTAACCAAACCATGACCGATAATAACTCCATCAGCAGGAATCTCAGTGCTTTCGAAGCCAAAGTTTGTACAACGGTGTTCCACAAACATATCCAATTCTCTAAAACTTCCTTCATCAAAAAGCAAGTCTATTCTCTCACGAGCAGAAAGCTTACCTTTATCGTGTTGCTTGGCAACCCGAGCTTCCCCGCCCATCATTTTAACTTCTTCTCTTTTCTTCTTTAAGAGATCTAACTTTTCAGATACCTTCATCTTTAAATATTATTTTCAAGTAATTTTCTAAGACAAACTCAAGGAATTTCCAATTTATCTCAATTGAATTCTATCTTAAACCTTGCATGCCGAATTGTGCAGTTTAAAACTCTTACATCAATTCAAAGAAACCTATATTTAGATTCTGATACGGTTTAAAGAATTATTTCCTTATTCGATGACGAATATAAATACTTTAATTGTAGATAAGAAACTGTTTTAAAACAGTACTTCCCATACGTAAACGTTTGAATATCAACTCACGCTCCCAACCACACCACTCGCATTGCTTTGTACTCCAAGCAATTAAGCTATAGTGGATAACACTTGTCAAATTAGATCAAAATTTTTCAAGAAATACTATATAACATGTAGCATATGGGTGAAAATACCCATTGTGGAAACTTTTCAATATCCTATTCCATGAAGGAAAGAATACATATCAACAACTCTTCATCCTATGTTTAATTTAAACAACAAGCAACAATCGCCAAACGACCTGTTAATCGGTGTATTTATTCATTATCGTCAAAATATTGATGATTAATTTATGATACATATATAAATCTTTTCAGTATGTCCATTAGCTTAAAAGGATGAAGCGAAAAATTTAGCAGCTTGATTAAAAGATCACTGGTTATGCCTAGCGAAAAACCAAGATTTATAGTGCAGAGAGTAGGTTTGTAGGATTCCTTACAACGCATTACATATATAAGGATTTTTTTCTTTATTTAAACGTTTTTCCCTGGGGGAAGTGCAACAAGCTCAACGATTGACCCATCTGCTGAAATGTCTACAGAATATAAAACAAAAAGGAATGAGTGTAGAATTTCTGATCTCCTATTTACTTTGTCGCCTTTTCTGGCAACAATCCAATGTGAATCAATTTAAGCACAGTTCCGGGGGTTAGCAGATCGCTGCAGGAAAGTACTCCTTCAATGCCATTATTAACAATCTCTTGCCAGTCTTAAATTGAAAGAGGGTAAAATTTAATATTGGATTGCCAGCCAATCCCGAGGGACTATTTTACGAACTAATCCTGTTCTCTGGGATCGGATTTGATCGGCAACTTAGCCAACTTCTGAACTGTAATACTGGGATAACCAAACTCCTGTGTTACCTCGCCCAGGATCAGATATACCCCATGCCCCCGGAAGGGATACTCCTTCAGAGTATTTGGAAAATGCACCGTATCAAAAAACTCCCCCTTCTGATCCAGAAAGGTCCCAAAATGCATCAACTCCTTACGAACCGTTTTCACATACTTTATGCACACCAACACCCCAACCAACTTTATGGTTTTGCCAACATTATCCAAAAGTGTGGAAGCTGTTACCTGTCCACGAAAAGAGGTTTGCAGAAGATCCATATAGGAGATCGATACTGGAAAGCCCAGCAGCTCCATTTCATCATAAGCATCCTCCAATGGATTGGATTCCAAAGTTGGCAGTACAAAATCCCTACGGGGTTGAGCAAACAACTCAGTCTGAGTTTTCTCCTCTTTCCTGTCACTAAAATGCATGTGTGCCTCCCACATCAGGTCGGCTTTGGGTTTGCCTGTAAACCGGAAGGCTCCGATACGAATAAGCAATAGCAGCTGCTCCCGCTTAATTGGAACCCTGTGAATAAAATCTTCCAAATTTTTATAAACACCATTGCCAGCCCTTTCCTCTACCAAAGCTCTCGACATTTTCCGTTCAAAATTAGCAAGTAGCACAAACCCAAGGTAAACATCCTTTCCCTTGATACAGACCAAATGCTCACTATGATTGACACAGGGCAAAAGGATATTGGCCCCCCAACGTTTGGCCTCGTTCACATAAACCCAGGAACGGTAAAAACCTCCAAAATTATTGATTACCGCCACCATAAACTCCAGGGGGAAATGTGCCTTAAGATACAAGCTCTGATAACTCTCAACGGCGTAGGAAGCAGAGTGCGCTTTGGAAAATGAGTAGCCGGCAAAGGATTCGATCTGTCGCCATACCTCCTTCGCTAACTCATCGGAGTAGCCCCTTTCTTTACAATTGGAAAAGAACTTGTCAATGATTTTCTGGAATTCCTTTCGTGAACGATACTTCCCACTCATGGCACGGCGAAGCACATCGGCATCGGCCAGGTCGAGACCAGCAAAATGATGGCATACTTTCAGTACATCCTCCTGGTAAACCATTACCCCGTAAGTTTCTTCCAACTGCTCCTTCATCACCGGATGCAGGTATTTGAATTTACCCGGATTGTGAAAACGATGAATGTACTCCCTCATCATACCCGAACGGGCCACTCCGGGACGGATAATAGAGCTGGCTGCCACCAGGCTAAGGTAGTTATCGCACCGCAACTTTTTAAGCAAACCACGCATTGCGGGGCTCTCAATATAAAAACACCCGATGGTTTCACCCGATTTCAATTGTTGCTTCACCTTCGGATTCACCTTAAATTCATCCACCTTGTGAATATCCACATCCACACCACAATTCTCCCTGACTATTTCAACACAATCTTGAATATGGCCCAAACCGCGTTGCGAAAGAATATCAATTTTTTCGAAACCAATTTCCTCCGCCGCATACATATCCCACTGGGTAGTTGGGAACCCCTTGGGTGGCATATCCAGTGCCGTATATGAGGTTATGGATTCTTCCGATACCAGAATTCCCCCGGCATGAATACTACGTAGATTGGGAAAATCCGTCATCATTCGGCCGATTCGAAGAATTCTTCGACACACCTCATTTTGGTTCATGGAATTTTCAGGATCCTTTATCAGCAAATCGATCTCCTGCTTGGGCAACCCATGAACTTTCCCCAATTCCCTAAGGATAGATTTCCCCTTAAAAGTGGACATCGTTCCCAGAAAAGCAGTATGCTCCTGGCCATATCTCTTGAAAATGTAATCCTGCACCTCTTCCCTTTCCTTCCATGAAAAATCAATATCAAAATCGGGGGGACTGCTCCGCTTCGGATTAATAAACCGTTCGAAGTACAAATCCAATTCAATGGGATCCACATCCGTAATCTTCAGGCAATAGGCAACCACTGAATTGGCTCCGCTTCCCCGGCCTACATGATAGAATCCACGACTCATGGAATAGCGAATAATATCCCAGGTGATAAGGAAATAGGCCGAAAAACCCAGCTCGTGGATAATTTTTAACTCGTGCCGTACACGATTCAGAGCATCTGCATAATCTCCGTAACGGTAATGCCAACCCTCCAGAGCCAACTTCTCCAGCAACAGGCGATCATCCTCCTTACATCCTGTAAAAGTCTGTTTGTTCTTTACTTTCTTAAATTCAAAATTAATATGACACTTGTCCAGCAACTGGCAAGTATTCTTCCCTATATTTGAAAAACCAGCAAAAACCTTCTGCAATTCCCCAAAAGGAATCATTTGCTCGGAAGAAGCACCAACCTGTTCCGGGGGCAATAGATCCAGAAGACAATTGTTATCGATGGCCCTTAAGTTCCGATGTAACTCATATTCTTCCGCAGAAGCAAAACTTACCGGTTGATGTACCACCAATTTGTCCATACAATGGGGTGGCACTACAAATTGAATTCGATTAAGTTGTTGCACCCCCACCCCCATAAATTCGTGTGCCCTAAGTGTGTCAAATTCTACAGCTTTCCAGGGATACACAACAAAGCAGTTCCGAAATTCAGGAGCACGATCCGGTAGCTCCTTCTTATGTATCAAATGATCACTCAAAAATTCATTCAATTCGCGAAAGCCATCATTGTTTCGAGCAATTCCCACATACAACTGCCTATTTTGATTGCGAAAATCAATCCCCCCCACCGGTTCAATCCCTTCCTCTTTGCAGTATTTAACGAAATCTATCATTCCCGTGGAATTGTTAATATCCGTCAAAACTAGCTTCCTGACTCCATTTCTACGGGCCAGTTTCACCAATCGCTCAACAGAAAGAGTGCCATAACGCAAGCTATAATATGAATGACAATTCAGATACATAGAAGGAATTCTAAAATCATACAAAACCATGACTCGAAGAATAAATCATTATTCCGAATCAGGTATAAAAGAAAGAATCAGATTTAAATTAATTTCCTAATCCTCTCCATTCATTCCTTAACAATACTACCAATTTATCCTTTTCCGGAATGATCTCCAAAAATCATATAATTAAGCAATAATTCCTAATGAATAAAATCCTAAAAACACAATTCTTCTGACTGATACAACACCTTCCCTCCCTGTACAAACAGAGTTGGATATAGAATCTTTATCATTCTTTCTCTGTTTCTATACCGGCAATCAACACTCAATAAAAGGTTAAATATCTTACATGAGCATACAAAAATTAATGATTAACGGAAAAAAAGCACACTTTTTTTTGGAGGCAATATGATGAATTTCATAAATTTAATTATCGGGATGGAAGAAAATCTTCTTTTCCCGATTTGTTTTCTATTCCTCTGATTACTGGCAATATCAATTCCCATTGATTTGATTTCCCGGTATGAATCCGAGACTAAAGTCCGGCTCCTTCAATTCATTAACAAAAAGAATTTTACAGGGCTATTCATTGCTCTCTTTCAAGCAATAAAAATGAGTCCTGGATTTTTCATTAAACCCAAAATTAGATGTCTAAAATCAAAAAAAATTCCACAAGGCCACAGTTTGCTTGTACAACAATGATTGCAGGCAAAGATGCCACCGTTGATGGTTCAGTAATTGTAGCTCATTCGGATGATGATGTAGCTGATGAACGAGTAATTTACGTTCCGGCCGCCAACCATGCAGAAGGTTCGATGCGCAACGTTTACTATGATGATTGCAGCTTGGGCCACGAAATGAAGGTTTACAATCCTCAAACCAAAGAATTTGGAAAGGAAAACTACAATTCCACCGAATTAAGGAGGTACATTGGTACATCCAGGGGACCAGGTTACAATACAAAGGACTACCCGGAACAGAACCAGGAAACCCCTTACGACGAAAGCATCCCACTGGGAAGTATCCCCCAGGCAAAGCACACCTACGCCTATTTCGACTCCAATTACGGAATAATGAACGAACATCAATTGATGATTGGGGAGTGTACCTGCGGGGCAAAGATTCATCCAAATCCTGAACCTGGCAAGCGGATTTTTTACAGTGCCGAACTTTCACGCGTTGCATTGGAACGATGCACAAAAGCAAGGGAGGCCATAAAACTTATGGGGAAACTCATAAAAGAATACGGCTACTACGGCACCGGTGAAACCCTATTGATTGGTGATACAGAAGAGGCCTGGGTAATGGAAATGTGCGGTTACGACATGAACGGGACCGATGGCATCTGGGTTGCTCAACGAGTCCCTGATAATGGATACTTTGTTGCAGCCAATGAATTCCGCATTCGGGAGATACAATCCAATTCCGAAGACATGATGCACTCGGACAACCTTTTTGAGGTCTGCGAGAAAAATGGTTGGTGGAATCCGGAGCAGGGAAAGCTGGATTGGCTTAAAACCGTTAGCTATGGCGAGTACGGTCATCCATACTACTCTTTACGCCGTGTTTGGCGAGCACTCTCTAAAGTAAAACCATCAGCAAATCTATCTGCCTGGGTTGAAAATGGCTACACGAAAGAATACCCATTCCATGTAATTCCCGACACGAAACTTTCGGTTGCGGATATAGCCGGAATTTATCGTGATCACTACGAAGGAACTGAATTTGACCTGACTGCAGGTCTTGCAGCCGGGCCTTGGGAAAATCCCACTCGCTACGAAAACAATCCCGACAAAGGGGATGCTTTCAAACTAAGTGTTTATACGCCACGCGGTGCCTGGGAGCGTCCAATATCCATTTACAGATGCGGAATGTTCTGGATCAATCAGGCACGTAAAAGCCTTCCCGATGCAATCGGTGGTATTTCATGGATCGGATTGGACCGTCCGGCTGCCAATTGCTTAATGCCATTCTATGTTGGGATTAAAGAAATGCCCAAGACCATGGAAACCATGAACCTGGTAGATTTTAACTTTAAAAGTGCCTGGTGGGCCTTTAACTATGTGGCAAACTATGCTACGCTCAAATATTCCTACATGATGGATGATATTGTGCAGGAACAGCAGAAACTTGAAAATTGGGCCTATAAGGAAATAGAGAGGCAAACCGAAGAGTTTCGGAAAAATACCCCTGAAAACATTGATCGGGAAGCCTTAACTCATTTTTGTAAGAAAAATACCAGAAAGGTTCGAAAAGCCTGGTGGAAACTGGCCAAACAACTTATCGTGAAATACAACGATGGTTGCATCACTACCGAAAGCGAGATTATGCAAAAAGTGAATTACCCTGAGTGGTGGCTTCGCGAGGTAGGGTATTACGAAGGCCCCACCTCCTACGAAAAGAAAAATGCTCAAACGCTCTTTTTCGAGAAAAAGGAACTGATCAAAAATTAGAAAATCAATTTACCCTGGAGGCTTTTCTCCCTCTATGGAGAAAAGCCTCCAGGGTAACACAATTCTAACACAAAGATATAGCACTCTCGGTCAGCAAGACCCAAAGAGAGCATTTCACATTGTTACAAACCTATAACACAAAATATCATGTTATCAAAAAGCATTACACATACCAAAACCAAAAGAGGCAAGAATTTAGAGCAGAAGCTACAGGCTTCAACTATCAACAACAGACAAATGTCAGAGGAAAGAGATATCCCTAAAGAACATCTCGAAGAGAAAACAAGATCGCCACGGGAAGCCTATGAATTGGTCCATTCAGAAAGCTTTTTCGATGCCAATCCTCGTCTGAACATGGCTTCTTTTGTTACCACCTGGATGGAACCCGAGGCCGAGCGAATCATTCAGGAGAACCTTTCCAAAAATTTCATCGATAAGCCCATTTATCCAAGAGTCATTGATGTTCAGGATCGTTGCGTAACAATGATCGCAAACATGCTGCACGCGAGCCCAAACGACTTTCCCACCGGAACATCAACCATAGGCTCTTCGGAAGCCATTCATCTTGCCGGATTGGCCATGAAGTGGAAATGGAAGAAGTTCTGGGAAAACAAGAATATGACCCCTCCAGGAAAACCACAGCTAATTATGGGCACCAATGTACAGGTTTGCTGGAAAAAATTCACCCGCTATTTTGAAGTAGAAGAAATTCTGGTAGATATTGACGACAACAATCGCATGGATCTTTCTCAGGTAAAGGAAAAGCTGAATGAATGCACCATAGGTGTGGTAGGCATTCTTGGCAACACCTACAGCGGTGAATTCGACGACATCAACCAATTGAATGATATAGTGGAGGAATACAATACGCAGCAAAACTCATGGAACATTCCTATTCATGTGGATGCTGCAAGCGGTGGTTTCGTTGCTCCCTTTGCCGAAGAATTAAAACACATTGTATGGGATTTCCAACTAAACAATGTACGTTCCATCAATCTATCGGGCCACAAGTATGGATTGGTTTACCCAGGATTGGGATGGGCCATCTGGAGAGATAAAAACGACATTGACAAAGATCTGATTTTTGAAATCAGTTATCTGGGTGAATCACAGGAAGATTTCGGATTGAATTTCTCCCGGGGAGCTTCCAATGTTTATGCCCAATACTACAACTTCGTTCGCTTGGGAATAACCGGATATTCACAGGTAATGAACCAATTGATGCACATCTATCATCAAATCAAAAATTACATTCCTGCTATAATCATTAATGAAGAGCAAGTTTTTGACCTGGTAAGTCATGACAATGGTTTGCCATTGGTTTGTATCAAACTAAAACAGGAAACTAAATATGCACAGATTGAACACGAACCTCTTAAAACTATCGCCTACAAGATGAAAGAAAGAGGCTGGGTGCTTCCCGTATATCCAATGGCAAAACCCAAGCAGAAGGAAACAGTAATGCGAATGGTAATTAAGGATGGCTTCAACGAAGATATGGCTCAAAAGTTAATGGAAGATTTACAATGGGCCACCAAGGAGATTCTTACTCCCAAACATCACCAGGAAAAAGAATTACTATGCACCGAAGCCATGCATTGCTAACGCCATCAATACACCTCATCCCCTTATTTGTTTTTATTAAGCTCAAAATATTTGAACCTAAAAAAAAGCAAGATGACAAGAATGAATGAAGCTAAAAAGCGTGATTTTGTATCACAAATCATCTCCCTACTAGAGGAAGAAAAAACCAACTTAACCGAGAATGGCTTTGATCCCACCAACCGGGTAAATGGTTTGAGAGAGAAAAAAAGTCAGTCTGATTCTGCTGAAATTGCGCAGCACGAGGCAGCCGCCAAGGCAAAGGAAGCTACAAAGCATTCCAACTTATTACTTAAGGAGGCCTATACAGAAGCGTCCAACCTAGCCGATCTAATTTCAGGTATTCTAGGCAAAAACAATGAGTTGGTGAAAAGAATGCGAAAGTTTCGAAACTAAATCCCTAAGGGGAATGGAACCTGCCCCCAGGGGATCGTAACCATCCCCTGGGGGAACATCTCTATCCACTTGTCTTTTGGTTTGATCCCCTAGGGGTGAAGAACAAATAGCAAGGGGAACAAAGCCGTCCCCAAGGGGAACAACAAATGCCCCTTGGGGTGCAGCATTATCCCGTCAGGGAACAACTCTGTCCCCCTGGGAATAGTCAGTAATCAATACCGGAATACCTTTATTAACACAAGTTTAATACTAACAATCAAAAAAAAAGATGATGAAAAAAAACACTAATTTTTTAGCATTGCAAAACACCATAGCTGTTAACACCTATGGTGTAAGAGGTTTGAGCACTCAGAACCAAAAAAACAGCACATTAATTGCTTACGGAGTAAATGTTGGCAATAGCTCTCCCGGCAACAAACTGGTAGTTCACGATTTACAAAACAACCAGAATACTTTCACCAAAAACTTTTCTTCCTGGAATACCCAAATTCACTATTTTGGTAATGGAGAATTAGCTGTAGCCAACAGCAATCAGCTAAACATCTTTGATCAGAAGCACAATCTCATTAAAGAAATTCCTAATGTTTATAAATTTGCGGTACGCCCCTTCCATCAAATTTATCCAGCCAAATTCCTGGTTACTTTCTCCGGATCGTCCATCAAGATATTGGATGCATACAACAATTACAATGAAATACAGGAGCATAAGGTAACAAATCCACAATCGGGTCAAGATGCAACTGTTGCCATTTCAAACAACGAAAAATGGATTGCATTAACTGGTGGCTATGAAAAGAAAAACATCCAGATCTATAACACTCAATCTGGTTTCATTAAGGAAATCCATCTGGAAGAAGCAAATGGAACCTATTCTCCAGTCTTCTTTAACAATGACAAATATCTGGCAATTGGCGGTGGCTACAACGACGGAAGAATATACATTATCCGCACCCAGGATTGGACTTTAGTGCATACTATCCAGGCTTTCGGAGATTATGTATACACTATAAATTGCACTCCTGATGGAAAACACATAATGGCCGGAGGCTTCGACGGCACATTAAAATTCTATGAAACCATGGATTGGACTGAAGTTTCAAGTGAAAATATAGGACAAATCATTAGCGAAGGAGAATTCTCTGCCGATATGAAACACCTTTACATTGGAACAGAACCCACAAGTAACAATTCAAAAGTATTGGTTTACCAAGTTAACTGGCAAGCAATCGATCAGTTAAGAGACAAATCAATTAAAGAAGAAATGCACAAAGAAGCTATCAACGGATAGCCCTTTTTCTTCAGATGAACAGGGATTATTTTGGACACAGAAGTGCAACGACATCAACTTCTTATGAATCTTCCAAAAGAATCCTCTACAAATACTTTGCACCTTTCTTCATCAGCCCTGAGCCTTACTATAAGATTTGGAGCTGATGAAGAAGGTTAACCAATTGAGTTCATCGAAATCAATTATCAACAGAAAGTAGTTTATGAAAAAATTTTTATTGTTTGCAGTAGCAATACTTCTCGGACTAAACCTACTCCATGCCCAGTCCTTTAAATTTGCTGTTCTTTGCGATACAAGAAGTAATGGACATGAAAATGGTAAAAACGGGGTAAATGTCTCGGCAGTAAAGGCTATCTGTCAACACTTAAAAGAACAGGGAGCTGTACTTGTACTGGCACCAGGGGATTTCATTTGTGGAAACGTTAAATGGTACGAACCAACTCCTCCAGCCAACGCCACTCAATTCCAAAGTTTTTTGGAGGCAGCCGCATCACAGGGAATTGGTTTGCCGGGCAGCAATATGGAAATTCCTCTTTATCCGGTTCGCGGCAATCATGAATGCTATCAGCAAATTCTGCCTGGAGACAGCATTAAAGCAGCCTGGATGAAGAGTATCGGATATACATTGCCTGCCAATGGCCCCAAAAATGAAATCGGATTTACCTATAGTTTTACTTACAACAACTCTTTGTTTCTGGGCGTAGATGAATACATGCATGCCAGTTCCTCTCAGAAAAAAGGCATTGGCTTAAATCAGGCATGGGTAAATCGTGTACTGAAGAACAATCCAAAAGCGAAACATGTATTTGTTTTTGGTCATACTCCGGCATTTGCGGCTCACCACAAAGATTGCCTGGGCGAACAACCTCTCCGACGAGATGTATTTCTGCGATCGATTTACCAAAGAGGTGGAATTTATTTTTGTGGTCACGACCATTTTTATGCCCGCGCTAAAGTTCCGGTATTTAAACCTGACAACTCAACCATAAAAGGTTATATACAGCAAGTTATCACTCCGAGCGGAGCTCCTTTTCTAACCGGCAATCGCAGCGATAACCACAAATGGGACGGAGAGTACCAAAACAAAATGGTTATCCCCGAAACCTACATCGACAATGCAGTAGGCTATCAACTTGTGACTGTTGACAAAGATAAAGTTACGGTTCAGTTCATAGCCACCTATGATGCCTGCAGCTATACAAAAAACGGTTCCGGGGAATACACCTACACTTTCAATGACAATTGGGAAAACTGGAACTTTTCAATCATGGATCAATTTTCGCTCCAGAAAAAAAACAGATCGAGGCAGCTTGTTTCAAAGTAAAACCTTTCAGTAAACAATATCTCTTTCACTTTTTAACCAACACTTTTATACATCGGTGATTTATGCTTATCAAGTACAATCACCAATTAACTAAAATTTCTAATTATTAAAATTAATTATCATGAAAAGAAAAGCTTTATGTATCGGTATCAACAAATTTAAGAACTATGCAAGCGCTGCACTCCAGGGTTGCGTTAACGACGCAAATATGATGTCCTCTATTCTGATGGATTATTACGGATTCCAGGCAGACGAAATTACTGTGCTAACCGACGAACAAGCTACCAAGCAAAACATCATGAATCATCTCACCCAGATGGTAGAGGGTGCAAAACAAGGCCAGTACAACCAATTGGTTTTCAGCCTATCCTCACACGGCACTCAAGTAGTTGATCTTAATGGCGATGAGGAAGACGGCCTGGACGAAGCCTTCTGCCCTCACGATTTGGCTCAAAAAGGAAATGCCTGGGACCCAAACCATATCATTATTGATGCTGAACTCTACAATTTGTTCACTCAATTGCCAAAAGAAGTACAATTGGAAGCATTTATGGATACCTGCCACAGTGGTACCGGCTTAAAATCCATCGATTTTCTACTGACCAGAAGACCTAGATTTATGCCACCTCCATCCTATGAGCATTTCCACAAAGCTGAGCGAGCTCTTCCCTATGCCAAAAACAAAATTCAAAAGAATGAAAAGTTGAACAACCACATTTTATGGTCGGGTTGCAAAGCAAATCAAACCAGTGCTGATGCATTGATAAACAATAACTGGCACGGGGCATTCACATACTATTTCAACCAGGAAATCCGGGCTAACAACGATGATCTCAACCGGGAACAACTGTTACGAAAAATAAGAACCCAACTGAGAAACAATCATTACTCACAAGTTCCCCAACTGGATGAAAATGCAACCACAAGGAATAAAAAAATCAACAAGAAAGAAACTGTAGAAAATATTTAGTCCATGGAAAAGAAAAGAATTGATTCGCACTGTCACGTGTTCAACAAAGACATTCTTACCAAAAGGATTCTTCTGCAGATTCTTTGTGATTTGGAAAGTATTGTTTTTGGAAGAAGAGAACGGGGCTTTTTTGATTTCCTGAAAAAGATCAAAGAAACAACCCAGCAAATTATCCGAATCACCAAATTCATTAAAATCGGTTTCAAGGATAACAGTACCGAAGTTTATAAGGTATTGCAGGGGAAATACCTCGCTCTCGAAAAAGAAAAGTACATTGTTACTCCTCTTATGCTGGACATTGGCTACTGCTTTGCAGAACCTGACCAGGCTCAACGCTCCTTTCTGGATCAATACAATAATCAGGATCAAATACTAAATGATGAGATTCGCAAAATTCAGGAGGAACTGGAGACTTACGTAATGGATCTGGCCCAGCAGGCAAGCACTCAATACAGTACACGAAGTATCCATCTATTAAACAAGGAGGATAATGAAACGTACAAAGATCTGTTGGAAGCCGTAGATTACCTACTGGATGTACACAAGGAACTTAAAACGGCAACAGAACCTCTTCTTGAAGAACCTGATAACATTGAGAAGTTCAGAAGCATTTTCAAAGATACCAGTAGCTTTGAAACTCAAATCACCCAAATGCTTCAACTCTCTGAAAACCCGGAATACAAAAATCTTGTATACCCCTTCTTCTCTGTAGATCCTCGCCGTCCCGACGCTTTGCAACTGGTTAAGCAGTATGTGGGTCCAAATAAAAAATTTGCCGGCGTAAAACTCTATTGTCCTCTGGGCTACTCCCCAACCGATCCGATCCTCTTCGGCTCTCCTGAGAATGAGGATTGTATTTACAAATATTGTCAGAATCACAACATCCCCATCACTGCACACTGTTCGGATGGTGGCTTTGCCACTTTTGCTCAAAAGGTAAAGATCACCGGTTACATCTACCTGGAAAATGAGCAAGGACAGGAAGAAGTGCAGTACGTAAAGGATCAAGTTATTGATTTCGGCAGTAGTGTTTTGGGATCAGACAACAAAGGTGCTGCTATTCAGAAGCGAGCACGAATTCTAAATCATCCCCTCATTTGGGAAAAAGTATTCGAGAAGTACAACAACCTGACTTTGAATCTCGCTCATTTTGGCGGTGAAGATGCCAGAGGCGAATGGCGTCCTACCATCTACAGCATCATTCAAAATCCGGATTATCCGAATGCCTACACCGATCTTTCCTGTTTCTCCGATGAAGATCGATTGAAGGAAGTGAAAGAAGAATACTTCGATAAAAAACAGGAAGTAAAATGTAAATTCCTGTACGGATCTGATTTCTACTTACTGGAACTGTTCGAAAATCGCTTCAGGGATTATCTCAATGACTTCAAGAAAGAGATCTTTAAACAAGATTTCGATCTGATTTCAATTGAAAACCCAAGGAACTTTATGGAATCCGTTTTTGAAGTACAAAAGGAAGCTACACTGGTTTAGATGTATTCCCAATCAATCATTGAATGGGAACATCCAAGACCAGAACCTCTACTCACCCCTGAGTTACTCTTAACTCAGGGGTTTTGAATTCTATCCAACTCTTGTACCCATAAGTTCCTCCCGCTTGTACAAGCCTGCCGCACGTTGGATGGATTTGTCGCCAAAGCGTTTGCGAATGCGATCCAAACTCTGGTAGAGCTGAATCATCTCAGAGGTATCCTCAAACATATTCATTTGATAGGTGCCGCTGATAATCTTGCTAAAACGCACGCCAATCAAGCGAATAAGCATTCGCCGGGTATACAACTGCCGAAACAATTCCTTGGCTACCTCAATCAGCACATGATCGAAAGAGGTATAAGGAATACGCTTTTGCACCGTATGCGTATCAAAATTGGAATAGCGAATCTTTACCGTTATACAGGAAGTCATCTTGCCCTGCTTACGCAACTGAAAAGAGAGCTTCTCAACCATACGCACCAACAAATCGTTCAAAACTTTCACATCGGTAGTATCCCTCTCAAAAGTACGTTCGGAACTCATGGATTTCTGCTCCGAATAGGCCTTCACCGGTGTTGGATCTACACCATTGGCCTTCTTCCAAATCACCAAACCGTTTTTACCAAGTACCCGCTCCATCATTTCGGGAGGAATCTGACTTAGGGTACCTATGGTCACAATTCCCATTGAACGCAACAACTGATAAGTCTTACTTCCCACCATGGGTATCTTTTTTATAGATAAAGGATGCATGAAAGGTTTAATATTAGAATAAGGCACCTGCAGCTCCCCATTGGGCTTGGCCTCACCGGTCGCTATTTTCGAAACGGTTTTATTTATCGACAGGCCAAAAGAGATGGGCAAACCTGTGTTCTTCATAATGCTGTGTCGCAATTCATGACTCCACTTCAAACAACCAAAGAATTTATCCATCCCGGAGATGTCCAGGTAATGCTCATCAATGGAAGCCTTTTCGTATACAGGGGCCTTTTCTGCAATAATCCCTGTTACCAAATCAGAGTATTTGCTATACGCCTCCATATCACCCCTAATTATGATGGCTTCGGGACACAAGTAGCGAGCCATCTTCATTGGCATAGCCGAATGAACCCCAAACTGACGACTTTCGTAGCTACAACCGGCCACCACTCCCCTGTCGGAGAGTCCACCAATAATTACGGGCATTCCCTTGAGTTTTGGATTGTGTAAACGCTCTACCGACACAAAAAATGTGTCCAAATCCAAGTGCAATATATTTCGTTCCTCAGTCTGCATTATTTGACTTTCTAAATGGGTTGATCCAATCAAAAAATTATTCTTCTCACGATCACTACTTTATGAAAACAACACTTGTGTCTTTACCAGAAAAGAATTAACTTTGATTAGATTTTAATCAAAACAATGTTTATAATATAGACATTACGAAATTAACTGCAAACTGTTATGTTTTTTCCCTCCAATATCAAGCTGCTGCGCAAGCGTAAGAAAAGAACACAGGATGATGTAGCTTTCACCCTGGAAATAAAACGATCAACCCTTAGTGGTTACGAAAACGGGGTAGCATTACCCAGCATTCCTACCCTGATTGATTTTTCCAAATATTTTGGAATTTCCATCGATACCCTGGTGAAGGTAGATCTGAAACAGCTATCAGAAAGTCAGCTGTACATGGTAGAGCATGGAGATGACGTGTTTCTAAGCGGAAGTCGATTAAGAGTACTCACCACAACTGTAGACAACCAGGAGGAAGTTGAGAATATTGAATTGGTACCCGAACAGGCCAAAGCCGGCTATACCAGAGGTTTCTTCGATCCGGAATTTATTCGGGAACTGCCTGCCTTCAATCTCCCCTTTCTTCCCCGCGAAAAAAAATATCGTACATTCCAAATTAGTGGGGATTCTATGTTGCCCATTCCTGATGGTTCATGGGTAACCGGTGAATTTGTTCAGGATTGGCGTTATCTGAAAGATGGAGAAAACTACATCATACTCACACTAAATGAAGGGATTGTTTTCAAATCTATAAAAAATAAAATCAAGGAAAAGGGTAGTCTGGAGCTTATCTCACTCAATCCAGTCTATTCCCCCTATGAGATTCCCATAACCGAAGTGCGGGAAATCTGGAAATTTGTACATTACATCAGTACTGAATTACCTGAAGGAGAACTAAACCCGACACAAATTTCAAAATCATTGAATCAACTACAAAAGGATGTCAAAAGCATCAAGAATAAACTTCTTGACACTTAATGTCTTTAAACCTACACTTTAGCCCCGGAGGAAGTAGGCTCCATCAATCCAAAGCAGTATCGAATCCGGGGCGCTGAAAAGAGCGGGCATCGGGAAAAGCAGCTTCAACAAGGGTTCGCATTCCAGATAGCAACATTAAGATGGGAAGAATACTATCGTCCTCATCCGGAAAGAAATCAAACAAACCAGTCCAGGCTTCCAAAGACGAGTCGATGGCTAAGAGAGCAACCTTAGCAGACCCACGACAATCCTCCACCTGAAATTCATTAGCATTTTCATCTCCTTCGATTTGCCCACGCAAGGCTCGAAAAAGCTTAGAGGGGATAATAAACTGATACCATTGAATCACCTCACAACGATCTTTAAATCGATCCAAAGAGCGAGGGAAAGTAAAAGCATCAGCGCCCAATAGAACTAATCCATGTAAAGCCTTCTTCCGCTCCTCTATCAATGATTCTCGAAGCCCAAACCAATTTTCTACCAATTCGGCATATTTATCAGCCTGGAGCATGATTTGACTTCCAAAAACAGCCTCATCCTTTTGCTGCTCTTTCTCTTCATCAAACTCATCTTCATCCGATGGAAGAGGCATCCCCATTTTTTTCGCAGCCTGATTCAACAACTCAAAACTAAACTGAAAAACCTCATCCAAATTCTCTTCGGAGCATTCCTCCTCTCCTATTTTTTCATCAGCAACACCCTCTTCAATCATAAGGTATTTTAAACACTTTTGCGTAAAGGAACATCGTTCACACCAACCATCACAGAAATTATAGATTCCCGAAATCAACTCAGGATTTTGGGTCAAAGCCATCAGTAAATTCTTATCCATAAAAAATTCTTTAAGATCAAACAATCAACCTTCTCGCTGTTTGAAATTTACACATATTATTCATGATTAAAAATGAATTGAAATAAAAAACTTTTCGACCGAACATAATTTCCACACAAAAAACTTCACTGAAATCTCAACACATCAATCAACATCGATCTTATAAATCATCAAAAAAAAGCCCCCCCCTTCAAAGAAAAATTTCTATTTCAACAGACAACCACCATTCCTTATAAAAAAGCTGCTTGGACAAGAAGTAAGTCAGGAATCTGATTATAAAAAAAAAGGAGCTGCCGAAAAAAATTCGACAGCCCCTTCCTTTTTATAATATCAATATTACATATTCATACCACCACAAACATGAATAGTTTGTCCGGAAACGTAAGATGACATATCAGATCCCAAGAATACGCAAACATCAGCAATATCTTGAGTTGTTCCACCACGACGCAATGGAATTTTGCTCTCCCAATCCTTACGCACATCTTCAGGAAGTTGTCCGGTCATTTCGGTAATAATGAAACCGGGAGCAATCGCATTGGAACGAATTCCACGAGATCCCAACTCTTTGGCAACAGATTTGGTGAAACCGATGATACCTGCTTTAGAAGCAGAATAGTTGGCCTGACCTGCATTTCCACTAACACCTACAACAGAACTCATGTTGATGATAGAACCTGAACGTTGCTTCAACATAGTTCTTTGAACTGCTTTTGTAAAGTTGAATACAGATTTAAGGTTTACATTGATAACAGCATCCCATTGCTCCTCGCTCATACGCATCAACAAGGTATCTTTGGTAATACCAGCATTGTTAACCAAAATATCAACAGCACCAAACTCCTTTACAATCTCTGCTACAACACGGTCAGTATCTGCAAAATTACTTGCATCAGAAGCATAAGCTTTAACTTTTACACCGAAAGCAGCAATTTCCTTTTCTGTTTCCATTGCTTGCTCATTATAAAACAAATCAGTGAAAGCAACATTAGCTCCCTGCTTTGCAAATTCAATAGCAATAGCTTTTCCAATACCTCTGGAAGCTCCAGTCACAACAGCGGTTTTTCCTTCTAAAAGTTTCATACGTATCTAATTTTTAAAATATACTCTCATGATTACGATCAATCCTTATCTGCAAAATCATCTTTTAAAAAAATTGCATCGAGATTGATCCATAAGATCTATATTTTATGATTTTTTCAATAACTAAAATTATTAATTCATCATTTCCCTTCGTATAAGCCAGAAGATTTATTTTACATCTGCCTCAACAATATTGAAAACTGATAATAAAAGTCGTCACTCAAGCATTTCGAGGCACTATTTCAGTAATAATTAACCAATTAAATATTGCAATTAATAGTACCCGTAAAGATGAATCTCACTCAAACGATTAACAAATATATACAATTTCACTTTAATTCATGATCTATCCCTCAATCACTCCCTTCGCAACACACGACATATCATTAATAATCAAAATGTTTCGATAGACTAAAAAATCATTTTTCCCAATTTTGCCAAAACTTCACCAGCAGCTCCTCTCAAAAAGATATCCGTAATTTGATTGGAATAATTTGAAGTTTCCGTATTGATTTCAATTATGGTTGCTCCGTTACGCTTAGCCTCCATTGGAATCATCGAAGCTGGCATTACCTCGCCCGTTGTTCCAATAACAAGCACAACATCTGCATTTCGTGCCGCCTCAAAAGATTTCTGATAAGCTACTTCCGGAATTCCTTCGCCAAAGAATACAAAATCGGGTTTTAAAATGGATCGATCATCTGAGCAAAGAGGAGGTAAATTATTCAAATCCACCTCTTGAGGCCAATAGGTTTTACCACATTGAGTACAGATCATCTTTTGTGAATTCCCATGAAACTCATAAACTTCCCTCGAACCTGCTTCCTGATGTAAATTATCTATATTCTGAGTTACCACACATTGTAACATCCCCTCCTTTTCCATTTGAGCCAATACCTCATGTGCCTTATTGGGGGATGCAGCGCCGAAAAAATCATAAAATATTTCCTTTATAACAATCCATGCATCTTTGGGCTGAGAGAAAAAATAATCCAACTCTAGACATTGGGGATCATATTTGTTCCATATACCGTTTTCGCCCCTAAAAGAAGGAATACCACTCTCTACCGATACACCTGCACCAGTAAAGGCAATGAGTGATTGAGCTGATTTTATTAAAGCCGCAGCTTTTATATAATTTTCATCCATATAAAATATTTTAATAGTCTCTGAAATTAAACAATTAAAACCTCAAAAAACTAAAAAGGGAGGTCTACTGATTTTATTAGATAAAAGGCACACATTGAATCACCCTACAATAACAACTACCCAATAGATCTCCTTATTTAAACAGATTTTATCGATTCTATTTAGATCTGAAGAAAAAAAGACTGAGATCCTTTTCAGAAAAACCTATTGGTATGTCAATTCCATCAGAAACTTACATAACAAATAAAAAAAACAAATTTGTAACAAAGATCGGAATTCGAGTGCAATCTGCAAGACAAACTATTCTTTTAGCTAAAAAACACAAGGGTTTTATCTTGATTTTCAATCTCTTGCATATTGTAACATTTATTTAACATTGTTGTAATATTCCTGTAACATTAGCTTCTTAACATTGCAGTAGAAAATTAAAGAGAAAACAAAACATTTAGGCTTCTCTTGATTTGGCAAAGAAAACAAAGAAAGTTTCATTAATAAAATTAAATCCAAATGAAAAGAATTCAACTTCTTCTAACCGCAGTGATTACAGTGGCCTTGTTGGCAAGTTGTGGCGACTCCGGTAAGAAAAAAACCGAAAACACAGCAAAAGCTAAGAACATTACTGGAGCTGGGGCAACTTTCCCTCAACCTTTCTACAACAAGATCTTTAAAACCTACACCAAATCAAAAGGACTTTTGGTTACTTACGGTGGAATCGGATCCGGTGGAGGTATTCGAAGCCTGAAAGATAAGATCGTGGACTTCGGCGCCACCGATGCTTTCCTGAACGACAAGAAATTAGCTGACATGCCAGGCGAAGTACTACACGTTCCAACTTGTTTGGGTGCCGTAGTAGCTGCATACAACCTACCTGGCAAACCACAATTAAAGTTTACTCCTGAATTGATGGAAGGCATCTTTATGGGAAAAATCACCAATTGGAATGATGCTAAAATCGCCAAGGAAAATCCAGGAATTAAGCTACCTAACAAGGAAATTACTGTTGTGTATCGTTCCGACGGTAGTGGGACCACCTTCATCTTTAGCGATTACATGAGCAAAGTGAGCAAAGCCTGGAAAGAGCAAATTGGTGCCGGAAAAGCTTTGAAATGGCCTGTTGGAATCGGGGCTAAGGGAAATCCAGGAGTAGCCGGAACCATTAGCCAAACCGAAGGTGCCATTGGTTACATTGGATCGGAGTATGCTTTCGCACAAAAGATTCCTGTTGCTAGCATCCAAAACAAAGCAGGAAACTACATCATGCCTTCTGTTGAATCAGTTAGCGCGGCAGCTGCCGGTGAAATCCCAACTGATACCAGAGTAACACTTACAGATTCTGACGCCGCTAATGGATATCCAATTTCCAGCTTTACATGGTTGATTATCTACAAGGAGCAGAACTACAACAACCGGAGTAAGGATCAAGCGCTTCAGACTCTGAAACTGATTGACTGGGTAATTAGCGAGGAGGCACAAAAGGAGACCATGAAGGTTCACTATGCGCCACTGCCAGAAAAAGCAGTAACCAAAGCTAAGGCTATTTTGAAAAAAGCCACCTACAACAATACTCCTATTTACAATTAATACCGGTTACGAATTGATATGGCTATTGAGGCGCTTCTCCCCATAACTATCGGGATCCAACTCTCCATCAATTCTGTATCGGCATTATCCCAGCCCATTTATTTTCGTAAATGGTATAATTAATGAATAAATCACTCTGAGGTTGTTTAAAAACTCAGATCTGAAATTTTTAAACAACCTCAACCTCTTTTGAAGGACTAGATATGAATAGCGAAAAGACTTTTAAATACCTGCTCGCGGGAAGTGGAATTCTGATCTTGCTCATTGCCTTAGGCATTGTAGCAACATTAATACAGGGATCTATTCCTTCGTTTAAAGAATTCGGATGGAATTTCATTTTTTCCACCGAATGGGATCCTACCGAAGACAGGGAAAATTACGGGGCACTTCCATTTATTATCGGTACACTAATTACTTCCATTTTTGCCCTACTGATAACATTTCCATTTGCCTTCTCCATCTCTCTGTTTCTGGGAGAATATTTTAAAAAAGGTAGAATACCTGGAATTCTTCGATCCATGGTTGAATTGTTAGCCGGAATCCCCTCTGTTGTTTACGGTTTGTGGGGCTTCTATGCCATCAAACCACTTGTAGCCGAATGGGGATTGAATGCACAAGGATTTGGAATCTTTACCTCCTCCATCGTTTTGGCCATCATGATTATCCCCTATGCATCATCACTGGGTTCGGAGGTTATTTCTATGGTCCCGGGAAACCTGAAAGAAGCAGCCTACTCCCTGGGAGCCACTCGATTCGAAGTAGTTAAAAATGTAATTATCCCCAACGCCGGTTCGGGCATATTTGCCGGTTACATCCTGGCTCTGGGGCGTGCCATAGGCGAAACCATGGCAGTTACCATGCTGATTGGGAACTCCAATAAACTCCCAACGAGTCTTTTTGATCTTGGGAACACTATGGCAAGTTTGATTGCCAACCAATTTGGTGAAGCGGAAGGTCTGAAATTGACTGCGCTGATTGAAATTGGTCTGATTCTGTTCATCATTACAGGAATCGTAAATCTAATTGGAAAATTCATCATGAAACGTTTGGCATGATTGGAAAACTAAAGCTCAACAAGTCCATGCAAACAGCTGGAGTTGTATCAAAATCGATAAAAATACCGGCCTGGCCGTTTACATATCTCTCAATGAAAACACAAAGCATTACAACAGATAGAAATCTTTCAAAAAGACTGATCAAGGACAGAATTTTCACCCTTGCTATGTGTGCTTTTGCCTTTCTATCTGCAGTCCCCCTACTCTCCATACTATGGCAATTGGTTAAAAACGGGTACAAACAGATCAATTTGGAGTTTTTCTACGAAGTAGCGCCGGATACAATGGAAGCAATGCTGGCAGTTTCCAATAACGAAATCATTCCCGGAGGTATTGCCAACGGGATTGTGGGCACCCTTTTAATTGTATCTATAGCATCGTTCATTGCCATCCCATTGGGAGTACTCGCAGGCACCTATCTTGCCGAAGAACAAAAGGGTAAATTAGCCGGTGCGGTACGCTTCGTGGTAGATATGCTTCAGGGGGTTCCTTCCATCGTACTAGGGGTAATTGGTTACATCTGGATTGTAAAACCGGTTACCAACGGGTTTTCCGCCCTGGCCGGTAGTGTCGCCCTGGCCATTATGATGTTGCCTTCTATCGTTCGCTCTACCGAAGAGACATTGAAAATGATACCGGGAACCTTGAAGGAGGCTGCTCTTTCGCTGGGGGTTCCCTACTACAAAGTGATTCTTAGAATTATATTGCCAACGGGAATGAGCGGGATCCTCACCGGAATTATTTTGGGGATATCCCGAATTGCAGGAGAAACTGCTCCTCTAATGCTTACTGCCCTGGGTAGTACAGTTATTAATACCGATCCAAGTAGCCCAACCAGTGCAGTACCTCTACTCGTGTGGGAGTTTTATAACGATCCCAACCTGGTGAGTATGATATGGAGTGCCTCCTTATTCCTACTGGGCTTAATCCTTGTTTTAAACATCACTGCTAAAGCAATTGCAAAGAAATGGAAAGTACAATTTTAGATCATAAAGTCATCGAAACACCTATTCAAAAAATCGACAATCCCATTCTAAAAATCGATAATCTATCGGTTTCTTACGGTGGAGATAAATACGCCATTCGTGACGTATCGGCAGGAATTGCCAAGAACAAAATCACTGCAATTATGGGGCCTTCCGGCTGCGGGAAAAGCACCTTGCTTCGTGCAATCAACCGTATGCATGAGCTTTACCCTGACACCCATTCAAAGGGAGGCGTTTACCTGGGAAAGGAAAACATCTACCAATTGAATCCCATCCTCTTGAGAAAGAAAATCGGAATGGTTTTTCAACGACCAAATCCTTTCCCAACCATGAGCATTTACGACAATGTGATTGCTGGTTACAAACTGAATGGTGTGCGTCTGTCCAAAAGCGAAAAGAACGATGTAGTAGAAAAATCGCTACGCGAAGTTGCTCTTTGGGATGAAGTAAAGGATTCTCTTCACAACCGGGGAACCTTCCTTTCCGGAGGACAGCAGCAACGATTGTGTATTGCCCGGGCGCTAGCTTACACGCCGGATATTATTCTGATGGATGAGCCAACCTCGGCTTTGGATCCGATTGCGACTGCCCGCATTGAGGATCTGCTTGTGAAGTTAAAAAAAGACTTTACCATCGTATTGGTAACCCACAACATGTCTCAGGCAGCCCGAATTTCAGATTATTCCATGTTTATGTACCTGGGCGAATTGGTGGAATACGGGCGGACCAAAACATTGTTTACCACTCCCAAGGACAAGAGAACAGAGGAGTATCTAACCGGCAAATTCGGTTGATGCCATTACAATGAATTCGTTATCCCATTATCAAATCAAAGACACAAACACTATGTCAATTCGAAAAGACAAAATTTTCAACAAAGTAGATAAAGATTTTAGTAAAGCGAAAAATATTCTCTTCCGACAGTTTGATATCCTTGAGGATTTAATCATAAAAGGGATGGATAACATCCCTGAAGAAATGCTGATGGAATTCAAAAAAAACGAGGACAAGCTTGATCAATTCGAGATTCGGATCAGTGAGGAGATTATCCAAATAATAGTATTGCATCAGCCCATGGCTTCGGATTTGCGTCAAATCATATCCTATTTCCGAATGATCGGAAACATTGAACGCATCGGAGATCAGATCAACAACATTGTTAGTTTTATCTCAAAACTTACCCCCAGAAGTATTCCTTCAGATCAACAAGATTCTGTATTGAATATGTTCACCATGAGCCTAAATATGGTAAAGAAATCACTAATCTCCTTTGAGGAAGAGGATCAGGAATACGCCATCTGGACCATTAAAAATGATGAAGTAGTTGACGATTTACAATACAGACTCGTTAAACTATTGATCAACAAAAAAACTCCGGAGGGAGTTCAACCGTTGGAGTTGTATAACGTGCTTAATTTTAACAGCATTCTATCCAGCATCGAACGAATTGCCGACAATGCCACCAACATTGCAGAGGCTTCTATCTACTACCAAAAAGGAATTGACCTACGCCATCAGGAGGTGGACGAAGAAGATTTATAAACAACCGATTCTGTCATTTTTATTGAGTGAACCAATCTGAAAACATCTGATCAGCTACAATGGAAAACTTGAAAATACTCTTAGTGGACGACGAAAAGGATCTATGTGAAATCCTGCAGTTTAACCTACAGAAGGAAGGGTTTCAGGCAGATTATTGTCTATCGTCAGAGCAGGCCCTCAAAAGAGATTTGGGCCTGTACGACTTTTTCATTTTGGATGTAATGATGGGTGAGATTTCCGGTTTTGAATTGGCCAGGATCATTCGCCGCAACAGTAGTTTAAACCGGAAACCCATCCTGTTTCTCTCAGCCAAAGAAACCGAAAAAGATCGATTGACCGGTTTTGATGCAGGAGCGGATGATTATGTGGCGAAACCTTTCTCTATAAAAGAAATCATAGCTCGCATAAAAGTCATTCAAAATAGAATAGGTCCGAAACGACAGGATTACCAGATTTTACAATACAATGAACTAAAAATGATCCCTGCCCTCAAGCAGGTAATCCTTTACAATAAGGATATTCAATTAACCAAAACAGAGTATGAATTACTTCGGCTACTCTTAAGTAACCAAGGCCGAATTTTCTCCCGAGAGGAGATCCTGAACAGAATATGGAAAAACGATACCCTAGTGAGCGACAGGACAGTTGATGTTAATATCAGGAGAATAAGAAAGAAAATTGGAGAATATCATTCCATTATTAAAACAAAATCAGGATATGGTTACTATATTACTCCTGAAAATATGGAAAACATAAACTAACTTAGAAAATACAGATTTGAAATCGTAACAAAGTACTTATGAAATTCAACTACCTTAAAAAAAGCTCCAAATACAAAAAGAAATTATTCTTTTCGTTCTTCCTGATCGTTCTTTTATTCTCAGTTATTGTAGCTGGTTTCCAATACAACCAGGAGAGACAGTTCAAAAGAGAAAAACTGGAATACGCCCTTAATATCTACAATCAACAAATCCACAAGTTGATCAAAAAGCAACGTCTACTGGAATCAGTCGATTATAGTGGAATAGACTCTTTGCGTCAATTGATGCCGGAAGAAGATATGCGGATAACAATTATAAGCCCAACAGGGCAGGTGATATATGATTCTTCGGTAAAACATCTTTCCCGCCTGGACAATCACCTGCAACGTCCTGAAGTTCAAAAATCAAAATATTCGCAAAAGGGAAGTAACATACGCCTGTCCGGCTCTACAGGTAAAACCTATTACTACTACTCCCGTTTCTATTACGATTATTTTATACGCACGGCGCTTCCCTACGACGAGGATATCATCAACTTTCTTAAGGCCAACAACCTCTTCCTCTACTTTATGCTGGGACTGTTTGGTGTTACCTTACTGCTACTGATTTATGTAACGGATCATTTGGGCAATTCGATCTCCAAATTAAAGCATTTCGCAGTACGAGCCGCTCGCAACGAAGACATCGACGATACGCAGGAATTTGGTAAAACGGAATTGGAAGAAATTCACCAACAAATTATTAAAATATACAAGCAATTAAAGAATACGACAGAAGAACTAAGTCAGGAGAAAGAGAAACTAATCAAACACCTGCAGATCGCACAGGAAGGTATTGCTATTTTTAATCCGAAAAAAGAACTGATCCTTTGGAATAGTCATTTTATAGATTATATCAACTTCATTTCGAATATAAACCACCAAAATTACAAAGAGATTTTTAAATTAAAGGAATTAAAAGATCTCACCCAATTTATCAATACCAACATTAAGCATTTGGATGGTAAATTTGTTCCCAATGTGGATATGATTTCCACAAAAAAGACTTTAGTAATCGGCCACAGGGTTTTCCTCTACCAGGTTGTAATTTTCCTGGATGGTAGTTTTGAGATTTCCGTTTCGGATATCACCAAATCCGAAAACGAGAAAACCATTAAGCAGGAAATGACATTGAATATTGCCCATGAATTAAAAACCCCTGTAACGGCAATTTCCGGCTTTCTGGAAACCTTAAAGGACAACCCCGATCTACCAGCAGAAAAAGCACATCAATTTATCGAAAGATCATGTATCCAGGTTAATCGATTGTCCAGCCTGATCCAGGATATTTCGGTGCTGACAAAAATTGAGGAAGCAAGCAATCTTTTTGAGGTAAGCCAGGTGCCCATTCGCTTGATGCTGGATGAGATTGTTGCCGATTTCGAACTCAAATTAACCGAACAAAAGATTACCTGTGAAATAGATGTTTCCAGGCATCAGATCGTAAAAGGGAATCCCGAATTACTGGATGCTATATTCCGAAACCTAATTGACAATTCAATTAAATATGCAGGAGAAGGAACGGTAATTCAAATCAAGAATTACTTTGAAGACGCCAACTACTACTACTTCTCCCTGGCCGATACTGGTAATGGAATCCCGGAGCAACACTTGTCCCGCATTTTTGAACGATTCTACCGGGCAGACAATGGTCGTGCCCGAAAATTGGGCGGAACAGGACTGGGGCTGTCCATTGTGAAAAATGCCATTGGATTTCACAAGGGACGTATCTACGCTAAAAACCGTCCGGAAGGAGGAATCGAATTCTTTTTCTCCATCAAAAAAGAGCTGTAAAGCTCAACACAATATCGAAATGCATATCACTTCGATATTCATTTGTATAATCAGTCTAATTTTTGGGAAAAGGGTGCAGCCTACGGGGTTGCACCCTTTGTTATTGGATAGTACTAATCGTAGGGGAAAAATTATTACCACATCAAACAAATATCATTACACTCAACAACAATATCTGCTCGTTTTATTCATCCTAATTCAATAATACAGCACAACTAAAAAAACGGTTATTTATAGATTTTGTCAATTTGGAATTAAAAAAGGGTAAAAACAGGAAAAAATCATTCTTCCCCACCTTCAGTAACCTTTTCATCTCTTTCTACTCTATTACAACCTGTTTATCATTCATCATACCTTTTGTTCACCATCTATAAAAATTATATTGGGCATAAATTTTTACTATAATTTAACATTATTTGGTTTTTTTACTAAATTGAAATCAAATAAATGTTAAATTTCGCCCGTTAAAAGGAGATTTAGTCCTTTATTTAAACAAATCCCAAGTATTATTATTTAATCCCTAAAACAAAAAGTGTATGAAACTTTTTAAACCCTACGTAAACCTAACAAAATCTAAAACTACCGGAGAATATACATTAAATGCGGTAGTAAATCTTCCAGCCGACAGTTCTGTTGAAGCCATCAGCCAGGAAGAAACCCTTGTAGATGACCAAAAAGTATGGGAGGTCAAACTGAACATCAACTCGAATGGATCAGCCACCGAGGAAACCAAAATGGAAGAATTCAACATCGAATTGAAAGAAGGACCTCTGCCTGACAGACGAAAGGTCAGAATGATGGTCGCAGATTCAGAATCAACCCCTGAGAATGAAGGTAGAACCGATGTGGATTATGATGATGCAGATGATGATCAAATCTAAAATTAATTAAATTTAAACAAAAAACTACAACCACCAGGTTTGATCTATTAATCCTGGTGGTTATTGAACAATTACAAAGAATAATTACCTTTTCTATGCTGCATTTCAGGAGAATAATTTGTATTTGCTGCCTTCTTCTTTGGGGGTGTTTTGCATACGCCCAACAATCAGATACAATTTTAGAAAACAAAATTGCATCCATAACAAATGACACTTTAATAATCCAAGAAATCAACGCATGGTTTAGAAACAATTATAGATCAAAACCCAGTTTAGCAATACATTATTGCTCTATAGCACTCCAACACGCCAAAAAATTAGACTTAAAAAAACAGGAAGCAAAAATTTTACTACGCATGGGAGTAGTAAACAAGATCAAAGGAAATTACAAACAAGCTTTGCTGAATTATACCAATTCAAAAACCATCTATAGGCATTTAGAAGATTCCTTAGGATTAGCTAAAATTTATAATAATATAGGAATACTAAATAGGACTGAAGGAAATTATCCTATTGCTCTAAAGAACTTTCTTGCCAGTCTCAAAATATATGAAAACTATCATCAAGACAATCTGAAATCTCAAACACTCAACAACATTGGCCTGGTCTATAAAGACATGCAAGACTTTCCCAAAGCCCTATACTACTATGAAGAAAGTCTGGCACTAAAAGAAAAACTCAAAAAACATTCATCTCTCCTTTCCTCCTATATCAACCTGGCTAGCATTAACTCCCAACTCAAGAATTTTGACAAGGCTTTGGAGTACCATCAAAAGAGCCTGGAGTACCTACAAGAAAAACCGAATTCCATTGATTTAGCAAAAACCTATCAAAATTTGGGAGGAACATACATTGAGTTACATAATTATGATCTCGCCCTACAGAATCTCTTCAAAAGTCTAAAAATCAAAGAAAAATTAAACAACAAGGCATTGCTAACCTCAACCTACAGTAGTATCGCAAATGCCTACTACTTGAAAGGGAATCTAAACCGTGCATTACTCTACCGCTTAAAAAGTCTGCAAGCAGCCAAAGAAACCCATAACCTGGTGGTTCAAAAAAACACTCACGAAGAATTAATCCGAATTTACCTGAGCAAAAAAAATACAAAAAAGGCTCTGTTGCATTTCGATTATTATGAGATAATCCAAGACAGCTTGATCAACCAGGAGCGGATCAAGCAAATTGCCCAAATGCAGGAAAAATTTGATAGTGAGAAAAAGGCACAACAGATTGCATTACTAGAAAAAGAAAGCGAACTGCAAGAGATTGAGGTAGAAAAAAAGACAAAAGATTTACAGCTTAAAAAATTGCAACGAAACAGTTTACTTGTTCTACTTCTACTAATAGTTAGCGTAGTGATTTGGTTCTCCCGCTCCTACTACCGTAGCAGAAGATTTAACAAACTCCTGCATCTTCAGAAAGCGCGAATTGAATGGCACAAGCAAACCCTGGATCAAAAAAACAGGGAGCTACTGGAATCCAATCAAACCAAGAACAAGTTGTTCCAGATTATTTCGCATGACCTTCGTTCTCCACTGGCAACTGTAGCCGACATTTCAAAATTGGTTGGAATTTATATTGAGCAGAAAAAATACAACAATCTGTCGGATATGAATGAAGAGTTGGATCAAAGTGTTCGTCGGGTTCTGAATTTAACCGACAATTTGCTCTCCTGGTCGCTTAGTAAATCAGGGAAACTCCCCTACCAACCAGAAGCCATTGATCTGTTTCAAAGCCTGAAAAACAACACCGAGACCTATCAATCGGTTGCAAACAGAAAAAAAATACAGCTGGAAAGCAAAGTTCCGGGCTCGATTCTAGTGTATTCCGACCGAAATATGCTGGATACCGTAATCCGCAACCTTATCAATAACGCCATAAAATTTACTCCCGAAAACGGAAAAGTAACCGTAGGTGCCCAGGCCAATTACGACAATGCCCTGGTTTGGGTAAAAGATACTGGCACAGGAATTCCTGCAGACCAACTGACAACTATTTTTGATGTGGACAAAGACAAATCACACCCCGGAACAAGGGGAGAGAAAGGCAATGGATTGGGATTAATTCTTTGCAAAGAATTTGTTGATCGAAACAAGGGAGAAATCGAAGTTGAAAGCAAAGCGGAAGAGGGTACAATTTTCAAGATAACCCTTCCCTTGTACACGAAAGATTATTCAATAGTATAAAAATAAAATCGTATCTTATCTCTACTTTCTTTGAATCCATTTCGGCAAAAACAGAATATAAGTAATGGAAATCCAAGATTGCAGATCTTTGCCATACAAAGGCAAATTTTGCTGAATTTCAGGATTTTAACATTCCTTTTCAATTCTTTCCCTAAAAATAGGGCCGGAACAAGCAATTGTTAACAAATATTCTTACTTTTGCAGGCTAAATGCAAAATACGAAGAAGTAAATGATTACAGTATCAAATCTATCCATCCAATTCGGGAAACGTACCCTTTTCCAGGATGTTAACCTTAAATTTACTCCCGGCAACTGTTACGGCGTTATTGGTGCCAACGGAGCCGGAAAATCCACTTTCTTAAAAATTCTTTCGGGAGATTTGGATTCCACTAGCGGTCGTGTGGCTATGGAGCCCGGCGAGCGTTTGGCTGTATTGAAACAGGATCACTTTGAGTTTGATGAGCACACAGTTCTGGACACCGTGATTATGGGCCACAACGAACTTTGGAGCATCATGTCGGAAAAGAATGCTTTGTACGCAAAACCTGATTTTTCGGAGGAAGATGGAATTAAAGCTTCTGAGTTGGAGGAACAATTTGCCGAAATGGGCGGTTGGAACTCTGAAAGTGATGCCGCTGAACTATTAAGTGGTTTGGGCATTAAGGAAGCGCTTCATTACAAGTTGATGAGCGAATTGAGCGGGAAAGAAAAAGTACGTGTGCTACTTGCTCAGGCACTTTTCGGAAACCCCGACAACCTGCTACTGGATGAGCCTACCAACGACCTGGACCTTGAAACCGTAATGTGGTTGGAAAACTATCTGGCCAACTTTAACAATACCGTGATTGTTGTATCACACGACCGTCACTTCCTTGACTCTGTATGTACCGATATCGTAGACATCGACTTTGGAAAAGTTCAACTTTTCTCGGGTAACTATACTTTCTGGTACCAATCCAGCCAGTTAGCGGCCAAACAGCAAGCTCAACAAAACAAGAAGGCTGAAGAGAAGAAGAAGGAACTGCAGGAATTTATTTCACGATTCAGCGCCAACGTAGCCAAATCGAAGCAAACCACCAGCCGTAAGAAGATGATCGAAAAACTGAACATCGAAGACATCAAACCATCTTCTCGTCGTTATCCTGGTATTATTTTCCAGCAGGAACGTGAAGCCGGTGACAAAATTCTGAATGTTTCAGGCTTAAGCAAAAGTATCGATGGCGAAGTGCTTTTCAAAGATGTTGAATTCACCATTGAGAAAGGCGAGAAAGTTATCTTCCTTTCACGCGATCCTCGTGCAATGACCTCTTTGTTCAACATTATTAACGAAGAGGACAAAGCAGACAGCGGAAATTACGAATGGGGAGTTACCATTACTCCGGCCTACCTGCCATTGGATCACAACAACTTCTTCCAGGAAGAGATTACCCTGATTGATTGGTTGGCACAATACTCTCATGATACAAGTGAGATTTTCCTTAGAGGTTACCTTGGAAAAATGTTGTTCTCCGGAGAAGACATCTACAAAAAAGCCAATGTTCTTTCGGGAGGGGAAAAAGTTCGTTGTATGATTTCGAAAATGATGCTGAAGAACGCCAACCTTTTGGTACTGGATACTCCAACCAACCACCTGGACCTGGAATCCATTCAGTCGTTCAATAACTCACTGACTAACTTTGGAGGAACTGTGTTGATGTCGTCGCATGACCATGAGTTCATTCAAACCGTAAGTACCCGTATCATCGAATTGACTCCTAACGGAATCATTGACAAACTGATGGATTACGACGATTACGTTACAAGTGATAAAATCAAGGAGCAACGTGATAGAATGTACCAATAGTAGCGAACTATCTCGTTATCACAAATGATATAAAATAGCTCTAAATAAACCTTCTATAATTCAGGGTCGGATCACAGCATGTGATTCGGCCTTTTTTTGTCTGTTGCAAACCTGAATTCGGTCAAAAAAAAGGGATCAAGGAAATTGTTGGGGAAAAAGAATTTGATCGGTACAATTCAAATCGCCTCATTCTGTTTCATTGCAGGGCGACGGGCCATACAGAACCTCATCAATCAATTGTGTGCGCCGTCGCTATTTACATATCCACATATACCCAGGGTGTTACCCTGGGCTATATTAATTAAAGCCTTACAGGCTTACCAAATACCCTACCTGGCAAAATGGAAACAGCAAATCAAAAATTGCAAATACTCCCATTTCCTCCACAACTTTTCCACTTAATCCCCAAAAAGATCTAGATATAGAAACCCGGTACTTTACATCCTTCAGAAACAAAATTTGGCTGAAACTATTTATGCCCGAACCGAGCTTGCGAAATCAACGGACTTAAACTGTTAATAAAGAACAGGTCCTGATCCCGAAAATTTCGGAATCAGGATAAGGATTGTTTTAATTGATTTTACAGTACTATTCTCAAACTGCATAAAATCGACAAATTAACAATCGACACAGATGAATAGCCTCAGGATCCACCTTCCACCTCTTGTGCAACGGATATTTTTTTCAGTTTCACATCAATACGGGTGGACTGGCCCTGAAGAATGAGAATCCGCGAGCTTGTACCGACATAGCCCTCCTTATCAAAGGTAAGTTCATGTACTCCGGGAGACAGGTAGGCAAATCTAAAACCACCTGATTTCCCTCCTTTTCGCTCCGGCTTCTTCTCATCAACCGAAATGCTAACAGAACCAATGGGCTCACCGGAATCCGCATCAACAATCTGCCCTATCAAACTCATTTGATTGGTGCGAATAGATGGTACATCCAGTGCTTTCAAATAGTCTGCAAACACCTCAGGGTGAGATTGAGAATACTTGCTCGTCATGTAGGGAGTAATTACATTCTGCTCAGTTTTCACAAATCCTTCAATAAGATCAGTAATTTTCGCAGTCACCTCTTTACGGTCCTTCCTGTAATTCTGTGTGGCACTAACACTATCCACAAAAGCTAATCTACATGAATCCAGTTCAGCAAACACCTCCGAAGTAACACCTGCAGCCCCCCCTTCAGAAGAATGCTGCTCTGCCAGTTGCTTCAAGTGCATCGCATAAGTTAACAGCTCCTGGTTAGCCATACGTTGTATCTGATACCAGGAAGTACCCTCCTCGCCCATAAAAGGTTTGAAGTTGTTCCTAAACCCATACGAAATAAGAAAACCACGAATGGTACTCACAATTCCTTCCAGTTTGATTCTACACTCATTCCGTGCCAGGATAAAGGGCTGACTCTTCAATTCCTGCTCGCCAAAAAGTATACCGACTTGTTCCGTGTTGCTTATCACATCCCCAAACATTTGTTTTACATCCTCATCCTCGGCGAAAACAGTTTCGTGGTTCTTGAAGAAACTTCTGAGATTCTTCATTTTGTTATATACGAATTTAAAAATTTTTCTCATCGTACACCATTTTAAGTTTTTTCATCCTATTCGAGACGATATTTTCGTCATTTATAGCTTAAACTCTCTAAAACAAATTGATAGTTCATCGTCTCAATACGATAAGGATAAAACTTACTATCATTAATGACAGCAATTTCTCCAGACACTGCTCATACCCTGCAAAATTCTCAACCTTCTTTGTGTAGTTTACAAGGGACTTTGTGAATTGTTCAACTTTCCCTGTGTAATTTTCAAGAAGCTTTGTGAATTGTTCAACCTACTTTGTGAAATTTTCAAAAAGCTTTGTGAATTGTTCAACCTACTCTGTGAAATTTTCAAAAAGCTTTGTGAATTGTTCAACCTACTCTGTGAAATTTTCAAAAAGCTTTGTGAATTGTTCAACTTACTCTGTGAAATTTTCAAAAAGCTTTGTGAAATGTTCAACCAGCTCTGTGAAATTTTCAAAAAGCTTTGTGAACTATTCAACTTACCCTGTGAAATTTTCAAGAAGCTTTGTGAATAAAAGCATCTATTAAAATTCCAACTCAAAAAAAACAATTGCACAATCCACTGCAGAGATAAACTGAATATTGATTCTATCGAATTGAGAGAATGGACCGGATACGGTCCAGGTGATTGGGAGACGAAACAGAACTACCAAGGTCTCGTCTCCCCTGGGCTTATGCCCATAAGGAAACGCGATAGGACGAATTCCGCCGTCAGAAATATGGTCCTGTATTTGTTCTTTCTACACTTCACAACAGATTGGTTTTTAATCTACTCCATTTAATTTACGAAAAATTTGAAATACGAAAAAAATTTATCTTCCCTTAAAACACAATAAGTCCGTCCCATTCGTTTCCTCACTATATTTGTTTTGGCTCTCTTTTTTACCATAAGAGTTTGATCCTTTCTGAATAAAATTCCCTATTTTTATGGCCAATCCCAAGAACACACCCTACGGATAAGCAACCATTCTTTTTTACTTATTTTTAATTTTTGCTCATGAATAAGATTCAGAGAGCCACTATTGTGGTACTTGATAGTGCAGGTGTAGGTTACTTGCCCGATGCGAAAGAATTCGGAGACGAAGGCTCCAACACCATAGGAAATATTGCCAACCATTGTGATGGCATCCATTTGCCCAACATGCAAAAGCTTGGTTTGGGTAATTTAACAAAGATTGAAGGAGTAGCTCCTACCAATGAAGCGCAGGGTGCCTACGGTCGTGCAGCCGAAGCCTCCAAAGGAAAGGATACCACTACCGGACACTGGGAAATTGCAGGCGTAGAACTGGACCGCCCCTTCCCTACCTATTCGGATGGTTTCCCCCAGATTGTACTTGATCTTCTGGAAGAAAGAACCGGCAGAAAAGCCATAGCCAATAAACCGGCTTCCGGAACTGCCATTTTGGATGAATTGGGCGAAGAACAAATGAAGTCAGGAGATTGGATCGTATATACCTCTGCTGACCCGGTTTTCCAGATTGCAGCTCACGAAGAGATTATCCCATTGGAAGAGTTGTACAAAGCCTGTGAAATCGCATTGGAGATCTGCTCAGAACATGCTCCTGTAGCCCGTGTAATTGCACGCCCTTACCTGGGAAGCGGAAAAGGAAACTTTACTCGTACGGCCAACCGTCACGATTACTCGGTTACTCCTCCCCGTGAAACTCTTCTGGACAGACTTGAAAAGGCAGGTATGGATGTAATCGGTATCGGAAAAACCAAAGATATTTTTGCCGGAAAAGGAATTACCGATTCCAGAGGCACCAACAAAGACAACCTGGACGGAATCCAAAAAACCATTGCAGCACTAAAAGAAGACTCAAAAGGTTTAATCTTTACCAACCTGGTAGATTTTGACATGGTATACGGTCACCGTCGCAACCCGGAAGGCTACAAGGCTGCCCTGGAAGAATTTGACAGATACGTACCCGAGCTAATTGAAAACCTTAAGGAGGATGAACTATTGATTCTGACTGCCGATCATGGTTGCGATCCAACCTACAAGGGAACCGATCACACCCGGGAATATATCCCACTGATGGTTTTTGGAAAACAAATCAAAAGCAATGTAAATCTGGGTACCAGAAACAGCTTTGCCGATATTGCCGCAACACTGGATGAATTGCTGCTAGGTAAAAATACCGAAGGTAGTTTTGCTAAAGAGCTCTACAACTAATACAATACTTTATAATATAACAAGACAGGGCCTGCTGTTGCAGGCCCTGTTTTGTTAAATCTAAGCATTGATAAATAAAAAGTATTTATCAATGCTTAGATTTAACAATCTTATAATTTATCTGTGCCAATCAGTTTTTATCAGTCCAATCTGCGTTCCATTCTTCTGTCCTATTTCCCTTTCCATTACTTAAAGGTATAGGTATACCCAATACTTAACTCCGTAAAATCCGCCTGCCCGAAATTGGCATTGATATTGGCCCCGATAAAAACATTGTTGCGTGGGATCTTATTGGTATTAATCACATAGAAATTAAGCCCCATACGACTGGAAAAGTATTTCTTTAACTTGTACTTGAAACGGTCAACACTTGCAAACTGACGATAGTAAGTTTCGTAATAGGGTTTGAACAGATTCAAGCCCCCCTCAATGTCCAGTCCAAAATGACCGATTAAAAACTCACACCCCAGGTGAAAATAGATATTGGAGGCATTTAAATATGGATCATCTATGAAATCAGGATTTTCAGTTTCCGTAATCTTTTCGTAATAATGCTGATAAAAGCGGTAGGTAAATCCACTTCGCACCTTTACATGCTGATTAAATAGAATACCTGCCGAAATGGCTGTGGAATAAACCAATTTCTTAGGACCTCCAACAGGTTTACTTTTGCCGCCGTATTCATGAAATCCAAGACCACCCCTATAATTCAAAAAAAACAATCGGCGCGGATTTGGATTGTCTCCATGGTAAGTTTCCTTCCTTTTTGAAACAATGGGTCGCCCCACCCACTGACAGGACAGACTTAGCATGGCAGAATTCAATCCCATATTAGGCAACTGGGTATGTCCATTGGAGTTATGAAAATAGCCTCCGCCGACCTTAACATTCATTCTTTTGCCTGCATACAAATCGCGATACATAAAAGCCTGGAAAGCCCAGGACAGTCGGGAGCCTATTGCCAAATTGGTCACATTGTCCTTATAGGATTTGCTAATATAGGAGGCTCCTATTCCAAATTTTAAATGCCAGGATTCAAGATAGCGTGAAAAAGGTTGAAATTCTATAAAAGGAATTAAACTAACGGAAGTCCCAAAAATTGAATCGTTTCCCAATTGAGAATAGGAAAAGCTCAACCCCGAGGATGGATGATTGTAAAAACGGCCACAATGGGTATTTCGATTATCCTTTACTCCAATACTTAAAAAATAGGATTTAACCTGATCGGTACGGGGAAAATCATTGTAATTGGGAACAATTTTACCAATCATCATCTCCGACTCAATAAAGAATGAATAGCCCGTTGGTTCTTTTTGAACCTGGGCTTTCCCTGCTTGTGCTAAAAGAAGAGATACAATTGCACAACAAATAATAGATGTTCTTACCAAGAAATTTCAGTTTAGTATCCCTTTTCATTCCAGATACAAATCAAAATGCAAACGGGACTTTCATATTTACTATAATCAAAAGAGGGACTAAAAGTAATATATACCAATGTTAATTAAAAAAAATCGACAAATAAATACCAATCACTAGATTGACAAAGCACAAGAGGATCCGGTTCGTAAATTCGTCCCCGATCCTCTTGTGACTATTTCGTTTTGTTAGATCAATGCTGAATATCCTCTACCCAATATTGTTCTCCCCTATCAAACACTGACTACTTGTATACAGAATCCCTGCGAATCTAAAAACAGATTAGGATTTTCTTTTGGCTTTAAAGGTTCCATTGGGTTGAATTAGATTTACGGCATCAATGGTACTTTTATCCGAACTTAAAAATTTCAATTTAAACCCGTCCACATTTTTAACAAGGAATGTATCATCTTCGGTAGCCACCAACTCCTGCTCGGGCTGCCCTGCGGTAGAGATAAATAAGGACTTTCCATATTTGATATAGCATTTCAAAATCATCCCGCTAACCTCATACTCCCCAACAAATTTTTCCAGTGTGGCTACACTTACCTCCTTAACTTTCGGCTTTCGAACAAATTCAAGAGATTTCAAAGATAGTTCAAGTGGCAACATAACTTTTGATATTTCGCCGGCATTATTCGATTGAAAATTAAATTTTACGCCAAATTCAGAAAGTACTCCAGGATCCGACTCTTTAAGCAACATGGGTTCAAACACATCATAATGAAAATGTTTCAGCCAAATTCTTTTATTGGGTATCAATGCAAACAAAGAATCATTTTCTACAACAATCTCTAAATCACCATAACCAGGATTGGAATATACACCGGTAAACTCCTTCAACTCATGTGAAATATGTGTTCCAGTTACCCGATCGGATATTTGGTCTTGATCCTCAGAATTAAGTTTATTCATTCTTTCCCTAGGCCCTTTTGCCCAATCAAAACAACTTAAGCCCAAAACTTTATCGGCAATAATATTTCGAACAATTCCCGGAACAGGGGAAGCATCCTGATTGGTAAGAACAACAATTCCTATACTATCGCCAGGAAAAAAGCAGCTATTCGCAGAAAAACCATCAATGTTTCCACCATGCTCTACACGGTAATGTCCCCGATAGGAACTAAGCATCCAACCAAAACCATAAGTTGAAAATTGCATATCCGGATGTTTCTTTGAAGGAAGCCCGTTACTAATAATCATTTGTGAACTAATAGCCTCCTGGAGGTAGGAAGAAGAAAGCACTTCTTTTTCCTTTAATTTACCATTATTAATCCAGACTTTTAACCATTTGGCCATTTCATTTACACTACTGTTAATTGCTCCTGCCGGGGCCATTGCAACAATGGGCCGATAAGGAATCAAGCGAATATCCTTCTCATCATTAACACCATAACCAAAGGAATGATTCTCATCCTTTTCCAAATCTTCAATAGTGGTGTTTGATCGTTCCATCTTTAAAGGAATAAAAAACTGCTCCTTCACATTCTCAGCCCAGGATTTACCTGTAATCGATTTGGCGATCAGCCCCTGTGCCATATACATAAAATTATTGTACTGCCATTTTTCACGAATTCCGGCAGTTGGTTCCAAATACTCCACTCGCTTTAACAATTCCACTGACGAATCGGTTGGAAATAAATACCAGGATAAATCATGCCTGGGCAAACCTGTTCGGTGCGACATCATATCCCGAAGATTTACCTGGTTATTCATTTCCTGGTTGTAGAATTTCATTTCAGGCAAATAACTTAAAGGACTATCGTTTAATGACAATCGCCCCTTCCCCTCTAAATTCCCAATAATCGCTGCGGTAAAAGATTTGCTACAGGAACCAATCGGAAATAAGGTATTGGCATCAACCGGAATTTTTCGATCGTAGTCCCTGTATCCAAATCCGTTGGAATAGATAACCTGATCCTTTTCGACAATTGCTACCGCAAATCCAGCTACTTTAAAATCAGACAAAACCTGGGTCAGATCCTTGTCTAAATTTTTTAATCTTCTGTCTTTGTTGTCTATGTTCCCCTCTTGAGCATATATGCCTTGATTGAAAAGAAAAAGGAGAAAAACTAACGTGAAAATATTTCTCATAATTCAAAAATGTATTGGTTATGTTTTAATTCATTTTAAAGTAAACACAACTACCTCTCAAGGAAAAAAGAATGTTACAAAGCTCATTGTCCATGTTAAAACTCTATTGATTTAAGTGACAAACAGGATACAAAGAAAAAAACATAAGTTTATCACAGAAATAACACATTTGGTACCAAATCCTTTTCTATGTGGTGCAACATTATTACTATTGTATTATGATAGAACATTTAATAAAATACAAATGGTGGCATCTGTGCACATGGATCATACTATCCTCTATTATATTATCTATTCCCAACTTCTCTCTATTCCATTTTAGTACCACCTACGGCACCTTAAAATATCCGTTGTTAACTTCTCTCCCATTTAACATGTTACTCTTTTATGGGAATCACTACCTGCTTGACAAAAAGATATTCATCACTAATCGAAAAATTGCTTCTTTCCTCCTAAATTTAAGCATACTTGCAATACTCCTTTTGTTGGTAAAAACAATTATCGACGTATTTTGGGTGAACTATTACTTTGACCTGTTAGTAAAACACAAAGAACTAACAGATAAGAAAGGCATCATTCTACTAATGCTTGTCTTAAATGCCCTTTCACACTTTATTATCCTATTTTGTTCGTTCGCAGTTGGATTTATCATTCAGTATTCCATATCACGAAAAAAGAACCAACAACTCACAGAAGCCAAACTTCAAGCCGAAATCTCCTTCCTTAAAATGCAGTTGAACCCTCATCTACTCTTTAATACATTAAATCATTTCTACGCCCTGGCTTTAAAAGACAAAAACAAAGGATTAGCTGATGGCATAACTCAATTGTCGGAGATGATGCGCTATATGTTATATGAAACCAATGTTGAAAAAATCCCTCTGAACAAAGAAATTACCTACATTCAGAGCTACCTGGATCTTTTTGCCATGCGCTTGCATTCCAATAGAGCAGATTGGATCGATTTTAAATCTGAGGGTGATATTGATCAATTTAGAATTGCGCCCATGCTCCTCATTTCCTTTGTGGAAAATGCATTAAAACACGGTAAAAAAGGAGACTCAAAAGAAAAAATAAGAATTCATTTGAAAGCTAAATCCAATCAACTGCATTTCCAAACAATAAATAAGATCGATTCCTGCAATGGAGTTAGCAAAGATACAGAAGGGGTTGGTATGGATAATGTAAAAAAGCGATTGGATCTGATTTATCCCAACGCTTACGATTTGAGAATCAACCAGGATTCGAACCACTTTTCCGTTCACTTAAAATTGGAATCTTTATGATACGAGCCATTGCCATAGATGATGAACCAAGTGCCTTGGATGTACTGAAAATACATTGCGAAGATATACCATCCATCTCCCTAATTGCCAGCTTTACCAATCCCATTAAAGCTTTAGATTTTCTTAAAAAGGAAAAAGTGGATTTAATATTTCTGGACATCAATATGCCAAAAATATCCGGAATTGATTTACTAAAAAATTTTAGGCTGGATTCACAGATCATTTTAACCACTGCCTATTCGGAATATGCCCTGGAGAGTTACGAACACAGTGTAACAGATTATTTAATGAAACCCATCCGATTCGATCGCTTGCTAAAATCTATTGACAAAGTAGAAAAGCAATTGAAACCAAATTCATCTCTACAAGAAAAGGCGGATGAAGCTCTGCAAAAGCGTGATTGGTTACTACTAAAAAGTAGCCCAGAAACCTTTAAAGTACAACTGGATGATATTATATACCTGGAAAGTGATGGGAACTACATTCATTATCATTTAAGGAATGAAAAAAAAATCATGGTCCGATCCAGCATGAATCAGGCCCTTTCTAACCTCCCTTCAGAAGATTTCATACAGGTTCATAAATCATTTATTGTGGCCATTGCTGCTATTCTATCCTTTGAAAAACATGAATTAAAAGTAGTAAACCAAAAAATTCCCATTGGTCAATCGTATCGTTCTGAATTTCTACACCGGTTCAAATAGCTAAGCCTTCCAAAAAGCAAAGTCTTTACTCCCCCTTAACGCAAATAAACCAGGGGATTACAATTAACCTCCGACTTGCCCTACATTTTCATAAAAAAAATCAAAACATTCATTTTAGGATAAAAAGATAAATATTTATCCGGATGACCCTTTTTGATAGTACCTCCCGCTAAAATAAATAATTTCCCAAAGGCGCTGAAGAATTTCCCAGAGGAAGTATTATACATCCAAAAAGTAATACTTTTATGCAGGTAGCGAATAAAAGCCCAAATACCTGCGATATAAATATTCTGTAAGAAAGAATAAAAGAACATAGACATCACAATTTAAACCAATTTAACCATGAACAAACTATTTTGGAATGCTCTTGCATTTCTTTTAATGTTTAGTAGCGTAAATATTCACGCACAAACCACCCCCATCACAAATGCCAATTACAGAAAGGCAGAACAATTTTCTCCCACCAAGATCAAAAGGATGGTTTTCAGCACCAAGGTTCATCCCAACTGGTTGAAAACGGGAGACAAATTTTGGTATTCCTACAAAACATCGGAAGGCACCAACCATTATATTGTGGACCTAAACAGAAAATCAAAGAAATTACTTTTCGACAACGATCGAATGGCAGCCATGCTGACTAAAATTACCAAAGATCCATACGATGGACAACATCTGCCCAAAATAAAACCAAAGTTCAAAAAGAACGATACGGTATTCCAATTTGATGTAACCAGCAGCCAGTACGAAGAAAAAAAGAAAGAAGAAGAAAAGGTAGTCGAAAAAGAAAACAAAAAAGATTCTGACAAAGAAAAAGGCAAAAAGAAAGAAGAGAAGAAAAAGGAGAAACCTAAAAAAAAGGTATTTCACCTGGAATACAACCTACTGACAGGTAAACTCTACGAAATTGCTGATTGGAAAGAAAAGAAAAAGGATCCGGATTGGGCCAACATTTCTCCTAATGGTGAATACGTTGTCTTTGCCCGAGATTACAACCTTTACTGGATGGACAAGGCCAACTACGAAAAAGCAAAAGAGAATGAGAAGGATTCCACCATCGTAGAGCATCAACTAACCTCGGATGGAGAGAAAGATTACGAATTTGGCGATGGCTACACTCCTAAAGAGAACGATGACGAGAAAAAAAGAGAAGAAGAGAAAGAGAAACGAAAGGGTGCCTGGGTTTCCTGGTCGAAGGATTCGAAAAAATTTGCCTTGGTTCGGGGCGATAGCCGAAAAGTGAAAGCATTATGGGTAATCAACGTCTTGGCCAATCCACGTCCTGAACTGGAAACTTATAAGTACACCATGCCAGGTGAAGAAAATTATACCCAATACGAACTTTGGGTCTTCGATATGGACAAAAAGGAAGGCAAGCAAATTGATGTAAAACGCTTTAATGATCAGAGTATTTCCATTGCCCGTGCAAATCTGAGCCATAAGGAGAGATTGAAAGATTACGTACCCTCCATGTGGTTATCCGATACTTCTGATAAGCTTTTCTTTACCCGCCGAAGCCGTGATATGAAGAAACTGGACATCTGTCTGGCCAATACAGAAACCGGAGAGGTGAAAGAACTGGTAGAGGATCGAATGAACACTTACGTGGAGCCCAACCGTTTGCACATCGTAAACAACGGCAAAGAATTAATTCACTGGTCGGAGCGTGACGGATGGGCTCATCTCTACCTGTATAATGCCAATGGACAACTGAAAAACCAAATCACCTCAGGCCCCTGGCACTGTTCCGGTATCGAGAAAGTGGATGCCAAAAACCGTGTGATCTACTTCTGGGCCAATGGTCGCGAAAAGGATGAGAATCCCTACTACGATCACCTGTACCGGGTAAATTTTGATGGTAGTAACTTACAACTTCTGAACAAAGGGAACTTCACCCACGACATGGAGATGAGTGATTCCTTCAAGTACTTTGTAAACAACTACTCCCGAGTGAATACCGCTCCCAAATCGGAAATCCGCGATAGCTATGGAAAAAAAGTAATGGATCTGGAAACTGCTGACTTGAGCAATCTTTTTGCTGCAGGCTACAAGTTTCCTGAACCTTTTAAAGCCAAAGCCGCGGATGGAATCACAGATATCTACGGGGTGATGTACAAACCTTTCGACTTTGATTCAACCATGCGTTACCCTATTATTGAATACGTTTATCCCGGGCCACAAACCGAGGCGGTAAATACCAAATTTTCTGCCCGAATGGACCGTACTGACCGTTTCGCTCAGTTGGGCTTCGTTGTAATAACACTTGGAAACCGTGGAGGACATCCCAACCGTTCCAAATGGTATCACAATTATGGTTACGGAGACTTAAGAGATTACGGCCTTGCCGATAAAAAATACGTAGTAGAACAACTTGCAGCACAACATCAATTCATCGATATCGAAAAGGTAGGGATTTGCGGTCACTCCGGTGGCGGTTTCATGTCAACTGCAGCTCTTTGCCAATACCCCGACTTTTATAAGGTGGCTGTTTCATCCGCAGGAAATCACGACAACAGCATTTACAACCGCTGGTGGAGTGAGAAGCACCATGGAGTAATGGAAAAGATTGACGATGAAGGTAACTCTAAATTCATTTATGCCATTGAGAAAAATCCACAATTGGCCAAAAATTTGAAAGGAAAACTATTACTGACCACCGGCGATATTGACAACAACGTTCACCCGGGAAATACCATACGTATGGCCAATGCCCTTATGAAAGCCAAGAAACGATTCGATATCTTCTTTATGCCCGGTCAGCGCCATGGCTACGGTGAATTCCGAGAGTATTTCTTCTGGCTGAAAGCCGATTACTTCTGCAAACACCTGATCGGCGACTACTCCATCTCAACCGATATCTTTGAGATGCGTCGCGAAACTAAAATGACCCCTAGTAAGAAAAGACCGAACTAGTTTTGATTGAAACCCCGTCAGGGTTGGACCCCTGACGGCGGTTAAAACGATTTTGCCTACCTGTTGAGAAATATACCCAACGGGCTGTTCTAAATCTACATAAAAAGCTATATTAGCTTCCGCTTTTCAAATTTGGAAAGCGACAACAAATAACTTAACTAACGATTAACAACACATGAACAGATTATTTGCAATACTGATCGCTTTTATGGCCATCAGTACCCAAAGCACTTTCGCTCAAAGTGTATTGGATCAAGTAAACGATCCCTTCTTCGGGGAGAGTTGTACCAGTATCATGGTAGGAAAAAAAGCATCTACCGATGGTTCCGTAATTACCAGTCACACCTGTGACGGAAGATACCGTACCTGGCTGAGCATTGAGAAAGGTGAGAAGTTTGAGAAGGATGCAACTCATAAGGTATACAAGGGTACTTTAAAAACCGAAACCCGATGGGATATGCGTAAGACCAACCTTGCCGGTGAAATTCCTGAGGCGAAAGAAACCTTTGCTTATCTAAATACAGCTTATCCTTGCCTTAATGAGAAACAGCTGGCCATTGGCGAAACAACCATTGTTGGTCCTAAAGAACTTGTAAATGAAAATGGGATGTTTCAAATTGAAGAACTGGAACGTATCGCCCTTCAAAGATGTACAACTGCCCGTCAGGCAATCAAACTGATTGGTGAATTAATTAAAGAATACGGCTACGGCGACTGGGGAGAATGTATCACAATTGCTGATAAGAAAGAAGTTTGGCAATTGGAGATCTTCGGTGAAGGTCCCGATAAAATTGGTGGTGTTTGGGCTGCTCAACGTATTCCGGACGATCACGTTGGTGTTTCTGCCAACATCTCTCGAATTGGAGTACTTGACCTGAAAAACAAAAATTACTTTATGGCCTCTGAGAATGTATTCAAGGCCGCAAAGAAACTAAAAAGATGGGATGGCAAAGAGGAATTCAAATTCTGGAAAGCCTACGGTAAGGTCGAAAAACCTTTCAAAATTCGTGAATTCTTTATTCTGAATAAATTGGCTCCTTCCTTGAATTTAGATTTTGAAGCCGATGAGCTTCCATTCTCAGTAAAGCCAGACAAAAAAGTCTCCGTTCAGGATGTAATGGCTCTATATCGAGAAACCTATGAGGGCACCGAATTTGATATGACCAAGAACCAGAAGGTTATTAAGAAAAAATACAACGATAAGAAGGAAGAGATTGGAGTAGATACAATCATCGCCCCCAATGCCAACCCTTGGCCTACTGGAAATATGCGGAAATCTCTTAACTATCAGAACGAAGGTACTATTGAATACCAACGCACCGTATCTGTTTCCTGGTGTTCCTACTCTCACATCATTCAGTTGAGAGACTGGTTGCCTGACGAAGTAGGTGGTGTAGCCTGGTTTTCATTCGATAATCCTGGTCAAAGTCCACGAATTCCAATCTATTCCGGAACTACCGAACTACCTGATTGCTTCAACTTCTGCGGACAAAAGCGCTACCGTGCCGATGCTGCCATCTGGAACTACAGAAAGGCAAATAAACTGGCTACCATTGCATGGCAAAACACCCGTAAAGGTATGATGGAAGAGGTTATGTATTTCGAAAACAAAGCTCTTGAAGAAGGTGCTAACCTGGAGAAAAAAGTAGTAGAATTAATCAAAGCTGGAAAAACTGAAGAAGCCAAGGTATTACTGAATAAGCACACCCGCGACTTTACCGGTTCCACTAGCCTGCGCTGGAAAGAACTGGAAAACAAATACTGGAGAAAGTTTGGATTGGGATTCTAATTTAAACCTCCCCAAACAGTATCAAAAAAACCAGCAATAATTATTGCTGGTTTTTTCTTTCTCGGCACTTACAATCCATATCTTACAAATAGTAACAATCATTCACACTTTAAAGCCTCAATCGGATTTTTAACGGCAGCATAATAACATTGCCAAATTACTGTTAGCATAGAAATAAACAGCACAACTAAACCTGTCAAAATAAATATACCGACGTCAATTGAAATGTGAAAAGCAAACCCAGCCAGCCACTTTTCCATAATTAGCCAGGTAACAGGACTTATTACAACCACAGCAACCCCTACCCAAATCATAATATCTTTGGTAAGTAAAACCAGAATATTCATAAGACTGGCCCCATTTACTTTCCGAATACCAATCTCTTTCTTTTTTTGACCTGAAACAATAAGAATCAATCCAACCAGCCCCAAACAGGAAACGAAAAGAGACAAGAAAGCAAATAGAAACATGATATGCCCAAAACGTCTGTCTGAATGATAGAGCTCATCAAAATATTCATCCAAAAAATGATAATCAAATGGAGCATTGGGGTAAAATTGTTTCCAAATCTTTTCAATTTGCCGAATGGTTTGAGGAATCCCATGGTCAGTTATTTTAACGGAATAACTTCCAAACCAGGTAGGATGGTAATGATAAAAAATAGTTGGTTTTACTGGTTGATGCAAACTTTCCTGGTGAAAATTCTGAACCAAACCAATTACTGTTAAAGGTTCTCCCCCTGCCAATCTTATCGTTGAATTAATAATACTTTCAGAAGATTCTATTCCTAACATTTGGACAGCAGCTTCATTAACAAGAATTTTATCTCTATTCCCATCAATATCTGGAGAAAAATTACACCCGGCAAGTAGTTTTACATCATGAACTTTAAGGTATCCATCATCAATACAGTTACTTTTTACCGATACATTCTGAACAGGAGAGCCATTCATATGAGTTACTCTTTCCTCATCCAATACTTCATCTCCGATGCCAACTAGAGAACTTGTCACTGCTTTCACGTTAGAATTTAACAGAAGTTGCTCTCGAAACAGTAGGTACCGTTTAAGTTTTGTACTATCCATATTCAAGGTTTTAGGCGCTTCTAACACCATAACCTGCTTTTCGTCGAATCCTTTTTCTTTCGATTGAATAAAATTCATCTGTTTACCAATAATAAAAACTGAGGCTATTAAACAGGTGGAAGCCATCAATTGAAAAACAATAAGCCCCCTCTTAACCAAAGAACCTATCGTTCCTCCTTTACCACCAATAATAGATTTATTTCCTGACCAAATAGATAGAATCGAAAACATGAAATAAACTCCGGCCAAAAGACTAATTATAAAAACTAGCGCCGGAAAGTATATATAGAGAAGCGAATTCTCAGCAAGAAAATTGCTCAATGGTTTGCCGCTGATACTATCGAACCAACCTCCCATAAAAAAAGAAATACAAAAGGCCATTAGTCCTGCTATACAATTGAGCAATAAGGCTTCGAGAGTATAATCAATAATCAGAGAAAATTTAGTGGCACCTAAAACTTTTCGTATCGTTAAACTCTTCTCCTTTTCGAAAAAACGTGAAATGGAAATATTGATATAATTGATCCAAGTAATAACAATCAACAACACTGAAATAATCAGCATAAATTTTAAGTTTTGAGCGTTTCCCTTTGGCTTAAATTCATTATCCAATTGCGGCAGAAGATGTATATCCCTAATACACTGCAAACCAAATTTCATAGCGATATTATCCGTCGTGTATTTTTCGGGAAGATGTTGATTTACCACTTTTTCAATTTTCCGATCTAACAATGGAAGATCACTATTCGGCTTCAATTTCAGATAGGTATAAAGCCAGGATTCGCCTCCCCAACTTCGGTCCTTAGTTCCATATTCTCCTAAGGTATGATCTAAGGTGGACAGGGATATTAACAACCTAAAATTAAAATGAGTGTTTGAGGGTAAATCCTTAAATATACCGGTAACCCTGAAAGGCATTTTCTTATTGATATAAATAATTTGACCTATTGGGTCCTGATCACCGAAGTATTCTTTTGCCAAAGAACTCGAAAGGACAGTAGTATATGGCTCGACCAGAGCACGCTTTGCATTCCCTCGATCTAAATTCAGTGCAATCGTTTCAAGAAAGGTCGAATCAACCCACATGAGTTTTACATCATTATACATTACATCGTTGCGGTACACCAGGCAGGTTTCGTAACCACCTCGTCCATATTGTAATACCTCTGGCAATGATTCTTTTAACAACGGACCTATGGCATATACAGAAGTTGCCTTATCAAAAACCAGCTTACTATTTTGGAACTGAGCATATTTCAATCGAAAAACACTTTCCGACCCGGCCGCTGATTGATCGTAACTATTTTCGTAAGCATAGTAAAGGAGTATTAAAAATACTGCCACAAAACCAACAGTCAGCCCAATAATATTAATCAGCGTAAAATATTTTTCACGTAGAAGATTACGAAAAGCCAGGCATACAGCTAATTTATTCATAACGTAAATCTTAACAATAAAAGGATTCTTTAAAGTCTGAAATCAGACTAAAATTAATGAGCAAATATCAACCAATCCTGTTATAACAGGAATAAGGATTCACAATTCTTTTCGAAGCAAAAAAAATAAAGCAAATGACATCCTACTATTCACCTAGCAGAAACAATATCTCATTAAAGAAAAACAAGTTGGAAAAAAAACAAAGATAAATGTATGCGATTTTTATTGTTCAACAAAATCTTTACACCAAAGATTCATCTCCTTTTTTTATGACAATGATCACTATTCAAAAAATTGAATCAAATACTCATTAGAAAATACACTTTTACAAAAGTCAATTCCATTTTTGCTAATAATAAATATACACTTGCGTCTAAAATAACCTTAAAAGTAAAGGGCTATCGAAAAAACATCGATAGCCCTTCATTATTTAATTTCCGTCTCTCTGAAAGAATCCAATTCAGTGCAAATAAAAATTACTTCACAATAAACTCTTTTCTACCTGACCTCCGTATTTATAACATAAAAAACTCCTGAATTATACATGATTTAAAACATCATTATAAAATCAAGTAACCACATCAGGAATAGTATTGATGAAAGAACAAACAGTACAATTTTGAAAATCTTATTCTTAATTCCAATAGCACAAGCAAAGGGAATACAAATTTTAAACAGAAAGAGGATTTTACCCAATATAGGTGCAGCTAGGAAGCGATAGCCCCAATACGGAAATGACATATCAAAAAGCAAACTAACTATTAAAAGAACGGCAATAATAGGAAGTATGTCTCTTGAAAATCGATCTGAAACAAAAGGCCGTGGCTCTCTATTCTTCTCCTCCGGACTATCTACAGAAATAGAGTCCACCACCATTGTATCAGCTACTTTATCTCCCAACCTTCTGCCATGGTTCTCAGATAAAACCAGGATGGGTTCAATAATCCATCCAACCAGGGGAATTAGGTTAAGGAGAGTCATCATGGCATTTCGCCCGGCGGATTTCCCATAATTACAAGAAGAATTATCCCGCAGGGAAATAACTTTGATATTAAGTATTCGCTTACCAATACTCTGTCCATTTTTCATTCCGTCTTTCAGAAGACTATAAAGCAAGGGCAACAGGTATAGTAATACGGCAATAAAATACAGGAAAATAGAAACCAATCCTAACCTATAACGAAGGCCCGAGGCAATCATAAATACAAGAAAGGCTGGAATCATAAGACCTAACATCACAAATCCATCAATAAGGAAAGCTAAAAAACGATTCCCTAAATTCGCCTTTTGATGAGCTATAGTTGCCTCCTGTGTTATTATATTCTGTGTCGTCATTATTACAAATTATTAATTAAGTTAATCCAATTCAGTTATCAGGTTCTGCTTCACCATTTCCAGCTGGTCTCCATCCATAATATGAGGAAATATCTGACTGATCATTTCTTCTACCCCGGAGGTCTTCAAATCGTAGGTGCTTGCCTTTTGTTTCTCTTTATAAGTAGCAACAAAGAAATCCAGGTTATCTGCCTCCTGCAGATATTTTTTAGGGTTATTCTTCTGCAACAACGGCAGAAACATCTCAGGAACTCGCACATAAATGTAATGCGAAATATGAGCACAAAGTAATGTAAGTGTCTGGTGATTCCATCCTAGGTTGCGATACAAATATTCATTAATCGCAACGGTATTAGGGTAACAGAATGCATCCAATTTATCCTCATCATACCACTTTTTCTTGTTATAGTTGATCAGTCTCAATGAGGATAAATAGTTGATGAAAATATCCATTTCCCCAGGATTGTTTAAAACGAAAAAGAAAGCCGCCCAATATCCAACTGGAGTTAAATCGGGATACTCCATAGTTTTGGAATAGGGACCAAAATTATAAGTTGCAATTCGCAACAACCAGGTTTTTATCAATTCACTCAGCTCCTCATTTTCGCATGCACGGGCAAAAAAAGCAATTTCAGATTTAGCATAGTCACCAGGCTCTCTTCTGTCTTTTTCAGCCAGTACTGATAGGATATTATTAACCAGTTCGGCCTCCTTCTCCTCCCAGGTAAAAGGAATGAATTCCTCATTATTCTCCTCCCCAAACATAAGATCAATGGCTACGGCCTTGTTGTCCTGCTTGGCTATTTTATGAATTACTTCATAATTGGGAAAACGTTCATAAGATAACTCTTTAAGTGCCTCAACCAGAGAATTAGCCGATTGAATATTGGTTTTTATTTTAATTGGATTCATAAATATAATTCCTTTTTTAAATCAATTGTCGAAACAATGAACCGCATACAAACGGTTCATTACCAATCTTACAGATCTTTACCAGATAAAATTCTTTATCTACTTCGTTAATTGGAATGTCTTTTCAAAAATGGGAACTTCCGCCTCGTTTACTTCGTCTTCCCATACCTTAATGGTCCAATCCCCTTCAACCAGGTACTTCTCACGCTCCATAACCCAACCAATAAACTGGGGATCTGAGCTTTTAACATTAAAGAGAAAATCTTCCTCAGTATCAACTCCAAAAAACGATTTAATAGGCGGATGGTAAACCATGGCAGCAAGTACTTTACCACTCATCAGATTGTTGAACTTATATCTGAAACCGAAAACCATTCCTTCTTCGAGTACAATCGTATCCTGTTCGGCAACCAAATCAAGCTGGTTGGCCTGGGGATAATTCTTGTAAAGGCTTACTTTTTCGGAAGTGGAATAGATTCCTGAATCAATTAATTCAAATTGGGATTCTCCTGCATCCTCCGATGAAATAATTTCCAACTCCTCTTCTTTTAGCACTGTTCCAAGTCCTGGATCTATCAATCTAAAAATCCACTTCCCTTCCGTCACCTCATCTTCTGTCTGAAATTTTCGAAAGAAACCAATTCCATTACCATGACAAAGTACAAATTTCCGTTTGCTTAGAGTAGTTACTTCTCCTTTCCACTTATCAAACAATGGCGGATGCTCAATCTCTCCCCGCAATGTATATCCGTCTTCCAGATCAGGACAATCAAATTCGAACTTCAAACCAAAACTGATTCCCGGTTTACCGACAATTGTCCGACTTTCACTCAACTTATCACCAGGTAACTCATCGTCGGAATACAATCCAAAAAAAGTATTCTTTAAAGAATAATCAACGGCCTGAAACTCTTTCTTGATAAAGAACAGTCTACGGAATAAGTAATCGGTATCCTCCATATTGGATACCTCAATCGTCCAGGTCCCAGGTTTGAGTTCAACCTCATTCTGAAATTCCCAACCAATAAAAACCGGCTCTTTGGCATTGATTTGCTGATACCATTCAACCGAAGAGATTGATTCACCCGAATCGATTCTCTCGGGAAAGCTGATGCGAACTTTCACGTCAAAGTACTGCTGCCGTCCTTGTGGTGTTGCCAAAAGCTTAACACCAATGGTTTTCCCAACTTCCGGAATTAAAGTATCAGTTTCTTCAATAAGGTTTGCTTCGAGATACTTCACCTTCTCTCTTCCCTCACAAGGAATAGCAGGAATGGTTTCGGGATCAAATACTCCATGCTCCCAAAGAGTAAAACGAGGATTCTTATATTCATTGATGAAATTCCCTTTGGCCTGAGTAACAGATACAATTCGACCTCCCACTATCATACTTACGGGCACACTTGGAAAATCGATTTCAAAAGTTTCTCTCTCCTCTTCCGGTGTATTTTCAAACACATCCTTCAGATTCCATAATGTAAAATCCCCATTAACAATGGCACAAAAGTACTTACCACAGGGACTAAAAAAAACTATTTCGGGTCGATAGGTATCTTCAGCATAATTCAACCGGCCCAAATATTTCCCCGTATTCAAATCAGAGAAACCAAATGAATCTTCGGTACTGGCAGAATCACCACAGATGGCAATAGTATTGCTATCCTCCGAAACAAAAGCACTGCCGAAATCAAAATTCCCAATGCATGTATAGAAATCCATATTCGGCAAATTGTATACATTTTTATCTACAATTAGTTTTTGGGAATCAGGAGTCACAACCAAATCCAAACATGTTCCGTAATCTCCCAGATTTTGATGGCTTTTAAGTTGCTTTCCGGTGTAAGGATCAAACTCAACTACAGACGAACTATTACCGTAATTAAGTACAAAAAAGCTTTTGCCATCTCTGGTTAAAACCGGATTGCTAAAATCACTAAAAGGGATAGACCACCTGCTGATTTCTGATAATGAATCCAATTCGAAATAGATTACGGTACCATGCTTTTCTTGAGAAAGATCAATATTGAAAACATCACCATTGTCCTCAAAATCGTCATCATCATCGCCCCCGATAACTACAGCCAACTTGTGCCCGTCATCAGTTAGAAACAAGTGACTCGCATTGGCCCTTATCCTAAATGTATCCTGACCTGAACCCAAATGCCAACCTTGAATAACTCCTTCACTTAAAGTCACAAAATGAACAGGACTATTATTTTGAATATGGCTGGTTGTCACCAATTCGGAAACAGTAGTCTCATCGGTACTCAGGTTTCGTACGGTGAATTGCGTCTTTTTAACGAAATCAACCACACGGATCAGTCCCTCATCACAGGTTAATAAATAATCCTTCCCTTCAAAAGTTATAAAACCAGCCTGATCCGTATCGTATACAATAGAAGCATAAGGAGTACGTTCCCGCTTCACACGACCATCATCCTGCAACTGAATACCATTGATTTCGGAAAGATCACATGGAACCATGCGAATTGATGCTTCCTCATCGCCATCGATCAAGTCCTCTACAGTTTCGTCGTACATCTCAACCAGTTCAGCATATTCCTCTTCCGAACAAACCTCCTGGAGGGTGGTATCAATTCGACTATCTGTAAATCCTTCCTCCCAGTCGCTGATCTCGATCTCCTCACGTAAATCATCACCCTTCAGCCGACCATATTCATAGTCCATTCCTATACCTGAAGCCACGTGATCCTCTGCCAGTAGTTTTACAAATCGCGAACGAAATTCCTTCTCCTCCAGTTTTTCACAGACGATATTTTCAAAGGTATCCACAAACTCATAGTTCGCCATTGCCCGACCATAGCCAGAAGCATACAGGTATATCATTTCGTCGGCATCAGGATATAAGGAAGGTAGAAGTTTGTAACCGATACTAAGAGCCGAAACATCATGCCATTTATTATAAACCGCATAGCATTCGATTAACAAAGGAATGTACTCGGGACTCAATTTCAGAAGAGCCTTAATGGGCGATTCAAATAGAATACGCTGATCATCGAAACGGATATCCCCTTCACTCCCCATGGTATAATGAACAGCATTAATCAAATCAATATATTTCAATACCTCGGCACGCAACTCTTCATCTGCAACCAATGCATCAAATATCGTTTGTTCGGTCTTAACATCACTGTCACTAATTACTACGCTTCCATCAGCCTGCTTAACCTCATAAAAATAGTTAACTCCGTAATCATCGAAATCCAAAAGCATAGATAACTTCGTTAGATCAAAAACGTTATCATACATCTTTTGAATGGCCGATTTTAGCGTCTCTCTATCATCAAAATCGATAACAATCCGGTGAATATTCTCAGGTCCGTAATGATGATCCAGATAATTCAACAGATCATCCTTCACTACGGGCAAATATTGATCGGCATCAATCAATTCACGAAGTGTACTATAGTATTCCGGTAATTTTCGTATAATGGTTTTGATATAATACACGAATTGGCTCTGAAAATGAACTCTTTCCTTTTCATCTTCAACATTGCAGATACTGCGAACAGATTGATACAATTCAGTAAACTTTTCCTTACTGCAACCTGAAAGCTTAATCAGCTCCTCAAAGATTTTCTCGTATTGCGGTGTTTCTTGCATTTGTTTATGTTTTCACACGGAACTAAGCCGGTTATCATTTTAACTATATTTTGATATGACAAAAGTAGGCTCCGGTTTCCATATTCGAATTAACCGATTTATAAGCGTTATGGATTTATTTATAATTGCGGATTACCTGTATTCCCAACTGTTCTGAACACAATAGGAGAAATTCTCCGGAGGATTTATGCTGAAGATCTTATGCTAAACCTATAGTTCTGGTTAGATGTTTTTTTATACTTTTGCAACCCGAAAAACCAAAATACAGAAATGCTAAAACTGAAAATTCATATCATCGCCATTTTTTGTATACTGTTTACAGTAAACGGAATGGCAAACAATATAGCACCACTTCTAACCCGGGCTGATTCTTTATCCAAACAGCATTCAAAAAAGGTCTTGCCCCTTCTGTATCAATGTCAGAAATACATAAAATACGGACATGCGACCAACACGCAAAAAGTCCGGGTATACAAATTATTTTCCAAGTATTTCCTAAAGCAGGAACTTCTGGATTCTGCCTACACCTACTGCAATTTACGATTGGAATATGCCGAAAAATCAAATCAAACCGATGATATCATCCTCGCCAAAACAGACCTGGGAGAAATTTATGGGAAAAAAGGGAATTACAAAAAAGCACTGAAACTACTAACAGAGGCGAGAGAACTTAGTAAATTATCAGGCGATCCGACCTTTAAGGCCAACATACTAACCAACCAGGCCTATCTCTACTATTCATTTGAGAAAAAAAGACAATGTGTGACTTTACTCCGGGAAGCACTGAAGATCTATCGCCAGCAAAAAGACAGTGTAAACATGTCGTACATGAACAACAATATCGGGATATTGTACAAGCATCAACTCAAATACGACAGTGCGGTCTTTTACCTGAACCAGGCCTACCTCCTGGCTAAACATAGTAAAGACACGCTGGGGATGGCCAGTGCCTGTAACAATATGGGAATTACACTAGCCCTTGGCAAAAACAATAAAGATGCAGAAAAATACCTTCAAAAATCACTTCACTACTACAATCAGTTAGATCGCGAAGAGCTTTCACTCTACAGCAATCTGGGGCATGTATACAAAGAGCTGGGGAAAAGAAATGAAAGCATAAAATACCTGAACAAAGCCATACAACTTGCCATGAATCTTGACGAACCTCAAAAAACACTTTCCCTGTTAAAAGAGGTTTCAGATTTTTACCGCGATATAAAAGACTGGCGGAATTCCCTTTACTACATGAATGAATACCACAAGTACAAGGAGATGGTATATCAAAAAGAACTTCCCGAAATTATAGACAAGATTAAAGCAGAAGCCGATCTTAAAATAAAGGAGAAAACCATACAATTACTGACCGAAAAAAATAATTACCAAGCCCTTTACCTAAAGCATAAAAACATTCTGATTGTTGTTTTAATTTCATTAATCATTGCTGTAATATGTCTGGCTTACAACCTACATGCACGCAACAAAATTGAAAACAAACGCAAAGAACTGTTAATGGAACAAAGACTCCTGCGTTCCCAAATGAATCCGCACTTTTTCTTTAATACCCTAACCACCCTTCAAACATTCGTAATAAACAACGAAGCCCGGTTGGCTGGAAAGTACATTGCAAAATTTGCTAAGCTAATGCGTGAAATTCTTGAGAACTCCACCAAAAGCAGAATATCTTTGGACAAAGAAATTGAAGCTCTGGAAAATTACCTGACCCTACAGCAAATTCGATTGAACAACAACTTTGATTTCCACATTCACATAGATGAAGAAATTGACGATCATTCCATTGCAATTCCCCCGATGTTGATTCAACCTTTTATCGAAAACGCCATCGAGCACGGACTGAAACATCTTACCCACAAGGAAGGAGAATTAAACATTCACTTTTCGGTAGAAAATGACCTGCTCAATGTAGTAATATGTGACAATGGAATAGGCAGAACAAAATCGAGCCAGATCAATAGTTTACTTAGAAAAGACCACAATTCCCTTGGGGCAAAGATCACCAACGAAAGACTGGAATTAATAACCAACGATAAGAAGAAAAAATCCCGACTCATCATCTACGATTTATACGATCAAAATCAAGAAGCTGCGGGAACAAAAGTAGAACTTAAGATCCTATTCGAAAAGTTCCGCTAATACATTTGCAATACCAAAACCCTTTCCCTGTATTTTTTTAATTAGCAATCACAAAACAGAATAAAAATGAAGGTAGTTATAGTTGACGACGAGAATATCATAAGAAACGGCTTGTCCTCCATGCTTCGGATGTACTGTCCCGATGTGGAAATTGTTGGCCTGTGCGGAAGCGTAGATGAGGCAATACCAACCATTGTAAACTCCAAACCCGACCTGGTACTTCTGGACATTCGAATAGAGGGAGGTTCCGGTTTCGATATCATCAATACACTTGGTCGCGATATGCCCATGGTCATCTTCATAACAGCCTACGAAGACTATGCCATCAAAGCATTCAAATACAATGCCATTGATTATTTGGTAAAACCCATCGATCCTGACGAACTGGAAGAATCGATCCAGAAAGCATCCGATCATTTGAATAAGGAGGACAATCACCTCCTGCTTTCTTCCTTACAGAATGCGCTATCAACAAAGAAAAAACCGGAAAAACTAGTCCTGAAAACCCAGGAGTGCATTCATGTTGTAAAAATCTCCGACATTATCTATTGTATGTCTGACGGTTCCTATACCAATATCATCACTACAGATCAGAAAATAATCGTATCCAAACTGATAAAGGAATATACCGAACTGCTAAAGGATCACATGTTTATTCGGATTCATCAGTCCTATCTCATCAATATGAATAAAATTGTGAAATACAGCAAGGAAGGATACGTTCTTTTGGAGAATAATATTTCCCTTCCCGTTGCGGCACGACGTAAGGAGCACTTTCTAAAAGAGCTTGAGAAGATATTTGAGTAGTAAAATTACGGGACAATCTTATTTCACAATAAAGATCCTTTCCTGCAATAAAAATCATTGGATCAATTCGAAAATAAATCCTTTTCCAACGAATATAAATCTATCAGAAATCACTAAATTAATGTGAATAGTTTTGCAATTCGAACAAAGCATTTGTTAGGAACAACTCATTATTTCATAATGCAAGATGATGACTAAGAATTACATTCAACTATTTCCACAAGTAATGGCTGAAGATACGTTGGATAAGGACCAATTTGAAGAATTGTACGAAAACTTAAGGCTACACTTTAACATTGAGGATGAGCACCGAAGATATCATTTTCAGGATAATTTTGCCAACGCCGTTACAGAACTGCTACTACGTTTTCCGGACTATCGAATCACCCTGCGCCGACTGGTCAAGAACGACGATAGTCTGGAATACGTGAAGGAATCTTTGCTGCATACGATTGACAGGAATACTGATCGCTCCGAAACCATGGAAACAGTTCGGGAAGCTGAGCAGAACTTACACCTCAACCTTTACAAAGCTAATATCACCCTTTTTAATCAGGGTGGTTCCGATATCATTCAGTTCGCCAATAGAAACTATTTACTATTGGGACAAAAGGGGGTTTTAAGAATAATCGATTTCGACCTTGGTGAGCAGGTGACCAAAAGAGTGCTAGGCACACCTCAAACAAGAATAGACAGGATTATTGGTTGCAGAGAGATCAATGAATCCAGTCCGGTGCACTTTATTACCCAAGGCGGTCACATCATACAAGCCTGGCACCTGAATCAAACAGAGCCGGTTTTCACGATTCAGGCAGATGCCCAGAAACTATTTCTGGACGGCAATGGGAACGAACTGGTTCTTCTGATGAACAACGAAGAGCCGAATACGAAAACCCAGGAAACTTTCCTTCAGGAAATTCGTGTATACGATCTTAACAACAAAAAGGAGATCCGTCGTTTTATCATGAAACGAAACCGGAATTCCCATATTCGGATGAGCCCCAATGCCTCCTATCTCTATGAAATTCCTTCCCTCCTCCAAAAGAACACCACAATAGTAAATAAGGTACCCAGGGTTTGGAGCCTATTCCAGGACAGTGTTCCTATCTGGCTAGGGACCCCTAAACCAATTGAGCCTTGTTTGGATGTTCAAATTACCCCCGACAATCATCATCTGGTTACCTGCAGCAAAGTGTACAACCTTCCGGGAATGGACTTTTATACCTGCTTTAAAAACAGTAGAAAGGGCCAGATAGCACTATCAAAAGACGGGCAATTCGCTGCTATTTTCAGCGATTGTGAATTTCGAATTTACAATGTAAAAACAGGCTGCCTCTATAGAAGAATAGAGACAAATGTTGCACAATTTTGTCCTATAACCTTCTATTTTAGCCCCGATAACGAGTACTTTTTTGCTAGATCCGGGGATCTGCTACACATCTGGAACCTCATGGATCTGCCAGGGAAAATACAGGAGCAAGAACCTAAAACAAAGGGTATCCGTTTTAAAACAGTACCAACTATTGGCATACACGAAATTATTGAACAAAAAACACTCGAATACAGGCAAAAAAGTTTCGATCAGCCAATTGCTCTATCCATCAATCAGAGCTACAATGGACGCCGCAAACAAAAGGTGGAAAATGCAAAAGACAACTCAAACGAAGAGCAACTCCTCTACCTCAATCCCGATGCTAATCCTCTACTTAAAGTAAGAGACTATGGGACCTACAATACTCGAAACCAGGCACAAGAGAATTTACCCGGTCAGGCTTCCGTAGCCGTTCACAAATCTGTATTAAGGGAAAAGACATCCAACATCAGGCCTAAGGTGGGGACCTGCTTTGGCTTGTATGCTTTTTCATCCCCGAGCAGTCAACGGCAAATGAATCATTTCGTCATAAAAGTAAACCACCCCGAAATCGTAGATCCAACAACCAATCGCAAGATCACCCAAACAAAATGGAATCAAAGCATTGGCAGAGGCATTCCCTTTTTTGTTGGATGGGTATTTGAAAATACAGCTGAACTACAGGAAGGCAAATGGAATTTTGAAATATGGGACCTTAGAGAATCCGTTTGCTACCTTCGAAAAAGCTTCTTTGTTCATTGCAAAGAGGATACGACCTACAGAATAGAAACCGTATTCTCAGGGATATACAACATGGGAATACCCTTTGATAGAAAGAACATATCCACCAACTTCATCATCGCCTATCCGGGAACGATCTTCGGGTGCAAGTTCCGCTTTGTTGCTCCTGAATTTTCAGGACAATATCAGTTGCAGGGAGAAATAAGACCACCCAAACGCCAAACCTCCGAAGACCATTACCGGTTTGAAAGAGAAGGAAACAGGAGAACCACCTTCTTCCTTCGCGACGGAGAAGAGATCGATTTTACACAAGAATTGGAGCGATATTCCAACATTCCTGAGGGGAAATGGACCTTTACTCTATGGGACAAGGACAACAAGAAGCTGCTGCTGGAAAGAAATTTTGAACTGATTTCGCCCTGCCATATTCCACAAACTGAAGTAGAACTGGTAGATTACGGGCTTTACCATAACCATTCCAATGTAGATTTAAACAAAAACTACCCCAAAGCAGAACAACTGGAATTAATCAAACAAAGCCATAAGTTCCCAATTACCCCCGATATGATTTTCGGATTTCGACTGAGACTAAAGGAAAAACAGGTTGGAACAGGCCGACAACTGCATGTGATATTACATCATCCGTTAATTAAAAACCTATTCGACGATATCGACCACCGTCAGTTTAAAATTTACATGGTAAAAGGCAAGGAATACTTTGTAGGATGGGTAATACTACGCGAAAACATGATGCAAGCAGGAGAATGGCGCTTCTCTATCTATGACCCGGAACCAGGTTATAGCGCCAAACAAATTTTCGAAACCAGCTTTCAACTATCATAGATAGCCCAAGAAATGACCGAAAAAGGCCCGGACCAACTCCAAAACAAAACGGGAACAGTTCTGCTTCCTCCCAAATAATCAGATAGGAAGCAGAACTGTTACTTACAGCAAGGAATTCGACCTTCCTCCCTACAAGGTCAAGCTACAAACTATCCCACTGCTAAAAACCCCCTCCCCCACCCTATTTTATTTTTTATTCGACTAGATCAAAACTTACGGATTCAACAATTTTTTTTTCTGATTTCACAAAAAAACAGATTTGCAGTTATTTTTATTTTTCCATATCCTGAAAAAGGCTTAACTTCTATACTGCTTATTTACACAACATTAAGTTCAATTCATCCAAAAACACACATTTGGAATGAAAAGATACCGATCAGGTTTTACTGGCAACTCCTTTATAAGGAGAACCCTGCCAATGACCAGGGCAAAGGAACATCCAAATAAAAACCACTGCACAAAATTGGATGGAGCAATCCTTATTCCTAAAACCTACCTGAAAAAAACATCCATTTCTTATTCCAACATCAACAGAAATTCAAGCAATGTAGATGTAAGCTTTCCCCAAAGTTATTCCCATAGAAAATTTCAAAACACCTGGGAATTTCAAATCACTGTCTGTCGCATAAAATCTGTTAAACGACAAATCCAGTCAACAGGAGACAGAAACCAGGCAACTTCCCCCTCAAAAAAAACAGGGGAACAACTATCCGGTTGGAAGCAATCAGCAACAGGACGATCTGTTTCCAACTTCCAACATACAGGAAAAGAAACAGAATGCTATACTTCTACCTCAGAACATTTCGCTTCACAAACCAAATGCTCTGCTCTTACCTCAAACCGTTCCGCTTCACAGACAAAATGCTCTGCTCCTACCTCAAAACGTTCCGCTTCACAGGCCAGATGCTCTGCTCTTACCTCAAAACGTACTGCTTCACAGACCAAATGCTCTGCTCTTACCTCAAAACGTTCCGCTTCACTGACCAGATGCTCTGCTCCTACCCCAAAACGTTCTGCTTCACAGACCGGATGCTCTGCTCTTACCTCAAAACGTACTGCTTCACAGACCAAATGCTCTGCTCTTACCTCAAAACGTTCCGCTTCACAGACCGGATACTCTGCTCTTACACCAAAACGTTCCGCTCCAGAAACCGGATGCTCTGCTTACAACTTGCAAATAACCAATTCAAAATTATCCTATTCCGCACTTTTTCCTCATCGCAGAAGAAACAACGAAAAAGCCCCTTCCAAACTTGCAGAAAGACAAAACAAACACACGCAACAAAACCTACCTGCCTCTGAAATAGAGATTCAACAGGGGGATCTATCTCCTCCTCTCTATTTTCCCCACAACTCAGAATATTTATAGTAATTCATAGTAAAGAAACAGGTAGAAATAGTGCTTTTCTCCTGGTTTCGATACACCTTTTAAACCTAAAAAAATAAAATATGAAAGCAATAATCAACAGCTTGCTGTTAATGTTAGTTCGATTGGACAAATTTATCGAAAAGTACAGTACCCTTCTTAAAGGACAAGCACAAGTAAACGAGATCCTGAATCTAATTGATTCGGAAGTGACCGACCTGAAACAGAATATTAGTGTTCAGGAAACCACCAGTAAGGCCTATACCAAGGCCAAACATCAAAAGAAGAAGCAATTGGCCTGGACACTCATTGCTATCATGAGCTTTCTGCGTAACGATGCCCTTAATAAGAAAAACACAGTACTTGCAGAAGCAATGACTACCACCATTCAGAAACTACTGAATCGAATGGATGCACAACTCATCGCTATCACGGAAGAAACCATTAAGGTGGCTGAAGGTATGGGCGAGGCACTTCCCACCATTGGTATTCCTGTTGAAGACCTGGAACATCTAAAATTATTAACAACCGAATATAAACAGGCAATGGTAGAACCATTGGAAATTCGGAAGCAGAGGAAGATAGCCACCCAGAGAATTAAGACCCAAATAAAAGAAATCAAGAATCTGATTTACCAACGCCTCCTTCCTCTTGCTGTTAGTTGTTTCAGTAAAAATCATAACAATTTGGTAAAGGAACTTGAAACTTTGGTTCAAGTGGATAAAATACCATCCAGAAAACTAGCCGTAAGGGGAAAAATTCTGGAAGCGGGAAATAAAACACCCATCAATCACGTATGGATAGAGATTCCCGAAACATCCATTCGCTACCGTACACACAGCCAAAAGGGAGGTTTTCAGATCTCCAACCTGGAACCGGGCCATTACACCCTAAAATGCCAATGCGATACCCACGAACCCATTTCGCAGGATTTTACCCATGCATACGGATATACAACAAAACTGGAAATTTTTATGCATCCTACACCCGCAACAATGGAGGAAAGGAAAAAGGAACGGGAGGAGGAAAAAAGGGATTTGGTCGAAGAGACGAATTGATTCCATCAAAAACAGGGCCTCAATAAGGCCCTGTTAGTTCTTCCTACAACATATTCATAATGAATTTAACATTTTCAAACAAAAAACGGTTAGTTTTTAACTCTCAAAAAACAACTACAGGTAATAATACTTGGATAAAAATAAACACAAATGAAAAAATCATTCTTAACAATTACGGGTTTGCTAATAATTGCAGCCATAGTCCTGTTTAAATTTGATAATCATTTTAACAAGGAGGCGAGTCTGGACTATTCAAATTCCACCAATTGGATATCACAGGACACTGTTTCTAATAAGGATGTAGATGTATTCTATGTTTATCCCACCATATTCGGGGACACAGAGATGATGAATATGGATGTTACCAATGATTCTCTGCGTAGAAGTGCCGAAATAGTGGCAGGAGAACAGGGAGGAGTATTTATTGAGCATTGTAATTTTTTTGCCCCCTACTACCTACAGATGTCCATGGCGGGTCTTGATGATTCGCCCCTAACAAACCCGTACTTTATAAAAGGATGCAATGATGTCAAAGCAGCTTTCCGGTACTATTTAAAAAACCTGAACCACGGCCGGCCTTTTATTCTTGCCGGGCACAGTCAGGGAACAATGGTACTGATTGAATTAATGAAAGATACAGAAAAAGTCGAAATCCCTATGGACAAACTGGTTGCCGCTTACCTTATTGGCTATTCAGTTACATCTATGGATACAGACTCTTGCACCAGAATGAAAATTGCACAACATGCCACAGAAACCGGTGCAATTATTACCTAAAATACACAATCCGACAGTGCAACCGACTCACCGGTATTGCTGCAAGGTGCTCAATGCGTGAATCCCCTTAGCTGGACTACTAAAGCAGATACCATACCGAGGGAGAAAAATAAGGGTGCCGTTGTTTTTAACGACAGTGGAACAATTGTAAAAGTATTTCCGGCATTTACCAATGCCTGGATCGATGAGAACCACGCCCTGGTTGCCGGAACACCAGACCCCGATTATATGTACTCAGTCGATTCAGCCTTTAGTAAAGGGGTGTATCACAAGTACGATTACAATTTCTTCTACTACAATTTAAAGGAGAATGTAGAAACACGAATCAAGGCCTATTTCAACCAGAGGGATCCTGAGGAATTGATTACAGTAAAATAACAATTGAAAACTCTGACAGGTCTTAAAGACCTGTCAGAGTGCATTGCACCTGACAGAGTCAAAACCTGAAACTCCTAATAAACCAATCTTCATAAATAGTAATTGGAAATGCAAAAAACAGAACCATTACACCCCGGTGAATCACAGATTTGTAACGAATCCCATTGACTATCCCTGGAGTAGTTATCTTACCTGTATATCAATAAAACCAACCAAACTTAAACGAACCTCTGTTATTGGTTGGTTTGATAATATGGCTAACTTTAAAGAACTTCACCTAAAGAAGATAAACGAGTTCATTATGTCTGAGTGGTTGGAATTGTTATAATCCGGCTCTTACCATTTATCGATCCATCAAAATCATTCATTACCCTACAAAACACTTCTAAATTGAATAAGCTACAAAAAAAGGTGACAGCCACTCAATTACTTAAGGCTTCCTTATCCAGGTTGGAAGACAAGGAATTAATTGCATACTCTATAACTTTGTCCTTCCCCTGTTCAAGATCCTCCTTCGAATTCAGGATTGTGGTATCTGGTGCAATTCCGATATCCTCCAATGGATTATCATTACAGTCATTGGTTTTTCGAACGGACAACCGGTATTCCCAACCGTTTGGAAGTTTTCCAATATGTGTGTCAGCAAAAACACCGGATGTAGTATCTCCTATTAGTTTAACATTCGGCAAGGCCTTCATCATGAGGGTAAACAGCTCCGCAGCACTTTGGGTATTTTCGTTGATTAAAAGAGCTACCGGCCGATTACTAAGATTAATTCCTGAATTGGGTTGAATGGTCCAATATTCAGGATTCTTGTATGAGTAAATATTGTTGGGCTTACGTACTCTCGAAATCGCATACAAACGCTTTTCATCAGCAAAACTCTCCGCTATTTCTTTTGCAGGCATAGAGTATCCTCCAATATTATCCCGAACATCAACAACAAAGCCATCAGCCTTTTGATACTTTTCAAAGAAACCAGAAATTGCATTATGAACCTCTTCCGATTTATTACTCATCTCGGTCATGTGAATGTATGCAATAGAATCCCTTAACCAGCCTGTTGTAAAAATATCTCTCATCCCGATTGGCGGTAACAAAGAATGAATTCGAAGCGACTTTTCAAATCCCTTGCTTAAATATTTTTCCTCAATAAGCTTTAGGGAGAAGTCATTTGTGGGAAGCCTAAAATCAAAAGACAACAAATCCCAATAATTTAAAGATGGCAAACCAAAACCTGAAAAATAAATCTCATTGAATCGGTAAATATAGCAATGCTTGTCATCCAACTTCTGCAGGATTTCCTGAAAAATCTGATATAGATCCTCATCAGTAGTGCTTCCATTTACTTTGTATGCATATTGGGCATGTAAATTATCCCAATCAATATTTTTCACATCAAAAAGTGCATAATTCTCCCTGAATGTTTGAAAAAAGAACTCAAAATTCTCCCTGGGGTGTCCCTTCTCCCTACTCAAATAGAGCCAGAATGCAACAAGAACAATTGTACAGGCCAAAGCAATATTGCAAAGTATCTTTCTCATTGTATTATTTCCTTCTGATTTTCGATATTCTCCTTTCCATGGATTATTTAGGAATTCACTCAAATATGGCTACTTATAAACTAGCCATACGTAGTAATTGTAAGCAAATCAAACTTTGAATCAGTATCTCTTTCTCCAACTCCTACGGAGTAGGATGTTACCCGTAACTGTTGCTGCTACAATACCGAATGCTCTACGAGCAATAACTAACGCAAATCCTACCGCGTTGTAGTTAAAGGATTTTAGCCAATATTCATGAACAATTACACCCCTTAGGGGATCAACAAAAATTCTCTGTATAAGGTTAAGCCATTAAGCGAAAGAAATCATTCAACCTGAATTCTTTATGTAAGCCTAAAAAACACTTATAAAACTCCTTTCCAATTTAAATCTGCCCAAGCCAAACCTTTCCTTTACGAAAAGAGTAGAATTCATTTGTCTCTCCAGCCACATCATTTAATATTGTTGTTCTATGAGGTTTCCTCAACATTTGCTGTAACCACCTTTTCATTTCATCATAATCATCCTGACACCCATAATCCTCCGGCTCACCCAATTCTGAACTGTAGATATGATCCTCGTCCAAACGGTAATCCCATTGAAATTCATTCATTTTAGATGTCAATCGTCCATATCTTTCAGGCCGAAACGGTTTGCCCTGATTCGGTTTGTAGAAGGTATCCTTATAGTACTCCAAACTCTCCCCGATAGCACAAACCACTTGCGATTGAGAAAAACGCGGCTCAAAAAGCCATATTTTCAGAAAGTAGATTTCGTTAGTATTGTCAAGTATCCTTTTCCACTCCCAGTAGATATCAATCAAGCCCTGGAGGATCCGCCGCCTGGTTTCTCCTTTGGGTTCAGGAATACAGCTGTTGGTGACCGAAATTCCACTCCAGGGATAAACCCTGATTTTGGCATAATCCCGCTCGTAATCTCTCAAATAATCCATATCAAGAGCTTTATGAGCCAAAACCCATTCATCAATATCTTTCCATCTTCGTCGGTGTCCACGGATTTTCTTACTTCTCATAGGTACTGATTAACTTTAAAACTCTAACCAGGAACAAATTCAATTATTAAAATCCTCACTATTTAAAAACCTGCTAGCCCATCAAATCTAAACTATCTAACAGTATATTACTCAAATATAAAACATTCCGATCACATAGTAATAATTCAATCTCGCTTATTTGCCTAGAAAAATCCTTTCGATGGCTGCTTTTCCTTAAAATCCTTCTTCTTAATTTTATTTCCTTTATTCAAGGAAAATGTAAACTTCAATAGAAACAGATTTTTTAACAAACTAACATCTGTTTGCGTATTTTCAGAAAAAGCCCCGAATTCAAATTCTTCATCCATAGAATAGCTTAAGCCAGTAGATACAGGCAAAAGATAAAGCAAGGTAAGAGCCACTCTCCTTCTAAAAAAAGGATTACTTATAAAGAAAAACTAAATAATAGTAATGCTATCGGGGGCCTAAACTAATGAATCATTTGCTTTAAGATGTTGGGAATTTCATCAAACTTTTCCACCCAAATTACATTCAATCCCAACTCGTTGGCATCTTGTTCTTCAAGAAAAATCATTAGATCATCGATTTGCCCATTGGAATTGGCAATCTCAGGAGTTTTTTTAATTACGTAATGATTCAGGAATTTGGAGGATTCTTTTCGATTGGCCACATCGAGTAAGCGGCGTAAGTTGGGGTCCGTTAAGCTCATCCCAACAAATAAACAGGTATTCTGACTTAGTTTATTCAATTGTATCAGATTAGACCAACTGAAAGGTTCAATAAATTGCGTATGATACGCATCTTCACTAAAAACGACATCTCTATTTGAAGATATTCTTCCCTTCCGGGGTAAATAACCATGTACGTGATAAATCGGCAGTTCATTTGCCTGATTCCTCACACCCTCATTATCGATTGCCTTATATTTTATGTTATTCGCACCAAGGTTTTCTTCAATAAGCGCATCAAAATTAAATGTAATGATGGAGTCTATGGGGTTGCCATCCCGTTGAGGGCGGGAAAGTTCAACAATGGCTTCAATTAATTCACATGTTGTTGGGTTATCCTGATATAGAGCATCTCTCAATTCATTTAAGAAATCTTTTCCCAGATTTGATTTCAGGTATTTACTCATAACCAAAGAGGAAGAACCAATTTTCCTTTGGAACTCACGGGTACTTATATTCTTAAGGGAAAAAGGATTACTATTGGATATTTTTTTCATCATGGACTCCAAAAGTCGTAACAATAGTTCATTCCATGATGGAATATTGGCACCAATTGAAACCCCGGCACCACATACCAAAGTTAGACGCCCATCCTTTAATGAATTTGACAAACTTTTAATAAAAGCTTCGTTTCTTTTCTGATTATCCTTTCGTACTCTTTCTTCCTTAATCTCCTTCTCTTCGCCGATCTCTGAATCTGTGGCTAGAATTTCCGTTAGTCTTTGAAAACCAAATTGAATATCCTGGGATAGATCCAATATCTGATAATTGGATAGATATCCTGGTGGAAAGGTACCATCAAGAGTAATGGGAATAATTCTCGTTTTTTTCCTTGAAATGTCATTCAGAATAATTGATTCAATCTCCTTTAACCCATACCTTGACTTCAAGGTATATTTGCTAATTATTAAGACAATAGCATCATACCCCTTTAATCCTTCATTTATTTTCTGAAACCAATTATCATTAACTTTAATATTTAAATCCTCATAAACAACCTCATGACCTTGTTCTACTAATCCATTAATAAGAAAATCTATATTTCCTTTATCGAATTTACTATAGCTCAAAAATATCCTCATAGCATATTTATGGGTTAGGTATGTACATTTATTTGAATTGGTACTTCCTTGATTCCAAACGATTAAAAAAGACCGTAATATTTTCAAATGTCGCAGTATCTTTTTCCATCGCCGTCGCCAATCGCTCCGATAGGTTTTGATAGAAATGACAAAACACGATTTCTTTGGGTCGAATTTGCTCTTTTGCAATAGAGAATTTATTGCGCCCATATCCGGCTGTCAAAATTGCCAGGTCTATTTGCTCAGCCTTAAAGTTGATATCATTCAACTCCATTGCATGAACATCGTAAGAATCTCCGGAATGCATTATTTTTGTCCCATTCAACTCTATAATATAGATTAAGTTCTCTACTTCGTAATCATCTGCATGCCTACTATGCGACGCAGAAAATTTCAACCCAGCTACTTCAAATCGTTCCGTTCGACCTGTATCAAGAGCAATAGTCGAAATTCTATCGGAGAATTTCTGATAAATTTCCCCATTCTTTTTTAAAATTTCCGTCACCTGGACAGGGCAAATCAATTGGGTTTCGCGATGTTTACTGAGAAACTCAAAGGTTAATGAGTCATTGAAGTGGTCAGGATGCCTGTGGGTAATAAACAGGAAATCAATTTTCCTAAACATTGAATTGCCCTGAATCATCGAATCTAACAGACCCGATGACGGTTTTAGATAGACATTAGGACCATGCTTGTGCAAAGCATCAATAAGGATCGAGGTACTATTTGAAGTTAGCAGAAATCCTGCATTGGCAATATAAGTCAATTCAACCTGTTTTTGACGGTTATTGCAGCCGACTAATGCAAATAGAAGTAAAAAAAAGGTAATTGATTTCATTGTTTATTCGAATTAGCACATAACATATCCTGTTCAATATTAAATAGGTAGAGTATTCTTCATCCGTTCCCACTGATGAGTATCAAGTTACTCTATTAGGAAAACCCCAATTAAAAAAAGGTGACCTACTTAATTAAGGCATATACTCTAACACGCTAACGGAAACTCCTATTCTTACCTCTCTAATTCTTTATATTTTATTTTTCCAAATAGGAAGAATAATCCCATAGGAAAGAAAAACAAACATAGAATTGCAATTAGAATAAAATGTCGTTTTGTAAATTCGATATTGATTTGCGTTTTAGTTACACTCCGTCCGGAAATCCAACACAGCATCAATATAGCCACAGAAACCGGTAGATAGGCAAACATCTCCTCCAATGCATTTTCAAATCCCTCCGTACTGCCAAGAAAATAAATAAACTGTGCCGAAATGAGCAAAAATCCCCAAAGCATTGATAGGGCATAAATCAATTTAGAATTGTTCCGTTGCTGGTTCATATTATATACTTATTTGTTAATTAGTCATCATCATCATTCCTGGAATCAAAAGAGTATTGCACAACTCCATTCGGAACAACTCGCTTACAACAACCTACTCAACTTGATGCTAACCTGTGATATCTCACAAAATAATCACCCACCCCCCAACGAACGCGTTTTTTAATCGTTTTGCATTAGCAGTAAGCTCAGCAGCTTTCCGTAAATTTAACAAAATAATAAATATTTACTTCTAATTAAGAGATATTTATTTGACCGAACTATTATTTTACTTTCCATTGTTAGCAGATAATTGTCTTTTATCCCATCTACCCAGCCACTCGGGAAATATTGGTCTTCCTACTTTCCCTTTACCCAATCATCCTTTTCTTACAGACCAACCAAAATTCTACAATGACCTATAGCATTGCCAAATCTCTTTCGAATCGATGGGGATACGCTTTCTCCCTTTTTTGGAAGGAAAGGATACCCGGATTTTGAATGACTCCCTCGCGAACTTCTATGGCCCTGGATATGGTTTCGTTCTTCGCCCATTCCTCTGGTCCACCCAAAACTACAGGCAAAAAGGGAAGTACGGCTCTGGAAATTTCCCAGGTAGCAGAATTCCAGTAAAAACTTGGACTATGATCTACGGAATAGTAAAATTTTCCATCCACTTCGAACATTGGATCATCAAAGGTAGTTGGTTTGGCACACCAAAAGCCCATGCCTTCGTCACAACTCACATCAATAATGAGGGTGCCCTTCATCAATTTATCAGCATCCCGGGCAGGCACAAACATTTTGGGTCGCTCTACATTCTGCAGGGTTCCATTCACGATCAATTGAACATCCGACAAGGCTTCCGCAATGGGGCGAGTACTGCCATCCGGTTCCACCACAACCAAGTTCCCATCTTCATCATTCTTCATCTGCTTGAAAGCGATATCGGGTAATTGATCTCTCACTTTGGTGGAGGGACGTCCGGTATAAAGGGTAATATCCCTAAATCCCTGCCCTTGCAAAGCATAAACAGCACCTCGGCTAACCGATCCGAAGCTAAGCACAACTGCTTTGGCCGACCGTCCGTAATATCCATTAACTCCTATCAGACTCAATGCGTGATTTACCCCTGCATACCCCGCCAACTCATTGTTCTTGTAAAAAATATGCATGTTCTTGTTACCGGTAGGCCCCCAGGTAAACATCTCCTCCCAGGCAATCAAGGTTAATTTTCGTTCAATTGCTACCTGGGTGATTTCTTTCTGTTGTACACAGTGCGGCCACCCCCATACAATAGCTCCTTCCCGTACCTGGGACAGATCCTCAGTCAAAGGCTTGGGCATTAATACACAATCGAAGTCGTTTAGAATCTCTTCTCTTCGAGCAACTTTACCGGAACTTAGTTCGGCCAAAGTCTGGTCATCCATTCCAAAGGGTAAACCATAACCTTCTTCAAAGGTGATTTGTTTTCGCAATTTTTTTGGTATGTGCTTTACATGTTCCGGGTGAATGGCGACTCGTTTTTCATTCTCTTTTAATGATTTTCCAATTACGCCTAAAGATAAGAGTTGTGTCATATAGTTGTTTTATTGATTTATCGATCAGAAATCCTGCCCTTCTCTTACACCGGTTATTACATCTCACACAAAAGGTCATAACTTATGCGTAAAAAAGTCTTTTTAAAGATCTTAACCGAGAAGAAAAGAATTACAATCCTCTAATAAATTTAACAAAACTAATGCACATTATCACAATATTTGGGCATTATTATTTAACTAAATAAAAATCTCAATATTGATAGGGGTTTGAAGATCAATTAAAAATGGCAGGATTGATTTTTTTAGCGCACAAAATCAATAAAACGAAGATATTAGACAAACCTAATACTCAAAACCATAAATTAAAATGAGTTTTTCTCTGATAACTGAAACACTCAATGAATAGGGAAAACTATATAGTCGACATCTAACTTTTCTGTACCCTTCTCATGATCACAGTGTCGATATTGGCAGGATTTTTACCGGCATTTTTAAGATCTGCAAAACCATTCCTCTCGTAGATTGTCCGAGCATTTTTGCCCTCCTCTATATGCTCAGCAAAAGTTTGAACAAGAATATCGCCATTGGATTCCAATTCCTCAACTGCCCTTTTCACCAACAGATCACCATAGTGCTTGCCTCTGTCCTTTTGCCCAACGGCCAACCAGAGTATTTCGTTCGCTTTCCTATTTAGGGCAATAATACCCGCTAGTTCCTTCTTTTCATTCTCAATTCCAAAAGCATCCTGACTTTTGATACACCATGTAATTCCCTCCTGAAATTCTTTGGAATTCACCATAGGTCCAAACAAAGGTTCTACCTCTTTAGCTAGATCTATCCAGGTTTCATAATCATTTTGCTCCAAAACTCTAATCATAATATCTTTCAAATTCTAAAAAAAATCTAAACACTTTACGTTCGAATCATCAGAAGGGAAACCAAGCTTATTCGATTCGGTACATCCTACCCTTATGTGGTTTCGATTCTACTCCCCGCATTGTTTTACCACACGTGTTTCCTTTAGCTGTACCTTTCCTTTAGGTTTTGACACACTGGCAAAGAGAAAGGGATAAGTAAAAGCCATTGTTACAATACATTTGGGACCAGGATCTGTGTAGGTAACATTCACTACCAAATCATCTCCATTGGATTCAACTCCCCCAATGCTAACCTCATAGCCTCCTGTACAATGCGATCCACGAAATACAGCAATCACCATCTCGCGGCTGAAATCCACTTCCGGCAATGGTGCATCAACACCAAAAGCATCGGCCCAATATTTTCTAAAATCTCCCTTGTTTTCGATCAAATGCACCCCCGCTTTCATTACACGGCAGTATGCCCCGTGTTTCAGAACCACAAAATCTTTACCTTTCTGAGGTAAATCATTGGCACAAGCATTTATATGAAGGCTAACCCCCAACAATACAAGGATAAAAGTTGTTAATCTTGAAATTTTCGTCATGGTGAAATTGTTTTTCGATTCCCATTTAACTCTCACTCATAAAAACAATTACATAGGTAATCTCCTCAGCGCATCCGGCTTTTGAAACCGTAATCTCATAGGCATTGTAGTCCGAAATTTGAAACTCCCTTTTGTTTATTAATATATCATCATATTTGCTCTCGAAACTAACAAAGGGCATATCTTTAGCTGATACGAAACAAGCATATTCGCACACGGCTTTCTTTACACCATAAGAAAAACCAGATAAAACCACCTGCTCATTCTCACCCAAATCAAGCAAAAATCCATTGGAACCAATTGCTATAATATCATCATCTATTCTAATTTTTTCCAGTCCCAAAAGGGTAAAATCTCCTTTTGAAGTATTAGCCTCCTCCTTACTGCAGGAGAATGTTGTCAAAAGCAAAAAAAGCAAAGTAATCTTGTAAATCTTCATAATGCAGAGCAATAGATATATTAAATTTTACAACACCATTATAACTGTCTCTAAATCCTTCTTTTTGAGAAAATCAGTTATTCATGAAATGTTGTAAACCATAATGCGGCCACAAACTTAACAAAACATTTCTCAATCATTAAAAATCACCATACTTTTCGCTTACAAAAAACACATGCTCCGGGCAGTATCGCTCAAATATGAGGTGTACTCATCCTACTTGTAATAAGGTGAAAAACCGAAAATCAGAATCATTTATTCTGCACAACTCCTTTACTTAGAAAATTCAACCTTATTTATCACTTGCAAACCTTAGTTGCATATAAATTCAGTCCTCTAAAAACCTTATCCCCCAGCTTTATTGCAATAACACAACAGCTATAAATAAGATGATAAGGTCCGGCAGCCCGAATGATTATTGGCTACTAAGGTTTTCAAGACCTACCTGCCAATGCATTATTCTTAGGATTCTATAACACTCATTCTCATATCATAAAGATTCCAGCTCTTTGCTAATGGCATCAACCGTTTCCTCATTGGTAGGGGTCTTCCCCTTCTCGTACCCCAGGTCGGTTACCCTAATGTATTTGTAATCGGTTATTCCGACATTCGCCATAACTTTCCGACCACAATCCAGCGAACAGCCATCAATCACAAGAATGTTGCTTTTCCTCACATTGTTTATCACATTTTCCTCTGCAGTAGCAACCAAAGCCAGACAATTCATCTTCCGAATCTTATTCCGGGCAAGGGTTCGTGCAACTTCATCGGCAATGTAACCTACATCGGCAGCTCCCGAACAGGTAAATACTATTTTTTCACCTTTACCGCACTGGCAAGTGGCTTTGGGTTTAGGTTTTGTTTCCATGAGTGTATGTATTTATATTTAAGATAAGATACAATCCTTAATGACACATACTAATTTAATGAATTTCAGTCTGTTTTACTATATCATAAAAGAGAAAATATTCACAAGAGGAAGTGTTATGGAAATACAGGGTACAAATTAACTTGTAGTACTAAATGAAAAATAGTGCGTCAAATGATTTACCCTGTGTCTTAATCGCCCACAGGCAATGCTTAATGAAGTATAATGTTGACTACAATCCTTCAACCGCTATGTGGAATAATTGTGATTAAGAATTATGGTATTCCCTCACTTCGCGGGGAATGGTAAAATAGAAACGTGTTCCTTTGCCCAATTCACTTTCACACCAGATGGCCCCGTAATTCTTCTCAATAAATTCATGGCAAAGAACCAAGCCCAAACCAGTTCCCTTCTCACCAAAAGTCCCCACCGATTTGTATTTCACATCAATACGAAACAGCTTCTCCTGATTCTCCGGGGAAATTCCAATCCCCTGATCACTCACCATCACTTCCAGAAACTTCTCCTCCTTCTTAACTTTCACCTCCACTCTCCCTCCACGGCTGGTAAATTTCACTGCATTGTTAATCAGGTTTCGAAGGACGGTATTGATCATCTGTCGATCACCGTAGGCATGAATGCCATCATCCACAGTGGAACAAAGTGTAATCTCCTTCTTTTCGGCAGAGGTTCTGTGCAAATTGATGTTCTCTTCAATCAGCAAAGATATATCGAAACGTGTTGGAGAGTATTCGATCCTTCCACTCTGAGATTTTGACCAGGTCAAAAGATTTTCCAAAAGATTGTAGATCAACTCCGCCGACTTGTGAATTCGTTTCAGGGCAGTAATCCGATCCTCCTCATCCAAACTCTCGTAATTCTCAGCCACCACCCCGGAAATGGAATACAAACTGGAAAAAGGATTCTTTAGATCGTGAGCGAGAATGGAGAAAAATTTGTCCTTGGTAGCATTCAATTTATCCAGTTTCTCCTTCTGCTGCTTAAGTAACTGCTCTGCCTCCTTTCGTTCAGTAATATGACGGGAAACAATAGTAATACCAGTCAATTCTCCATTAGAGCTTCTACGGGGGGATATTTTGGCATTGAACCAGCACATCCCTTCCTGATCCACACAGTAATCAAACTCCGGAATCTCATCGTTCAACTGCAATTGCTCAAAGGCCTGTTTCAATTCTTGCACTACTAGCGGAGGAAAACCCACCTCCTCATAATGCTTGTTTATAAACTGATCCGGATCTTCGTAAAGAGGATCCTGATTGCCAGGATTGTAGAATTCCTGGAACACTCCGTTTCGATCCAAAACAAAAACCAAGTCGTCCAGGGAAGAGATTGTCGATTTTAATTTCTCCTCACTCTCCTCTACCCTCTCTTTTTGCAGAGCGATTTCGGCAGTTCGTATCCTGACTTTCTTCTCAAGGTTCTTCTTCTCCCTCAGTAAATTCTTTTCCCGTCCCTTAACAATAAGAATCAGCAATAGTCCAGCAAATACTGCATAGGCAAAATAAGCATAGTTACTCAACCACCAGGGGGGGTGTATAATGATATTCATACTGGTTTCTGATTCATTCCAGATGCCATCACTATTGGTTCCCTTTACCCGAAAAGTATACCGTCCACTTGGCAAGTTTGTAAAAGGTACAAAATGACGATTGCCCACATCAATCCACTCCTCCATAAGCCCTTCCATCTTGTAAGCATAGCGGTTTCGCGATGGATTGGTGTAATCCAAAGCAGCATAAGAAATTGTAAAAGAGTAATCTTTATAGGTAAGGTCCATGCGATCGGTATACACATTGAGCTTCTGTTTTTGTCCTCCCCTTTCCTTGATAAAAGAGGTAATCACCACCGGCGGGATAAAAGTATTGTCTTCCAATGAATCGGGATGAAAAGAGATTAGACCATCCAAGCCTCCAAAATAAATCTCTCCATTTTCACTTTGAAATACCGCTTTCAAATTAAATTCTACGCCTTGTAACCCCTCATTCAACGAATAGGATTTAAACTCCCCCGTACCTGAATTGCGCATGGCCAGCCCACTTCCTGTAGAAAACCAAAGGTTACGGTTTTTATCCTCTATAATATCGTAGATAATATTGCTGGGCAATCCATCCTTCATTGAATAGTAGGTGAAAAGGGAATCCTTCTTACTAAAACGGTTCACTCCGGTACTGGTACCAATCCAAATATCTCCTTTATAATCCTCACACAGGGATATGGTAAAATCATCGCAAAGAGTATTTTGTTTGGCAGTATCATGAGAGTAGTGCAACATCCTGTTTTCCCCGGGTAAATATCGATCCAATCCATCCATTGAAGCAATCCACAACTCTCCGTCCCGATCCTCCAGAATGGAATACACCAGGTTGCTGCTGATACCGTAGGGATTTTCTTCCCCCAAGCGATAGAAGGTTTCCTTATTGGTGATACGGTCGAAAGCATAAATTCCATTTCCTGTACCAATCCAGATTTCCCCGTTGGAATTCTCATGGATACAATAAACCCGGTTGTTGGTAAAGAAACCGGCATTATCTACTTTAAAATACTCTCCAAAAGGAATAAAACTCTGGGATTCGGGCTGATAAATACTCACACCATTTCGTGTCCCCATCCAAATCAAAGACTGACTATCCTCAAACAACACATGCACATGATTATTGGGAATATTTCTACCTCCCTCCAATTCGGAGGTATAATGCAACATCTCCCTTGTTTTCGGATTGAAAATATTCAGGCCTTTTCCCCAGTTCCCTACCCAAAGCCTATTACTGTCGTCGATGTGTACCGATGCAATGATATTGTCCAAAAGATCCAATGAATTGGGATCATCCGTCTTCTCGTAGTTTCGAAACTTTCTGGGTTTCAAATCAGTTCTGTTAATTCCTGCTATAGTACCAATCCAAAGGTTATGCGACCGATCCTCAAACAAGGAATAAACAATATCATGACCAATAAAATTCTCAAAATTAGGACCGCTCCTAAAGTGGGTAAAATCAAAATTACCATTATCCCAGCTATAGCTCAAACGGTTTAATCCCCCTTCCTGTGTCCCGATCCAGTAGGTTCCATAGCAATCCTGTAGAATAGAACGAATAAAATTATGACTCAAAGAATTGGATTTGTCCACCTCATGATGAATTCTGACAAACCTTTGAGATTGTCTGTTGTAAAAGTTAAGCCCATTTTCGGTCCCAACCAGAATATTCCCGTGTAAATCCTCGTAAAGTGCCGTAATGTGATTATTGGAAATAGAATTGGAATCGCTGGGATCGTGAATAAAGTTACGGAAGGTTTTCTTTTGAGAATCGAAAATACTTAGGCCCTTGGAAGATCCCAGCCAAATCATATCCTGACTATCTATCAGGACAGGAAAGCCTATATCGTGCAAACCACCATCGTAGGGTAGGTTGTTGGTGAAATTCTCCAGGCTATCGGTTCGATAATTGTATCGAGACAAAACCGGTGGAATATTGATGTATATGAAATTTTCATCTGCAGTAACACCATACACAAAATTATCCGGAACGATAGAATTATTCAATTTGTGGGGAACAAGAGAAAATCCCCCCGTTTTCTTATTGAATCGATTCAATCCCTCTTTGGTTCCTACCCAAAGGTTACCTTCTTTGTCTTCGGTAATATCAAACACCCAGTTATTGGAAAGGGATTGAGGATCGAAGGGGTCGTAAAAGAAATTAACAAAACTGTACCCATCAAATTGATTTAAACCATTCTGAGTAGCAAACCAAAGATAGCCCTCGGAATCCTGAAAAATGCGCTTGATTTCACTTTGCGATACTCCATCCTTTACGGCATAATGCTTAAAATTCAACAATTGACCACATAGGCAGTTTCCACCGCAACAAAAAAAGCAGAATAACAATAACCGTATCGTTCTCCAGAATTTCATCCAAGAAAAATCATTTTATCAACC
>JBGRQA010000017.1:0-121361 GCA_041725895.1 Marinifilaceae bacterium
AATATACGAATTAAATACTTGATAACCAACATATAGATAATATCAATACACTCTTTTTTAGGACTTTAAACAACTTCATAAGTAAAATGATTGTAAGATTGAGTTTACCTGTAATTTATGGTGGATTGGAGCATATTTTAACTTCCTGAGAATTTCTTGTTTTACAATTTGCTTATTCATGGGTCTATAATTTCTTTTCTCAAGAGGAGAGTCGTAATAGTTTACAATTGAAAAATTGGTTTTGTTGTATTGATTAGGATTTGTTGATACAAAGGGGGTAAAATTTGATTCCCATGGAAGAGGATGATAATCTTTTGCTCTTTGTTTATATCAAAAGAGTTTAAATTATTTTTTTAGACCGAAAAGAAATCTGATTCTGCTATTTTTGCCGACTCATAATTTGGAGTTTTATGGCGAAAGTGGCAAGGATCAAGACCGATCAGGACAAGCAGGATGGATTTTTTCAAAGGAAAGTAGCCAAACGTGTAGGGAAGGCTATTAGTGAATATGGTCTCGTTGAAGAGGGAGATAAAATATTGGTTGGCGTTTCGGGAGGTAAGGATTCGCTTGCTCTGTTGGAATTACTTGCTTTGCGACGCAAGTACAAGAAGCAGAATTACGATGTAGTGGCTGTGCATATCAATGTGGAGGAACTGCCTTATCAGGTGGATCGTGAATATCTGAACGAATTATGCGAGGATTTGGATGTCCCTATTGTATACAGGGATATCAATGTTGATTTTGAAAAGCCCGGTAAAAAACCGGCCTGCTTTCGATGTTCCTGGCACCGTCGTAAAACCCTTTTTCAGTTGACCGAAGAGTTGGGGTGTAATAAATTGGCATTGGGCCATCACATGGATGATGCACTTGAAACACTTATGATGAATATGATGTATCAGGGTGCAATTTGCAGTATGCCTGCAAGTTTGGATATGTTTGGCGGAAAAATCAAATTGATCCGTCCTTTGATTCTATTGCGAAATGAGGAGATGCGGGAGTATTGCAGGATTCGGCAGTTTGTTTTGGAGAAGGAACTTTGTCCCCATGAGGATGCAACCAAGCGTAGGGCTGCTGGTGAAATGATAGAGCAATTGGCGGAAATGGATCCTCGAATTCGAACCAATATGTTTCGTTCCATGAGTAATATTCAGAGTGAATATTTGCCGATTAAAATGGAATTGGACAACAAATAATATCAAGGGTTTGAGAATCTTTGGTTCTTCTTGTTGAATTTTGTGTCATTACAAAGAACATCAATTCCACGTGAGAAGCACCAGAGATCCTCAAATGAAAACGGTTTTACAGAATCGCCTTTACCGCCTCCACAGTTTTCTTTGAATTACCAACAAAAATTTGGTCCTCAATAATTAAAACCGGCCGTTTAAGGAATGTGTATTCCTCCAATATTAGCTGGCGGTAATCTTCCTCCTTTAGGATTTTGTCCTTTAGTCCCATAGATTTGTATTTCATGGCTCGTCGGCTGAACAATGCTTCGTAACTACTTTCCATTTTTGCCATTTCATCGAGCTGATCCGCTGTAATACTCTCCGATTTGATATCCTGAAAGATGAACTCATCCCCGATGTTTAGTTCTTTAATTATTCTTTGGCAGGTGGTACACGTAGCTAAATGATATATTTTTTTCATATTGTAACTGTTGTTAAAATGTATCGTAATTAAGTCCAAAGATAGAACCTTATCTTGATTCAATCCAGTTAAAATTGGGAAGAATTTCTTTTCGTTAAAGAATGTTAAGGCTTTTGCTAATCTTCGTAGTTTCTTTACTTTTGTATACGGAGTAAACTCAAGTAGTATACATTTATGGCTAAGGTTGGAAATATAGAGGTCGAGGTTCAGATTATTGAAAAGACCAAGGAGATGATTTTGGAACGGGGTTTTAAAGGTTGGAATATGGACGATCTGGCATTTGAAAGTGGAGTAGCAAAGCGTACCTTGTATAAAATTATTGGAAAAAAGGAAGAGTTAATTGCCAGAATTTATCTGGATAATACCAGACGAACAATTTCCAATGTAAAAGAGTTACTCAATAGCAATAAGGAATATAAGGAAATGTTGTATGAATTTTCGGAAGAATTTCCCCGCTATATTTCTGCGTTTGCTTTAAAAACGATGGTACAATTGCGAAGGGAGTTTCCTCAAATTGGAAGTAGCATAGATGAACTGATCGGTTATCAGGTTGAGACGTTTAAAAAACTATATCAGAGGGGGATTGATCAGGGTATTTTCCGGTCGGAATTAAATGGCGCTTTAATTGTAGAGACCATTAATTCTTTAATTCGTCACTTCATTCAATCCGGACGAAGTGAAGCAGAGTTCGAAAAAGATTTAACATTGGTGTTACATTCTGCCTTTAAGGGGTTTATGTGATGATACAAATGTTTAAAGTTAGGATGAAGTATTTTTTTGCTTTAAAAGTAAACTAAAAACACCAATATAGTATACGAAGTGTATAGAATTAGCCTAAACATAAATAAAGGGATATTAATAATTAAGAAAACCATGAGAAAGAACCTTTTGACAATTCTGTGTTTGTCAATATTCGCAGTTGGGTTGGCCAGCTGTGGACACAAAGAGAAACCGGTGAAGGTGATTCGTCCGGTTCGAGCCATTCAGTTGAGCCAGGAAGTGAATCAAGACAATGCTACCTATCCGGGAACCGTTTCCGAATCCCGTGAAGTGAAATTGGCCTTCCGGGTGCCGGGTCCCCTAATAAAACTAAATGCCAAAGAAGGTCAATTTGTGAAAAAGGGGAGTTTGATAGCTCAAATAGACCCTCGTGATTTTGAAATTAAGGTTGCTGCAACCAAAGCCCGTTATGAACAGGCTAGGGCAGAGGCTGAACGATTCAAAAATTTGTATAAGAAAAAGAGCGTTGCCAAGAATACCTTGGATAAGATCATGACGGCTCACGAATTAGCCGAGGCAGAATACGATGCTGCAAAAAATGCCTTAAAGGATACACGTTTGGTTGCTCCATTTTCAGGTTACATTAATATGAAGTTTGTTGAGAATTTCGAGAAGGTGGGGGCTGGACATCCCATTGTTTCTCTTTTGGATGTTTCCCGATTAGAGGTTAAAGCCTGGATTCCTGAAGATATGGTAGTAAAAGCAGCTGATTTCACAGATTTTTATTGTGAGTTTGATGCTTATCCAGGAATGAGAATGAAAGCCAGTCTTAAGGAAATTGGCAAAAAAGCCAGCATTTCCAAACAGACCTATCCGATTACTGTAATTCTTGAGGTGCCTGAAAACTTAAGCATTCGTTCCGGGATGAACTCCAGACTTCATATTTTGGTTTCGAACGAGAAAGGCGGAGAAGGGTTTGAAGTTCCCACTTCTGCTGTTATAAACCAGAACAACCGTACCTTGGTTTGGATTTTCAATCAGCAGAAAGGACAAGTGACTTCTCGTGAAGTGAAAGTGGGTTCTTTAAAATCAGGAAATAGAATAGAAGTACTGAATGGGTTAAAACCTGGTGAAATAGTTGTTACTGCAGGTGCAAATTTCCTGATCGAGAATCAACAGGTTCGTTTGTTGGAAACAGCCTCTAAAACAAATGTAGGAGGACAATTATGAGTTTGGCAGAATATTCGGTAAAAAACCGGGTAGTTGTTAGCTTTGCATTGATATTTATTCTGCTGGGTGGGATCGCATCCTATTTCAAGATGAGTAAGTTGGAGGATGCTGAGTTTACAATTAAAAAGGCCCTGGTTATAACACAATATCCTGGTGCTTCGCCTCATGAGGTGGAGCAGGAGGTGACCGATGTAATTGAAAAAGCGGTGCAGGCAACCCGTGGTTTGGATTATGTGCACTCAGAATCCTATGCCGGTCTTTCCATTTTGAATGTAGAGATTAAGCAGAGTCTGAAGAATAGGGAGATGCCTCAGATCTGGGATATTCTCCGCCGAAAGGTAAATGATATACAGGGACAACTTCCTGCAGGGGCAAAGCCATCAGTCGTGATGGATGATTTCGGAGATGTCTATGGTGTTTTCTATGCTCTGACTGGTGACGGTTTCTCTTACGCTGAGCTGAAAGACTATGCAGAGTATATCAAGAGGGAACTCTTGATGGTAGACAATGTTGGGAAAATTGCTCTGTTCGGAACCAAAATGGAGAGTGTTAACATAGAGATTTCACAATCCAAGGTGGCCGAATTGGGAATAAACCCGGGAATGATTGTTCAAACCTTAAATGCACAGGGAAATCTGGTGAATGCCGGAGCCATTAATATGGGGTCTCAACGAGTGCGTATTGAGGGAGATGGATCTTTTCAAAGTCTGGAGGAGATTGGAGAAGTAGTGATACAAGGGCCATTGGGAGAGCAGTTTTTACTAAAAGATATTGCTACCATTACCCGTGACTACATTGAACCTGACCGGACCATGATGCGTCACAATGGCCATCCGGCTCTTGGAATATCCTTATCTACAGCTCCCGGTGGGAATGTAGTAGACATGGGAGAGGATGTTCAGAAAAGAGTGCAGGAGCTAATGGCTCAATTGCCTGTAGGGATCGAGTTGAACCGGGTATATGACCAGGCGGAAGAGGTGGTGAAAGCCAACGATATGTTTATTGTCAATCTGTTGGAATCTGTAGCCATTGTAGTAGGTATTTTGTTGTTGGCAATGGGATTGCGTTCCGGTTTGTTAATTGGTTCAGGTTTGATTTTCTCCATTTTGGGAACCCTGATGGTAATGAAGGGCTTTGATATTGCTTTGCAAAGAACTTCACTTGCTGCTATTATCATTGCCATGGGGATGTTGGTTGACAATGCCATTGTGGTGACCGACGGGGCATTGGTTGCTTTGCAAAAAGGTGTTCCGCGAAGAAAGGCTATTGTTGGAGCTGCAACATCAACTGCCTGGCCACTATTGGGGGCAACTTTAATTGCGATTCTGGCTTTTCTGCCTATATATCTTGCTCCTACCAATGCTGGTGAAATTTGTGCTTCCCTGTTTATGGTGTTAGCTATCTCTCTTGGATTGAGCTGGATTCTGGCTATGGTTCAAACACCAATGAGTTGTGATCTGTTTCTGAAAGTGAATACATCCAATGAGAAATCTGATCCTTATGGGGGTAAGGCTTATTTGATTTTCCGTAGTTTTTTGGAGAAATGCCTGAAACACAGAGTTGCTTCGGTATTGGTACTGCTAATACTTCTGGTAGGTGCTGGTTTTTCTTTTACGAAGGTGAAGAAAGCATTCTTCCTGGAACTTGATAAGCCTCAATTTATGGTGGATTACTGGTTGCCAGAAGGATCACACATCAATCAGGTTTCTGAAGATTTAAAAGAGTTGGAGCAATACCTGATGGCGATGCCTGAGGTAGTAAATGTTACTACCAGTATTGGACAAACGCCACCGCGGAATGTGCTTATGGCAGAGGCTATTTCCAATAATCCTAGCTTTGGACAATTGTTCATCGAAACCCACTCCTATGATGAGGTGAATGCCATCAAAGGGAATGTGGAACGCTATATCAAAGAGAATTATCCTGATGTAGAACCACGTGTGAAAACTTACATCGGGGGACCAAATATTAAATTTAAGGTAGAAGCTCGCTTTAGTGGTCCCGATCCAGCCGTGTTGCATGAATTGGCAGATCAGGCCAAAGCAATTATGCGTGCCGATGAAGCAACTAAGGATGTTCGGGATAACTGGCGTCAAAGGGTGATGGTTTGGGATCCGCAATACTCTCAGGCTCGTGCTCGCAGGAGTATGGTTTCCCGTTCAGATGTGGCAAATTCTTTACGACGTGCAACCGAAGGTTTACCAGTAGGCTTGTTCCGTGATAATGAAGAGAAAATTCCTATTATGTTGAGAACAACATCCGACGATCAGCGGGATATTTCCAATTTGACCAATACTCCTGTATGGGGAATGGGGCAGGCTTCTGTTCCTTTGAAGCAGGTGGTAAAGGAGATCCAAGTGAAATGGGAGGACCCGGTAATCCGTCGTTACAATCGACGCCGTGCTATCACAGCACAATGTGATCCTGCTGATCCAACTATGACAGGTAATACTTTGTTCGCACGCCTACACGATAAGATTGAGGCTATTCCGTTGCCTGAGGGGTATACACTGGAATGGGAAGGGGAGTACCGACCTCAACAGGAATCCAATGAGGGAATTGCTACCTATTTCCCCTTGGCAATTGTGCTGATATTGTTCATTATTGTCGCATTATTTAATTCGGTACGTCAGCCGTTAATCATTACCCTTATAGTACCTCTCTCCTTGATTGGGGTATCACTCGGATTGCTGATTACCGGAAAAGCGTTTGGTTTCATGGCCATTGTAGGCTTTTTGGGATTAATGGGGATGGTGATAAAGAATGCCGTTGTGTTGATTGATCAGATAGATTTAAATCTCGCCGATGGTATGTCTCCCTATCAGGCAGTTGTGCAGTCGGCCATTTCCCGGATGCGTCCGGTAATGATGGCTTCTCTGACGACTATCTTGGGAATGATTCCATTGGTGACGGATGCAATGTATGGAGCAATGGCTGTTACTATTATGTTTGGATTGCTCTTTGCAACCGTACTGACATTGATCGTTGTACCATTGCTGTATGTGATTTTCTATCGTATTCCAAGTGAGCTATCCAATTAAAATTAATTTGTTGGAAAGGATCGGGTTATTGCCCGATCCTAACATATAAAAAGAACTGTTATGCAAAAGTCTCAAGATTTGAATTACCAATGTGAGTATTTCTCTGCTAAGCAAATAGATGAGATTCTGGTGTTTCAACCTGAAGGTGATATCATCTATAATTCCACTTTTTTTGAATGTCGCGATTTGTTGCTTGAATTTTACGACCGAATTGAAGCCTCCCGTGAGGTAAAGGTTGTGGTAATGAAAGGGATGCCGACCAAACCGCAGAAGGAGCAGTACAAGCAGTTTTTTGAAATGATTGGAAAAGACAATTTCAACGAAACCACACTTCTTCGGATGTATCGTGCTTTTGATCAATTTATTTTGAAATTGGTTCGATTGAACAAGATTGTAATTGCCATGGATCAGGAGGAATTTATACCTCTTCTGTTCAATTTGCGTATGGCATGTGATTTCCGGGTGATTTCAGATGATGTGAAATTGACCAATGTTGCGATGGAGCTGGGAATGGTTCCCAAAGGTGGAAGCATGCTGTTTTTCCATGAGCGGCAGGGCTTGGGAAATCCGTTGAAATATATGCTTTTCGAACGTGATTTGGATTCTACTCAAATGTTGGAAAGAAATCTTGTGGATTGGGTCTTTCCCAAGGAAGAACTGGAGGAACGTACCATGGAGCTGGCTCGACAGTTGATAAAAATTCCGGCCTCCACTTTAAGTGGTTCCAAAAAACTGATGAATCATTCATTGGATCAATTGGAGGAGTATTTGCAATTTGAGAATAAGATTTTGGTGCAATGCTTCCGGGAAATGCATAACGAAGGTAAAATCGTTCAGGAGTTGAAGAGATTGCAGTAATCTAAATCGGGTTACTTGCAATTAAAGTATTATGATGATTTCTGTTTTTCCGGTTCCAACAGGATACAGGGGCCGGACCAAAGAAGAAAATAAAATGATTAAATTGAGATTAATAGTTGTGTTACTTTTGTTTTCCGGAGGATTGATGGCCCAGGAAAAACTGGATCTTCAAAAAAGTCGTACACTGGCATTGGAGCACAACCAAAAAATAAAAGCAGCAAAAGCGAATTCCCTATCCTCTGAGGCAGGGAAAAAAGCTATGTTCACTAACTTTCTGCCAAATCTGAAGTTCGACGGGCAAATTAGTCATGTTGGTGATGTTCAGGCGATGGATATTCCTTCTCTTCCAGTTTTAAATGGCGATGGTAATCCTAGCGGTTTGTGGTCCCTTCCTATTTACAAGGAGATGACCGGAGAAAACATTTATAAGTTGAATATGGGGCTGACCCAACCCTTGTATATGGGAGGAAAGATAAGAAATGCCTACAAAGCCACTAAATTGGGGGAGAGTATTGCTAAAAGTAATGTAGTATACGAAACTTCCGAAATGATTTACAAAACCGATCAGCAATACTGGTTGGTAGTTTCCCTTAAGGAGAAGCAGCAATTGGCGATTCAGTTTAAGAAATTGGTCAGTGACCTGGTTCGGGATTTAGAGAATATGCACGAATCGGAATTGATAACCTGGAATGAGGTATTGAAAGCTAAGGTAAAATATAACGAAGCCGATTTGCAGCTGTTGAAAGCGAGTAATGGAGTCGTTTTGGCTAAGATGGCTTTGAACCAGGTGATTGGATTGGATCTTAATACGCCTATCAAAGTTCAGGATTCTGTTCTGTCAGAAGATGTTAAACTGAAGGAAATGAACTTTCAGGAATTGGCTATGCGTCAACGTGCCGAGATTAAAATGTTGGAGGATAAGGTAGAATTGAATCGTACCCAGGTGAAAATGACCAATGCTGATTTTATGCCACAGTTGGCTGTTGGGGCTAATTATTACTATCAGAACCCTACTCATTTGAGTGAGGACAAAGGTGAGTTTACCTGGAATGTAGGAGCTTCACTTTCCGTTCCTGTTTTTCACTGGAATGAGCGCAAGCACAAAGTGAAGCAACAGAAATATAAGCAGGACGCTGCGCAGTTGGAATTGGAGGAAGCCAAAGAAATGGTTTCCCTGGAAGCTCAGCAGGCTTATTTTCGTTTAAACGAGGCCATGACAAAGATTAAAATGACCGAGTCGTCGCTGGAGCAAGCAGAGGAAAATCTGAAGTTAACGCGGGATCAATTCAACGAAGGATTGGTTACCACAACCGATGTATTGGATGCCCAGGTTTTCTGGGAGAAAGCCTATTCTGAATTTATTGATGCAAAAATAGAATATAAAATAAATGATTCGGCCTTCCAAAAGGCTATCGGTGATTTGAAATAGTCACCAAAATCCAGTAGGATGGATTTCAGTAATCGAAGGCAGGGGGTGTGGCCCCTGCCTTTTTTGTGTTCTTAAGTCTTATATAAGACTTGATGGTGTTTTATTGCTCTTCTTTGCATTATCCTTTGGTAAACCGGTTTTATTTTGTGTAAATTTATGTGTGATTAGAAAATAATTGAATTCAAATAAAAAGGACTCTGTATGAATAATTTTGATTTTTATAATCCTGTTAAGATTCTTTTTGGAAAAGGGAAAATTGCTGAATTGAAGAAGCAAATTCCCGAAGGAACTAAGGTTTTGATGACCTTTGGGGGCGGATCCATTAAGCGGAATGGGGTGTACGACCAGGTAATGGAAGCCCTGAAGGGCTATGAGGTATTAGAATTTGGAGGTATTGAGCCCAATCCTCACTTTGAAACCCTGATGAAAGCCGTAGAAATTGTAAAGAAGGAGAACATTGGCTTCCTATTGGCCGTTGGAGGTGGTTCCGTATTGGACGGAACCAAGTTTGTAGCTGCTGCAGCTCAATATGAAGGAGAAGATCCCTGGGATATTTTAGCCAAAAGAGCACGAGTAAACAGTGCTGTAGATTTGGGTGCGGTTCTCACACTTGCAGCTACCGGCTCGGAAATGAATAGCGGTGGTGTGATAACCAAAGCAGCAACACAGGAGAAATTAGCTTTTGGTTCTCCTTTACTTTTCCCTAAATTTTCTGTGTTGGATCCGGAAACGACCTATTCTTTGCCTATGCGTCAAATATCCAATGGAATTGTGGATGCCTTTGTGCATGTAATGGAGCAATATTTGACCTATCCTACCAATTCTCCGGTTCAGGATCGGTTTGCGGAAGGCATTCTCTTGACATTGATAGAAGAGGGGCCAAAAGCAATGGCGGAGGAGACTCCGGAGTACGAGAACCGGGCCAATTTGATGTGGGCAGCGACTATGGCTCTAAATGGTTTGATATCTATGGGAGTTGAAAGCGACTGGGCGACTCACATGATTGGACATGAATTGACCGCGTATCATGGTATTGACCATGCGGTAACCCTTGCCATTGTTCTTCCAGGTTTGTTGCGTCGTGTGAAGGAGCAACGTAATGTGAAGCTCCTGCAATATGCCGATAGAGTATGGAATATCACTGAAGGAACCGATGAGGAACGAATGGAGCAATCCATAGTGAAAACCGAGGAGTTCTTCAACAAGGTAGGTATCGCCACCCGATTGAGTGATCATCAAGTAGGACAGGAAACCATTGATACTATTGTGAAGCGGTTTACCGACCGTAAAGTTCCCTCCATTGGGATGCTACCCGATGTGAAGGTCGAGGATGTTGCACCAATTTTGGAGTCAAGACTGTAAAGTCAAGTAACAAGCTTCAAGGAGTAAGTAAAAAGAAGATACATGAATTGGTGGCCCTGTCCTTTTAGGATGGGGCTTTTTTTATTGTATGTTATTGGTTCTGTTTATTTATTCTTGAAAGAGTATCATAGATAGAAGTGATTTTGCAAACAGCAACTCTTGTTAATTAAGACTTCTAGCTTCGGTTGATGATTTTAGTATTAACGAACAGAATCAGGAAAGAGTTCTGTGAAATCAATATTTGTGTTTGTCCTATATAAGTGTCTGAAAATTCTTGGATTTTTCTTTTCGTGTTAGTTAAAATTTTCACTTTGCCTCTCAAAAAAACAAATTCATGGAAAAACATAAAAAGACTTGCTAATCAGTGTGCTTTGGTGCAGAATTTGCCGTATTTTATAGTATAGGTTGAGTTGCAAATCTATCTGTGGATAACGAAATTATCTTGTTTAATTGTTAGGAGTTTGGCTTATGAAGCGAGAGATGAAATTAACATGGGAGAAGATCGTTCTGTATCTCTTTATAGTAATGAGTATGGGTGGATTGTTCTCCTGCGAGGAGGAGGGAGCTGAATTCGTGAGTGATCTGGATGTTGTGGTAACCCGTTTTGATGAGGCTTTTGATTTTGCGGCCACAAAAACTTACCTCATGCCGGATACCATTGTTCATATTCCCCCGGATGAAAACTACACCGAAAGGGATTCTGCATTTCATGCAGCAATCCTCGAACGGGTTGCACAAAATATGGAGACTCTGGGATACCAGAGGGTGACAGAGGGAGGAGAAGCAACAGAAGCCCCCGATTTGGTGTTGACTCTTACTATTCTGGACCGGAATTACTACCATGCCTACGGTTGGGGTCCTGATCTTTGGTACGGCTACTGGGGATATTATAATTGGGGCTATTGGGGCTATTCCTGGATTGGCCCCGGATGGTATGCTCATTACCCGGGTTATTGGAGTGGATATGCTTACTCCACAGGTTCGCTGGTGTTGGATTTGATGCAACCGCAGGAAAACGGAAATGAAGAGCAGATTCCAGTTGTGTGGAATGGTATTTTTAAAGGTATCTATTCTTTTGGTTTGAGCCAGAGGATGCTTCGGGGAGTGGATCAGATGTTTGAACAGTCACCTTATTTGTCGGTGAAATAGTAAAGGAAAGGAGATGATCATGAGAGGGAGAATGAATATTATTTTGCTGGTGCTGTTTTGTTTGTTAGTGACCGAATCGTTGGCACAAAGGGGGTTTGTTTCTTTCGGTTGGCAAGGTGGTGAAGCCACTGAGAATACTAAAGATTTTATATCGGAAAGAAGCTACGAGGGGTTCAATTTTAAAGTGGAACGATTTGTCCTTTGGGGCTTTGCTCTTGGATTGGAGGTAAACTATACTCATTTCTATGAGGAAGCTGGGCTGCAGTTCCATCAATTGGGCAACACCACCTATACAGGGCAGACTTTTAAGTACTTTGATGCTGCCCCTGTGTTATTTACCGGACGGATCTACCTAGGGGCAAGAAGAGATGGTTTTTTTGTTCCCTATTTTGGAGCCGGGGCCGGCGCCTACTATGTACAGGAAACCATGGAAGTGGGATCTGTAGTTTTCCAGAATGATGGATGGGCTTGGGGAGTAGCTCCACAAGCCGGGTTGATGCTTCGATTGGATGAATTCCTCTATCTTTTTGGAGAAGCCGCCTACAACAAAATTTTTGAACGAGGTGATATTGGTGATCATACCTTTTTCACGGGAACTGTGGGCCTGAGATTTGGCTTCTAAACTTATTTGACTCGTACAGATTAATAAGCCCTAACCGAATGGATTGGTTGGGGTTTTTATTATTTGTATATTGTAATCATAAAATCATTATTGATTTATTAGCATAGAATCTTTCTTTAATGCAATGGAGATTAGAAATAATCTTTAGATGAAATGATTCATAAGAATGCTTCCTATTCGCGCGATGCGTTAACTATCGGGCGAATAGATTAGGTGAGTTTCACGCGATCAATGAAAACAATATAGTAAATATATGAAACGATTTATTTACCTGTCGGTTATTGTCCTTTTATTTTCTTCCTGTGGGGAGACAAAGAGGAAGACTAGTAGTAATGTGGTGAAAACTGCCAAGGCCATGCCAGTTGAAAAAGCAGCGCTCAAAAAGGAATTTCCTGCATTGGAAGAGGGGGCCGTTGAATTAACCGAAAAGGCTTTTGGTAATGTGATAGAGTTGGTAGGAGAACCAGTTGCTACCAATGCCGTTTTCCGTCCAAGGGAGGTACAAATGTTGGTGAAGGATGATTACCTGGTAATGAAGAATTATTCCAATGAGAAGATGATTCGAATCTTTACCCTTCCGGGGATGAAACAAGTTTATTCTTTGGGTTCAAGAGGGCCGGGGCCCGGTGAGTTTCTTCTTCCACGACTGGTTGAAACAAATGAAAAGGATAAGCTATGTTACATCCATGATACTTCAAACGAAAAGGTATGGGCCCTGAAAAAGAATGGTATTGTAGAAGAATGCAAAATTAAATTGCCAAGGAAAGCCAGTAGAAATTATGGAAGGAAACAAGTTGGTGCACTTGGTCACCATGATTGTATGTATGTTGGGAATGTAAAGGGAGGCAAAGGAGTTTTCCATTTACAGTCTGATACTATTCCCGAAAAGACTTTGGTGAAGCAACTTGGCTTTAGTAAGGATTTTCGTAGTTGGGCTGCATACATTGGTGATTTTGCTGTCAATCAAGAGAAAGATCGCATGGTGTACGCCTACAAATATTTCAAGAGGTTGATATTTACCGATTTGAAAGGCGAAAAGCAACGCACGTTGACTTTCAAGGATGCGAAAGGCCCCAAACGAGGCGATACCAAATCTTTCCTGGCTCCGTCTACTTTAACTCATTATTGGGGGCGCTCAGCCAATTCCGATCGGGTTTACTTTCTCTATAGTGGTCGAACTCCCCTTCAGGTTACCCGGGAAAATCAACGAAATAAGGAATATATTTTTGTAGAGGAATATGATTGGAACGGCAACCCTTTGCGTAAATTCAAATTGGATAAGTGGGGCTATTTTTGTGTGGACCAGAAACGCAATACCATATACATAGCAGCTACCAATGCCGTAGATCCTATTTATGCTTTTCACATTCCGAATTAATGCGATCTTTGGTCGAGGTTAACTTATAACAATATTTTCTATCGGTTTGATACAACTGATATTGCTTAAAACAAGAAGAGGCTACCCTGTTTGTAGGTGTAGCCTCTTTATCTATTACTCGATTGAAATTTATTTTACTATCAATTTCTTTTTAATGGTTTTTTCCTCTGTTGAAACAACAAGTAGTACCATTCCTTTCCATTCCTGTTTCAGCGGTATATCGATATTTGTTTGGTATTGATATTCCTTTTCAAATAGTTTTTGACCTGTTAAGCTGTACAATTCCAGTTGTATTGGTTTGGAGTAATCTTCGGGTAAAGAAATAAATACATGTTCCGATGCAGGGTTTGGATAGATCTCCAAAGTTCCAACATGCAAATCGTTAACACCGGTTTCAATTTTGTTTGTTACATCTAATAGGAAGACTTTTTGAAACGAAAGTCCTTTTGCATCCTCTACCTGAATTAGAACAGATAATTCATTTTTTGTGTCAAAATCCAAAATCTCCCTGGTTTTTAACTCATTTTCCGAAATTTCGAATAGTGAATTGTCTGCATCTATAGTGCCATCACCTTTTGCAAGAGAAAAGGTGAAAGTATCTCCTGTATCCGGATCTGATGCTGCCAATGTACCAACGATTAAACCTGCTTCCTCCTTTTCTTCTATCTTTGTATTGGAAATTGTAATATCCGTAGGAGCTTCGTTTACATCCTCAATTTTTATTACAATTAATTTTTGTACTGTTTTTCCATCTGCATCTTTGGCTTCCACATTTATGGTATACTCTTGTTTTGTCTCGAAATCAAAAGCGATTTTACTTTGCAATTGGTTCCCAATAATCTCAAAGTTGTCGTTGTCAAATGCATTACCTTCCTCATTGGTTGTAAGACTGAAGCTATGAAAATCTACCTTGTCTGTATCGGTAGCTGCGAGTGTCCCCACTACAGTTGCTTTGGGTTGGTTTTCCATTATGGTTGCTACATCCGTTGAAATATCGGTTGGTGCCGTATTGAAAGGATTGGTAATAAAATGGCGGTGGATAACATTCCCGGGATAGTTGGGATCGTAATAGCCGGTGATTAGTTCCGGAACGCCCTTACCTGAAAAGTTGGATGTGAAATTGGGAAGATCGGAAAAGTAGAAACTGTTGTTCAAAAGAGATGAGTTGTAAGCAACCTCATTCATTGCTTTTATTTCTCCTATAGGATCCGGGCTAATGCCATCGGTTTTTGATCCCAGGTAGAGGTAATCGCCGCGATACATACTAAATCCCAGTTGAATGAGTAGTTCATCTGTTCCGTCTCCATTTACATCGGGAACGCTCATCAAAGCTCCTCTAAAATCGTCGAGAATTTTAATTTCAGAACTTACCAAATTCTTTGCCTTCACATAAATCTCTTTGTCGGGAGTGGAAGTCATGTTCTCCGCTCCAAAATAGATCTTGATACCGGCAAGTGGCTCCTGGGTTAGTTGATTCTTGAAGGAGTATGCCACTGTTGCAATATCCTTTTTCCCATCTCCGTTGTAATCTCCGGTGGTTAGATGCATCCCAAAATTCTCGGTGTTGTTGTTAGGTTCGGCATCATAAAGAAATTTATCCGGAACGGAAAAATCAAGAGAAGTATTGCCATAAAAGACATAGAGACAGCCATTTGATGGGCTGTTTTTTAAAGGCCTACTACAGTCCGAAAGCACAAAATCATTGATGCCATCCTTGTTGATGTCGCCCAGGCTAAGGGCTCTGGATCCGATAAAGCCAATATATGATGCACTTTCAAAATCAGGGTGTGTAGCATCTTTTTCGAAATTGATGCTATTATGTGGAGATTCCGGAAATGTAGCTGCCCCCTTGAAAATGTATACCATTTCTTTTTTAACCGTACTGAACATGATTAGCTCGGGGTATTCATCCCCATCTACACTACCGATTAGATTGAAGCCATATTCATAGTAGGATACGTTTTCTGTTCCGGAAAGGCTCAAGGTCTGGGCGATATTAGCCTGTATATCAGGTATTGGAGATGGATTTGCTCCTCCGTAGTAAATTTCGATTCGGTTTTGAGAGAAATCATCTGTATTTCGAATTCCTACAATAAAATCAGAATAACCGTCCTGGTTTAAATCACCTGCCTCAATTTTAGTAAAGCGGAATTCTCCCTCCGGTTTATTTAGAGTAAATACTGGTGTTTCAAGATTTCCGTTGGAATAGATATCAATCCGGGAATTGAACAGAAAGGCAATTTCGTCCTTCCCATTTCCATTAATATCTCCTAAATTGAAACTATGATAGTAGGCCAATCCTCTAAAATTGTTTTTGTCAAATTGGATTTGGGTGGAGGTAACAGGAGTTTGTCCCTCCAGTGTTATGGCCTTATAAGCGTAGTGGGTGTCTGAATGTGTTGGCACCAGCAAGTCCTGTTTCCCATCCTTATTGTAGTCTCGGGATAGGATGTTATTGTAATAATTTAAAAGTTTGTATGAAGTTGTGATATCACAATCGATATCTGTTACTACTTCAGATACAAATCTCGGATTTATTTTAAGATTGACTATTTGGGTTTTGTCATCCAAAAGAATTAGGAACTCAGGATGGTTATCATTGTTGAGATCCCCAATATATTTTCCCTTCAAATTTGTTTCAATTTTTTCGAGGCCATAAATTATGGAGCCGGGATAGAAATCTTTAAAAATGAATATATTGGCATTCGTGTCGTAACCAATTAACTCTTTACTTCCGTCATTGTCTACATCCAGATAATCAAAATGATTGTATCTGTACATTCTTTCCTCTTCGCCAACTGATATGGGGGTGGGGTCAAAAATGATTGTCCTAAGGGTGCCGTAAGGGTTAAAATAGAGGAGGGTAGGGGTTCCTGCAGTTTCAAGGTACGAAAAGTTTTTGGAGTAAGCTTTGTCTATAAATACCGGTTCTAATTTATTTTCATCCTTGTTGCCATAGATTATCATTAAATTGCTATTGGAGTCTCGATAGATGCAATCCTGGAATCCGTCTTTGTTTGCATCAATTTTTGAATACCCACCCAATTTTATATCATATTGGAATGAGGATGTGGTTTTCACAAATCCCTCGCTGGATCCGAAGTAAAGATTTTGATCCTTGTTTCGTTCCTTCATGGCTACATCATCTATTCCATCTCCATTTAGGTCGCCCAGTGGGATTACTTGTTCGTAACAGATTGTACTGGTAAAATTCCCACTAGAGTTTCCATAACATATCATAGCTTTGTCACAAACATCATTGGGATCTGCTGTTCGTTCGTCGGCAACACGGTAGTAATTTGTAACAAAATCGTCAAATCCATCCCCGTTTACATCTCCTAAAGAAATGGGAGGTTGGGTTGGAGAGAAATTCATTTCAGGAATTCCCCAGGTCTTATATTTTGTTTCTGCTGGTTTGTATAGCTTGAGCGAATTAGCAGCTTCACTTTTTAGTTGAGTTTGAATTATTGGTGGATAATTCGATGTGAGATTTTCTTGTGGAACCATCCTTTTCTGAGCTTTGCATGGTAGGGCAAGGGTTATGAAAAGGGTAACCTGGAGTAAAATTTTTTTCATTGAATACAATTAAAATTATTTTGACCCAAATGTAGGTTCATTGCTGATGGTATAAAAGTGTCAAGATTGTCAATTTTTAATTATTCTATGACGGGTACAAAAAAATTCATCAGGTTGTCCCTAATCTCTTATTTAGGCCCTTTTTGCAGGATTATTTAGTATATTGATGGTACTATAATTTATGTGGTAAGTCTATGTTGTGCATTCGAAATAGATCGAATGGCAATAGATAAAGGGTCCCCAGTACTGTTGTAATTGTGGTTTATAGACGATCAATTTGAAAAGGAATAGATTTGTAGGATATCTATAAAATCCGGATAACTAATTCCTAAGCGGTGGATCCGAACAATAAGTAGATGAATACCTAAATTGATGAATATGAATCGGGTTTGATTTGTTCTATCTTAAAGCACCCAATTAGGAATATTTAGGTTCTTGATCAGAACGCAATTAAATAGGTTAACCATTTAAGAGTAGCATAGCATAAGGAGGCTCAGGGGGCATATCTTATTGAGAGCCTCAGTTAAGAATTAATAGGCTATAAAGAAATTGAGGTTGTTGCTATTCAAATTTAATTTAATGTGGTTCAAAATGAGGAAAGTCTGCTTTTAGACCAGATGATTCTCACTTATAGCGAGATTGTTTCCATATAATACCGGAAGCTTGGGGTTCAGAATGAAAATAGTCTGGTTTTAACCCAGAAGGTTCTTGCTTATAACGAGAACGTTCTCATTTAAAACCGGAAGCCTTTGGTTCAGAGAGAAAATAGTCTGGTTTTAACCCAGACGTTTCTTGCTTAAAACGAGATCGTTTTCATCCAAACCCAGATGCTTTTGGTCCAAAAGGAGAAAAGTCTGACTTTAAACCAGAAGCTTTTTACGTTTTCAACGAGATTGTTTTGGTTTAAACCCAGACCCTTTTGGTTCAAAGGGAGAAAAGTCTGGTTTTAACCCAGAAGCTTTCTGTTTTTGACGAGGGTGTTTCGATTTTAACCCAGACGTTTTTGGTTCAAAACGAGGAAAGTCTGGTTTTAAGCCAGAAGCTTTCCGTTTTTAACGAGGTTGTTTCGATTTAAACCCAGACGCTTTGGGTTCAAATCGAGGAAAGTCTGGTTTTAGCCAGAAGGTTCCTGTTTACAACCAGGATTTTTATGTTTAAGTATAGAAGGTTTTGGTTCGGAATGGAAATGTTTTGGTTTTAACCCAAAAGCTTTCTGTTTGGAATGGAAATGTTTCGGTTTGGAACCCAAAGCTTTCTGTTTGGAATGGAAATGTTTTGGTTTTAACCCAAAAGCTTTCTGTTTGGAATGGAAATGTTTCGGTTTGGAACCTAAAGCTTTCTGTTTGGAATGGAAATGTTTCGGTTTTGAACCCAAAGCTTTCTGTTCGGAATGGAATTGTTTCGGTTAAAACCCAAAAGATTTCTGTTTCAAATGATATTGTAGATAGATACACAACCAGGATCCATAGTATTTGATATACCCAAATGAAAAATTTCTGGATAGAATATGACCAGGACTGGATGAACTATCCTTTGGCCTTCTGGGTTCACCAAGGAGAGAACCGAAAAGACTGGAAAGCCTCTCGCTTTTTTGATCCTCCCGCGCCTAAACGGGAAATTAATAAGGGGTATCCTATCTATTGCGTAGAGGTTGGGGGCTATGTGTTTCGGTTTTCATCCCTCGAGCAGATGGATCACTGCATAAATATTCTTTCTCGAAAATTATTGCCAACGACCATTGCCCTAAGTAAGCAGCGGGGAGAAGGGATTGATCCCAGTACTCACTGGTTAAGCCAAATGCCAAAAGAGGTGAAATCCTGGAAATTTCGGGAAAAAGCCACCAGGTATTTGAAGGAGGTATTTTGGAGTCTTACTCGCAATTGATTGGTAATACTGATTGTTTGAAATGAAATGCAGTGAGAGTATGCAGTTGCCTGGCAGAGGGATAGAAAAGCGAAGAAACCTGATATTATGATTTCCTTTTCGTTGGAATTTTATAACTTGTAGTACAGCATTCAGTCAGGAATGATCTAATTCAATATGGATGTTTTATTAAAAAAATTGGTACAGTGGCTTATGGAAACTTCTTTTACCCGGATGTTAAACATTCGATACCCCGTTATCATGGCGCCCATGTTTTTGGTTTCCAATGTCAAAATGGTGGTAGCTGCCCTAGAATGTGGGATAACTGCTGCAATTCCTGCCCTGAATTACCGAACAGACCAGGAATTGAGGGAGGCCATTTATGAGATCCGAAGTCAGTCCGATCAGGCATTTGGTATTAATTTAATTGTCAATCGTTCCAATCTGAAGTTTAAAAGGCAATTGAATACCTGTCTCGAACTTAAGGTTGATTTTATAATTACATCCCTTGGAAATCCTAAAAGTACAATTGAGCAATGCCGCAAGAAGGGAATCCGGGTTTTCTGTGATGTCATCAATCTTGAGTATGCCTTAAAAGTTGAACAACTTGGTGCCGATGGCGTAATTGCCGTGAATTGTGAGGCGGGCGGACATGCCGGGAATTTACGACCACAAGAGTTGATTCCCCTTTTGAAGAAACATTTGAGAATTCCGGTTATTTCAGCTGGAGGAATAGCCAATAATCAGCATTTGAAATCAGTGATGGAACTGGGAGCAGACGGAGTTTCTATTGGTACTGTTTTTATTGCTTCCGAAGAATCTCCAGTATCCCCCGAATACAAGAAAGCTCTTGTGGAGTATGGTGCAGAGGACATTGTACGAACCAGCAAACTGACCGGAACTCCTCTAACAGTAATCAACACACCTTTTGTGCAAAAAATTGGAACTCGTTCCAACCTTTTGGAACAAATGATTAATAGTAGTAAGCGATTGAAAAAGTATACCAAAATGTTGGTGGCTTTTAAGGGGATGAGTTTGGTAAGGAAAGCTGCATTTCAGGCCACTTACAAAACAGTTTGGTGTGCAGGACCTTCCATTGAATACATTCATGCCATCGAACCTGTTGAAAAGATTATTGGGCGGATCATAAAGTAGGATATTTCTATTTCCTGCTCTTAAAAATGGATGGTCTTTGTTCTGGAGATAATCAGACTTTCGGAAGAGTGAAAAAGTGATGGGATAATTAGGAGTGATACAGTGCTTTCGAAACGAGAAGTTCTATTTAGATGATTCTTCGGAGTGTTTATTTTTTTACTGACGATAAAATTAGTAATTTTGTTAATAAGTACAATGCTGTGATAGTCGGAAGAGCAGGGTGATAGAATAGGATGATGAGCATCACATGGGGTACTTTTACTGAATGGATTCCCAATGAAAAGTTCAACTAAGAAAGCAAGATTTATTATTTGTTCCTTCGTGTTATTCGCGTTTAGCTTCAATTCCGGAGCCGCTGCCGAAGGAGCAATGAAATCGGAAAGAGGTGATAGATCAACCTCTATTACTATTCTGGAGGATGTGAATTCTCTCAAACAAATTATTGATCGGTTTCGTGGCCGTATCGTTTATGTTGATATCTGGGCTACCTTTTATCAACCCTGCCTGGAGCAATTCAAGTTCAATGCCGAACTGGCTCCATTTTTCAAAGAAAACAGAATTATTTCCCTGTACATTTCCATGGATGGTCAGAAGCAAAAGGAGAAATGGAAGGAAGTCATTCAGAAATACCAGTTGCATGGCTATCATGTTTCCATGGGAATTAATGCAGACATAGGAAAAGATATCGTAAAACTCTTCACCGATGAGGATGGCCGCATGGAACTGGCTATTCCACGTTATATGATTGTAAATCGCAAGGGAGAAGTGGTGGTGCGTAAGGCTTATTCTCCGAGTGAGGGATCTAAATTGATAGAGCAGATTTCCCAGTTTCTGAAGTAGCAGGGGAGAGATGTCAAAATTTTTGTACAAGTGAATCTTTTGAGCAATAGCGTGCTACGATAAGATGAATTGAATGTCTTTATGGAGATGTTCTAATGAATGGGGTCACCTAAAATTTTTTTCGTTTTTTTGTGCTTTTACAAATTAGAATAAAAAATGAATAGAATCTTTAGCTTTTTATTGTCTCCCTTTTATTTTCTTGTGTTTGGGTTTTTGCTTTGCTTCTTTTTGCCTGTTCAAATTATTTGTCGGCGGATAGGAGGTTACAATGCACATAAAAAATCCGTGGATGTTCTTAATTTATTGCTATTAAAAAGCTTGCGAATTATGGGGACCCGGATTCGTTTTCAGGGGTTTGGAAATCTACCTGTTGACCGGCCTTTGATTATTGTTTCCAATCACCAGAGTCCCTTTGATATTCCTCCGGTAGTTTGGGGGTTTCGACAACATCATCCCAAGTTTATCTCCAAAATAGAGCTGGCAAAAAATATACCCAGCATTTCCTATAACCTTAAGCATAGTGGTTCTGCTCTGATCGATCGAAAGAACCGAAAGCAAGCCATTCAGGAGATCAATCGGTTGGGAGAGTTGATTGAAAAGAACAATTTTGCAGCTTGTATTTACCCCGAGGGTACCAGAAGCACTAATGGAAAACTGAAGCGATTTAAGGAGGGTGGCATTGCGACCTTGTTGCAGGCATCTCCATCGGCATTAATCGTTCCTTTTGTTATCAATGGCAATCACAGGCTCTTATCATCCGGTTCCTTTCCCATGAGTTTTGGACAAAGCGTTACATACCAGGTGTTGGATCCTATTGAGCCCAATGGGTTATCTTCCGAGGAATTGGTAGGGAAAGTGGAGCAGCAGATCAGGATTGCACTGGGACAGAATTAGGATTCAAAAGGTGTTCACATCTTATTGAATTGCCACATTTGTAATTTTTTTTGTTTTTTTGTGCTTAGAAATAATTAAGAGTTTGTTTATGCGTAGAGCGATTGGCTATATTTTCACACCATTCTTTTACCTGGCATTTGGGTTAGTATTACTGATTATGCATCCTGTACAAGTTATTTGTCGTAGGTTGGGGGGCTATCAATGTCATAAGAGATCGGTGGATTTTGTTTCTCTGTTTTTGAATCGGTCTCTTTGGGTAATGGGAGCAAGGATATCCTTTCGGGGAGTCTCGGATTTACCTTTGGATCGTCCCTTGATTGTGGTGGCCAATCATCAGAGTACTTATGATATTCCTGCCATTGGATGGCGTTTTCGGAAGCATCATCCCAAGTTTATCTCAAAAATTGAGTTAGGAAAAGGAATACCCAGTATCTCCTATAATTTACGCCATAGTGGTTCTGCTTTGATCGATCGAAAAAATGGGCCCCAATCCATTCGTGAAATCTTCAAACTTGGAAAATTGATAGAGGAGAAGAATTACGCAGCTTGTATCTTTCCGGAAGGAACCCGAAGCAGAAACGGGAACGTAAAGAAATTTCAGGCTGGAGGTTTGCGTACTCTTTTAAAAGCAGCTCCTTCGGCAATTATCGTTCCTTTTGCCATTCAGGGGCATTACGAGCTTCAGAAAGGTGGGAAGTTTCCCCTTCCTTTTGGTGAGAAGTTAACCTATACTACATTAGATCCAATTGAGCCGGCTGATTTTACTCCCGAAGAGTTGGTGGTGAAGGCCGAGGAGGCCATCAAAAAGGCCTTGGGACAATAGTTTGATAAGGATATTGTATGATGGGTACTTCGAAAGAGGTGCCCTTTTTTGTGTTTAATACTTTTTGCCACAGATTTTTCAGATTAACGCAGATTCAAATTATTATTAGCTGGTTTTGAGCTCTATAATTAACTTCTGAGAGCAATTTTTGTAATTATAGTTTTTTAATCACAGGTATATTATATTTGGTTTGTATAGAACAGAATCTGCGTAGTTCTGTGTAATCTGTGGTGTATTTTTCTAATCTAAACCTGTTTTTCTCTTTGGTTTTTCAGGTTAGAATGGAAATTAGATTATAATTTCTTTTTCCTCTGGATTTACTTCAATTTTCCTCCAGAATTAGTTTCTACATTTGGACTAGAATTTGACAACAAGAACTAACTATGAAGAAAATAATTGAACTATCGGCACTTTTTATGCTGTTGATTCTGAGCTCAAATGTTGTAGCTCAACGTCCTGTTGGGAATGGGGCGCCTCCTCAGGGGGGAATGATAAAGGGAATTGTATTGGATGCTTCCCTGAAGACTCCTGTAGAATATGCTACCGTATCTGTATTTCGTCAAGTGGATTCCTCATTGATTACGGGTTGCGTAACCAATGAAAAGGGAAGCTTTGTTTTGGAGAAAATACGTCCGGGTAGATATTACGTGGAAATGAGTTTTATAGGTTACCATAAGAAAACGGTTAAGGATGTTCGTATCGGCCGGGGGCAGAGAACTGCAGATTTGAAAACTGTTTTTCTGAATCAGGCTTCGGAAGCTCTTGGTGAAGTGGTGGTAACTTCTGATCGGGCCCCTATTCAGTACAAAATTGATAAGAAAGTTGTACCAGTGAGCAGTCATCACACTGCAGCATCGGGAACTGCCGTGGATGTTCTGGAGAATGTTCCTTCGGTGAATGTGGATATTGATGGCAATGTAGCCTTGAGAGGTAGTACCGGCTTTACCGTACTGATTGACGGTCGTCCTACCGTGTTGGATGCCAATGATGCTTTGCAGCAAATGCCGTCCAGTGCTATTGAGAACATCGAGATTATTACGAACCCATCCGCCAAATACGATCCGGAAGGAAATGCCGGTATTATCAATATTATTACCAAAAAGGGTAAGGTAAGAGGGATGAGTGGTTTGATGAATCTTAATACCGGTTTGTACGGCAATTACGGAGGAGATATGCTGTTCAACTGGCGTAAGAAGAAATACAACTATTTTATTGGTGTTGACTATGCCAATCGTGCTTTTCCCGGTTCTCAGGAAACTGAAAACAGGACTTTAAGGGAAAATGGTTGGGAGACCGTCAGATCAGCGGGGGATTCCGACCGGGATTTTGCCCGTTATGGAATTCGAGCCGGTATCGATTTTCAATTGGATACTTCCAACTATCTGTCATTTGGTGCCCGTTACGGTGGTCGTTCCATGGAGATGAGTTCCGAATTGAATTATGAGGAGTGGAGTGAGGCAGATCCCATGCATCAATTCTATACAAGTAACGATGACTGGACTCGCGAAATGGAATTTGTATCTGCCAATATGGAATACAAGCATCAGTTTCAGAAAAAGGGTCACGAGCTGGTTGCCCAGGTGGATTATTCCTGGAGAGATGGTGATGAGGAATCCGAAAACAGATTGATAGATGAGAACAATAATATTATCAGTGGGCAACGATCTACAGAGGATGGTCCGGGCTCTCACCTGCGATGGAAAATGGATTACACTCTGCCCCTAAAAGGGAAAGCCAAGTTGGAAGCCGGTTACCAGGGACGCTATCGTGGTAGTGAGGATGCCACCGGGTTTCAAAACTACGATGCCGATTCTAAAGATTTTATTGAGGATGCCCGTTTTATTAACGATGTGGACTACAAGCGGGAGATTCACTCTCTCTATGGAATCTATTCGGGAGAAGCAGGGAAGTTTGGATACCAGTTGGGATTGCGAGGGGAATACACCAATCGTAACATTGAATTGGTAAAGGATGGTTCGGAATATTCCATCGATCGGTGGGATTACTTTCCTACCGTGCATACCTCCTATAACTTTGACGAGGAGACCCAGATGATGGCCAGCTATACCCGAAGAATTCAGCGTGCCCGAAGATGGTATCTGGAGCCTTTTGTTACCTGGACCGATGCCTACAATGTTCGAAAGGGTAATCCTGGTTTGGATCCGGAATTCATCGATTCCTACGAATTGGGCTTTATGAAGCGTTTCGGTCAGCACATGATTTCCCTGGAGGGATACTATCGGGTGACGCACAATAAGGTGGAGCGTGTACGCAGTGTTTATGACGATGCTGAATTGGTGGATAGTCAAAGACCCGTGATGTTGAGTACCGTCGAGAATGTTGGAGAAGACTATTCCTTGGGATCCGAATTGATGCTAAGTCTTGGCTTGTGGAGATGGTGGAAAACCGATGTTATTGGGAATGTATACCACTACAAGGAGGAAGGACAATTGTATGATCAGGATTTCTCGGTAGAAAGTTTCAATTGGAATCTTCGAAATAACAACACCTTTAAAATCGACAACAATACCCGAATTCAAATCATTTTGTCCTACAACAGTCCATCCGACTATGCACAGGGAGAGCGTGAAGGTTTCTTCATGACCAATGCCGCCTTTAAGCGTGATTTCATGAAACGGAAACTATCGGCAACCTTACAGGTTCGGGATGTATTCTCAACCGCGAAGCATGAATCTACTTCGCAAGGCCCCGGTTTCTACACCTACAGCTTGCGGGAACGAAAGACCCCGATGGTAATGTTGAACCTGAGCTTCAAGATCAACAACTACAAGCAGAAGCGTGGCTCCAACGGACGAGATAACGGGGGAGAGGATGAATTTGAGATGTAAGATCCGGTATGTAAAAATATACATTTATTAAGTTCAATGTCTATAAGAGTTCTATGGATTTTAAGTTTATAGCTACAAGTTGTTAGTTACTAGCTTCTAGCCCATGTGTTACCAGAAGTAGAAAATTGAGATGGCAATCCTGTTTGGGGTTGCCATTTTTTCTTTGCGAAAAAAAATAACCACAGAGTATACCAGGGTATTTCAAAATTGCACAAAGGGGCTAGTAATGTATTCAGATATTTTTGTTCCACGCACTTCCGAATTATTCGGGAGCAAAATAGTGACGCAAAAGATACAGAGTGGTAGAGGATTGAGCTTTGCGGTTTTTGCGTCTTTTTTCTTTGGCGCTTTTTGCGTGGAATTGGTTTTTTATGAGTTGCATTGTGGTTAAAAAGAAAGCAATACTATTGGATAGCCTGAGCATTGGCTTGTCGGATTTTTTAATGGCAATATCTGGTAGCTAATAGCCTCCTGCTAAAAGTTCGAAAGTTTAATGACTCAATTTGGTGTTTGAGAAAATCTAATCCCGTCAGTGCTTTACTAATGTAGTAACCACAATAAAAACCCCTGTAACTATATTCAATCCAATCACCATCTTTTTGAATTTCTCCGGTTCTATTTTTCCCGACCATCTACTTCCCATGAAAGATCCCAGAAATAGCAGGGGAGTAGTAAACAGTACAAGGTTAATGGATTGATGTCCCAACATCCCCTTCATCAAAAAGGCCGCTGTAGTGAAGAATGCTGAAAAGGTACTGAACCATGCAAATACACCCCGAAACATTTCCTTGGAGTAACCTTTTCGGTTCATGGCTATTACCAATGGTGGTCCGCCTACCGAAATGGCCGAGTTGAGAATGCCACTTACAAAGCCGGCAAAAAAGATGGGGTATTTGCGCAGTCGTCCGGCCAGTTTCATTTTCCCCAGCATTTTAAGTGAGAAGATGACAACCAGTATACCGGTAATCAATCGTAACACATCGCTACTCACATATTCCAGGGCAAAAATACCCAGGGGAATCCCTCCCAAACTGGCAATAAACATAGGTATGAAGTAGTAGGCTTTGATTCGCTCTCTTAGTTTCAGCAGAATTACAATACTGGTAAAAAGGTTGAAAAGACTCATGGCCGGGACAAGTACTTGCATTGGCACAATTAAAGACAGAAAGGGAACCGCAAGAAGGGCAAAGCCAAACCCGGTCATTCCTTTTACTACGGAAGCCGAAAGGATTACCGTAGCGCAGAGCAGGAGTTGAAATAGCGTAAATTCAGCCATCAGTACAGGTATTATGTGTTGTAATTAAGGGGAGAGGATCTTTTCATTACAAAGTTAGGGAAGCTTTTGGAGTTCCAGCGTTAAAAAATGCAAAAATATGTCCGGATTCATAGAAAATATGGGCCGCAGATAAATATCGAGTGGGTTTTGTTACGTAGAATGTTGAAAGGATTGTGCTGCGTGAGATTTTGCGTCTTCTTTGGTGAGAATAGCTATTTTGAATCATGGAGAGGAATTCTATTGCTTGACTCGCCTAGGTATTCCCGTTTTTACCGATTGTACAACAGCCCCGTTTGCACCATTCCACCCATGTTGCGCTGAAAAGAAAAGAGAGTGATTTGGGAAACGGGGCCGGAGTTATTACTATTTAGTTTTCCAGTTCGTTTACGATTGGCTCTTCGGTTTCATCTACGGTAACTTCCGCTGCTTTGTGGGAGCCATACAGAACATAATCGTCGTAGAAGGCCTGGTTTTTGTTTTCCCATATTTTTTTGCCAACCTCGCAAGCTTCTGCAATTCTGTCGTACAATTCGTTGGCAGCTGCAGTTCGTTCCACTTGTTTTTGTTCGCGCAGGGCCATGAATTCAGCCTGGATATCAATGGCAGTATCCAGTAGGGAGGTATGCTGCAGTATCTGATCCAGCATGGGCTGATCTACCCGGCGAATGCTGAGTTCCGGTAACAGGTTCGTAGCCGTTTGAACAACGTGCTTGGCATAGCTCACCAGGTCCTTATCGGTCATACGCGACAGGCTGCTGAAGCGGAACAGTCGATACCTGGTGTCGTTTTCGCCCAGGGCCAGTTTGGCCCGAAAGCGCAAATCGCTTATCTGGGCAATCAGTCCCTCCCGGTAGCCTTTCTTCTCTTCTGTTTTCAGCATCTGTTGGCCTTCGTAAAACATGTCTGGCAATATTTGCTTGAAGCTATCGGTTTGGCTTTGGATTTTCTGAGGAAACTCTTCGGTATACCCCAGCGGATTGAAATATTCCATGTCGCGATGGACCAGAATACTAACACGATCTCCCCTTTGTGCCAACTCAGCAAAAGTCATCGAAAATTTTCTTCCTTTTCTCATGGCGTGCATCGATTTTAATGAAACATTAGGTTGTTAAAGACGATATAGAATTTACGAAATTTTACTTAAATAAATGCAAATAAAATCCGAAATAGTTGCAGAGAATCAGTTTGTTGGGTGTTGTTGTGCTGCAGGTGGTAGTTCTGGGGTGTAGCGTGTTTTTTGCTTTTTGAGATGATTGAAGTTGGCTTTACATTTAAGGTAATGGACTATTTTTAGATTGGAATCAGGCTATGACAATAGCTGTTGGCTTTCCCATTATCGGTTGATCCTTTTCCGCATCTCAATGTCAGATCGGAACCCCATGAAAAAGCCTTCCTACTCCATAACTGCAGCTTCGTACCTTACAAATTCGGACTGGAACTGTTCTCCGGCAGCTTCGTACCGGGCAAAGTCGGGTTGGAACCGTATAGATTCAACGTGGAACCAGGCAGTTGCGGGTTAGAACTCTACAAGTTCAGGTCGGAACTCCTCAAAATCAGCTTGGAACCAGGTAAACGCAACGAAAATAGCGGGGTGAAAGGTCGTTGGATATTCTAAAGCATAATCGAACCTTCATAAGTAGCTTTAACGAAACAGGCATTGGTCCCGATAGTGAATAAATTTTGGGAAGGGCTCCGACCGTGTTCCGGATGTATTCCTTTTGAAATTGGTAGGAGATGAATTTAACCTTTTGTTAATATTATTGTTGTTTACAATTCTTGTTGAATAGAATATTTAGTTAAGTTTGTGAAGATGCGAAATTCCCTTCTCCCCTGGGAAAGGAGGAAATACAAGTCTGTAGAAGGTTCTGTGGCCAGATGGCAAAGCTTTCTACCTTAATTAGTAAACTACAATCAAATTTTATCCTGATGAAAATCATATCCCCTATTTTAGTTTTCCTTACTTGCTTTGTGAATGCTCTGCCAGCGCAAGAAATAACACTTCCTTTAGAGATGAAAGGCAGTCATCTATCTTCGCAATGGCAACTGAATAGCAGTATCGGAGCAAATGTGTTTTTGGAAACAGGATTTCCGAAAGTTGTTTTTAATGAAATTTTTGTCAAAGAGCATTTAATAGAGTTGAATGTTAAAATGGTAGAAGCCCCCGAAAATAAAAATATTTCGTTGTGGGGTGGAAATCGAAAATATAAGGTATCCTACCTTATTAATGATACCATAACTATTAATGGGAAGCGAGTAGAAATGGACGCATTGGTTGTTGATTTTACTCCCATAAAAGCATGGAAGAATTACGACATTATCTATCCTATTCTTGATTTGAAAGGCAGAATTGAAATCAATATCAAGGATCGGTATATGAAGATTCTGGATTCTGCAAGTAATCTTCCGGAAGGTTTTCATTCCTATAAGGTGAATAAAGACAAGGATACGAAAGGCCTTTATCTTAGCACCAATTTACGTGTATACGATACCTTAGGGGGGAAGGAAGAGTTGTCCGGAAACTTTCTATTGGATTTAGGGGCTGGTAATGCTTTCATGCTAAACAAGAATCGACAGGAAGTTTTGACCTTCGTTCAGCAAACCGACAGAATGCATTTGAAAGACTCTACCCGTATTCCTTCACCGGGGAAGAGAAATCTTTCCATTATAATGCCTCAACGCATCGAAATTGACAACATCGAAATCAAAGGGACCTTTATTCCAGCTTTGAAATTCTTTGCCTCTAAAAAGTCAAATAAATACGTAGGATGTATAGGCAACAAATTCTTCAGGAATTTTGTACTCATTTTCGATTTCGAGAATAGTACAATCTATCTCAAGCCCAATACGGATAGGATTGTAATGCTGAAATAAACTGACAAAATATAAAATGTATATTCCTGTTAATTTGATAGCACTTGAAATTAAAGGTAATTGTTCTCCAATGCTAAATTTTAGGACAGGATTAATGGTTACAGAAGTAGGAGTCTTAAATTAAAACTTGATACAACATTATAACCCTTCCTGAAAATAGGGAGATCGTGCTATATCTACGAAACCTTTGCAGGGAATAAAAAATTAAATTTTATGAGATTGAATCAACTTTACAGAATTACTATTCTTTTCACCACAGGCCTGATATTATTTGGGACCCCTATTTATTCACAATCTCCCAATGAGGTGATTGGCAAATTGGTGGGTGGGGACGATCTGTTTGAACTTCAAAAGCAGCATCGTCAATTAAAAGACAGTATAATTCCAATGCTTGATTATTTATCAGAATCAGTGCTCGCAACAGCCTTTAATCAATCAGAAAAAGGGATTAAAGCCCTTGATATATTGCTTGGCAGTGAGTCTTTTCAGCAACAATTAGGTCCGTCAAATATAACGAATTTGACTATGTTACATGCCAATTTATGTGAAGACGGATATCATTATAAAGAAGCAGCAGAGGTATTGCAATCATTTCTGGAGAAGACAAAATCGGAAGATTTGGGACAAATGAGGCCTCTGATTCAGCAGAAATTGGAGATTAACTTAATTCTGGCAGAGCAAGCTCCAATGAGAGTTACTCGTCTGAGTAAGGATTGTGAAATAAGGTATAATTTGGAAAATACAGGACGAGGACAGTCATTATTTGTTGAGGCTAAAATAAATGGTAAGGCTTTACCCATGATTTTTGATACAGGTTGTCCCAAATACAATTTCATATCAGAACGTGTTGCCAAAGAATTTGGAATAACAAAACTTGTTGACTCTATTCCTCTCACAGGTGTGGGAAAAGGTTTTGCCTGGATTGGGATAGCAGACAGCCTAAGTTTAGGTGATGTAACTTGTTATAATCCGTTGTTCTATATTGCTCAGGAAACTGCGGCCGATAGTGTGCATGGTGCAGATGCAGTGTTGGGTGCCGATCTCTTTAATGCTTTGGGAGAAGTCCAATTCTATCCTGAGAAAAAGAAGATTGTTTTTCCTGTTAATCTTACCGCCTTACCGGCTTCAGGGCATAATATGGTGATGAAAAACAGGCAGCCTTACCTTAAATTGAATCAAAAAGGGAAATCGATGCTGATGCACTTTGATACTGGTAATGTTAAAACCTATATGACTCCTCTTTTTTATAAGGCAAATAGTAGCTTGGTTGAAGAGCTAGGCGTTAAAGATTCACTGAGAATCGGAGGGTTTGGAGGTGTTTCTGTACACAAAAGTTATCGATTACCCTTTTTGTCTTTTGAATTGGCAGGTACAAATTTTAAGTTACCTAACCTTGATGTTTCTACAGAAGGAGCTATGGAAATGTGGTGTGAATCTGGTGTTTTAGGTGTTGATTTTATACAGCAGTTTACAAGGATAATTGTTAGTTATAAGGATATGTTTGTTAAAATAGAAAATTGACACAGACAGGTCTTGACAGTATATCCTGTATGTTCTGCGATGAAATTTATAGTGAGACAAAATATGCAGGGATTCGACTGGAAAGATCGCTGTAAGCCAAGTAAGAGAAAAAAATCAATTTGATTATATAAGAATAAAACAAGAATGATTCAATCTATTGTGCACATCGCTTTAGTTGTAAAGGATTACGATGAAGCGATAGAATTTTATACTAAGAAATTAAACTTTACACTGGTGGAGGACACTTACCAACCGGAACAGGACAAACGCTGGGTTGTGGTTTCCCCTCCCGGTTCCATCGGAACCACCATTCTGCTTGCCCGGGCCTCCAAACCGGAGCAGGAACCCTTTGTTGGGAATCAGGCAGGGGGGAGAGTCTTCCTGTTTTTGAATACCGATGACTTTTGGCGGGATTATCATGATATGGTTGGAAAAGGAATCGAGTTTGTGCGGGAACCCAAGGAACAGGATTATGGGATGGTGGCCGTATTCAAGGATCTTTATGGCAACCTGTGGGATCTGCTTCAACTGAATCCGGAGCATCCGATTGCTAAAAGAATGAAATAGTAAGTGGTTCTTATTTGCCAATTTGGTTTGAATAAAGCAACCTCTCCGAATGGATGAAATTTTCTTTTAATTAGAGTTTAGTAGTAAAGACCAAAACAAAATATTGTGAATCGAGATAGAATTGTAATGGAAAATAGAAACCGGGGGTGGAAAAAGGTACTGCTTTTTGTGTTGCCCTATGCATTTATTGCGGGGATCTTTCAATTGATAGGGATGATTATAGCAGGGGTAGATACACAGGATATGTACTATCCTTATTCATCCGGTCAAAAGTTACTGGTTGGTGCTTTCGACTGTATGGGGACTTTTCTTGTACTTTGGATTTTTATGCGCTTTGTCGATAAGGAAAAGTTTATTCACCTCGGATTTAGTGTGAAAAATCGCTTCAGGGAAGTAATTCTTGGGATAGGTATAGGAGCATTAATTCTTGGTGGTGGTTTTCTGGTTTTATTGGCCCAAAATGAAATCCGTTGGGAGCGGATCTTATTCGATTCGCATGAGCTCTTAATCTCTTTGGGGCTCTATCTGATCGTTGCGTTGGTCGAAGAGACTTTGTTCAGAGGCTACGTTTTAAGGAATTTGATGGGCTCGTTCAATAAATACCTGGCCCTTGTTGTCTCCTCAATTCTTTTTGCGGCAATGCACGGATTTAATCCCAATCTTAATCTCTGGGGATTGTTAAATTTGTTCCTGGCCGGTTTGTTGTTGGGCATGCCGTACATTTATTCTAAAAATTTATGGTTTCCCATTGCCATGCATTTTAGTTGGAATTTCTTTCAAACCCATTTGGGCTTCAATGTGAGTGGCCAGGATTCCTACTCTATCGTTGAGTTTAGTATTCCGGAAGGAAATTTATTTAATGGAGGAGCCTTTGGTTTTGAAGGTTCAATACTGGCTGTTGTGGCTCAAATAGTTGCGGTCTTATTGGTTTGGCAGTACTACTGCAAGAGGGAGAGAAGCAGAACAATGCTCTCTGAATCACTACCGGCGAATCCTTAAGTTGGTAAAAGGGAGCATAGAATTTAAAGGGGATGTCCAAAAATGAAGAATAGTTCAATTTGATGTCATCCTGAATTTATTTCAGGATCCCATTTTCAACGTACTACAGGTTCTGAAACAAGTTTAGAGTGATCTATAGTTTCATTTTTGGACATCATCATTGTTCTAGTTTCTGAAGGGCAGTCGGGCAATAGAAGTATAAAAAAAGCGACAACATATATTCTGATACTTGTAATTGTTTTAATGCAACAAAGTTCAGTAGGAGTTGCGTACCCCTTATTTTGAAGTATCTGTTTTGAAGCGAAGAATGCCCCCTTTGTACAGAGAAACAGACTATTCTAACACAAGGCTGTTACGAGGGCCTAATGTCATAGTGTAAGCAACTATTATTCTCTGGATTCTATGTAATGCCTGGCGTGTTTTTTTTTGAATATTGTGCGTAATTTGTTTATAACTAGTTATATTTACTTCTGGAGGTGGTTTTCTGCATGAAAACAATTGGGCGGTTTGATTGTATTACTATCAATAATACCAAAGCCGATGATTTTAGGACTATTGAAGGAAGTAGAACCGGAACAGCGTGTAGCTATGCTACCGGAAATTGTAGCCCGGCTTGTTCAAAAGCAGGTGGAGGTGCTTGTAGAAAACCATGCAGGTGCAGGGGCTTTTCACAGCGATGAGGCATATCGTGATTCCGGAGCCCGAGTTGTAAGCAGGGGCGAAGTTATAGAAAAGGCTGAACTGTTGGTTCGCATCGGCAAACCCTCACTTGATTTGATCCAGGAGCTTTCCAACAACCAGGTTTGGCTGAGTCAGTACAATCCCTTGTGGCATAATGAGCTGGTGAAAGCATTTCAAAGTAAGGGAATCACCAGTTTTAGTATGGATACCATTCCCAGAATCACCAGGGCTCAGTCTATGGATGTTCTTTCCTCTATGGCTACGGTTGCCGGTTATAAAGCGGTACTGCAGGCTGCCGATGAACTTCCCCACTTCTTTCCCATGTTTATGACGGCGGCCGGAACTATTCGTCCTGCTACCGTATTAGTATTGGGTGCCGGTGTTGCCGGATTGCAGGCAATTGCTATCGCGCGAAAGTTGGGGGCACAGGTAGAAGCCTTTGATGTTCGGGCGGCTGTAAAAGAGGAAGTGATGAGTTTGGGTGCCAAGTTCGTAGAAGTTGAAGGAGCCGAAGACGACAGTTCGGCCGGAGGGTATGCAGTAGAGCAAAGCGATGTCTTTCAAAAGAAGCAGCAGGAGGTGATCAATCGTCATGCCTCCGGGGCAGATGTCATTATTTGCACCGCTCAAATACCGGGTCGAAAGGCTCCCCTTTTGCTTCCCAAAGAGGCATTAGAAGGAATGAGGCCTGGTTCTGTAATTATTGATCTAGCAGCTTCCAGCGGAGGCAATTGCGAACTGACAAAAGACAATGAAAAGGTTGTTCACAAGGAGGTGAAGATTATCGGGCAATCCGAATACGCTTCACTGATGCCGGTGGATGCCAGTAAAATGTTCGGACAGAATGTATTTAATTTCCTGCAACTCCTAATTGCAGACGATGGTTCTTTGCATCTGAATTTTGAAGATGATATTGTGAAAGGAACCTGTATTACTCATAAGGGGAAAATCCTGAACGAGCGGGTCAAATCAGTTGTTGAATCCTAATTCTACATCTTATGGAACAGATATTAGTTTACTTTTTTACTTATAAGGAAGCCATCTTTATTATTGCCCTGTCTATTTTTCTGGGGATCGAAGTGATATCCAATGTTCCTTCGGTGCTACATACGCCACTTATGTCGGGAGCCAATGCCATTAGTGGGGTAATTATTATTGGTGGTATTATTTTGCTTGGTCATGCCGATGCTTCAATGATCTCGTTGGAGTTGATCCTGGGGTTTTTTGCCGTGATCTTCGGAACCCTCAATGTGGTGGGGGGATTTGTGGTGACGGATCGCATGTTGGAAATGTTTAAGAAGAAGAAATAGGCTGCTATGGATCAGGTTATCGGAAAATTAAATGGGATTGATTTTACCATGGGGGAAGCCCTGCTGGAGTTGAGTTATTTGATTTCAGCGCTGCTTTTTGTTGTTGGCCTGAAACTATTGAGTCATCCCGAAACGGCACGCCGAGGTAATTTTTATGCCGCAGGAGGCATGTTGCTTGCTATGTTTACCACTCTTCTCCTGCATAAGGATGTTGAAGGAAGTGGGATTGCACTCTCAAATCTGTGGTTGATTCTACTAGCCCTGGCAATTGGTTCGGCGAGTGGGTGGATTGTTGCCCGGCGCATCAAAATGACCGCTATGCCACAGTTGGTATCCCTATTCAATGCATCGGGAGGAGCTGCTTCGGCTTTGGTCGCTTTGCTTGAATTTCCCAATGCCGATATGGGCCGTCCAGGATCTGTATTGGTTACTCTTCTGGGCCTGATTATCGGTAGTGTAGCCTTTAGTGGGAGTATGATAGCCTACGGAAAACTTGATGGTAAAGTAGGAGATATCTTTTCAGGATTGATGAAGTATGTTAATCTGACTTTGCTATTTGGAGTTGTGGCACTTTCGGTATTTATAATGATTGCCGGGCAAACTCCTGAGCAGTTAATTTGGGCCATTTATTTACTTCTGGCTGTATCCTTGCTCTATGGTGTTCTATTTGTTATGCCGATTGGTGGTGCCGACATGCCTGTGGTGATTTCCTTACTGAATAGTTTTACAGGAATTGCCGCAGCAATGGCCGGTTTTATCTACAACAACCAGGCTATGATTCTGGGGGGTATTCTTGTGGGGGCAGCTGGTATGATTCTCACCTTGCTGATGTGTAGGGCCATGAATCGTTCTTTATTGAATGTTATCGTGGGAGCCTTTGGAGGGGGAGGTGCTTCTGCTGCCAGTCAGGAAGGAAGGGATATGAAGGAAATAAGCCTGAGTGATGCTTCCATTTTGTTGTCCTATTCCAAATCTGTAGTTATTGTCCCAGGGTATGGTTTGGCGGTAGCTCAGGCACAGCATGTTTGTTATGAGTTGGCTGAATTGTTAAGTAGTAAAGGGGTAACAGTTCGTTATGCCATTCACCCGGTGGCTGGTCGCATGCCTGGTCACATGAATGTATTGCTGGCCGAAGCCGACGTGCCCTACAATCAGTTGGTGGAAATGGATAGCATCAACCCGGATATGCCAAACACCGACGTAGTTCTTGTAATCGGAGCCAATGATGTTGTGAATCCGGCTGCTATTTTCGATCCGGGAAGTCCCATTGCCGGGATGCCCATAATTAATGCCTACCAGTCTAAAAATATCATTGTAATGAAACGTGGGAGAGGAAAAGGGTATGCAGGTATCGAGAATGAATTGTTTTTTGGGGACAAAACCCGCATGCTTTTTGGTCATGCCAAAGAAAGCCTCCAGAACCTGGTGAACGAGGTGAGCAACCTTTAGAATTAATACGACATCTGGAATTGCGACCGACGACTGTAAGTAAAAAGGGGACTTTCGCAAAGGATGGTATTCTCAATCTACTTTGTAGGAGAAATTTGGTTGAAGTTTTGGTAGTCCATTTTTAACATTTCTTATCACCAAGATTCTTGGAATTGTGAAAGACTTCATTTATTTTAGACTCAATAAAAATAAGGAGGGTTGATGATGATGCGAAGAATTTTGTTGATTTGCCTCTTGGGCAGCTTTAGTTTTTCAGTAATGGCGCAAACGAAAATGGAGAAAGGAAAGAAATACAATACCTTAACGGAAAAGGAGAAGTTTGTAATACTTAAAAAGGGAACGGAATATCCTCATACGGGGAAGTATGTGAACCATAAGGAGAAAGGGGTATATGTATGTAAACAGTGCAATGCACCCCTGTATCGTTCGGAGGACAAGTTCGATTCCCATTGCGGTTGGCCCAGCTTTGATGATGAAATTGACGGGGCTGTTCTTCGGATTCCCGATGCCGATGGTCGACGAACGGAGATTGTTTGCAATAACTGCAAGGGGCATCTGGGGCACGTATTTCTTGGTGAACGATTTACGGAGAAGAATACCCGGCATTGTGTGAATTCGATTTCGTTAAATTTTATTCCCAAGGAAGAGATGCCGAAAAAGAAAGAAGAAAAATAGTTTGTGTAAGGATAGATAAGAATGGAATGCCATCAGAATCATAAGGATTTTGGTGGCTTTCTTTTTTGTAAGGATAAAATATAATATATTGGACAGATATAATTATGAACATTAATGCAGAGCATCTCACTATCTGTTTGAGGATTGCAGTTTTGTGGATGGAATGCATCGATTTTATTGGGAATTTCGGTCCTATTTAGGAGCTGGAAATCCGTTTTGTTTTTGTAACTTCGTTCTCACTTCCCAATTGGGGAGTATATTTTATTAATTGCTTAAATCCGTATTGCTTATGAATTTGAATTTTGTTGAAATCCTGACTGCTTCCATGGTACTTTTTGCGGTGATTGATATCATTGGATCGATTCCCATTCTTGTTGATTTGAAGAAAAAGGGTGGCGAGATTCAGGCGCTCAAGGCTACTTTAGTTGCTTTGGCTGTATTGATCGCTTTTACCTTTTTGGGGGATAATTTGTTGGGATTATTTGGTGTGGATATCTCTTCTTTTGCGATAGCCGGTTCTTTTATCCTATTTATAATGGGAGCTGAAATGGCTTTGGGGATTGAAATTATCAAATACGATGGACCCAGTGGGGTTTCCATTGTTCCTATTGCCTTTCCCTTGGTGGCTGGGGCCGGATCATTTACTACGGTTCTTGCTTTGCGGGCCGAATATGCTGTGGAGAATATTATTGCAGCACTGGTTTTGAATCTGGCATTTGTATACATTGTTCTGCGATCGACCAATTGGGTGGAACGCGTTCTGGGAGAAGGTGGAATTCATATTCTTCGGAAAGTTTTTGGGATTATTCTTCTGGCCATTTCGGTAAAGCTGTTTATGACGAATTTTGCCGAGCAAGTCAAAGTATTAATTCCTTTGATTAAGGAAGTATTGTAACCAAATTATGGAATATGTACGAAAGGCTCCTTGATAGGAGCCTTTTTTGTTTCGAACATCCGAAGTGAAAATTTATATTGTTGGGAAAACAGAAAAGACTGCCATCTTTGACAGTCTCTCTGTATTTGGAAAGTTAATTTGCAATTTTAGGTTTGCCCAATGCTATCAATTTAGGCCAAATCCCGCTCTACATCCTTATCTCCACGGCCGGATAGATTAACGATTGCTACCTGGTTCTTGTTCTTAAGTAATTTCATGGCCAGGGCTACTGCATGAGAGGATTCTATAGCAGGGATGATGCCTTCCAGGTGAGAAAGGGAACGGAATGCATCAATGGCTTCTGCATCAGTGATAGTATGGTATTCTGCCCGGCCGATCTTTTTAAGAAATGCGTGTTCCGGACCAACTCCCGGATAATCTAGCCCTGAAGCAATGGAGTAGGAGGGAACGGGTTGATTCTTCTCGTCGGATAAGCAGTAGGAAAAACTACCCTGGAATACCCCTGGTTTTCCCAATGCTAATGTGGAAGCCGTTTTTCCAAGGATTTGACCTTCACCTCCACCTTCGGCTGCAAAAATATTTACCTTTTCATCCTCAATAAAGCCGGAGAACAAACCAATTGCATTGGATCCACCCCCGATGCAGGCAAAAATTGAATCAGGCAATTGGCCTTCTTCTTCAAGTATTTGTTTTCTGGCTTCTTCTCCAATAACCGATTGAAAGAAGCGGACAATGGAGGGGTAAGGATGAGGTCCTACTGCCGAACCCAACAGGTAGAAAGCTTCAGGATTTGCAACGTAGTATTCCAGTGCGGCATCTACGGCATCGGCCAGTGCTCCGTTTCCCCGATCGGTGGTAACCACCTCTCCACCCAGCAGTTTAATACGGTCAACATTCATAGATTGGCGTTGGGCATCACGGGCTCCCATAAAGATTTTGCATTTGATTCCGAATAGCGCAGCAGCAGTAGCAGTTGCCACACCATGTTGACCAGCTCCCGTTTCAGCGATGATTTCGGTAGCTCCCATTCGTTTGGCGATAAGAATTTGTCCGATGGTGTTGTTTATTTTGTGGGCTCCTGTATGGTTAAGATCTTCCCGTTTGAGGTAGATTTTGGATCCCACTTCCCGTGAAAGGTTTTCAGCCAGGTACAGGGGCGAAGGTCTTCCTACACATCTCTTTAGTTGAGATTTGTATTCCTCTACAAATGATTCATCTTCTTTTAGTTGTTCAAATATTTTGGCCAATTCTTTCAGTTTCTCTTCCAATACGGGAGGTACATACATACCACCGAATTCACCAAAACGTCCATCTTTAATTTCGTTGCTATATGTTGCTGCTTTTAATTGAATGTTCATGACAATAAATTTTGAATAGGTTAAATAAAATACTTAATGATGTGATGTTATTTTACTACCGCCATCGAAGTATTACCCTATTGTTCCATTCCAACACTGAATTCTTCATCTCTTTTTGTTGTTTGATTCAAAATTTACTTTCGGCCAAAAGTTTAATTTTTATGCAAAAAAAAAGCCACCCTCGTTGGGTGGCTTTTGAATATTATTTCAAACTTATACATATAACATGCTAGTACCACCCGCGATTATCGCTGTGCCACCACCAAGAAATATGTAAAGTAATATTGTTCATCTGTCTTTGTTTGTATTGATGCAAATATAGGGGAAGATTTTCTTTTTGCAAATTTATTTTTTCGTCACACATGTTTTTTTGATAATTTCAATGCTTGTAAGGTGCATAATATGAGATGTGTAGTTTGAGGTGTTAGACGATTTCTATTTTTGCAAGTAATACTATTCTTGTATCTTAATCTAGCTGTGTTGTCTCTAAACTGAAACTTTTTGTTTAATTAGAATGGAATTTTTAGCTTTAAAAGGACTTAATTCTTGCCTTATGATTCTGTTGGAACGAATGAAAGATTTCGGGAAAAAAAATTCCTTGATACTGGCCTTTGCCACTATTAAATTGCTAATTCATTTTTTCACCAATGCCAATTATGATTTGCATCGTGACGAATTTCTGTATTTGTCTCAGGGAATGCATCCCGATTGGGGTTTTATGGAAGTACCACCCTTTATTGGAGCCGTTGCCTGGTTGTTGAGGAACTTTTCAGTTGACAGCGTTTGGGGGATTCGGTTTCTTCCCAGTTTAATGGGAGGTGTTATGGTGCTGTTGGTTGGATTGATGGTGAAAGAAATGAAGGGCGGGAAATGGGCGCAGGCTCTTGCCTGTACTGCGATGTTGGTTTCTCCTGCCATGCTGAGGGTCTCCTGGATGTTTCAACCGGTTATTTTTAATGTGTTTTGTTGGACTTTGTTGGGGTATTTGATCCTGAAATACATCAATTCGGAAAGGGACCAGTTCCTTTATGCATTGGGTGTTGTTGTCGGTTTTGGTCTACTAAACAAATATTCGGTTGCTTTCTACCTTTTGGCTCTTTTGCCGGCTCTGCTGCTGACTCGAAGGAGAGCTTTATTTCGTAATTCCAGGTTCTATTTTTCACTGGGGATTGCTTCCCTGATTTTTCTGCCAAACCTGATCTGGCAGTGGCAGCACAATTGGCCCGTGGTGCATCACATGAAAGAGTTGCAGGAAACTCAATTGGTGAATGTATCGCTGTTGAATTTTCTGCTTGATCAATTGGTGTTGAATCTTCCCTCTGTTTTTGTTTGGATTTGCGGGCTAATCTGGTTGCTTTTTGCTGATTTAGCAAAAAAGTACCGCATTTTTGGTATTCATTTCTTTGCCCTTTTGCTGATTCTAATGGTGCTTCGTGGAAAATCATATTATACTATAGGGGTTTATCCTTTGCTGATGGCAGCAGGAGGAATAGCTCTTGAAGTCTGGAGTCGAAAGGTCCTCAAATTTGCCTGGATTGGCATTATGTTGGGGCTCACTCTTCCTGTCTTGCCGGTTAGTTTGCCTATTTACAAAGGCGAAAAGATGGTTGCTTTTTTTAAGGAGATGGTGGAAGAGTATCGTCTGGATTTTCCAGTGCGTTGGGAGGATGGTAAGGTGCATTCGATTCCCCAGGATTATGCAGACATGATGGGATGGAAAGAATTGGCCGATAAAGTATACAAGGTGTATAGGGACATAAACGGTAAGGAGAACTGCATGATTTATGCTGCCAATTATGGGGAAGCGGGGGCCATTGCGTGGTACAATAGAAACCGTGAACTGGCACAGGTGGTTAGTTTCAATTCCAGCTTCCTGCTTTGGGCTCCTGACGAATTTTCGCAGGAGGCCCTGATTTATATTGATGACGAAGTTGATGACTTAAATTATTATTTTGAAGAGATATGTAAAATGGGACAGATTGAAGCCCCTTTAGCGCGGGAGAAGGGAGTGGGCATCTTTTTGTGTCGAAAACCAATACGGGAGTTTTCCACATTCTACCGTGATAAGGTGAGTCGGTTGAAGCAACGGTTTGTGAGAAAATAATTGAATTAATCTGATTGAAACAGTTTATCTTATGAAGTTTGAATTTCAACCACTAACATCCGAACGATTTTCTGATTTCGAGCAGTTGTTCGGCGCGCGAGGTGCATGTGAAGGATGTTGGTGTATGTACTGGCGATTGCATCGAAAAGAGTATGAGAAAGGGAGAGGAGATCTGAATCATGAAGCGATGAAACAGCTGGTAGAGGAGGGAACGATTCCTGGAATTTTAGCCTATGCCGATGGAGAGCCGGTAGGGTGGTGCTCTTTGGGTCCAAGGAAGGATTACATTCGTTTCGAAACTTCACGATTGTTCAAACCGATAGATGATAAGGAGGTTTGGTCCATCGTATGTTTCTTCGTTCAGCGGGATTGGCGAGGCAAAGGGGTTCAAACTCAATTGCTTCAATATGCTGTGGAGTACTGTCGCAGTCGGAAGGTGAAAATATTGGAAGGATATCCTCATGTGCCCTCAAAAGAAAAAATGCCTGATGCTTTTGCCTGGACAGGGATTGCAAAGGCTTTTCTCAAAGCCGGATTTCAGGAAGTTGCCCAACCATCAAAAACTCGAAGAATAATGAGGTGTTATCTGTAATGTTTCAATGATAGCAATTACTCTATGGAATAAAGTCCCCTTTGACATTAGGGGACTTTAGCTAATTGGTTGTGATTCTTGCCTATTTTTTTAGATATCGATCCAATCTCTCTTTTACATCATGTGGTTTGAAGCCATAATTTCGGCCCAATTGGCCCAGTTTTTCATTAATATCAGTTTTTGATGGGATATTCAGGGCCGATTTTAATTGATCAGGACTAGCATGTAGTAATGCGCTAACTTCTTTCAGACTCATGTAGCCTTTGATCTCATTTTCTGACTGGTGAGAATTGTGTTTTTCATATTCGGTTGGAGAAAGGCTATGAGCATTTCTATGATTGGAAGGGCCTACCTCGGGGGTAACAAATAGGGGGAACAGGATAAAAAACAGACAGGCCAATAGAAATCCAATACTGAGAATTCCCATGGTCTTACCTCCTCCAGTGAGTTTATGATATAAGCCAACGATCATCTTCCAATGGAAGAAAATGTGAAGAACGAGCAGAAGAACCAGAAGCAGGCCAAGGATTAGGTGAATTTCGCCCCATTGATGACGATCCAAGCCTAAAAAGTTTAATTCCACACTTCTTCCATAGATTACCTGGGCTTCCCGGCCAGGGACCAGCACAAGATAGATTAGAAGGCCAATACCTGTAATTAGGGCCATTACAACTAAAAGACAAATGTCGATGATGAAGTTGAGACTGGAATTGTTGTTTCCATTTTTTTTCTTATTGTTCATTTTGATTCTATTTTAAGGTTGAGGTAGAATATTTTTCTTTTGCACATAAAATTAACAAAAAGAAGAAGTTTAGGCTTTCTTTTCAGGATGATTTTTTATAAATCCCTACCTTGCAAGCAAATCATAAAAGTTCAAAATGCAATTCAATTTTTATACTCCCGCACAGGTTCGTTTCGGATGGGGAGAACTGAAAAAAATAGGAGAACTGGCCCTTCCATTTGGAAGGAGGGCCTTTGTGTTAATAGGGAAAAACAAGGAAAGAGCGGAAATACTTCTGAAGCTTTTACAAGTCAATGGAATTAAATACCATGTTTTTGCAGTGAGTGGAGAGCCTACTGTAGAAATTTTGGAAAATGCTCTTTTATCTGCGAGAGAGAATCTTTGCGATATGGTTATTGGTTTCGGAGGCGGCAGTGTGCTGGATACAGGGAAGGCGGTTAGTGCTCTTTTAACCAATTCGGGTGCAATGATGGATTATCTGGAAGTTGTGGGTAAGGGAATGGCTATTGAAAGTCCTTCGTTGCCTTACATTGCTATCCCAACAACTGCGGGAACCGGAACGGAAGTTACCAGCAATGCTGTACTTGGGGTACCGGAGAAGGGAGTAAAGGTAAGTATGCGCAGTCCCTATATGATTCCCAATGTGGCTATTGTAGATCCTGAACTGACGGTTTCTGTAAATCCCGAGGTGACTGCGGCCAGTGGACTTGATGCTCTTACTCAAGTGTTGGAAGCCTTTGTTTCGGTTAAAGCCAATGATATGGTAGATCTACTTGCAAGGGAAGGGATGCATCGGGCGTCTCGATCGCTTCGGAGCGCTTACCGGGATGGAAATGATCAGGAAGCTCGCAGTGATATGAGTTTCACAGCCCTGCTTAGTGGAATGGCATTGGCTAATGCAGGTTTGGGGGCTGTGCATGGTTTCGCCGGTCCGCTTGGAGGAATGATTTCTGCATCTCATGGTGCTATCTGTGCTTGTTTGCTACCTCATGTGATGGAGATGAATATTCGGGTTTTGGAAGAACAGAATCCTCACTCGGTTTACCTAAAGCGTTACGATGAGGTGGCCCAGATTCTTACCGGAGATCGCTCAGCCAACAGATTTCATGGTGTTGATTGGGTCAAGGAATTGTGTGGTGATTTAAACATTCCAACTTTAAAGCAATTGGGCTATTCTCCTGTGCAGGCAGAGGAATTGATCGATAAATCGAAAAATTCCAGCAGTATGAAGGGGAATCCTGTAAAATTAAGTGGGGAACAAATGCTGAGGATTTTACAGAATGCTTACTAGAACAATGGGGGTGGGGAAGTCCACCCCGAGGAATCGTTGGTACTATTCGGTTTTGATACTGTTGGTTATCGTTTTGGGACTTTCTTCCCGCAGGTACGGAAGTTATTTGCCTGAATTTATTTCGTTATTTAGTGGAGACGCTTTGTGGGCCCTAATGGTCTATCTTGGTTTCGGTTTCCTATTTCCTTCCCGGAAAGTTACAAGTATAGCAGCTTTTGCAATCATCTTTTCTTTTGGCGTAGAATTCTCACAATTGTATCATGCTCCCTGGATTGATCAGTTGCGGTCAACTATTTTGGGAGCATTAGTTCTTGGTTCTGGTTTTCTATTTTCTGATCTGATTTGCTATACAATCGGAATTTTCATCGGAAGTTTGTGTGAGATGTATGTATTGCATCGACGAAATAAGAATATTAATTGGTTGCGAAAAGGGAATTAGGATTTTAATATTCTTTTATGTAAATTCAGTACAAACCTTAAATCAAATTCTTATGACAGAAGGACACAATTTGGTACATGTTTATACCGGTTCCCAGGTTGAAGTAGAGTACATCCGGGAACGATTGGAGGAGAGTGGCATCAATTGCCTGGTAAAGGATGATTTTCAGACTGGAATTCATGCCGGATTTGTAGCGGGTGGTCCCGACGCCATCGAAATCTATGTGGAAGAGGCGGATGTCCCCAGGGCTATGAAATTTATCGAAAGCTTGTAGGTGATTGAATTGGTATTTATAGTAGTGCTTCGATCTAATCATTGTCTCTAATAATTAAATGTGATATTATGAAGAATTTGTACGCCCTTATTTTTATAATGCTAATGTCGGTCGCCACCCTTATGGCTCAGGAGACCGAAATGATCACCGACCGTCCCGATCAAACCGAATCCGCTTATTTGGTGCCTAAGGGATGGGTGCAAGGGGAAACAGGTTTTGTTTACGAAAAGTTTTCTTCCCAAGTGAAGAATTACGCCTACAATACCTCATTGGTTCGTTATGGAATGTTGGAGAACCTGGAATTGAGATTTGGTTTTTCTTACTTGGGGAGTAAAGTTAAAACTACAGAGTTTAGTGATCGGGAGAATGGATTGGGGCCCTTGAGCTTTGGTTTTAAAACTGTAATTGCCCGGGAGGATGGAGCTTTGCCCCAATTGGCTTTTCTTTCTACGTTAACATTGCCCAATACTGGGTCAAATGCTTTTGATACTGATCATTTAGGAGCGGATTTTCGATTAACAATGGAGTATAGTATAAATGAATCCATGACCTTCGGTGCTAATTTTGGGACTGCCTGGAGTGGAATGGAGGGAGAAGACTATGAAACTCTTCTCTATACTTTAGTAGTTGGGATGAAGGTCTCAGAACGTATAAGTGGTTTTGGTGAGCTATATGGTTTTTTTCCAGGGAAAGGTTCCAACGACCATCGTTGGGATATGGGATTAACACATAAAGTTACGGAGAATTTCCAGCTGGATCTTTCTTTCGGAATAGGTTTGAATGATACGGCCCCGGATCATTTTCTTAGTGGTGGATTTTCCATACGAATACCATAGCTTACAGTTGTTCTGATTGCCTGCTTATTAAATCTAATTATTTTCCTAAATCAAGCATCGCGAAATTATGAATTTGGAATCTTCCATGGCTTCCAGTGAATGCATTTGTCCTTTTTCGAAACTGAAGAAATCGTCTGTACATATTTCGTCCTTAATGCCATCAATTTCCATAACCAGCCTTCCTTCAATTAGGTAAAGACCTGCATCGGCTGGAGATGGTTGAGTAGGAATCAGGGTACCTGCTTTTACGGCAACCAGGAGGGTTTCGAATTTTTCGTTGGAGTAAATCTGTTGCTTGCTGATTCCTTCAGTGTGAATTCGTTCTTTTAGTTGTTCCAGTTTCATGGTGAATGTGTTTGTATGCGTTCTATGAAAATAGTGAATTTAGTTCGGAAGAAAAACCGATTTAGGAGTAATGCCCTGAATTAGGAAGCCTTTGTTTCAAAAAAGATACATTTATATGGCTTTTGAGAGGGGTATATTATAATCACACTCTTTGTACTTAATCTGTATCCGTTCCGTATCAACTCCGTATTTATACGGACTTAATACGGAGTTGATACGGAACAGGTGTTTTGCAAAGCTGGAGTAATGAATGTTTCTCTTTAGGTTTAGGACCCTGTACTGATTTATATTACCTGAAAAATGGGAATAAAATCAACTTTATCATATCGTCTAAATTTCCATACCTTAATCAGAAAAAACATGATACTTAACCGACGAAATACTGTCTTATCGGAGAACACCTTAGGAATTCTTCTACTTCTTCTATCTTTAACTATTGTTTCATGTCAAAAGCAGCAGTCCAATATGAAAGATTTGAAAGAAGAGCTTCTGCAGGTAGATATAGATTTCTCTGCTTTGTCCAAGGCAAATGGGATGAATTATGCTTTTCTAGTATATGCACATCCCGATGCAGTGTTTTTGAGAGATAAAGCTTATCCCTTGGTTGGAAAAAACAAGATTAGAGAACTGTTTGAGTCTCGGGGGGATTCTGGCTATACACTCACCTGGTCTCCTTTGTATGCTGATGTAGCATCATCCGGAGAATTGGGGTATTCCTATGGTATTTATGAGATGAAAAGTGGAGATGAAATTTCTAAGGGAACCTATGTTTCCGTTTGGAAAAAAGACAAGAAAGGTCAATGGCGCTGGGTGCTGGATTCCGGAAATGAAGGTTTAGGCGAGTAATAGTTTTAAGCTATTAGCCTCCGATTTACAATTTGTAACTGCTTGTTGCTTGAGGCTAATAACTTTGAACTGATTTTTTACTTGTCAAATTTTTTAGCTTCCTCCCAAATCACATCCATCTCCTCCAGGCTCATCTTTTTCAGATCTTTTCCCTGTTGAATGGTTTGGCTTTCCAAATAGTTGAAGCGGCGAATGAATTTTTGATTGGTCCGTTCCAACGCATTTTCGGGATTAACGCCATAAAGTCTTGCAGCATTGATCAGGGAGAAGAAGAGATCACCGAATTCCTGCTCCATTTTGTCCTGGTTTCCGTTTCGAATTTCATCTTCTACTTCCTGAAATTCCTCTTTGACTTTATCCCAAACTTGTTCTTTCTCTTCCCAATCGAAACCAACGCCGCGCACTTTGTCCTGGATTCGGTTGGCCTTTACCAAAGCGGGGAGGGAATGAGGAACCCCCTTTAGTACGGATTTTTTGCGGCCTTTCTCCTTTAGCTTCAGTTGTTCCCAGTTTTCTTCCACTTCCCGGGCATCCTTAACTACTACATCGGAAAAGATGTGAGGGTGTCGGTAGATTAGTTTTTCACAAATGCTGTTGGCTACATCCGCAATATCGAAGTCACCGGTTTCGGAACCGATTTTTGCATAGAATACTATGTGGAGCAGTAGGTCGCCCAGTTCTTTTTTGATCTCCTCCTTGTCGTTTTGAAGAATGGCATCAGCCAATTCGTAGGTTTCCTCAATGGTGAGGGTTCGCAGGGTTTCAAAAGTTTGTTTTCGATCCCAGGGGCAGCCCTCCCGGAGTTTGTCCATTATATCCAGTAGGCGTTCTATTGCTTTTAGTTTCTCGTTCATATCTTGAAATCAATTTTCTCTTGGTAATCAACAATTCATCACTATTTATTATCCATTATTGCAGGCTCCAGGCCTCCGGTTTAGCGTTAAACCACTGCTTTACTGTGGACCAGTTTCCCCTGAAGAAATCAGATTCACGGTAGTGGTTCAATGCCTTTTCATCGTCCCAATGGCTAATGGTGAAGAAAAGTGTGGGTTCATTTACCTCCTGTTTTACTTCCAGGTGGTGGCATCCGGGAAAATTTAAGATGTCGTTTCTTTCGTTGTTGGTCAGTTGGCGAAAGTTTTCAATGTACTCTTCGCGAATTCTTAGTTTTACGATTCTAATTATCATGGAATTTTATTCTTACATCCGAATTGGTGTCCAATTGCAAAAGTTCAGCCAGTCTTCCCTTGTTGATGGAAATTTCCAGCATTCCGGCCGAATTAAACAGGGCCAGAATTTCTCCTTCAGGTGTTTCGTGGTAATCCGAATTGATTTTGGAGATGATGTAATGGTTGCTTTGAACCATAATTTCAAAATCGCGGCCGTGGCGTACCGATTGGAATAGCTCCCGCGAAATATTGGTCACTGCATTATGGTAGGAGTCAATGTAGATGACTCTACCGGTAATGGTTCCCTGTTGGATTACTGCACGAATGGGAATTAGACGATACAGTTCCTCGTGGGAGCTCCCCAAACCTTCCAGGCTTTGGTGTTGGAATATGTGTTTGGCTACCTTCGAAAAAATGTTTAGCTCCGGAAAATTGCGATACTCTTCTTCCTGTTCTATGTTTTCGATTTTTACCATTTCCTCCGGATTGTTTTTAAACATCAGGCTGAAAATACCGTTATCGGTCCCAATAAAGTAATGCCCATCGTATTTTAGAGCAAGATGTGGGTGCCCTTCGCTGGCTTCGGAATTGATGCCTACGATATGCAGGCTTCCCTTTGGAAAATGTTTGTATGCGTTCTTCAGAATGAAGGCCGCCTGGGCAATATTAAAATTGGTTACCTTATGGCTGATATCTACCAGTTGACATTTGGGGCAATAGCTCAGCAGTCGTCCTTTCAACGCTCCCAGGTAGTAGTCTCTGTGGTGCCAGTCGGTGGTTAAAGTTATAATAGACATAATGAGTTGTGCGTTTGTTGGTTAAAGTCATTGTTCCGGTCCGGGGTGAACCTTCTTAACTTTTACTTCGGAATTGGCCCCGTCATCAAGCGCTGCGAATCTTTCTCTCCTGTTTAACATCTCGGAAAAAATGACTAATTTGTGAGCTCAAAAGTAATGAATATTGTGCAAATTATATGATTGAAAGGAATATATCTTTGGGGACTGTTGATCCCCTTGAATTTTATGGGATTAACAACAGTAAATTGAATGTGTTGAAGGAGTTATTTCCCAAGTTAAATATTGTGGGTAGGGGTGATGAAATAAAGGTCAGCGGCGAAGAAAAGGAGTTGGATCTTTTTGAAAAGAAGGTGAGGATGCTTATTGAGCATTACAATCAATACAATATGCTTACCCTATCGAACCTTAAACGAATTGTTCTGGAAAATACTCATGAAATTCAAGATCCTGAGGATCCTCAGAATATTATCATTTTTGGACACAATGGGAAATTGATTCGTGCCCGGACAGAGAATCAGAGAAAATTTGTAAAATTGGCTGAGAAGAATGATATGTTGTTCGCTGTAGGACCTGCTGGTTCTGGGAAAACCTATACAGCCATTGCCCTGGCGGTAAAGGCCCTCAGAAATCGTGAGGTAAAGAAGATTATTCTCAGTCGTCCTGCCGTGGAGGCTGGAGAGAGTCTGGGATTCCTGCCCGGAGATATGAAGGAGAAGATCGATCCTTATTTGCAGCCTTTGTACGATGCTCTTATGGATATGATACCTCCCCGAAAATTGGCCGATTATCTTGAAGCGGAAATTATTCAAATTGCTCCGTTGGCTTATATGCGTGGACGTACGTTGAATGACGCTTTTGTGATTTTGGATGAGGCCCAGAATACCACAACGAAACAAATAAAAATGTTCCTGACTCGGATGGGAACCAGTGCGAAATTCGTGATTACTGGTGACATTACCCAGATTGATCTGCCTCGAAAACAGCAATCGGGAATGGTGCAGGCTTTCCGTATTCTTAAGAATATAAAGGGGATTGCTATGATCGAATTTGATGGTTCAGATATTATTCGACATCGCTTGGTGAAAGAGATCGTTAAGGCCTACGAAAAGGAGGATGAAAGATTGGAGGAAATTCGACTGGAAAAAAAAGAAAAAAAGGAATAAAAAATGTAACTTCGCGGGAAATCAAATAAGGGAGCTTTAGTTCCTTTATTTTGACAGTGGAATGAGGGGAAAGATGAAGTAGGGAAGACCAAATACTGTATTGATTCGCATACTAAACAATTTAGCATAGGTTCGGGATTTGCCCGTTCCATTTTATAAACTACTTTAAACTAGACAACCGTAGAAGATGAAAGAAGCAATCGTTAAAACGGATTTTGAATTTCCGAAGCAAAAAAATGTTTACAAGGGAAAAGTACGTGATGTTTACAATATCAATGATGAGTATTTAGCAATGGTTGTTTCCGACCGTATCTCTGCATTTGATGTGGTATTGCCTAAAGGAATTCCATTCAAAGGACAGGTGTTGAATCAAATTGCAACCCGTTTCCTGGATGCAACCTCTGATATTGTTCCCAACTGGAAGATTGCTACTCCCGATCCGATGGTTACTGTAGGTCATTTTGCAGAGCCTTTTATGGTGGAGATGGTAATACGTGGTTACCTAACCGGACATGCGTGGAGAGAATACAAAGCTGGTAAACGTGTATTGTGTGGTGTGCCTCTTCCCGAGGGAATGGTGGAGAACCAGAAATTCGAGAAACCTATCATTACGCCTACTACCAAGGCACTGGAAGGACATGATGAGGACATTTCCAGAGAAGAGATCCTGTCACAGGGGATCGTAAGCCAGGAGGATTACGAAATGTTGGAGCAGTACACTATGGCTTTATTCCAGCGTGGAACCGAAATTGCAGCAGAAAAAGGTTTGATCCTGGTGGATACCAAGTACGAATTCGGTAAAAAGGATGGTAAGATTTACTTAATCGATGAGATTCATACTCCAGATTCTTCGCGTTATTTCTATGCAGAAGGATACAAGGAGCGTTTGGATAAGGGAGAAGCCCAGAAGCAGCTATCCAAAGAATTTGTTCGCGAATGGTTGATTGAAAACGGATTCCAGGGTAAGGAAGGACAAGAAGTACCTGAAATGAATGAGGATCGTATCAATCAGATTTCTGAGCGTTACATTGAATTGTACGAGCAGATCATCGGAGAGAAGTTCGAGAAGGCGGAAGCCCAGAATGTTCAGGAGCGTATAGAGAGTAACGTGACTACCTATTTGAATGAGTTGATAAAGTAATTCATAGACATACAATAGATTGAACCGGAGCTTTTAAAGCTTCGGTTTTTTTTGTTTTGCACAGGAATGTGGAAAATTATTTGTTGCCACAGACAATACGACTTACTTTTGGGCCCTTATTTACCAAAATCACGATTACAGATGCGAAATAGTCAAAACATTCCCTTTTCTCCCGCTAAATTCCCTTTCTTTTATGGTTGGATCATTCTGGTGGCTGGTACCATTGGGGGAATCTGTAGTATTCCCGGACAAACCATGGGGGTGTCTGTATTTACCGACCATTTGATTCGGGAACTTGGTATGTCAAGGGATGCTCTGAGTTTTGCCTATATGCTTGGGACTGCGATGAGTTCTTTTTTCCTTACTTATGGTGGTAGGATCTATGATCGAAAAGGGGCACGGGTAACGGCTGTACTTGCTGCTGTAGGTCTTATGCTTACTCTGCTCCTGTTTTCTATAGCCAATGTGATTGCCGAACAAATATCTGAGAGTTTTGGGGTGAAGATGGTTTTGGTTGCTTTTCCTCTCGTTACCCTTTTGTTTTTTCTTTTGCGATTTACTGGGCAGGGAATGATTGCTCTGTCTTCCCGCAATTTGATTATGAAATGGTTCGATCGCAAACGAGGATTAGCCAATGGAATTAGTAGTGCTGCTGTTTCTCTTGGTTTCTCTGTATCCCCGCTTTTGCTGGCAGCTTTCATTGATAATTTCCAATGGGATGGGGCTTATCGAATGTTAGCCGCGATTGTATTTCTGTTTGTTCTGTTTGTCTTTGTTTTCTATCGCGACAATCCTGAGGCTTGTGGATTGGTTCCGGACGGATCTATCGCATCTGCAAAGGAGAAGAAAAGTAAAGCCAAAGATAGCAAAAGGCAATATACACTTAAAGAGGCGCAGCGGACCTGGGTGTTTTGGATTTTTGCTTTGGCTCTGTCCTTTAATGCTTTTTTTATTACTGGTTTTACTTTTAATGTGGTTTCTGTTTTTAAGGCAGTTGGAATGGGGACTGATAAAGCTTTGGGGATTTTTCTTCCGGCTTCGGTGATTTCAGTGGCGGTTGCTATTGTGGGCAGCGTGATCAGCGACTATGTAAAGTTGCAGAAGTTGCTCCTCATTTTCTTGTTTGGATGCTTGCTGTTTACGATCGGCGTGTCATTTTTAAAGTATGATTTTGGCTATTACGTATTGATTTTGGGTAATGGTTTGATGGGCGGTTTGTTTTCGGTATTGGCAGCGGTAACCTGGCCTCGTTTCTTTGGCCGCCAATATCTGGGGGAAATCAGTGGTCGTGCCATGGCTCTGCTTGTATTTGGAAGCGCAGTAGCTCCGTTGTTCTTCAGTCGTATTTTTACTCTTACGGGAAGTTATCGTTTGGCAGGTTATATTGGTGCTGCAATGGTGTTGGTTTTGCTACTTCTCTCGCCCAAGGCGAAAAATCCACAAATTTAAAGCAGTAGACAATTAGGCTGGTTTGGGTGGCTTTTATCTCTGGGAAAAGGAAAATCATCTGAGAATCTTTTATTTGTAAACATATTGTGTATTTTTATGATATTAATTACAATGCGCAAATTATGAGTAAGAGAACAATTCTACTAGTAACTATTTTGATACTTGGTGGGACCTTATTATTTGGTCAAACAAGTAGGAAAGGCGATCTGTTAATTGGTATTTCAGTTGGCCCCAATTTTTCGAATCTGAGGGGAAGTCTGGATCGTACAGAGGAGTTTGAGCAGATTTTCGGGCAAGAGGGTTATGATACAGGTCTTTTTAAAGACATGCGTTTGGGAATTTCCACTGGTATTCAGTTGGAGTATTTTCTTGTAGATAATTTGTCCTTAAAATCAGGTGTCTATTATGAGAACAAAGGAATGGATTTGTCTTCTTCCAGAAGTGAAGATGGTTTTCTGCCCTATGAGCCCAGTCTAACCTATGCTGGATCAATAACTGATAAATACAAACGCGAGGTAAAGAACAATTACCTCAGCGTACCAATTCTTTTGCGTAAATATTTTTCTTCAGGAAAAAGTTTTTTTGTTGAAGGAGGATGCTATTTTTCTCAATTGATTAATTCCCAAATAGATTACACCTACTCTCTGTATCAAGTAGAGTATGAAGGGGTAAGTGAAAAAGATCATACCAACAAGTTGGATTATGGATTTATTCTGGGGACTGGCTATGTTAAGCGTTTGAATGATCAATTTCGATTTGAAGTGGAAATGCTTTTCAATTACGGATTGCGTAAAATCGATTCAAAATTTGACAATCAGGTGGAAAGTCTTCCTCCTACGACAGGAAGACTGGCTGATGTGAAGGATTATTACGGCCTAAATTCCAATGCAAAGAACATTTCCTTTTCTATTAATTTGGGTATTTCTTATCGGATAGGGAAGTAGGAGGGGTGATGTTCGGTTTCAAAACTTTTTCTGAAGTCAAGAGTAAGCAATTGAAAGATCATTTCAAGTAAGAGGTTTGAGGCTTGTAAAGGGTGGAAAACAGTCGTTTGATTTCTGGTATAACTAAAATTAAGTGATATTTTAAAATGACAGAATTAATAGATTTACCCAACATTGGAACAACACTTGTCCAGAAGTTGGAAGAGGTGGGTGTATTGAGCGCAGAGCAATTAAAGGAGATTGGAAGTGAGCAGGTCTTTATTCGCCTTCAGGCAGTAGACCCCGGCGCCTGTTACAATCAGCTTTGCGCTTTGGAAGGTGCTGTTCAGAATATTCGTTGGCATGGTTTGAGTCAAGAAAGGAAGAATGAATTGAAAGAGTTTTTCCAAATGAGCCGGAGGGTGCTATAGCAGGTTCTTGGCCTCCTAAGATATATTTTATGCTCCCAGGTTACATTTTTAGGATTGAACAGGGGGCCAAAACCTTTGTGTAAGTACCTAAAAGTTTTGTATAAAGTACCAATTAAAAAAATTAGATAAAGAATATTATTATTCTACCGATCTGAGAATTTTTAAATTTTTGGGCGCATTATTTTAGTAGATTATATCCTCTTTTTGTTAATCTACTTGAGAATTGCCATTTTTCCTCGCACTGCACGGCAATAATTATTCATTTTTTATCCTGCTATTCTTAATGGTGCATAAGTGCCCAGGGCAATCTCTCCGCTATTTTCTTACCACACTTGTTTGCATTAAATTCCATCTGTTTAAAGTGGAAATCAAATATTAATTCCATCGATTATCTCTGTCTTAAATTGAAAGAAAGATTATAAGCCAGCTTATTGATCGATATTGAGACCATAAGAGTGGAGTTTTCAGGTACAAAACTTTCCCTGAATCAAGAAAGATAATAAATATTATAAAAGATAGGTTTGTGTGTTCTGTGTTGTATAGCAGTTCCGATTTCTATTTTAAGGGAAGGTTAGTAAAATCAAACAATACAGAATGTGTTTAATGTATATGTTTAATATAATGTGCTCTGTCGATGATTGCAAATTCTAGTTTTATGTAAATTTACAAAGCTGTTTCTTTTGTGAATATTGTTGAAACTCAAAAGGTGTGTTCATTGTGGTGGATTATAGTTTGACAAGAGAATAGTATTGTTGGTTTTTATTATCTAAAAATGATTATGATAGGATTAGAGACATTGGAAGAGTACTTATTGGAGGAGATTTCGAAGCCGGATTCTGTTTCTGAATTATCACTTTACTCGGGACTTGCTGGTAAAATTTACAGTTTGCAGTACTACTATTTGCTTACCAAAGATCCAAAGGTTCTCGAAATACTGGAAGAACGGGTTGCATTTTTAATGGAGAATATTGAACAGGTTTCTATGACTACCTTTTGCAATGGGCTAAGTGGGGTGTTGTATTGTTTAAATGATTTGCGCAAAAATGAGTTAATAAGCATTTCGGAGGAAGACCTGGCGATTGCTGATGCTTTTCTGTTTGAGAATTTTGAGCATGGCTTGCTTAATAATGATTGTGATTTTTTTCATGGACTAACGGGTGTCGGTTCCTATTTTTTGATGCGGGCTAGGGATACTGGAGAATACAGTCAGGTGAAATACATTGTGAATGCTATTCTTTCCAATATAAAAAATGTAAAAGGCTTTAAAACCTGGAAAAAGCTTCCTTATATGGAAGAGGATGAAGAGGTGATCGATCTGGGCTTTGCACATGGATTACCTTCAATTTTGTTGTTTTTGGCTTCGGTTGCTGAAAATAATATCAGGAGACAGGAGATAGAGGAGGTAATTGCATCCAATTTTGATTTATTGAAAAGGGTTAAGAACCTTAATACGACTAGAACTTTTTTTCCTGATGGAATTTCCGATGAGTTTATCGGAAACACTGATTCTTCCCGTCTTGCTTATTGTTACGGTGATATCGGTATTGCATTCTCCTTGCTTCGGTGTGGGGAGATTTTAAATCGTGTGGATTACATCGAGGAGGCTGAGCGAATTGTAGAGAATACACTTTCGTTTTACCTGGCGGAAGAAGTAGATGAAACTTGTTTTTGTCATGGTTTAGCAGGGTTAATTCTGTTCTATAAATACTTTGCTGTTAAATTCAAAAAACCGGTTTACGAGGAAGTTTCAAATCATTGGAGATGTCTGTTAGAGCAGAAGTGGAGGCAGTATGGGGAAAATGCATTGGACTTTACAAGTTATAGTAAAGAGCGAGGATATTATAAGGAAACCAACACTGGCTTACTGGAAGGATATTGTGGAGTGTTCTTGGTCTGTATTTCCGACCGAATGCAATTTTCGAATATTTTGAGATGGAGTAAGTGTTTTTTAATAAATCCCTGATAAATGAAGAAAGAAGGAATTAGTTTATCCGATAAATGTTTGGTTCGAATACCTCTCTTCCCTGTACGTTTTTTGGAGGAGTATGTAGGGGAGAATTCTGTTGATCTGGAGGGTATAATAGGTCTCGATAAATTTAAGGAAGCCATCTATTTTGCTTCCGATAGTGTTTATGAATCGATCTCGAAGAATCATGTAGACGCAAAACTGAAGAAAACCATACTTAAATATTTTTCCAGAGCCTGTTCCAGATCCACCCCTTACGGATTGTTTGGAGGCGTAGGAGTTGCCAAATTTGGGGAAGGTAGAACCTGTATTAGCTTATCGGGTCAACGCTGTGATATTTCTTTGGATGCTGTTTTTAAAGAGGAGTTAAAGAAGAAGAGTCTTGGGAAGAAGTATAAAAATTTAACTTTTCTGCTGAATCCAAGTCTGCATAAACAGTACGACCAATACCAATATTTGGTAAAATGTGAATCTGATGATGTTAAAGATTTTGAGATAAGGACGACGGAAGAGACCGAATTTCTGCTTCGGGTAATAGAAATTTGTAGTAGTGCTAAGCCATTTTTGCAATTGCTTTCTGAGCTGGAATTGAGTTTCGATGGGTACGAAGTCGAAGAATTTTTGGTGCAGTTGATACAGGAACAGATTCTTTTGCCTGTTGAAAATGAGGAAATGTTTATTGAATACTGTCGGGGAGAAAATGCTGCTTTAGCGGGTCTTGTAGATGGAATTGATGTGCCGATTGAAGAGGTTAGAAGTAAAATAGGACATGTTGATTCCGGTATATCCTTGTGTGCTCACATGACTTTTGATTTTGGTGGTAGCACTGTGGGGCAGGAGTTAAAAAGCAATCTGTTGTCGATCGTGGATCTGTGTTCAAGTGATGACCGTCAGTGGAGTAGTATTCTTAATTTAAAGACTTTTCGAGATAACTTTTTGAGGAAGTACGAGGGGCGAGAGGTTTCTTTGCTGGAAGTTTTTGATGTGGATAATTATCCTTTTAAGCCCTACATAATGGAACTTCCGATGCTTGGTATTCCTTTTCTTGAGGAATTTGTTGAGATTGTGAACAGGAAATCGGTTACAGGGGGTGCAGCGGATATGGGTTCTGAGGTACTGGTTTCAAAATTCGACACTTATGAAATTCAAAAAGAAGAAGTAAACGTTCTCAAGCACTCTAAGATTCCGCCGACTTTTTCAGCCTTGGTTGAGTTGTTTCGCGACAATACTTTTTATTTGAAAGAGATTGGAGGAGGTTCTGCCATGCCTTTGATTGGACGTTACAAACAGTTGCTTCCCGAAGTGAAGGAATTGATTGGGGAGATATCTTTTTTTGAAGAAAACAAAACGAATCATATTATCGCGGAAGTTGATTTTACCCCTTTTATAAAAGCCGAGAATATTGTTCCGGCTTCAACCAGTTACAGCCATACCATACAAATCCATGAATCCCGTGGTAATGATGCACGGAATATACCCTTGAGTGATCTTGTGGTAGGAGTTGATGAGGAAGGGAAGGTTTATCTAAAGAGTATGAGTTTGGGTAGAATTGTTATCCCCAGGATGTCGAATGTTTTAAATTACAGTCGCTCTTTGCTTTCGATTTACAAATTTCTGGGAGATCTGCAGTACCAGTACTCCACGATTATTTTGGATACACGTTTTACTCATGATGGTAAATCTGCTGTGTTTTTGCCTCGTGTTACCTACAAAGGGAATATTATTCAAGCCCGCCAATGGTTAATGAACCGGAAGGTGATGGGGAAAGTCACCCGATTCGAGGAATTCGTTGAAAAACTGGAGAATTTCGTGATGCAATACAAGGTGGAGTCAATGGTGTATATGGTGTCTGGTGATCAGGAGTTTCTGGTGAATATGCAGAATCAACTGTTTCAGGAAATTCTTTGGGATTACTATAAGAAGTCAGAAGAGATTAAATTCAGGGAAAGGTTTTCAGACAAAGAACTGCTCGTTAGGGATCATAAAAATGAACAGTATGTAAATGAAGTTGTTTTTTCCTTTAGAAACCAAAATGCCGGTTATGAATAAGAGTTTGAATATTAATAATAATGTGTTGTTCTTGAAGGTATATGTCGGAACCCTAAAGGCTGACGAATTGCTTGTTGATTTGTTTCAAAGCTTCAATATTCATGGGAATGAAGATTTTGATTTCTTTTTTATTCGATATGCCGATCCTGATCCGCACCTCCGTTTGAGATTCTTTTTTAGAGATAGGAATAAGATCAAATTCTATCTGGAGTCCATACTAAAATATTTCGGTGCTCATCCTTTTGTTCGAAATGTAACTATTGACGATTACCATAGGGAGTTGGAAAGATATGGAGTGGAAAATATCGTTAACTGTGAGAAATTGTTTTTTACGGATAGTGCCAACGTAGCTATAATGGTGTTGAATACCCTTGAAGATCAGGAAATGAGATTGCGTCTCGGAATAGGTATGTTTTCCTACTATTTGGAGTATTGCTTTGAGGATTGTGAAAAGGTTTTGTCGTACCTGAATACAGTACGGGAATCCTATCGGGAAGAATTCAATTATAGTAATGACGTGAAAAATTGTGTTAGTAAACACTATCGCCTTTTGTATTCAGGAAATCTAATTTCTGAGGAGAATGAATTGGTGCATCGGTTTTTGGAACAGAATATCGATTTGGATCAGTACAGACAGGACCTTCGGAAAATTTTAAGGGAATCTACAGTAGATTCAATGGGATTAATCGGTTCGTTGATTCACATGTTCTACAATCGCTTGTTTCCTTCTTATCAACGGGAATTGGAGTATTTGTCTTATGAATTAATGGTTCGTCTCTTTAGAACTAAATTGAGTCTTGAAAAGAAACACATGAGGAATAATTTATTGCCATGCGACATGGTGTAAAATATATCTTAGGAAGCCGAAAATAAGATTGAAAATTTAGAGTAGGCAACATCTAACATTAATCAAAAATGAAAAAAATTAAATTTAATTCTAAGAAGTTAGCTAGTCTTTCAAAGACCCAGTTGTCAGCTATTAAGGGTGGTGATTTGACCAATAGCAATTTCCCTTGCGGTAGTATAAATACCAGATTTACCAGAATTAGTACTTGCTGTACAACTGGTTGTAAGTCGGATAAACTTCAACCGTGTTTAGATTAATTAGAATTAACATCAAGGTATAGACTTTTTGAGTGCTGTTTTGATGAATAAAATCTTAGGAAGCCGAAAATAAGATTATAAATGTAGAGTAGGCATCAACAAACATTAACTAAAAATGAAAAAAATTAAATTTAATTCTAAGAAATTAGCTAGTCTTTCAAAGACTCAGTTGTCAACCATTAAGGGTGGTGATTTGACCAATAGTAATTTCCCTTGTGGTAGTGTAAACACCAGATTTACCAGAATTAGCACTTGTTGTAATACTGGTTGTAAAGGTAAAGCATGGCCTTTGTAATAGGTGAATGATTTTGACAGCAGAACTCTTATATGTTCTGCTGTCTATTTCCTCAATTTTAAAAAGTAAATGATGAATAGTAGAATCCTCCAAATAATTTTTTGTTTGCTTTTGCTTGGAGCATGCAATTTAGTAAAGTATAAATCAGCACCTATCGCTCTTGATGTTAAGCAGGCTCTTACCAATAAAAAAACATACGATATCGAACAAGAGGCCAAACAAATCGATTTTGTTGCCCTGGAAACCCGGGAGGACTGTTTGGTCGGTGAGCTTCGAAAGGTGGTAAAGAATAGAGATTACCTATTTGTTGCTGATATGAATTCCAATCTTTTCCTTTTTACAAGCCAGGGTAAATTTCTACGTAAAATTGGGGCAACCGGACAAGGAAAAGGGGAATATGCCATTCTTGCCGATTTTGATGTAGATCGAAAGACCAATGATATTTATATCAACGCAGGTGGTAAGCTGTTGGTGTATTCCATTGGGGGTACATTTCTAAAGAGCATCAATTTGGGTTCTTCTTCCTTGCAAGTATTCTGTTTGAATCAAAATGGATGGGCTATGAATATATTGCCTGATGCTCCTAGTGAGGAAGGAGTTGATTCTGTTGCTTTGGTTGAGGCTGTAAATCTTCAATCGGGTAAGAAAGAGTGTGTTAAATCCGGCGTGGTTCGAAGAACAGGATTTCCTTTCTTTGGTTGGATCTATAGCAAAGAGAATTTCACCTATTATAAGCCAGAACTGGGAAACTGTATCTACCGATTAAATGAGAGCAATCAGAAAAGCAAATTCCTTGAACTGGAATTTGGGGATTTGGCTTTTACCGAGAATCTTTTTGATTTTGGTGCAAATCAAAAGTGGAATAGCCACTATCGGGTGAAGAATTTCATGGTTTTTAAGGATAAATTCATGATAAATCTGCAGAAAGGATTGATGGGAGAGGAATTACTGCCTTTGATTTACGATAGGCAGAAAGGGGATTTCTTTTTTCCACAAAACACCGCAGAAAAGGAAGGTTTGTACTTTGAAAATATTAGCTTGCAACCCTTGGCTGATGAGGAAGAGAATCTGATTTGCAGTATGTCAATACCTGAAATTATAGAGTCAAAGAATACGGCTACGAATCAAGAATTTCGAAAGATAGCAAGGGATGTCAACAAAAATTCGAATCCTGTATTTGTTATCTGCAAGTTTTAATCGGGAATTTTGTATTCTGAAAAAATGAATAAGAGGGTATAGTGTTCCTTGGTCTTTTATTCATTTTTTTATATTAAGATCATAGAGACATTCAAATTGTAAGTGCTGAGGGAGATTTTATTAAATAATACACTTAAAAAAAATGAGGTAGAATAAGGATGGTTAAGTCTCTTTGTCATAGAAGTTAAGGTGGTTTAGCTTGAGTTTATTGTTGTGAAAGATTTTCCCTTTAATCATTTGGTTCTTCCTCCGGGTGGGCGTTTTTTCCCTCGAAATGGCGTGCTCTTCTTTTCCATTTTTCCCGGGCCAGGTGTCTCATGTCCTCAATGTTGTCCAGTTCATCCACAATTTCCAGTCCAAGGATGGTTTCGATAATGTCTTCCATGGTCACAATACCTGCGGTACCTCCGTATTCATCCACTACCAGTGCGATCATTTCGTTTTCGCTGGTAAGCTTTTCGTAGAGAGAAGAAATGGATTGCACGTCCACAACTATTGGTATTGGGCGTTTGAATTCTTTGAGGCGGGTTTTGTAGGAGCGGTTTAGTAGTTTTCCAAACAGTTCGTTTTTTAAGATGTAGCCGGATACATTGTCCATGTTCTCCTTAAAAACCGGAATGCGGGAGAATGGCAAGCGCTCCACTTCTCCTGAGTATCGTTTTACAAAGGTGTCTTCATCCTCCATGTGAACTACCACTCTTGGTGTCATGATGTCTTTGGCCCGGAGGTAATCAAAGCGCATCAGGTTTTGGATGATAAGGGATTCCGTTTGGCGAAATTCTCCACTAACCATTCCCAGTCGAGCCAGAGCCGAAATCTCTTCCCGGCTGTCGAATTCTGTTTTTGCTCCCTTTCTTATCCAGCCGGTGATTCCCTGGCAAAGAATAATGATGGGGTAAAGGGGGGAGTATAGAAGTATTAAGAGCGTATATACGGTGAAGCTTACCAGTTTACGCCAGTACATCGCTCCTAATGTTTTGGGAATGATTTCCGATAGGATGAGGATTAGAATGGTTAGCAGGGCGGAAGCCAGGGTAAGGTATTCGTTTCCCCAGAGACGTTGGGCTTCCGCTCCAACACCGGCTGCTCCAAGAGTATGAGCGAATGTGTTGAGAGTTAGGATGGCGGCAAGTGGTTGATCTATTTTCTCCTTGAATTGTTTCAAATAGTGACTTTTCCGCGTTGATGTTTCTTCAGACCGGGCCACAAAACTAGGAGTGATACTAAGAATCACAGCTTCCAGTAGTGAGCATAGGAATGAAACACCCAGGGCGATAGCAAGATAAAATAGCAGGATTTCCATATACCTTTAAAGATAAGAAATCTTTGATTTATTTTAGCTTTGAATAAGAAATTTTGATTATGTATAGAGCACAAGATATTACGATGTATTGAAATTACATCTGTTAAAATGGTTTGTTTTGAATAAAAAAATCCAGGTACTTCCCATCAATATGGAAATAGCGGATGCCCATGTTTTTTAAGCGGAGGATGTCATGACGAACCTCCTCGCTGGTTGTGAGTTTGGGATACCGAAATTGTTCTATTGCAACAATGGTTTGGATGTGGTTTCGTTTAAGTAGCTTCCAAAGTTCAGAATTGAGTTTTTTGGGACTTCCGAACCAGAATTTTCCCAAGGAACCAGTGACTGTATGTGCCTTTATTCTGTCCAATTCACTTTGTGTTAAGCGGCGTTTGATTTGTGGTGAAAGATGTTGTTGGATAAACTCCTCCTTGTTAATACAGTAGAGGGGGAGGTGGAAATTCGTTTGTTCCAGGCATTGATTGATGTGGTCTAGGAAAGAAATATTAGGTAGTTGAGTTTTTGAAAGTTTGATGTCGATGATGATTCCTAGCTTTAAGATTTTGCAGAGCTCTAGCCCTTGTCTAAATGAGAGTATCGGTACCGATGTGTCCTTATGGTGCATGTGAACTAATTTATCCAATGTAAATTCTTTGCTGGAAGTTTTTGGATTAGGGCCATAGGCGTGCAGAAGAATGGCTTTATGGTCCAATGTTTCCCGAAGGTCCAGTTCCACCATTTGAAAGCCTGCTAAGGCTGCAGCCTCCATGGCCGGTTGTGAGTTTTCTGGGGAATCCGGTCCGATTATTCCTCCCCTATGGGCGATAAGTACGATATTTTCTGGTTGATTCTTCAGCAATTGACAAATGCTTTAAAATGAAGTATAAATTTATATATTTTCAGGAAAAAATCATTATCAAGTAGTGGTTGTTGGGATAGGAGGAATAAAAAAACCGGAAACTCCATAGTTTTGGAAATTCCGGTTTTGAAAATTATGTGAGCAATGCTATTAACCACCCACACGCTTTACTTTGTAGCCTTCGTCCAGAAGTATCTGCATCACCTTGTCTCTGTGATCCCCCTGAATAATGATTTCTCCATTTTTGGCTGATCCTCCCACGCCGCATTTAGCCTTAAGTAGTTTTCCAAGGTCTTTTAGATCATCCGGATGGCCTTGGTAGCCAGTTACAAGCGTTACCGCTTTTCCTTTGCGTTGCTTTTTGTCCAGCATCACTTTCAGGTTTTGTTGGTGGTTTTCCAAAGCCTCCTGCAATTCTTCCTCCTCGTATTCGTAGTTAAAATCCTGATTGGTGGAGAAGACGATATTTTTTTTGCTTTTTTTTGCCATAGATATTTTGTGTTTGAACCTTTCTCCTATTTAATTGTGCATAGGAATAATGGAAATTCTATTAATTAACTGTTTCTAGTTGGGAGATTTGTGATTCGAGTTCAATTAAATCCTAAATAGTGCTAAATAAACTTTTAACCTTGAACCAAAAACACAGAACTCTTTTGTTACAAAGATACGAAAGAGCCTTTATCTACCGGCACAACGTACGCATTTTTTACTTTCAGGAATCAGCATAATCCTACCCAGCTGAATGGTTTGTCCGCAGCGAATACATTTTCCGAAATTCGGATTGTGTAACTTTTTAATGGTATCCTTGAGAGATTTAAGTTGAACTTCCTTTTTCCGAAGTGCTGCCTCATTCACGCTTTTATTGTTGATGGCGTCCATGCGGCTTACCCTTCCAATGGTACAATCAGGGGCGATTGGCTTGGTTAGTTCCTTAGGTGTTCGGATGTTTTTCTCCAATTTCCTGATATTGATTCTAATTTGCTCCTTGATTTCAATTCTCTCTTTCGGATCCATTGGGTGGTTGTTTGATATGTAACATAACAAAGATAAAAGAATTATTCTTTCGACATTCAATTACCAGAGTTGAGACGAAATGGCTTACTTTTGTAAGGACTATTGTTTTTGTGGATATAAAGGATTCTTAGAAGTCAATACTATGTCAGTAGAAAATATACCGGAAATATATCTTAAGAAAGATGAACCTATTCAGGATTTATTTGTTTATGATTTTAAAATGACCAGCGATGTAGTCAAAAGTAAGGTCAATTTAAGCATGAACATGTTCAGCTTCCTACAAGTTGGTAAAAAGCAGGTCCATTTTGCCGATGCATCAATTACCGTTGATAAACATCAGTCGTTATTGATGAAGAAGGGGAATTTGCTTTGGACCGAATTGCTTGATAAGGAAAATAACTACTACTGTAAATTGTTCTTTTTTTCGGAAAATCGACTTAAGGAATTTTTGAAGAGACACACAGTGACGGAGGTCTGCCCGAAAGATGAAATTCCCTATTTTATTATTGAAAATGATAACTATATCGCATCCTTCCTGGACTCATTGTCTAATATGAGCAAAATGCCCAATAGTTTCATGGATAATCTTTTAGCTTTAAAGTTTGAAGAGATTATGATGTACCTAATAACCAAGTATGGGCAAAAAATTGAATTGTTCCTTCATTCTTTAATATCCAAAGAAACCTCGCCTTTCAAGAAAATTGTAGAAAGTAATGTTTATTCTAATTTAAAACTGGAAGAAATAGCTTTTCTATGTAACATGAGTTTGTCTACTTTTAAGCGAAATTTTCATTCGGAATACCAGGTTTCTCCCGGAAAATGGTTGCAGGAGAAACGCTTGCAGAAAGCTAAAGAGGTATTGCAGGAGGGAGAATTAACAGCTTCTGATATCTATTTGGATTTTGGATACAGCAACCTTTCTAACTTTAGTATTGCCTTTAAAAATAAATTTGGTATTAGTCCAACAGAAATAGGATGATTATTTTGAGTGTCAGAATCCCTTGTATATGTGGGGTATGTGGATGTTTGGTTTTGGAGAGAGAATATCTGTTGTATTACTTTGACCTTTTTTCATAAGCGATTGAACTGTATCAGTAAGTCCGCTAAGGTTGTCTTGCCATACTTTTGTCACCGTAATCATTAACAACTGTTCTGCTTTTGGGAAAGCAAATGAAAGAACTTTAGTTTCTGATTGATAAAACTAAAATAAGTAATAGAATTATGGCAAAATTTATTGTACCCAAAGATGTTTTTCATGGACTAGGCAGCCTTGAAAATTTAAAAGAAGTAAAAGGTAACAAAGCGGTTATTGTTATTGGAGGTAGCTCTGTAAAGAAAAATGGTTCTCTTGAAAGAACTCAGAACTATTTAAAGGAAGCCGGAATTGAATCGGTAGTATTCAGTGGTGTTGAAGCAGATCCATCTATCGATACAGTATTGAAAGGGGCTGAATTTTTTACTCAGGAACAACCCGATGTAATTGTTGGTTTGGGTGGTTGTTCAGCTATTGATGCAGCAAAAGCAATGTGGGTTTACTATGAGTATCCGGAATCGTCATTGGAAGAACTGGCAGCTCCTTTTGCTGTTAAATCGTTGCGTAACAAAGCTTATTTCGTTGCTGTTCCTTCTACAAGTGGAACAGGTACTGAAATTACTGGTCTTTCTGTAATTACTGATAAGAAGAAAGGAACCAAGTATCCTATCGTTTCTCACGAATTAACTCCTGATGTGGCAATTGTTGATGGTGAACTTTGCGAAAGTATGCCAGCTCATGTTACTGCTAATACCGGATTAGATGCATTAAGTCATGGTGTTGAGGCATATGTTTCAAACATTGCAGATCGTTACAATGACGCATTGGCCAAGGAAGCTGTTGATTTGGTTTTCAAAAACCTTCCAACTGCTTACGCTGAACCTAATAACAAAGAAGTTCGTCAGGCGATGCATGATGCTTCCTGTATGGCCGGTATGGCCTTTACAAATGTATGGTTGGGGATTGTGCACTCGATGTCCCATCAAATTGGTGGTACTTTCGGTATTCCTCATGGTTGTGGTAATGCGATCTTAATGCCTAATGTTACTCGATTTAACTCTAAAGTAACTGATAAGTATGAGAATTTGGCTGCATTATTTGGTAAGTCAACTGCCGAAGACTTTGCCCAGGAAATTGAAAACTTGCGTGCCTCAGTAGATGTTGTGGGTTCGATTAAGGAGTACGGAATTGATGAAAAGACCTGGAACGAGAATATTGATACATTGACAGAAAATGCAATGAAAGATCCGTGTACGCTTTTTAACCCAAGAAAACCAAAATTCGAGGAGATTAAAGCGATCTATCAGGCTTGTTACGAAGGGACCAAGATCGATTTCTAGAATTGAATCGTTTTAGCTTCATCTTGAATAAACTGTAAATTAATGGGGGAGTTCGTAAAACTCCCCCTATTAATTTTGTATTGTAGATGATAAATCCTTTTGGAACAAATTTTAGAAAGAACTGATGTATTTTTCGTACCTCAGGTACAATCAGATGTTGTCGAGTAAGGTAGATCTGTTATTTAAGGGAATAACTTTTTTCAATTTCACGATTTTTATCCCTATTTGTGCAAGCTTCCTTTTATTTATGGTAAAGATATGCATTGATGAAATAATTAAAGTGTGGCTTGATTGGTAAAACTTACTTCAATAGCGTTGATTGCTGTTTTTTGGAGGGTAAGGTGCGAGAATTCAGTGTGTTTGATTTTGTTTCGTAAGTGAAATTGCATTCGCCGGAAAACCATTGTTGAATCACAATTCTTATAATGATCATTTATTACTCTTATACATATAGTAAATTGGATTTATGCAAAGGTTTTAAATAAAGAAAATCTTCTTTATTTAGATTGAGCCTAAAATATCGAAACGAGTGAAAATAATTGATATCTTGTAGATGTCAATTCAGACTTCTTTATACATTTGGACAGTCAACGATTGATGTAATGCGCGATTGTAATCGATTGTAAAAGAATCGATTGAGATTGAGCTTATGTTGGTTTTGGTTTGAAATTTTTAATTCATTAGTTAAAAAAAGCAATGAACAAGATTGTTGAAAAAGAACATCTTTCAGAAAAAGTTGTTAGAATCGTTGTTGAAGCACCTCTAATTGCCAAGTCTCGCAAGCCCGGGAACTTTGTAATTGTTCGTGTGGGAGAGAAAGGGGAGCGTATCCCATTAACGATTGCCGATGCAGATATTGATAAAGGTACCATTACCATGATTGTACAAAAAATGGGGGTTTCCTCCACTAAATTGTGTGATCTGGAAGTAGGAGAATGCGTAACTGACCTGGTTGGACCTTTGGGTAAACCAACCGAGATCCACAAAGTAGGCACTGTATTGTGCTGCGGTGGTGGTGTAGGTGTTGCTCCCCTTTTCCCAATTGTGGAAGGTTACAAGAAAGCAGGCAACAAGGTAATTACCGTATTGGCTGCCCGTTCTAAGGAGCTGTTGATTCTTGAGGAGGAGATGCGTAAGCATTCCGATGAAGTAATCATTATGACTGATGATGGTTCTCACGGAACGAAAGGTTTGATTACCGAAGGAATGGAAGAGGTGATCAAGAGAGAAAAAGTAGATGAGTGTGTGACCATTGGTCCTGCTATCATGATGAAATTCTGTTCTCTTTTAACCAAGAAGTATGAAATTCCTACCATGGCAAGTTTGAACTCCATTATGGTTGATGGTACCGGAATGTGTGGTGCCTGTCGAGTAACTGTTGGTGGAAAAACCAAATTTACTTGCGTGGATGGTCCTGAGTTTGACGCTCATCAAATTGATTTCGACGAAATGATGTCTCGTTTGGGTGGTTACAAAGAGGAAGAGAACCAGAAATTAGATCACTTTAGCCAAAAATAATTTTTACGATAGTTTTTGGTGTTCCTTTTAGGAATTCCAATAGATATAATATAAGACAATGGAAAGGTCTGAAGAATACATTAAGAACGAAAGAAAACAACCTTGGAGAGTAGAACTTCAAAAGAAAACTAAAGCCAAAGATCGTATGGTTATTGATCGGGTGGTAATGCCTGAGCAGCAGCCTGGTGATCGTATTAAAGGCCAGCGTATTGAAGTGAATACTGGTTTGACCGAAGAGCAAGCAGTTTTGGAAGCTACCAGATGTATGGACTGTGTGAATCCAACCTGTATGGAAGGTTGTCCTGTAAGCATTAATATCCCCAAGTTCATTAAAAATATTGAGAGAGGTCAATTTCTTGATGCTGCTTCAGTGTTGAAAGAAACCAGTGCATTGCCTGCGGTTTGTGGTCGTGTTTGTCCACAGGAAAAGCAATGTGAAGCGAAATGTTTTTATGTTGAGAAGCTGAATCGTCCTGCTGTAGCTATTGGTTACCTTGAGCGATTTGCAGCCGATTATGAGCGTGAATCAGGTCAGATTTCAGTTCCAGAGGTTGAGGAATCCAATGGGGTTAAAGTTGCTGTTGTTGGTTCCGGTCCTTCCGGACTCGCATTTGCAGGAGATATGGCTAAGGCTGGGTATGATGTTACCGTTTTTGAAGCGCTTCATGAAATTGGAGGGGTGTTAAAATATGGTATTCCTGAGTTCCGTTTGCCTAATGCAGTTGTGGATGTGGAAATCGAAAACCTTCGCAAGATGGGAGTGAAGTTTGTGACCAACTTTATCGTAGGCCAGACTTGTTCTTTAGATGATTTGAAGGAAGAAGGTTTCAAAGCTTTCTATGTTGCAAGTGGTGCTGGTTTGCCTCGCTTTATGAACATTCCGGGTGAAAATGCCAATGGTATTCTTTCGTCGAATGAATATCTGACACGTGTAAATTTGATGGGAGCCGACAGTGAAGAGTCTGATACTCCAATTCTTCGTGGTAAAAATGTTGTTGTTGTTGGTGGTGGTAACACTGCTATGGACTCCGTTCGTACTGCTAAGCGTTTGGGTGCAGAGAGAGCTATGATTGTTTACCGACGTTCTATGGAAGAAATGCCAGCTCGTTTGGAGGAGGTACATCACGCGGAGCAAGAAGGTGTTGAATTCCTTACCTTGACCAATCCTATCGAGTATATTTCAAATGGAGACGGTCGCGTTTCACAGGTTCGTGTTCAGAAGATGGAATTAGGGGAGCCTGATGCTTCCGGTCGCCGTCGTCCTGTACCTGTGGAAGGGTCAGAGTACACAATTGACGCAACTGTAGTGGTTGTGGCTGTTGGTGTGTCGCCAAACCCATTGATTCCTAATTCTGTAGAAGGATTGGATGTGTCTAAATGGGGAACCATTGAGGTTGTGAAGGATAAAATGCAATCCTCCCTTCCTGAGCTTTTTGCAGGTGGAGATATCGTGCGTGGTGGAGCAACTGTTATCCTTGCTATGGGTGATGGAAGAAAAGCTGCAGCGAATATGGATAAATATTTAAAAGAAAAATACTTATCTTAAGGGAGCTTTAAACTCTAAAATTTAAAATTATGCAAGAATTTAAATCACTTAACGATATACTGGATTTTGCCATTAATGAGGAGCAAATGGCTGCTGATTTTTACAATGCTTTGGCTGCGAAGATGGAAACCCAGGAAATGAAGGCTACTTTTGAACAGTATGCTTTGGAAGAGATTGGTCACCGTGCGAAGCTGGAAGCTATTAAGGATGGTAAAGAGTTCGCATATTCAGAGGAAAAAATTGCCGATTTGAAAATCGGAGATTATCTTCTGGATGTAGATACTTCTCGTACTGATTTTACTTATCAGGAGGCTTTGACTATTGCCATGAAGAAGGAAAAGATTGCTTTCAGATTGTACAATGATCTGGCTGCATCAGCTACAGATGAAAATTCGAAGAATTTATTCCTGATGTTAGCACAGGAAGAGGCGAAGCATAAACTTCGATTTGAGGTGGAATATGACAATAATATTCTTACCGAAAATTAGAGATAAAGTCCTATTGTTATTCAAAGGAGCATTGATAATTCAATGCTCCTTTTTTTTGCGATAACACTTTCTCATGTTTTTTGTACTTCTTAAGTAGACTTCTGTGGTAATCTGTAAAATTTCCCTTGCCTTAGACTTCTTATTTTTGTAACTTTTTGATGATGGTTTAAGCTATTGATTATTATGTTGTTCAATTGAAGAGTTGTTTGAAGGACATTTCAGTTAATCAATGTTAAATAAATTTTCATGAAAATAGATCTATGATGAAGATATTTAGAACATTTGAGGAAATTCTTGATTTTGCAATAGATCGGGAGAGCGCTGAGGTTGACTTTTATATGGAATTGTCTCAGCAAGTGAAGCAAAAGAATGTGGGTGAACTTTTTCAGAATATAGCTCTGGAAAAAACTGCACACATGCTTAAACTCGAGCAGATGAAAGATCTTGGTGATTCTTTTCCAATGGATCAGGTACCCGATCTTAAAATAGCTGGAAGGCTCGAAGAGGTAGATGTGAATAAAAAAGATTTGGATTACCAGGATGCCTTGATTATTGCCATGAAGCGGGAGAAAAATAATTTCAAATTTTATTTACAGATGGCCGAGCGGGCCGAAAATGAGGAGTGTCGTATTACTTTTCTGGCTCTGGCCAACGAGGTGGCCCGGCAGAAATTGAGGTTCGAAATTGAATATGATGAAAATATTCTTCAGGAGAATTAGTTGATGTTAAATATATTTTTGAATCCCAAATGAAATGATTAACCCTGTATTATTAGCAATCATGAGGACCTTTAAAACCATAGAAGATGTATTGGAATTTGCTATTGAGCAAGAAGAGAAGGAAGTTGAATTTTACAGCGACTTGGCTGAGAAGATGACCAATCAGAAGGTTAAGAAACTGTTCGAGGATCTGTCGCTTGCCAAGCAGGCACACATGCTTAAGCTGGAGGCAATAAGGATTAACAAATCCTATCATAATTTTCCCGATGAACGGGTAAAAGATTTAAGGGTGGATCGATATATGGCGGAAGTGGATTATTCCAATCCTAATCCTAGTTATGAGGAAGCCCTTTCTATGGCCATGGCGAAAGAGAAAGCTACTTTTCTTTTCTACTGGGATCTGTCCGAATCTGCAGAATCGGAAGAATTGAGGAATATCTTCCATCTGTTGGCCCTGGAGGAGGCCAAACAGAAGTTGAAATTTGAAATAGAATTCGATGAGCATCATACTTTTGATGAAAGGGATTTGGAGATAGGCGATGAGTTTTAGTAGCAAGTTAAAATCATTTAGTTGATTCCTTTGGTGTCTTTTTTTAGTAAAAAGGACTACACTTTAGAACAAAATTTTGTTTTCCTGCCTTACTTTAGTACTTTTGCTTAGTAAAAGATTTGTTGTTATATTTCTGAAATATAGGTAGTTAATGAGATTTATTGTTCAAGCTCTTCTGTTGATTCTAATTTGTTTTGGTCCTCACTCTTCCGTTTTGGGGCAAGGTGTTGTTGTCAAAAAATCTAAAAATAAGGTAGTTGTACGAGGTGTGAAGTACTTCTTGCATGTTGTAAAGGAGAAAGAGACTTTGTTTGCCATTAGTAAGGAGTATGGGGTTGATGTTGCGGAAATAATGCAGATTAACAGCAAAAAGAGTGCAGCAGTTTCTATTGATGAGGTTCTTCGGATTCCTGAGGTTAAGCATGTAAAGGCGATAGCTCCCCGAATTATTCCCAAAAAAAGTGAATCAACTGTTTTTCACGAAGTGAAAGCTGGTGAAACCCTCTATTCCCTTGCTCGAAAATACAATGTTTCCCAGGAGGAGATAGTTGCTTTGAATCCAGGGGCGGATCTATCGTTGTCATTGGGTAGTATGATTCGGATTCCTCAGAAAGGAGAGAGAAAATCAGCTAGTAATGTTCAGCAGGAAAAGCAGCCCAAAGTTGAAGGCAATTTCTATTTTCATGTTATAGGTGAAGGAGATACCGAATATTCTATTTGTCGTAAGTATGGTTTGAAATTACGAAAGTTTCGTAAGTTGAATCCTCAGGTGAAAGAAGCTGGATTGCAGGTGGGAGCCTTTGTTCGAATTCCCAAAAAACTAGCACCGCAACTTGCAACTCAGGCAGAAGTTGTATCGAATGAGGTTGTTGATACGGTAGAGAAGGATTCGCTTCCCGTATCAGATCTACCGCTTGAAGTTGAGGCGCCTGCCCTGTCGAAGGAAAAAATTAGTATGGCATTAATGCTTCCGTTGTATTTAGAGGCCAATGATACAATTAACTGGATCAGGAATTATGAGGATACTTTAGCTGTAGTAAAGGAAAGGGAGAACAAAATTATTTATTCTCGCTCACAGGATTTTATTCGTTTTTATCAGGGAGTATTGTTGGCTGTGGATACTTTGAAAAAACAAGGTTTGGAAATTGACTTGCATGTTTACGATACAGAAAGAAAAAAGGAAAAAGTTAAACAAATTCTTTCAAGTGCTGAACTTGAAGAAGTTGATATTATCATAGGTCCTGTTTATAGTAATACATTTAATATTGCTGCTGATTACGCACTGGAACGTCACATTCCGATAGTGTCTCCGCTTTCAGCTAAGAATCCCCGGTTGAATACGAATCCTTTTGTTTTTCAATTGAATACGGGAATGTCTTCCCTTTGCGATAAGGTGGCTCAATATGTAACGAAGGATATTTCAACAACGAATTTGGTGGTCGTACATCCGAAGCAATACAAGCATTTGAACGAATACAAGCTGATACGTGATGTAGAAAAGGAATTGTTTGAAAACGGGAAGTACTGGAGTGATCAGGAAATTCATTATAAGAAAATTTCCTTTGACGATTACGGCCTTTATGGGATTGAAAATACTCTTTGTGACAGCTGTGAGAATATTATTCTTTTGCCGTCAACCAATCAGCCTGTCGTGGATAATATTGTTACCCAGTTGAATGTGTTGAGTAGTCGCTACTCAATTCGGTTAGTTGGATTTCCTGTTTGGAAACGATACAGGAGTATGGATCCTGAAAATTTCTACAATTTGAATACGACACTATTAAGCCCTTACTATGTTGATTACTCCTCCGTTGAGGTAGATCATTTTGTTTCATCCTTCCGAAAGAGTTTTTCAGTAGAGCCAAACGATTTCAGTTTCCGGGCGTATGATTTGTGCTTGTTTTTTGCCTCTGCAATTAGTCGGTACGGGAACACCTTCATGGATTATTTGGATGCTGTTCAACCTAACCTTTTGCAAAGTAAATTTCAGTTTGAACGAGTGGGTAATTTTGGGGGATTTGAAAATCGTGGTTTGTATCGTATTAACTATGGAAAAGACTTTCAGATCCATCATTCCGACTTTGTATCTCCTGATACTTTGCAGGAGAAGGCTTCTCCCTATATGGACTAGAGGGTTTTTGTATATCGTATTTGGGCTGATTTCTGTTTGGAATCAGCTTTTTTTATGCTTTTTTATGGGGTGTGAATATTATGAAAGATCTTTTATTTTGGATTTTTGTATTGTTTGTGAATTATAATCAGGTCAAACAATTATTTTTATAGATCAATCTTCTTATTCTTGTGATTAGAATTCTGCTTGAATAAAATATCCGAATTTGGAGTTTCTATCCATAATGGGAGAGGGGCGTAAGAAAGTCTCGGAAATAGGGGATATTTCATTTATTCTGTTCTTAACAATTTTGATTATCTCCAGTATCGTAGGTGGAACTATTGCTATTGAATCTTGAGAATTCACTAATCTTGTGTAGTTCAGTTGTTTGTTTTTTCTGGAACGGGCTTTGGTTTAGCTAGGTTGTTAGTTACCTAAAAGTCTGAAATCATGAAAAAGCATTTATTCTTAACGTGCCTTTGGGCACTATTGTGGGTGGTTGTTTGTGGCCAAACCACACCACCCAATTTGACGGTGCCGAGTGATGCAACGGTAGATAGTGACATTGAAATCACATTCACAGAAAATGCTACCTGGCGAGACAGTATCACGCAAATCAATTATGGGACCGATTTGTTGCCTGTTGGTGCATATGATGTCACTCAGGCCGGGAGAATTATATTAAAACCTTCGCAATCTGTTTTTCTGCAGAAGGCTGTAACTGCCACGCTTGAGATCCTAGCCAATAGTTTTGCAACGAACTCTGTTTCTTTACAGATACAACATGGTGCGGCCCAATCGATAGTGATTGTTACTCAACCGGCAGGGCCTGTAAATAACGGGAAAGTGTTAGCAACTCAACCTGTTGTTAAGTTGCAAGACCAATATAGTAATGATTGTACGGAGGATAGCAGTACCTCTGTGAAAGTAAGCAAAACAGGAGGTGTTTGGACGCTGGGGGGAACTGATTCCAGACAGGTAACTAATGGAACAGCTGAATATACGGATTTGACGGCAACCAGTTTTGCGGCCATTTCCGATGCTACTATCAGTTTTTCCGGTTCAGGACTAACAACAATTGAATCCAGTGCTTTCAGTATTCCAGCTCCTTCTGCTCCCCCAGGTTTGGTTGCTTCATCTTCGGCCAATGTTGATTCTACTTTTGAAGTACAGTTTACTGAAAATACGGATTGGAAAGACAATTTGGATTCTATCCAATACGATGGAGTTTTGATTGATCCCAGTGCCTGGGATAAAAGCCAATCAGGTAAAATAATTTTTGATCCATCTAAAGATGCGGGTCTGCAGAAAGCAGGGACTGCAGAATTAAGAATTGTTGCCCGTGGGTATTCAGACGCAACAGTGAATCAGACGATAGAACATGGGGCTCCCAAAACTATCGTTATTGTTACTCAGCCTGCCGCTCCAATAGCTAATGGAGGAGTTTTGGCAACACAGCCTGCTGTTAAGCTGCAGGATCAGTATAATAATGATTGTACGAGTGAAAGCAGCTTGACTGTTTCGGTAGTCAAAGGAGATTCAGGGAATTGGACCCTGGGTGGAACTACTTCGAATACTGCTAGTGATGGAAGTGTTTCGTTTACAGATTTAACTGCAAGTAGTGATGCAGCAATTAGTGGTGTATATTTGAATTTTTCTGCTAGCGGAACCACAACGGTTAGTTCCGATGTTTTTGATATTCCGGCTTTGGGGGATGCACCCGTTTTAACAGCAGCTAGTGATGCAACGGTGGATAGTGATTTTGAGGTCACTTTTTCTGATAATGCCTCTTGGCGGGATAGCATCAAAATCGTGAAATACGGGGATAATGAGCTGCCTTCAGCTGCTTATGATGTGAGTCAGGCAGGTAAGATTGTACTGAAACCATCACAATCAACGTTTTTACAAAAAGCAGGTACCGCTACCATTTTGGTTTTAGCTAATAGTTTTGCCGACAATTCGGTTTCTCAGGAAATCAAGCATGGTGCTGCTACGAAAGTTGTAATGGTAACTCAGCCTGTTGCACCTGCGAATAATGGAGCACAGTTTGACACGCAGCCAGTGGTGAAGCTGCAGGATCAATACAGTAATGACTGTACAGGCGAGAATAACATAACGGTGGATGCGTCCGCATCCGGAGGAACATGGACCTTGGAGGGGACTACTTCACGTACTTCGAATGGGGGGCTAGTAGAACATTCTGATCTTGCTGCAACTAGTGATCAGGCGGTATCTAATGCCACCATTAAGTTTGCCAGTACGGGTTTGACCGGGATTGAATCCAGTTCTTTTAATATTCCGGCTCCTTCTTCATCTCCCAGTTTGACGGCAGCTTCCAATGCTTCAGTTGATGCATCGTTTGAGGTGACTTTTACGGAGAATCAAACCTGGAAAGACAATATTGATTCTGTTTATTATGGAGCAAGTATTCTGGAAGTAAGTTCGTGGGATAAGAGTCAATCCGGAAAGATTGTGTTTGATCCTTCGAAGGATACTGATTTGCAAAAGGCAGGAACGGCTGATGTTACCATATACTCAGGTGGATTTGAGGATAGTAAGGTGAGTCAAACCATAGGGCATGGAGCTCCCAAGAACATCGTAATAGTGACACAACCAACTGCTCCCGGATACAACGGAGCGGAATTGGGAGTTCAGCCAGAGGTAAAACTTCAGGATCAATACAATAATGATTGTACCGGTGAAAACGATTTGGATGTGACTGTAGCGAAGGGAGATTCAGGAGATTGGACTCTGGAAGGGACAGCATCGAAGAAGGTCACTGGTGGAAGTGTTGCTTACACGGGGCTAAAGGCAAGCAGTAGTGCTGCGGTTTCCGGAGCCTACTTGAATTTTTCTGCCAGCGGAACTACAACCATTAGTTCCAATACTTTTGATATTCCGGCTCTGGGGGATGCCCCGGGCTTAACAGCGGCCAGTAATGCAACGGTGGATAACGATTTTGAACTTACTTTTTCTGATAATGCTAATTGGCGGGACAGTATCAAAATTGTGAAATATGGGGATAATGAATTGCCTTTAGCGGCTTATGATGTGCGTCAGGCAGGTAAGATTGTGCTGAAGCCCTCTCAATCAATACATCTTCAAAAGGCTGGAACGGCAACCTTGTTAATTGTATCCACTAGTTATGCAGATAATTCGGTTTCCCAGGAGATTAAATATGGAGCGGTTACTAAGATTGTAATGGTTACACAACCTGCTTCATCTTCTAATAATGGAGGGCTGTTGGGTACCCAGCCACTGGCAAAGTTGCAGGATCAATATAGCAATGATTGTACCGGGGAAAATGATATTGTAGTAGATGCGACAGCTTCCGGTGGGGAGTGGCTTCTCGAGGGGACTACTTCGCGGACTGCCAGTGGGGGACAGATTGAGCACACAGATCTTACCGCTACAAGTGATCAGGCTGTATCTAATGCTACTATTAAGTTTGCCAGTACAGGTCTGACTGGAGTTGAAACCAGTTCGTTTAATATTCCTGCACCTTCTTCCTCTCCAAGTTTGACTGCAGCTTCAGGTGCTACTGTTGATTCATTCTTTGAAGTGACTTTCACGGAAAATCAAGCATGGAAAGACAATATTGATTCTGTTTATTATGGAGTAAATATTTTGGATGCAAGTTCGTGGGATAAATCACAGACCGGGAAAATTGTATTTGATCCCGCCAGGGATACGGATTTGCAAAAGCCTGATACAGCTGAAATAGTTATTTATGCGGGTGGTTTTGAGGATGCTAATGTTAGTCAGGCCATTGCTCATGGGGCGCCCAAGAGCCTTGTGATTGTTGCTCAACCGAAAGCCCCTGGCAGTAATGGGACCCTATTGGGTGTTCAACCCGAAGTGAAGCTTCAGGATCAGTATGTTAATGATTGTACGAGGGAGAATGATCTTTTAATTGCTGTCGCTAAAGGAGATTCGGGAGATTGGGAGCTGGGAGGCAGCACTTCAGGAACGGTTGTTGAGGGAAAACTTGCATTTTCCGATTTAACAGCTACAAGTTCAGCTGCGGTGAGTGGAGCCTATCTGCAATTTTCTGCCGATGGCTTGTCTAATGTCGATTCGGATGTTTTCGATATACCTGCTCCCGGCGATGGGCCCGGTTTAACAGCCGATGAGGGTGCTACCGTGGATGAAGATATTGAGATTACTTTTAGCGATAACAGTGATTGGCGGGAAAAAGTTGATTCGATTACGTATGGGGGGAATCTTCTAGTGTCTGCTTCGTATGTCCTGGAGGAGGGAAGGCTTATTCTTTTAACTGCTCTGGATACGCTGCTTCAGAAACCTGGAACATACGAAGTTCGGGTTGTGGCCACCGGTTATCACGATAATACTGTAAGTCAAGAGGTAAGGCATGGTGTGCCGGATGCGTTGGATGTGATCCAACAACCTGTTCCCTCCGAATTTAATGGAGATACTCTGGCCCAACAACCTAGAATACAATTGGTGGATAAGTATCAAAATAAATGTGATTTTGAGAACTCTGCAGTTGTGAGAGCGGAAAATGGTGATGGGCAGGACTGGACTCTTGGTGGAAGTTTTGAGGTGGTAGTTGGCTTAGGTGTAGCGGAGTATACTGATTTGAAGGTGAGCAGTAGTGAAGGAATTAACGATGCTCAGATTAAGTTTATTCTTCAGGATACCATTACGGTTCTCTCGGATGTTTTTTCCATTCCATCTCCCCGTGTGGATGTTCCTGAGCTGTTTCCGGATCAGTCTGCTACTGTTGATTCTCCTTTTTCAATTACTTTTACGGAGGATTCAATTTGGAGAAGCAGGATTCAGGAAATTGCTCTTAACGACAGTGTTTTGAATTCTTTAAGTTACGACATTTCTCAAGTAGGCAAGATTGTTTTCGATCCAGCTACATCTGGTCAGATGCAGAAAGCTGATAGCTATACGGTTGTCGTTTCTTCTAATGGATATGTTAATGATAGTGTTGTACAAGTTATAGGTCATGGGGCTACTGTCGGTCTTTTTATTGACGTTCAGCCTGAAGGGCCTGAGATCAATGGTGGTGCTTTGGTTCAGCAACCCGAGTTGGTTTTGCGTGATCAATATAATAACAATTGTGTTTTGGATACGATCACTCAGGTGAGGGTTGAAAAATTTGATCGTTTGGTTTGGGATTTGAAGGGAGTGTTTGAAAAGAATGGGGTGGATGCCAGGGTTGTTTTTTCCGACCTTATTGCTGAAAGTGAAATTGCTATTGATTCTGCTCAGCTCTCATTTTCCTTTGAGAAGGATACAGTTTTTTCCAACACCTTTAAAATTCCGGTGCCTCTGATTGAGTTGACGGCAGCTGATTCAGTTACCGTTGATCAGGAATTTGTTGTTTCCTTTGCTGACAATGCGAGTTGGAGGGATTCCATACAATCTGTTAGTTTTAGGGATGCACAATTAGTAGATACGGCTTTCCGAATTGAGCCTGGCAAGTTGATTCTGATTCCTGCCAATGATACCCTATTGCAAAGGGCTGTAACAGATAGTGTGGTGGTGGTAGCTAATGGTTACCCCAAGTCTGGTGTGGAGCAAAAAATTCTACATGGAAAAGCTGCTGAGATTGTTATTGAAACCCAGCCGGAAGGTCCTGTTAAGAATGGTGATACTTTGGTAAAGCAGCCTGCTCTAAAGCTTTTGGATCAGTATCGTAACGATTGTGAAAATGACAGTACGACAGATGTTACCGTCTCCAATTATTCTGATGGGAGTGAAAGTGATGTATCTAAATTGTGGCAGTTGGGTGGATCTCAAATTGTCTCTGCATCTAAGGGGGTAGTGATTTATTCAGGTTTAACTGCCACTAGCGAGGAGGCCATTGAGGGGGCTCGTCTTGAATTTGCCTCCGAAGGGATAACTAGCGTAGTATCGGATAGTTTTAATATTGTTGTTCCCGAACCTCCGGTAATTACTGCCGCGGTAAATGTGGATGTAGACAATCCTTTTGTTGTCACTTTTAAGGATAATGCAACCTGGCGATCGAGGATTACTGATATTAAATATGGAATTAGAAGTTTGGGTGGACTGTATGATGTATCACAGGTTGGCCAAATTACTTTCGATCCCGGTATGGTTTCGATTCTTCAGAAGGCTACGACAGATACGATGTATATTTATTCAACAGGATATGATACGACTCAATTTCAGCAAACAATTCAGCATGGAAAAGCCAAACGACTTGTTATTCTGAAGCAACCAACTTCGCCTTCGGCTAATGGAGAGGAGTTGTTCCGGCAGCCAGAGTTAAAGTTGCAGGATCAATACCGAAACGATTGTATTAATGATAGTGAGACACCCATTACTGTTAGTCGGGGGGATGGAGGAGATTGGACGCTGGAGGGCTTTTTGATTGGTGGGACCGTGAATGGTTTTGTGAAATACCATGGACTGAAAGCTTTAAGTGAGTCAGAAATACTTCATGCAAAATTAAAATTTGAAGGAACTGAAATTATACCAATTGAATCGGCAACTTTTACAATTCCTGGGCCCTTGTTAAGTGGGGGAGGAACGGCTTCTGCTGATCCGACTATTGTTTGTGTTGGCAGTAAGTGTAATATTTCCCTGAAGGATTACAATGGGGCTATTCAATGGCAGGTTTGGAAGGAAGAAGAACAGGCATTTGCTAATATTGAAGGTGAAAATTCGTCTCTTATGGTTACTCCGGCTTTGCACGAAAGTGTCCGTTATCGAGCCAAAGTAGAAAGTGAGGGATCTGTTCCTCAGTATTCCAACGAATTGGCTCTGACGATTTTGGAAAAACCTGTTCCAGCTTTTTCGTTTGAGACGGATTTTAACGTTGTTCAATTCGATAATCAAAGTGAGAATGTAAGTAATGTGCTTTGGGATTTTGGGGATGGAGCTCAGAGTAGTGAGTTCAGTCCGGTTCACTCCTATTTTATCGATGACTTGAAAGGTGAAGGATTCTCTGTCCAACTTAGGGTGTCTAATGAGGCATGTCCTGATTCTGTAGGCATTCAAAAGGTATTGGTGACAAGTGGGCTGGATGACCTAGTAGATGATTCTGGTGTTGTACTTTATCCTAATCCCAATAGAGGGAAGTTTTCTCTAAATATTGATGGTTCGTATAAGGAAGGGCAGGTTCGAATCTTGGATTTGAAGGGACAAGTGTTAATGATTCGTCAAGTTCAGTTGGTTGCAGGTCCGAATCAGATTGATTTTAATTTGGATACTTATTCGAAAGGAGTGTACTTTCTGGTGGTATATTATGGTGATAAAGTTCTAACAACCCGATTCATAATTCACTAGAAAAAAAGGCTGTTTCCTTAGGGAAACAGCCTTTTTCGATATAGATAAATTGGGTTAGTGGTGACTTACTCAAATTCGGCCATTGTCTTTTTGATGATTTCAATTGCCTCTCTTAATTCTGCCTCATTGATGGTCAATGGAGGAGCAAAACGAATAATATGATCATGAGTTGGCTTTGCTAACAAACCATTGTCACGAAGTCTCAGGCAGACATCCCATGCAGTTTTACCGCCTTTAGGTTTGATGGCTACAGCATTCAAAAGACCTTTTCCTCGTACGAGTTCAATCATATCTGATTTGATGGCTTTCAATTCTTCGCGGAAGATTTTTCCTAGTGCTTCTGCATTTTCAGCCAATTTTTCTTCTTTTACGACTTCCAATGCTGCGATAGCAACTTTTGCAGCAATTGGGTTACCGCCAAAAGTAGAACCGTGCTCGCCTGGCTTGATGCAAAGCATTACAGCGTCGTCTGCCAGTACTGCCGAAATTGGCATAGCTCCACCGGAGATGGCTTTTCCTAAGATAAGGATATCAGGACGAACTTCTTCGTGATCAACCGCCAATAGTTTCCCTGTACGGGCAATACCTGTTTGTACTTCATCTGCAATGAACAAAACATTGTTGGCCTTACAAAGCTCGTAAGCTTTCTTTAGGTAGCCTTCGTCCGGAACAAAAACTCCTGCTTCTCCCTGAATTGGCTCCACAAGGAATCCTGCAACATTAGGATCTTTTAGTTCTTTTTCCAAAGCTTCTAGGTCATTGTATGGAATGGTTACGAAACCAGGAGTATAAGGACCAAATCCTTTGTAGGAATCAGGATCGGTTGACATGGAGATAATAGTAATGGTTCGTCCGTGGAAGTTGTCCTCGCAAACTATAATTTTCGCCTCATTTTCTGTAATTCCCTTTTTCTCATAGGCCCATTTTCTACAAAGTTTAAGAGCTGTTTCGTCCGCTTCAGCACCGGTATTCATAGGAAGAACTTTGTCGTATCCGAAATACTTGGTAACGAATTCTTCGTATTCTCCGAGTGTACTATTGTAGAAAGCACGGGAAGTCAGGGTTAACTTCTTTGCTTGCTCAACCATGGCATTAATAATTTTAGGGTGGCAATGCCCTTGGTTGACAGCAGAATATGCTGAAAGGAAATCAAAATACTTTTTTCCATCAGTATCCCAAACATAAATACCTTCTCCTTTATCTAAGACTACAGGAAGTGGATGGTAGTTGTGTGCTCCGAATTGAGCTTCCCTCTCCATGTAATCTTTGGCAGTCATTGTTATTGTATTTGTCATAATGGTAAATATTAAAGGGTTTTCTAAAAGGTTTGCGTGATTTGTTCAACGCAGGCACAATTTTGTAATTTTTTTTTGAAAAACCACATAATTAAAGGATTTTCTTTTAGGAAATCTTATTTTTTTTCAAAAAGACAATTTTATCATAACTGAGTGTTTAATTAAAGTGGCTTGGCTTCTGATTATGGACTGGAATAGAATGCCTGTCCCATTGGGGAAGAATTTAGAGAGGATTATCGTGAGTAATTTTGAGTGTTTATTGGATAGTAGGCTTACTTCGTTCCAATGGTGGTTTTACTCTTTGATCCACAAATTGGATATTTCTGTATCGTAATTTCTACCTGCAGAGAATGCTTTTAAAACTGTCTCTTTATAAGGCTGTATTTGATTTGACTGGGCGATGGTCATTGGAGTAATGGTGTGGATAAAGATATGTGTATAACTGTAATTTTACGCTATATCTCTTAAGTAGGGGTGATGGGGTAGATTAATACTTTCCGTTTTTTTTATTCCCCCTATGTTCTGTAAATTCCAACGGGTATTTGGAAGTTGCTTTGTTTTCCGGTTATTGTTTTGTTGTTGGGTGGTGTGTGGTTATGATAATAACAAAAAGTGGCTGTGTCTTTATTGGTGGTTGTTGTGGGTGGAGGTTGTGTTGTGCTAATCTCCAGAATATGTTAAAAAAAGAAGAGTGGCTAATTTTTTAGTTTCTGAAGAAGGGCCTCGGCTAGTAGAAAACCGATGCTTAGCAAGATCAGGATTTTCCAAAAAGTTTTGCCTTTTCTTTGTTCTTCTAATTTTAGTATCAGGTTTTCAGGTTCGGGTTCTGCAGTACTGCAGTTGAATAGATTTAGGTTTTGGATTAGTCCTTCAATTTCATGGAGGGAGTAGAATTTCTGTTCTGATTCCTGTCTTGAATAGTTGAAAGCAATAGCATCTATTTCTTTGCTATTACTGGAGAGAGAGTAATTGCCAGCTGTTGTAAGTTGGTCTGAGATGGAGATTTCAAGGCCTTTTTCAAAGTTGTTCCGTTGCTCAGGAATGATATCAATTGCTAGTTTTGAGTTCTGTAGGTGCAGGGGATGTCGGTCGTTTAATTTCTCATTGGGAAGATGTACAAGGGATGGTAGACCTAATGTATAATACAACGGAGCTACTCCATTGTGATTTTGTGCCATATTGCTTAGGGTAGGTACAAATATGGGGTGTGTGATTACATCAGACCATTGAGGATCGAATTGAATTGCTGAAAGGTAAATATTCCCTTTTCCAACGGGCGTCCTGGATAGCAGAGCGGTTTTGCCGGGGCCTTGCCATAAGGTTTCAGAAAGACTGTTGGCTGGTATTTTTAAATGGACAAATCGGTAAAGTTGGGGAAGGCGTGCATCCTCTCGGAATTCCTTAAAGACATCAGAATAAAGTTTGGCGTTTCGTTCAATTTTTGAAAATCGGGTGCGATTACTGTCCTGTGACTGAAAAATTGGGCAGGAATGTTCGTTTAAGAAAGAATTCAGAGTTGCGGGGGCTTGGTCACTGGGAAGGATCAAAAGATTTCCACCAGTTCTTACGTAGCTGCTTAATTGAGCTGCCAACCCGCTCTCCATTTCTTTCAGTTGATTTAAAATAATGAGGTTTTGATTCAAAATATTGTGATTGCGAATTGTTCTGTTGGTGGTGTTTTTAAAACTGAAGTGGAGAGAGTTACTAAATAATTTCTCCAGATATTTGTTTGGGGTTTCCTGGTTGATCACAAGAACTTTTGATTGATTCGCAATGGAATAGCTAAAATAGAGCTGGTTGTCATAGGTTATGGGAAAGTCGCTGATTTCTATTTTACCCTTGTAGTGGCCTTTGTATTTGTTTACATATTTTAAAACAACCACCTGGGTTGAATGTGGTTCAATATCGAAGCTCGCGACAGCTCTTAAGCTATCATTTATTGATAATTTTACAGGTATCTCACGATAGTTTTCCGAAGAAGTATTTCTAATTCTCACATACAGTTCTTCTGTTTTGTCCAGTTTATGAAATGGGCTTGGGAACCAACAGGTATCTATCAATAAATTGTTTTCAGCTTTGGACTGAATTGGCAGAAAAACAATTTGAAAGGAGGTGTCGGGAATGATTCGCTGAAGATCGGATGTTGATTGTTGAAAATCGGAGAGAATATAAAGCGTTTGGGAATATTTAGTTGGGTTTTGAATTAACTGCGATTGCTTGACAATTTTCGATAGACTTTTGGCTGCGGAAGCCGGTTCGATTTCCTGTAATTTGGCAATAGCTTGCTCTTTGTTAAGAAGTCTGTAGGAGGAGGAAGAGGAATTGGAGAGCACCTGGAAACGCATATTGCCCGGAAGAGAGGAGGCAATTTGTAATGCTTTGTTTCTGGCTACTTCCAATAATTTGCCTTTTTCGCCTTCGGCATTCATGCTAAAGGAGTTGTCGACATAAATACTGGCTAATTCTTTTCCATCTTTTCTTTGGGGTAGAATTTTGTTTTTGGGCACGTAGGGTTGTGCGAAGGCTAAAATCAGCATCGCCATTGCTAGTAGGCGAACCAATAGAATGAGCAGGTTTTTTAGTTTTGACTTGCTTTTGTGTTCTGCCTGAAGGTTCTTCAGGAATTGTAAATTGCTGAAGTAGACCTTACGGTACCTTCTGAAATTAAAGAGATGGATCAGAATGGGGATAATTAAGGCAAAGAGTGCCCACAAAAAAGCAGGGTGCTGAAATTGTAGCGACATAATATTGGTTCTTTTTTCAAAGCTAAGGAAAATTTTTCTAGAAATTCCTGTTGCTTAGGCAAACTTAATAATTCTGCAATCGTGCAGGTATTTCGTGCAGATTGAAGGAAGAAATGTCCTGTCTTGTAATTTGGAAAATTAATATTCTTCCTTTATCATTTTTACCGACCTAAAGGACTATTCTAAAGTTTCGTTCAAGATTTTCCCTTGTTCCGGTTTTAATGGCTCTTTCCTAAAATTTAGCACTTAATTTAAAGTTCAGTTTTCTAGAGGTTAGGTAATTAGGTACAGCATATTGGTTGCTTCGGATGTCGTTGATCCAAAGGTAGGAAATGGTGTTGTTGATATCCAAAAGATTAAAGATTTCCATACTTAGCCAAAGGGATTTGAAATGGCGAAGTATGCCCTTGTATTGTCTTTTGTTTTTATCTATAAGTACCTTTGAAAAACCCAAATCCACCCTGCGATAGGCAGGCATACGAAATGCTTTTCCCTGTTTTCCGGTTTTGGGCGACCAGAAGGGGAGTCCTCCTCCGTAGAACAGACTCAGTTGCATTTTGTAGCTGGGATTGTTGGGCAGGTAATCCTGAAAGAACATGGAGAAGTTGATGCTTTGATCCGTTGGTCTGGGGATGTATCCTTTGCCGTCTCCAACAATATCTTCTTTAGTTCGCATAACCGAAAGACTTGCCCAGGATTCCGTTCCCGGAACAAATTCTCCGTTGATTCTTAGATCTAGACCAGTAGCATAACCTTTGGCTCTTTGGTTCCCGTAATACCTGATCCGAACATTGTCGATTTCGTAGGGAAGTAATGTTCTAAGATCCTTATAGTAGAGTTCTGTCGAGAATTTGAAAGGACGGTTCCATGCTTTGAAGTAGTATTCCTGGCCAAGTACGTAATGAATGGATTTCTGCGCATTAATATTTTCACTAACTGTTCCTGAAATGGTCAGCATTTCCCGATAGGAAGGCACTTGTTGGTAATAACCTGAGGCAATCCGGAATCTGAAATTTGGAGCCCATGCCGGCAGGTAGACTAGTGACAGGCGTGGGGAGTAGTAATGCTCGCGATTGTAATCCCAGTAATGGTATCGAATTCCGGTGGTTAGTTGAAATTCTCCTTTAGTGCCTTCCCAGGAAAAGGTGTTTTGTAAAAAGGAACTGAGATGGCGACTGGTAATTCTGTTTTTGGCATTGCGACTGTAAGCCAGCAATACCTTGTCATTGGCGAAAGGGATGGAGTAACCTGCTGAATCGCGGTACTGCCATTCATTTATCCTGTCATGTATGCTTTCCTCTTTTGCCTTGACTCCCCATTGGAGGAATTGCTTGCCGAAGTTGTGACTTCCCTTTAATTCAATTGTTGAAACGGTAAGATTCAGTTCGTTTCGGGCATGATCCAGAGTTGTGCCAATACCTAAATGTTCCAGACTTTCATCCTGATCTCCTCCCTGGGTTGTGAACAATTCATTGAGGTAGTATTGTCCCTGGATGTCGAAGGTTTCCTCTTCCTCCGATTCAAAGTGTGATGCAATTAGTTTTATCAGGTTGTTGGAGTTGGGATGATATTGAAGGGTGACCGCTTCCATGTGATTGAAAAATTGATCCTTTTCCTGTCCGTCGAAGAACATACGCAATTTCAACGGAGTATTAATTGTTCCAAAGGAGGTTTCTCTATCTGTAGGGCGAAAAAGATAACGATTTTTTGATATTGTTCCGAAAACTTGCACCTCCAGTTGCTCGTTCAATTTGTAATTGAACAAGCCTTGAAAATCGGTATGTCTTGGTTCGTATTCTCCTTTTGTGTCTAGGGAACTGAGAAGATAGCTGTTGGTTTTGTATCGGATTCCGGTAAGGTAGGAGAACTTTTTATTCTTAGATTGGTTGGCAATGTGAGCGGATGCTCCCAAAAGGCTTACTGAGGCGGATGCTTCGAATTCGGTTGGGGTTTTGTAGCGAATATCCAGAACCGATGACATCTTGTCTCCGTATTTTGCGTCGAATCCCCCCGAGGAGAACTGGATTGCGGATACCAGGTCCGAATTGATGAAACTGAGTCCCTCTTGTTGGCCCGATCGAACGAGATAGGGACGGTACACTTCAATATCATTCACGTAAATTAGGTTTTCGTCGAAATTACCGCCTCGAACCGAGTATTGTGAACTCAACTCGTTGTTGGAGCTTACGCCGGGAAGAGTCTTAATTAGTTGCTCTACAGCCCCCGAAGAAGATACCGGAACTTTATTTAGTAGTTTTGAATCAACAGAGATAACATTTCTCCGGGTTTTGTTGTTTCCTTTGATCAAAACCTCGGAAAGCTTTTGATCTTTTGAAATCATTACGATTTTTAGTTTCTTTTTCTCCCCTGAGTTTAGATGCACCTCTTTTTGTTGTGTTTGGTAGTTCAAGTGAGAAAAAACCAAACTGATCTTTCTTCCTGATGGTATGGAAAGTTGGAAGGTTCCATCATTCCTGCTGGCAGTACCTCCCTCAAATCCTTTTAGAGATACATTAATAAATTCAATCGGCTGGCCTTTTGTATTTAAGATTGTTCCGTAGAGAGTTGAATGATTCTTTTTTTGAGCGGAACAAGGCTGCCAAAGAATTGAAAATAGAAGGATGAAGAGGAAAATTCTGTGCATTATTTTTTGTTGATGGTCTATTGATAAGTACTTGGAAGATCCTTAACTGAAAGAACGATTCCGAATTGCTAATATACAAAGCAAAAAACATAAAAAGAATATTGCAAATCAGAATTATATGATTATACGAATATCATTTTGATATTGAATAAGTTCTTTTGGATTCATTTTGAGTAAGCTATACTTGTATAAGGCCACTATTTGGACTGCTTAATTGTAAATGGTTTTAAATCGAATTGAAAAAATCTGTCGCTATCACTTTGTTCTGTATTCTACTTAGAATTTGTAGTTTTGTATTCTACAAAGCTGTTAACAATGAAGAATGAATTGAAAAAAGTGCTGATTTTTAGTACTAAAAATGCCGGTCGATCGCAAATGGCCGAAGGTTGGTTGAAATATTACGGAAAGAAGTATCTCGAGGTCTACAGTGCCGGTCTGAAAGCCACAGAGGTTAGTCCTTTTGCCAAGAAGGCCATGTCTGAAGCCGTAGTAGAGATCCCTCAGAATACTTCTAAGACCATTGCAGATCTTGAGCAGAAATCTTTTGATTTCGTGATCTGTTTTGATCGAGAGGCTTTTGAGCAATGCCCTGAATTGGAAGGAAATCCTGAGAAAGAATTGTTTGAAACTCCTGATCCATCCAAAGAGGAGGGCGATGATATGACCCGGTTAAGAGTGTATCGTGCTGTTTGCAATAGTGTGGAGGATAAATGTTTGGAATTTGTTCAGAAGCATTTCAATTTCCCATTCTAAGGATTGAATTGTTGCAAGATTCCTGGATCTTAGAACATAAAAAAACAGGAGCCAAATGCATGGCTACCTGTTTTTTTATGTTCTGGATTTGGGCTGTTTGTAGATGAAAAAGAAAATTAGGAATTCAAAACCTATTGCTACAACCTGGTAATTACTGACTCTTTTTCTATGATGGAAAGGTTCAGAAATTGGGAGTACCTGGTTGTTTTTTTATACTTAATTCATCCTATTTTTCTTCGAAAGATCTACTTACCCTTTCTATTTATTTGGCTCCGTATCCTGAATTTTATTATGACCCGAAACAACACCACGGATTAGTGATGAACTGAATCCACCGTGTTCCATCTCGTTTAGAGCTGAGATAGTGACCCCCATAGGAGTTGTTACTTTGTCAATTTCGCGTTCGGGGTGAGTTCCATTCTCTATTATTAGTTTTGAGGCCCCCTTCATAATTTGAGCTGCAATTTGATGGGAGAGTTGGGAGTTGAAACCAATTTCAATTCCCCCCTGGGAGGCTGCCCGCATAAAGCGCAAAGCGAAAGCAATTCCACAGCTGGCCAGTACTGTAGCAGCTGGCATTTGAGATTCAGGAATAATCATGGTACTTCCCAATTGGTCGAAAATATTTACCACTAAGTCCTTGTAGTTTTCCCCAGACTTGTTGAAAGAAAGAGCTGTCATGGATTCCCTGATGGCGATAGCAGTGTTTGGCATGGCTCGAATTACAGGGACTTCTCCAACAATTGCTTCAAGTTGCTCCAGTTTTACGCCAGAAATTACTGAGATTAATACATGCTTGTCCTGATGCAAGACATCCCGAATATCGGAAAGAATAGCATTGGCAGCAGTTGGCTTAACCGCAACAATAACTACTTCGGCATTGGAAACAGCTTCGGCATTGTTGGTACTGATGTTGACTCCATCTTCATCTTTGAGATGTTGGATCATTGAAAGTTCAAGGTTGGTTACGGTAATTTTGTTGGCTGGGAGTAGTCCACTTTTTACCAAACCTTTTGCAATAGAAGATCCCAGGTTTCCACCACCCAGAATCGCAATACTTTTGGGATTCATTTTGTATGAAGTTTAATGTTAAAAGTTGTTTGTAAAATCGGGCACAAAAGTAGAAGAATTCTGAAGGGATGAAACAGAATCTGTGGATTTTTTAAATTGAGAGTTTCGGTTTTTTTGATGTTTTAGAAAATTCAGGCGAATTTTTAGAGGAAGTTACCAAAGCGTAGTGACAATAATTTTTTTGATTCAAATTTCTCTTCATTAAAGACTTGAGGTTGAAATACCCATAGCCACTGGAGTTGCTGGCACAATTTTTTGCCCCTTTGGAATATGGTAATGGATTTCATGCGTAATTTATTTGACGAATTGTGATTTTCGTTTAGATCAACTTCATGTATTGGCTCATTGAATTGAAGAATGGATTTGACAAGAGTGTGAGAATTTCGTAAATTTATAATAGTCCGGTTTAAAATAAGCCGCGGCCATCCGAGGGATAAACTTATACGTGTGTTATATGAGAAGAGGTAATCGAAATAACGTTTTTCTAAATCGTATGTCTAACACGAAGTTTTTTCCCTTTTCTTTCCAATTTTTTCAAGTAGTACTACCCAATTAATTTCTATCTGCCAATCAAAGTTTACAGTTTGTTCAATTGTAATTTAAAAGGAGGTTAAAATGAAAAAAAACATTGGAGTATGGTTGGATACCGAAAAGGCCTACATCATTTCTCTGATTGAGGGCGAAGCTCATGTGGAAACTGTTAAATCAGAGGTTGAATCCCGTGTCCGGTTTCCCGGTGAGACCAAGAACTATTCTCGACTGGGAAGCATGGTGGTTAATCCGCAAAAGAAAATTACGCAGAGAAAAAAGCATCAATTGAAACATTATTTTGATGATATCTGTAAGAGGATTAGGGATGCAGAGGAGATCTACCTTTTTGGCCCAGCTGATGCCAAGTTGCATTTGTCTAAGCATTTGAGTAAGGACCCTCAATTGAATAGGCGGGTTTGCAGGGTTGAATCTGAGGATCATATTACCGAAAATCAGATGATTGCCAGGGTGAAATCAATATTCCAAACCAGGCCTGCTAAAGTACGCGCAAGGCATTAATATTGTACTAGTATTATAAAATAGAGTGAATCCCAAAGTTTTTACCGCTTTGTTTCTGTGAATTACCGTCATCTCAATTCATCAGTGGCAGGCAATAAAAACTTTGGGGTTCTTTTTATGACATAATTTTTCTGAAAACAATCCACTCCCGCTAGAATTCCGTATCTTTCCGCATTGTTACTAAATAAAATTTTGATCTTTTGGAATCAAAGAAGAAATCCATTCGTAATGTAGGGATTCTTGCGCATGTTGATGCCGGGAAAACTACTCTTACTGAACATTTACTATATCGAAGCGGAGCGATTCGTCGTCTGGGAGATGTGGATAAAGGAACCACCCAAAGTGATAGCATTGATGTGGAAAAGGAGCGGGGCATTTCCGTTCGTCTTTCTCATGTTTCGCTTGATTGGGATGGTATGCTGTATAATTTGATTGATACACCGGGGCACGTTGATTTTTCTGCAGATGTGGAATATTCATTGCGAGCTATTGATGGCGCAATTATTCTTGTGTCTGCGGTTGAGGGGGTTCAGGCCCATACCACTTCCCTGTTGAAAGCTGTACATGAATTGGGTTTGCCGGCTATTGTCTTTATTAACAAGATCGATCGGGCCGGGGCAGATGTTGAAGCTGTTTTGGAGGAATTGCGGAAGGAAATTCCACTTCCCTTTGTTCCCATGCAAGTAGCCGAGGGTGAAGGATTGGGCGGCGTGTCCGTGCATTCTTTGGATGAGGAGAGCTCCCGAATGCAATATCCTGAAGTTTGGGATCAGTGTCAGGAATTGGTTGCCGAAATGGATGAGGAGTTGTTGGAGAAATATTTTGAACAGGGAGAATTACAGTTTGAAGAGTTTCGGGCTGCTCTGATTCAATCTACAAAGAAAGCCAAAGCCATCCCCGTTTTAATGGGGGCTGCCAAATTGGATTTAGGGATGGAGGAGCTGATGGATTGCGTTGGGCATTTTCTTCCCGAACCTGTTGGGGAGGAAAAAGAAGCCTTGTCGGCAGTAGTTTACAAGGTAGAGCCAGATAAAGTGATGGGAAAAGTGGCGAGTGTTCGTGTTTTTCAGGGAATGTTGAAGAACCGGATGAGTGTATGGAATGCCACCCAGGGGCTGGAGGAAAAAATTACGCGAATAACTAAAGGTTACAATCAGTGTATTGAGGTTTGTGACGAATTAGGACCGGGGGAGGTTGGTTTGTTGACTGGTTTGTCTGAGGTCCATACGGGAGATGTGCTTGGTGCGGAATTGTTTTCCAATGGCAGTTGTCAGATGGACACTCCATTGTTAACTGTTCGGGTTGAACCAAGGGGAGATAAAGACTACCCGGTGCTGGCTGAAGCTTTACAGGTCTTGAATGCAGAAAATCCAATGCTCAACCTTAAATGGTTGAAGGGGGAAAAGGAATTGCACATCCAGGTGATGGGGAAGATTCAGGTTGAAATCCTGGAGAAGATTCTGGAAACCCGTTTTGGAATAGAGAGTAATTTTACCCAACCCAGTGTTATTTATAAGGAAACACCTGTTTGTTCAGGAGAGGGGTATGAAAGATATACTATGCCAAAGCCTTGTTGGGCTGTGGTAAAATTCCGGATTGAACCGGGAGAGCGAGGATCGGGAGTTGTTTTTGAATCTCGGGTATCGGTAAACGATATCGCCCGCAAATATCAACATGAAGTGGAGCGAACGATTCCCAAAGCTTTGGAGCAGGGAATTAAAGGATGGGAGGTTACCGATTTGAAAATTACCCTTACCGAAGGAGAGGATCATGTGATGCATTCGCGTCCTGGTGATTTTTGTGTTGCTACTCCAATGGGAGTAATGAATGGTTTGGTAAATACCGATACCAAATTACTGGAACCCATTCTCAATTTTAGGATTGTAGCGGCCAGGGATCTATTGGGAACCATAGCCGGCGATTTAACCCGGATGCGGGCAAGGTTTGCCAATCCTGAATTTTATCAGGATAATTTTATTTTGAAAGGGGAAGTTCCTTTGGCTACCTCAATGGATTATTCCATTCAGTTTAATTCGCGAACCGGAGGGAAAGGGAAGTTTATGACCTCATTTTCCGGCTACCAGGATTGTCCCCAGGGGGAGGGCGAATGTCGTGAATATCGGGGAATCAGTCCTCTTGATCGTTCCAAATGGATTCTGAAAGCCCGGAAAGCCATACAGGAGTAATTGCAGCTTCTGGTTCTCATCAAAAAGAAAGATAAAATCTTTGTTTCAAAGGTTGTGTTTTCTTTGAGAAATAAAGTGAAAAAGTTGTATTTTCAGGTTATTGATTCAAAACTTAAAATGAAATGATTCAACAGGTAGAATTTGAATTGCCCGAACACCCCAGAGGTTTTCACCTGGTAACCTCTCAGATTTTGAGTAAATTGCCCAATTTGCCGGAGACTGGTATGGTCCATCTTTTTTTGAAACATACCTCTGCAGGATTGACCATTAATGAGAACGCCGATCCCTCTGTTCGTGATGATTTTGAAAGTATCATGAATCGGCTGGTAAAGGAGAATGAGTCCTACTATACGCATACCCTGGAGGGTGCCGATGATATGCCGGCGCATGTCAAATCTTCGTTGCTGGGACCAAGTTTAACGCTCCCTGTTTCAAGACATCGGTTGAATTTGGGCACCTGGCAGGGAATTTATCTTTGCGAATTCAGAAATTCAGGAGGTCGCAGAAAAATTGTGGCTACCATTTACGGATAAGAAAAAGTGGGTGTCCAAGAATGAAACTTCCTGTCATTCTGAACTAGTTTCAGAATCTGTTAACTAATAGTAATGAGATCCTGAAATAAATTCAGGATGACATGTATTCGAGATTTTTATCATTCTTGGACACCCTCTTCTTGTATCTGTTAGATTGCAGCTGTTTTTCTTTGCAGCCATTTTCTGTGAGTTTCGTCTAAAAGGGGCGATAGTTTTTCAAAAACCGTTTGGTGGTAATTGTTCAGCCAGGTTCTTTCTTTTTCGGTTAGTAGATCCGTTTGAATGGCTCGGGTTTCGAAATGGCATAGTGTTAAGGTCTCAAAATCGAGAAACTCACCAAATTCACTTTCCTTATCCTCCTTGCAAAGAATCAGGTTTTCGTGTCGGATTCCATATTTGCCTTCGCGGTACAGACCCGGTTCGTTGGAGCTGATCATGCCTGGTAGAATGGCTTGTTCTTTGATCTCCTGTCGAATGCTTTGGGGGCCTTCATGTACATTTAGGAAGCAACCTACGCCATGCCCGGTGCCGTGCCCGTAGTTTCGGCCGTTTTCCCATAGTGGCTGGCGGGCCAGAATGTCAAGGTTGCACCCCCTTGTTCCTCTCGGAAATTTGGCCATAGATAGCTGAATCATGCCTTTCAGAACAAGGGTGAAATCCGTTTTTTGCTCTTCACTTAGAGGGCCCAGCGGAATGGTGCGGGTGATATCAGTGGTTCCATTCAGGTATTGAGCACCGGAATCGATTAATACGAAGCTTTCCGCTTGGATTTCCACATCGGTTTCTATTGTAGAAGAGTAGTGAACGATGGCCCCATGTTCTCCGTAGCCCACAATGCTGTTGAAGCTTTCGCCCTTAAAATCTTCTTGCTGAGAGCGGAAATACTTCAGTTTTTCCATCATTGTTAGTTCTGTAATCTTTTCCGTTCCCAGATTCTGTTCCAGCCAATAGTAGAAATGGGTTAGGGCAACTCCATCCTTTACCATGGCCTGCTTCATTCCCTCAATTTCTGTGGAGTTCTTTTGGCTCTTCAGTAATTGTGAGGGATTTTCTCTTTCGATAATATTGGCGGAAATATGATCGTATATCTTTCGATTGGTGCGGGACTGGTCGATTAGAACGGTGGCAGAAGCAGGCAATTCTTCCAAATCGGAAAATATTTTCTCGTATTCTACAATCTCGATACCATCTTCTGAAAGCTCCTGAACCACCTGAAGGGGGACTTTTACCTCGTTAAGGTAGAGCCTGGTTGAATTCTTGTTGATCATAGCGTAGGCCACTACCACCGGATTGTAGTCAACGTCCTGCCCCCTTAGATTGAAAGTCCAGGCGATATCATCAAGACTGCCGATGAAATGGTAATCGGCTTCCAGTTTTTCCATTTCGGAACGAATTTCGGATAATTTTTCCGTTCTGGATTTGCCACAGTACTGTAGGTCATGTGTGAACACCGGTGCATCAGGAATCTCAGGACGATTGGTCCAGATTTGATCCACCAGGTCGTAATCTCCTACGATATGAATATTTTTGTCTCCCAAACTGGATTTTAGATTTCTTGACAGGATAAGAGAAACGCATGCTCCATCAAATCCAACAGAAGTATCTTTGGAGAGGTTATTTAAAAGCCAATCCTGAATGGCTGGCGTTTCGGGCAGTCCCAGTTTATAGAGTTCGATGCCACTATTTTCCAATTGGGTCTCCGCCTGAATAAAATAGCGGGAATCGGTCCACAATCCGGCTGTGTTTTGGGTAACCACAACAGTACCGGCCGATCCGGTAAAACCGGAAATCCATTCCCGTGCAGTCCAGTGGGAAGGTACATATTCGCTCATGTGAGGATCTGTACTGGGAATAATATAGGCTTGCAATTGTTTTTCCTCCATTAGCTTACGGAGAGCCGCAATGCGTTCGGGTATATCCATGGTAGATGAAATTTTGTAATTGTTTTCGGATTTAAATTTACAATAATCCTACAATGTATAAGCACGGGGAATGAAGATTTCCTGTTGAAATCATTTTTTTTTCAGTGTAGAAAGATGGTGGGGGCGTAAAATTTTCTTTTGTGAAAGGATATTCTGATTTGGAGCTATACCTTTGCCTGAAAATAGTTCGAATATGAAATTTCAAAACAAATCCATCCTTATTGTTGGTGTTTTTATAATATTGAGTTTTGCAGTTGCAGCTTATTTTATTGGGGAGAAAATGACTCACACCGCCATGCGAATGAGTAATGATCTTGCTGTTTCTTTTGCTCAGAACAGCTTTTTGGTTGTAAAGAATGAGCTGGAGGAGAGTGTTCAAACGGTGGATGCCTTGCAACGAGCGATTAAAAGGGAGCAAAACATACGAGAGCCGGAGAGTGAGGTTTTGAATAAGATTCTGAAGTCGGGGCTTATTTCCAAAAAGGAATTGGCTGGTACCTGGTTTGTTTTGGACAGTGGTGTGCGAAGTTCAAAAGGGTTGGATTTATCCAATAGTAAGTATTATCGCCGGGGAAAAGATGGAATTGTGGAAGAAACTCTTTCCTCTCAACATTTCGAATTGTACAAAGAGGTGAGAAGTAAAGGCTGGGAAATGATTTCCAATCCATACAAGATTCAGGATGGGGGATTGGTAATCTCCATTCTTGTTCCATTGCGGAATGAAAGTGAAATAATAGGAGTGGTGGGAATTGATTTGGATTTGTATCTTTTTCAGAAGCATTTCTACGATACCGAAGCTCTGGGTAAGGCCTATGTAATGATTGTTTCACCCCACGAATATTGCATAACTCATCCGGATGAGAAGCAGATTGGGAAAAAGATAACAACGGCTACGGATGGAGATATCATTCGGCAGGTTTTACGAAGTGGAAAGGAGTTGAAGCGGGAAGTGCGGTCCGACTATTTAAAATTACCAGTGCTTCGGGTTTATCAGCCCATCCTGATAGAGAGGGGTTCGAAAAAATGGTTAATCGCTGTTAGTGTCCCATTGTTCAATGTTCAGGAGTCGGTTCATGAAATTCGAAATAACGTTGCCTTGATTGGTCTTATTTCAGCCTTTCTCCTGATGATATTCCTGTACTTCTCCCAAAACCGATGGAAATATGAGTTTCTCAAGCGGCAAAAAGCCGAGGTTGGACGAAAAGAAGTGATGAGTAAGCTATCTTCAATTCTCGAAGGATCAGATCAAATCATGATTTTTTCAGTCGATATGAATGGGTGTTATACCAGTTTTAATAGTTTCCATAAAAATGAGATGCTGGAAAGAGAGGGGGCCGAAATACAGGTAGGGCAGAAATTCGTGGATGGATTTCGCGGTGAAATTGCCGGGGAAATGCAGCAATATCTGGAAAGAGCTTTGTATGGAGGACATTTTTTGGTGGAATACCAACGGAAGGGAATTCACTACCAGCAAATATTTAATGCTATTGTTGATGATAGCGGTCAAGTGGTAGGTGCCTCCAGTATCCGTTTTGATATTAGTGAGACCATTGAATTGCGTCACCGGGCTCAAAAGGAAAAGGAGGAAAAGGTAGAGGCGCAGTTGAAAAATTTGAAGAACCAGATCAATCCTCATTTTCTGTTCAATTCACTTAATTCTTTGTATGCCCTTGTGGATGAAGAACCGGATTTGGCTCGCCAGTTTGTTGTGAAACTATCCAAAGTGTATCGTTACCTACTGGATAGTAACAAAAGCAATCTGGTGTGTTTGAGTGATGAGTTGGAGTTTATGAAGCATTACCTGTTTCTGCAAAAAATCCGCTTTGGGGAGAACTTGCGTTTGGAAAATGAGATTTCCGAATCGAATCTGCACAAAAGAATTCCTTCGGTGGGGCTTCAGTCTCTCGTAGAAAATGCGATCAAACACAATGTAGTCACCTCTTCTCAACCGCTTACCATCAGGTTGTATGTTTCAGGGAACTGTCTGGTTGTGGAGAATCCTTACCAACCACGACCTGATATAGGGCCGGTTTCCGGAACCGGCTTGAAGAATTTGGAGGCTCTCTATCGGTTTTTAGGTGGTCAGTTGCCTGTTTTTGGAATAGAGGATGGTTCCTATCGGGTGAAACTCCCCATGCTTGATTAGTAGGATGGGGGATTGGTATTTTTTGTGATTCTTTGCCGAATATTTCCGACCTGTTTTCTTAACAGAGTAAGGATTGCCTCAGATCCAGTATAGAAATGGCTAAATGGATTGGTCCCGAAGTAAAAAGTTGCATGGTGAGGTCAGGAATAATGCCCCCTTCCTTTGATTTGTTCATTTTCACGTTCTACTTTGTGTGCCTCGCGCCTTACCTTATTTGCCTCACCCTTCTTTTTGCATGCCTCACGCTCTCTTTTGCGTGCCTCACGCTTTACTTTGTTTGCATCACTCCATAATTAAGATGCCTCACGTGAGGCTCGACCGGTCAAGCGTGAGGAATGGCAAGTAGTCCGTGAGGCATAGTCTATCAACCGTTCCAATCGTAGAGTATTCCATGTAGCATCTATAGCTGCTCGTTTGCATGCTGTAATTCAATATCTGTATCGGTATTTCGGAGTAAAGTGACCGAAAAGACTTTTCAATGATGTCCTCCTTTGGGGATTCACTCCCCCTTTTTTCCCTTTCACTCCCTATTTTTTCGGATTCACTCCCTCCGTTTTTCTTGCCTAAACCAAAAAAATCACTTTTGTACCAGGTTCTGCAATCGAAAATAGCAAAGAGCCTTAAATTTTGGTTAATGGTTAGAGGAAGGATGCTGGACTTTGGGCAGCATCCTTACTTCAAACGACAAAACGAACTCGATGATTTTGAACACACACACACTAACGAAAAATTTCCTGCTTGGCTGTATGGTTGTTTGTATGCTTGGGGGAGCATCCAATCAGGTCAATGCTATGGAAAGAAGTCCGGAAGCTCCTGAAACCGGCATTTTTAATTTCTGGAAAAAGAAGAAAAAGGCAGAGGTTAAAGAGGAAACCAAAAAGGAGAAGAAAAAGGATGATCTGAAAGCTTATGATGAAATCATTACTTCAGAGGCTGTAAGTCACAAGGGAGTAATAGATGTACATCGGGTAGGCAAAGATTATTTCTTTGAAATTCCTAAAAAGTTGCTGGGGAGAGATTTTTTAGTGGTGAATAAAGCCTCTAAAGTTTCTTCCGAAATCAATCAGAGTGGCTTCAATAAAGGAATGAACTATCAGAATTTGATGATTCGTTTCGAAGCAGATACGATTCTTAAGAAAATTTGGGTGAGAACTTACCATCCTTTCTATGAGGGAAAAGAGGGAGACGCAATTACCCAGTCTGTAAAAGATAATTACATCGCTTCCATCCGCGAAAGCTTTGATATGAAGACCTTAAGTAAGGATTCCACTGCTTACGTTTTCAAAGTAAATAAGGTATTCGATGGTTCTGAAAAAAGTTTGAACGATCTGTTTGGAAGCTTAGGCTTGCCTGTATCAGCGGTTTCAAGTTTGTCCAAGATTGTTAAGGCCAAGAGTTTCCCTGAAAATGTGGTAATGAAGTCTTTGTTGACAACTAAGGCTGAAGGGATTACTGTTAGTATTGAGGTGACTACCAATATTGTACTGCTGGATGAAAAACCAATGAAACCAAGGTTTGCCGATCCAAGAGTGGGGTATTTTACCACGAAGCATTTCTATTTTACCGATGCACAGCATGAATTGGAAGCCAGAAAGTTGGTCAACCGCTGGAGAATGGAGCCGAAGGAGGAAGATGTTGAGAAATATCTTGCAGGAGAACTTGTTGAGCCGAAAAAACCGATTGTTTACTATATCGATCCGTCCACTCCGCATCAATGGCGTCAGGCAATAAAAGATGGTGTTGAGGACTGGCAGAAAGCTTTTGAGCAAGCTGGTTTCAAGAATGCTATCGTAGCCAAAGATGCACCTTTGGATGATCCTGATTTTGACGGGGATGATGTGCGTTATTCCATGATTACCTATGCCGCTTCCGATCAGGCTAATGCTATGGGACCATCAGTGGTGGATCCACGTTCGGGTGAAATTATCGAGGCTGATGTAATTTGGTGGCACAATGTGTTGACTACCCTTCATTCCTGGATCCGGGTTCAAACGGGGGTAATTGATCCGAAGGCCCGTTCCAATAAATTTAGTGATGAGCACATGGCCCACGCCATTCGTTTTGTTTCGTCGCATGAAATTGGTCACACCCTTGGTTTGATGCACAATATGGCGGCTTCTGCTGCTTATCCTGTAGATTCTTTGCGGTCTAAATCTTTTACCGATCGAATGGGAGGGACAGCTCCATCCATTATGGATTATGCTCGTTTTAACTATGTAGCTCAACCTGGTGATGGGGTTACCAACATTACTCCGCAAATTGGTATTTACGACAAATATGCCATTGCATGGGCTTATCGTTGGACCAATACAGCTACTCCATGGGAAGAATTGGCTACCACCAAAGAATGGATTCGCAAGCATGAAAACGATCCTTTGTATCGTTACGGGGAGCAGCAGAGTCGTGAAAAAATGATCGACCCTTCCGCACAAAGTGAAGATTTAGGAGACAATTCCATGAAGGCAAGTCGCTATGGCTTGATGAATCTTAAGCGTCTGGTTCCTCAGGTTGAGGAATGGGCCTGTGAAGAGGGAGAATCCTACGAGCGTGCCGGTAAAATGATGATGGGTATTATTGGACAATGGTATACCTATGCCAATCACGTAATGACCAATGTTGGTGGAGTGTATTTGGATTATCCCGTTTACGGAGAAAAGAATGATGCTTACACGCATGTTGAGAAGGCGAAACAAAAGGATGCGATTAAATATTTGATTGATGAAGTATTCAACGTACCGGTTTGGTTATTAAATGCCGAGGTCTACAAGAAAACCTACCCGATTCGTGAATCGGTGGTTGGATCTCTGGAATTTGCGCCTACAACTTTATTCCGCGATTTGCACTCCATCTTGTTCTATTCCCTGTTCAGTAACGATCGAATCTTGAGAATGCAGCAGAACGAAGCAGAAAACGGAGCAAAAGCCTATTCCGCTACCGAAATGATGCGTGACGTACACAACGGGGTATTTGCCAAAACAATTCAATATAAGAAATTGGATGTATATACCCGTCAAAGTCAGAAGAACTTTGTAGATGCATTGCTCGTTTCCCTGAAAAAATCATTGGAGAAGAGCAGTAAGAAGAAACTTCACAGTTTGAATTCATCAGGATGTTGTCCCTTGCACAGTCCTCCATTGTGTAGTTACGGACTTCAAACTGCATTACCTCTTGATGGTCAAGTTTCAGCAGATGAGGAAGGAAGTCGTGAATTTGGAAGGAATCTGTATTACAACACGATGAACCGGGTTTCGGATGCCATATCGGTGAAGAGAGGAGAGTTGATGAGGCTGCGGAAGTTGTTGAAGTCCAGAGTTAATACCCGTGATGAGGCGACGAAGTTTCATTATCAGGATCTGTTGCTTCGCATAGATGAATCGCTAAACATAAATAACTAAAGTACTGACAGACTGGGAGAAATTTCTCCTAGTCTGCTTTTTTGATTTATACCACTAGATTAATTTTAACGCCAAATTTTTAAAATTTATGAAAAGATTACTAACCGTGCTTTTGTGTTTGTTGCCAGTTTTTGCCTGGTCGCAGAATACAAGAGTGATTAAAGGAAAAGTACTGTCCGCCGCAGATGGAGAGTCCCTTATCGGTGCATCTGTTTACATCGATAAGTCAACCATTGGGGCTGAGTCGGGAATAAAAGGGGTGATTGAGAATATGACTCTTGGAACCATTACTGACCTGGACGGGAAATTTTCTTTTGAAGTGCCTAAGGGTTTAAAAACCATTATGTGTAGCTTTTTGGGTTTCGAAGCTCAAAGCGTAAATATTCAGGGAAAAGATTTTGTTACCATTAAATTGGGCGAAAGTACCAGCTCATTGGGAGAGGTGGTTGTAACCGGTTACCAGAAGATTGAGAAACGTAAAGTTACCTCTGCAGTGGTGAAGGTAAATGCCGATAACATCCGTCAGGCAGGAATTGCCAGTGTGGACCACATGTTGAGCGGTCAGCTTGCCGGTGTAACTACTATGCCAACAAGTGGAGCACCCGGGGCACCTGCTAAAATCCGTATTCGTGGTACCGCCTCTCTTTCAGGAACTCAGGATCCTCTTTGGGTTGTGGATGGTGTTCCTTTGGATGGCAACGATTTGCCAAACTTTAATGACAAGGACAATATTGACCAATTGTACAACTCTTCCATAGCCGGTTTAAATCCTCAGGATATTGCCAATATTACTATTTTGAAGGATGCTGCTGCGACTGCTATTTATGGAGCCCGTGCTGCCAATGGTGTAATTGTGATTGCCACAAAAAAGGGGAGGAAGGGAAAAATGAATGTATCTTTCACCAGTAATACTTCCTTTACTTCCCGACCTGATTTGAGTAAGCTGAACCTGATGAATTCCAACCAAAAAGTTGATTTGGAATTAGCTCTTGCTGCTCGTCAGGATCTGGAGCATCGTACTGGGAAAGGTGGTGTTGCAAGAATCCTGGATCAATACGGCCAGCTGAATGCCTATAGAAACAATGGTTTTGAAGGGATTTCTGCAGAAGCTCAGGCGGATATCAATGCTTTGCGAGCAGTGAATACCAACTGGGAAAAGGAATTGTATCAAACTGCCGTGAACCAGGATCACAGTTTGAGTATCTCAGGAGGAAATGATTTTGCTACTTACTACTTTTCTGCAGGGTACCACAAGGAGAAGGGAACTACAATTGGAACCGGTTTGGATCGATACAATGTAACATTGAAAACAAATTTCCAGTTGAGAGAGAATTTGAAATTTGGAGTTTCCATGTTTGCTTCTCAAAGAGAGAATAAGTCCTACCTTACCGGAACCGATTTGTTTACAAATCCTACGAACTATACACGTACTGTAAATCCTTACCAAAAAGTTCGTGATGAGAAAGGACAATATGTATACGACCAGGAAGTGAATGGTTATTCCGATGCCTACATCCCATTCAATATTATTGAGGAACGGGAGGGGACTTCTCATATCATGAAGAACCGGAATCTGAACATGAATTTTGATCTGGACTGGAAGTTGACCAATGAATTGAATCTGCGTTCTCAATTGGGAATCCAGTCGGATAATAGCAATACCGTTAAGGAAGCTCAGGAAAATACTTACTATGCCCGTAAGGAAATTGCCAAATCGCTTCGTTACAATCCTGACAGCAAACAGCGAGAGCCATTTTTACCAGCAGGTGGTATTCTTCGCAACTGGGATAATGAGAATTTCTCCTACAACCTGAAAACCATGGTGGAGTACAGCAAGACTCTGGCTGATATTCACGAAGTGGATGTGATGGTTGGTAACGAGTTACGTGAAACCGAGAACCGTCGCAACTATTCTGCTGCCTACGGATGGTATGCCAATGGTATGATCGATAGTCCGGTGATTTTCCCAAAGGAGAGTGATGCCAATATCGAAATGGATCTATTCAACAGATCCTATGTAAAGAACCGTTACGTATCATTTTTTGGAACCGCTTCCTATACTTACAATAGAAAGTACACCCTTTTTGGTAGCGTGAGATACGATGGATCGAACCTGTTTGGAACCGATCCGGAATACAAATATATGCCATTGTGGGCCTTTAGTGGTGCCTGGAGAGCTTCGGAAGAGGATATTCTGAAAAACATTGAGTGGTTAAGCAACTTGAAATTCCGTGCATCTTACGGTTTGCAAGGGAACATCGACAGGGATACTTATCCTGTAATCGTAGGGAAGTATAAGCAATCTTCCATTTTGCCCGGTTACGAGGAGCGTTCCATTGAGGTGCTTTCTCCTCCAAATGCCAAATTGCGTTGGGAGAAAACTCGTACCTACAACTTTGGTGGTGATTTGGCGCTGTTCCGTCATGCCGTACGTTTGAGTTTTGATTACTACGATCGTAATAGTACCGACCTGATTGGTATGAAGGCCATCCCATTGGAAAATGGATTTGAATTTACCAATGTCAACTGGGCCGAGGTGTCTAACAAAGGTTGGGAGATGAGTATTGCGACTCGAAACATCAAGACCGACAATTTTGAGTGGAACACCAATTTCAATATCGCTCACAATAAGAACCGTGTAGAAAAGGTTGAGGTATCCGACAGTCAATTGACTCCTTCATTGGAGGGGTATCCTGTAAATGCTGTTTTTGTCATTAAGACTGCAGGGATGGACGAGAATGGTTATCCTCTTTTCTGGAAAGACGGAGAGAAGGTTAATGGACAAGAGTTTTTTAAGCTGTATGATGCCTGGGCAGATTTCTACCCTGGTTATATGAGTGAATCGAAACTGACCAACGAAGACATTCGTGGCCTGTTTAGCTATGCCGGAGATGCCGATCCCAAATACAGTGGAGGAATTATCAATACCTTCAAGTATAAGAATTTTGACCTGGCGGTATCCTGTAATTTCAACCTGGGGATGAAGCGTCTTGCCACTCCTAAATATCACATTACCAACTATGATCGTGGTTTGAATGGCACTACGGATCTGCTGGATGTGATTAACGGGGATAAGAAAAACTATCCGAATCTAATGGGACCTCAATCAGGAGAAGGAAATTATTGGATGGAGTATGCCTGGAACTATTTGAAGGATCCGGTGAATTCCTACCGTTACCTGGATATCTGGTTGAAGGAAGTGAACTATATGAGGATAAGTAGTATTCGTTTGGGGTACAGCTTGCCTCAGTCATTAACTCAGAAAGTCAATCTGAAATCCGTTCGATTTAGTTTCGAAGCCCGCAATCCATTTGTTATTTCCAGTGATTATGACGGATATTTTGATCCTGAATCTTATGGAAACATTTATGCACAGCCACAACCTAAATCTTACACCCTTGGTTTGAATGTAACTTTCTAAATTGTTTAATTATGAAGAAATTAACGAGTTTTATATATATATTGTTGTCGGTGTTGTTGTTAACTTCATGTGATGAATATCTGGATGTAAAGCCGCAGGATAAGGTGATTCCGGAAACATTGGATGAATTTAGGGGGCTTTTGACCCGGGCCTATGAGAAAGTTCCTTCAGACAAAGCCAAAATGTTGGTGAGATCCGATGAGGTGAAGTTTAATATGAATGCCATGTTGAATGACATTTCCCGGTTCAAGGATATTTTTCTTTGGAAGGATGAAACCCCTGATAAGGCTACTATGTCTTTTGACTGGGAAGGTTACTATAAGGTGATTTTCTATGCAAATGATGTAATTGAAGAGGGGGTACACGCTACCGGAGGTTCACCTGAAGAGGTAGACCAGCTGGTAGGAGAGGCCTATCTGTTGCGTGCTCTTATGCACTTTGATCTTGTAAATCAATATGCCAAACATTTCGATGCTGCTACTGCCGGAACTGATAGAGGTGTGCCTGTAGCTACTAGCATCGATCTTGAAAAGGTATATGAACCCTCAACCGTTTCTAAGGTTTATGAGCTAATTCAGAGTGATTTGGAAATGGGTTTGGATTTGATAAACATTGAGTCTCAGGAATTGGGAAAGAACTACCGATTCAGTGTGCAGGCAGCTTATGCAATGCAAGCACGTGTTCACCTGTATATGGGGGATTGGAAAAATGCACAGAAATTGGCCTTGCAAGTTTTGGAAAAGAACAGCAAGCTTGAAGATTTGAACTCTGCTGATTGCAAATTGCCAAACTCTTTCGATTCTCAGGAAAGCATTTTGGCTCTGGAAGAAGGGGTGAATTCTCAGGTCATTAAAACCGTACATGTGTCTGATGAATTGGTTGCTGCTTACGATAAGGACCAGGATCTTCGATTTGCGAAGTACTACCAGGATAATGGTGGAGATTACGTGGTGTTAAAAGGTGGTGATGACAGCTATCGTTGTACCTTCCGTACCGCAGAGATGTATCTTATTGTAGCTGAAACTGCCGCTCGTTTGAAGGATCTGGATAAAGCTCAGGACTATCTAAACAGGTTAAAGGCAAAACGTTTGACACCTGATTTTTATGCACAGGAGGTTACCCGTGTGGCTGGTCTGAAGCAACCTGCTCTTGTAGCGGAGATCATGCAGGAGCGTTTTCGAGAATTGGCTTTTGAGGGCCACCGCTGGTTTGATTTGCGTAGAACAACTCAGCCTGAAATTGTACATACTTTTGGTAGCGAAACAGCTACTCTAAAAAAGGGTGATCCTCGTTATACAATCCGCTATCCTCAGGAAGCGATTGATAACAATCCCAATTTGAACAATTAATTTAATCAGTTTTGTTCATTCATATCTGAATCCAGTAGCCCCCGGAGTTTTGCTTCGGGGGCTTTCTGTTTTTTTAATGATTTGTAACAGTAAACAATCACATAGAGAAAGAGAATTCTTTACTATTTTCGTATTCTTAAAATGGAGATAAAAATGGATGTAGTAATTGTAGAGGATGAGAAATGGGCCGCTCGTGAATTGGAGAAGACTCTTATGAAGTTACGCCCTGATAATATCCGGGTTGTAGCGAAATTGGAAAATGTGTCGGAAAGTGTGGAATGGTTTGGCAAACACACTGCTGATCTCGTTTTTATGGATGTGCATTTGGGAGATGGGAACAGCTTCTCCATTTTTGAGAAGGTAAACCTGAATATACCAATCATTTTTACCACTGCATTTGATCAATATGCCTTGCAGGCATTTAAGGCCAATTCGGTTGATTACTTATTAAAGCCTGTAGATACGGATGATTTGGAACTTGCGCTTCAAAAATACGAGCGTATCTATCAATCCGGGGTGAAAGAATTTGATTACCGCATACTTCAGGAGTCGCTGCATCAAACCCCAAAGGAAAAATACCAGGAAAGGTTTATGGTTTCAGCCGGGGAACGGATTAGATCCATCGGCTTGGAAGAGGTTGCCTACTTTATGGCTGAAGGGAAATCACTTTATCTATTCACCAGGGAGGGAAATCGATTTTTGATGGAGGGCAATTTGACTGCATTGGAGGAGCGATTGGATCCTAAATATTTTTTCCGGATCAATCGGAAATTTAGTGTTAGCTTTTCCGCTATTGTGGATATGCTTTACTATTCGAAGTCGCGCATAAAGGTAAACCTGCATCCGGCACCTCCTGAAGCTACGGAAGCTATCGTAAGCCAGGATCGGTGTAATGATTTCAAGAAATGGTTGAATCAATAAAAAAGCCCCTCAATGCACGACATTGAGGGGCTTTTTTATTGATATTGTTGTTTACTTCAAACTTACATTTCCGTATTTGCTGTAAATTTTAACTCTGGATCGGGGTGTCTCCGAAGGTCCTACAATTACTTTCAGAGAGGTTTCCGAATTGTCCACTATCTTGGTAATGGTTTTGGCTTCCTCCGGGTAGCTTACGCCGCAATATTTGGTTTCCGCTTCCAGGGTGTAGGAGGCATCGGGATCAATTCCAATTTTGCTGGCTACGTACTCATTGTTGATGCTGACACTTTCAAAATCCTTAGGAATATAGTCGATTTTACAATTTCCGTATCGCAGGGCTAATTCCAGCCTCTTGTTTACCTGGTCTATTTTAAAGTCGGAGTATTGACCACTGCTTACCATGAAAACATCCGTGTTGGCAATATTGAATGAATCGTATTTGGAATCGGCAATCACAGATTGATTGTTGTCCAAATGCAATTGAGAGAATCGGCTTACAACTACCAGACCTTTACTGGAGCCAATATTCATCTTGGAGTATTTCAATGTCAATTTACTACGATTACATTCGTTAATGGTAGCCTTGGCATAGGCCAGATTAATTGAACTAACCGGTTTTTCTTCCGGGTAGAGGAATTTATCTCCCTTTAGATTACCGTAGCTCAGGTTGATCTTTGTCTTGGCTCGTATGGTATTGATGTAGATATCCCCAAATTTTTGATTCAGATCCAGCTGAACATAGTCGGGCATATTCACTTTGTAATCGATGCTGAATTTCTTCCCGGTTTTAAATTTGTGCGACATTTCAGTAACCGCCTTGATATTGTTTCCCGATTTAGAGAACAGAATGTCGATGTTATTGAAAAGCGATTCTGCTTTTTCCTCGCTATAGGATTCAACGGTAATGGTTACGTCAATCACAACCGAATCAATTTCCCAGTTGTTGATATCAATACTGCCATATTTATTTTCTATGGAAAGGAGTGTGCCTTCCTGGGCCGGATAGGATTTACGGAGCTCCTTCGTGAATTTTTCAATTGCACTGGCATTCCAGCTGGTGGCCAGAAATAGAGTGAATAGAAGTACGGAAATGTTAAATTTGAGTGCTTTCATAATTGTGTACATTTTGTTGTTTTACCTGGTACAATTGATCAATGATTTTATTCAGGATATTCGATTTGACCTGATAATATTCGATCATTGCCTGAATTACTCTTTCATCCCCAGGATTAGCCTTTAATTCTTTTTTTAGTTGTTGGTAAAGTTGATCCATTTGTTCCAACTCTTCCGTAAAAATGGTTTGATCTTCCTCATTTTTCTTCGCTCCTAATTTTTGAATCAAATCCAATTGGGAGCTGATATTGGAGGTGTAATACAACTCCACTTCCTGATATTCAGGAGATATATCTCCTAAATTGTATTGTTTCACCTGGAAGTGGTGCAGTTGATAGCCCCCAATTCCTGAAAGAACCACAAAAATAATGATGGCAGCTACTTTTAAAAAGAAAGTGGTGCCAAATTTTATTCGTTTTTTTCGATCCTTTTCAAGTTTATGAAGGAATCGTTCAAAGTGCTCTTCAGAAGGATTTTCCTGATTGAATAGCGCTTCGTTTTCCTTAAAAAATTTCTCTAGTTGATCCATTTTCTTTCTATTGAAAAGTCAAAATTTTGCTAAAAGTATTGATCTAAACATTTTCTAACAACTCCATAAGCTTTTTTTTCGCCCGGCTGTATTGCGACCGGGATGTGGAGCCGGATATTCCCAATATCCCTGAAATCTCCTCATGGTCGTATCCTTCCAAGAGGTAGAGGTTGAGAATTACTCGATAGCCATCGGGCAATTGGTTCATTGCTTTTTTTACCTTTTCAACCTGCTCCAAATGTAGTTCTGAATCACTGTTGTGATCAGAATTACTGAGCTTATATAGCTTTTCATCAATCGGACAAAGATCAATTTTCTTCTTTTTCAAGTAGTCAATGGAACGATTTACCACAATTCTTTTTAACCAGGCACCAAAACTAACCTCTCCCTTGTACTTGTGCATGCTTTTAAAAGCTGCCAGAAAAGCTTCCTGCATAATGTCCTCGGCTTCCTGCTGCTCCTTAACAATTCGCAGGCAAGTATTGTACATGGCTTTATAGTAAAGTTTGTACAATTGAAACTGGGCCTTGGCATCCCCAAGTAAGCATCGATCAATAATGTCCTGATGAAGGTTGTGGTATAGTTCGTTCATTCAATACTTTCTATCCTAATGACGACGGTCATTTGTTAGTGCTGCATTTGTAGACTAAAATATTTTCCTAAATATAGAGAAAAAGTGGAGATATTCTTGATTATGTTCCTTTTCGAGTTTTATTTGAAAGGAGTATATTCTTTTTCTGTCCGGTAAAGCTTTGTTTGCTCGGTGATTATGGTTGTTCTAGTGGGGTTCACTTTATTTTCCAAAGGAATATGTTCTATTGTTCTAACTATTTTTTTATCGGCCTATTGGAAGGTTTTTTGCTCCCTGTTTGTTGTCCTTCAGGAAATTGAGGTGGCTAAAAAATGAATCAGTATTAGAAAAATGAGTCTTAAAGATTCCTGTATCCGAATTTAACTTACATTTGCAGACTTGTTCGATTCACAGTAAGGTTCGAGCAAATCATTATTATTTTAATTCTACAAACAAATGCAAAAATTGAGTACCATTACAGGCAATCAGCCTGAGGTGTCTCTTTTCAGAAGATGGAGTCGCAAAGGCTATTCTGTATTTCAGAGCCTGAACCGCGAAGTGGCTATTGGTTGCCTGTTGGCATCCTATAGTTTGATTGCTTCTTCCGAACATGCTTTTGCACAGACCAATGTAATTCAAATCAACAAGGAGATCGATTTGGATGAAGTTGTTATCAGTGCTCAGCGGACACCGGTTACCTACTCGCAAGTTGCGAGAGTGGTAACAGTTATTGAAAAAGATGAAATCTTGGCTGCCCCGGTTCAAAGTTTACAGGATTTACTGGAGTACGCACTGAATGTAGATGTGCGTCAACGTGGAAATCATGGAGTACAAGCTGATGTGAGTATCCGGGGGGGGAGTTTTGATCAGACCATGATTCTATTAAATGGGGTGAATGTAACCGATCCTCAAACCGGACACTTAAGCTTGAATCTTCCGGTGGATATTGAAAGTATCGAGCGCGTGGAGATTTTGGAAGGTCCTGGAGCAAGAGTGTACGGCCCCAATGCATTTAGTGGTGCAATTAATTTCATTACCGGAACCCAGAGTAAAAACAATTTGAAATTGTCGGCTATGGGGGGAGAAGATGGGTTCTATTCTCTGTCGACCGGTGCAACCTACCTGACCGGTCCCCTGAAATCGTATGTGGCTGTGAGTCGTAAATCGAGTGATGGTTACATTAAAAACACCGATTTCGAAGCCACCAATCTATTCTACCAGGGGCAACTAAAAACCGATGCTGGAGATCTGGACCTGCAAGTCGGTTATACAGAAAAAGGATTCGGTGCCAATAGTTTTTATACCCCTTCCTTTCCTGAACAGTATGAGGAGAACAAGACAACATTTGCCAGTCTTAGGATGACTACCCATGGAAAGGTCAAACTGACGCCGGTAGTCTATTGGCGTCGTCATCAGGATCGTTTTGAGCTTTTCCGAAAGGAAGCCCCATCCTGGTATACCAACCACAATTACCATCTTACAGATGTTTACGGAACAAATATGAATGCCAGCTTTTCCTGGTTTTTAGGGAAAACCTCTGCAGGAGTGGAGTTCCGTTCTGAAAATATTTGGAGCAACAAGTTGGGAGAGGATCTGTCGGAACCCATGAAGGTACCGGGTGAGAGTGGTGTCTTCTTTACGAAGCATCATACCCGAACCAATATGAGCTACTTTCTGGAACACAATGTGTATTTGGACCGATTCACTTTTACTGCAGGAATCATGGCCAACTGGAACTCTGACCTGGGGCGTGGATTTGAATTCTATCCCGGTGCTGATGTAAGTTATTTGCTGAGTAATGATTTGAAGTGGTATGCTTCGGTAAACAAATCATTACGGATGCCTACTTTTACTGACTTGTACTACGTTGGGCCTACCAATCTTGGTAATCCCAATTTGAAACCTGAAGAAGCGACTACCTACGAGAGTGGATTTAAATACAACAGAGGCGCGCTAAGAGCCCATGCCAGTTACTTCCGTCGGTCCGGAGAAAATATGATCGATTGGGTAAAGATGAATTCCGAAGACAAATGGGAAAGTAGAAATATTACCGAGGTGAAAACCTGGGGAATCGAACTGTCCTCCCAGCTAAATATGAGAAATCTACTGGGGAAACAATTTCCTGTGAAGACATTGAATTTCAGTTATTCCTATTTGAATATGGATAAATCTTCCGATGAGTATATTTCCAAGTACGTATTGGATCATCTGAAGCACAAACTGAGTTTGAATACGGACCATGTTATATGGAGAGATTTAGGAGCCAGTTGGCGATTTTCCTGGCAGGATCGGGAGGGAAGCTTTACCTGGTACGATCAAACCAATGCTACTTATTCAGAGGAACGGCCCTATGATCCTTTTTGGACCATAGATACTCGTCTTTATTGGCAGAAACCAAAATATACGATCTACATAGAGACATCCAATCTGTTGGATGAAGAATATTACGATTTAGGGAATGTAGCTCAACCTGGAAGATGGATCCGGGGAGGAGTGAAATTGAATCTGGATTTGTAAAATGTAAACACATATAATATGTAAAATCCTGTCGTTTTTGCGACAGGATTTTTTGTGTACGATTCCGAACATTCGTTGTTCGCTTATGTGGCATTACTTTTTTGTGATTTCTTGAGTGTTTGAAAGTATGTGTCTGTATAGTAAGAGCCTGTCTGCTTTGGTATAGGAGTTGCTGTGTCAATCGGGAATAGTAAAAATAAAAAAAAATATCTATACAAAATGATTAGGAACTCTTTTCTGACTTTTTTTCGAAATTTTAAGAAAAATACAGCTTACATGCTGATCAACATCTTGGGACTTTCTCTGGGAATTACTGTTTCTTTTTTGATTCTACTATTTGTACGGGCCGAATTAAATTATGATAAGTTTAATGAGAATTACAATGAAATATATCGTTTGGAGAAGGATGATTGGGCGGTGTTCGGTCCTGTTTATGGTGAAGCATTAAGTCAAAATTTTTCAGGGGTAAAAGATTTTGTTCGACTGGATTTTTGGGGGTATTCTAATGCTTTGGTAAGCTGGGCCGAGAAGCAAATAAGGATTGAAAATTTTACATTGGCGGATACCAGTTTGTTTAATATGTTCAGTCTTGAATTTTTGGAAGGTAAGCCAACTGCTTTGAAGGATCCTAATTCTATCGTTTTGACTGAAAAAACAGCTCAAAGAATTTTTGGAACTGCTTCACCTATGGGACAAAGTTTGCGGGTAAACAATAAAAAAGACTTTATAGTTGCCGGAATTATCAGGGAGCCAAAGAATTTTCATATGCCTTTGCAAGTTATTGCTTCCTTTGAATTGATGCGGGAGTTGAAAGATCCAAAATACTTTAAACAATTTGGCGGGGGCTGGAATCACCCAACATATTTTCAATTGGAAAAAGGGGTGGATGAAAAGCTTTTGGCTAAGAATATAAATCAATATTTGTCTAAACGTCCCGCTTTCCAAGGAAAGAAACCCCATTTTCGATTGCGTCCCCTTGGAGAGATCTATTTTGCTGAGGATATAAAATATGAAAGTTTGTGTAAGCATGGGAACAAAACCTATGTGTACCTGTTTTTGGCCATTGCCTTTCTGATTCTTGCCATTGCCATCGTTAATTATGTAAATTTGACTACAGCTCGTGCCCCTTTAAGGGCCCGAGAGGTAGGGGTGCGCAAAGTTTGTGGAGGGCTTCGAAGTCGCTTATTGGTTCAATTCCTTTTGGAATCGCTTATTTTGACCGTGCTTTCTTTTCTTATCGCCCTATTGGGCATAGTTGAATTGCTACCCTTTTTTAATAATCTACTGGGGTCTTCCGTAACCAACGGTTTTTTGTTTGAGTCAACTTTTTGGCTGGTGTTTGTAGCCTGCGTTTTGGGAGTAGGCCTTTTAGCTGGAATTTATCCTGCCTTTGTTTTAACCTCCTATAAATCGGTTGAGGTGTTCAAAGCTAATCCTCAAACCGGAATAAATGGAGGGTGGTTCCGTCGTGCCCTAATCGTGTTTCAATACACCATTTCAATTATTTTAATAATATTCACCATTAGTATTTATTTGCAGCTGGACTATTTTAGAAGCAGGGAAATGGGGTTCGATAAGGAAATGATGCTTTGTGTACCGGTTAATTCAGATTTAAAAGTTCAAAAAGAAGTCTTCAAGGAAAGGTTGGAACAGTTGCCTCATGTAAAAGGTGTTGCTTATTCTTATTCTGTTCCCGGGAAAGTAAAATGGCAGAATACTTGGCCTCTTGATGATCAGGATTACGTTCAATACACCTATTTCCCTATGGAACCTGAATATCCGGAATTGATGGGGTTGGAATTTTTGGAAGGGCGGACTTTTTGCCGAGAGAGGGAATCTGACCTGAGATTTGCTTATATTTTGAATGAAACTGCAGTAAAAGCTTTTGGATTAAAACCCCCGTTTGTGAAATCCTATCAGCTGCCAGGTTGGAATACTGAGATTCGTGTGATTGGTGTGGTGAAGGATTTTCATTTCAATTCACTACATCAGCCCATTGCTCCCTTAGTGATGGGCTGGAGGAAATTCGCTAATTCCAGTGTGAGTATAAAATTGGATGGGAAGGGGACTGTCGGAACCATTGAGGAAATTAGGAAGGTTTGGAAAGAAATGTCTCCTGGATTTCCCTTCGAGTATCAATTTCTTGATGAGAGCTTTGATGCGCTGTATAAGAAAGAGGAAAAATTTGCACAAATGTTTGTTTGGTTCTCCATTCTTGCAATTCTGATCGCAACCCTTGGTTTGTTTGGAATGGCTGCTTTTACAACGCAACAAAGACGGAAAGAGATTGGGCTTAGAAAAGTTCTGGGTGCTTCTGATAATCTGATCCTTAGATTACTACTAGGCGAATTTGGTCGATGGGTATTGTTGTCAGGAATTATTGCCCTCCCCATTAGTTGGTGGGGAATAGGAAAGTGGTTAAATCAATTTCCTTACCATATAGATATTCAAATTTGGGTGTTTGCTGCCGGCTTGCTGATCTGTTTTTGCATTGCCATGCTTACGGTTTCCTACCATACCTATCGTGCAGCAAATCTCAATCCCGTAGATGCAATAAAACAAGATTAAATAAATAGTCAGTATTTGATATTGGTGGAGAAACCGATTTATTCAATAGAATTTGATTGACTAGTCTAAATGTAAAAATCCTGTTGCTACGGCAGCAGGATTTTTTTGTTCGGTATCGAACATATATTGTCCGTTTATGTTGCATACCTTTCGGTTGAAGTGTTAATTGTGTTGTGGTAAAAGTCATATAGATAGGATGATGTGTGTTTTGGTATATGTATTGCAGTAGTAAAGTGTTTTAATCCATTAATTGTTACCCTATGATTTGGAACTCTTTCCTTACCTTCTTCCGAAATTTAAAGAAGAATACTGCTTACATGGTGATCAATATCCTGGGTTTATCCCTGGGGGTTACCGTCTCCTTTCTGATCCTCCTGTTCGTTCGGGCAGAATTGAATTACGATAAGTTCAATGAGAACTATCACGAAATTTATCGCCTGGAACGTAATGATTGGGGAGTGTTTAGTCCCGTTTACGGGGAAGTAATTACTCGTGACTTTCCAGAAGTTGTCGATTTTGTTCGGTTGGATCCCTGGTCCTATTCCAATGCTCTGGTAAAGTGGGGCGAAGTGAAGAAAAAGGTTCCGAATTTTATTCTGGCCGATTCCAGCTTTTTAAAAATATTTACTTTTGAGTTTGTTGAGGGAAACGCTACTGTTTTAAAGGATAAGCAGAGTGTTGCTATTACTGAAAAGATGGCCCGCAGTATCTTTGGAAATGTTCCTGCTGTAGGACAAACCATCAAAGTGAACAATGATCGGGAATTTACCGTGAAGGCTATTGTACGTGAGCCGGAAAACTTTCATATTCCTTTGGATATTGTAGGTTCTTTTGAGATACTTCGGGAAACCAGGGGAGCCAAATATTTTAAACAATATGGTAGTTGGAGTCATCCCATCTACTTTCAAACCGAGAAGGGCGTGGACGTAAAGCATCTTACTCAAAAGATCAACAAAAAATTGAAAACCATTCCCTTCTTTAAAGATGAAGATCCGAACTTCCGATTACGACCTATGGCAGAGCTCTATTTCGCCAGTGATGTGAAGTACGAAATCTCATGTAAGCATGGCAATAGAACCTATGTTTTCCTGTTTCTGGCCATCGCTTTGTTGATTCTGGGGATTGCCATTATTAATTTTATCAACCTTACTACTGCGCGAGCTCCACTTCGTGCCCGTGAGGTCGGAGTCCGGAAAGTATTTGGTGGCCAAAAATCAGGTTTAATGCTTCAATTTCTTTCGGAATCGTTGATTCTTTCTGGTTTGGCTTTTTTGATTTCCCTTATGGGTATAAAGTTTCTGTTGCCTCTCTTTAATGCTATTATGGCATCCAATCTTAATACCATGTTCTTTAGTGAACCATTGTTTTGGTTGGTGTTTGGTGTTAGTATCTTTGTAGTTGGGCTATTGGCAGGAATTTACCCTTCCCTTGTTTTGACTTCTTTTCAGTCGGTGGAGGTGTTTAAGGCCAATCCGAAAACTGGAACGGGCGGAACATTGTTTCGTCGAGGCCTTATCGTTTTTCAGTTTACCATTTCTGTAATCCTGATTGTTTTTACTCTTTGTATCTATCTGCAATTGAATTATTTCAGAAACAGGGACCTGGGTATGAATAAGGATATGGTTATGTATGTTTCCTTAAATAAGGATATTAGAAAACAAAAGGATGTTCTTAAAGAAAGAATGCAAAGATTACCACACGTGAAAAATGTTGCTTCTTCCTTATTCGTGCCCGGAAAAATTCAATGGCAGGAAACCTGGCCCTTAAATGAAGAAGATTACGTTCAGTATACTTTTTTTCCGGTGGATCCGGGTTATCCTGAGTTTATGGAATTTCAACTTGTAGAGGGCCGTTGGTTCTCCGAAGACCGGGAAGCTGATCGAAAGCATGCCTATGTATTAAATGAAACTGCAATTAGGGAATTTGGGTTGAAACCTCCCTACTTAAAATCCTATAAACTTCCTGATAGAAATTACGAAGTTGAGGTGATTGGAGTGGTAAAAGATTTTCATTTTAATTCACTACATCAGGCGATTTCACCTTTGGTTATGGGATGGTCTGAATATGGATCCCGGTATTTGAGTGTTAAGTTGGATGGGGTGCAAACGCCTGAAACCATTAAGCAAATTAATGACCTTTGGAAAGAACTTTCACCGGAGTTTCCTTTCGATTATCAATTTCTGGATGAAAGTTTCGATGCACTTTACAAGAAGGAGGCAAATTTTGCCCGTATGTTTGTTTGGTTTTCTCTGTTGGCGATCCTAATTGCATCCTTGGGATTATTTGGTTTGGCTGCCTTTACCACCCAGCAGCGAAGCAAAGAGATTGGGGTCCGAAAAGTGTTGGGAGCTTCGGATAATTTGATCGTACGGCTTTTGTTGACGGAGTTTGGTAAATGGATCGCTCTGGCTGGTTTTATTGCTCTACCTATTAGTTGGTGGGCGATTGGTCAATGGCTTAACAGATTTCCCTACCACATGGAGATTCAATTCTGGGTATTTGGAGCCGGTTTGTTGATTTGTTTTGCAATAGCCATGCTCACGGTAGCTTTCCACACCATTCGGGCAGCTAACTTGAATCCGGTGGAAGCCATCAAACATGATTAGAATTATTGATTATTTTAAATTGTATTACGTTCAGAATATTAGTAAATTAAACGGAATCTAACTAAACTGATAATTTTTATGAAACAAATGCAACTTAAAAGGGCTACTGCCCTTATGGTCGTTGGTTTGATGAGTTTCTCCATAGGTGGAGTTCAGGCTCAAACCAAGGAGGGGAAAGAATCCTCTAAGCCAGGAAATGTGGATTTGCCTTCCACAACTCAAGAGTTAGTTCAAGTAGCTTCTTTAGAGAAAGGACATTTTAAATATTCCATAGAGGATTATTTTGCCAAACCTGAAACCAGTGGTTTCAAGTTTTCTCCCGATGGGCACTATTTTTCGTACCAGGAAAAGGATGCCAATGGTAAACGTCATGTCTACGTTAAGGATACAGAAAGCGGAAAAGTGACCAAAGTAATTGAGGAGGGCGAAGAATTGATTCGAGGTTACGGTTGGGCCAACAATACTCGTTTGATATATCTGAAAGACAAAGGAGGGAATGAAAACTATCATCTTTTCGCCGCTGATCTGGATGGGAAAAATCAGAAAGAATTAACTCCTTTTGATAATGTTCGTGTAATGATACTTAATATTCTCAAGGAGCAGCCCGATTATATGATCATTCAGATGAACAAAGACAATCCTCAGATTTTTGAGCCTTATAAATTGAATATTAACTCGGGAGAGTTAACCAAGTTGTATGAAAACAAGGATATGACCAAGCCGGTGATGGGGTATGACTTCGATAAGGATGGCAATCTTAGGGCTTTAACCCGTCAGGTGAATGGGACCGAGTACGAGGTGATGTATCGGTTGTCGGAGAAGGATGATTTCTATGTAGTGGAACAGTTCGATTGGCAAGGTGAATTTGCCATTCTTGGTTTTGATTACCAAGCCCCCAATTCCCATCAGGCTTATGTGTTAACGAATTTGGGCCGTGACAAAAAGGCTATTGCAAGATACGATTTGAAAGCAAAGAAAGTATTGGAGGTAGTCTATGAGAATCCTACTTTTGATGTTGATGGGATGTCTCGTTCCCGCAAGAGAGGATATGAAATTGATTATTTCCACTACACTGGCGAAAAATCCCATATCACTCCGGTGAGTAAGTATTATAAAAATCTTCATGCCCGCTTTACCAAAGAATTTGGTACTAAGGAGTACTCCATTACTTCCTATTCGGATGACGAGAGCAAATATCTTATTTATGTAGGTAGTGATAAATTGTATGGTGAGTACTATATGTATAATGTTGCTTCGGACAAAATGAAGAAGCTCTTGAATTTGATGCCTCAGTTGAAGGAAAAGGATATGGCGGAAATGCGTCCCATCAAATTCAAATCAAGAGATGGGATGACTGTTTATGCCTACCTTACTTTGCCCAAGGAGGCTAAAATGGGGCAAAAAGTTCCGTTGATTGTGAATCCGCATGGAGGTCCCTATGGCATTCGAGATCGTTGGGGTTTCAATCCCGAAACTCAATTGTTTGCAAGTCGTGGATATGCCACACTCCAAGTGAATTATCGTGGTTCGGGAGGTTATGGTAAGGAGTTTTACCTTGCAGGAAGCAAGCAAATCGGTCGGAAGATGTTGAATGATCTGGAGGACGGTGTTGCTTATGTAATCGAACAAGGTTGGGTTGATGCCAATAAGGTTGCTATTTATGGTGCAAGCTACGGTGGATTGGCCACGTTGGGAAGTTTGGTAAAAACTCCTGATTTGTACACTTGTGGTGTAGATTATGTTGGTGTTTCCAACTTATTTACTTTTGTGAAGTCTTTCCCTGCTTATTGGAAGCCTTTTATGAAGCAGTTCTACGCTCAATGGTACGATCCTGAAAATCCAGAGGAGAAGAAGATCATGGAGGAGGTTTCTCCGGCGTTAAATGCTGATAAAATCACCAAACCTTTGTTTATTGTTCAGGGGGCAAATGATCCTCGTGTAAATATTAATGAATCGGATCAGGTGGTTGAAACTCTTCGGGGGAAAGGTTATGATGTTCCCTATATGGTGAAATACAACGAAGGGCATGGTTTCCATCATGAGGAGAATCAAATTGAATTGTATAAAACAATGATGGGGTTCTTTGCTAAATATTTGAAAACTGAAATAACCAGAAAATAAAGGTTATAGAAATTAATATAGTAACTGCTGTCTCTGGCTTGGAGATGGCAGTTTCTTTCTTTTTAGAGACGTATTGGAATTGTTTGGAACGAATAAAAACAGACCGAACAGGATGTAAAAAAAGCTGTTTTCCGAAGAAGACAGCTTTTTTCTTATTTGAGGAAAAAAAGGCCGGTGTCTCCACCGGCCTTTTTGTGATCCCTCTGGGGTTCGAACCCAGGACCCCAACATTAAAAGTGTTGTGCTCTACCAGCTGAGCTAAGGAATCATTTGTTTTGAACACTGCAAATATAATTGCCTTTCTTTGTTTTTTCAAATGTATTTCTAAAAATATAAAAAAAAAAGAAAAAATCATAAGATATTTTAGATGAGGGAAATGGAGAATTTTAGAAATTCCGAAGAGAGGCCGGGATAGCCTGGGGTTTGACTATTTGTAACCACGATATTTTTTTCACAGGTAATGCCTTGGTTTCTTTTTTTTATCTTTGACTTAAACGGTATCTCTTATTTGTGAGTAATGTCTGCGAAATTAGTCAATTTTCAGAGTTATAATTTAATCCAAAATCAATTTTTTATAGATGAGAATTTTGAAGCTCTCTTTTCTTACTTGTGGTCTTTTAATAATGTTTTCTTCCTTTGGACAGAATTCCTTTCGAATTAAGGGAAACGTTTTGGAATGGAGTGGGAGTAGAGTGTCGATTCATTGGTTTGATGAGGCGGATTTATTTGCTTTGGATTCTACTATGGTCGATGCTGAAGGTAATTTTCAGTTTGATTTTAACGGGGAAAAGGGTATTTATCGGCTCAGTCAAGGCAATGATATTGTCGATATAATGGTTGACCAACCCTTGCTTGATTTTCGAGTTGAGGGCTTGGTAGAAAATGGTGAAATTAGTTTTCGAAGATCAGGGGAAAACAACCTTTTTCATTATTATCGTAGTGAACTAAATCACATTGCTCATCGTTTACAGGAAGGTGAAAGGTTAATAGATTCCCTACATTCTACGAATGTTGATTACAGGAAGCCCAAAAATGAGTTGTCTGCTTTACGCAAAGAATGGAAACAATTGGTTCACAATTTATGGATAGACCATAAGCAAAGTTGGCCTGCTCGTATGGCCATCGGAGAAATTGATGTGGCTATAGGCCGTGGGGTGAAGGAAATAACTAAGGACCTTTATCGTCAGAAACATTTCTTCGATTATCTTGATTTTACGGATACGGTTCTTTTAAAGAGTCCACTATTTTATCATAAGTTAGATGAATTCATTCAGATAAGTAAGATGGATGAGAAGATTAATAGCCAAAATTGGAAAGGAGTGCAAAAGGTTATTGATCAACTTTTTTACGAGGCGGAGGTGAATCTTTACAGCCAGGAGCGTCTTACTAATTTTCTCTTCAAAAGGTTTCCTGATGAAAAATATCCGGAAGTATACAGGAGAATAACCGAGGCATACTGTTATCAAAATACTTGTGAGTATATCATGTCCAATCGGTTGATTCGGAATCGGGTCCATGACTCACAAGAAATGGTTCTTGAAGAACAAATTGCCGATTTTGTTTTGCCCAATGTGCAGGAAGGAAGAACACAAACTTTTTCGGAAGTTAATGGAAAGGCAATTTTGCTTGTCTTTTGGTCTGCCAGTTGCCCGCATAGTAATTTTTTATTGGATCGTATGAGAAATCTTTATGAACAATATCATGAGAACGGGTTTGAAATTGTAGCGGTTTCTCTGGATAGTAGTAAGGATTTTTGGGAGCAAGTTACCGAGGATAGAAATTATCATTGGATCAATTCCTGGGATCCTGAAGGATTAAGGAGTGAATTAGTTTCTCTTTTTAATGTATATAGAACTCCAATGATGTTCCTTTTTGATGAAGACCTGACTATTACTGGTTTTCCTTTAACCTATTTCCAGCTTGAGGGAAGTGTGAAGAAGATGTTTCCAGTAGAGTTATAAGCTTTGCAAAAAAAGAGCTCAATCCATACGATTGAGCTCAGTTCTACTTAGTTCTTGAAAATTCTGTTTATTCCATTGTAATTAATTTCTTTTTTGAATTCGAGGAATTCCATCAGGCAGTTTGAGCTGGCAACTGATGAGTTTTGCCCGATATCATTGTGATCAAAGTTATAGGCACTTGCTATATAGGAGTTGAGGCCTACTTTATATGTTTGGCTTTCATCCAATAGAGTTCCATCGTAATTTTCCAATTGAATGTTTCCTTGCCCGAGATAGCGATAGTTAATGCCTGCTACTTTTAAATCGCCTTCTGATGTTGAATTTAGAAGAGAGCGAATTTCATCACAACTCAATTCAAATAGTATAATATCGTTATTGAAGGGATCCAATTCATATACCTGTCCAACCGTGATCTCTCCCTGTGGTAGACTGCTGCGAATTCCTCCTGAATTTTGAAATGCAATATCTGTTTTTAGTTTCCAGTTTACGGCATCAGTCATTAGTGCTCCTAGTTCATTCTTATTGCTAAGTATTGATTTGTTTTGAGCAATAATTCTTTTCATTGCGGAGTTGTTGTTGTATTGATCTACAATGGACTGAATCCTACTGTTCACAGCACTAAGTTTTTCTGTTTCTATAAGTTGGGCTGATTCCGATTTTATCTTTCCTTCTTCAATTTTTATATCAATACGGCCGATGTATTTCCCCTTTGAGCCAGCCTGACAGATCAGAGCATTGTTTTGAATGTAAGGGTTTTTAATGGTGGAGTGGGAGTGTCCCCCTATTATCAGATCGATTTCAGAATATCTGTCTGCCAATTTCACATCAGTACCTTGCCCTAAATGGGACAGAACGAGAAACAGGTTGTCCTCTTTCTTTAGATGGGTGTATTCGCCTGCAATAGATTTATAGTAAAGGAAATTACAGTCATTTACCTTGTCTGGATGCGTGGATGGAATGTAACGACCATCAATTTTTGTTCCTGTTTCAATTAAGCCCAGAACAACAATGGGAAAATCATTTGCAGTTTTTAGGATGATATAGGGTTGCGGTTGATTTAATACGGCATTTTGGGTATCAATATTGGCGCATAGGAATGGAAAGTTGGCGTCATCCATTCTTTCATTGAGAACCTTTTGTCCATGATCGAATTCGTGATTTCCCAAAGCAGAAGCATCAAATTTTAATTCATTCATTAAATGAATTAAGGGATATCCTGGTCTCTCGTGCTGGTCGACAAAGGGATTGCCACTAAACAAATCACCTGCCGATAGTAGAAATACATTCTCGTTTGTGTTGCGAAGCTCTTCAATATAGGCTGCTATCTTGGGAAAGTTATCCATATTAGCATGTATATCATTTACATGCAGAAGAATGATGCTTTCGCTGAGGGTTTCATTTATTGGTTCCTCCTTGTTGTCTGATGTAACGGTAAGCGAATTGCCACTACAAGCGCTTAAAGCAATAAATAGAAATAGATAAATAAAGTGTTTGAGTGTTCTCGTCATTTTATTTGTGTTTGATAAAAAGCTCAATCCCTTCCCATAATCGGCCATCAGCATCCATACCATTTCCTCTCTTGTCTTCTATCCAGATTTTTTCCTCTATCAAAAGCTTGTAGCACTCTTTGGAATAGGAGGCTACAGCATCCCGAAGACGGGCTCCTTTAAAGATTTTTATTTTGATATGGTTAATGTAAACAATCATGGCCTTTTGTTGTTTATGAGGCTTAATATAAGTGAGTCTGTCTTTTTAAATTGATTTAACAGACCAATATTTTATATTCCAAAGATAGATAGAATAACAGGAATAATTTTGGATTAAGGGAAGTCTTGTGGAGTAAATAAATATCAGGCATAAAAAAAGCCACATTCCAATGGAAGCGGCCTAATTCAAGTGATCCCTCTGGGGTTCGAACCCAGGACCCCAACATTAAAAGTGTTGTGCTCTACCAGCTGAGCTAAGGAATCATCGGTATTTTAGAGACTTT